>CAVQFQ010000008.1:0-128238 GCA_963711835.1 uncultured delta proteobacterium | reverse complement strand
AGTTTAGTCCTTTTTTTTGAGGGAACAGTTGTCCCAAACAAGTTCATAGACAGATTAAACCGGGAAACAGTTGATAGTAATTATGCCTGACAGAAAGAAAAAAGATCAACTGGAATTATTATAAAGGGCCTTTTGAGCCGAGGCCGTATCGGCGGTCAGGAGGGTTTGGAGAAACTCCCGGGGATGGATGCCTTGCCTTATAGCGGTGTGAACCAGACTGGGAAGGAGGCTATGGGTCTCAAGCCCGCTTTGGGAGCGGGTTCCAAAACAGACCTTACGGAAGATGACCAGATACCTCAGGGATTGTTCGGCCTGATTGTTGGTAGGGGGGACACCAGGGATACGGAGGAAGGTAAAGAGGTTTTTCTGCTCAGGGCCGAGAAGATACTTACGTAGCGTTTCGGCAGGCTTGAAACCAAGCGGTTGTTGGCAGAGGCCGGTAAGTTTTTTAAGGAACTGATTTTCGATCCGTTTGACCGACGGGTAGGAGAGGTCAGCGGATTTTAGTTTCTGGCCTAGGTCGCAGGCCTTGGAGCAGAGATCCTTGAGGCCGCTGGTGAAAGGATTGACGTATGGATCTTGCTCCGAATCCGGCAGGAGGGCCTGTTCCCCTTTGATTTCTTTGGCCTTGGTGATGATATGAGCCAAACAGGCTTGCCAATTCAGGCCGATTCCATTATAGGCCGCATAACGATCGCGTATCAACGTACCTTGGAAATTCTTTCCGAAGATAGACCGGGCCACCTCGGCGGAGCGGTGCCGATCAAGGTGAAAGAAGGCCAAGTTTTCATGACCGGCATACCAGACATAATGATTCAGGCCGTCATTGCGCCATGAGGTTTCGTCGGCATGGACCACGTCGGAGGCCCTGATCTTCTGGCGCAAATCCTCATAGATCGGCCTACCCCGGTCAGCGGCTTTCCGATCAAAACCCAGGGCTGAGGCCGGAACAAACTTTAAACCGAACAACTCCCGGAACAATGCAGTGACTTTTCTATAAGGAATCCCCATTCGATAGCGTAAATAAACAGCCGTGGACTTGGCCACCGGCCCGATAGGGGCGTTCAACAGTTCATCCTCGCCGGCCTGAACAACCGGACGATTGCACCGGGGACAGAAGGCCTGCCCATGGAGATATTGGGTGACCACGGTTCTGGGCTGGATGACAATATCTTCCTGAAGATGTTCCGTGGTTTCTTCCATCAACGTTAAGGTATCGGAACGGCAATGGGGACAGACGATCGGAGCCGGTACCTGAACGGTCCGGTCAATATGGTCCGGTTTGGGCCGCAACCAGCCCGGATGACCTACCGGCGCCCCGCGTTTCTTCTCCACCATCAACAACGAGGCAACCGGCTCGCTGCTTTTTAAGTCCTTCTTTTTATTGACTTTAAATTGCCGTTGGTGGACTGCCGTCAGTTTGGCTTTAAGTTCCGCATTTTCCCGTTCCAGAAGGCGTATCTGGTCATCTCTTGTTTTTAGACCATCGCCTAACGTTTCGATAATCCGCAGATGTTCCTGGTACTGATCGGCGGCCTGCCGGTATTCTTCAAAAACCCAGGTAGTAGACAATCCATCCAGATACGGACAATGGTGTCTATAGAGACATTCGAAATCTCGGGGCGGATAGGCGTAAGGCATTCTTACCGGTCCAGGTTCAGGATTTCCCAGTTGACCTTGGACAGAGTTTGTATGAGCGTCCAGAGTTTCTTATACTGTTTACTCATCTCCAAAGCCATAGGAACTATGCTTTTTCGGACATAGAGCGTTACCGTTTTCCCTTGCACCTTGGTCGTCAGGCTATGACCGGTCATGGAAGGAGACTTGGCCACTGTCCCGATAACAAAGCTATCGAGCATGGCCGTAAGGTCCTCTTTAAGGCGGGCCTGCCGTTTGAGTAAAATATCCTTTCGTTTCATAGTCCCTCCATTAAATGAGTATTTTTACTCATACTATTAGACCAAAAAAAGCCCACAAGTCAAGAAAATTGTGAGCGGAGATTCAAAAAAAGTAAAAAAGGACTAAACTGTTACGCATATTATAATACCGTTAAAAGGGGACGTTGATTCTAAGTTGCATTGACAAGAAGCAAAAAAGGGTGGTAAATATTAGGCATGCCCAGACAAGCCCGATTAGATGCGCCAGGGGTTTTGCACCATGTAATGGCCCGGGGGATTGAAGGAAGCAAAATATTCCGCAATCGCAAAGACCGGGAGGACTTCCTGACTCGCCTGGAGGAACTGGTCAGCGAAAAGTCCTGGGTGGTTTATGCCTGGTCGTTGATGCCTAACCATTTCCATCTTTTAGTCCGGACTGCAAAATGGCCTCTCGCTTCGAATATGAGAAAACTAATGACCGGATATGTGGTCAACTTTAATCGACGGCACAGGCGATACGGCCATCTCTTCCAGAACCGCTACAAATCCATTGTCTGCGAGGAGGAGCCCTACCTCCTGGAATTGACGCGCTATATTCACCTGAATCCCCTGCGGGGCGGGGTGGTGACCGACCTGGCTGAGCTGAAAGAATATCCCTGGACCGGCCACTCGACCTTGGTGGGGAAAGAGAAGCGGGAATGGCAGGAAACGGAAACAGTCCTCTCTTTTTTCGGTCGAAAAATATCGAAGGCCCGAATCGGGTATGAGCGATTCGTGGCCGAAGGGGTGCCGATGGGCAGGCGGCCGGATTTAGTTGGCGGAGGTTTGATACGGAGCGCCGGAGGCTGGTCCCAGGTGCTGTCCCTGCGGAGGCATGGGGACCGGCTGGCCTCGGATGAGCGGATTTTGGGCGGCGGAGAGTTCATTGCAGAGGTATTGTCCCAGGCAGAGGGAAAATTGCAGGAAACCCTCAGACTCAAGGCCGGGAAAATCGACCTCAAAAAATTGTCTTCCCGGGTTTCTCGTTCAGAAGGGGTGGAGTGGGATTTGGTTCGATCCGGAAGCCGGGTCGGAAAGGTGGTAAAGATCCGAAGACTTTTTTGCCAACTGGCGGTCAAGAAATTCGGATATTCGGGGGCCGAAGTGGCGCGTTACTTGGGGGCCAGCACTTCCTCCGTTACCCGGTTGGCCAACTCCAAGGAGTTGCCTGAACTCCGCCGCCCTGAATATGCAATCTAGAACCAACGTCCCCTGGAATTCACGGATTTTTTCCTAAACCGGAAAAATCCGGGTAGTAAATCTTTCTCTTATTGCTCGTTACCCGTGCTCTTTTCGGGGCCGAAAACGACGAGATAGGCCTTGAAAATATCTAAGCCCGACCTCAGAATACCACCAGAACAGCAAGAATACGAAAGCAGAAATAGGAGAAATGTATGACTGATACTGATGGGTGTTCTCATTGCTCTTCTGTTGAACGCACAGAGCATTTGCGGCATGGCCGAAAACTTGAGTATTTTACCATCGGCTGGAACATGGTTGAGGCCGGTGTTGCTATTGGTGCCGGATGGTTTGCCGGTAGTATCGCACTGGTAGGTTTCGGCGTCGATTCTCTTATTGAAAGTCTTTCCGGCTCGGTGCTCCTCTGGAGGCTATCCTCTCCAACTCACGATGAAAGCCGCGAAAAGATTGCTCTCAAGCTCGTGGGCATTAGTTTTCTTATCCTCGCAGCATACGTTGCCTTCGATGCCATCAAGTCCCTCCTCGTTTATGAGCCGCCGCAAACCAGCCTCGTTGGTATCGGTTTATCTGTCGCCTCGCTCATCATCATGCCTCTCCTCGCTCGCGCAAAACGCCTGTCGGCCTCAAACCTGGGAAGCCGGGCTATGAAGGCAGACTCCCGACAGACTTATCTTTGTGCCTATCTTTCGGCCATTCTTCTTGGAGGACTTGCGCTTAATGCGCTTTTTCGCTGGTGGTGGGCTGACCCCGTGGCAGCACTAATCATGGTGCCGATCATCGCACGAGAGGGTTTTGAAGGCTTGCGTGGAGAGGTTTGTGACGACTGCCATTAAAAAACGGCATAACGGCTGGGTGCACCCAATCGCCCATACTACGGGCTCAGGCTCAGCTTCCCGCTACAAAAATATTTCAGGCTCTTTCCGTTGGGCACAATGGGTGCGTAACCAATCGGCCATTTTTTTTGATCCTTTCGACCTCCATCACTCTGGTCTCGGTCGGACAATTTTTCACACAGGCATGGCAGATGATCCATCGTTCCGGCTCGGTAATCACCGAATCCTTTACGACAACGGCCGCGGTCGGGCAGACCGAGGCACAGGTTCGCAAAATAGGAGAACCTCATGGCTGAACTTACCCTGACTACTTTCCTGACGCTCGATGGCGTTATGCAGGCGCCCGGCGGCCCGAACGAGGACACGAGTGGGAACTTTCCTCATGGCGGCTGGCTCGTTCCCCATGTCGATGCGGACATGATGAAAACTATGGTCGAGATTTTCTCGAAGGCGGATGCCTTCCTTCTTGGGCGGACCACTTACGATATTTTCTCGGCCTATTGGCCGAGGGTCCTGGATCCCAATGACCTTATTGCCGGCAAACTCAATTCACTTCCGAAATTTGTGGCTTCCCGTACGCGGACAACGTTTAGCTGGAGTAAAACCTCACAGGTTCGAGAGGTCACCAAAGAAGTCGTCGACCTCAAAAAGCGTTTTTCCCGCGAGGTGCAGGTTCACGGAAGTTGCGGCCTGGCCCAAACGCTGATCGCGAACGACCTCATCGACGAATACCGGCTTTTGACCTTTCCGGTGATCCTCGGCACCGGCAAACGTCTCTTCGGCGCCGGCGCCGTGCCCACCATGCTCACGCTCGTGAGCTCCGGCACCACCAGCAAGGGCGCCATCGTCAGTGTTTATCGCCGCGGGGGGAGTCTCCAGACCGGCTCGTTTCCTCTCGATTGAAACACCTATCGGGGCGAATGACTTCATCGCATTGAAGGGATCAAGTCTGCTTTTAACTCTTTAATGGGATCCATGAGAAGCCCTGGACCTTAATCGGGAAGATACCATTTCTTCAGCTGGCGGTCGGTACACGGGAACAAGTCATTCGAACGGGCACCCCCTGGGGGGCGATCGGACTTGCCGGCGCTAAAAGGATCAATCGCAAGCGTTCGCCCCAGGCGCCGTCTGCAGTTGCGGTTCAATTCCGCCATTAGATGGAAATAAAGGCAGAAACTTAAGTTATATGGTAATATTTAAAATATGAGTCCTTCAGTTTTCAGAGAAAAAGGATACCGGTTTTATTTCCTGTCAAACGAAGAAGTTCGTATCCATATCCACGTGACATGTGAAAGCGGAGAGGCAAAATTCTGGCTGGAACCCATTGTGTCGTTGGCTGTCCATCACAAGCTGAATCCGAAAAAAACTGAGTGAAATCCAAGGCATCGTTGAGGAGCATAAAGATGAAATCGTCCAGGCATGGCGAAACCATTTTAGTAAGCGTTGAGAATATTACGCCTTTTGGCATTTGGCTATTTGTCAAAGGAAGAGAATACTTTCTCAGCTACAAGGATTATCCCTATTTTAGAGATCAAACCCTGAAATCGATACAGACTGTTCAATTGATTCACGGTTATCACTTATACTGGCCGGAATTAGATGTAGATTTGGAAATTGATAATCTCGAAAACCCGGAAAAATACCCGTTAAAGTCGAAAATGACAAAATCTCATCTAACAAGTCAATCCAGCGGATCGGCCACAAAGCGAGCTTCACGCTGATTTTGTTGGCGGGCGCTTCCTTCCAGAATATAAATCAAAAAAGTAGGAACGGGACGTAGCTCCGATAATTCCGTTACTATTTTTTTCTCTCTTCTCGATCCAGGTTTTTAAGCAGGGTTTGTAATGGGGGCGGGCCAAGGGGAGAGATGTCACAGAAGGGACTAAGGGGTATCAGCTCCGGGAGGGTCCTGCTCACTATAAGGCAATTTTCGGGGCCGAAAAGGATGATATAGGTATTGGAAACGCCTCCTTCTGGGACGCTGAAATTGAATAATCAAGAACTTATCTTGGCCCGACCTCGGAATGTGTTTGGGATATGCCGCGCTGGGTGCGTCCGTGGATAGAAAGGTTAAAAGTACCAGGAGGGGATGGTTATGAAACCCAAGGTATTCGTAACCCGCAAGCTGCCGACGGTGGCGATGGAATTTTTGGAAAACACTTTCGATCTCACCTGTAACCCTTATGACCGGTCCCTCGCCCGTCAGGAGCTTCTTGATGGGGTCTCAGGAATCGACGGGCTCCTTCCCCTGCTGACCGACAGGATCGACGCCGAACTGATGGATCGGGCCGGTGATCGCCTGAAAATCATCGCCAACTATGCGGTCGGATATAACAATATTGATCTGGAGGCCGCCACGGACTGCAGAATAGCCGTCACCAATACCCCCGGGGTTCTGACCGATACCACTGCGGACCTGACTATGGCCCTGCTGCTCGGCGTGGCCCGGCGGATTACGGAAAGCGATGCCTATACCCGGTCCGGAAAATACCAGGGCTGGGCGCCGCTGCTTTTTTTAGGCACGGACGTCCACCTCAAGACCTTGGGGCTGATGGGGTTCGGACGCATCGGAATGGCCGTGGCCAAACGGGCCGCCGGTTTTGATATGAGGATCTTGTATACCAATGACTGCCAAGTGGATCCGGAGGTTGACAAACGGTTTAATGCCCGGTGCCTGGACAAGGAAACCCTGCTCAAGGCATCCGATTTTGTCTCCATCCATGTGCCCCTTACACCGCAAACCCACCACTTGATGGGGGCCAGGGAATTTTCTCTCATGAAGCCGACCGCCTATATCATTAATACCTCCCGTGGAGAGGTCATTGATGAACAGGCCCTGGTAGAGGCCCTTAAAAAGGGGCAGATCGCCGGGGCCGCCCTGGATGTCTATGAACATGAACCGGAAATCCATCCCGCCCTGCTTGAGATGCCCAATGTGATCCTTCTGCCGCACATTGGCAGCGCCTCCCTGGAGACGCGAACCAAGATGGGCATGATAGCAGCCCGGAACCTGGAGGCTTTTTTTAAGGGAGAAATCCCGCCCAACTGCCTCAATCCCCGGATTTTTTCCTACCGTAAAAAATCCGGATAGTTATTCTTTCTCTTATTGCTCGTTACCCGTGCTCTTTTCGAGGCCGAAAACGACGATATAGGCCTTGAAAATACCTATATTGAATGGGTCATTGAATGGGGGTCGGACCGAAAGCGCCGGGATAAACCGGCATAGAGTAGGGGAAATCCAGTTCGAATAAGCCGGCAGAAAAAATTAATGCAGAAGAGCCATAATAGCTTTCAGACAAGACCCCCGATTAAATTTTCCAGAGACCCGAAGCAACTCCTCGGACTCATTGGGTCAAGTCTGCTATTCGTTGGGGTCTTCACTCCGATTATCAGCTATCCGGTTATCGGGTCCATGAATTATTTCCAACACACCCAATGGGATGGCCCCATCATTTTAATACTGGCCATCATCTCCATATTTTTAAGTTTAACCGGGCGATATAATCGGCTTTGGGTCACCGGTTTTTTAAGTCTCGGTGTTGTGGCCATAACTTTTATAACTATTCAATTTAAATTAGCCGCCCTTCAAGAAAAAATGGCGATGCGCCTGGCCGGCAATCCTTTCCGCGGTTTGGCGGATAAGGCGGTGCAATCCGTTCAAATCCGATGGGGGTGGGCTCTCTTAGTCGCAGGGGCGTTGTTGCTGATTGCCTCTGCGGCTTTGAAAGAAGGGTTGGAATAGGGGTCCGACCCCAGTTTTGACAGTTTTACATTTAATCAATTATCCCGCAGTTTAAAGCGTTGAATTTTGCCTGTGGCGCTCTTGGGAAGCTCTTTGACGAATTCAACCCAACGGGGATATTTGTATTTTGCCATACGGTCCAGAACCCATAGTTGAATTTCTTTCGCCAGTTCAGGGGATTCTGTCCGCCATTCTTTGAGCACTACCCAAGCTTTGGGCTTGACAAGGTTCTTTTCGTCGTTCTTTGCGGTAACGGCCACTTCGAGGACGGCGGGGTGTTCCATAATGCAGTTTTCGACCTCAACGGGTGATACCCAGATACCGCCGACTTTAAGCATGTCATCTCCTCGGCCTGCGCACCAGTAGTATCCCTCTTTATCGATATAGTATTTGTCGCCCGTAATAATCCATTCACCCTGCATAGTGGCCTTTGTCTTTTCCCGCTTTCTCCAGTACTGCTGGGCCGCGCTTCCACCTTTGACGAGGAGCATGCCGATCTCACCTTCAGGGACATCAAAACCGTTTTCATCGATGAGCTTCAACTCATAACCGGGAACGGGTTTTCCGGTGGAGCCCGGTTTTACCTCACCAGGCTTGTTGCAGATAAAGATGTGGAGCATTTCTGTAGTTCCAATACCATCGATGATCTCAATACCGAAACGTTCTTTCCAGCGTGAGTAAATGTCTGGGGGTAGGGCTTCGCCGGCTGAAACACAAAGACGTACCGACTTGAAAGGATGATCGACCTTGGGGTCGCCCTTGGTGCCCTTTTCTTTGTCCTGTTTTTCAATGTGTTCCAGCATCTGACCGTAAAGAGTAGGAATACCGAAATAGACGGTAGGTTTATATTTTGCCACATACTGGAAGACGTTCTCCGGTTTTGGAGGTGCCGCGTTGAGCACAACCGATGCCCCTACGCCGAAAGGCAGATAGTTGCTGTTACCGAGGCCATAGGCGAAGAAAAGGCGGGCCGATGAAAAGATGAGGTCATTCTCTGTCAACTGGAGAATGCCCTTTCCAAAACCTTCGGAAACCGCCACCATATCGTATTGTGAATGAATGGCGCCCTTGGGTGCTCCAGTTGAACCCGAACTGTAGAGCCACAAACCTACGTCGTCTTTCATGGTGAATTCTGTCTTGATGGTCTCAGGAGCGTGCCGGTACATCTGCTTAAAAGGTGTAAAAGCCCCTTCAGTCTCAGAGATGACGATGAGATCACGCAGATAGTAAAGGTTCCCCTTGATCTGCTGAATAAGGGGGACAAGGGACTCGGAAACAACGAGCAACCGTGCCCGGCTATCGTTGAGGTAATATTCGTAGTCATCTGGTGTGAGCATTGTGTTGATCGGAATCGGCACTGCTCCAATCTTGATGGCGCCCCAGAAGATCCCATAGAACTGCGGTACATCGAGCATAAGGAGCATAACACGATCATCGACATGTACGCCAAGCTCGCGCAGTCCATTGGCGGTTTTGTTGACCATCTTCTGGAGATTCTTAAAAGTGTAATTGCGAAAATCGGTATAGACTGCGACCTTGTCGCCCCGGCCTTCGCGGACATTTCGATCAATGAAATAATCCGCCGCATTAAAAAAATCTACTGAACCACCGTGAATCATACTTCCTCCTTCAATGGCCGGATCAGTTACAGATCCAAGGGCAATCGGCCAGAGAAAAACTTCGAAACCTTAGCTTGGCTGGCGTCCAGGTGTTCTAATCCCAACCAGGGAGAAGCCCGCCTTCGGCGGGAATACGGTATTACGGCTTCTATAGTAACGTCTCCCGGGGGACTTCGTCAAAAAGAAAATCAAGATGCCGTCATTCCCGGTGTCATAGAACCAGGGGATAACGAGCCCAGTTTTGAGGCTCAGTTTTGCAGTTTTTGTGCAAAAAAGGCGTCAGGTCTGAAGAACGGGTTTGGCGGAGTACCCTGCAAACCGCTGCTGATATTCTTTTGGCCGCAGGCTTGTCAGCCTGACAAATACTTTCCTGAAAAAGGGAATATCCTCATACCCGACCTGATAGGTGATCTCATCGAAGGTTTGGCTGCCGTCCTCCAAAAGGCGCTTGGCGTTTTCCACCCGTAATTGCTGCAGATAGCCCAAAGGGGTGCTACCCGTGGCCTGTTTGAACCGGCGTTCCAATGAACGGCGGCTCATCCGGAATTTCCCTGCCAGCCGGTCGTAATCAATCGATTGCGTGTAATGCTGTTCTATCCACTTCTGGGCCTTCATGACCAGAGGATCGCCATGGTCCTGGGAAAAAAGATAACTGCTGTAAGGGGTCTGCCTTTCCCGTCCCAAATCCAGGATCATGGTCTTGGCAGACTGCATAGCGGTTTGTCGGCCGCAAAATTTTTCCACCAGGTAAAGGGATAAATCCATACCGGCATTTACTCCTGCCGAACAATAGAGGCGCCCCTGGTCGATGAACATTTGGTCTGATTTTAAATTCACCCGGGGATATCTCCGGCGGAACACCTCTGTAAACCCCCAGTGAAGGGTGGCTGATTTTCCGTCCAGCAAACCGGTTTCCGCCAGTAAAAATACTCCCGTGCAGATACTGGCCACATGGGCGCCCTGGTCGTATTGCCGGCGGATCCAGGGAACCAGCTCGGGGCTTGTTTGAAGAATCTGATCGATATAAGTGGCCGAGGCAATGACAAGCAAATCTGTTTTATGAATGGTCTCGATACTGCAATGGGGCTGAATTTGGACTTTATTCAGGCATTGGATGGGTTGTCCGTCCGCTGAGGCAATGGTGACGTCAAAAAACGGAGTTTGAGGGGATTTGCTTACCCGGTTCCAGAGCCTTCCCGCCTGGTTCAAGATATCCATGGGACCGAAAATAGTGGTGGCCATGGAGTTATAAAGTCCAAGAATGGTTACTTTTTTCATTGATTTCACCCTTGTGGATCATTTCTTTTAATCTCCCTCAATTAATAGAAAAATGCCGATATCACCTATTAGAATGTCGTTTATGCCACTTTTGTTTCCAAAATGCAACCGCTATAATCAAATTGACTTCATTTAACGAAAGGAGACAGGTTATGGAATTATGAACAAATTAAGGCGTCATTGGCCCCCTGCGGCCTGAGCTGTGAAAAATGTTTTGCCCATGTGGATGGCGATATCCGCCGGTACAGTCTGAAACTCAAAGAAAAACTGGGGAATTTCGACATCTATGCCAAACGATTTGAAACCCTGCTGGGTGACCCGATTTTTAAAAAATATCCTGCCTTCAAGGAAATGTTGGATTACCTGGCTTCGGAAAACTGCAGGGGATGCCGTAACGAGCAGTGCAAGCTTTTTAAAACCTGTGGGGTACGCCGCTGCCACCAGGAAAAGCAGATTGATTACTGCTACCAGTGTGACGAGTTCCCTTGTAATAGAACCAACTTTGACGAACAACTGAATAAAGCCTGGGTGTTAATCAACGAGAAAATCAAAGAAACAGGCCTGGAGCACTATTATGAAAAGACCAAAACCCGCCCCAGGTATGTCTAAAAAACAATCCATGAAAATTCCGGCAATTCCTGGGAAACGATGCTGCCGGCGCCGATGATCGCCCCTGTGGGGGATTGGGGTCTGACCAGGCGAAGGGAATTTTGGAATAGCCGGTTATAAAAATATTTCAGGCTCTTTCCGTCGGGCGCAATGGGTGTATAACCAGTCGGCTACTTTTTTGATCCTTTCGACCTCCATCACCCTGGCCCCGGTCGGACAATTTTTCACACAGGCCTGGCAGATGATGCATCGTTCCGGCTCGGTAATCACCGAATTCTCTACGACAACGGCCGCGGTCGGGCAGACCGAAGCACAGGTTCCACAAAGGGTGCAAAGGGCTTCCCGAGTCGCGGGCGCTTCAAGGGGCCGTTCCATCCTTTCCTTATAGGGGAAATTCCCCGGTACTTCCAAGGCGGCCATCCGGTCCATTCCTCGATTATTGAGTAATTTTCCGAAAACCCTCTGACCGAATTCCTTGGCCTTGTTCAGATCCGCCTCATCAGGCCGACCAACGGCGATGGGTGTGCCGTTCGTGGAGTAGGAATGCTCACCGATAAAAGCCCCGGCGGCAACCGGTCTGAATCCCTGTTCGCCGGCCAAATTTTTTAATTCGAGCAGGGCGTCTTCATATTCCCGATTTCCGTAGAGGACCACCACGACCGCCGGGGCTTGCCTGGCCTTTAGTCGGCGAAACCGCCGGACCGCCTCGATCGGCAAGCGGCCGGCATGGACCGGTGCGCCGAGAATGGTTAATTCCTCGGTTATCTCATCCAATAGTTGGGTGGCCGCCTGGGGCGGGGTCAAATCGAGATGCTCGATCCGACTGACCGGCATTCCCTGGGCAATGCCCTGCAAAATCTTTTTGGTGGTCCGGGTGGGGGAAAAATAGATCAGCTTAACCGTGTTGCCATTCATGATAACCTTTTATGAAATTTTTCCTTCGGCAGTCAATGAAAATCGCCCGATGTGGACGGCATTTCCAGTTCGTTGTGATCTGCCATAAGGTCCCTGAAGGGAAGATGGCCAGGAAGAGAAAAAGGAAGAGGCAGGGTCCGTCGGGAACCCTGCCTCTTAGGGGGAGGAGAGAAAAGCGTAGGGTCTATTTTTTTTCTTGTTAATAAAGTCTTTCCAGCCAGTTTCCGGCGGTAAAGTCCCCTGGTGATTCATAGGTTCCGATTAACGGGGCGGCCTACAGGGGCAGGCTTAAGGCCATGACCAATAAAAAAATAAAGAACAGACGTCCCTTCTTTGTCATCTCTAACCTCCAGTTTAGATGCGACAAGAACTTTATCGGGTTTGTTGTTAAGTTGAACAGAAACCGGGACCCGTTTTTGTTTAAACCTCACCCCCTTTCCCGATAAATAACTATCTATTAAATAGATAATTCTGCAAAATATATACCTTGCCGGCCTGATTGGAAAAATTCAAAAAAATAAAGGGGTTAAGAAAGGTGAGCAGGGAGGCTGTCTGATTTTTAGAAGGGCGGCTTCAACAATTTGCGCTTTTTTTAACCAAAAGTTGCCTTCGCCGGAAAGAGCATGATCCGCACATCCATCACGTTAGATCGCGTCGGACCGGTTAAGATAAGCTGGTTAAGGGCTTGAAAGAAGGAATAGGAATCGTTTCGTTCCAGGAAGGCCTCCGGAGAAAGTCCCAGCCTCTTGGCCTTATCACAGGTCCGCCCGCTTACCCAGGCCCCGGCGGCATCAGTCGGGCCATCGGTCCCGTCGGTGGCCAGGCAGACTGCCCGGATGCCCTTCAGCCCGGCAATTTCCCGGGCCAGGACCAGGGCCATTTCAGTATTGCGTCCTCCCTTGCCCTTTCCCGTGACCTTTAAGGTTGTTTCTCCTCCACTCACAATACAGCAGGGGGGAGCCAAGGGGTGGTGCGAGTTTAGGACTTCCTGGATAATAGCCCCATGGGCGCGGGCCGCCTCATGGGTATCCCCTGTCCAGCGGGAGGTTAAAATCAGGGTCGGGAATCCCAGCGCTTCAGCCCGGGCCTTGGCCTTTCGGAGGGCCAGCAGATTGTTTCCCAACAAGACATGACGCACCCGGTGAAAAATTTTATCTTCTTCCTTGGGGGTATCGGGAAATTTTCCCCGAAAACCCTCATTCAAATGATTTCTTACCCCCGGAGGCAGGCTATTCCAGAGGCGGTACCTGATGAGGATCTCCTTAACATCGTTGAAGGTGGAAGGGTCCGGGTAAAAAGGGCCTGAGGCGATTACCTCCCAGGGGTCGCCCACCACATCGGAAATGCCCAAGAGGATGACCTGGGCAGGATAGCTGAGGCGGGCCGATTGGCCGCCTTTGACCAGAGACAGGTGTTTGCGGACGGCATTGATTTCTTCAATGGAGGCCCCGCTTAAAAGCAGGGCCCGGGTCAGCGTTTTTGTTTGCCTGAGGCTGATCCCGGGGGCCGGGGAGCAAAACAGGGCCGATCCGCCTCCTGAAATCAGAAAAAGGATCAGGTCGTTTTCATTATACCCTTTCAATTCTCGGACCATTTCCCGGGTTGCCTTCCATCCCCGTCGGTCGGGAACAGGATGGCCGGCTTCTCGGAGCCTGAGCTTTTTTAAGGGCAGGCCGTGACCATCTTTGGTCAGGACCATTCCTCCGGCCATCCGGTCACCCAATAGTTCCTCACAGGCCTTGGCCATGGGGGCAGCCGCTTTCCCCAGGCCATAAACCCAGAGATTTTTATCTTTAATGTTTAAGGTCAAGGGTCGGCAGCCGGGAGGATTAATCGTCAGCGTGTGTCGCCTTATCTTTAGAGATTGATGGACGAGATGGTAGGGATCTATGGCTTGGAGGGCATGTTTTATGATATCATTTAAGATCACATTCGGGGAGGACTTTTTCATATAAGAGTTGTATGATGAGCACCCGGACCTGTCAAGGGAATTTGGGGACTGACCTTGGCTGGATTTAACCCTACTCGAAGTTCATAATTGATCGATAAAGGGTTTATCTCAATTAAACGGGTGCTAACGTTTCAAGGACTCGATATTTTAACCTTTCAGTCTGCTGGGGGTTGTCTATCTAACCTCCAAACTTAACATCGAGGTAAATAGGCGGTCGGCAGGCGACACCTCCGGGGCAAATTCAAACGGTCGGAGATCTCAAAAGAAAAGGGATTGGAATGCACCGGCCTGGCGATTATCAGCCGCCGGGAACAGGTCGGATCAAATTCAAAACGTGAGGATGGTATGAAACGCGGCGTTCTTCTTTTTTTTATGGGGCTGTTATTATTGGCCGGTTCAAGCTGGGCCCAGGGGCCGGAGGAATGGGATTTAAAGCGCTGTCTGGACCTGGGGCTGGCCAGGAACCCGCGACTGACGGCGGGTTCGAAAGCGGTGGAAGGGGCCGAGGCCCGGGTCAGGCAAAACCAGGCTGATTATTATCCCAACCTGTTCCTGGAGACGGATGTCAGTCGGTATAAAGGGAGCCTCTCGGGCACCAGCCAAAATAGTAATGCTTCCGACAGCAATCTTTATTCGTATTATCTGGGCCTGTCCCAGAATATTTATGATTTCGGCCGGCGGGAATCCAAGGTGCAGTCCTCCCGGGAGGATTTGAAGTCCTATGCCTGGGATTTGAAAGATGTGCGTCTGCTGGTGATGGATGATATCCGGCAGGCCTATTATGGGGTCCTGTTGGCGGACCGGATTGTCAAGGTCCGGGAAGAAGACCTGGAACGGACCCGGGCCGCTCTCCGGCAGGCCCAGGGTTTTTATCAGGTGGGCTTGAAAGCCAGGATCGATGTTACCCAGGCCGAGGTGGAGGTCATCAAGGCCCAGAAGGCCTTATTAAGCGCCGGCAATGATGCCCAGCTCAACCGGGTGCTCCTTGAAAAAGCCATGGGGCTGGAACGGCCCAGGGAAAATGGGCTTTACCGTCTCAAGGATGACCTGGAGATCGGGCAGGTGGCTTGGAATCTGGATGATCTCAGGCAGGAAACCCTTGAAAAGCAGCCTTCCTTGAACCGGCTGCGGGCGGTGGTAAAATTTTGGGAGGCCCAGGAAAAGTTGGCTGAGAGGGATTTCTGGCCCCGACTGACCGGTACGGCCAAATACGGCTATGACAATGCAGACGATATCGGTTTAACGGATAACAATTGGGTCCTGGGGATCCAATTGAACATCCCGCTTTTTTCAGGATTCCTGACCCAATCGAGACTGGCGGAGGTGCGGGCCGCCCTGGGGCAGGCCAAGGCCAACGAGCAGACCCGGAAACAGGAACTCCTGGCCGAATTGGAAGGGTATTATTTAACGATGGTCTCGGCCGAGAAACAGATTGAGGTTGCGCAGGAATCCCTGCGGAAGGCCAAAGAAAATCTGGATTTAGCTTCCGGACGGTATAAGGCCGGGGTAGGGACCATGCTGGAAGTCAACGATGCCCGGGTCTCTTTGTCTCAAGCGGAAACCGATTATGTGCAGTCCCTGTTCGATTACAAAAAGGCCCGCTTCAAAATCGAACGATCTCTGGGCCGGGAGAATAGTTAAGGGACCGCGGCTGGAATGAGTCCCGTCCAAAGAAAAGGAAAGTTGATGAAACGAATAGTGATAGTCATTGGCGTGATTATTTTATTAGGCGGAGTGGCCGCCGGGGGCTATTGGTACATAGGCAGCCGGAACCCGAAGGTTCAGTATAAGACGGAACCGGTACAGCGGGGGGCCATTACCGCCCAGGTGATTGCCACCGGGACCGTCAATCCGGTGACCCTGGTCCAGGTCGGGAGCCAGGTTTCGGGGACTATTATAAAGCTGACGGCCGATTTTAACTCCCTGGTGCGCCAGGGACAGCCGATCGCCCGGATCGACCCGGCCCTTTTTCAGGCCAAGGTGGATCAGACCGAAGCCGATCTGAAAGAATGCCCGGACCGGTCTGGAGCGGGAGAAGACCAGCTTGCAGGACAACCTGCGCACCTTGAACCGCTATCGGAGCCTTTATCAGGACCAACTGGTTTCCCAGTTTGATCTGGATCAGGCCCAGACCAAATATGAGTTATCCCAGGCGGCCGTGAAGGCCGCCCAGGCCCAGATTGAGACCGCCCAGGCCAACCTGGCTTCGGCCCGGACCAATTTAAATTACGCCACCATCCGCTCCCCGGTCACCGGCATTGTGGTGGCCCGGAACGTGGACGTGGGCCAGACCGTGGCCGCCAGCCTGCAGGCCCCGACCCTGTTTGTCATAGCCCAGGACCTGAAGGATATGGAAGTGCACACCAATCTGGATGAAGCCGATATCGGGCGGGTGAAAACAGGGCAGGAGGCCTCTTTTACCGTGGACGCCTTTCCCGGCAGAACCCTTTAAGGCCCAGGTGGTCCAGATCCGGAATGCCGCCACCACCCTCCAGAATGTAGTCACCTATGATGTGGTCTTGCGGGTCAAGAACCCGGAGCTGAAGCTGAAACCGGGCATGACGGCCAATGTGGCCATCATTATCGAAGAGAAGGAAGACGTGCTGAAGGTCTCCAATGCCGCCCTGCGTTTCAAGCCGGCCCGCCGGGAGACCGGGGCGGCCGAGCCCAAGAAACAGAAGAAGGGTCCCCTGGTCTGGATGGTAGGTCCGGAGAACAAACCGGTCCCGATTTCGGTAAGGCCGGGCCTGACCGACGGGCAATTCACCGAGATCCTCGGCAGCCGGTTGAAGGAAGGCGATCTGGTCATCAGTGAACTCCGGCAAAAGAAAGAGGATAAAAGCAAAAATTCTCAAGGCCAATCGTCGGGAGCCTCGAGGGGCATGCGTTTTTAAGGGCCGGGAAGAGGTGGAAGAAAAACCGATGGCCCCTTTAATCGAAGTTAGAGATCTGACCAAGATTTATCAGGTCGGTGATATTGAGATCCCGGCCTTAAGCCAGGTGACTCTTTCCATTGCGGCCGGGGAGTTTGTGTCGATCATGGGCTCCTCCGGATCCGGGAAATCGACCTTTATGAACATCCTGGGCTGTCTGGATGTACCCAGCGGGGGTTCCTATTACTTAGACGGGATCGAGATCGGGTCTTTGAGCCAGGATCAATTGGCCCATCTCCGGAATCGGAAGATCGGCTTTGTCTTCCAGGGTTTCAATCTTCTGTCCCGGACCTCGGCCCTGGAGAATGTGGAGCTTCCCTTGATCTACGGCGCCCTGCCTTTTCGGGAACGCCACCAGAGGGCCCGGGAAGCCCTGGCCTCGGTGGGTCTGGCCGGGCGTGAGGAGCATCATTCCAACCAGCTCTCCGGAGGGCAGCAGCAGCGGGTGGCTATTGCCCGGGCCCTGGTCAACAAGCCCTCGATTATCCTGGCCGACGAACCCACCGGGAATCTGGACACGAAAACCAGCCTGGAGATCATGCAGCTCCTGACCCAGCTCAATGAAGAACAGCAGATGACCATCATCCTGGTGACCCATGAAGCGGATATCTCCCGTTTTACCCGGAGGGTCATCTTATTTAAGGACGGCCAGGTTATCCAAGACGGCCTTTCGGAACCAGCCCGGATCAGCGAACCCGCCTGCCTTTCGCAGATGGAGGAAGGGCCGAGATGAGACCTCTTTCCAGTTTAAAGGTTGCCTTAAGGGCCTTACGAATCAACAAGATGCGCTCTTTCCTGACCATGCTGGGGATCATTATCGGGGTCGGGGCGGTGATCGTCATGGTGGCCATCGGTTCGGGGGCCCGGGAGATGATCTCCCAGCAGATCGCCAGCATGGGCTCCAACCTGATCATGGTGGTTCCGGGGGCCACCACGGCCGGCGGGGCCCGGATGGGCCTGGGCAGTGTTTCCACCCTGACCTCGGACGACGCCAAGGCCATCAAGGATGAATGTCCGGCGGTGAAGGAGGTGGCCCCCACCTGGGGAGGAGTGACCCAGGTGGTCTACGGAAATCAGAATTGGAATACCAGCGTCACCGGCACCACCCCCTCATTCTTTGACATCCGGGATTGGCCCCTGGGCTCGGGCCGCAATTTTATTGAGCCGGAGATCAGCGGAGCGGTTAAGGTGGCCGTCCTGGGCCAATCGGTGGTGGACAACTTGTTCGGTACGGAAAATCCCCTGGGCCAGATCATCCGCATCAAGAAGGTGCCCTTCAGCGTGGTCGGGGTGCTTTCTAAGAAAGGGCCTTCGCCCCGGGGCGATGATCAGGATGATGTGGTCTACATCCCCCTGACTACTTCCCAAAAAAAGGTCTTCGGCAGCAGCCTGCCGAAAACGGTCCGGATTATCCTGGTCCAGGCCCAGGCCTTAGAACTCATGGCCGAGGCCGAAAGCCAGGTCAACGATTTGCTGAAGCAGCGGCATCGGACCCAAGCGGGGCAATTGCCGGATTTTACGGTTCGGAATTTGACCGAGCTCATGGCCGCGGCCGAAGAATCGGCCCGGATCATGTCCCTGCTGCTGGGCTCCATCGCCCTGGTCTCCCTGCTGGTGGGCGGGATCGGCATCATGAATATCATGCTGGTCTCGGTAACGGAACGGACCCGGGAGATCGGCATCCGCATGGCCGTGGGGGCCCGGGGAACCGATATCCTTTTTCAGTTTCTGACCGAATCGATAGTCCTGAGCATGGTGGGCGGGCTGATCGGAGTGGCCCTGGGGGTTATCGGAGCCAAAGTGATGGCCTCCTTCTCCGGCTGGAATGTCCTGATCTCGTACGGGGCCCTGCTGCTGTCCTTTTCCTTCGCCGCCGCCGTGGGCATCTTCTTCGGCTTCTATCCGGCCCATAAGGCCTCCCGCCTTAACCCCATCGATGCCCTGCATTATGAATAAAAAAAGGAGCTAATCCCTCCTGATGCGGCAGGATTAACTCCTTGATTGTGCTTTGGTGGAGCTGAACGGGATCGAACCGTCGACCTCTTGACTGCCAGTCAAGCGCTCTCCCAGCTGAGCTACAGCCCCAAAATAGAAAAATTAAGATACTATATCTTATTGATAAGTGTCAATAACTTTTTTGAAAAAGAGTTTATGTCCGGGGTTTTTTCTTGACAGTTCGGGGACAAATTTCTATACTTTTTAAGGTTGTCCGATTGTCTTAGCCAGCCTGCCGGAGTGGTGAAACTGGTAGACGCAGGGGACTCAAAATCCCCCGGTCCTCGCGACCATGTCGGTTCAATTCCGACCTCCGGCACCAGTAAATTCAAGGGGTTGAAGCCCGTGAGGGTTTCGGCCCCTTTTTCTGTTTTGGAGGTCAACCGGTGGTTTGTCCGCATTCTTTCCGCACTTTTTTAGTCAAGGCCCTCTCTCCCCACTTCCCCGGACCCGGAAACAAAAAGGCCGGTCAGTTCCCCACGAGCCTTTTAAAATCAGCCCTTGGCTTCCTGCGCAGCCCCAGGTTCGACGATTAGCCCGGCCCCCTGAAAAAACTCCCCGGCCTCCAACTCTAATGCGGAATAAACATGGCAATGGGACTTTACCCGAATCCTTGATTTAATTTAGCAAAAAACTTGAATTCCTCATAAACTTCCTGTCGAAAGGTTATTTTCATCTCATTTTTCAGGCATGTGATATACTACTCCTTAAGAGAGGAAAGACAAAACTGTGATTTTCGAGAACCCAGAATCACTCAAAGACCGTATCATGGAAAAGAGCGGACGGCCTGCGGATGAAAAATCTAAAGTATTCGAGGACACATCAGAATTCATGTCAATCGACTACGGACATGTCCTGCGACTTGCCGGCAACGATTATCTGGTTTTGGGAAACGCTCGGGAAGGACGTTTTGGAATAGACGACCAACCCAAGTTCTGGGTTAAGATCGCCCTAGATTTAACCAGCGGTGAACGTAAGGTTATCAAGCTGAAATTCGAGGAAACCTTCACCGGTCGAATCGGTTCGGAAGTCTTTCACTGTAGGCGAAGCGCCGAGAAGGAATCTGCGGTCCTTGAAGCAATGTGCGGCCACCCGTTTTTTATGCAGGGGGTATCAGTACCTGATACGGTCGGCAACCTGGTGCGGATCCTGGACTTTATCCCCGGTCAATCACTTTACGAGTTTTTACGCCGGATTGATATGCCTCACCGGGAGTATTACCGAAACCTATTTCCCGGAATAATACAATCGGTGATCGGGTGCATCGAGGCCATCGCCCAGTTGCACAAAAAGGGACTGCAGCACGGGGATATCCGGGCAGACCATATTCTGCTTAAAAACCACTCGAACGCTTATATCTGGATCGATTTTGACTACCTGATCAGCCATCCGAACTATGATTTGTTTTCTCTGGGCAACATCCTTCTGCAGGCAGCGGGAAAGGGCAGACACTCGGCACATGATATCAGACAGCAACCTCAGAAGTATCCCGACTTCGGGGAGACATTGACTTCAGATGATATGTCGCTCATGTTTCAGCATCGGGTGGCCAACCTGCGCAAGTTGTTCCCCTACCTTTCCGCAGACCTTAATGAGATCCTGATGCGTTTTTCCGCCGGACGTACAGATCCTTATCGAGACCTGGGCATCCTCATATCCGATCTGCGGTCCATATTCCCCAAAAATTAGGGGCTCACCTGTCGAAGGGGACTCTCAGGTTTAAGGCCTATATAACGTAGTTACTGAGTGAACTTGTCGAAAGAAAGAAAATCCTGGGATTTTCGTACCCGGTGTGAATTTGGTTTGTTGGCCAAAATTATTTTAAGAATAAATGCCCTCCCACTACCCAATTTTCGAAGGATTAGAGAAATGAACGCGAAGGGAAATCTTCTAAAATTTTATATCACCCAAAGCCCTCGACGAATGGATAGCTTAAAAATCGCCTAACCTTGGACAAACTCTAATTTTAGTAGGTTAGCGGTAATTCCGGATCAGGCCTGCAGTTGCAAATTGGAGAAGGGAAGAAGGGCTGGTGATTATGACCGAAATACCGGCTAAAAAGACTTCCGATCAAGATCGACCGCACCTTCATAAAGGATTCTTTTTGTCCAGGCCGGAGAAGCAGATTATCCTTATCGCCCTGCTCCTTATTGTCGCTGTGGCCTGCCGCCAAGCCGCCCCCTTGGTCACGATTGACGGTTCCCGGATCACTATTGATGCCGGAAACCACCACATCGAAGGGATCCTGGAACCGGAATTGAGCATCATTTCATCCTGAAGGATGAGGGTGTTTCGATCAATACCTTTGCCGGTGACGCCTTGGTCACGATGCTTCCCCTGGAAACAGCCGATCAACTCCGGGCGCGCTACGGAGATTTCTTCCGATGCAATCAGCCGGGCGCCATCCAGGCCCTTCAGAAAATGCAGACCTCGGTGCTGGTCGCCGGCCCCGAGAATACCAAACGGGCCCTCTCCGAGGCGATGGCCCTGGTCAAAAAATCGCATATCCCCGTGGTCCGATTCATTGGGTCGCGCATTCAGGTGACCAAACAGACCACCCTGAACATGGAGGTTCAGGATCGGACCGATATCCGGCTATATTACCTGAAGGACTTTTCGATTTTAAAAAAGGATTATCTGCCATAAACGCGTTGTGATCATCTCCAAAAAAGTTGGCGATGGCCCAGGTCCATTGTAGCTGTCTGGGAAATTCTGGAAAACGAAGTTAGGTTCCATTGAGGCTACCTAATGGAAAACGGAGAGAGACCTGTCGGCAACGTTCGGTTAATTCGCCGAGGTTATCCTGGTTGTTAAATTCACCTTTTATAGATATAATCCTTATTGGGAGGGTTTTTTCTCATGATTTTCCTGAAGGCCGCATTTTGGGACTATCCTCAGTTCACCGAAGAGGCGACGCTCCGGTCTTGTTTGCAGGAGCGGAAGAACACCTCTTTGTATTTTTGGCTTATGAGCCGGTTCTTGGAATACGCCCGGGTTGTGGATACCTTGAAATTTTTTACAATAGGCGAAATCGCCGGACAACTGCCCAGGCTGAAGCTTAGGCCCTATACCCGAACAAAGTGGACCCGGATGGTCGAGATATATGGAACCCCTTCAGGAAAATAAAGCAGGGCCCCCAATTCCTCTCGATGGTGATCGATGGGGTCAAGGTCGACTTGGTCATTGACCCCCTCTCTATTCGAGAACGGCGACCGAGGGTCTATTTGAATGACCAGAGGTTTCTTCAAATTGACACCTTGTCCAACATCGCCTCCAACAAATTTACTGCCATCGTCAGTAGAGGTCTTGAAAGAGATGGGCTTTATTGACCCTGACGATTCGATTCCTTGGCGGGAGGCTTTCCCCGAATACCGGAAAGAAGACCTTCCGGGGGTTTCCCTGCTGGGATCCCGAACCAAAGAGGGGATGACACAGACCCGGCTTTCCGAGTTGAGCGGGATACCGCAACGGCACTTGTCCATGATGGAACACGGCAAGCGGCCAATTGGAAAGAAAAATGCGCGTCTGTTGGCTAAGGTTTTAAGAGTGGATTACCGGGTTTTTCTTTAAACGCTCTTTCCGGGGACAGGCTGACGGGCTGAAAACGGGGACCATGCCCGATTTCCCCCAAAACTTCAGGGAGGCCGCCATCAGTCCAGCAGAAACAAAAATCAGAGATTCAGAAGGGAGGGGTGAAAAATGAAAAAGAATGTTGGCGGAATCGATAAGGGAATAAGGATCGTTGTCGGATTGGCCCTTATCCTGGCGGGGTTATTGGCGCCTCTAAGCACCGGGTGGCGTATAGGGGTATTGGTTGTTGCCGCCATAGCCCTTATAACAGCCTTCACAGGTCTTTGACCTCTTTGGACGGTGCTCGGGATCAGCACCCGAAAAGAAAAAGGGATCAGGGATTAACTAAGATACAAATTACGGTCCTGCCGAATAAAAAAAATAATCTGGTGCCTGGGACCGGAATCGAACCGGTACAGCCACGAGGACCGAGGGATTTTAAGTCCCTTGCGTCTACCAGTTCCGCCACCCAGGCACCTGGACTACTTTTTAATGAATTCGGGAAAATTGTCAAGATTAAAGTTTCCGGCCCAGGAACCGTTTCCGCACCATTTCCATGACCTCCCGGTATTCCCCTACCCCCAGCCGGCGAATCAGGAGAAAATAGACGAAGACCGCCAGGGTGATAACCACCAGGAGGGAAATGATCTGGTTTAAAAGCCGGGTCTGATCCAGGATGAGGCCTGCGGCCTGATGAAGCAGGTAGGCGAATAAGCCCATCAGGAAAGAGGCCAGGGCGATCTTGAACAGGGAGGATAACAGGGTGGCCAGGTCGTAGCCCTTGACCTTGCGGTAGAGCACGGCGCTTAAAAAAACGAAATTGATGATCATGGTAATCGAGGTGGAAAAGGCGATGGCCCGGTGCTGGAAATAATCCAGGGTCAGGGAAATAAAAATAATATTGGTGGCTACCGCCAGAAAACTGGCCAGGACCGGATAACGGGTATCCTTGAGGGCGTAAAAAACCGGCACGGTGATCTTGATCGAGGAATAGGCGAAGAGCCCGACGGAATAATAGATCAGGGCCTCGGCGGTATGGAGGGTATCCTGGGCATTGAAACGGCCGTGCTCAAAGATAATCCGGATAATGGGCTCGGCCAGGAAGGCCAGCCCGAAAGAGGCCGGCAGTGTCAGCAGAAAGGCCATGGTCAGGGAGGAGACGTAGGTCGCTTTCAGGCCGGCCAAATCCCCCTGAGAGGCCTGGCGGGAGACCAGCGGCAGGGTGGCAATGGAGATGGCCACCCCAAAGACGCCGATCGGAAATTGCATCAGACGAAAGGCATAATTGAGCCAGGAAACACTGCCCTCGGCACAGCGGGCCGCAAAATTGGTATTGATAAAAATATTGATCTGGGTAGCGGAGAGGCCGATCATCGCCGGGATCATCAGGATCATAATCCGCTTCAAGCCTTCGTCCCTGAGATAGAGACGGGGCCGCCACTCGAAGCCGGCTCTCTTCAGAGAAGGCAACTGCATAGCCAGTTGGAGAAATCCGCCGATTAAGGTTCCCACGGCCATGCCGACAATCGGGGGCTGGCCAAAAGCCGGGGCCCCCCAGGCCAGCAAGACACCACCGACTATAGAGCCCAGATTAAAAAAGGTGGAAGCCATGGCCGGGATAAAGAAGCGGCCTTTGGTATTCAGGATCCCCATGACCACCGCGGCTGCCGAGATCAGGATCAGGAAAGGGAACATGATCGTGGTCAAGAGTTGGGTCAGGGCGGTTTTCCCGGCCACTTTGCTGAAATCCGGGGCCATGATTTTGATGATTTCCTCGGAAAAGATCATGCCCAAAAGGGTGATCAGGGAAAGCAGCAGGGTCAGGGCCAGCAGGACGTTGTTGGCCAGCCGCCAGGTGTCCTCCGGGCCTTTTTTCTGATCGTAATCGGTGAAGACCGTAACAAAGGCGGCCGACAGGGCGCCTTCGGCGAAAAGGTCCCGCAGTAAATTGGGGATCCGGAAAGCCACCACAAAGGCATCCATATAATAGCCGGCCCCGAAGAGAACGGCCATGACCTGCTCCCGGATCAATCCTAAAATCCGGCTGCAGAAAACGGCAATCCCCACCGATCCGGCCGATTTGGCGACCTGTTGGGTGGCGGGGGAACCGTTGGAGGTCTCCATCTTAGAGCCCCTGGAAGAGTCGGCGGGTTTGATCCCTCAGATAATCAGAGAGGTTGAAAACGCCCTGATGGGAAAAGGGCAGGGTGGTTTTTCCGAAAAAGGTGTCCAGATAGATCCGGCCGAAGAAGAGATAGGACAGATTGTCCTGAAAGGGGTTTTTGCCCGCCGGTGCCGTCAGGTCCCGGAAATAGATGGTGGCCGGTACGGTCAGGACAAAGGTTTTCAGGGCCGGTATGTCGAAGGGCCGGTTGGATTCCCCCATGGCCAATTTCTGCCCTTCCACATCCATCTGATACCAATATCCGGTAGCGCGGGTCCCGATGGCGTTGGGGTTATAAATTTCAAGGGTGGCCTGAAGATCTGCGGCATTTTGATAGACCTGGATGATTTGGACCTGCCTTAAGGAAACCTCCGGCTGCTCGAAGGAATGCACCGACGGGCAGGCGGCCAGGTTGATCAAGGCCAGGATAGCCATCAGGAGGAGGGCCTGTCCAGGGGCCTTGCTTTTTAGGGAAAAGGGAAATGGAACGTGAATGATGGCCATTGGATCCGATTCAGATAATCCGATTAGGGGCCGGAATCATGGGATGTATTTTTGGAAAAGAAATTTGATTTCTGTTGCCGCAAAGAGGCCGAGGTCTCAGGTTGCGAATGGTCGGGGCGAGAGGATTTGAACCTCCGACCCCCTGCGCCCAAGGCAGGTGCGCTATCCAGGCTGCGCTACGCCCCGATGGTTATTTTTCTATCACAATCCCCCGGTAAAGACAAGAGGGAGATGCCGGATACCCGATACCTGATGGCTGATACTGGATATGGGTGACTTTTAGCGGATGACAGATAGAAAAAAGTTCGAGTAACATAATAAATTTCGAAATCCGAATATCGAAATCCGAAACAAATTCAAATGAGCAAATTTCGAAACTCGAAACGGGTTTATTTTGATTATTTGGATTTTGAAATTTCGTGCTTATTTCGAATTTCGTGTTTCGAAATTCGGATTTTATAATACGAAAAATACTCTAACATCCTGATTAATCGAGGTTCTCCACCATGGCGGCCAGGCCAGGGCGGATTTTTTCCAGGGCCCGGGCCCGATGGCTGATTTTATTTTTTATCTCCAGGGGCAATTGGGCCATGGTTTTTTGAAAATCAGGCAGATAAAAAACCGGGTCATACCCGAAACCCTGATCGCCCAAGGGGCTCCGGGTGATCAGGCCCCGGCAAATCCCTTCGGCCTGAAGCCATTCCCCGGAAGGGCGGGTGAGGACCATGACGCAGACGAATCGGGCCGTCCTCTGATCGTCCGGAACGTCCCGCATGAGGGAAAGAAGTTTTTCATTGTTGGCCCGGTCCGTGGCTTCCGGACCGGCAAAGCGGGCCGAACAGATCCCGGGTGCGCCTTTAAGAAAATCCACTTCCAGACCCGAGTCATCAGCCAGAACCGGCAGCCCAAGGAGGCGGCTGATGGTCCGGGCCTTTATCAGGGCATTTTCCAGGAAAGAAAGACCGTCCTCAATGATTTCAGGAAGGCCGGAAAAATCGTTCAGGGATTTAAAACTCAGGGAGGGGAGGGCCAGACCGGTGACGATCTCCCGGACCTTGCCCTGGTTCCCGGTGGCCAGGATCAGGGTCATGAACCAAGAACCTGGTGTTGTAGGGCCGTCAGGGCGTCGATCCCCAGGGTGGCGGTCTCCATCATCTTCTCAAAGTCTTCTTTAGAAAAGGGCCGGCCTTCAGCCGTACCCTGGATTTCAATGAAACGGCCTTGGCCGGTCATGACAAAATTACAATCCACCTCGGCCTTGGAATCCTCCTCGTAATTCAGATCCAAATAGATCCGGTCGTTCACCTGGCCGACGCTGATGGCGGCCACCGAATCGAGAATGGGGTCTCGGGGAATGGAGATTTGTTTTCTGAGGTACTCAATGGCATCATATAAGGCCACATAGGCCCCGGTGATGGCGGCGGTTCGAGTGCCGCCGTCGGCCTGGATGACATCACAATCCAGCCAGAAAGTCCTCTCGCCGAGCAGGCTCAGGTCCACCACGGAGCGCAGGGAACGGCCGATCAGGCGCTGGATTTCATGGGTCCGGCCTCCAATGCGGCCCTGGGTGGCTTCGCGGGGTTTTCTGGTTTTGGTCGACCGGGGCAACATGGAATATTCGGCGCTGATCCAGCCCTTCCCGGAATTTCTTAAAAACGGAGGAACCCTTTCCTCCAGGGAAGCGGTGCAAATAACTTTGGTTTCTCCCAACTGAATCAGGACCGATCCCTCGGCATGCTTGATGAAATTGCGTAGTATGCGCACCGGACGCATTTGGTCCGGTTTACGTCCATCGATTCTCATAAAATAAGACTCCTTCCATTAAAAACAAAAAAGGTAAACACGGTCCGGCATCCCTGTCAAGCGAATTCTGGTCAAAAAGCAGGCAGCCCCAAAAAGCACCTTGACAATTTTACCGGGGCGAATAACCTGGAAAAAAAATAAAGGAGGACCTATGTGTCTCAGGAGAAGGAAGGGCTGCCGGGCTAAATCCAATGACTCCATTTTCATTTGAAATTCTGGCCGAAGAAGGCCGGGCCAGGACAGGGAGAATTACCACCCCTCATGGCCTCATTGATACCCCGGCTTTTGTTCCCGTGGCCACGCTGGGTGCAGTGAAAAATATACCGGCATCCGAGCTGAAGCAGGTAGGCGTCCAGGTCATTATTGCTAATTGCTTTCATTTGGATTTGCAACCCGGTGAAGATCTTATCAGGGAAATGGGAGGCCTGCACCGCTTCCTGGGTTGGGATAAGCCGATCATGATCGACTCGGGCGGATTTCAGGTGTTCAGCCTGGGAGCCGCTAAAGTGCATGGGGTGGGAAAAATCGCCTCCATTTTTCCCGAAGAACAGGACCGGGGCGGTCATCTCAAGGCCCCAAAAGGCAAACCCCTGGTAAAGATCGACGAGGGAGGTGTTGAATTTACCTCTTATCGGGATGGATCGCCTCATCGCCTTACCCCGGAGGGAGTGGTGACCTGGGGGCTGAGTCTCGGGGCCGACCTGATCATGGTCCTGGATGAATGTACCTCTCCGCTGCATGATTACCGGGAAACCCGGGAGGCTATGGAACGAACTCACCGCTGGGCCGGACGTTCTCTACGGGAGTTTCAAGCCCAGCCTTCAGCCGGGCGGGCTTTATTCGGCATTGTCCAGGGCGGAGCCTTTCAGGACCTCAGACAGGAAAGCGCCCGGTTTATCGCCGGGCAAGGCTTTGACGGCTACGCTATCGGAGGTTCCCTGGGAAAATCAAAGAGGGATATGGCCCAGGTCCTGGACTGGTCCATCCCCCTTCTCCCTGAGGAGAAGCCCCGCCACCTTCTGGGGGTGGGTATGGTGGACGATATCTTTGAAGTGGTCCGCCGGGGATGCGATCTTTTTGATTGCATTGTTCCTACAGGCCTGGCCGCCACCGGGACCTTCCTGGCCAGGGAGGCCAAACGGTTCAGGCTTCGCATTTTAAATGAGGCCTTTAAAAAGGATCCCCGTCCCATTGAGGAAAATTGCGCCTGCCCTTGTTGCCGGAACCATTCACGGGCCTTTCTGAGACATCTCTTCCAGGTCAGGGAACCCCTGGCCGTCTATCTGGCGGCGGTCCATAATCTCCATTTTATGGAGAACTTGATGGGAGCCATACGCAGCGCCATCCGCCAAGGGGGATTTGAAAGGCTGCGGGTGAGCTGGAATGAGGAAAAAATCTGTGAATAACGATTTACTCTTTATAGTAACATGTTAGGTGTTTGAAAATTTGTCAAAGCTAATTTTTCTTGGCACGGATTTCACGGATAAACACGGTTGAGTTATGAAAGGGATTTGCAATGTTGCCAATCCCTTGCCTTCCGGCCTCCGGCGGCTGGATGATTTTCCCCCTGCGGTCCTTCCGCAGGGGGAAAATCAAGCATAGTGGAATCCGTGAAATCCGTGCCAAAAATTTTATAAAAAGCTAAATTGATACCGGGTTTCTCAGCCCTGATCCGGCTGATTGGGAAGGGGGGTCCATAGGAGACCCCGGCAGGCTTTCAAATCATCAAGCGGATAGAATAAGGTAAAGGAGAAAAGATAAATTGACAAAATGATCGGATGGATTTATCAAGGAAGAAAACAAAAGGAGGGCAAACTATGAGGCTGATCGGCAGGATTACTATAGTATTGTTGGGGCTGGCTGTTATTATTCCTTTGACTGCCTGGGGCGGCGAAGAGGAAAAAAAGACGATCCAGGTCAAATTCAAACCGACTGCCATTATTAAAAAAGGACCGGCTACGACCCCGGGGTCAAAGATTTTTTTCGAGGTCTTCAAGAATGAAACCGGTCAGCCGGAACAGGTTGGGGAAAATCAAGAAAAAGGCAATACCACCCGGATCCTGACTTCGGATTTGGAAGGGCCCGCTCAGCTCGTGGCCACGGCTTTCAGAAAGGAATTTCAGGGAATGGGTTTTTCCTTGGCCGAGGGCCCGAATCAGGCCAATAGGATCATCAGCGGCGCCATCATCAGGTTTTGGTCCCTGGAGACCCGGTCCTATGAAACGGTGGTCCGACTGAAAGTGCTGGTCAAAGACCAGGCCGGGAAGGTGCTCTTAAATAAAACCTATGCCGGCTCCTCCAGGCGCTTTGGTCGCAGCCTTTCCCAGGACAATTATAATGAGAGCTTCAGTGATTCGATGCTTGATCTGATCGAGACGATGTTCGCGGATCGGGATTTTCTGCAAGCGCTCTAATTCCGGGCACAATTATAGGCTCAGCCGCGGAAACCGGCAGGCAAAAACATTCCCTGACGGCAGGTCGGTTGGTTGTCGGTCCCCGTCGCCTTCGGAATCTTTTGGTTTTCCTTATTCTCTTAGAATAATACTGATGGTGGCTGTTCCGCTGACTCCCTGAAAGAGGGCATTGATGCTGGCCAGGCCTTGGGTAGCTCCGGCAATAAAATCAACGACGGCTTGCCCTCTAATGATGGTGACTGATTTGGAAGTGACCGGCCGGCTGTAATCGGTACCTGCAAATCCAAAGGCACCGCTGGAACAGGTTAGAGAGACTACGGAACTTTCGGGAGGGAAGGCCCCGGATGAATCCCGGATGGCAATTACTACGGTAGTGGTACTCAGGGTGACAATGGAGCTGAAAACCGAAACCGGCAGGGTGGTCTGGGCAGGAGTGACGGTTACCACCCAACCGGAGCCGGAGCCGCCGCTATAACCGCCGGAACCGGTGGTAGTGCCGCTGCTGGAGCTGGAATTTTGGCTGCAACCTAAAGTCAGCAGGAGCAAAAAAGACCCGAAGACACCGAGGACTGGCCTCCATCCCCCCTTTTTTTGATTGAAATTTCTTTGGGACATTTTGGAGCCCTCCTTTGGTTTAAGAATTAGCATGGGAAACCCCCTAACCAAAACGAAAGACCGTCCTCAGGACAATATAAAGGGCCTAAGGAATTCTTAACCACTATATATTGATTAATTTCTTTTTTCAAGAAAGAATTTTGAGGGCTGAAGGAATAGTTAGACCTGCTGATAGCGCCTTATTCCCTCCTCATAGAGATCCCCTCCCCGGGTATCATTGATGACAATGGTCGGCAGGTTTTCGACCCGCATCCGGCGGATGGCTTCGGGTCCCAATTCATCATAGGCAATGACCTCCGAGGCCTTGATGGACTTCGAAATCAAGGCCCCGGCCCCGCCGGTGGCCCCCAAATAGACGGCTTGATGTTTCATCAGGGCCTCTTTTACTGCCGGAGAGCGTTTGCCCTTGCCGATCATACCTTTTAATCCTAATTCCAGAAGCTTCGGGGCATAAGGGTCCATCCGGTAGCTGGTGGTTGGCCCGGCGGCCCCGATAACCCGCCCCGGTTTTGCCGGAGAAGGCCCGACATAGTAAATTACTTGCCCCTGGATCTCGAAGGGCAATGGTTTTCCGGCCTCCAGGAGGTCGATTAAACGTTTATGGGCCGCGTCCCGGGCCGTATAGATGATCCCGCTTAGCAGGACCTGGTCGCCGATTTCGAGGGAGGAGACCATCTCATCGGTCAGGGGGGTGGTTAAATAAACAGTTTTTGGCATAGCAGTTTCTCCAGTAAAATTTTGGAAGAGAAGGCTTGCCCCAGGCTCCTGCGGGGAATCAAAAAAAGTGTAAAAATGGGTTCCCCGAACTCCGAACCCTGAACGCCGAACGTTTTCCCGTACTAAAGGACCGTCTCCTTATGCCGGCTGGCATGGCACTGGACATTAACCGCCACGGGCAGGCTGGCAATATGACAGGGCAGAAGCCGGATATGGACCGCCAGGGAAGTGGTTCGTCCTCCCAATCCCTGGGGGCCGATTCCCAGCCTATTGATCAGACCTAAGATTTCCTTTTCCAGGTGGTCCAACTCCGGATCCGGGTTAGGGCTGCCCAGGGGTCGGAGCAGGGACTTCTTGGCCTGCAGGGCGGACTGTTCAAAGGTCCCTCCGATACCGACACCGATAATGGTCGGAGGGCAGGGGTTGGGTCCGGCCTCTTTAACCGTTTCTACAATCTTCTCTTTGACACCGGCCAGTCCGGCTGAAGGAGGGAGCATAAAGAGACGGCTCATGTTTTCACTTCCCCCCCCCTTGGGAACCACCCAGATTTTCAATCGGTCTCCGGGCACGATATCCGAATAGATTACCGCCGGGGTATTGTCGCCGGTGTTGGCCCGGGTAAAGGGATGGCAGGAGGATTTTCGCAGGTAACCTTCTCCGTAGCCCTCCCGGACCCCTTGATGAACAGCCTCTTTCAGATCTCCGCCCACCAGGTGGACATCCTGGCCGATTTCGAGAAAAATAACGGCCAACCCGGTATCCTGGCAGATGGGTACCCGCTCTTCCCGGGCGATCCGGGCATTTTCAATCAGTTGCCCTAAAAGTTCCCGGCCGACCGGGGATTCTTCGTTTCGAAAGGCCTTCTGAAAACAATTCAGCACATCCTCGCCCAGGACTTCATTGGCTTCTATGGATAACGCTTTTACGGCTTGGGTGACGGCGGCAACCTCAATTTCTCGGACCATTGGCGCTCCTGAAAACCTATTCGTTTCGACTCTGACGTATCTCTATCAGATGATTCAGGGGGAATCAACCGGATTATCTTTTTTGGCCCAGGTCCATTCAAAAAGCTCCCGACAGGTAGGACACAATACGGCTCCTTTCCGGTCGGTTTCCTGGATCAGAGAGGAGGAATGCATGACGCACTCCGGATTAAAACAATGGGTCAAACCGAAAGTGTGGCCCAACTCGTGGACCGCCTCTTTCGAAGAACGGCCAAGCAGAAGACGGCGATCGGGGTCGAAGCCGTAAAATTCAGGGCGGAGACGATAGGTAGAAAAGAGGGCGGCCCGGCCCTCGAACTGGGCCTCGCCAAAGATGAATTTCATGATGGGGATAAAAAGGTCCACCGTGGTAATCGCGAGAATTTTTAAGGCATTCTTAGGGAGGTGCTTGAGGACCTTCTTCAGGATAGCCGTGGCATAGTATTGGTTCCTTTGAGGGTCAAAGGTCTGGGGGGGTAGGCGAAGGGCAGGACTGATAAGACAGGGGAGGCCAAAGGCCTTCGGAATCGCATCAAAAACAGCCAAGAGGACGTCCTCCGGCATTTCCCCAATAGGTAATAGGTGAATAACGGGTTCTATGGCGATCTCTTTTATGGATTTCTTTCAAGGCCGTATTTTTTTATTTTATTGTAAAGCGTGACCCGATCTATGCCCAATTCAGAGGCCGACTTGGAGATATTCCAATGATTTTCATCCAGGACCCTCAGGACATGAAGCCGTTCCAGTTCCTGGAGATTTTTGATCCCTCCTTCCGCAAGAGGGGTCGGGCCGGATTGGAGGAAGGCAAAATCTTTTTCCGTTAATTCGCGGCTCTGGCTGATAACCACCGCCCTTTCCACGGCGTTCTCCAATTCCCGGACATTGCCCGGCCAGTTGTAATTCATCAGGCTCTCCAAGGCCCGGGGCTCCAGGCGGTCCACCTTTTTGTTGATTTCGATGGCATACCGTTTCAGGAAATGTTTGGCCAAAAGCGGGATATCCTCCTTCCGATCCCGAAGCGGGGGCAGGGGGATGGCGACCACATTCAAACGGTAAAAAAGATCGCCCCGGAAAATGCCCTGACGCAAGGCTTCCGGAAGATCGCGGTTGGTGGCGGAAATGATGCGCACGTCGACTTTGATGACCTCGGTCCCTCCCAGGCGGCGGAATTCCTTCTCCTGCAGGACCCGCAGCAGATCGATCTGGGTCTTTAAGGAGATCTCACCGATCTCATCCAGAAACAGGGTGCCTCCGTCGGCCAATTCAAATCGTCCTTTCTTGGTATGCCCGGCCCCGGTAAAGGCCCCTTTCTCATAGCCGAAAAGTTCGCTTTCCAAAAGGGTATCGGGCAGGGCGCCGCAACTCAGGGCGATAAAAGGCTGGTAGCGGCGCGGGCTCAGGGTGTGAATGGCCTTGGCGACCAGTTCCTTTCCGGTTCCCGATTCGCCGGTAATCAGGACGGTGGCCTGGGTGGGGGCCACGTTCCGGATCAAGCCAAAGAGGTTTTGCATGACCGCGCTCTTGCCGATCAGGTCCTCAAATTCATATTTCTCCTCCAGTTTTTGACGCAGCAGGATATTTTCCAGGACTAAATTCTTGTGGTCCAGGATCTTACGGATCAAGAGACCTACCTCTTCCGGGTCAAACGGTTTTACAATATAATCGAAGGCCCCTTCCTTGATGGCTTCAACGGCGGTATGGATGGAGCCGTAAGCGGTCATGATAATCACCTCAATGTCGGAAAAGTTCTTTTTTATTTCCTGCAGGACCTGGATGCCGTTCATCTCGGGCATTTTTAGATCCAGCAGGACGATATGAAACGAGGCCGATTGAATCCGTTCCAGGGCCTGAGGACCGCTCTCAGCCGTTTCGACCTGGTAGCCGTCCTCCTTGAGCCAGTTGGCCAGGGATTCCCGAACAATCTGCTCATCATCCACGACTAAAATTTTCGGAACTTCACTCATCATCATCTCCTAAAAACGGGTTGCGGATAGAGATCCAAGTCACTAGGAATAAGATTTCCGGCTGTAGGGGGAAAGGCAGAAGGCCGAGGGCACAAGGTCCGGGAACAATTTGAACCCATGAACCCTGTCTCTTATCCCGGGGACTTGTTGCCCTCTCCCGGCTGTATGGGTAAACGTACCCGAAATTGGGTACCCTGTCCAGGGCTACTTTCCACCAGAATAACCCCTTCATGCTTGCTGATAATGCCGTAGGAAACCGAAAGTCCCAGGCCCACCCCTTTCCCTTCGGCCTTGGTGGTAAAGAAAGGTTCGAAGAGGTTTTTCAAATTCTCCTTGGAGATGCCCATGCCGGTATCCCGGATTTCCACCTCAACCATGTTGGCCTCGGACAGGGTACGGCTGGCGATGGTCAGGGTGCCGCCCTCCGGCATGGCTTCCACCCCATTGATGATGATGTTCATCAAGGCCTGTTGGATCTGTTTAAAATCACAAATTACCGGCGGTAAATTTGCTCCCAAATCCCGCTTCAATTGGACCCCGGAGATCTCAATCTTGTGGGTTAGGATATTCAGGGCCTGCTCGATTATGTCATTGATCGGGGTGGCTTCCAGACGAACCACCGAAGGCCGCGAAAAGGACAACAGATTTTTGACGATCTCGCCGCTCCGGGTCGTTTCTTTTTCCATGATGGACAGGAAAGCCCGAATATCTTCCAGACGGTCGAGGGGGAGAGGATCCTTCTGAAAGATTCTAATCAGCAACTTGATATAATTTAAAACCCCGGCCAGAGGATTGTTGATCTCATGGGCGATGGTGGCCGCCAGTTTTCCTAAAGAAGCCAGTCTGGCCGATTGAATAAGCTGTTCCTGAGTTGATTTCAATTCCTCATAGGCCTGTTCGATCTCCCGGATGTTCCGTTGGATAACCGCTTCGGCCCGGCGCTGTTCGGTTACATCCTGAAGTGTGGTTATGGCCGCCAGAATCTGGCCCTCCTGATCGCGGATCGGGGCCGATAAAAAAAGAAGGTGCCGGCCCCCCTGACCCAGGAAAGGAAAAAAATCTTCGGCCTGAAAGGCCCCCGTGATAAAGGGGGATTCCTTCAAATTTTTATCGCCGTACGATTCATAAAGGCCGTTGCTATTTTCCTCGATAATCCAGTCCGACATAAGGGGCTTGGGTTGGTTATAGAAGGCCTTCCACTGGCCCTGTGTGCCGATCATCTCGGCCTTGCTTTTCCCGGTCAATTGTTCACAGGCCTTATTCCAGTGGATGACCTGATGGCTATGATCCACAACAAACATGGCTATGGGAGACCCTTCCAGGATACCCTCAATGGTCTGTTTTTCATGGAGCAAGAGACGTTCGGCTTTTTTCTTATCCGTAACGTCTTTGAGAAGCAATACATAGCCGAGCATTTGGGCGGAGGCGTCTTTGATTACATGGGCGGAAAGCAAGGCCTCTATGGTCAGACCCGGTTGGGGTTGCAGCAGGGTTTCGAAATCGCTGATGAAACCTCCCTGGGAAATCGTTTTTCGGACCAGATGCCAATCCTCAAAATTAACAAAGAGGGCATGCAAATTAAAATGCTCCAGGGCCGATCGTTTGGAATCGTGTCCCAGCAGGGAGACGCCGGTGGGATTGATCTCTAATAATTTTCCCTCCGGGGTAGTCAGGAGGATCCCGTCCTGGGAGCCTTGGAAGATAAGGCGGTACCTTTCCTCGGATTTCCGGAAATCCTCGGTCCGTTCGGCGACCATGCGCTCCAGATCCTGGGTATAGGAAGAGATCCGTTCGCTCATCTCATTAAAGGCCCGAGCCAACTCACCGATCTCATCGCGGGAATCAATGGAAATGACCTCCTTTAAACGGCCTTCTCCGATCTTTTTGGCTCCTTGAACCAGACGCTTGATAGGGCGGTTTACGAAAAGGAGGAGGCTGGCAATGATAATGGTGGTGATAAAAAGAAAGAGCAGGAGATCAAAGAGCAGGGTGCCGCGAACATTCCGCTTGATTTCCTCGTCGATCTTGACCATGGACATGGACACTTCCAGCACCCCGAGCTTTCGTTCCGCCGGGGTATGGACATGACAAGCCGCGGTGAAACAGCTCGATTCGTTGGGGATGGAGGTGATGATATTGAGGACATGTTTCTGCCCGCTCCCTTTTTCAAAGCGGGCCCGCTGCTTCAAAGGTAGATGTTCCAGGGGTTCCAAGGATTCATGACAGGAACTGCATGGGGGATCCTTCTTACTCAGAAAGGTCCCGGCCTCCAGGACCCTGGAGGAATACATGATGACCCCTTTTTTGCTGAAGACCCGGATGCCCTCGATACCCTCCTGAGCGGCCAAGGCTTCAATGATACGGGCCACATGCTCCCGGTCGTTGATCAGCATGCCGAAGCGGGTGGCCCGCTGAACCGTTTCGCTGAAGCGGTCGGCCCGGAGCATCAAACGGTGGATGAGTTGTTTTTTAAGCTCCCGAATGTTGAAAAAAGTGAAGCTACTGATGGAGATCAGAAGGATAATGCCAACCGAGATGCCCATTTTAAGGGCCAAACTCCGCCGGATGCGGGATAGAAAGGGAATCATGGTGCCCCCAAACAAGGTTTAGAGGGTCGGGTTGGATAGGGAATTGAATCCCGGATCCAGGTGTTGGGGGGTCCCTCCCAACACCATTTCTTTATTTCTTTAAGAGGTGAAAAAAACTTCAAACCTCTTCGTTAGGCTTTTACTAACCGGACCTTCCCGACCGGAAAATCCGATTCAAATAAGATCGGCGTTCCCTTGGAATCGGGATCCGGGCAGGGCCATGAAAGCCCTTCTTTTTCTAGGCGGCTGTAATTCAAGCCGGACCAGAGGGGGAAAGTCAGGGCTATTTCCTGAAAGGTTTCAGCCGCCGATAGAACCGGGAAGGACAAACCCATACGAAGGGCCAGTTGGCCCAGCAGTTCCCCGGTCCAAAGCCCTTTGCCCTGGACCGGAAGGCCCGGTTTAAGCAATTGGACTCGGCGCTCCATATTTAAGAAGGTGCCGGTTTTTTCCGAGTAAGACAGGGCCGGCAACACGACCTGGGCCTTTCGGGCCGCCTCGCTCAAAAAGAGATCCTGGACGACCAAAAAGGATTCATCGCCCAAGGTATTGAGAAGGGCCTGCTGGGCCGGCGAGAGGTGGCTGTTGCCGTAGGGATCTTCGGCGGCCAGGAATAGGGCTTTAATGTTTCCGGCCTTCAGATCCGACCAGAGCTCCTCGTCGGTATAGTCCGGACGGCCGGCGCCGAACTCCCAGGCCCCTAAGCCGTTGGCCTGGGGAACCAGGAAATCCAGACCTCCCCCGGACTTACCCAGGTTTCCCATCAGGAGCTGCAGGTTCAAGGCCGATTCCACCAGGGCAGGGGGGAAAGGACGGCCGTTCAAGGGAGGCGGGCAGATCAGGGCCAGGGGCCGGTGATGGGCCACAAAGTCCGCGGCTTCCTGCAGGCTCTTTAAGGGCAGTCCGGTTTCGGCCGCTGTGCTCTCCAGGGTTGTTTTGGACAGGGCTTCCCGGAGGCCCTCCAAACCGGACGTCCTTTGGGCCACAAATTCCTGATCCCATTTGGTTTGTTGAACTAGGAAGGAAAGGATGCCGTTCAGGATCAGTTCCTCGGTCCCGGAGGGGGCGATCAGGGCCTGATAGGCCAGGCTGCTGAAGCTATGGGCCTGACTATCGATCGTCAAAAGCCGGGCTCCTTTTTGGACGGCCTGGCGAATCTTGATCCCGGCGATGGGGTGGGTGGTCATGATATGGGAGCCCAGGAGGAGTATGCCGGAGCTGTTGATCAAGTCCCCGGTGGGATTGGTCATGCCCGAGAGGCCGAGACGTTCGTCCATTATTTTTTTTACCGGGGCCCATAGGCAGGCCTCCGGATGGGCCAAGCGGCTTGTTTTCAGGGATGACCGGGCGAATTTCTGCCAGAGATACAGTTCCTCATTGGTCAAAGAAGGGGAAAGGAGGAAACCCAGGGCCTCCGGACCGAACTTCTCTTGAACGGCCCGGAACTTATCCGCGATTACCTCCAGGGCCTCCTCCCATTCGGCTTCGACCCAATCATTTCCCTTTTTCAAAAGGGGCGCCTTGAGCCGATCGGGATGATTCAGGTATTCGTAACCAAACCGGCCCCGGTTACAGAGGGCGCCCAGATTAGCCGGGGAACTGAAATTGGAGGTCACTTTGAGGACCTGATCTCCCTTGGTGTTCAGGTCGAACAGGCAGCCGCAGGCACATAAGGGACAGACGGTCCGGGTCTTTCCCATCTCCCAGGTGCGGGCCTTCCCCCGCGGGGCTTTCTCGGATAAGGCATCCACCGGGCAAAAAGCCAGACATTGGCCGTCGAATTCGCAGCCTGAATTTTCCAGGAGTTCCCCGAAAGCCGTTGAAATTCGTTGATTAAAACCCCGCTCGGCCTTGGTCAGGACATGGGCACACTGGACTTCGGAACAGGCCCGGATACAGCGGCGGCACATGACGCACTTATTCATATCCCAATGGATGAAGGGGTTCGGATCAGGATCTATGGGATAGGAATGGGACTGGCCGCCGAGGGTGACTTCCTTGATGCCGTATTCATAGGCCAGATCCTGAAGTTCGCAGTTTCCGGTAGAGTTGCAGGTCATGCAATCACTGGGGTGGTCTGATAAAATCAATTCCAGGATGGTCCGGCGGGCCTTGTGAACCTGGGGGGTATCGGTTTCGATAACCATCCCTTCCCGGGCCGGGTAAACGCAGGCCGCCACCAAGGAACTCCATTTCCCTTTAAACAACTCAACCACGCAGATGCGGCAGGATTCTTCCGGGGGCAGGGCCGGATGATAACAAAGGGTCGGGATACGGATGCCGGAGCTTTCGGCAACCTGGAGAATTGTTTGACCGGATTCGGCCTCCAGCGGCTGGCCGTTAATGGTCAGGTGAATCTTGGACATGATTAAATCTCCTGTTAAAGCAGCGTTAAGCCGTCAGTAATCAGCGATCAGCAACGACCACCCCGAGGAAGGGGGATTGGTGACGGCTGACCGCTGATAGCTTTTTAAAACATCTTACAGGCCCCGACCGGACAGCGTTTCTCTTTAATATGGGCTTCAAACTCTTCTCTGAAATAGGAGAGGATGGCCATGATGATATCCGAAGCCTTTCCGGCAAAGGCGCAATAAGCCGCCTGGGTCATCAAGGCCGTCAGCGTTTCCATTTCCGAGAGGGCCTCCGGATTCGCCCGTCCCCGTCCGATCCCTTCAATGACCTCGGTCAAGCGCTTAATGCCCAGGCGGCAAGGGGTGCACTTGCCGCAGGATTCTTCAGCATGAAATTTAATGAGGTACTCGGCTACCTGAACCATACAATATGAAGCATCCAGGGTCATGAGGCAGCGTGAGGATTTCTCCCAGATCAGGTCCCCCCTTATGGATTGGAGATGATCCAGGCGCAGGATGGGGAAAAGGATCTTTCCCTGGAGTATGGTCTCCTTCAGGATAAAGGGGATATGCTCGGTCGTGACCTGCTGGTAAAAAAGACCCATTCTGGGCAGGCTGAGATAAGGACCTTTCAGGCAGGATCCGCTACAGCCGCATTTCCCCGGCGCTAAAGCGAGGGGAATGTTTAATCGGTTGGCTTCGGAAAAAAGACCGGAATAGAGGCCTTTTCCCCCGCATTCATAGTGGGGGGCCGGACCGGCGCAGACGGTGATCTGGGGTTTTTCATAAAGCTTGACCAGTCCCAGCGGGGTTTTCGGTTCATCAATACGAGGCCTGGATCCGGGCATAGACCTTACTCCGTCAGATCGCAGCGCAGGCAGCGCCTGGCTTCGGTTACCGCTTGTCGTTCACTCAAGCCCAGCTCTGCTTCTTCGAAAGATTTTTTTCTTTCCGAGGCGGGGGCCAGGGTCATGGCCGGTCTTTCCGTAGCCTGAGGTTCGTCGGGAGATACCGCCACCCTTTCCAGGCGGAGGCGGGGCTTGGCTAAAGGCATTCTGCCGGTGGTCCCGGAAAGGAAATTATGAACAGCCCAGGCGGCCTTTTTCCCTACCGCCACCGCTTCAATCACCGAAGCGGAGCCGGTGGTGACATCGCCGCCGGCGAAGATATGGGGCCAATTGGTCTGGAGTGTTTCAGGGTTGACCTGGAGAAGGTTCCAGGGTGAGATCGATAAGGCCATTCCCCTGAAGGGGGAAATATCCGGCGTCTGGCCGACGGCCGGGATAACCAGATCTGCGGGCAGGATGAATTCGGTCCCTTCCCTGGGCAAAACCCGCTTGCGGCCGCTGGTGTCGGCAGCGGCGATCTCGAGCCCGATGCATTCGACCCCGGTTACCCGGTTGTTCTTGGCCAGCAATTTTGTGGGGGTGGTCAGAAAATGAAACCGGATCCCCTCCTCCTTGGCCGCCTCCAGCTCCAGGGGATCGGCCGGCAGCTCCTCTTCGGAGCGCCGGAAAAGAAGGTGAACCTTGGCCCCCAGCCGCAAGGCCATCCGGGCGGCGTCCATGGCGGCGTAGCCCCCGCCGATGACGACGACTTCCTTTCCCGGGTTGATCAACTGTTTCAAATGATAGGCCTTGAGGTAATCCAGGGCATCGACGACGCCGGCGTAGAGGTTTTCCCCGAAAACCCCCATTTCAAGGCCTTTGTCGGCCCCGGTGGCCAGAAAGATGGCTTCATAGCCTTGTTTTTTAAGATCCTCCAGAGAGGGGTTTTCCCCGACCGGGGTATTGGTTTTAACCTCTATTCCCAGGGCCAGGATATAGTCGATATCCCGTTGCAAGGCGTTTTTAGAAAGGCGGAAATCGGGGATAGCCAGGGCCGGCATACCCCCCAGGACCGGCGCAGCCTCGAAGAGGGTTACCGGATAGCCTCTTCTGGCTAGAAAATAGGCGGCGGAAAGACCGGCCGGTCCTCCCCCGACGACCGCCACTTTCTCGTTTTGGGTCGGGATGATCCGTTCGGGAAGGCGCCAGGGCCGGGTCGCTTCAAAATCGGAAATGAAGCGCTTCAAGTGCATGATGTCGATGGAATGGTCGATCTCGCCGCGGGTGCAGGTGACCTCGCAGCCGTGCTGGCAGATACGGCCGCAGATCGAGGGAAAAGGGTTGTCCTGACGGACAATTTCTAGGGCCTCTTCATAATGGGCATCGGAGATCAGGGCTACATAGGAGGGGACATCGATTCCGGCCGGACAGGCTTTCTGACAGGGGGCGGCCGAAAGCCGGCGGCAGACACCGGCCGGGCATTCCTTGTCTTTAATATGGGCCTCATATTCGGCCCGAAAATATTTTAGGGTCGATAAAACCGGGTTGGCCGAGGATTTTCCCAATCCGCAAAGCGCGGCCTCGCTGATCGTTTCTCCCAGATCTTTCAGTTTTTCAAGGTCTTCCTCCCGCCCCTGCCCGAGGCAGATCCGGGTGACTATTTCATGCATGCGCTTGACGCCCATACGGCAGGGGACGCATTTCCCGCAGGATTCCTCCTCCAGAAAATTCAGGAAATAGCGGGCCACATCGACCATGCAGGTATCCTCGTCCATGACGATCATACCGCCTGAACCCATCATGGAACCGGCCTCTTTCAGTTTTTCGAAATCTACCGCCAGATCGATCAGGTCTTTTGGGATGCAGCCCCCGGAAGGGCCTCCGGACTGGACGGCCTTGAAGGCTTTGCCGCCCGGTACACCCCCGCCGATGTCGTAGATGATCTTTCTCAAGGGGGTTCCCATGGACACTTCGACCAGGCCGGGATTGTTGATCTTGCCTACCAGAGAAAAGATCTTGGTCCCCTTGCTCCGCTCGGTTCCGATGGAGGCCAGCCATTGCCCCCCGTTGTTGATGATCAGGGGAACCGTAGCCCAGGTCTCGACATTGTTGAGATTGCTGGGACGGTTCCAGAGTCCTTTTTCCACGGTATGGATATGCTTGCCCCGCGGTTCCCCGATCTTGCCCTCCAGAGAGGCCATCAGGGCGGTTGATTCCCCGCAGACAAAGGCCCCGGCCCCCCGGGTGACGAAAAGTTCGAGGCTGAAAGGGGTGCCTAAGATATTTTCACCCAGCAATCCGTATTCCTTGGCCTGTTTGATGGCCCAGATGGCATTTTGGGTGGCCATGGGGTATTCGTAGCGGACATAGAGATACCCTTCCCTGGCGCCGATGGCATAGGCACCGACAATCATGCCTTCCAGGACCTGATGGGGATTGCCCTCCAGCAAGGCCCGGTCCATATAGGCCCCGGGATCGCCCTCGTCGGCGTTGCACATGACATATTTCAAGACTCCCCGGGACTTGCGGCAGGATTCCCATTTGGTCCCGGTCGGAAAACCGCCCCCGCCCCGGCCCCGCAAACCGGAAATTTTTACCTCTTCAATGACTTCTTCAGGGGTCAGTTCGGAAAGGACTTTGACCAGGGCCGAGTAGCCGCCCCGGGAGATATAATCGTCGATATCGGTTGGAAAATTCCGGCCCGAGTCCTTGAAAACGATCTGTTCCTGGCGGGCGTAAAAAGGGATCTCCGCTTCGTGAACGATCCGTTTGTTGGTCTCCGGGTCCAGGTAAAGGAGATCTTCCAGCAGTTCATCCCCCAGGATCGACTTTTCGACGATCTCGGGGATCCGCTCCGACCGGACCCGTTCGTAAAAGATATTTTCCGGTTCGATCACCATGACCGGGCCCCGGGCGCAAAAACCGTGGCACCCGGTAGGCGTGACCATAAGATCGTCCGCTGCCCCGCGTTCTTTGAGGGCGGCTTCTATCATCCGGGACAGGGTTTCGCCTCCCTGGGAGTGGCAGGCCGGTCCGATGCAGACCCGGATGCGCTTCCGAACCTTCCGGCGCTTTTCCAGAATGGACTGGCGTAAGGGTTCAAGATCCTGCAGGCTGGTTAGCCGGTTCATAAATAACTGCTCCATTAAGACTCTCTTCTCAATAGTTCTTTGACCAGGTCCGCTGCCTTCGAGGGCGTCATTTCACTGAAGGTCGCCTCATCGACACGGACGACCGGGGCTGAAGCGCAGGCCCCGACACAGTTGACCGTTTCCAGGGTGATAGCCAGGTCCGCCGTCGTCTCCCCGGGTTTCAGGTTTAATTCCTTTTCCAGGCGATCGAGGATGCGGGGCGTTCCTTTAACATGGCAGGCTGTTCCGGTGCAGACATGGACCAAGGTCCGGCCCCTGGGTTTCAGACTGAAGACCTTGAAGAAGGTAGCCACGCTGAATATCTGATTGATGGGCATTCGGACCTGCCGGGAAACCCATTCCAGACTTTCCCGAGGGAGGTAATGGTAGTGATGGTTGATATCCAGCAGGATTTGAAGGACCGAAGAGGGATGGGTTCCCCGTTCGGCCACTATGGATTCCAGTAGTTTCAGGTCCTGATCTTGAAGGTGATTGGAAGCTAACATAATAGATTCTTAGACTAAATGGTTTTAAAATTTATTCTTATCTTTTTAACCAAATTCTGCCTTCACTCTTCATGGTTTATAAAATAATGGCACTGCAGGCCTTTCGGGCCAAGTCAATAAACCAGGCCGGCAAGACCCCCAGGAGAAAAATAGCGGCGATCAGGGCCAGACTCAAAAGCCGCAATGGAACATTCAAAGAGACCGCCGGCAACCCGTCGGGATCCTGGCCGTAAGCCGCGCGAACCAGATTCAAATAATAAAAAATGGAAATGGCCGTATTCACCGCGGCGATGATCACCAGGGCCAGGTGCCCCTGGTCCAAGGCCGCGGTAAAAAGGAAAAACTTTCCGGTAAATCCGGCTGTCGGGGGGATCCCGGCCAAGGCAAAAGCCCCCACGGCCAGGGTAAAGGCCAGGAGGGGGGAACGGCGATACAGGCCGGAGAGGTCCCCGACCGAGACATCCTCCCCCTGCCGTGAGACGCTGCAGATAACCAGGAAACAAGCCAGGTTCATCAGCAGGTAGGCTGTAATATGATAGACCGCGGCCGCAAAACCGATGGTATTCAGGCTTAAAACCCCCAGCAGGACATAGCCGGCATGGGCGATACTGGAATAGGCCAGGATGCGTTTTAGGTCTTTTTGAACCAGGGCCACCAAATTCCCGAAGGTCATGGAGACAGCGGCCAGGAGGACCAGAACCTGGATCATGGCCGTAGCCTGGGGACCCCCTATGGAAACCAGGCGGATCAAAAGGGCCAACCCGGCCAGCTTGGGCATGGTGGCAATAAAGCTGGTCGTTTCATTGGCCGCCCCCTGATAAATATCCGGGGTCCAGAAATGGAAGGGCACTACCGCCAGTTTAAAGAAAAAACCGGCCAGGACCATAATCAATCCAGTCAGGGCTACCGGCTGGCTGATCAAGAGGGGGAATTTCCGGATCAGCTCAGCCAAATAGGTGGTTTGGGCGACGCCGAAAACATAACTCATCCCGAAAATCATGATCCCGGTTGAGGCCGCTCCAAAGATGATGTACTTAATGGCCGCTTCCATCTGGGTAGAAAAGGTCTGTTTCCGCAAAGGGATCAGGACATAAAGGGAAAAGGAGGAAAGCTCCATGGCGATAAAAATAGTCAGGAGTTCCACACTGCTGACCATGAGCGTCAACCCCAGGGAGCTTAAACCCAGGAACATGAAGTATTCCGGATGGAGGCGCTCATCAACACTCTTTAAGTCCCGGCCCAAGACAATGATCAGAAAGAGGCCCAGGCTAATCAGGATTTTAAAGCCCTGTGAAAAAAGATCTACCCGGTAGGCCTGGTAAAAAAGCTCCCCGGACTGGTTCAAGGTTAACAAACTGAGGATTACCCCGAAGGCCGATAAACCCAGGGCCAGGGATTGATTTAATTTGGCCGGAGATTTCCAGAGGGATTGGGCAAAAAAGACCAAGGCCAGAAAAAGAAGATAGAGCTCAGGTATGAATAACCGCAGATCCATGAAGTTTATTCCTTAATTCTTTCCGAAATCATTGGCGCTTGGACCTTTTTCAGCGGACCCCTATCCGTTTCCATTTATCGGGCCAGGACCAGGGCATCGGCTGCCTGAAGCTGCTCGATAAGATGGTTCACGCTGGTGTGCATGATATTCAGAAAAGGACCCGGGGAGAAACCGACCCAGAGGACCAGCAGGGCCAGGGGGATCAGGTAGATAATCTCCCTCAGGTTCAAATCCAGGAAGGCCGGATTTCCTTTTCCGCCCCAGGCGATTTTCTGCAACAGGCGCAGCATATAGGCTGCCGCCAGAACCACGCCCGGAATGGTCAGGGCGCCCAAGAGCTTGTGCCCGGTAAAGGTGCCGATCAGGACCAGCAACTCGCCCACAAAGCTGTTGGTCCCGGGAAAGGCCATGGACGACAGGGAGAAGAATCCCAGGAAGCCCACATAGAGGGGCATGATCTTGCCGATACCGGCATTATCCATAATCAGCCGGCTGTGGCTGCGTTCATAGATAATGCCTACACAGAGAAAGAGGGCACCGGTGGTAATGCCGTGATTGATCATCTGCAGGATGGCCCCTTCGAGCCCCTGGCGGTTGAAAAGAAAGATTCCCAGGGTGACAAAACCCATATGGGCTACGCTGGAATAGGCGATTAAGCGCTTCATGTCACTCTGCCCCAGGGCGACATAGCCGCCGTAAAGAATGGAGATGATCGACAGCCAGAGGAGATAGGGGGCAAAATAGATACTGGCCTGGGGGGTGATGGGCAGGCAGAAGCGGATAAAACCGTAGGTCCCCATCTTCAACAGGACACTGGCCAGCAGGACGCTGCCGGCCGTCGGGGCCTCCACATGGGCGGCCGGCAGCCAGGTATGGAAAGGGGCCATGGGCACCTTGATGGCGAAGGCCACGGCAAAGGCCAGAAAGATCCAGACCTGGAAGTTGAAGGAATAGGAATGGGTCATCAACTGGGGGATGCTGAAGGTGCCGGCCGAAAGGTAGAGGGCGATCAGGGCCACCAACAGAAAGACGCTCCCGGCCATGGTATAAATAAAAAATTTGATCGAGGCATAGACCTTCTCCGGCCCGCCCCAGACGGCGATCAGGAGATACATGGGGACCAGCATGGCTTCCCACATAACATAGAACAAGACGAAATCCAGGGCCGAAAAGACCCCGACGCAGGCTGTTTCCATGAGCAGGAGGCAGAAAAGAAACTCCTTGACCCGTTTGGCAATATAGTTCCAGGAAGCCAGGATACAAATGGGGACCAATAAGGTGGTCAGAAGGATCAAAAGAAGGCTTATGCCGTCCACGCCCAGGGTATAAAAAATATTAAAGGAAGGAATCCAGGGCACATGTTCGGCAAACTGGTATTTGTAAGTCGAGGAATCAAAATAGATATACAGCGGCAAAGACAGGCCAAAAATGACCAGGCTGATGAAAAGGGACCAGATTTTGGCCACCTTTTCATCGCGGATCAGAAATATGACCAGGGCCCCGGCCAGGGGCAGAAAAATAAGGCTGCTCAAAATGGGGTAATTAAGCTGATTGGGAATCAAAAAATCCATTAAGGTAAACTTCCCTGTCTATTTAAACCTGAAAATTCATATTTCAAAAGGATAGAAGCAGATAGACCCCGATGATAATAAAAAAGGTGACCAGGGCCAAGCCCAAATAATATTGAATATTGCCGCTCTGAACCCGGCGAAGCTTATTGCCCGCCCCCCGGGTACCGTAAGCGAGGTTATCCACCACCCCGTCGATGCCCCAGCGGTCAAACCAGGCGAAAAAAGCGGCCAGGAGCATCATGATCCTGAGGGCCACGGTGCGGTAAAGCTCTCCCCATCCGGAATCGAAGCCCTGGATCGGTTTACGGGCCAGCCACATAAACCCGGACGTCCCGGCGCGGTAGAACCAGTCGAAGTCCAGATTGATCTTCGGTTCCGGGGTCAGCCTTTTCAGCAGCAGGAAAAACCCCAGCCCGGTAAAAAGCAGGATCTGGATCGTTTCGGAGAGGTGGGTGCCGGTATAGGGCTGATAATGGACCGGAAAGGGCAATAGGTCATAAAGGACTTTAGGATAAACGCCGATGATAAAGCAGAGCAGGGAGGTCAAACCCATGGCCCAAAGCATATTCCGGGGCGGTTCTTTGGGGCGGAGACCGCAATCCTTGCCGAACCAGGCGAAATAGGGGAGCTTCAATCCGACTGAAAGGAAGGTCCCCACCGAGGCCAGGAGCATCAGGACCATCAGGACCGGATGATGGGCCTCGCCGGCCCCGGCCACGATCATGGATTTGCTGACAAAGCCGCTGAACAGGGGAAAACCGGAAATGGAGATCCCGCCCACGCAGTAAAAGATCAGGGAAAGGGGCATATATTTATAGAGACCGCCCAGTTCGTTCAGTTTGGATTTACCGGTCATCTGGATCACCGCGCCGGCCCCCATGAAGAGCAGGGCCTTATAGAGGATGTGGGCGTAGGCATGGGCTGAGGCGCCGTTGATGGCCAGTTCCGTGCCGATACCGACGCCGGCCACCATGTAGCCCACCTGGCTGATGATGTGGTAAGAGAGAATCCGCCGCATATCGTTTTCGATGGTGGCGTAGCAGACCCCATAGATGGTCATGGCCGTACCCATAACGGCCAGGATATCATAGCCGGGAAAGGCCCGGGCCAGGACATAGACGGCCGTCTTGGTCGTAAAGGCGCACATGAAAACAGCCCCGGTTACGGTGGCTTCCGGATAGGCATCCGGCAGCCAGGCATGCAAGGGGAACACGGCGGCATTGAGGGCAAAACCGGCCAAAATTAAATATTCAGCCGGGCCGGCTCCGGCCTTGGGGATGAGTTCAAAAGCCAGGCTCCCGGTATTTTTATAATGGAGAAAGATCCCGGCCAGCAGCAGCAGGCCGCCGAAGACGTGCATCAGGAGATAGCGGAAGCCGGCCGAGATGGAAGCCGGGACCTTGCGGTACCAGATCAGGAAGACCGAGGCGAAGGCCATCATCTCCCAGAAGATGAAGACCGTCAGATAGTCTCCTGCAAAAACCACTCCCAGGGAACCCCCCACATAAAAAAAGGCCGCCATGAGGTGCCCGTCTTCCTTAACGTGAAGGCCGTAAAGGACGCCCAGGAAAGCCATCAGGGTGAAGACATGGGCAAAGACCAGGGTCAGGCGGTCTACCCGGCCCAGGATGATGTTGAAGCCCAGATATTGGATTTCCCCATAGACACCGGGGACCATATTGATGACATCGTAAAAAGCCACTGCCGGCAGTACCAGGACATAGATCTGTTTGATCCGGCCCTTTAAGAGGGGGATAAAAAAGGCGCCCAGGATGAAGAAAAGGGCCGGATGAAGCCAGCTATCCATAGTAATCCTCTTTTTTCATCAGCAGGCTGTGAGCCAGGCCTTTCATGATGCGGATCAGAAGGATACAGGCGATCAGCCCGAAGCCGGACCAGAAGCCGGGGATCTTATCTCCAAAAAAGTGGGCCTCATGGCGGGGTATGAAAATATCGAAAAGAACCGCCGCCCCCATGAGGAGATAGAGGATCCAGATCAGCACCTTAAGATGATTTCGTAAAAACTCCATCGGTTGGGCCCAGTTCATTGGAAAACCGCCTTGACGATATTCAAAAAATAATCGGGATACAAGCCAAACAGGATCGAGCCCAGGGCCGTCAGGACCAGGGGAACGACCATGAAAGCCGGGGCCTCCCGGAGACCTTCCGGGTTGGAATGCCCGCTGCTTTCCAGTGCCGGGCCGGGGCGATCGAAGAAGGCTTTAAAGACCACCGGGATGAAATAACCGGTATTCAAAATAGTGCTGGCCAGCAAAACCAGGAGGAAGAAATGGTGCTGGGACTCCAGCACCCCCAGGGCGATATACCACTTGGTCACAAAACCGCAGACCAGGGGAACCCCGATCATGCTCAGGGAGGCCACGCCGAAGGCACCCATGGTAAAGGGCATCTTCCGGCCGATACCCCCCATCTCGCTGATTTTTTTGGTGTGCAGGGCCACATAAATGGATCCGGCGCACATAAAGAGGGTAATCTTGGAGAAGGCATGATTGGCCATATGGATCAGCCCGCCGGTGACGGCGCTGGGGGTCAGCAGGGCCACCCCCAAAATAATATAGGAAAGCTGGCTGACCGTGGAATAGGCCAGCCGGGCCTTGAGGTCATCCTTGCTCAGGGCGATGATCGAGGCCGCTAAAATAGTAAAGGAGGCCGCATAGGCGGTGGGGATGCCGAGATTCAACTGGTCCAGGAGTTCCACCCCGAAGACCGAAAGCATGACCCGGCTGGTACAGAAGACCCCGGCCTTGACCACGGCCACGGCATGGAGCAGGGCGCTAACCGGGGTAGGGGCCACCATGGCCGAGGGCAGCCAGTTGTGAAAGGGCATGATGGCGGCCTTGGCAAAGCCGGCCAGATAAAGGACATAGGTTATGGTGACCAGGGTCGGGTCGGCCGAGGCTGGGAAAATTCCCTTGACGATCCCCGAGGGGGCAAAGTCCAGGGTGCCGCAGAGGATATAGGTCAGGATGATGGCCGGCAGGAAGAAGCCCTTGGCGGTCCCGGTCAGGTAAACCATATACTTCCGGCCCCCCTCATAGGCCTCGTCATCCTGATGATGGGCCACCAGAGGATAGGTGAAAATGGTAATGATTTCATAAAAGAGATAGAGGGTGAAGAGATTGCCGGAAAAGGCCACTCCCACGGCGCCGACGATGGCTACGGCAAAGCAGAAGTAGTAACGGGTCTGGGCATGTTCCTTCAGGGAGCGCATGTAACCGATGTTGTAGAAGGAAACCAAGATCCAGAGAAAGGAAGCGATGGTCCCGAAGAGGATGCCCAGGGCATCGACCCGGAACTTCATCGAGATCCCCGGTAAAATCACAAACGGGGTGTATTCCACAGCTTTGCCGGCCAGGACCAGGGGGGTCATGGAGAGCACGGTCAAACAGGTGGCCACCGCCCCCAGGATCGACCAGGCCTCCCGCAGATTCGGCTTTTTCGGTGTGGCCAAAATGAGCAGGGAGGCCAGGCTTGGGATTAAGACCGTTAGGAAGGGTTTTATGGAGAAGATGGTTTCCATGAGCGGGTGATCGAAGGTCTTATCCTTTCAGTTCGCTGACGCTGTCCACTCGGATTTCCCTAAAGCGGCGGTAGACGGCAATGATGATGCTCAAGGCAATGGCGGCCTCGGCGGCGGCGACCCCCATGATGAAGAGCGTAAAGGCCTGCCCCAGAACCGGGTCGGGGGATAAAAACATATTGAAGGCCATAAAATTCATACCGGCACCGTTTAAAATAAGTTCCGTGGCAATCAACATGCCGATTAAGGAGTTGTGTTGCAGCAACCCGAAGAGGCCGATGCAGAACATCAGGGCCCCGAGGAGTAAATAAAGCGAAAGATTTTCCATGGCTACTCCCTTTCCCGGTCCAGCCCGGCGATCAGGATGGCCCCGATAATGGCTATGGCCAGGAGCAAGGAAATTAATTCAAAGACCAGAAAATAACGGGTCAGCAAGGCCTGGCCTAAGGTCTTGATCGACCAATCCCGGGAGACGGTCCGGATCGGTTCCCATGGCAGTCGGGCCACCATGAGGGCCATGGCGACAAAAGTTACGCCGCTGACCAGCAGGGCCGAGAGAAATTTGGCCCTTCTCCTCTTGGGCAGTTCCTGTTGCAGAGGCGGCGAGAGCATAATGGCAAAGATATAGGTGACACAAATGGCCCCGACATAAATCAAGAGCTGCATCATGGCCACGAACTGGCTTCCCAGGTAAAGATAGATCCCGGTGACACCGAACATGGCCAGGGCCAGGCCCATGACATTATGGATGATATTCTTGGGGATGACGGCCAGCAGCGACCCGGTCAAGGTAATCAGGATGGTGAACCAAAGGGCGGCTTGGGCCAGCAGCCAGGGAGAAATAGTAGCCGAGAGGTTGTTCATTTGGATTCCTCCAAGCGCTTCATGAGATCGATGACGCCGTCCCAGCGGGAGAAAAAGGCCAGTTCATACTCCCGGGAGAAACGCAGGGTGTTTTCCGGACAGACATCCACACAGAGACCGCAAAGACTGCACTTGGTAAAGTCGATAAAATAATTCTGGCCGCGCTTGAGATCACTGGCCTTGGTCTTGGCGCCCTGGACCTTAATGACATGGGAGGGGCAGATGCGGGCGCAGAGGCCGCAGGCCACACAATGGTGGCTCTTGGTGTCGTCAAAACGAATGGCCTCGATATGTCCCCGGAAATTCGGGAACATGGTCAGTTTCTGCCGGGGGTACTGGACGGTGACGATCCGCTGCAAAAGCCGCTTGAAAGTGATCCACATGCCGATCACCAGGCTCTTGGATCCGAACAGGATCTCCTGACCGTATTGTTTGAGGTTGGACGGAGCTGTCATATCATTAGACCAATTTGACCACAATGGCCGTAATCATCAGATTAAGCAGGGCCACCGGGATCAGTATCTTCCAGGCGAAATTCATCAATTGATCAAAACGGAGCCGGGGAAAGGTCCAGCGGACCCAGATGACCCCGAAGATCAGGGCATAACATTTAATCATAAACCAGATCAGTCCCGGAAAAACCGGCCCTTGCCAGCCTCCAAAAAAGAGGGTCGTGGCCATGGCTGCGGTAATAAACATATTGCTGTATTCGGCCAGGAAAAAAAGGGCAAAACGCATACCGGTATATTCGGTATGGAACCCGGAAACCAGTTCCGATTCGGCCTCGACCAGATCGAAGGGAGCCCGGTTGGTTTCGGCGGTGGCCCCGACCAGGAAGATGACGGCGGCAATGGGCTGGTAAAGTATATACCAGACCGAGGACTGGGCGGCGATGATTTCACTCATCTTGAAGGAATTGCACATGATGATGACCGACATGGTGGACAGCAGCAGAGGGATCTCATAGGCGATGATCTGAGCCACCGAACGGGCCGCCCCGATCAGGGAGTATTTGTTGTTTGAGGCCCAGCCCCCCATCAGGATGGACAAACCCGTCAGACTGGAAATCGAAAATATCAGCAGGATGCCCACATTGATATCCCGCACCTGCAGCAGGGGGCTGAAGGGGATGACCACGAAACAGACCAGGGCCGGGATTAAGATGATGATAGGAGCCAGCCAGTAGAGCGGTTTGTCCGCCAACTGGGGCGTTATCAATTCCTTGCCCATCAATTTTATTCCGTCGGCAAGGGTCTGGAGCAGGCCGTGGGGCCCGACCTCCATGGGGCCGGGGCGGAGTTGGATATGGCCGGCCACTTTGCGTTCCAGCCAGATCAGAAAGAGGGCGTTGACCTGGATAAATCCCACGATCAGCAACAAGCCGATGAGGGCTACGGTGACGTCATAGCCCAGGAATCCGTAGACGGCCTTCAGGACTTGCAAGGTATCATAGACTATGGCGATTTCTGAAATACTCACCGATCAATCTCCGGAACCACCACATCGATACTGCCCAGGATGGCAATGGTATCGGCCACAAAGTTACCCGGCAGAATTTTGGTTAGGATGAATAAGTTGGAAAAGGAGGGGGCCCGCACCTTGATCCGGTAGGGGATGCGCGTTCCGTCGCTGACGATATAGAAGCCTACGGCCCCTCGGGCGCTTTCCATGGCCAGGTAGCAGTCTCCGGCCGGAGGGGTGACAAAGCGGGGAACGCGGGCCCGAATCGGACCCGGGGGCAGTCCGTCCAAGGCCTGCTCGATGATAGTCAGGCTTTGCTCCATCTCGGCGATCCGAACCTCATAGCGGGCCATGACATCCCCGGCTTCCCGGACCGGAATCTCAAAATCGAATTCCGGGTAAGCGGAGTAAGGCTCATTCCTGCGCAGGTCATAGAGGACCCCGGCGGCCCTTAAGGAGGGACCGGTAACCCCGTACTCCAGGGCCATATCCGGGGTGATGATCCCAACCCCTTTGGTCCGGTTGATAAAAATGACATTTTCGTGGATCAGATCGAAATAATCCTTGAAACGGCCCCGCAACCGTTCGATAAAACGGCGGGTGCCGTCATAAAATGCCTTGTCGATGTCGTTGCGCACCCCGCCGAAACGGTTATAACAATAGGTCAGACGGGATCCGCTGACCCGTTCCAAGAGGTCCAGGACCGCTTCCCGATCGTCCCAGCCGTAAAGAAAGGGGGTAAAGGCCCCCAGGTCCATGACAAAGGCCATGACGCCCAAAAGATGACTGGAGATCCGATTTAATTCCGAGGTAATAACCCGGATGTATTCGGCCCTTTTAGGGACCTGAATCCCGCAGAGTTTTTCCACCGCCATGCAGTAGCCCTGGTTGAAAAGGAGGCCGGAGAGATAATCCATGCGCGGGGGATTGGGTAAAAATTGTTCGTAGGTCCTGTTTTCCGCCATCTTTTCATGGCCGCGGTGTGAGTAACCGATAATCGGCTCGGCTTCGATAACCACCTCGCCGTCCAGGGTCAGGAAAAGGCGCAAGACCCCGTGGGTGCTGGGATGCTGCGGTCCCAGGTTGAGGTAGTAAATACGCTCGTTCAGGGTCTTATTGTCAATGGTATGGATATTCAGCATAAGATATCGTCGATTTCTTCGGTGACCCTGGTTTTGCCGAAGGTCTTTAACAAAGGGAAATAATCCACCTCGTCGGGCAAGAGGATCCGTTTCAGGTTGGGGTGCCCCAGGAAACGGATCCCAAAAAAGTCGTAAACCTCCCGTTCCAACCAGATGGCTTCCGGGTAGATGGCCGAGAGGGTAAAGGCCGAAGCCTCTTTGGGGAGTCGGATCCGGGTCATGACTCGAAAGGGCTCTTGGTCATAACAGGCAAAAAGATAAATTAATTCAAAGGCTTCCAGAAAATCGACCGCGGTAATGGTCTCGAGGTAAAAACGCCTGGCCTCCATTTCCCGGGCCACTCGGCGCATGCCGCGCATGATAAGGCGCACCTCCAGATGATAGCCGGTCCGGCCATAGAGGCTTTCCAGCAACTCCGCTTCGGGAACAGCCTGTCCCAGGCTATTTTTTAGATCTTCGAGCTGCTTTTTCTGCCCTTCGGTTAGCATCCAGCATGCCTCGGGTAATCTTTTTTTGTAGTTGAAGTAATCCCTGGATCAGCCCCTCGGGACGCGGGGGGCAGCCGGGGATATAGATGTCCACCGGGACGATTTTATCCGCCCCGTTGACGATGGCATATTGCCCGTCGTAGGCAAAAGGGCCTCCGGAGATGGCGCAATTGCCCATGGCAATGACCCATTTGGGGGCCGGCATTTGATCCCAAAGGGTCTTGATGGTCGGGACAAATTTATGGGAAATGGTGCCGGCCACAATCATGACATCCGACTGGCGGGGGGTGGATCGAAAGATGATTCCAAAACGATCCAGATCAAAACGGGCCATGCCGGCGGCCATCATTTCTATGGAACAACAGGCGATCCCGAAAGTCATGGGCCAGAGAGAACTGGCCCGGGCCAGATTAAGGATATCCTGGACCGGGGCAAATTTGACAATCGCCGGGGTCTCTTTTACCTCCATCGAAATACCCCCTTCCGCCAGGCATAAACGATGGTCAAGGAGATCAGAAAGAGGAAGATGGCCAGTTCGAGGAGTTGAAAATACTGGCCATTCCTTTCATAAGCTATCAGCACCGGAAAAAGGTAGAGCACATCCACATCGAAGGCCAGAAAGATCAGGGCAAAGAGATAATAGGAGGCCCCGAACTGGATCCAGGCCGTGCCCACCGGAGGCATACCGCTTTCATAGGTAGTGCGCCGTTTTTCTCCGTAGACATGGGGGGCCACATAGACGGAAAGGACGATCGGTATCACGGCGAAAATAAGGGCCACCAGCAAAAACAGGAGCACGTAAAAAAAATCATGCAGGGCCGCTTGAAACATCTGGGAGAACAACGGGCTGACCTCCTAAGCCTTCCTTCCGGCCGTGTTCCAGGTCCTGAAACAGGGCCTGGTTTAAAGGCCGGCTGCAAAAATAGTCTCTGCCACAGAGTGGGATAGTTATAAAGGACCTATTTTATGGTTTTTCCCTTTATAGTATGAAACAAAAGCTGTCAAGAAAAAAAATACCAGAAAAACAGCCAAGAGAGAATAGGAAATAAAATCTTTAATAAAAATAACCCCTTTGCTTTAACCAGGATTTGGCCTGATCGATGTCCTTGTCTATCTGGGCCTTTAGGGCTTCCGGGCCGGGATAGGTTTTTTCCCCGCGCAACCGCTTTAAAAAAAAGAGTTTGATCTTTTTCCCGTAAAGGTCTCCATCAAAATCGAAGAGGTAGGTCTCAACCGAAATATGTTTGCCGGCAAAGGTGGGATTGAAGCCCACATTGGTGACCCCAAAAAAGGAACCTTTTTCTTTCACCAGGCGGACCACATAGACCCCTCTTTGGGGGAGCAGGGTTTCCAAGGGATCCAAATTGGCGGTAGGGATTCCGAGCAGAGATCGCCCGATTCCCTTTCCGGTAATGATGGTTCCGGTGAGGCAAAAGGGGCGACCCAGGAGAAGGGCGGCTTCCTCCATGGCCCCGGAGGTAATTAATTCCCGGATTCGGGTGCTGCTGACCACATGGCTGCCGATGGTCACCGGGGGATGGATATGCAGGCTGAAGCCGAATTCCTGGCCCCATTGCTGCAAGAGAAGGATGTTGCCCTCCCGTTTTCGTCCGAAGGTGTAGTCATAGCCGACCACGATTTCCTTCATCTGAATTTTTTCGATCAAAATATCCCGGACAAAATCCCGGGCTGAAATCTGGGCAAATTCCCGGGAGAAAGGCAGCGCCAGAACTGCGTCAATCCCGGACTCAAAGATCAGGGCGACTTTGTTTTCGTCCGATACGATCTGCCGGGGGGCCTTGCTGGGCCGTAAGACCCGGGCCGGGTGGGGGGTAAAGGTGATAACCAGCGAGGTGCCTTGAATCGCCCTGGCCCGTTCCTGGACCTTCTGGAACAGGCTTTGATGGCCCCGGTGAATGCCGTCAAAATTTCCGATGGTCAGGACCGGGGATCGAAGAGGATGTTTGATCTGATGGATATCGGTAAAGTAATGACCCATGGAAAAATCCCAAAGAATTCTTGACAGAAAGACAACCCTACTATATAATTTTACCTGTTTTGAAAATCAATAAAAATCAGCACCTGCCGAAGTGGCGGAATTGGTAGACGCGCTAGGTTCAGGGTCTAGTAGGTGAACGCCTGTAGGGGTTCGAGTCCCCTCTTCGGCACCAAATTAAAGAGCAGGGGCAGGTTGTCAACAATCTGCCCCTTTCTTCTTTGGGGCCAATTCGAAGGGATAATCCAATCGGCCAAAACCATTTTTAAACTTTCATCCAAACCAAGCCTTGTCTTATGGAGGGAGTCCTTCACCAATAAGGCCGGAAATTGAGAAATTACCTCGATGTTGTATAAAAATTGATCGATAAAGATTTTTTATAAATTAAAACAGTATCTTCTAACTTTTCAGAGTTGAGACCAAAATTCACTCCAGGTGAAATTTAGCATCCTAAAAAATATCGATCAATTTTTACCCTTCGGGAAAGTCTGGGAAGCCACATTTCCTTTGTTGTCCAGGGCTCGCGGTATGCATATACAGCTTCGCCCTGGACGCCTCGGATCTGTAACTTCCGAAACTTTTGCAACATCGAGGGTTGTTCAGGTAGGTTCGGGAGCGCCGGTGCGAAGAAATGTTTTCCAGGTGTTTTTTATACTGTTTTTTTTCTGTCAGCCTCTTCCCATCTTGGGCCTTGACCAGGATCTTTCCCGGATACAAACCCTAAAAGAAGAAACCCGGATCCTTCATCTGCTGCCTACCCTGGATCTGGAAAAAAGGCAGGCCGAATTGATTATTGAAGCCGCTCAAGAGGCCGAAGCCCTTCGACGCCGCGCCCGGATCAGGATCGGGGAATTTCAACTGGAGGCCTTGGAGGCCATGGAAACCATCCCCCGGGAGGGTGAGGATGGGGAAACCCAATTAGAGGGCCGTCGGGCAAAAAGATTGAATGAATTAAAAACCAAATCCCAAGAGGTTATTCGGGAAACGAATCTCCAATTGGAGGTCCTGGCCCGGCGGATTGAAAACCTATTGCAGGAACCCCAGCTTATCGCACTGGACGGCTATTCCTCTGGTATTTCTCGGATAGCAAAGGAAGAGGGGAGGAGTCAGACCGAGGCCGTTCAGGGTCTGGCCAGGATTCTTGAAGCCGTTCACAAAGCACCGGCTTCAAGGGTTGAAGGCCTGGCCAAAAAATTGCTGGCGCGGATTATGGAAAGGGTAAGGGCTCACAATCCCAACTATAATCCGGATCAGGACCTGGAAATCCGGGCCAAGATTCGCAAGACTTTTAACGCCGTTCGCCGTCTGGATCCGAAGGCCTTTCAACTGCAAAGGATTTCCATCGCCCAAGGCCTCCAGGATCAAATCATGCCCAGGGAAATTGCCTTTTCCCGTTTGGAAAAAATTAAGACCTTGCTCCTCTCCCCCAAGATCATCCCTCTTCTTGAAGATCGAATCAGCCGGGGCCTGACCAAATAAGGGAAATTTAGGAAGTTCGTAAACCGGGTTTGCTCCGGGATCGGGATGTCCGGGGTTATCCCAGGACCGAAACAATCGGGGAGCCCACTGAACGGAGATGGTCCTTCAACTTCTTTTCATCGGTCGGTTGAACTCGGAAAACAGTGGTCCGGGTTTTCTTGCCTTCCTGACGCGGCAAGGTGATTACGCTGACCAGATATAAGCCCAGATCCTTCAGGATCTTGGCCGCATCAGCCAGGGACCCGGTCCGGTTTTCCAGCTCCAGTTCAAGACGGATGCTGGGTTCGTTGATCCCCAGGACCTCGATAAAGGTTTCCAATATGTCGGCACTGGTGATGAGGCCGACCAGTTCATTTTTTTCCACCACCGGCAAGGCCCCGATTTTATGATCGTATATTTTCTTGGCGGCCACCTCAATGGGTTCCTGGGGTAAGACGGTAATGACCTTCTTGGTCATAAACTTGGAGACCTTGACCTTATCCAGGAGGTAATTTAGCTCGTAAATAGAGAGGGAGCTGGCGTCGGAGGAACCAGCCTTTCGGACGTCATACTCGGTGACCATCCCGACCACCTTTTTCCCATCCACTACCGGCAGGTAGCGAATGCCTTTTTGCTGAACCAGATTCATGGCTTTCAATAAGGTGTTGTCGGGGCTCAAGGTGGGGACATCAACAGACATTCTATCTTTTACCAACATAATCAAACCTCCCCATAGAAATAGTTGGGTTGCCTTAGATGTTTACACTGTAGAGGCACTATAGCATAGATTGAAGCCGAAACTTTAAAAAATTGGTACTGTTCAAAAGTTGAGGCAAAAGTTATCTCACCCTGAAAAGGGGTCCGATGGTCTTGATTTCAAGGATTGTCCACCAAAACACAGATAGCTTGAACCCGGGCAGGAAGTTTATAAGGTAGTCCAGAAACAGGCCAACACCAAAGCTGTTTATCGTCTTGGGTGTATGCCCGGCACCGAATTAACTTTAAGGTTTGGGCCGGATTTGGGCGATGGGTTGCCCTTTGGACAACCTTGAAATCAAGACCATCGGACCCCTCTACGGGAGAACCGTAAGGCCTCAACTTTTGAACGTTACCAAAAAATTCAGGCGGCCAAATCCCCCCGGATTCCCTGGGGTCCGACCGCAGTCAGGCGGATCCGGACGCGGTCATTCCTTCTCAGGTTTCCTTCAACCCGGACCGTCAAATAATTTTCTGTTAACGTTTCATACCACCCTTTTTCTTTCAAGGGTTTCAGAACCAAGGCCGAAAAGACCTGCCCTAAGGCCTGAGCGGCAAACTCTTGCCGCTTCAGCCGGTCGATTTCCCTCAACATCTCGAGCCGTTTTTTCTTCAGGGGCTCGGGGACCTGATCCTGGATAAGGGCCGCCAAGGTCCCGGGACGGGGGGAATAAGGGAAGAGATGCAGATAGGAAAGAGGCAGGTCCCGGACCAGGTCAAGGGTCTGCCGGAAGGCTTGTTCATCTTCACCCGGAAAGCCGACGATAATATCCGTCCCGATGGAGGCCCGGGGCAATTCCCGGTTGAGGGCCTGAATCAGGTGGCGGTATTCTTCCCGGGTATAGCGGCGGTTCATCCTCCGGAGCAGGAAATCATCGCCGCTTTGCAGAGGGATATGGAAATGGGGGCAGAGGTTGGGCCGGCTTTTGAATAAGGCCATCAATTCCGGGGAAACTTCCTGCGCTTCCAGGGAGCTTAAGCGAAATGCAATTTCCGGCCTTTCTTCGAGGAGGCTCGCCAGCAGCGAAACCAAATCCGTGGCCGGGGATAGGTCCTGTCCGTATTGTCCCAGGTGAATCCCGGTCAGGATCACTTCTTTAAAGCCTTGGCCGGCTAGGGCTCTTATGCCCCTGTGCACCTCCTCCCGGGCCACGCTCCTGGAAGACCCCCGAGCCTGAGGAACCAGGCAGTAGCTGCAGCCTGCGTTGCATCCGTCCTGAATGCGCAAAAAGGCCCGGGTCCGATTATAATCTAAGGGAAAGGCCCCTTGAAGGAGAGGGCCGGGCGGTTCCGGAAGGATGGCTGTCCGGGCGTATTCCTCCTTGGTTAGAGACGAAATAAGGTCCGGTATCGAAAATTTATTGAAGGTCCCCACGATGTAATCTACACCGGGGATTTCTTCAAAAACCTGGGGAAATAATTGGGCCACACAACCGGTAACGATGATCAGGGCCTGGGAATGGCGGCGGATGGCCTGCCTGACTATTTGGGTGGATTGCCTTTGGGCTTCGGCCGTAACCGCGCAGGTGTTGATTAAAAAAAGTTCGGCTTGGTCCTTGAAAGGCACCGTTAGCCAGTTCTTGGCCTGAAATTGCCCTACCAGGCAGGCGGATTCAAACTGGTTGACTTTACAACCCAGGGTATGAATGGCCAGACGCGGCCGGGAGGGGTTATCGATTTTAGACAATCCAGCCTCCGCCCAAAACCCGGTCGTCAACGTAGAGGACCGCGGCCTGGCCCGGGGTGACGGCCTTCTGAGCCTCCAGAAATCGGATTGAAACCATGGCCTTATTCCGGCCAATGATCCTGGCCCGGACCGGGTTATGGCGGTAACGGATCTGAACCGAAAGCTCCAGTCCTTCGAGATCATCGGGTCGGCAGATCCAATGAAATCCATTTACTTGGCAGTCCGGCTTTTCAAGGTCTTTTTTTCGGCCTAAGCGAAGTTGATTTTTTTCAGGATCAATCCCGATGACATAATAGGGGGCTGAAGAGGGCAGTCCCAAACCCCTTCGCTGGCCGATAGTATAGGCCGGCAGGCCCTGATGGGTCCCCAACAGGCGTCCCTCCAGGTCAACCATATCCCCTTTCCTGAATGCTTCGGGGCCGATCCTTTGGATCAAAAATTCCCGGTAGCCGCTTTTGGGGAGGAAACAGATGTCCTGGCTTTCCCCCCGCGGCGAGATAGGTAACCCGATTTCCCGGGCAGCGGAACGAACTTGCCCCTTGGTCCAGGTCCCCAGGGGAAAGAGAATTCGATCCAGTTTTTCAGCCTCCAAACGGTGCAGGAAATAAGATTGATCCTTTTGAAGGTCCAGGCCCCGGGCGATCGTCCGGCCGTCTCCCCAGGGGCAGGGGACGATGCGGGCGTAATGGCCGCTGGCCAATCCTTCAGCTCCTGATTGAAGGGCTTTTTCAAAAAGCAGGTCGAATTTTATCTGCCGGTTGCAGACCACACAGGGGTTGGGCGTTCGCCCTGATTGGTATTCCGAGACGAAGTAATCGATTACTTTTTGCTGAAAGGCCTCTTGCAGAGGGAGGATTTCAAGTGGGAGGCTTAAAAAATGGGCGACTTTTTTTACCTGGAGAAGGGCAGGTGTTGGGTTCAAACCGAAATCGGCATGCAGTCCGATAACCCGGTAGCCTTCTTTTTTTAGCCGATAAGCACTGAAGGCGCTGTCAATACCTCCGCTTAGGGCGACGGCAATTGTTTTCACGGTGAATAGGAGATGGGGGCTTCGGAAAAATTAATTTATCAAAAATTAACAGGATGAGGGAAAACTCATTATTTAAATTTGTTTATGACCTTCTCAAACCCGGGCAGGGAATTTTCGATCGTGGCGTCCGGGACGCAATAGGCGATCCGAAAATAACCCGGCGCGCCGAAGCCGGTTCCGGGGACGGTCAGGATCAACTCTTCCTGTAGGGCCTGGACAAAGGCGACATCATCCGGGAGGGGTGATTTCGGGAAGAGATAAAAGGCCCCTTCCGGTTTGACCAACTCGTAGCCCATTCGGGTCAGGGCCTGGTAAAAAAGATCCCGTTTCTTCTGATACAGGGCCACCTCGACGGTCAACCCCTGGAGTTCCGGCAGGATCCATTGCATCAGAGCCGGGGCGTTGACGAATCCCAAAATCCGGTTGGTGAAGGTCATGGCCTCGATCAGCTCTCCCTTATCCGGGGCCTGAGGGTGAACGGCCAGATAGCCGATCCGTTCCCCCGGCAGGGAGAGATCCTTGGAATAGGAGGTGACCAGGATGCTTTCCGGGTAGGCCTGAAAAATGCTGGGGACCTCCACCTGATCGTAAATAATTTTTCGGTAGGGCTCATCGGATATCAAATAAATGGACTGGCCGAATTTCCGGCTGTAATGGGTAAGCAGTTCCGCCAGACCGGAGATGGCCGAGGCCCCATAGACCTTTCCGGTGGGATTGTTCGGTGAGTTAATTAAGATGGCTTTGGTCTTGGGGGACAAAACCTGCTCAATAGCCTGGAGATCAGGCTGGAAATCGGCCCCAGTGGCTACGACCTTGGGCACACCTTGGAAGTTATCGGTGTAAAAAAGGTATTCCACAAAATAAGGGGAAAGCACGATCAGTTCGTCACCCGGATTTAAGAGGGCCTTCAGGACCACGTTGAGGGCCCCGGCCGCTCCGCAGGTCATGACGACTTCCCTTTCGCTGAAGGGCAGGCCATGCTCCCGGGTGAGAAAGCCGGCTATGGCCTTTCTGGTAGCCGGATAACCGGCATTGGGCATATAGGCATGAAGGGCTGCTTTCTTCTCCCGAAGGACTTTTTCGAGGGCCTGATGAACCGCCTCGGGAGGTTCTATATTGGGATTGCCCAGGCTGAAATCATAGACCCGGTCAGGGCCGTGCTGGGCCTTGAGCAAGGCCCCCTGTTCAAACATCTTTCGGATCCAGGATGATTTTTCCATGAAGCCTTTTATTTTTTCAGCAACAGCCATAATATGCCCCTTCTTCTTAGTGGGATTTGGGTGTTTGGCTAAATTCGAAATCCAAATAAAGAATCATTAAAAGTTCGACTACCTTTTAGGCCGGTAGCGTTCCGGTTCATTAAAAAACTCCAGGGCTTTCATGGGGCTCCGCACCTTAGTCGAGTGGACCACACCGGCCGGGATATAATACGAATCGCCCTTCTGATAGCGTTCAGTCACCCCATCGATGGTCAGGTCCGCTTCCCCTTCCAAAATCACACCCCACTGAGCTTCATGGTGATGGGGTGGGATGGACCCGGTGTCCCGGACCTCAAAAAAAACCGCCTGCAGGCCGGGACCTTGAAATAGTTTACCCCGCACCCCGGGCAGATTGATATCAATATCGGGCAGGCTTTCGATCATCGGGGGATAAGAAAGTTTTTCCTTCAACACGGCAGCCTCCTTCTTCCTATTTCTGGCTTAGATTAATAACATAAGATACCAAGGGGGTAAAGGGCAAAAAACGGCCTTTCCTTGACAAAAGGGTCTCCCCATGCCATAAGAAAAACGGAAGTTAACTCATCTGAAAAATCCCCCCTTTGTCAAAAGAGGGGAAAGGCAATCCGAAATCCGAATTTCAAAACTCGAAACAAATGCAAAAGACCAAATTTCAAAATTCGAAACGTTCCTGTTTTGATCATTTGGATTTCTGACCTTCGTGCTTGTTTCGGATTTCGTACCTCAAATTTCGGATTTATGGATCCTAACAAGGAGAGACCATGAAGAAAATATTGGTAACCGGTGGGGCGGGTTTCATAGGCAGCCACCTCTGTGAAGCCTTGCTGGATCAAGGCCATGATGTCATCTGTGTCGACAATTATTACACCGGCTCAAAAGAAAATATTCTCAATCTACGGGCCAATCCCCATTTCGAGATCCTGCGCCATGACCTAATTAATCCCATAACGCTGGAGATCGATCAGATTTATAACCTGGCCTGCCCCGCTTCCCCGATTCATTATCAATTCAATCCGGTCAAAACCGTTAAGACCAATGTCATGGGGACCCTGAATATGCTGGGGTTGGCCAAGCGGGTAAAAGCCCGCATTCTTCAAGCCTCCACCTCGGAGGTTTATGGCGACCCCTCGGTCCACCCTCAGAAAGAGACCTATTGGGGAAATGTAAATTGTATCGGTCCCCGGGGCTGTTATGATGAAGGCAAGCGGGTGGCCGAAACCCTGATGATGGATTACCATCGCCAGCATGGGGTGGATATCCGCATTGCCCGCATCTTCAATACCTACGGCCCACGGATGGCCGTTAATGACGGCCGGGTGGTCAGCAATTTTATCGTCCAGGCCCTGCGGGGAGACCCCATTACGATCTATGGCCGGGGCCGTCAGACACGCTCTTTTTGTTTTATTTCGGATATGGTCCGAGGCCTGATGGCCTTGATGGAAGGGGAGCCTTTCATCGGTCCGGTCAACTTAGGGAACCCCAAGGAGTTCACCATCCTGGAACTGGCTGAGCAGGTCAAAGGCCTGACCCGTTCCAGCTCGTCCCTTAACTATAAACCCCTGCCCCAGGACGATCCGGTCCAGAGAAAACCGGATATCAGACTGGCCCGAGAAAAGTTGGGTTGGACCCCCCGGGTAGCCTTGGAAAAGGGATTAATAGAGACCATCGCTTATTTTCGCCGTCATTTATCGTTGTGATCCAAGGCGGCGAGATCGAACCAAATGGTTTTTTGTCCGCCATGGTCCGGCATTCGGAGCCCCGTCATATCCTGACCAAAAAAGATTTTTTATGCCAGGCACTGTTCCTGGCCTCGCTTCTGGCCACTTTTTTCTTTGGTTCCGGTCCCGGCCCTGTCCAGGCCCAGACCTGGGTCAGGGTGGCCTTCGTCGCCGATGGGGATTCCATCTCTCTTCCCAACGGGGAGCGGGTCCGCTACCTGGGCATCAATGCTCCGGAACGGGGAAAACCGGGGAAGGCCGAATTTCTGGCCCAGGAGGCCTTCCAATTCAACCGTAATCTGGTTTTGGGAAAGGAAATCCGGCTTGAGTTCGAAGGGGAAAAAAGGGACCGCTTTAACCGGGAACTGGCTTATGTGTATCTCCGGGACGGGACCTGGGTGAACCGGGAATTGGTTAAGGAGGGCTACGCCCATGTCCTATATCAGTCCCCGGGCCTGGAAAAATTTGGAGAACTCTTAGCCGCGCAGCAGGAAGCCATCCGGGGGAAACGGGGGATTTGGCAAAAAGCTTTGCAGGAGACCGAACCCGGCTATCGGGGGCAGGGGAAAAGTCGAAAGTTTCACCGGCTGGATTGTGCTTATGGAAGGCGCATCTCAGCCAAGAACCGGGTCATCTTTACCAACAAGAAAGAGGCTTATTGGTTGGGATTTAGTCCCTGTCGGAGCTGCCGGCCATGAATCAGCTCACCACCCGGACCCTTCCGGGTTGGGGGTAGTCCGCCTGTTTTTAGAAGTTGTCCCAAGGTTACGTGATTTTTAAGCACTCCAATCTTCGAGGGCTTCGGGGGTCTTGATTTCAAGGTTGTCCGAAAGGTAATCCGTAGCCCCAACCCGGCCCGAATTTCTAAGTTGGTTGGGAGCCGGGCATTCATCCCGCCGAGGCGGGACTTTGGAGCTGGCCTGTTTCTAAACTCACCTATAAACTTCCTGCCCGGGTTCAGGCTGCCGGCGTTTTGGCGGACAATCCTTGAATTCAAGACCCCCGAAGCCCTTTGGGGTGAATTAATATTTTAAGTAGCTACCACTCCGATATGAGAATCACGTAACTTTGGGCCTATCCCGATTTTTTTAATGAAAATTTTGCTTGACAACTGGCCGAAAAAAAAAGTAAAAACCCCTTATTATTGTAGTGGAGCCTCAAAATATCCGTAAGGGGAACTTTTAAGTCTAAACCATGGGAAAAAACAGTTTGGGTCGACTTAAAAAGGGGAGAAGCCCGAGGAGACCTTTAGACCACGACTAAAGGATCCCGTCGGGTTTTTTATTTTTTGAGGAATGAGCTAACGAAACACAGGTTTCCTAATCACAATCGGGGCGGAGTCTATGGAAAAAGAAATGGAAAAAGAGGGTAAGGCCAAAGGCAGATGGATATTTTTTTGGGTGGGTGTGATTGCCTCACTGATCTTGGGGTGGCTTATCTTCCCGGGTCTCATTCATTCTAAAAAGGTCCAGCCGGTCCACTTCAGTCATCTGAAACACGGCGAAGGGGCCGGGGTGAAATGCGAGGACTGCCACTTTTTCAGGGATGACGGCAGTTACGCCGGTATCCCTGCCTTAGCCAAGTGTCTGGAATGCCATGAATCGGCTCAGGGCAGTTCCAAGGAAGAGGCCGATTTCATAAAGATGGCTGAAAAACTGAAGAAGGCAAATAAAAATGTCCCCTGGCTGATCTATTCCCAGCAGCCGGATAATGTTTTTTTCTCCCATGCCGCTCATGTCAAAATGGCTAAAATGGATTGCAAGGAATGCCATAAAGCGGTGGGCGGTAAAACCGACCGCAATCCCGTTTATACGTACAAGTGGATCTCCGGATATGCCCCGGAAATCATGATGATGGAGACCTGCGAAGCCTGTCACGAAAAAAAGGGCAAGAGCAATGCCTGTTTTGTCTGCCATAAATAAAAGGAATCGGCCGGGATCATCCTAATCAAGGTCATTAAATTATCCGCAAAAAAACGAGGAACAGGAAAATGCCAATAGTCGATAGAAGAGATTTCCTTAAGTTTGCGATCGGAGGGGCCGTAGGGACCCTCTTTTCTCCCCTGCCCTGGGTACCCATGGACGAGGTGGCCAAATGGAGCCAGCGCTGGTCGCCCATCCCTGAAAAAGGCGGGACCTCCTACCTGAATTCCACCTGTAAACTCTGTCCGGGAAACTGCGGGATCCGGGTCCGGCTGATCGAAAAGAAAAGGGCTATCAAAATTGAGGGTCAGCCCAATCATCCGGTTAACCGCGGGGGGCTGTGCCCCTTGGGTCTGGCGGGCCTCCAATATTTATACCATGAGGATATCCGGGTCAAACAGCCCTTAAAAAGGTTCGGGGCCCGAGGTAAAGGGGAATGGAAACCCCTATCCTGGGAGGCAGCCCTGGGAGAATTGACGCTTCACTTGAAAGAACTGCGCCAAAATAATCTCTCCCATACCCTGGCCCTCCTGGATGGGCAAGGCAGCGGCAGCCAAGCCCTGCTGATGTCCCGGTTTGTAAAGGCCTATGGCTCACCCAATGTGGTCCGCCCCTACCAGCAGGCTGACCTGGAAGAATCCCTGACCCAAACCATGCATGGCTTCCGGGCCGGCCTGGCCTATGATTTACCCCGGGCCCAATACCTGTTGAGTTTCGGAAGCGCCCTGCTGGATGGCTGGGGGACTCCCACCTGGGTGGCCCAGGCCTATCAGGAGTGGCGAAAAACTCCAGCCCAGGGACGGGCTAAGCTCGTTCAGATCGATTCCCTGGCCTCGACTACAGCCTCTCTGGCGGATGAGTGGTTTGCCGTAAAACCTGGAACTGAAGGCCATCTGGCGTTAGGCTTGGCCCAGGTGATGATTGAAAAGGGTTGGTATAACAAGGAGTACGTCCAAGGCCGGACCTCCGGACTGGATAGTCTGCAGGAGGTCCTTAAAGAATACACCCCGGAAAAGGTGTCCCATCTGACCGGCCTCTCGAAAGAAACTATTCTAAAAATAAGCCGGGATTTCGCCTCGGCCAAACAACCCTTGGCCGTCTGGGGCCAGGGCAAAGGGGAACTGCCTTGTTCTCTATTTGATGCCGCGGCCGTACACACCCTGAATCTCCTGGTCGGTTCCATCAATAAACCAGGAGGGGTCTATCTCCAGGAGGGACTTTCTCCTGCCCAATGGCCCAAGTTGGGTTTGGATAGTCTGGCCGAGAAAGGGCTTTCCCAAGCCCGGCTGGATGGGGCCTCTTCCCAGAAATATCCCTTAAGCGGCCAGTTGCTTAACCAGTTTTTGGCCAAGGCCGCCCTAAAGACCCCTTACCCGGTGAATATCCTGCTGATCAATGAAGCCAACCCGGCCTTCTCCCTAACAGGCGGGTATTTTGCGCAGGCCCTGGAGCAGATACCTTATCTGGTCAGTTTCTCGTCTTTAATGGACGAGACGACCGCCCTGGCCGACTTGATCCTGCCGGCCCCGACCTTTTTGGAGCGCTGGGATGACGGGTACAACTCCCGAGGTGTTCCCTTCCCGGTCTATGGGATTACCAAACCCATTCTACCGCCTCTGCATGAAACCAGACCGGCCGGAGAGGTCTTTATTGCCTTAGCCAAGGCCTTGGGGGGATCGGTTCAGGAGGCCTTACCCTTTGAAAGCATGGAAGCTGTGGTCAAGCAGGCCGCCAAGGGGGTCTATGAAATGAAGAAGGGGCGCCTGACCGATGGACCGTTACCCGAAGCCGGGAAGTACAATTCGGCCTCTTTCGAATCCTTTGATAAGTTTTGGGAACAACTGGTGGCTCAGGGAACCTGGTACCACCTTGAAGATAAAGGTGAAGCAGGTAAGACCAAAGCCGCTTTTCCGGCCGGGGTCTTCCAGGCCGGCCAAAATAAATCAGTTCAGGCCCACGGCGAATCGCCTGAGGAGTCGCCGCTCCTTCTGGTGCCTTCCTCCCTTATGCTGCTCCAAGCCGGCTACTGGGCCAACCCTCCCTTCCTGACCAAATATTTAGGGGAGGAAACCCTGACCCGGAATGATCTGGTAGCCCAGATCCATCCTGAAACGGCCAAAAGCCTTTCTTTGCGGGAAGGGGAGGTGGTGGAAATTCAATCCGCCCGGGGTAAGGCCAAGGTCCGGATCGCCTTATTCGAAGGCGCCATGCCCAAGGTGATTTTTGCGGCCCTGGGCCTGGGGCATGAGGCTTTTGACCCGACCCTGAAAAACCGGGGCGCCAATCTATATCCCATGTTAGACACGACCGTGGATCCGATGACCGGTTTGGAAGTCCCCCGGCCCACTCGTGTAAAAATCAAGAAAGCGTAGAGGTAGCCAATGAAAGAGGTACCAGTCGGAAAAGAATTGTATGGCATGGTGATCGACCTGGAGCGATGTACCGGTTGCGGGGCCTGTGCCGTGGCCTGTATGGCTGAAAACAATGTGGCTTTTCGGGATGATGAGACGGACCGGCTCCGGGCCAGCACCTGGATGCGGCTTTATCGCCTGAATAACGGGCAGGCCTTTCCCAAGACCCGGATTGCCTATTTGCCCCGGCCCTGCATGCATTGCCAGAACCATACCCCCTGTGTTTCGGTCTGCCCGGTCAATGCCACCAAGATCGACGAAAAAGGGGTGGTCAGCCAGATCTACCCCCGGTGCATCGGCTGCCGGTACTGTGTGGCCGCCTGTCCTTACCATGTCCGCTACTTTCATTGGTGGGATCCGGTCTACCCAAAGGGCCTGGAAAATTATTTAAGTCCCGATGTCTCGGTGGCCATGCGCGGGGTGGCCCATAAATGCACCTTCTGCAATCATCGTTATCAAAGGGCCAAAGATAAGGCCTTCTCGGAGGAACGGCGTGATCTGAAAGACGGGGAATACATAACCGCCTGCGCCGAGGCCTGTCCGACCAAAGCCATCCATTTCGGCAATCTCAGGGATCCCCAGACTCAGGTGGCCAAACTAAGCAAAAGCCCAACCGCTTTCAGACTCCTGGAGAAACTGGGAACCCAGCCCAAGGTCTATTACCTGACTACCCAGGATTGGATCCGTAAACAAGGAGATAATTATTTAACCAAGGAAGGCCTTAAAAAAGTTTCCTAAAAGAAGGTCATCGATTTCCAACATCCGTTGAGGAAGAGGTAAGCTATGAACGAGTCAGTGATGCCGCAGGACAGTGCCATTATACCGGAAGGGGTATCCCGATGTTCCCTGTTTAAATTTTCGGGATGGATATTCTTTTTACTTCTGGTCTTGGGTTGGGGGTTGGCCGGGGCCGGCCTGGTCCTCTGGAAAGGCCTGAATCAGACCAATATGAACGATCATTTCGGGTTTGCCCTCTGGATCACTTTTGACCTGGCTATTATTGCCCTGGGTGCCGGGGCGTTTTTTACCGGTTTTTTGACCTATATCTGGGGTAAGAAAGAGTTAAAAGCCATTATCAACTTTGCGGTCATCATCGGGTTCATCTGCTACAGCGGAGCGCTCCTCATCCTGACCATTGATATCGGCCAACCGCTGCGGGCCTGGTTCGGTTTTTGGCATCCCAACGTCCACTCTATGCTGACCGAAGTGATGTTCTGTATCACCCTTTACTTTGGCGTCCTGACCATCGAATATGCCCCCCTGGTCCTGGAAAACAGGAAAATCAACACCAATCCCGGGGCCCACTATTTCGCCCATAACCTGCATCACCTGATGTTCATCTTCGCCGGGACGGGGACCTTCCTGTCCTTTTTCCATCAGGGGTCCCTGGGCGGTATGTACGGGGTTATGTTCGCCCGTCCTTTCGCTTACCGGACCGGGTTTTTTATCTGGCCCTGGACTTTTTTTCTTTTCATTGCCTCGGCCATTGCCTCCGGCCCGGCTTTTACGGTCCTGATTACCTCCATCCTGGAAAAAGTCAGCGGAAAGAAATTAGTCAAACAGGAAGTCCTGGCCCTGCTGGGTAAAATCGCCGGCGGATTGTTGGTAGTCTATCTTATCCTGAAATTTATCGATACCATTTACTGGGGAGCCTCTCTCCTTCCCTCCCGAGGGCTTCGTTTTATGGATCAGTACCGGAGCCCTTACGGGTTCTGGCTGGTGGTCGCGGAACTGGGGGTGTTTGGAATTCTTCCGGCCTTCCTGCTGCTGAGTAAGAAGGTGCGCCTGAGCCCCGGCTGGCTGGCCTTTGCCTGTCTGCTGGATTGTACCGGTATTGTCTTTAACCGATTTGTCTTTACCATAGTAACGTTGGCCATACCGGTTATGCCCTTTGATCGCTTTGCGACCTATTGGCCGACCTGGCAGGAGTGGGCCCCGACCTTTGCCATCCTGGCCTACGGGGCCCTGATCATCTCTTTATCCTATCGCTACTTGCCGGTTTTTCCTCAGGAGAAGGAACTGAATTAACCCGGCCAAATCCAGTATGCCTGAGGCGTCAACCTGGTACGGTGGGATCCGTACATTAAACCCGGTGAAAAGGGGGAAATCCTGATCCAGTTAGATCCCAACCGCTTAAACGGCGCCTTTGAGCGGGAGTTGACCCTAATCACTAATGACCCCCTCCAACCCCAGGTCCGAATTGTCCTGTATGGAAAAGCCCCGCAATTCCTTTATCAAACCGCTGCTCATCATCTTTGATTGTGATGGGGTCCTTTTCGATTCCCGCCGGGCTAACCAGATCTTTTACAACCACCTCTTGTCCCGGTTTGGAAAACCCCCACTGGACGAGAAAAACCTCGACTTTGTTCATACCCACACGGTGATGGCCTGCATCGACCATCTTTTTCCGGAGGATTCCCTCCGGGAAGAGGCCCACCGCTTCCGGCAGGAATTGGATTATACCCCCTTTATCCGGGCCATGGAAATGGAAGCGGACCTGATCCCGTTTCTAACTTATATCAGGCCCAGGATCAAGACGGCCATTAACACCAACCGGACCACGACTATCCACCAGGTCCTCAAGCAGTTTTGTCTGGAAGGGTATTTTGATCTCGTAGTCAGCGCCCTGGATGTCAGCCGACCGAAACCGGATCCCGAATCGCTTTATAAAATTTTGTCCCACTTTCAGGTAAAAGCGGAGGCCTGTTTCTATGTCGGGGATTCAGAAGTCGATGCCGAAACGGCCCGGCGGGCCGGTGTTCCCCTGATCGCTTTTAAAAACCCGGAATTAGAGGCCACCCGTCATGTCCGGGGATTTAAGGAACTGCAGGGGCATCTGGAAAAACAATTAGACCTTTCCTGATTCTTTGCTATAATGAAAACAGAATTTGGGCAAATGTTCCGTAAGCACTGGCCTTAAAAAAATGATCGGAAGGCAGAGGGGAACGATGAAAACCAGATGGATGGTCCTGTTTCTTTTATCTTGGGCAATGAATCTTGTATGTTTTTCATCTCTGATGAGCCAGGAAAATAAAGAATTCCGAGAGGCAACGGAGTTGCAGGGCACTATTGTCAGCCCTGTGCAACAGGGGAAACTGGCCCTTTCATCCGGGGATAAAATCAGCGTTCTTTTAGAAAAGAGCCAAACTATGAAAATTGGAGACCCCTTTGAAATTTATCAAGAAAGCCTGATCGGCTCGAAAGCCTCCCTATACCAAAGAATTGGAGAGGCTACCATTCTCCAAATCATCAACGACCGATTAGTGCTTGGTATCATTGATTCCAGCGTCAACGAGGTGGCGGTGGGGGATAAGGTCTATCTCCCCAGAACGAACCGCTAACCTCGCCTGGCCCCCGGATTTCGCTCGGGGCCGCGGCCAAGACGGCCCCAGGACGGACAGTATTTATTTTACCAATAGGTGGTGTCGGCCATGAAAAGAGTTACCAGAAGTGCTAAAGCTACGGTTCTTTCGGCGGCGTTCTTTCTTGCCGCCCTATGGTTGGGATGGGGTTGCCTTTCGCCGGCGGAGGCCGCTTCTCCCCCATCAGCCTTCTTTCAGGATGTCTTTCAAAAAGTTTCCAAACAAGCCGCCGATCTGGGCTTCGATTATTACCAGAGACCGGTGGTCAGAATGGTTATCTTTGATTTTCAAGATGCAACCGGTAAAGAGATTCGTTTCGGCCGGGCCTTGGCTGATTTTTTAAGATTAAAAGGGGGCCAGGAAAGGCAGTTTTTTATTTACGGAGCAGAAGACCCTGTTGGGATAACCATCCAGTCTTATCTTCAAAAAGACCCCCAAGTCAAAACAGGCGTCCAACGGGCCTTGCAGGACTCCCCGACTTTTTCTCGAAGCCCGGTTGATATTCTGATCACGGGTCAAATTTTAAAACAGGAGGATTCCAGATTAACCGTCCGGGTTGATCTGATCCCTCTTTTTAAACGGATCAGTGCCGTTGAGGGGGAATTAAACCGCCTGAATTATACTTCCCTGACCTTCCTGAGCCCTCAGTTGACCGCGGAAGAGATGCAACAGGCCTTGACTGTTTTGGAAAAACCGAAACGAAAACTCAGCCGCCTGATCATCCTTTCCCATTTGGAACTGGCCGGGTCTAAAGGGCGGGAAAGGGAGGAAAATTTCTTAACGGGATCCTTTCCGGCCAAAGGAAAGGATTTTTTCCAAAAAGAATTCTGGAAGCTGCACTCGGTGAATGATCTTGCTTTGTGGCTGGACGAAAAGGAAATAAAAATCCTGAAAGCCGAAGACTGGGAGGATTCCCGGAAAAGATTGTATCACGATGTTCTGAGCGGCTTTAAGGCCGGCCAAATCTGGTTCGACAAAGATCTGGCTCCCGGAGATCATTCCCTGGTGGTCAGTTTGTCGCTAAACGGTCGTTATAAAACCTTCACCCGGTCTTTTCAGGTCCGGGAAGACACCACCTATTATCTGTATTTTTCCGTAATAACCAATGAACGAAAGGAAGCGGCTCTTCAAGTCAGGTATATCGCAGACGCCAGCAATACCCTCCTGCCTTTTTAACCGTCTTATCTTTCAGAGGTTTTCCTTCCAACGTCCGAAGCTTGCACAAGCCGGGGGGTCAAGAATATCAATAATTCCGTATCCTGATAGGATCGGTTTTTTGTCTTAAAAAGCCAGCCTAAAATAGGTATATCCGCCAGACCCGGTACCCGATTTTCCTGGGCACCTTCCTTCTTGGAAATAATTCCCCCGATAACGATCGTTTCGCCGTCATTGACGATCATATTGGTCTTGGCCTTTTTCTTGTTAACGGTGGGATTCCCCAGGGAGTCGGTATGGGTAAAATCCGGTGAGTCATTGGAAATGTCCAAATCAATCCTCATTTTTCTGGTGCCGGCAATATGAGGGGTTACAATTAATTTTAAGGCCGCATCTTTGTATATGGTGGAAAAGGCATTGTTTTGATCCCGGGTGGTTACCGGTATTTCCGAGCCTTGGGTTATCTCGGCCTCTTTGCCGAAGATGGTCAGGATCTTCGGTGAAGAAATGGTTTTACCCCTACCTTGCTGCTCCATAGCCTGGAGACGCACATCCAAATTAAAATTGGCACTGGCAAAGGAAAACCCTAACCCGCCAAAACCGGAAGGGGCGATAATATTGCTGAGAGGCAGATTGACGGCATAGTTATTGTTAGGGTTGGTTGAGGTGGCCCCGGTATCCCCTCCCCGAATGGTGCCTCCGAAGGGGGCATTGGGGACCCCGTAACCGTAGGAACCTCCCCAGCGGAGACCTATATCCCGGGTAAAATTGGCATCCGCCTCAACAATACGGGCCTCGATCATAACCTGGGAGACCGGTTGATCAAAGGAATCAACCAACTCATCCATGTAGGTGATTTCTTCTTGAGTGCCCCTGACCATTAGGATGTTGGTATGTAAAATAGGGGTTATCGTGGCTTCGCTGCCGGGGATGACCATCGATTTGCTGGTGGTCTCCTCCGATTTTTCGAAAGAGGTTGCCTTACTTGAATCCATTCCGGAAGCTGATCTGGTTTTTTTCTCAAGTCCGTAATGGGCTTTGATCTGCTCATAAACATAGTGAACGTCCACATAGCGGATCTGATATTTTTTTGTGAATTTTTCTTTAAATTCATCGTTCTTACGTTCCTCACGTTTTGTTTTTGCTTTTTCCTGTTTTAGTTTCTCCTTATCCATCTCTTCTTTGATCTGGGCCTGCAATTTTTTAAGGTAATTTTCGCTGCTGGAAAGCAAAATGTTATTGCCGAAACGTTCCTGGTGGAGATTAAAATTAGCCGTCAAAATCTCCAAGGCCTGATCCCAGGGGTGTTCCCTGAAGCTCATGGTCACTTTGCCTTTGACGTCGTCGCCTACAATAATATTGACCCGGCCCACTTCGCCGATGACCCGAAACACGTTATGGATATCGGCATTGTAAAAATCGAAGGTGATGCGCTGGGGTTGGGGAGGCAGGGGTTTCATCTTTTCAGCCAAGGCCTGTTCGGTCTTGAATTCCGTCAGGCTTTGCACCTTGGGGCTATCCGGTTTGAGCGGGGAGGAAATTGGAGGGCCAAGCGGTTTTTCTTTCCTGGGGAAATCCACCAGGAGTCGGAAGGCCTCAGCCCCTTCCTTGGAAAGTTTATAGGGGGTTTGAGATAAGGAGGGGAAGACGATCCGAACCGTATTTTTTTTAAACTGGGCGTAGCGCCAGCCCTTGAAAAGGGGATCCGAGAGTTCCGGAGTCTGGGTTAAGGCCAGGGTGCAGGGGCTGAGGTCGATGACCAATCGCCCCGGATCGGAAAGGGAAAAAACCTTGGGAGCCACCGGCCGGCTGAAGGTCAAGATCACCCGGGCGGAATCCGGAAGCAGTTGTTCTTTAATCTGGAGCAGTCGGGCCGGCAGCGGGGCTCCGTCCTTGGTCCATCCCGGGGGTACTTGAACCCATCCCCCCCAGCAGGTGAGCATTATCCCCAATACGAAACAGATAGTCCGTCTATGGTTTTTTGACATCTTTCCTCTCTACGCTTTCCTGATAACCGGTTAATTGGGCTGAGGAAGCTTTAAAGTCACCTTTCGGATCTTGGCGCGTCCCAGATAGTCCTGATAAGGTTCTTCCACCAGGACCTCCTGCGATAAGATTTTGCTGAGCCGTCCCCCTTTTTTTCCGATCTTGGTACCCACCTGGATCAGATACCCCTTCCCGGTCAGGTCCTGGACCAAGGCCTTTCTCGTCCCCGAAGTTGAAAGGATCCCGACCAACTCAAACTCGCTCAATTCAAAACGCTGTAAAGGCAACACCTTGGCCAGCTTCTGTTTTTCGAGCGATTCCCACTCGAGGTTCAAGGGTTTAAAGGGGTCGGGTTTTCCCTCAACGATGTAGGCAGGTGCCTCCTTTTCCGGAAGGGCCGTGACGGCCTTCGGCTGAGGCAAAGGGTTGACCATGGGTCTTCCCTGGGCCGGCAAGGGGCCTTGAAGAGCAGGGAGCGCTCTTGCTTTAGCAGCGAGCTTTCCCTCCGGTGAAGGCCCCCCACAACTGAGCAGGGCCCAGCCTAACAAAGATAAACAAAAGAAGATCCTGTTCCGCACTTACTTTTTTTTCTCCCCTTTGGGCGGGGGAATCGGGGTTGATAAAAAACGATAGGTTACCAGTTGACAGCGGGCCGAAACGGAAGCCGTTTTTTCGTCATAAGACCCCAGGTCCAATTGCTGGGCATTGATGATTCGGGGCAGCCGCCGGATCTGGTCGAAAAAGAGGGCGATTTGGTGATACGGGCCTTTAAGCTGGACCAGAATCGGGATTTCAGCCACAAAGTCTTTAGGGATCTCCTTGTCCGGTTTGAAGAGAAGAAATTCAAGATTTTGCTGGTGGGCCAGTTCAGCCACATGTTTTAGGAGGTTGGGGAGTTCACGGGCTTCCGGCAGCATAGCCAGGACCTGCTTGAAGCGCATCTCAATTTCAACCAATTCCAGTTTAAATTGTTCTATTTCGGCTTGGGCCCGGCGGATTTGTTCCAGACGAATTTTTTCCTGGGCAATTTCATCCAGCAAATTACCCCTCTTCTGCCAAAGGGGGGCGATTAAAAAATAACCCAGGAGAACCGCCACCACTATCAGGGGGACCACCCCGGCTAAAACCCGCTGTGACAAAGGTAAAAGCTGAAAGCGTTCGCTCATGTTTTGGAAAAGATCCCTGGGGCTCACTTCGGACCCTCCGGGGTTTTATCCGGCGGCTTCAACCAGGCCGTGATGCTGAATTGCTTTACCTTTAAGTCTTTGTAAGTAACTTGATTGCTTTGAACCAGATCCACCTGGTGGATCAGAGGAATCGATTCCAGCCGTTTCAGGTATTCCGCCAGCACTTCATTGCTCAAAGCCATTCCATCCAGACGTAGCTCCGGGCCGGTTTCCTTTAAAGTGGTAATCCAGAGCTGATTGACCGGCAATAGAACCGAGAGCTGCTCCATAAGCTGGACCGGTCCATGGCGCTCTTTTTCCAGGGTTTGGAGAAGGGTTAAGCGTTTCCGGGCAATTTCTTTCTTTTCCTTGAGTTCTTTGATTTCCTGCAGGAGCACGGGATAGGCCTGGGCTTGTCTCTGCAAGGCCGTTTTTTCCTTTTTCAACCGGTTGACCTGGAGGCCCAGGAGCCAATAAACCAGCAGACCGGCGAAAAGGACCAGGACCAGGGCCAGAGAAAACCCTTTCAGCAGCCAACGGTTTTCTCCGCTTCCGCGGACTTTATGATCCCCCAGGAGGTTGATCCGGATCATTAGTCCCCCGACTCCCGCAAGGCCAACCCCAAGGCGATGGCCGCCTGGGGCCCGACGGCTTTAAGGTAATCCGGATTGAAGACCTCCGGATCACAGTGGACCTGATGGAAGGGCTGGAAAAGTTCGGTCGGCAGTTGGACCGCCTCGGAGAGGTATTTGGGAAATCCCGGGATCAAGGAAGAACCTCCGGAAAGGACCATTTTTAGCGGTCGGCTTTCCGGTTGGGAGGTAACCAGGAAGTCCAGAGCGCGCTTGATTTCCTGAACCCAGGCCTGAATAACCCCCAGGAAGGAGGGGGCCAGTTGATCGAGATGGTCCGGCGTGCGGTCCCAGTGCAATTTTAATTTCTCGGCTTCTTCGAAAGAAAGATTTCCCAAAGACTGGATCTGTTCGGTCAGTTGTTTTCCTCCCAAAAAGAAGTCCCGGGTATAAATCGGTCCATCCTGGTTAATGACCACCAGGGTGGTCTGGCTGGCACCGAGATCAACCAAGGCCACCGGATCGGCCTCCAAGCCGTAATTTAATTCGTAGGCATTGGCCAGGGCAAAGGCCGCCACATCTCCAATCGCGGCCTCCAGGCCGCTGAGTTGGAGGACGTCGATATATTCGGCCATCACTTCTTTCTTGGCGGCCACTAAGAGAACCGACAGCGAATCCGGGTCCTCCGGCAAGGGACCCAGAACCTGAAAATCGAGATTCACTTCGTTGATGTCAAAGGGGATATATTGCTTGGCCTCATAAGGAATGGTTTGGATTAATTCCTTTTCACTAAGAGCCGGAAAGGTGATTCGTTTGACGATGACCGAGTGGCCGGAAACCGCAAAAATCGCTTTTTGATCCTTGAGATTGAGATGGGCTAAGAGGGTTTGTAAGGCGCCGGCAATGAGGGAAGGTTCTTTGATTGCTCCGTGGACAATGGCCGAGGGCGGCAGGTTGGCCAAGCCGAAGTTTTTTAACTCAAAGCGCTTGAGTTTTTTTTCAGCCTGACAAACCTTTATGGAATGAGACCCGATATCGATTCCGACTAAACTATGATTCCCGGAAAACCGCATTCCTCATGTCTCCACGCTTTAAAAGTGGGCTGACTTCTCTCCAGGAAGGCCCCGATTCCCTAAAAAAAATTCTTTAACTATTCCAGCCTCGGGACCCTTAATGCCTCGGGGGCTGATTCTACAGGAACTCTTAGTAATTATTAATAATTGCCTTAAAAATAGAAGGGAAGAAACCATTTGTCAAGTATATTGTGAACCTTTCAACGAAAGCCGTTTTTCGGGAAGGACTGGAGGTGAGTCATGGCCGCATCTCATCCGGCCGGCCGGCTCGGAGAAAGAGAGCCCCGGCCGGTCGGGAGAGCAAAAGAAACCGTTCATTTTTTGGAGCAACGCGAAAGGTGGAGGGGATTGCTGGGGAAGTCCTAAAAGGGTTATCTTGGCCGTGCATCCTTTGTCGAACCAACGCCATCACAGGCCTCCGAATAAAAACACAGCTTAGAGTTGGTCACGACACAAACCGCATTATTTACCGCTGCTTCCTCCCGGACCTGACGGGGTTCATAACCGTTTGTTGCGTAACGTCCAATCCGGCTTTTAGCGAAAGAAACTGGGATATCGTTTGAGCCCTCGAAAGGAGATTCAGCCCCGCATGAGCGGATTTCGGGTTTAGGGCACCGCTAACTCCCCGCTTAGCACGGCCAAGACTGTAATTACTGTAATTTAGGTTAAGCGTCCACTCTTTCTTTTAATTCCTTGCCTACCTTAAAAAAGGGCAGCCTCTTTTCCGTCACATTGATCACCGTTCCGGTTTTTGGATTACGCCCCTGGTAGCCCTGATAATTTTTTACCTTGAAACTTCCAAAGCCCCGAATCTCAACCCGCTCCCGTTTGACCAGGGCAGCCTCGATACTGTCAAAAAAATTTGAAACAACAAATTCCGCATTCTTAATCGTCAACCCCTGGTCTTTAGCCAAAGCTTCAATCAACTGGGACTTGTTCATCTTCTTCTCCTTTTATAAAAAGAGATGCCTGCCGGAAAAACCGATGCATCATAATAACCTGCTTTTTTTAAAAAAAGCAACTTTTTTCTTCGGAAAGCCCGCTTTTCCCAATCAGGCCGACCCGGGATCATCCGGCGGGAGGCCGGTTTTTCTCTCAACGCTTTTCAGGAAGCCGATCTCAAACTTTTCCCACACTCACGGGTTTAGGTTAAAGGCCGGGAAGGGGGATGGAAAAGGGGTTGCTTTTTGGCCTGCGGGTGAGGTAAGAACAAAATGAAAATTGATCATCTCCAAATGCGTTGGAGCTGATCCACCCTAATCCCTTAACTTTTTAACACGACCAAAAGGTTTCGGCAGGACGGTTATGAAAATTAAAAACTATATCCGAGATCTGGTCCCTTACCCTCCCGGGAAGCCTATGGAAGAATTAACCCGGGAGTTGGGGATCCGGGAGGTTATCAAACTGGCTTCCAATGAAAATCCCTTAGGGCCTTCTCCCCGGGCCTTGGCGGCCATTCAAAAAGCCCTCCCTCAGCTTCATCGTTACCCGGATGGCAGCGGTTATTATTTAAAACAAGCTTTAAGCCGGGCCTTGGGATTTCCTCCGGAACAGTTCCTTTTGGGGAACGGCTCCAACGAGATCATCGAATTGGCTATCAGGACCTTTTTGGAAGCCGGCGACGAGGTTATCTCCCCCAGTCCCTCCTTCTTGGTTTATAACAAAGTCGTCCAAACCATAGGGGGGAAAAATCGATTGATCCCTCTGCGGGGTTTTAAAATAGACCTTCAGGAGATTCTCCGGCAGACCCGGTCCCGAACCCGTTTGATTATCATCAACAACCCCAATAATCCCACGGGGACCATTATTACCCGGAAGGAATGGGAACGTTTTTTGAAAAAGGTCCCCCAGGAGATCCTGATCTTGATGGATGAAGCCTATATTGATTTTGTGGACGACCCGGCCTGCCCCTTAGGGAGCGACTATATTCAATCCACGAAAAACCTGCTGCTCATTCGGACCTTTTCCAAGGCCTACGGATTGGCCGGATTGCGAATCGGTTTCGGGATTACTCGTCCGGAGCTGGCCGATTATATGAACCGGGTCCGCCAGCCCTTTAACGTCAATTCTCTGGCCCAGGCTGGGGCCTTAGGAGCCCTTCAAGATACGCGGTTTTATGAAAAAACCCGTTCCCTGGTGCGTAAAGGGAAAAAGGATTTGGAGAAAGGGCTTCTCAACCTGGGTTTGACCTTTATTCCCTCGCAAACCAATTTTATCTTGGTCCGAATGCCCCTGAAAGGCCAGTTCGTTTATGAGGCCATGTTGAAAATGGGGGTGATCATCCGCTCCATGAAGAGTTACGGCTTGGAGGACTATATCCGTGTCAATGTGGGGCTTCCGAAGGAGAATGCCCTTTTTTTGCGGACCTTGCAACAGGTCCTTAAGCAATCCTAATTTCCCTTCGGCTTCTTCGATGCCATGCCTGATCGCCATCTCCTAATTACCATCGATGGACCGGCCGGGGCCGGCAAAAGTACGATCAGCCGCCGTCTGGCCGGACGTTTAGGGCTGGCCTATCTGGATACCGGGGCCCTCTACCGAGCGGTTGCCTGGGCCCTCAAGGCCGGCGGCAAAGAGCAGGCGGAAGGGCCGGCGCTGTCACGATTTATTAAAAATTTGGATATCCGGATTTTTGGGCAAGGCCGAAAACAACAGGTTTGGGTTTCAGACCGGGAAATCGGCCGGCAGATTCGGGAGCCGGAGATCAGCCAATTGGCTTCGGCGGTATCGAAGAAACAGGAAGTTCGGGCCTTTCTTTTGGACAAGCAAAGGGCTTGGGCGCAAAAGCAGGGGCTGGTGGCCGAGGGCCGGGATATGGGAACGGTGGTCTTTCCCTGGGCCGCCTTCAAATTTTTCTTGGAGGCCTCGCTGGCGGTGCGCTCTCAACGACGGTTTCAGGAACTTCTTGAAGCCGGTCATGCCCTTTCCCTGGAAAAGGTACGACAGGATATGTCCTTTCGCGACCAACAGGATCAGGGAAGGTCTCTGGCCCCACTGCAACCGGCCCCGGATGCCCGGGTGATCGATACCACGGATCTGACCATCGACCAGGTGCTTCAGGAAATAATACGAATAATTTCCGGGGCTCCGGACGCCGCTTAAAATACTCGATCACCGCCAATGAAGTCTGCCGCAGAAGAGATAAGAATAAGACTTGATTTTTTATAAATTTGCTGATAATCTTCAACAATTTATTAAAATTCCATAGGTTGGGGAGCACCATTTATTCAGAAAAACCCGGAGAGCGGGTGGGCCTGGTCCGGCCTCTCCGAGCCTTGGGGAGAAAAAAACGGCGGTTCAGGGGGACAATAATTTAATGGAAAAAAGCAACGAGGAAATGGGTAATCAGGTAAACGAAATGGCTGCCGGGGAAGCGGCGGCCCCAGAGGCGCCTCCGGCCATACAGGGGGAAGAAGGGTTTAAGGAATTATACGAAGAAAGCCTCAAGACTTTCCAGGAGGGTGAGGTCATTCGGGGAAGGATTGTCAGTATCGACAAAGATTTTGTCATGGTCGATATCGGCTACAAATCCGAGGGGCGGATCCCCCTGCAAGAATTTTCCGGCAGCGGCGAGATTACGGCCCTCATCGGGGAGACGATAGATGTCCTGATCGAGAAAAGGGAAGACGAGGATGGGGATATCCTCCTCTCCAAAGAGAAGGCGGCCAAAATTTTGGTTTGGGAAGAGATCAGCCGTATTTATCGTGAAGACGGCGTCATCGAAGGGAAAGTTATCGGGAAGGTAAAGGGAGGCCTTTCGGTGGACATCGGTATCCCGGCCTTCCTGCCCGGCTCCCAGGTCGACCTGCAGCCCCTGCGGGATATGGACAGTCTGATCGGGACTACCTTGCCTTATAAAATCCTGAAGTATAATAAAAAGAGAAGCAACGTCGTCCTTTCCCGCCGGAGTATTCTTGAAAAGGAACGGGAAGAAAAACGCAGCCTGGTTTTAAACACCCTGGAAAAAGACCAGGAAGTCGAGGGCCTTGTTAAAAACATTACCGATTACGGTGTCTTCGTTGATTTGGGAGGCATCGACGGCTTACTCCACGTCACCGATATGAGTTGGGGCCGGGCTGCCCATCCCTCGGATTTGTGCCGGGTGGGAGAACCCATTCGACTAAAGGTCCTGAGTTTTGACCGGGAAAGGCAGCGGGTTTCCTTAGGATTAAAACAACTGATCTCCGATCCCTGGAGTATGGTGGCTCAAAAATATCCCATCGGATCCCGGGTGCAGGGCCGAGTGGTCAATCTGACCGACTACGGGGCCTTTGTAGAATTGGAAACCGGCGTGGAAGGTCTGATTCATGTCTCCGAGATGTCCTGGACCCAGAAGGTCCGCCACCCTTCCAAACTGGTCTCAATCGGGGATACGCTGGAAGCCATAGTCCTGGCCATGGATACGGACAAGAAACGAATCTCCTTAGGTCTGAAACAGGTGGAGCCTAATCCCTGGGATGTGATTGCTGAAAAATATCCGGTCGGTACGGTCATCGAAGGCAAGATAAAAAATATCACCGATTTTGGAATTTTTATCGGGATTGACGAGGGCATCGACGGCTTGGTCCACATTTCGGATATCTCCTGGACCAAGCGCATTAAGCATCCATCGGAACTGTTTAAAAAAAGCCAGGAAGTCCAGGCTAAGGTCCTGCATATCGACAAGGACCAGGAACGGTTTTCCCTGGGAATCAAACAACTCGAACCGGATCCCTGGGATGAAATCCCTAAGAAGTATCCTTCCGGAAGCCTGGTTCAGGGCGTTATTACCAATGTAACCGATTTCGGCATCTTCGTGGAATTGGAAGAAGGGATCGAAGGGCTGGTTCATGTCTCCGAGGTCAGCAAGGAGAAAATAAAAACCCCGGTGGGGATGTTTAAAGTGGGGGACGGGATTACAGCCAAAGTCATCAATATCCAGAAAAAGGAACGACGCATCGGCCTTTCCATACGGCGGGCCAAAAAAGACGAAGAACACTCCTACCTCAAAGAGTACCTCAACAGCCCCAAGGAGGCGAGTTCGAATTTAGGGGACCTGCTCCGGGAGGAGATGGAAAATAAAAACAAAACTTCCCTGGATTCGGGCGACAATTAAATCCTGACCTTTTATTTGGGGTTTCAACGTGGCAGAAAGAAAACATCCCATCATTTTTGGCCTGGCGGTCTCAAGCCTGGTGGTTTTAGGATTTGCCTTCCTCCTGTTCCTGTTTGCCGTCTTTCTAAGAGAAGATTCACCCTTGCGGAGCGGCAGCCGGATCGGGGTGGTGCTTATCCGGGGTGTTATTTTGGACTCCAAAGGGCCGGTTGAGCAGATCAAGAAATTTCGAAAGGATGAAAGGGTCAAGGCCCTTATCATCCGGATCGATTCTCCGGGCGGAAGCACCGCGGCTTCTCAGGAGATCCACCGGGAAATCCTCCGGACCCTTCCCAAGAAAAAGATAGTCGTTTCCATGGGCAATATTGCAGCTTCGGGCGGCTACTATATCGCCGCCGCGGCCGATAAAATCGTGGCCAACCCGGGTACCCTGACCGGCAGTATCGGCGTCATTATGCAATTCTCCAATCTTAAAGAATTGCTCCATAAAATCGGGGTCGGCATGGAAGTGGTTAAAAGCGGTTCTTTTAAAGACATCGGGTCTCCGCTCCGGGACATGAAACCGGAGGAACGGCAGCTTCTGGAGGGGGTCATTAAAAACGTTCACCGGCAATTTATCGAAGCCGTTGCTCAGGGGAGGCGGTTGCCGAAAGACCAGGTAGCCCAGATCGCCGACGGGCGGATTTTCTCCGGAGAGCAGGCCAAGACCTTGGGTTTGGTCGATGAGCTGGGCAGTTTTGAAGACGCGGTGGACCTGGTTAAAAAAATGGTCGGACTCAGCGGCGAGGTGAAGCTGGTACAGGCCGAAAAAAAGAAATTTTCCATTTGGGAGTTTCTCTTCAGTGAGCTGGCCGGAGAGGTTAAGCAAACCCTCCAGGAACCCTGGTCTTCTCCCCACCTTTTACTGGTCCCACCTTATCTTTATAAGAATTGATGGGTATCCCCCAGGCCTTCCCGTATGATTTCGACCTGGTCGTCGAGCAGGGAGATAATACTGGAGGGTTGGTTGGCCAGAATCCCCCCGTCAATCGTCAGGTCGATCTGGGAACCGAAACGTTCTTCGATCTGAAGCGGATCAGTCAAAATTTCTCCTCCCGACAGACCCACGCTGGTGCTGATGATCGGATGGTCCAAACTCTTCACAATAGCCAGGGAAATGTTATTATTAGGCACCCGGATACCGACCGTTTTACGTTTGGTCAACATGATTTTGGGGACCAGCTTACTACCCGGCAAAATGAAAGTGTAGGGACCGGGCAAACACCGTTTCATAATTTTATAAGCGGCATTAGTGACCTGGGCATATTGACTGATGTTTTTCAAATCCGAACAGATAAAGCTGAAAGGTTTCTGGCGGTTTCTTTTTTTTATCTGATAGATCCGTTGAATGGCCTTTTTGCTGAATATATCACAGCCGAATCCATAGATGGTATCCGTAGGGTAGGCCATCACCCCGCCCTCCCTTAGAATCCCGGCCACCTTATCAATTAAACGTTTCTGGGGGTTCTGTGGATTGATGCGCAGGACCATAGTCACTCCTTTCCCGCTGTAAACATTAAGACGGTTATGACAACCCGCTTTACAGCTCGGGTCGTTTTAAAAAAGCCGTTATGGCTGCCGATCCCTTCCCAGCCGCCGATAAAAGAACAGTGCCGGCCGCCTTCCGGATCTTTTTATTATAAAGGAGAAAAAATCCTTGTCAAATACTTGGACAGGCCCTATAGAGAAGGCAAAACCTTTTTGGAGAAGCTAATGGACGGGTTAGACTGGCTTTTTTATCCGGCCCTGGTTATTCTGGGGTTGATTTTCGGGAGCTTTTTAAATGTCTGCATTTACCGGATCCCCCGGAATGAATCGATAGTTTGGCCCGGATCCCATTGCCCCCACTGCAACCATCCTCTGTCGGTCTTAGATAATCTGCCGTTGGTAAGCTTTTTGCTTTTAAGGGGGACATGTCGCTATTGTCATTTCCCCATATCCCGGCGCTATCCCCTGATCGAACTGCTGACTCCCTTGCTGATGGTCCTGGTCGGCTGGCAATCCGGTTTTTCCTGGGCCTTGCTGCAGGGTTTGATCCTGGTTTGTTCCTTAACGGCGGTTTCCTTTATCGATCTGGATCATCAAATTATTCCCGACGAGATTACTTACCCCGGTCTGGTGATCGGTTTCATTCTCTCCTGGGTCTCGGGAAACCCGGGCTGGAAGGCTTCCCTGATAGGTCTTTTGGCCGGAGGAGGGTTTTTGTATCTACTGGCCCTGGGCTACGAATTGCTGACCCGCAAAGAAGGCCTGGGAGGAGGGGACATCAAATTATTGGCCATGATCGGAGCCTTCCAGGGCTGGAGCGGGGTTTTAGTCTCCGTTTTGGTCGGTTCTCTAACAGGGACGATCGTCGGTCTTCTCCTGATGGTGATTTGGAAAAAAAGTCGCACCTTTGCCATCCCCTTCGGTCCCTTTCTTTCTTTAGGGTCCCTTATCCATCTTTTTTTTGGACAAACCCTCCTGACCTGGTATTTAGGCTGATTTTCCCGGCCCGGACCAACCTCCAGGCCTCCATCCCTGTTTCGTCCTTAAAGTTTCCTGAAAAATTCCATTTGTCTCGATTTGGGCGTCTGGGGGTCTCTTTTCAAAGATGGTCCAAAAGGTTACTCAACGTCCCGATCCGGCCCAAAATTTTGGTATCGTTCAAAAGTTTGGGCCTTATATTTCTGATACCCGATGGAAAGGGACCGGGGGTCTCGATTTCAAGGATTGTCCGCCAAAACGCCGGCAGCTTGAACCCGGGCAGGAAGTTTATAGGTGGGTTTAGAAACAGGCCAACACCAAAGTCCCGCCTCGGCGGGATGAATGCCCGGCTCCCAACAAACTTATAAATTCGGGCCGGGTTGGGGCTACGGATACCCTTTCGGACAACCTTGAAATCGAGACCCCCGGTCCCCAAATCAGGCAATATTACGCCAGTGCTATAACTTTTGAACGTTACCAAAATTTTATGGTTTTCAGGAGCGTTGGACTGAGGTAAAGCCATGATCAATAAACAGACCGGATTTACCATCCTGGAATTAGTAACGGCACTATTTATACTCGGGCTCCTTCTGGCCATAAGCGGGTATGGGTTTAACCAGGTTATCCCCCGGCTGCGGCTGGAAGGGGCGGTTCAAACCTTGGTTTCGGATTTGCGATCCGCACGGATGAAAGCCATCGGCCGGAATTGTTATTATCGGATTCAATTTTTTCCGGACCAGGAAGGCTATGTCATCGAGAGGGCCTCCGAAACGGAATCCTCTCGCTGGCCGGGGCAGCCGGAAGGACTTGCCCGGCAGTTCAACAATCCAGCCGGTCTCTATTATCAACCCCGGGTAGACCTGGTCAGCAGCAGCCGTGACCCGGTTTTCAGCCCTCGGGGCACGGCCCTGGGTACAACCCTGGTCCTGCGTCATACCGGGCTGCAGAAAGTGATCACCCTCTCCTCACAGGGCAGAGTTAAGGTGGAATAGATCCTAAGCAAAGCTATTTGAAATTTTGGGTTGGTCATAGGGGGTCTTGTTTTATGGGTTGTCCAAAGGGTAATTATGAGTTTCTAATCCGGCCAGGACGGCTAAGTTTGATTCGAGGCAGGATTTACACTCAGCCTGTTTCGGACAAAGGTGTAGGCCTGCCTCCGAATTAGATCCCGAATTTGGCCCGGCAAACAAGCTTATGGCCTTGGGGTGGACAACCCCTGAAACAAGACCCCCTATGACCCTTGCATTGAATGTTAGAGATAAATTCCCAGATTAAAGATGGGTGCATCTGCCCAAACCAGAAAGAGAAAAGCCATGGAAAAAAAGAGGAAGAAAAACAGGGGATTTACCGTAATCGAAATGATCGTGGCCTTATCCCTGGGGCTTTTGGTGTTAGGCCTTTTGGGTGACCTGTTTCTTTGCCAGGCCCGGGGCTATAAAAACCAGGAGAGGAAGGTCAACAGCCAACAGGGACTCCGGGCTTCTATGGAACTCATGGTTCGCGACCTGCGCGGAGCCGGCTACCCCGGCCTGTCACCGGCCTTCCTGGCCGACTTAGGGCACTGGGTCCCGAATGCTTTTATACCCAGGGTTCCCCTGTCGGTGGCCCTGAGCGGGGTCGTTACTATTACCCCCGGCGGATCTCAGCCCGATATCCTTTCCCTGATAACCGTTCTTTCCGGAGAAACCAACCCAAGCCAACTGGCTGCCGGGGCCAGGACAGGAGATACCCGGATCGAATTATCATTGGGGAGCTCGGAGGTGGCCGATCAATTTAATCCCTGGGATATCCTCTATCTCGGAAAACCCGCCGAATATGTCCAGATAAAAGAGATCCGGGGTCGCACCCTGATCATTGACAGCGACCCCATCCAGGCCGGCAACCAGGGCCTGAAAAAAGACTATCCCCTGGGGACGGAAGTCGGTGAAATCAGTCTGGTCCATTACGCCGTTTTTAATGAGAGCAACGATCCGGAGGGTAGGTATCATGATCCGGGGCGGCCGGTAATAAAACGGAAGGTCAATGCCTGCGGTTTTGAACCGCTGGCCGAATGGGTAATGGATATGAAAGTAACGGCCCAGACCCCGGAGCGTTTTTCCCTTTGGCTGACGGCCTGGCCGGCCGAATCACGTCCGGGTGGTGATGGAGGGAATCCGCTTCCCATAACGCTGACGACCCAGGTCTTCAAAAGAAATTGAGCAGACCGAAAGGAGGTAAAAATATGCCGAGCGCCTTCAACCAGAGGAGGGTGGGCAACAGGTTGAGAACCGCCCCGGCGGCCGAATCAAGGGGGGCGGCCCTGGTGGGGGTGTTACTGACCATGCTGGTCATTACCCTCCTGGGCACCACGGCCTTTATCACCTCGACCACGGAGCTGCAGATCGGCAGCAATTACCGTCAAAGTCTAAAGGCCTTCTACAGCGCCGAAGCCGGCCTGCAGCAATTGCTGTCTGCTTATCGCTCAGATCCCCGGCTCTTTTTATGGAAAAAGTCGGCGGCTGAAATGAATTTACCTGATGCCGAACCGGCTGCAGCCAATGTGGGGCGGCATAAATTTTGGATCAAAGCCCTTCGCTACGATCCCCAGCCTTTTCCGGCCTATGCCGAAATACTGCTTTGCGGAAAGGAACCCATTCACCAGGCCCTGACCCATATTCGGGCCACCCTTTACGGCAATGACCCGGCAGGTTCCTTAGATGTCCCTTCCATTTTTAAACAGGGGATCGTTACGGCCGGTGAGTTTCGGCTCAGTGGCGGGGGCGATATCCGGAGTAACCTGCATGCCAATCGGGGTTATAGAATCGAACCGGCTTCGGTCATCGACGATTTGAAGGCCTGGAATTACAGCCTCAGCCAATCTTCTGATCCGAACCGGACCGATTATCAGGCCGAGGTGGCCGTGCCCCGAATTTTGGAAAGGGATTTTCAGGAATGGCGTTCCCTGTCCCAGAGGCCGGGCCAGGGTTATTTAACAGGCCCGCAGCAACTGAGCTTATCAGGAGATCAGGGCGGGAGGCTCATTTTCATAGACGGGGATGTTACCCTCCAGGGGGTTGATTTGAGAGGCCTGACCGTAGTGGCCACGGGTACGATCATCTTAAACGGGTCTTCCTCTCCGGACCAGGTCCAACGGGTAACTGCGGCTTTCATAGCCGGGCGGGACATCATTTTAAACCAGTTCCAAGAGCTCTGCGGTGTTTTTTGGACGAACGGTTCTCTTATCCAAAGAGGCTCCGGCCAGGTGCTGGGCTCCATCGTCAGCCAAGGGGATCTGTCCCGCAGCGGCGGCTTTCAATTTAGCCGCCGGGCCGAAATCCTGAACCCCTATCTGCCCCAAAATCTTTCCAGCTTCGTCGTCACCATGGGGGGGTGGATCCAGATGTAAGCCAAGGGTGTTATGGCTCAGATGCGTTTTGGGGTGGTTGAAATGTTTTTAGGTAAGAGAAAGAAAAAGCCTTGACAAGGCTAAAAAAAATATGGTATGGACACCCTTGAAAGACATTGGGAACCCCCATGAAGTTAAGAAACCAACTTAAAAAGGCAAAAAAGTGAGGACATACTTTTTTGCTTTTTTTTATTCTGCCTGGATTGACGGGTCCTGGATCCGTAATGTTTTTCATTTTTAAGGAGGAGTAGGGATGATGAGTAAAGGGAAGGTGAAGTGGTTCAATGATGCCAAGGGTTTCGGATTTATTGAACAGGAGGGTGGTGCCGATGTCTTCGTTCATTATTCGGCCATCCAGGGGGAAGGGTTTAAGACTCTCAAGCAAGGGCAGGATGTTGAGTTTGAAGTAAAGGAAGGTGCCAAAGGTCCCCAAGCCACCAATGTCATGAAGGCATAAATTTCAAAACCTCCGGAACAATGAAGGCCCTCTTTTAATCCGAAAGAATGAGAGGGCCTTTTTTTTGACTTTCCCTTCATTTTTTGAAGGGATCATGCGTAGCGAGTTGTCTTCGAAAGCGTTCGGAGTAGTAGGCGGGAGACCCATCGGTGTTAGACCAGCTCCAAATCTCCAACCTGGCCCTTATTGACCACCTGACCCTTTCCTTCTCCAAAGGGTTAAATATCCTTTCCGGGGAAACAGGGGCGGGAAAGTCCATCATCATCAAGGCCGTCAATCTCCTGCTGGGAGAAAAGCCTTCTCCTGATTCCATCCGCCAGGGAGCTGCCGAGGCTTCCTTGGAGGCCCTTTTTACCATCCCGGCCGACCATCCCCTGCAGCCGTTTTTTCAGTCTTTAGGCCTGCCCGCCGATGATCAGATCCTGATACGACGTCTGATTCAACCGGCCGGGAAGAGCCGGGCCTGGATCAACGGGAGCCTGGTCAGTCAAACCGTTCTGGGGCGCCTGGGGCGAACCCTGCTCAGTATTTCCAACCAGCATGAACACCAGGCCCTGCTGGATCCGGGCCATCATTTGTTGCTTCTCGATCTCTTCGGGGGGTTGCATCCCCTTCGGGAAGAAACGGCCCAACGCTTTCAGGCCCTGGAAGGCCTGGTAAAATCCTTGGCCCTGCTTCTGGATACGGAGCAAAAACGAAAAGCCCAAACGGACCTCTGGACATTTCAAGCCCAGGAAATTCGTCAGGCCGGCCTGCATCCCGGAGAAGACCAGGAATTATTACAGCGGAAAAAGATCCTGCAGCAGGCCGAGAGGATCTGGGAGAAAATTCATCAGGCCCAGCAGGTTCTATCCGAAGAAGAGCATTCCTGCTTGATGACCCTCTCCCGGTCCAAGGAATTGATCAAGTCGGCCGGCCGGATTGATCCCGCTTTAAACGCCCAAATGCAGGAATTGGAGCAGGCCGAGCTTCACCTGAGAGAGCTGGATCTGGGATTGCGGGATTATCTTCAGCAGATCACCTTTGATCCCCAGGAACTGGAACGGCTTGAAGAAAGGCTGCTTATCCTCCAGAGGCTGATTGCCAAATACGGCCCCACAACCGCGGACGTGTTGAGCTGTCTGAAAGAAATAGAACAGAATCTTCAGCAAGGCGAAGACACGATTCAGCAAAAAATCGCCTTGGAGCAGTCCATCGAAAAGGAACGCCGGGGATTGGTTGAAATTTCCCTGGAGCTGTCCGAGCAGCGTAAAAAGGCGGCCCGAAGACTGGCCAAGGGGGTTGAAGAGGAACTGAAGGAATTGGGCCTGGCCGGGTGCCGCTTTGAAGTGGTTTTTACCCTTCCTCCAACGGAGGGGAAGACCCCGGGGCCTTTTGATCAGGATGGCCGGAGACTGACTCCCGAAGGACTGGAGCAGGGTGAGTTTTATATTGCCCCCAATCCCGGGGAAGGACTGCGGCCTATGGCCCGGATCGCCTCGGGCGGTGAACTTTCCAGGATCCTGCTGGTCTTGAAAGGGCTGCTTTCCCAGCAAGGTTCGGTGGAAACCCTGATTTTTGACGAAGTGGATTCAGGGATCGGCGGCAGCCTGGGTGAGGCCGTGGGAAAGAAGTTGAAAAAACTAGCTCGCTTTCATCAGATCCTTTGCATCACCCATCTTCCTCAGATCGCCGCCTTCGCGGAAACCCACTACCAGGTGGCCAAGAAAACGGTCCAGAAGAGGACCCTGACCGAAATCCATCCTCTGCAGGGAGAAGCCCGGGTCAAAGAACTGGCTCGTATGCTGGGGGGCGATCAAACCTCGGGAAAGACCTTTTCTTTGGCCAAAGAATTGCTTGACAAAGCGAAATCGAATACAATTTAGGTTGACGCTATGCTCTCTGCTCCATGCCTCTGGAGGGTGTATTATTTTTCTCTCGCCCGTTCCCTTCGGTCACTTGAGCACACAGAGATCGCAGAGAGAATTTTCTTTTTGGCTGCTGTTGAGAAGGACGGCAGCCAAAAACCGCCTCAGGCCTTCGGCCATAAGTGCGCTACAGCGCCGAGACTGTTTTTCATTGCCGGCCTCTCACCGGCAATGAAAAAATAGAATCTCTGCGGACTCCGCGCGCTCTGTGAGAGATCGTCTTTTGAGACTGTCAATAAGTTATGATTGATTCCTCTCTTAGCCTAATTAATCCTAAAAAATCCCGCTCCGAACTTTCCGTCGGTCCGCTGGCCTATATGATTCCGCTGCCCACCGACCTGAACCGCCTCAGCCGTCTTTTTCAGGAGAAGGGCAGGGTGGTCTATAAAAATGTCTTTATGCGGATTTTCCACTGGGATGATCGAACGGATCTCCTGGCTCTGGCCGGTCCCTTCCAGGGAGCCCCCCAGGCGGTGATGGTCCTGGAAAAGCTGATTGTCCTTGGGGCTAAACGGGTCGTTCTCTTTGGCTGGACCGGTTGCTTGGATCCGACCCTGGAACCGGGTGATCTGATTCTGGTGGATGAGGCCGTCAGTGAAGAAGGGACTTCCCGTCATTATTCCAAGGATCTCAGACCGAGGGCCTCCCTGAGTTTGACGGAGGAATTAAGAACGGCCCTGAAAGGGGAGGGGATACCCTTTAAACAAGGCCCGGTCTGGACCACCGACGCCCCCTATCGTGAGACAGTGGACAAAGTCAAACGCTATCAGGCCGAAGGGGTCCTGGGGGTGGATATGGAAACCTCGGCTCTTTATACCGTCGGGGCTTTTCGGGGCATCGAAGTGGCGGCCCTGCTGGTTGTTTCCGACGACCTCTCCCGGCTGAAATGGCGCCACGGGTTTCAGGAAGCCCGGTTTTTGGAGGCCCGCAAAAAATTAGCCCAATTTCTCTACCGGTTTGCCCGTCCTTTTCCTGTTAAAAAATTCACTGCCCAATAATGACGATTCCACCCGTGGCCTGCAGGATCATGGGTTGCCAGATGGTGATCGTTTCGTTATAGGTCCCGCTAGCAATATTCACCGCTCCATTGGGGAGCACGGCCTCGGTGCCTTCCTTAATGGTATTGTAAGGATAGGATATGGTCCCATCCTCGATTCCCGAGGTATTGCGCCAATCAATGATGGACGGGTTACGGGCCAGTCTCAGGCAGGAGGCGTTGACATGGTCCCTGATCCGGCTGATATTGACAGTGTCAAATTCTTCTAACACATTGTTTCCTCCACCGGGGCAATCGTGGCAATAGCTCATGATCGAACCGGGTGCTGTGCTGCAGTCTTGGGTCTGATTGCAGTTCGTTTCAACCCCACATTTATCGACATAATCATTTGTTGCCGGATCGATCAGACAATGGGTGTGCCGGCCGTTAAAGTTGTGGCCGATCTCATGTCCGGCATAGCGGATGTCATGGAATAGATTTTCCGCCAGGGTCGGCTGAAGGGCATTGCCGCCTTGATTTCTGGTTTCAACAAAAGAAAAACCCCGCTTCTTTTCAAAGAGGCGGGGTCAAGGGTGCATCGTCATTTCCATCTGTCTCCCAAAAAAGGGTTTACAGCGAGAAAAGGGGGCCAGTATTCGCCGGAAACTAAACCAGAGAAGAATTAAAAAGTCAAGGAATTCCCTTGGGCTATTATTTTAAGATGACCGGCAGGAAGAGACGGTTGACCGGCCCCGGTATCTCGTCGGCGCCCATGGAGACGGTGCCCCCGGAAAGGCGCCAGTCCCCATCCAGGTCCTAGACCGGTACCAAGAAAACAAAGCAGATGTGGGGAGAAATAGGAAGGGCCACTTTTTAGTTTCAGAAGGAAGACTATAAAGCATCTTCCCGCATTGTCTGGGAAGGATGTGTTCAAAGGATCTCGGCTGCAGGAGGCCTTGGCTCAAAAAACATAGGAAATAAGCCTATTTTTGATAACCCCCGGCTTGGCATACCTGTTGCTTACCATATTAGGGTAGGGAAAATACCCTCATAAGGATCACGGTATGAATGCCCAGCGCACTAATCTCGGACTGGTCAAAAAAGGGGGGCTTTCGGAAAAAGTCTTTTCGGAACCGGAACAGTCTCCGGCAGTTCGACTACAGCGGGAACTGATTGAAGAAGCCTTGCGGCTTGGGGCCAGCGATATTCACATCGAACCTCAGGAATCCCAGGTCCGGGTCCGTTTCCGGGTTGACGGCTGTTTAGGCCAGGGGCCGCTGCTGCCCCGTTCCGTCCTGGAATCCCTTTCCTCCCGGTATAAGATCAGTTGCAATCTGAACATCAGTGAGAAAAGGATCCCCCAGGACGGCAGTTTCCGGATCCAATTCCAGGGCCAGTCCATTGATTTGCGGGTTTCCACCCTGCCTTCCCTCTGGGGAGAAAAAATAGTCGTCCGGATCTTAGACAAGAACCAGGCCTTTCTAAACATGGACCAGCTTGGCCTTCCACCGGCGCAGTTAAAAAGGCTCTCGACCATGATCGAAAGGCCTCAGGGGCTCATCCTGACGGTGGGGCCGACCGGCAGCGGCAAGACCACCACCCTCTATTCCCTGCTCCGGGCCATCCACCGAGAAGGGATCAATATCATTACCGTGGAGGATCCCATCGAGTATCTGCTCGAAGGGATCAATCAGGTCCAGGTCAACGAAAAAGTGGGGCTGACCTTTGCCGGGGCCTTGCGCTCCATTCTCCGGCAGGACCCGGATGTGATCATGGTTGGAGAAATTCGGGATGAAGAAACGGCCCAGATCGCCTTGCGGGCCGCCTTTACCGGCCATCTGGTGTTGAGCACCCTGCACACCAACGACGCGGTATCCACCCTGACCCGTCTCAACAACCTGGGCTTGGAGCCTTATCTCCTTTCCTCATCCATCCTGGGCATATTGTCCCAGCGACTGGTAAGAAGAAACTGTTCTCATTGTCTTTCCTCATACCGGCCTGATCCAGATTTATTGGAACGCTATCACTTGAATCTTTCAGAATCCGAGACCTTTTATTCCGGAAAAGGATGCCCGGCCTGTCAGGGACAGGGGACAGCCGGACGGGAAGGGGTTTTTGAATTGTTGACCGTCAGCCCCCTTCTCCGGGAAGCCATTTTATCCCGGGCTCCCGAAACGGAGATGAGGAACCTGGCCGTACAGGAGGGGATGGAAACGTTGCTCTCCTGCGGATTGAGGAAGGCCAGGGAAGGGCGGGTCAGCCTGGAAGAAATGATGCGGGTCATCCCCTATGAGGTGGGGGCCCGGTGCTGTCCCACCTGTCTTCATCCTCTGGAACATTTTTTTGTCTGTTGCCCGAACTGTGCTTTGCCCTTGATTCAACGATGTCCGGATTGTTCCAAAAGAATTCAGCCTTCCTGGAAAGCCTGCCCCTATTGCGGTAAGAAACTCGCCGAAGAGATTTGAACCCGAGCCATCATTAACCCGAGCTCTTTTTTTCGATTTAACCAAATTCCTTTCCCTTTTGTCCAACTAACTGTAGTGTTAGTATCTTTGAAATAAAATTTTAACGATTTTTGATTGGAAAATATTTGGATGCATACCCATAACCATCTGCCAAAGATTGGTTTTACGCGGGATGAATGGCTCTTCCGTGTATTGTTTTTCGGGGATCCGGATTTCCGGCGCCCAAGCGCCGGAGGCCCGGGAGCCCATCCTGGTCGGCCGGATTGCTCATCTGGAAGGGCAGCTTTTACGCTATGTCCCGTCGGAACCGGCATTGGGTGGCTACGGTACAAGACGCCCCCTTTGGATTGGAGGATGCCCTCTACTCGGACCGAAACGGCAGGGCCGAGCTAATCCTGCCCAATAATACCTGGATCCGGATCAGCGGAGATACCCAGGGAGATGCCCAGGAACAGCCGGGTCCGATTCGTTCTCCCGAGGTCATTCCCAGAGACAACCCGCAAGTGAGACCCTTGAAACCGGATCAAAGAGCCCCCGGACCGGCCGGGGGCCCTTTATCAACCGAGGACTATGGAGCCAGAAGTCGCCTAAGGCCCAGCCTGCCAGACCGAGACCGTCTCAAATTGAACAGTCCGGTCATTCAGGAAGGCCGATCGAGGGAAGGAGAGAACCAACCGTGATGAAAGCCCCCAAAGAAGAGCAAAGCCTTTCCCAGGCCGCCCAAAGGGGCGAAAGGGGAGGGGGACCTTCAGACAAATAAAAGTCAGCGGTCAGCTCTGAGCAACAAATTTTAAAAAATAATAACATAAAAAAGGAGCCTGTGGTAAGATTCAAAATAAATTACTATGTTGTTAGACAAAAGAATTTTGGCAGCCCTTGATATTCTGAGGAATCGGGATGGCAACAGTTTTGGGTAAGGAACCCTTAAGCCCCTCCAGGCCCTATAATGATTACGCCTCCTATTTAAGGAACCTCTTCGGATGCCGGGTTCAAAAAATTTCCCTGGATGCCGGTTTGACCTGCCCCAACCGTGATGGGACCAAGGGGCAGGGGGGATGTATTTATTGTGATGCCCTGGGATCCGGAAGCGGGGCTTTTAACCGGGGTCTTTCTATTCGGGAACAACTTCTTCGGGGGAAAGGATTTTATTTCAACAGGGTCCAGGCCAGGAAATTTATTGCCTATTTTCAGTCCTTTTCAAACACCTATGCCCCCTTGGAAAAATTGAAAGGCCTTTACGCTGAGGCCCTCAGCGATGAGGATGTGGTCGGACTGGCTGTAGGGACCCGGCCCGATTGTGTCGGCCCTGAGATCCTGGATCTGCTGGCCGGCTATCAAAAAGATTACTTGGTTTGGGTTGAATACGGGCTCCAGTCCTTTCAGGCCGCCACACTGGATCGCATCAACCGGGGGCATCTGCTTGAGGATTTTATCCGGGCTGTAGAGGAGACCAGAAAAAGAGCCTTGAATATCTGCGTCCATGTTATTATCGGTCTGCCCGGGGAAGGTCTGGAGGAAGTCATGCAGACTGCCGAGAAATTGTCCCATCTGGATATCCAGGGTCTTAAGATCCATTCCTTGTATATCAGCCGCGGGACCCCTTTGGAGGCCTGGTACCGGGAAGGCAGGTTTCAGCCTATCAGCCAGGAGGACTTTGTTGCCTGGACCTGCCGGTTCCTGCAGCAATGTCCTTCCCATTGGGTCATCCAGCGGCTGACCGGAGATCCGGATCCGACTTCGCTGGTGGCCCCGGACTGGGCAGTCCAAAAGCAGGAGACCTTAAAAATGATTCGGGACTGTTTTCTCAAAACCGGGACCTTTCAGGGGTCAAATTGGTAAAAGAAAAAGGGGATCAATTTAGCTTTTTATAAAATTTTTGGCACGGATTTCACGGATTCCACGGACGCTTTATTTTCCCCCTGCGGAAGGACCGCAGGGGGAAAAATCATCCAGCCGCCGGAGGCCGGAAGGCAAGGGATTGGCCATGTTGCCAATCCCTTTCATAACTCAACCGTGTTTATCCGTGAAATCCGTGCCAAGAAAAATTAACTTTGACAAATTTTCAAACACCTAAAATGTTACGAAAAAGGCTATAAGGGCCGGACGGATGGATCGCCTTAATGCCATTTACTATGATAGCCGGGAATTCCCCATTCTGGGGCGTATTTATGTGGCCGGCAGCGAAAAAGGGTTGGTCCGTTTATCCCTGCCCGGCCATCCGCTGGAATCCTTTTTTGAAAATGTTTTAAAAACCTTTCAACCGGCTTTTTTTACACAACATTCGGAACCATTTACCGGACTTTACCGGGAATTGGAGCAGTATCTGGCCGGTCAAAGGGCTGTCTTTGATCTGCCCCTGGATCCGCGGGGGACCCCTTTTCAGCTCCGGGTCTGGGAGGCTCTTATGGGTATTAATTATGGAGAAACAACAAGTTATGGAGAGATAGCCAGGGCCCTGGAAAGGCCCAAAGCCTCTCGGGCGGTCGGCCAGGCCAACCATATTAACCCTCTTCCCATTCTAATACCCTGCCACCGAGTTATCGGGGTTAAGGGAGACCTGGTGGGCTACGGGGGAGGGATCTCCTTAAAAAAACAGCTCCTTAGCCTGGAAAAAAATTTTCGTTGCAACTTCCTTTTTACCCCCCTATAATACAACCCATTGTAGATAGATGACCTCGAGTATCAACCGGTAGTGGGGCGATCGTTCCAGACCGGTTCCAAATCTCCATCAACTTTTTTAGATTTTCAGAAAAGGATGCTTCTATGGCCGCGCCGACTTCCCCCCTGGTATTGACTCCCAATGCCCAGATCGTTTTGAACAAGCGCTATCTCAAAAAAGACGCCAAAGGGCAGGTGATCGAGAAACCGGAAGACATGTTTCGGCGGGTCGCCCAGGTGGTAGCTTCAGCCGATGCCCTTTACGGGAAGACGGATCAGCTTAAGAAGACCGAGGATCTTTTTTACCGGATCATGACCGGCCTGGAGTTCATGCCCAACTCGCCGACCTTAATGAACGCCGGAAGGTCGTTAGGCCAGCTCTCGGCCTGTTTTGTCCTGCCGGTGGAGGATTCGATCGACAGTATTTTTGAGGCCATCAAGCAAACCGCCATTATTCATAAAAGCGGGGGAGGAACGGGCTTTTCTTTCTCCAAGATTCGGCCTGAGAAGGATACGGTCAAATCGACCCACGGCATATCCAGCGGGCCTATTTCTTTTATGACCGTTTTTGACGTAGCCACCGAAACGATCAAGCAGGGCGGGACCCGGCGGGGAGCCAATATGGGGCTGTTACGGGTTGATCATCCCGATATTAAACAATTCATTGAAGCCAAACTGCAGACCGACCGCTTGAATAATTTTAATCTTTCGGTGGTCATTCCCGACAGCTTTATGGAAGCGGTGGAAAAGGAACTGGATTATGACCTGATTAACCCCCATTCCGGGAAAAAGGTGCGTTCCGTTTCGGCCCCGGCCATTTTTGATAAGATCGTCGATTCGGCCTGGCGCAGCGGTGAGCCGGGCGTGGTCTTTATCGACCGGATCAATCAGGACAATCCCACCCCTCAGTTGGGCCGGATCGAAGCCACCAACCCTTGCGGAGAGCAGCCCCTGCTGCCTTATGAATCCTGTAACTTAGGCTCCCTCAACCTGTCCCGGATGGTCAAGAACGGACAGGTTGATTTTAAGAAACTTAAGTCCCTGGTGCATACGGCGGTACACTTTCTCGATAACGTCATCGAGGTCAATAAGTACCCTTTGCTTGAAATTGAAACCATGAGCAAGGGAAATCGAAAGATCGGCTTGGGCGTCATGGGGTTTGCCGACCTTTTAATTCAAATGGGCATCCCTTACAACTCCAAAGAGGCCGTAGAGGTGGCCGAAAAGGTCATGGAGGTCATCCAGACCGAATCCCGGAAATCATCCGCCAAACTGGCCGAAGAACGGGGGAGCTTCCCTAATTTCACCGGCAGCATCTTCGATCAAACCAAAAACAAGAAACGATGGATGCGCAATGCCACCACCACCACCATCGCCCCCACCGGGACCATCAGTATCATCGCCGGGGCCTCGAGCGGCATAGAGCCCCTTTTTGCCGTTTCCTATTATCGAACCGTCTTGGACGGCACCCGGATGGTGGAAGTCAATCCTTTTTTCAAAAAGATTGCCCTGGAAAGAGGTTTTTATACCCCGGCCTTGATCGAGGAAATCGCCAAGGAGGGTTCTATCCAAAATATTCAGGGGATCCCTGAAGAACTGAAAACCGTTTTTGTCACCTCGCATGACATCAGCCCGGAATGGCATATCCAGATTCAGGCCGCCTTCCAGAAAAAGACCGACAACGCCGTCTCCAAGACCATCAACTTTCCTCAGGAGGCCACCCCGGAGGAGGTCAGAAAGGCCTACCTCCTGGCCTTTCATCAAGGCTGTAAGGGGGTGACCATCTATCGCTACGGCAGCCGTGAGACCCAGGTCCTGAACCTCAACAAACCCAGCGGTGCGGCAAAAATCAGTCCCCGTTCCCGTCCCCATCGGACCCAGGGCATCACCGAGCGAATTGCCACCGGCTGCGGCAAACTTTACGTTACCATCAATTCCGATGAACGGGGCATTTGCGAGGTTTTTGCCCAGATGGGCAAGACCGGAGGCTGCGCCTCTTCCCAAATCGAAGCAACCGGAAGGCTGATCTCCCTGGCCTTGCGTTCGGGCGTCAGCCTGCCCTCCATCCTGAAACAGATATCCGGGATTCGCTGCCCCTCGCCCACTTGGGGAAACGGCCACCAGGTCCTTTCCTGTCCGGATGCCATCAGCCGGGTGATCAGCAATTTTACTAAAGTGGAAGTTCCCGAGGACGACCTGGTGATGGGCTCCTGTCCGGATTGCGGAGGCCAAGTGGTCCATGAAAACGGCTGCCTGACCTGTCATTCCTGTGGTTTTTCCCGCTGTAGTTAAACGTCTGTTCCGGAGTTAGTGCTTAGATGAAATTCTGAAGCCATGCAAATCCCTGTCATTGACACCCATGTCCATCTCGACGCATTGCCTGATCCGGCAGCCGCCATTGAGGAGGCCCGAGCCGCCGGCCTGGCCGGTCTGGTGGCTGTCGGCATGGACTGGATTTCCAATGAAAAGATCCTGGCCCTGGCCCACAAGTATCCCGACTTTGTTTTTCCGGCTATCGGCTATCATCCCTCGAAAATTACAGTCTCCGGAATCCGGAATAATCTCGATTTTATCCGGGATCACCTGGATCAGGCTGTCGCCTTAGGGGAGGTGGGGCTGGATTATAAAATCGAAGTGGCTAAGGAATTTCAACATCTGGTTTTTCAGGACTTGTTGGAACTGGCTTGGTCCAAAAAAAAACCGGTTATCGTCCATTCCCGCCTTTCCCATGAATGGGCGGTTGAAATGGTCCGGAAGCATGATCTACCCCGGGCTGTTTTCCACTGGTACAGCGGACCGTTGGATACGCTTAAAGCCTTGCTTTTGATGGGCTACCATATCTCAGCCACCCCGGCCCTGGCCTATAGTCCGAAACATCGGGAAGCCATTGCCGCTGCGCCCTTGAAACAGATTTTAATCGAAACCGATGCCCCGGTGCGTTATCAGGGGGAGGAAGCCCGCCCCCTTCACGTCTTGCGGACCTTAGCGGAAATTTCAAGGATCAAAGGGCTGGAAAAAGAAGAGGTGGCTGTCAGGACCACCCAAAATGCCAGGGATTTTTTTGGAATCAACTAAAAAGCTCAAAGCGAATAGCTCAGAGCGCGTAGCTCATAGGTCATAGCAATTAGGTCGCAGCAATTCTTAATGAAAGGTGAAATCCTTTTTTTCACTATAAGCTATGAGCTATCAGCTATGAGCTAATATATGCCTCCCCTCCATCCGCAAAAAACCCGTCTCGACCTTAAGGCCATGGCCATCCTCCTGGTCCTCTGCGCCCTTTGGGGCGGTAATATGGCGGCCATCAAGATCAGCAATCAAGGAATGGAGCCGATCTTTACGGCCGGTCTCAGATCGGCTGGGGCCTCTCTCCTGATGCTTTTATGGATTCTCTGGAAAAAGGAACCCCTTTTCCCGCCCTCCTTTAAAAAAATACATGCCCTCATGGTCGGGATTGTTTTCGGCCTGGAATTTTGTTTCATTTATCTGGCCCAGCGCTATACCCTGGCCACCCGATCCTATATTTTTTTATATACCCATCCTTTTTGGGTGGCCTTAGGGGCCCATTATCTCATCCCCGGTGACCGGATGACCTGGGGTCGCTTTATCGGATTGGTCCTGGCTTTTATCGGATTGGTCTTTGCCTTTTCAGACGGTTTGGCCCAGGTCTCCGGCCTGATTTTTTTCGGGGACTTCCTCATCGTCTTAGCGGCCCTGGGTTGGGCGGCCACCACCCTTTATATCAAACATTTTCTAATCCGGAAATGCAGTCCTTTCCAGACCCTCCTTTACCAGTTGCTGTTTTCCGCCCCGGTTTTATTATTAATAAGTTTTTTTACGGAAAAGGAATTTATCCGCTACCTTGATACCGGCATCCTTTTATCCTTTTTTTTCCAAACCGTTATTGTGGCTTTTCTCAGCTACTGGGCCTGGTTTTATTTAATCCATATCTATCCCGTGACCAGCCTGGCGGCTTTTTCTTTTTTGACCCCCATCTTCGGGGTGTTTATCAGCAGCCTGATCCTGCAGGAGCCGATCACCCTGTATTTATTGAGTTCTCTGGGTCTTATTTCGGCCGGGATTTATCTGGTCAATAAAGGCTGATGAACCTTGGGTTTATATAACCTTCGGGACAGTCCCAAAGTTACGTGATTCTCAAACCGAAGGAGTTGCCTCTTAAAATATTAAATCACCCCAAAGGGCTTCAGGGGTTTTGATTTCAAGGATTGTCCGCCAAAACGCTGGCAGCCTGAACCCGGGCAGGAAGTTTATAGTGGGGTTAAGAAACAGGCCAACACCAAAGTCCCGCCTCGGCGGGATGAATGCCCGGCTCCCAACCAACTTAGAAATTCGGGCCGGGTTGGGGCTATGGATACCCTTTCGGACAACCTTGAAATCAAGACCCCCGAAGCCCGCGACGAATGGAGTGCTTAAAAATCACATAACCTTGGGGCAAACTCTAACCTTAGACCATGCGGAGGAAGAAGATGGCTGCCGAAACGATCCTTATCCCCTGTCCCCGATGCGGTGCCAAAAACCGGCTCCCCGGAAGCCGCCTGAAGGACCGTCCTGTTTGCGGAAAGTGCCGGGCGCCTTTGCCTGTCCCGGGAAAAACCTTTGATCATCCGGTCGAGGTCGCTGACGGGACTTTTCAGAGGGAGGTTCTTGAGGCTCGAGAACCGGTGGTGCTGGATTGCTGGGCCCCCTGGTGCGGTCCCTGCCGGACGGTTGCCCCGATCCTGGACCAACTGGCCCGGGAATATGCCGGAAGGATAAAGTTTGCCAAATTGAATGTGGATGAAAATCCCGGGACGGCGGGCCGATTTTCCATTCAAAGCATCCCCACTTTGCTTTTTTTTAAATCAGGACAATTGGTCAAGCGCCAGGTGGGGGCCTTGCCGAAGGGAGAAATCGAAGGCCATTTAAAGGCGATCCTTTGAGGGAAGAGGTAACGCTTTTTATTATGAGCGTTTTTCCGCAGCCGGTTAGATAACTATTTTCATCCCGTCTTCCAGGATTTCAAGCGGGATCCCCTTCAGTCTGGCCAGTTCTTTTTCGATAGTCTTCCGATAAAGGGGTTTTGGGTGGGTGATATAGATTTTTTCAGGCAGAACCGGCATCTTATTAATCTCTTCCTTTAACAGACCGGGCGTCAGATGACCGGAGAGAAGGGCTAATTGTTTTAAGGCATTGGGAAAGGACACTTCCACGATCAGGCCCTTGATCCGGTGCCCTTGAAAGCGTTTCCAGATATTCTCGGTCGGCCCGGAATCGCCGGTATAGGCTAAGGCATTTCCCAGGGAATCTTCCACCAGGTACCCGTAAGCGGGGACCGTATGGTGGACTCGGGTGGTATAGACCCGGTATTTGCCCAAGGGAAAGAACCCCCGGGTGGACAGCTCCTGAAAAAGCAATATAGGGTGCTCCCGGGTGGGGATAGCGGTGAAGTCGGGCCAGATCCGGTTATTAAAGATGTGTTTTTTTAAATCGTGGAGAACCTCCGGGCCGCTTAAGACGGTCAGCCTTCTGCGCTCCTTGCCGATAGCGAAGTTATCGATTAAAAAAGGGATTCCCTTGATATGGTCCAGGTGGGCGTGGGTCAGGAAGATGTGGGTAATCTTGAATTGGGCCTTCTGATCCAAGGAGATCGAGATCGTTCCGGCGTCCAAAAGCAGGTGGTCGTCGATTAAAAAAGCGGCCGTATTGTGTCCGGGTGCGACGGATCCTGAGGAGCCGAGAACGTTGATCTTCATGCGCTTGTGCCGGTTATAGGTTAGGGTGCCAATGCTTAATCAAGACCCTGGTTAGGGCCGGGTACGGGCCCGGGAAACGGGGACCTTTGGACCACGTGAGAAAATAATCCGCATCCCTTCCGACCCGGGTTCCTTATCCGGCCGGGACAGGAAATCGAAATCACCAGATACACCTGATCTTCATAGCACAGAAGGGGAAATTCATCCTATCCCGCCACTGAATTTATCCTTATCCGAATTACTTCGAAAGGGTCTCCAAAATAATACTCCGACCCCCAGGGCCCATTTAAGGCAAGCTCCTCAATTTCATGTCAAGACTATTATGAGACCCTTAATAACCTCTTACCGGGCTATCATTTCTTTTTTACAGATCCCCTTTTTTTTGCTACACTTTAGCCTATGAAATCATTCAACCGGCCTCCCATAAAACCTCTTCGGCTGTCCTGGCTCCGCCCCTTCTTCTTGGGGCTGCTGCTGATCCTATCTCCCTTGGCCTTGGTGATTGGAGACCTCCCGGCCAAGGAACCCGAAACACCGGCCGGGTCCCCGGATCGACCCACCCTGGAAAAGAAAATCGAAACGATCCAAGTCCGGATAAAAACCAACCCTGAAGACAGCTGGGCCTATGTCCAGTTGGGTAATCTTTATTTTGAATCGAATAAATACCAGGAAGCCATTGAGTCCTATAGAGAGGCCCTCCGGCTTAAACCGGAAGACGGTGCGGCCCATTATAACCTGGCTCTCACTTTTGATAAGGTCGGTTTTTATCCGGAAGCGATCGAGGCTTATCAGAAGGCTATCCGAATCAAACCGGATAATGCCGAGGCCTATAATAATCTGGGGGCGGTCTGGTATCAGTTGGGAAAAAACCCTGAAGCCAAAGAGGCCTATAAACAGGCCATCCGGATCAAACCGGATGACCCCGGGGCTCACTTTAACCTCGGGCTGATATACCTTTCCCTAAAAGATACGGCCTCGGCCTTGGAGGAATATAAACTTCTCAAAACCCTGAATCCTCAATTCGCCAACGAACTCTTTAATCATATCTATAAATGAGAGAGGCGGGATCCCGGCCTAAAGCTTTTTCACCCCCCGCCAATAGCCGAAGTTCAAGGCCAGATAAAGACTGATGTGCTGGAAGCCGGGGGGTCTTCTTTTCCAGAGGGATTTCCAATTATACGTCTCCTGATAAGCCCAGCGGGTCTTTTCCTGGAGTTCATCCGGAGAAAAATGTTTAGGTTGAAAGACCACGTGGTTGCGGTCATAGCGGCTCCAGTCCCGGCTCAGGATCCTTCCCTCATCGGCATATTCCTTAAACAACCGGGTGCCCGGGTAGGGGGTCAGCAGACAATAGTTGGCCCCGGAAAGGCGCACCTGTCGGACGAATTGTAAGGTCTCTCCAATAGAGGCCGTGGTGTCCTCATCAAAGCCAAAGATAAAGGATCCCTGGATCTGAATCCCTCGGTCATGGATACGGCGGACGGCCTCCTGATATCGGTGTCGTAGATTGATGCCTTTGCCCATCCGTTTAATAACCTGCCGGGAGATGGACTCAAAACCAATCAGCAGCCCGATACAGCCGCTGCGGGCCGCCAAATCCAAGAGCTCGGGATCTTCCACAATCGCTATGGACGATTGAGCCACCCATTTTTTCTTCAAGGGAATCATGGCCTCAAAAAGCCGTTTAGAAAATTCGGCATCTCCAACAATATTATCATCTACAAAAATAAGCAGTTTTTTAGGCAGGGACCGGATTTCCTCCAGGATCTGGTCAATGGCCTTCTTCCGAAAGGTTCTCCCAAAAAAAGCGCTGACCGAGCAGAAATGGCAGCCTACCGGGCAACCCCGGCTGGTTTGTACCGTCTGGGGTATGAAGTAGCGATCCTTAGCCAGCAGGTCCCAGCGCAAGGATAGTGGTCCGTTCAAGCTCGGAAAGGCAGGATTTTGATAGCAGGATTTAAGCCGGTTTTGAGCGGCATCCTTTAGAAGTTGGGCCCAGAACGGTTCCCCCTCTCCGATAGCGACCGCATCGGCATGCTGCAATGCTTCTTCAGGCAAACTGGAGGGATGGATGCCTCCCATAACGACCTTAATTCCCCGGGAGCGAAAATGATCGCCTAAAGCGTAGGCCCGTGGGGCGTTAGCGGTCATAACCGAGAATCCCACCAGATCGGCTTCAAGCTTAAGATCAACATCCTCGACCGCCTCATCCACTAAGCTGACGGCCACACCGGCAGGGGTCACGGCTGCCAGAAGGGGCAAAGCCATGGGCGGCAGGGTAAAGGCCGTTCTTTTTTTCCGCCAGACATAGGAGGCCCCTGAAGGGGCAATTAGGACAACGCGCATTTTCTTCTGATTTCTTAGTCTTTGATTTATCTTACCTATCTGCTATGAGCTATCTTACGCCTTGAGCTATGAGCCATGAGCTTTGAGCTATTTTTTAAGCTTTTCCAGTCCAACGAGCAGCCGTTCATGAATATGGTCAAATCCCCCATTGGACATGATTAAAACCACATCCCCGCTTCGCAGTTCTCCCCATAAGAAATCCAGGATGGCCTCGGTATCCGAGAAGTAAAAAGCCTTGAGGCCTTGGTCTTTAAGATTTTCCACCAGCTGAAGGGAAGAAAACCGCTCCTTCTCCGGAATTTTCAGCAGATCGGGCGGTTCGCGGACGATGATCAGATCGGCACCCTCAAAAGATCGGGCATAGTCGTTTTGAAAAACCCGGCGCCGGCTGGTATTGGTCCGGGGTTCAAAAACGGCCACCAGTCGCCGGCTCTGGTATTGGGAGCGGATGGCCCGGATGGTTTCTCTGACTGCCGTCGGATGATGGGCGAAGTCGTCCACAATGGTAACCCCGGCTTGGATGCCTCGGACTTCCTGACGCCGATAGACCCCCTGAAAGGCGGCCAGCCCCCGGGCCATTTGCTCCGGACTAAGACCCAGACGGTTCAGGATCGGCATGATCGACAGGCAGTTCAGGGCGTTATGACGGCCCGCCAGCGGCGTGCGGAAGGAATGAAAAAATACCCCCCGGTGGAAGACGGAAAAGGTGGAACCTGTCGGATCGGTTTTTAAATCCCCTAGGCACCAGTCCCAGCCCTCTTCCAGGCCGTAACTTTCAACAGGGCAGGAGGCTTTCGAAAGGATTTCAGCGAGGCAAGGCTCAGGGCCGTAAGCGACCAGCAAACCCTCCTTGGGGATCAAGACCAGGAAACGGGCAAAAGCGTCCTGAATGGTCTTGATATCCGGGTAAATGTCGGCATGGTCAAATTCAAGGCTGGTTAAGACGGCATAGAAGGGCCGGTAGTGAAGCAGCTTAGGACCCTTGTCAAAAAAGGCCGTATCATACTCATCCCCTTCGATGACGAAATATTTGCCGCCGCCCACCTGGTAGTTGCGCTCATAGCCTTTCAAGATGCCTCCGATCATAAACCCGGGAGACAAACCGGATTGATCCAGGATCGAGGCCAGGAGGGCCGAGGTGGTGGTCTTGCCGTGGGTGCCGGCCACGACTAAGCTGCACTGATCCTTAAGAAAGAAGTGGGCCAGGGCCTGGGGCAGAGAAAGGTAGGGCAAACCGAGGCGGATCAGTTCCTGGGCTTCAGGATTGCTGCGGGTGATCACATTGCCCACGATTACCAGGTCGGGAAGGGGAGTTAAATGGGCGGAATCGTAGCCCTCCATAACCGGAATCCCTAAAGCGGAAAGAAAGGTGCTCATGGGCGGATAGACCGCCTGATCCGATCCGGAAAGGCGGAATCCCTGTTCCTTGAGCATGCCCGCCAGAGACCCCATGCCGGTTCCGCAAATCCCCATAAGATGGATGTGTTCGATCTTTTCCGGGATGCGGTTATTTTCGGGATTTTCGGTAAGCATGGGCTGTTATATATCCCCTTAACGGAGTTCCGTCAACCTTTTAGGTTCTTCTTTTTCACTTGACCTGTCGGGCCGAGAATGGTTTATAGATGATTCAAAAGGATTCCAGGGGTCAAGTCCGCCAAGGCGGAAAGGGTTCAAGAGACAGGCCTAAAAATCTCTGTGTCTTGCATCCAGTGGTCCTTCGATCAATAGGGGAAATCAGGGGTAATTCTTAGGGAGGTTTTTATGGTTATTGAGACTATGGTGGTTGGCCCCATCCAGGCCAATTGCTTTATTGTCGGCTGCGAAGAGACACGGGAAGCGATCGTTATCGACCCGGGAGACGAAGTCAACAGGATCCTGGCCGGTCTCCGAAAAAACAGCCTGGAGCTTAAATATATAGTCAATACCCACGGTCATTTCGATCACGTGGGCGGCAACAAGGCCTTAAAAGAGGCCAGCCAGGCCCTGATTCTGATTCATAGAAGTGATGCCCCCTTGCTGACCGAGTTGTCCCGCATGGCGGCGGTCTGGGGCATGCGGGTGGAAGACTCTCCCGCGCCGGATCGGTTTTTGGAAGACGGCGACCAAGTGGTTTTTGGAACGATCTCCCTAAAGGTCATCCATACCCCGGGGCATTCCGAGGGGGGGATTTCCCTATATACCCCGAAGGTTGTTTTTGTAGGGGATACCTTATTTGCGGGATCTATCGGTAGAACGGATTTCCCGGGGGGCGACTACGATACTCTGATTTCAGGAGTTCGAAATCGTTTGTTCGTTCTCGGGGACGATGTGGCGGTCTATCCTGGTCACGGTCCGGCCACAACCATCGGGCAGGAGCGCCGGTTTAATCCGTTTTTTCAATAATTAGAGCTTGTCCCAAGGTTACGTGATTTTTAAGCCATCCATTCGTCGAGGGCTTCAGGGGTCTTGAAATCAAGACTCCTGAAGCCCTTTGGGGTGATTCAAGATTTTAAGAGGCTACTCCTTCGGTTTGAGAATCACGTAACTTTGGCACTATACCAATAATTATGGGAACGATGAGCTAAGAGCTAACAGCTTTGAGCTTTGAGCTTGTTTGCTTTGAGCCTTCAGCTTTGAACTTTTTCGCCTTGAGCTTTGAGCTATCAGCTTTGAGCTTCTTTTCTGTGAGCTTTCCTACCAGGATTCTTTCAAATTAATCTCTTTTTGATTGCCCACCACCACTAAGAGAAAGCGGTCCGGATGCAGGTATTTCCGGGCCACCCGCAGGACCTCCTCGGCCGTTACCCGGTTGATCAGCCCCGGGAATTTTTCCGGATAATCCAGCCCCAGGCCATAAAATTCCATGGCTGTCAGAAGTTGAACCAGCTTGCCGTTAGTGTCCATCTTGAGTGGGAAACTTCCGGTGAGGTAGGCCTTGGCTTCCGCCAGCTCGGTAGGCGTTATTCCCTGATCCAGAAATTTTTTCAGCTCTTTTTGAATCTCCGAAATGGCCTGGTTGGCATTCTGATTCTTGGTCTGAAGGCCGATTCGAAAGGAGCCCGGCTGCTGCCGGGCTTCAAAATGGCTGTAAATGCCGTAGGTCAGACCCAAATTGTCCCGGATGGAATCCATCAGGCGGGAAACAAAGCCCCCGCCTCCCAGGATATAATTCATGACCTGAAGGGCATAGAAATCAGGATTGGAACGACTCACCCCTTCATGACCCCAGACCAGGTTAGCCTGGGAAATGGGACGGTCGATTTTGATGATTACCGGCCTGGTCAGTTCAGGAGCAGGGGCCAAAACCGGAGGTGATATCGGACCGGATTTCCAGCCTCCCAAATAGTCTTGAATCAATTGAGAGGCTTCTTCCTGACGGACATCCCCAACGATAACCAGGATACTGTTGTTCGGCCGATAATAGGTTTCAAAAAAATGTTTGATCCGGTCACGGGTCAGGGAAGGAAGCGTTTTCAGGGATCCTTCAATCGGGTAGGCGTAGGGATGGTTTCCAAAGAGGTTTCTATCAAAGGCCAATCGGGCTATCTGGCGGGGTTCTTCCTCCATCCTCTGGATGCGGGCCTTGAGTTCCGTTACCTTCCGTTCAATTTCGTGCTGATCGAAAACAGGATGAAGGAGGATATCCGCTAAGAGGTCCAGTCCTAAGGCCAGGTCTTTTTTAAGGACTGATAAGCCGATAGTGGCGTAGTCCAGATCGGTGGCGCTGGAAAGGGCGCCGCCCACCGATTCAATGTCCCGACTGATCCGGGTAGCGGTCCGATTAAGGGTCCCTTGGGGCAGTAACTCGGCCGTCAGGTTGGCCAGCCCCCGGGTGTCGGCTTGATCCAAGGAGGCCCCGGCACGAACCAGGACCTGGATATGGATCGTCGGCAGTTGGTTGCGCTCGGAGACGATCAAATTCAATCCATTTGACAGGGTGATTCGCTGCGTTGCGGGAGAAGCCCAGACCTGGGCCGACCCGGCTGCGAAAGAAAAACCAGATAGCAGGATCATAAGGAGTACCTTCAGCATCATGGAAATCACTTTAAGGGGTTTCTATTTTGTTCCGAAGGGAGCGGAATCAAATAGCCGACGGTTTTGGGTTTGTCTTTGAAATAGGTCCGGTAGACACGAAGAAGGTCTTCCTGGGTGACGGCTCGTATACCGGGTAGAAATTGATCAAGGCCTTTCCACTGCCCCAGACTTTGATACTTGCCCAGGAGCAACCCTTGATAAAAAATCGAATCCTGAGCAAAGATAAATCCGGCTTCGAGCTGGTTTTTGGCCCGCCTCAGTTCTTCCTCGGAAGGGGGATCCTTTTCCCAGGTATCCAATTCCTTCAGGATTCTTTCCTCGATTCCCTCCGGACTCTGCCCGGGCAGGGCTTGGGCAGAGAGGAAAAATAGAAAAGGATCCCTGGAATTAAAGGGATAATCGGCGCCGACCTCCAGGACCTTTTGTTCTTCGTAAACCATCTTTTGATACATCCGGGAACTTTTGCCGCCGGCCAGGATCTGGGACATAATTTCCAGGGCGAAGGCATCCGGGTGAGGGTAAGACGGCACATGAAAGGCGAAGACCACATAAGGCAACTCGGCCTCACGGCGGAGGAGGACCCGGACCTCGGCCGACTGGGGAGGTTCCTTGATAATGACCGGAGGTGGGGATGGTCCTTTGGGGACCCGGCCAAACGTTTTTTCAATGGCCGGCAAAAGGGTCTTCAGGTCAATCTTCCCCACCACGACCAGGGTGGCATTGGCCGGCTGATAAAAAGTGCGGTAAAATTGAAGAAAATCCTGGTGGGAAAGGCCTTCCAGGTCTTCCATCCAGCCGGTAACCGGATGCTGATAGGGATGATTTTTAAAGGAGGTTGAGGTGACTTCCTCGAACAGGGAGGCTACCGGATCATCTTTAACCCGTAAACGGCGCTCTTCCTGGACAACGCTTCTTTCCGTCAGAAATTTTTCTTCGTCCACGATCAAGCCGGTCATTCGGTCGGCCTCAAGCTCAAGGGGGATGGCGACCCGGTCGGCGGATACATTTTCATAATAAGCCGTGTAATCCCGGCTGGTAAAAGCATTGTCCTGGCCCCCGTTCTTTTGAATGATCCGGGAATACAGCTTGGGCCCGACCTTTTTAGTGCCTCGGAACATGAGGTGCTCGGTAAGATGGGCCAGCCCCGACTTACTGAAGGGTTCATTCCTTGCCCCGACTTTATACCAGACCTGGACCGAGACCACCGGGGCCTTGTCATTGTTCAAGAGCAGCACTTTTAGACCATTGGCCAACTCGGTTTCGACCACTTTATCCAAAGGCAGGGCCGAAAGTTCGGGAACCGTACCGGCCAGGAGCATTATCATCAGCACCATCCATCCTATCCTAAGATTTTTATGCATGTTGTTGCTTTCTGGTTAGGCCTCACCCGCATTTTTGCTTTAGGTCCTTCTGTTTGATTTACACAGTTTTTATTAATGCTTTAAGTATCCTCTGAGCTCCGAGCTATCAGCTATGAGCTATTATCCCTTTGCTTTCCCCTATGAGCTACGAGCTATCAGCTATGAGCTATTTGAGGTTTCCTTGACAAGGGGTTTTTTTTCAACTATATCTTAATCATAAACCCTCTCCTTGACAAGGCCTATTAAAAAAAAGTATACCAAGACTGCTGAACTCGTAAAAAGTCGTGATTCCCCTGGTCTTTCAATAAGGAGGAGCCCCTCATGCCCTTAGAAAAACAAGTTTGGGATGTAATAGATTCCAGATATCAGATGGTAACTCCCGAAACCCCTTTAAAAGAGGCCTGTGCCATTCTTTCGGGGACCAACCGGGAACATCCGGGAGACCTGGGGTTGGTGATCCGGCGGGCTTCGGGAGAGTATCTGGGCCTGCTGACGGCCAGGGATATCCTGCGGTATCTCCTTTATCTCCGGAATCAATCGCTCCGGGAGGGGCAGGGGCAGGATTGGCTCAACGACCTGCTGCATCAATGCCGGGATGGTTCGATCATCACCGTCAATGATGTTCTGGTCCATTATGATCTGGCGGTCCGACCCAATCAAAACCTATTGGAAGTACTTCAGATTATGGATAGTGAAAATGTGGACATCATCCCGGTGGTCGATGCCGGAAAAATCATCGGAGTGGTTCGCAGCCAGGATGTCCTGTCGGAGTTTGCCAGGCTGGTACGTTAGTAATAAAGTAACCCTCTAATCATCCGCAATAGCGGATGGCAGTTGATTTGAAAGGGCTTTGGTGCCGATTTATGCAACGTTCCCATATCAACACCAAATACGATGAAGAATTAAGCCTCTTGAAACAAAAGATCCTGCGTATGGGAGAGCGGGTTGAGCATAATATCGTCTCGGCCATTACCTCCGCGACCGCCCGGGATCTGGGTCTGGCCCAGGCCATCATTGATTCAGACCAGCAGATCAACGAATTGGAAGTGGATACCGAAGAGATGTGCCTGCGGATGATCGCCCTTCGGCAACCGGCCGGGAAGGATCTGCGTTTTATTTCCACGGCCATGAAGATTATCACCACCCTGGAACGCATGGGCGACCTGGCCACCAATATCGCCAAACGGTCCATTGAGATGTTTGAAGATCCCCGAACCGGAGTTTGTTTTCATCTGCCGGTCATGGCTGAAGCCACTGAGGAACTGGTTCGGAATGCCCTGGACGCCTTTATCAGGGAAGATGTGGAACAGGCCCTTCAGGTCTGCAAAGATGACAGCTATGTGGATAGTATTTACAAAAAAGTGATCGAAGAACTGCTCAATATGATGTCCGAACACACCATCGCCATCCCACGGGCCATGAAGATCATGTTTGTGGCCAAGTACCTGGAACGGATCGCCGATCATGCCGTTCACATATCGGAAATGGTGGTTTTCATGGTGGTTGGAAAAATCATTCGCCATCAGCAAAAGACCCTCGATTATCTCGACGAACAGTTTCACAAACCACGCAATGAAACCCTCCTGGAAGCCCCAAAAACCTGATCGGGCCGGCGAATCGTCCTAAAAAGTGACTTTGTAAGAATATTCCTATAAATATAAAATCAACTGGAATCAAGGTCTTCCTTAGATCTTTTTTCCCTGGTTTTTGCCCAAAATCTCCTAATTCTCCGGCGTCTCATAAATAGAAAAAATAAAATAAAATCTTGCTATTGATTACTTGACAATTACTGTTTCTTCCGCTAATTATTAAGGATCAAAGAAACAAAGACAAGGAAACTTTTCTCAATCATGGAAGTGATCAGGAAGAGGTTTTCCTGTAACCGAAGGAGCGGAGCTTTATGTAGTTTTTGAATCAATACCCACTAAAAAGCCTCTTTGACTATAAATTAGTCCTACATCACTAAGTTCTATTCTCTTCTCCATTACATCTAAAAACCACCCAGGATTCCAAGAAAAATTAGCTTTGACAAATTTTCAAACACCTAAAGTGTTACATTTTTTAAAACCAATGAACAAGGTTCCTAAATTTATTTTTCTCATTTTCCTTCTTTATTACCTGCCTATCGAGGCCCAAATGGTCGGGACTGAAAAAGGAAACCTAAAAATCGGCCCGCTGGAAATTCATCCTTTTTTGAGCGCCACGGAAACATACAGCGACAATATTTATAAAAATTATGGGGGGTTGAAGGCCGAAAGTGATTTTATAAATACTTTATCTCCGGGTATTCACATCTATCTACCTTTAAGGCGGCATAGTCTTCAGGTGGGTTATCAGGCCGACCTGAATCGGTTTTTATCACATACCGAGACGAACTTTACTGATCAAAGTCTTGACGGGTCTTTTAAGCTTGATTTTCCCAATGGGCTCTCGGCTACCTTTTCGGATTCTTATAAAGATGCCGCCATCCCCCGGAAAGCCAAGGAGATAAAAAATATCCCCCCGATTTCTGATCCCTTTCGGGCCTTGCCCTATACTTCGAATGATTTCAATCTCCAGGCCAAATATCACTTTGCCGATCGCTGGGCCATTGAAGGAAGATATAAACTTTACGACTACAGTTATAAGGAGGCAATTGACCAGGCCGGGGATTTACGCCAGAATTTTTTTGGAATGTCCTTTTCCTATCGGGTTTCGCAAAAAAGTGAAGTCATTATAGATTACAATTATTTTACCATAGAATATCCGAACAGAACGGTTAATAGCAGCACCAACCATGCAGGCTATTTGGGAGTTTCCTTTGATCCAACGGCCAGACTGAGCGGGTTCTTGAAAGTCGGGTTGGCGAAAAAGAGCTTTGATCAACCGCTTCCGGGGATAAAGGATGAGATCAATACCTACTCGGTCTTGGTTGACCTGAATTACCTGGCTACATCTCGGGATAAGATCAATTTAAAAATTAGTAGAGGCATTGAAGAAGATATAGATACCTTTGTCCCTTATATAAATACCCAACTGATCCTGTTGTACCGGCATATCCTTTCCTGGAATGAGAAAATCAGCCTTAATGCTTCCCTGGGCTACGGAACTATAAGTTTTGAAGATAAGACCTTTGATATAGACGGGAGCTTTAAGATACGTGACGACCGTCAGTGGGCTGGGGGCCTGGGGATACAGTATGCCCTGCAGCGCTGGTTATCCATAAATCTTCAATATGCGTATACGGATAACAGATCCACATTCAAGAATTATGATTATACTGAAAACAGGATCTGGCTAACCCTTTCCCTGGCCTTTTAAGGTGAATTCTTGAAGGGGCAGGCGGGTCCCCGCCGCTCCCTTTAACCGTTTGATCTCCGGCGTGCGCCGGTCTCCAGAAATCGGGTGCCCGGTTTCTGGAGAAATGATAGGCAATAACCGTGTAATCCGCGTAATCCGTGCCAAAAAATATCTCTGCCTTTCGTTCGTTTTCTCCGCCCTTGGCGGATGAGATTTCTTGAGGTTTTCAACGTCTATCAAATTGGAAAAAAATAACATATTGTCTATCCAATACTCCCGGCACTTAGAAGGTAGATTGATTTTAAGAAAAATTGATGCAACCCTTCCAAAGAAAATATTTAAAAAATCAGAGGAAAGATATCTGGACGTATTGAGCGGTCATTTTATCGCTGTAGCCTTAGAAGGGCTTTGTGGAAAAAACAGAGAAGTTATGATAGCTTATACTGTAGAAGGTGATGAGGTAACAATTTTAACAATCCACCCGTTGAAAGAAGGGCAAAAAGAAAACAGGGTTGCCGGTGGCCGATGGAGGAGGCTTTAATGGAAGCATTTAAAGTTTTTTATGATGACCAACAGGATATTTTGTATCTGGCTAAGGAAGGAGAAGAGGAAGAGGTTGTCGAGTTGGGCTCGAATGTAAATATGGAACTGGACAGAGACGGCAAACTGATAGGGGTGGAAATTTTTAAAGCTTCTTCTATGTTTAAAGACGTCATTAAAATGATGGAGAAAAAACTCCAAGCTGCTTGATTTTGACAGCTTATCTGGGGGAAGAAAAGAGCATCCTTTTGAACTTAACTCGGGAAAAGAACTGCTGCCTGAAGGCCACGGGTCTGGAAGTGGGGCTGCTGATCAATTTCGGCGAATCCGTAGAAATCAAGCGCAAGGTTTTCAATATTATAACCGTGCCATCCGCGTAATCCGCTTGCCCTGTTAAATTCAGAAGGACTATTTAACTGGGGTGCCAAAAAGGCATTTAAATTTTCCCCATTTAATCAGTCAAAGGTCTCAAGAAATTAGGAGGGTTAAATCTATGCTGGTTGAATACATTCAGGAAGCCTTACGTAGGGCCCGATATGAATTAATCGATGACGAAGAACCCTATTACGGGGAAATCCCAGACCTCAAGGGAGTTTGGGCAAAGGGTAAAACGTTAGAAGAATGCCGAGAGAATCTCAAGGATGTTATCGAGGGATGGATATTAATTAGTTTAAAGAAAACGCTTCCGATTCCAATTCTTGGAACCTTCGAAATAAGGGAAGTTAACGTAGCTGCATAAATGACAAAATTAGGCCCACTTTCGTTTAGGGACTTAGTAAGTAAGCTAAAGTCTCTCGGTTTTGATGGACCCTATGCGGGGGGTAAACACCTTTCATGATCAAAGACGACTTGAGGCTTACCCTCCCAAATCCTCACCAAGAAAATATAGGAGCGGATCTAATAAAAAGATTAATGCGGCAGGGAGGAATAACTCGGAGGGAATGGGAAAGTGAAACGATATCGGATCCCCAATAGCGGTTGTCTTTGAAAGGGAATTGGAATCTTCCCCGATTGGTCTCCGACGGGCGCCGGTCTCCAGAAATCGAGTGCCCGATTTCTGGAGAAATGATAGGCAGTAACCGTGCCAAAAATGTCTTTGCCTTTCTTTCTTTTTCCGCCATAGGCGGATGAGAGGCCATAACAGCGTAATCCGTGTCATCCGTGCCAAAAAACGTTTTTGTTTTTTTATCTTTTTCTTTTTTTCATAAAGGAGCCTCCATGGGTACAAAATCCTTTTTGATCCTGATTTTTACACTGATAATCGCCTTATTTCCTGGGTCTGTGTTCGCCCAAAGCGACTATCTCCTTGGCCCGGAAGATGTCGTGGAAATTACTGTTTGGGGCCACGACGATCTCAAAAGAACCGCTTCCGTCTCCATAGAAGGCGCTATTTCCTTTCCCATGCTTGGAGAAATAAAGGCCGCTGGAAAATCAACCCAGACCCTTGAAAAGGAGTTGGCGAAAAGATTAGGGGATGGGTTTATTGTCAACCCTCAGGTAACCGTAGCGGTAAAAGAATTTAACAGCCAGAAGGTTTTTGTTATGGGCGAAGTAAATAAGGCCGGCTTGTACCCGGTAACCAAAGAGAATAACCTCCTTTATATCCTTTCCCAGGCCGGCGGTCCGACAAAAGACGCCGGCGATGAGGTGGTCATTATCCGGCCGAAAAATCCCAGAACGGCAGGCATCAGCTTAAAGGAAGCGGAACAAAAAAATGAAACTATTATTCGTGTCAATTTGAAAAACACCCTTGCCGGAGACTCAGGCCACAATAGTATTATTAAGGACGGCGATTCAATCGTTGTACCCAAAATGCCCTATTTCTTCGTCATGGGTGAAGTCAAAAACCCCGGGAAATATAACCTCGAAAGAGGGCTCACCGTCCTCATGGGGATTAGCCTGGGCGGTGGGCTGAGCAATAAGGCCGCCCCCAATCGAACCCGAATTGTTCGCGAGGCGGAGGGCAAAAAAATAGAAATCAAAGTTACCATGGAAACCTTGGTCCAACCGGGGGATACCGTTATTGTACCGGAAAGCTACTTTTAGCTCAAAGCTCAAGGCTGAAAGCTCAAAGCAAGAACAAGATCAAAGGCAGAAGCTCAAAGGTCAAAGCTGAAAAGTCAAAGGAAAAAATACTAAAGGCTGGATAGGAGGCGATTAATGGGGGAAGAAAAGATAAAATTAGGATTCGAGAATCTGGCGGTTTGGAATAAAGCTATTGATTTTGCTGTAATGGTCATTGATGCTATTGAAAATAGTAAAAGCGGAAGAAAACACTTCCGACTGTTAGAACAGATGGAATCCGCCTCTTCAAGTATTTCTATGAATATAGCCGAAGGAAAAGGGCGGTTTTCAAAAAAGGAATTTGTTCAATATTTATATATAGCCAGGGGCTCTCTATATGAAACAATGAGTTTGCTGGAGATATTCAAAAGGAAAAAGTGGATAGAGGGTGATCAGCACGCAGAAATGCAAAGGCATGCGGTAGAAATAGCTTCGATGATCAAAGGCTTAATAAACTCAATCCTAAAAAAATAACCATGTCGGAGCTCCCTGGATTTATATCTGAATTTTTACTTGCTTTTCTGTTTTAGCTTTGACCTTTGAGCTTTCAGCTTTGTGCTCATTTTTGCTTTCAGCCTTGAGCTTTCATCTTTGAGCTATCGACTTGCTTTGAGCTTTTTCTCGCTTTAATCTTTCACCTTTGAGCTTTCTACGTGTTTTTCACTTTCAGCTTTGAGCTTTCACCTTTGAGCTCATAAAGGAAATGTATGGAAAATCAATTAACGCCCAATAATGATGAAATAAATCTGGTCGATTACTGGAAAGTGCTGGTTAAAAGGCGCCGGCTGGTTTTAATTGTTTTTTTGGCCATTGTCGTTCCGGTTGCCCTCTATACCTTCCTGGCCACCCCCATCTATCGGGCCACGGCCCAGATCCTGATCGAGAAGGCCAAGCCCAACATCCTTTCCACCCAGGAACTGATGATTATCGACCCCTCCGGGACGGATTTCTACCAGACCCAATACCAGATCCTGGAATCCCGATCCCTGGCCCGGCAAGTCATCAAAGATCTTAATTTAAGTCAACATCCGGATTTTAAGGGCTTATTGGGAAAACAGATAGATAACATTAAAGGAAATACCACTCAATCATCGGACAAACCCTCCATTAGTGATGCTAAGCTGGTCGATGCCTTTCTAACAAAAATTAAGATCGATCCTATCCGCAACAGCCGTCTGGTTAATATCAATTTTGAATCAACCGACCCGAAGCTGGCTGCCCAAGTCGTAAATTCCCTGACCCAGGCTTATATTGGTTGGAACCTGGGACTCCGGATCAGGACCCAACAGACGGCCTCAAAATTTCTGGATGAGCAGGTCAAGGAATCCAAACGCAACCTGCAGGCCTCCGAACAGACCCTCCAACAGTACCGGGAAAAGTTTGGGGTAACCATCTCAAGCGGAAGTCCATCAAATAAGAACGTCCTGGGTTCTCAGGATATCAGTCGCCAAAAACTGGCCCAGGTGAATACCCAATTAGTGGAGGCCGTCAATAAGCGTATCGAGGCCGAGGTCAGCTATAAAAAGGCCAGGGATTTGCTTCAGCATCCGGAACAAGTCGATTCCATCCCGGAGGTGCTTAGCAATCCGGTGATCATTGCCATAAAAAACCAGGAGGTCCAACTCTTAAAAGAGCGATCCGAAAAAATGGAGAAATTTGGACCCAAACACCCCACCATGGTGGGTCTGAATCAGGAAATGGAAAACCTTAATAAAAAGAAACTTCAGGAAATCAAGGGGATTGTGGAGGGCCTGAAAAGTAGATATGAAGTGGCCTTGACCCAGGAAAGATCCCTCAAAGAAGCCCTTGGGCAAAGCCAAAATGAAACGATCAACCGGGATAAGGTAGCCATCCAATACCAGGTTCTTCAGCAGGAAGTCGAATCCAACCGAGGCATTTATGAGCTTCTCTTGAAACGGTTAAAAGAATCCAATATCGATGAAGAGAATAGGGCGGTTAATATCTATGTGGTCGATCCGGCGGAAGAACCAAGAGATCGTTTCAAGCCGAGGATAAAGGTCAATTTAGCCGTGGCAATTTTGATGGGCTTAATTATCGGGGTAATATTGGCCTTCATTGTGGAAAGTGTAAAAAATGCAAACCGATCTATTCCCCACAGAGATGAGAAGACCCTCACCTGAAATATTTTTTTGCCACGGATTACACGGATTGCACGGATTTAATTTGAAGGGGCAGGCGGGTATCCGCCTCCCCCTTCAGCCTCCGGCCCTATCGGGCAAGAGACATATTCCTGTTTTTCTATACATGCCCAACACCTAATGTTTTTGTTCTGTTTTATACCGCCGCAGGCGGATGAGACTTCTCAAGAAATCGGATGCCCGATTTCTTGAGATACTTAAAAACATGACCGTGTAATCCGTGAAATCCGTGCCTAAAAATAATTGTTGTTTGAAAGTCCAAACGATATCGATAAGCATAACTTTAATAATTTTCCTTCTCATCCTTCCGAATTTAGCAGAATCAGCCTTTGATGGAAAATGGATCTGGACTGCGGAGTCAATCCCCAACCAGTGGGTGGCTTTTCGAAAAACGTTTACACTTTCCTCCGACCCCATCGAGGCCCGAACCTATATCGCCGTTGACAGCAAGTACTGGTTGTATATTAACGGAAGCCTGGTAATTTTTGAGGGCGGTTTAAAAAGAGGCCCCAATCCCCTGGATACCTACATCGATCGGCTGGATATTTCCAGCCATTTAAGAGCCGGGGTAAATACCCTTGCCGTCCTGGTCTGGTATTTCGGCAAAAGCGGCTCATCTCATCTGGACAGCGGGCAGGGGGGACTTTTGGTTGAATCCCGTATCGTCACCGACGACGCCATAGTGGATATCGTCAGCGATAATACCTGGAAAGCCATATCCCATCCTGGTTTTGGCAGAGATTCCTCCGGAACTCAACCTAACCCTGTATTGTCCGAATCCAATATTTATTATAGTGCAGTTGACGCCGTATCCATGGACAACTGGATCGCTTCCGGTTTTGACGATAGCTTATGGGAACAAGCTACCGAAAAAGGCCCGGCCGGAGGCCCGCCTTGGAATGAGTTTAAACCAAGACCCATACCGTTTTTTAAATACAGCGGACTGATGGATTATAGCAACCAGGCGGATTCCCTACTTATGGTACCGGATCAGTTCCCATTGTCGCGGTATTGCCCTCCAACCTTCAGGTCACACCCTATCTAAAGGTCGAGGCCCCGGCTGGTGCTGGTCATTGCAATAGAAACCGACCATTATACCGACGGAGGATATAATAATGTTCGGTCCACTTATATTACTAAGGAAGGTGTACAGGAATTCGAATCCCTGGGCTGGATGTCCGGAACGGCGGTCAACTATACCATTCCCAGAATGTAAGAATAATTAGAATTAAAATACCGGGAAAGTGGCTATGACACGGAATTTGCCGGGTCATTTACCAGCAATGACGCGTTTTTTAACACCCTCTGGCAAAAGGCGGCCCGGACCATTTATTTAAATATGAGAGACAATTACATGGACTGCCCGACCCGGGAACGGGCTCAATGGTGGGGGGATGCCGTTAACGAAATAAAAGGTGGATTTTACGTTTTTGATCCTCAAAGCTATCTCTTAACGAAAAAGGCCATACATGAACTCATGGACTGGGTCAGACCGGATAATGTTTTGCATTCCCCGATTCCAGGCAACACAAATTACGAATTGCCGGCCCAGATGCTGGCCTCCATAGCCTCCTTCTGGGATTTTTATTTATACACCGGTGACGCCGAAACCGTTAAGAAGTACCTATTCCCGAATAAAAGCCTATCTGATCTTTGGTCATTTGGATGCCGACGGTTTGGTTTCTCATCGAGACGGAGATTGGGCTTGGTATGACTGGAATGATAATATTGATGTCCGAATATTGGATAACACCTTATATTATATGGCCTTAAATACGATCATTAAAATAGCCCAACTCTCAGATAACCTAACTGACTTAACCGAATGGAACGCCAGAAAATCCAGCATCGCCCAAAATTTTAACCGGGTCTTTTGGGATACCCGTCAACAACGCCTATCGCTCTCCAGGGTATTCAGGGGTTACGGACGACCGGGCCAATGCCATGGCCGTGGTCTCCGGTTTGGCCGATCCGGACAAATTACCCATCCATCGTCAGTGTATTGAATACCTATTTTAACGCCAGCCCTTACATGGAATTTTATGTCCTCGAAGCCCTTTATCTGATTAATGCCGCCAGGGATGCGGAAAACCGGATGAAGAGCAGATACCAAACCCAAGTGGATGATCCGGGGTACACCTTATGGGAAAATTGGCAAAAAGGGGGTATTTGGACGGACAACCATGGCTGGAGCAGCGGGGGATTGCACGCCCTTTCCGCCTATGCCGCCGGAATAAAGCCAACCCAGCCGGGATATGAAACCTTTCAGGTCATCCCACAACTGGGCAGTCTGACCTATATCAACACCACGGTGCCTACCATTAAAGGAAACATTGCCGTTACCTTTGATTTAATAAATCCTATTCATCTAAATATGACCATCCATTCTCCCACGGGAACCATGGCCAAGATTGGCATCCCTAAATTAACCATTAGCAATCCGATTATTAAGGTGAACGGGACCATTGTCTTTGCCGATGATTCTCCGGCTCAAACGATCGGCGGATTAGCATATATCGGGAAGGATGACCGATATGTTTACTTTAATATCCTGGCTGGTGATTGGAGTGTCGAAGAAACCGAGCCGATAACTATCTCCCTAGTTGCCGTTAACTCCACCTCCCTTTCCATGACGGCCGCCACCGCCTTGGATAATAGAACCCTACCGCTTTATTATTATTTTTATTTTATGGGCAGTCCAACCGGAGGCACAGGCGGAGCGGATTCCGTCTGGCAGAATGATCCAACCTATACCAATCAGGCCCTGCAGCCCAACCATCAATACGGTTATCGGGTAAAGGCCCGGGATTCGAGTTCACCCCCTGGCGAGACGGATTATTCTCCCACGCTATTTAAATACACCTTGGCCAATACCCCGGGACTGGGGACCTTTGCCAACGTTAACCAAAACCAAATCCGGGTAAACTGGACGGCCAATAATAACCCTTCAGGTACGGAATACTATTGTGAGAACACCTCCCAAGGGACCAATTCAGGATGGGTGACTGACTTATTTTGGGAAATTGGCAACCTAAATCCGGGAACAACCTATAGCTTCCAGGTAAAAGCGCGAAATGGAGATGGGGTCGAAACGGATTGGGTCAATCTGGGATCACAAACCACCGAAAATCTAAAAACCTTTTTGCCCTTACTTTTTAAAAGCGAATAAACCTTAATTTGGCACGGATATCACGGATTACACGGATCAAGACTGAAAGCGGCCGGTGGCTCTGATTTCTTCAGAAATCGGACACCCGATTTCTGAAGAAACCGTGTCATCCGTGTAATCCGTGCCAAAGATGTCTTTGCCTTTCTTTCTTTTTTTCCGCCATGGGCGGATGAGAGGCCATAACAGCGTAATCCGCGTAATCCGTGCCAAAAAACTTCTTTCCTCCAGGCCTCGAGTGATCGGGCGAGAGATAAAACTGAATGGAATGAACAACGTCACTAAATCACAGGAGGTGCCAGAATGGAAACTGAAAAACTGCAAATAAAATACCCACCTGGGTTTGAACAGGCAGTCCATATGACCAAAGGAGAATTGGAGCAGCATATTCGTCTCATGGCTGCGCTGAAAATGTTTGAGTTGGGGAAAGTGTCCTCAGGCAAGGCCGCTGAACTTGCCGGCCTGTCCCGGATTGAGTTTCTGGAAAGATGTGGGACATATCGGGTGAGCGTATTTAATGTTCCTCCAGAAGAAATCGAAACGGAGTTAAGAAGAGATTTGAAAGAAGGGCGAAGTTTATAACGGTGCTGCAAATCGTTTCCAATACCGGGCCGATTATCGGGCTCGCCAAAATCGAGAAATTGGACCTCTTGAAAATAATGGGGAAAGAAATCCTTATTCCTCCATTTGTCTATAAAGAGCTGTTTGGAAAAATTGGTCCTGAAGCAAAAGAAATTGAGTTGGCACTCCGGGATTTTATCCGGGTAATGCCCGTCAATCTATCTGTTGCACCGGGGAAAAGAAGCCTTGTTGAATTGGACGAGGGGGAAAGGCAGGCGATTCTCTTGGCCCGCAGTTTGGGAAAAGACACTTTACTTTTAATGGACGATTATGCTGGCCGGAAGGCAGCCAAGGATTTGAAAGTAGCGGTTACCGGGTTGGTTGGGTTGCTAATATTAGCCAAAAAGAGAGGACTGGTAGAACGGGTAGTTCCCCTGATTGAAGGGATAAGACTGAATGGCTACTGGCTTTCCGATGAGGTGATTGGAATAGCCCGGCGGCTTGCAGGAGAATAGGCGAGGCAGGCCCTATTACGCCCCCGGCGGATAGCCGGTCTCCAGAAATCTGACCCCCAAATTCTACTTGTAAAGTAACACCATGTGTGATACATTTAGGGGTGTCGCGTGAGAATCTTCAAAAACGCTTGGTTTGTTCGTTTTACGCGTGCTCAGAAGATCTCTGATGACACACTTCGCGAGGCGATTATGCGGGCCGAGAGTGGGCAGGTGGATGCCGACTCCACTGGGCAAGGAAAGTCGAAAGGCTATCGAACGATCATTTTGCTCCGCGAAGGACAAAGGGCGTTTTTCGTGTACGGATTTGCCAAAAGCGAGCGAGACAACATCCGCAAGGACGAGGAAGAGCAGTTCAAGAAGATGGCCAAGCATGTCTTGGGGCTTTCCGAAGCCCAATTGAACATCCTGATCGCAAACGGCCAGATTGAGGAGATTGAAAGCAATGACGAAAAGGTATCGAAGTGAGGTGTTCGCCGCGATCCATGAAACCATGGATGCGCTGCACGAGGTCGGCGCGATCGACAAGCAGACGATGCGCGAGTTCGATGAGGCTTGTCTGACTACGGTGCGCGTGCTCAGCCCCGAGGAAATCAAGACCATACGCCTGCGCGAGCGCATCTCCCAGCCGGTCTTTGCGCGCTATCTGAATGTCTCTAAAAACCTCGTTTCGGATTGGGAACGGGGTGTCAAAAAACCTGGCGGCCCGGCCTTGCGGTTGCTGACGGTAATCGGGGAAAAGGGACTGAAGACGATTGCGTAACATCCAATTCCGTGAGAGGTTCCCCTCTGCCAATTCCTTCTTTTTTTTCCTCCGCCCTTGGTGGATTGGACGCCTTAAGAAATCAAGTACCGATTTCTTAAGGCTATAAAAGGAATCATAACAGCGTAATCCGGTCCAAAAAAATAGGATTTTAAACAGAAAAAGAACTGTTTTTCTTGCCACGGATTACACGGATTGCACGGATCATTTTTGAAGGGGCAGGCGGGCCTCCGCCTCCCCCTTCAACCTCCAGCCCTATCGGGCAAAAAGATGTTAATGTTTTCTTATCAGAGCCAAAAAACCTCATTGTCCTTGTTTGGTTTTATTCCGCCCTTGGCGGATGAGATGCCTCAAGAAATCGGATACCCGATTTCTTGAGGTTCATAAAGTGAAAACAGCGTAATCCGTGAAATCCGTGCCAAAAATGTTTTTGCATTTCTTTTTTTCCGCCATAGGCGGATGAGATGCCTTAAGAAGGAATATAACTATTGAAAATCACCGATTGCTTGTGGCTTGATGAATTTGTTGATAAAATAATTCGCAAACATGGCGTATATCCGGAAGAAGTTGAGGAAGTCCTTTCAGGCGATGTTGCCATTCGAAAACTTGAAGGAGGGAAGGTTAGGAGAGGTTAACAGAGGTAAATGGTTGCATTCAATGCCACGGACCCACACAGACGACCACGGACATTATTTTTTTCCCTTTGTGGACATTCACAAAGGGAAAACCTCCCTGAGCGATAGAGACTATCAGGTTTTGTTGTGGCAAAAGGCAATCTATTTATGCACTTGTTATATATCGCCTTTGGCCGGACCGCCAGCTGATATGTAACCGTCCTATTTGTCAGAAAGAGAAATAAACGGGCTTTAGTTATTAGTGCTCGAGATATGACAAAAAGGGAGAGGCAGACTTATGGTAAAAAAGAAAAAGCTTGAATTCGGGAGTTATAGGGAGGCTTCGGCCTGGTTCGATACGAGTGACCTTGATGATTATCATGAGCAACTAGTCCCGGTTGATTTTTCATTTGATTTGAGAAAAATGCCAGACCTGGTTACCTTGGACCGAAAAATTGCCAAGGATGTTCGACAGTTGGCAAGAAGATGGAATATTTCTACCCGGACGCTGGTTAATCGGTTACTTAAAAAAAGTATAGAAGGTCTTCGATAAGAATGAAGGGCCTGGCAGTTATTTTCTCCAGAAATCGGAATCCCGATTTCTGGAGGTACCATGCCATCCGTGAAATCCGTGCCAAAATTGTTTTTTTGTTGTGTTTTTCCGCCCTTGGTGGATTGGACGCCTCAAGAAATCGGGTACCCGCTTTCTTGAGGTTCATAAAGTGAAAACAGCGTAATCCGTGTAATCCGTGCCAAAGAAAGTTTTAGCCGTATGCCAGACTAAACAGACAAAATAGACAAAATAGACCAGACCGTGTCATCCGTTCATAAAAAAGCCTTTTACCGTGGTTTTTGTCCAAACGAAAAAGATCTGACTTCAATTCCCATAAAAATATGTTATGATTAACCAACTTATTTCGCCTTAGGAGCATTTTTTATGGAGACCATTACCATAAACAATCAAGCGCTTAAAAAACTGATGCAGGAAGCATTCATCGATGTCCTGACCAATCGCAGCGATTTGGTGGAAGATGCAGTCATTCAGGCCATTGAGGATATAGGGTTGGGGATTGCCATGAATGAAGGTAAAACAGGGGAAGTTATAGACTCTCGGGCCTTTCTCCAAAAACTTGATAAAAAGATCAAGGAATCAAAGTGAAAGTAGGGATCGATAAATCTTTTCCAAGAGATGTCGATCGTATTGATAACAAGAATGTTCTTAAAAAACTGCGGGCTCTGATCTCCGAATTGGAGAAAGCGGAATCCCTACAGGATATAAAAGGATTAAGAAAAATAGAGGGTTATGGGTCATACTGTCGGATAAAAATCGGAGAGCATCGATTGGGCCTGGAGGTTCGCTCAGGGAAAGAGGTCGCTCTAATCAGATTTCTTAACCGTAAAGATATTTACCGTTTTTTCCCAAAAAAGAAATAAAATGCCTAAGGATAAATATCTCTTACAAATTTAACTCTGACAACTCCTTTTCAAATATTTTTTATCCAGTTATCTCGGGCTTTCATTTCGCTCCAGGCCTATGGACGTTATCCGGAAATCAGACTCCTGATTTCTGGAGAAATGATAGGCAGTAACCGTGCCACCCGTCTGCGTGCGAACACGCACAGGCAGGTCCGTGTAATCCGCTTGCCCTGATAAATTCCGAAGGACTATTTAACTGGGGTGCCAAAGAATGTCTTTGCCTTTCTTTAGTTTTAACTCCGCCCCCGGCGGGCGGAAGTTAACAGTGTAATCCGCGTCATCCGCTTGCCCTGATAAATTCCGAAGGACTATTTAACTGGGGTGCCAAAAAAGTAAGAATGAATTGTTGACAAAATCTTACTGATTTCTTAAGCTGGCTTCTATCAAGAAGAAAAAACCGAAGGAGGAAACAGATGGAAGCAGGTTCATCCAGGGTAACCTCAAAAGGTCAAATTGTGATCCCAAAGAGATTACGGGAAAAATATGCCATCGTTCCGGCAATGACGATTCGGTGGATTCCCAAAGAAGAAGGCTTGTTAATGGTTCCCGAAACGGGTGATGCCATTAAAGCCGCCAGGGGAATGTTAAAGGGAACGGGCTTACTAAAGACCTATTTGAATGAAAAGAAACTGGAAAAACGGAGGGAGAACAAAAGGCTTGGCAAAAGAGACTAGTTATGTATTGGACAGTTTTGCCCTGATAGGCTATCTCGAAAATGAACCATTTGCCCAAGAAATAGAAAACCTTCTTCATCAGGCCAAGAAGGGTGTCCCTCGTCTCTACTTACATGCCCTTCATCTGGGAGAGGTCTACTATATTACCCTTCGAGAACAGGGTCAGGATTTGGCGGATTTGGCTTATACCCGGATCAAAAGATTTCCGATAAAGTTTATAGAGCATATTAACGAGGAACTTCTATTGAACGCAGCAGCCATCAAAGCCAACTATCCGATTTCTTATGCGGATTCCTTTGCTGCGGCTTTGGCCAAGATTAACAACTCCTCCCTCCTAACAGGAGACCCGGATTTCCGTAACCTTGAAAAAAACGGAATCCTGAAAGTCACTTGGATCACTTAAAACGGATCAAGACTGAAGAAGTCTAAATCTGTAACCGTGTCATCCGTGAAATCCGTTCGCAGCCCATAAGGCTGCATGTCCAGCCGGTGAAAGTCCGGCCATAGGAATTGGCTGTTTACCTATGTAGTGATACCCGACGTTATCGGAGGTGACTCCGGCAGACTGAAAGCTCGGAAGTAAACGCCCTTGTCGGTGAAGGGCTAGCAATCTCATCGGGCCGTAGCGATAAGCGAACTTATTAGCCTCGTTACGCTTCCCACGCAAGAACCGGAGTGCGTGGGGTTGTGGATGCCGAGCCCGTGCAGAGATGGCGAAGGCTACCACGAGCGGGGAAGCAACAGCCAAAGGCACCCTCTCGGTCCGCCGGGGTCCAAGAGGTGGCACGAAGGGAAAGGACATGCAGATTAAATTGGGGAGCCTCTCGACCCAGCCCATACAGGCCGTAGGGCCAAGAGCCATCGAATAATCATAAGTCGATGGGATGGGGTCGAGAGTCTCGGATGAGGCCATAGTAAGCGATGACCTGGCGGGACAACATAACCGGTCGGCGAGCCAAGGGCCTCTGGACTGGATGGTCCATCAGCCGATCTCGCCAAACTTGCCCGAAAGGGCCACAGAAGAAAAGATGCTGGACTGTGACTGGATATAAGTCAGGGCATCCGGAGGGTATGCAGGCCCGGTGCTTAAGCTCTGGTGGTCTGACGAAGGTTGCGGTTGAATTCCAGTTTGAAGCCGTACTGGGGAAAACCCGCCGTACGGAATTTTAGAGGGGGAGGAGGAACCGAGACCTTTGCACAACCGTACCAAAGTTTGGTGAAAAGAAGATTAGAGAAGCCAGAAAAAGTTTAATTAGGAAGCAGAAAAAACAGTCAAAAAATAAAATAACTAACTGAAATTACTTGACAAAGACACGATAAAAAGGGTAAAGTTTCTCCACCGAAACCAGTACAAGGGGGAGAAATGGGATATAAGAGGTGGAATCAGAATATCAGCTTTGTGGATATAGCGTTGAGTAGTTCTATGGAGAAGAACCGAAGTTTGAAAACCATGGATCGAATCAACCGAGTGATAGACTGGACGAAAGTGGAGGAGCGGTTGAGGGATTATTACGAGATTGGAAGGCAGGAGGAAGGAGCCGATGCCTATCCGCCATTGATGCTTCTGAAGGCCTTACTGTTGCAGAAGTGGTTTCACATTCCCTCAGATCCCGAACTGGAAAACCAAATCAATGACCGGTGGTCTTTTAAGAAATTTTTAGGCCTACCCCTTGATGCTTCATCTCCAGACCATTCTACCTTTTCCCGATTTAGGAGTCGGTTGTCGAAAGAAGCGATGACCTGGATCAATAATGAAGTGCTGCAGCAATTTTCCCGGAAGGGATTAACGATCAATGAAGGGATCGCCATAGATGCCCGGTTGATCCAATCGGCCAGTCATCCTCTTAGCGATGAAGAACTGAAGGAACACAAGGAAAAGAAAGAGACCGCCGAAGGTCAAGTGGATAAGAATGGGAAGCCGCTTAAATTCTCTCGTGACCTGGAATCGGATTGGATGGCCAAAGAGGGAGATCCTCCATTATGGGCTGAAAGAGCATGCCTCGGTAGATGTCGATAACGGATTTGTCTTGGCCACGGAACTTACGCCGGCCTCGCATCATGAATCTCCCTATCTGCCTCTTTGTGCGGCGGCCAGTTGTCATACGGATGAGCCGATTAAAATCATCTATGCGGATAAGGGATATTTTGGGGAACCGAATCGCAGCTTTCTCAGTCTGAATCAGATCAAAGATGGGATCATGAGGAAAGATACGACCACGGCCAAGCTGACCGAATATGAGATAGAACGAAACAAGAAGATATCCAAAAAGCGGTACATTGTCAGCAGTAAG
>CAVQFQ010000007.1:0-70733 GCA_963711835.1 uncultured delta proteobacterium | reverse complement strand
ATCCAGGGCGTTGAAAAAATAGGTGATCTTAGTGTTTAGCGCCCTGGCAATGACGAACAGGGTAGAAACAGGGGAGGAGACCTTTCCATTTTCAATTTTGGAGAGAAGACTCTTGGAAAGATTCGTTTGCGAGGCCAGCTCTTGCAGGCTCATGGCTCGCTTCAAGCGGACAGAGCGGATTCTCTTGCCGATATCTTGCTCAGGGGAGGTTGACATCCTTCTTCCTGATTTTCTCAATATTAAACTTTGTTTAATGTCAGGAAACTTTATTCAAAGGAAATTTCTTTGTCAAGAAAAAAATTGGGTCTGTCCCGAATCTGTTGCTGGATAAGAGTCAAAAGGAATCTTTGAAGCAATTAAGTAATATTGATCCTACTGTTTGGCAAAAACATAAGGAAAAGGTATCGCGATCAGGTCTCCGACGATAAAGGTTGCGAAAACCACAACAAACGCCAGCGCATAAGCCGGAAACTCCCCGGCAACTACGATAGGGACAATGACCCCAAGAAACCAGACCACTTTATAGCCCAGTTGCAGCAGTAGAATCGGCGAGAATTTTAAAGGAGACCTGAGGCCGAATAGGGATAGCAGCGCAAAGGCCACATAGACGCTGCCCATCACACCTAAAACAATGGGATCTTGGGCAGGCATTCGGAAAATAGATTGGATTAGCTTGGGGATGAATAGTGTTCCCAAGCCAAACCCTCCGGCTACCACAATAGTATACACATACATCCCCTTGAGCCAACCCCATCGAACCTTAATTTCTTTAGACATGATTTGCCCTCCCTTTTTAAACCGTTGAATCCAAGGTTTCAAAAAATGTTTAAACCTCGCCGGACAGGGTCAATATCCACTAATTGACCCCGTTGATTTAAATCCATCGTCTTACCGAAGCCCTGTAATTCCCATATTCGTCCCCGAATTTTCGCAGCAAATAGGCTTCTTCAGGTTTCGCTGCAAAAACGTCCAGGATGAAGGAAAGAATCGGCACGGCTATGACAAGCCAAATCGAACAAACCAAAACCGCCACCCCGCTAAGCAGAAAGAGCAAAGAAAGGTACATCGGATGGCGGGAAACCCGAAACGGACCCTCTCGAACGATTCGAACCGTCGGTTTTGAATGATTAAAAGGGGTCTTATTGCGAAAAAGTGCCCTGACTGCGCCTATCGCCAGTAGGCCGGAAATTAGAAACAGGATACCACCGGCCATAATTCGAGGTAACCAGGGCCAACCAGTCGGACGAGATGGAAATAAATACTCTAAAGCGCTGCCAAACCCTAAACATGCGAAAAAAAAGACTGGCGGTGGAATTTTCACAGCCGGTCTGTCTTTTACATCAGCATCCATGGTTCTTCCTATTACCAACCAATAAAAAAATAAAAAAAGCCTCCACAGGGGATTGACCCCTTTCGGAGGCTTAAATAAAGACCTTTTTGGTGCTCCCGCTTCATTTCCCAATCCGTACCTATTGGGGGTTAATGTGGGAAGTTTAACCGAATATTTAGAGTGATTTTATTTACATAATCACATTCAAAAAGAATTTTCAAAAAATTTATGCCATTAATTCATCATCACCACGATCCGGATGGGATGGCCGGTTTTTTGATGCAGGGCCTCCAGGCCCTGGTTGATTTCTTCCAGGGGAATCCTTTTGGAGATCGAGGCGGATAAATCCAGTTTTCCTTCCTGAACCATCCGGATGAGTTCCTCGATCTCCCGGGTGGTGAAGGCATAGGAACCCAGAACGGTCAGTTCACGGCGGACGAATTCAGTCGGCGGCAGGGTCGTTATATTCTGCGATCCCAGGCCCACGATCACGGCCCGGCCGCCGGTTTTCAGGACCCTCACGGCTAAAGCAATGGTTTGCTGAAGACCGATACACTCCAGCGACAGGTCCACCCCTTGCCCTCTGGTGGCCTGTTCTATCGCCTCTAAGGGATCTTCCTGATCAGTCCGGCAGACGATATCCGCCCCTCGTTCCCCAGCCCGCTTAAGAGCCACCTCGGAGGTATCCAGGGCGATCACCTGACCTGCCCCCAATAGTTTGGCCAGTTGCACGGCATGGAGTCCCAAACCTCCGCAGCCGAAGACGGCCACTGTTTCCCCCGGCAATAAATTCCCCCTTCTGGTCAGGGCATGGTACGGTGTGGCCACGGCATCGGTCAGGATTGCCCCCTGATCGAACGGGACTTCCTCAGGCAGCCTGGCCAGATTACCAGCCGGCACCACGGCGTACTCGGCCAGCCCCCCGTTCAGATGGATTCCCAAGAGGCGTCTTTGGGGGCAGATTTGTTCATTACCCGATCGGCAATTTGGACATGTTCCGCAGGAGACAATGCAGTTGACGGCTGCCCGATCCCCGATTCTCCATCCTGTGACCCCCTCTCCCACTTCGGCCACCTGGCCGCTGAATTCATGCCCCAGGATGATCGGTTGGAAGGCCGTGGGCGTGATCCCTTCATAAACAATATGGATATCGGAGCCGCAAATGCCGCAGGCCTTTACTTTCAAAAGAACTTCCTTGGCTTTGGGTTTTGGGGAGGGAATTTCTTCGACCACCAGAGGGTGGTTGACCTTGTGAAATCGTGCCGCTTTCATCCGGGCCTCCTAAAAAATTTTATAGGACGTAATCAAGTAGTGTGATATGTTTGCTTTAAATCTTCTCTGATTCCTATGATTATCAGTTCTTCTAACCGGTCGTCAAGAGAAGTAAAAAGGATTAAGGAGGTGAGCCCAACCTGACTAAAGTTAATCCTGCTGTTATCATTACAAACTTTTTAATAATTTAAGGAGGGTATTCACCATGGTAAACAGAAGAGATTTTCTAAAATATATGGGTGCCGGGGCTTTAGCCGCCGGAACAACCGGGATTAGCTTACCCGCATTCGGACAGGCCAAGCGGGCCATACCCACCACCCCGATTAAAGTCGCCGCCGTCAGTTTCCTAACCGGCGCCGCCGCCGCCCCTTTCGGTATCCCGGGGGACAACGCTTATAAAATGCTGGCCGAAAAGATCAATAAAGAGGGCGGCATCCTGGGCCGAAAGATCGAACTCATGAGCAAGGACGAAGCCGGCGGCGTGGACGCCCAGGTTAAACTCTGCCGCAAGCTCATCCTGGAAGACAAGGTGGACGTGGTCTTGGGCTACATCTCCTCGGCCTCCTGCCTGGCCGTCCTGCCCCTGTCGGACGAATTGGGCGGCTTGATCTATGCCTACGACTGCGGCACCCACGAACTGATGGAAGGGACAAGTTCCCCCTTCAAGGTGCCCAAGTTTCAATCTGGGCTTCCGCACCAGCGCCCACCTGGGCATCGACAACATCGGGCTGGCCCGGATGATCAAAAAACATATGCCAAAAGTAAAAAAGATCGCCGGCATCAACCAGGACTACGCCTGGGGCCGGGACAGTTGGGAGATCTTCGAAGCGGCCATGAAAAAACTTTTCCCCGGAGTGGAAGTGGTCAAAACCGTCTGGCCGCCTCTGGGCAATACCGACTTTACCGCCCATATCAGCGCCCTGATGGGAGCCGGTCCGGAAGTCGTCCACACCTCCCTGTGGGGCGGGGACGCCGTCACCTTCACCAAGCAGGCCCTGGGCATGGATTTCTTTAAAAACATCAAGACCGCCTGGTCCCGGGGCGAGCCCTACCCCCAGGAAATCGGCAAGGACTTTCCCGAAGAACAGTTCATCTGCTGCGCCGGGACCCATTATTTTCTCTATCCCCCTCCGGAAAAATCGGCCTTGAACAAATGGTTCGTAGCCGAGTATCAGAAACGATACGGCAAATACCCCACCTATCCCTGCTACCATGCCTATCAGGCCATCTACGCCTACAAGAACGCCGTGGAAAAGGCCGCCAAGACCGCGGGCGGCTGGCCTACGATGGAAGAAATCGCCAAGGCCATGGCAGGCTTGAGCTTTCCAACCCCCTCGGGAACCCTGTCCTTCCGAGCGGACCACAACGCCATTGAAGACGTTTTGGTCGGGATCACTAAAATGACGCCCAAGTACCCCTTCCCGATCCTGGATCCCAAACGGATGGAAGTCTTCCCGGCTAAGGACATCATTGCCCCGGTGGGTACCCGGACCGTGGATTGGATCAATAGTTGGAAGGGGTAAAAGCAAATCCTGACTAACCTAGTTGAATCTTAAGTTAAAATACGAAATTCGAAGCACGAAATCCGAAACAAATTCAAATGATCCAATTTCAAAATTTGAATGGTTTTTGTTTGAAAATTTAATTTGAAATTCGGTTTGTTTCGGATTTCGAATTTCGATATTCGAATTTCGAATTCGTTCAAAGCCGATCATTAGGGAAGAATCGTATGTGGGTAGTCTACACGCTGAACAGTCTGTATTTTGCGTCCCTCTTGTTTCTTATCTCTTTGGGGCTCAATATCATCCTCGGCGTCATGGGAATCTTAAACCTGGCCCATGGCTCCCTTTACGCCATCGGGGCTTTCATGGCCGCCTGGCTGATCATAGGTCTGGGAAATCAAACGCCGATCCTGTTGATACTGGTGGGCCTCGGCGGAGGACTTCTCCTGGTCGGGCTTATCGGTCTGGTTATGGAGAAAACTCTGATTCGGGCCATGTATGATCGAGCTCTGGAGTATCAACTCCTGTTGACCTTTGGGGTGCTCCTGCTTCTGGAGGATGGCATCAAAATGGTCTGGGGTGGTCAGGCTTATTATGCCTCGGCTCCCTTTGATCTCTTGGGAAAGGTCACCATCCTGGGCCATGTCTATCCAGCTTATTTTCTCCTGGTCATGGTCGTAACCTTGATAGTGGGCTTTTCCATCTGGCTCTTTATGACCAAAACCCGTCTGGGGATCATGATGCGGGCCATCTCTCTGGACCGGGAGATGGCCACCGGCCTGGGCCTGGATGTCGGCCGGATCAGCACCCTGGCCTTTGTGCTGGGCTCGGCCATGGCCGGTCTGGCCGGGGCCCTGGTCGTTCCTACCACCCCGGCCCTGCTGGGCATCGGCATGGAACCTCTGATTCTGGCTTTTATCGTAGTGGTCATCGGCGGACTGGGGAGCCTGAAAGGGGCCTTGGTCGGGGCCCTGATCGTCGGATTCACCCGCTCTTTCGGTATCGCCCTTTTTCCTGAAATCGAATTGCCCCTGTTGTTTTTAATCGCCGGCATCATCCTGGTCGCCAAGCCTGAAGGCCTTTTCGGCAGATAAACGGATAGGTTGAGGAGTTAGAAGCAGATGACGAAAAAATGGAATGGGTTGGTTTATCTGGTCGTTTTGGTCGGCCTGTTATTCATCCCCCGGATCCTCTCCCTGCACAATCTGATGCTCTTTGAATATGGGCTGACCTTTGGGATCGTCGGCTTAGGATTCAATCTCCTGTTGGGCTATACCGGTCTGCTCTCCTTCGGTCACGGGGCCTATTTCGCCGCCGGGGCCTATACCGTCGCCATGATGGGCAAATATTTTCCGGGCTTGTATTCCCTGGAAATACTGATCCCGGCCGCCCTCTTTTTTTCCCTGCTGCTGGCCGTTCTTTTTGGGTTCCTCTGTGTCCGCCATACCAAGGTCTTTTTTTCCATCCTGGCCCTGTCCCTGTCCATGGTTCTTTTCGCTCTTCTTTTTAAACTCTATTACCTGACCGGCGGATCCGATGGGGTAAGGATCCCCCTGCCCTCCTTGTTTGGAATTTCTTTTGAAGGGGTTCGCCGGCCCGCTTTCATTTCGGGCACCTATTATTATGTCCTGCTTTTTCTCTTTGCCTTGAGCTTCCTGGTCATGAAGGGCATCGTCAATTCCCCTTTTGGAAAAGCCCTGCAGGCCATCCGGGATAATGAGGTTCGAGCCGAGCTGATCGGCATCCGGGTCCGCCGCTACCGGCTCTATGCTTTTGCCCTTTCCGGAATGTTTACCGGTTTGGGCGGGGCACTCTGGGCCTTTGTCAACGGTCACGTTACCCCCGAACTGTCTCACTGGGTCTTTTCCGGTGAAATGGTCTACATGACTTTGTTGGGAGGGTTCGGGATCTTGGAAGGCCCGGTCGTTGGGGCCATTCTTTTTACGTATTTAAAATTGTATGCCATGAGCTATACCCAGTACTGGATGTTCGTTATCGGCTCAACCTTCATCATCCTGGTCCTTATCCTGCCGGAAGGTATTGCCGGAGCCGTCAGCCAGCTCTGGAAGCGGATAAGGGGCCATCACCAGTGGGTAGGGGAAGACCATGTTAACCGTCAAAAACGTCAGCAAGAGCTTCTGGGATCTCCGGGCTGTAAACAACGTCAGCTTCAGCCTGAAAGAAGGGGAAGTCGTCTCTTTGATCGGATCCAACGGGGCGGGAAAAACCACCCTGGTTAACCTGCTCAGCGGATTCCTGAAACCGGACAGCGGAACAATCCTCTTTGCCGGCACCGATATCACCCAGGCCTCCGCCTATAAACGAATTAAATTAGGTGTGGCTCGGAGTTTCCAGTTGATCAATCTCTTTGAAAACGTTTCGGTCCTGGATAATGTTCGAACGCCTCTTTTTTCAAAAATGGGCTTGATTCACCGGGCCTTGCTTCCGGCCGATTCCTATAAAACCATTACCCAGGAAGCCCGGGAAATCCTGGCCAATTTCCACCTCTCGGAAAAGAAAGAGCTCACCCCAAAAGCCCTTTCCGAGGGGGATCGAAAAATACTGGATATCGCCATAGCCTTTGCCCTGAAGGCCAAACTGCTCTTATTGGACGAGCCCACCAGCGGTGTGGCCACTCAGGACAAGTTCAAAGTCATGGACGCCATCATGGAGGTAATCAAAAAGGAACGCGTCTCGACCATGATCATTGAGCATGATATGGATATTGTGGCCGGCTACTCGGACCGGGTTCTGGTTATGCACGAAGGCCGGTTGTTGGCCGAAGGGAAACCGGAAGCGATCATGGAGCACCCCGAAGTCAAAACCCATCTTTTTGGAATCGTGGAATAAGCCTATGTTACTCTCCATCGAAGATCTGAATCTTTACCTTGGCCGCAATCATATCCTGAGAGACATCCGTCTTGGGATTAATCAAGGGGAGATCATCTGTCTCCTCGGTCGCAACGGGGCGGGTAAAAGCTCCCTGATCAAAAGTATTATCGGGCTTTACCCGGCCAAAACCGGGAAGATCTTCTTTAATGGAAAGGAAATCACCAAGGCCTCCCCCAAGCAGCGGGTCTTGGCCGGAATCGGCTACTCGCCGGACGATGCCCGGGTATTTACCGAACTGACCGTAGAAGAAAATATCCAGCTTTCCACCTGGGTTACTGAAAAAATCAAGACCCGGAGGCTCTTCAGCCTGGACAAAATCTTCTCTATCTTCCCGGCCATTAAAAAATTCTATCACCGCAAAGGCATGCATCTCAGCGGCGGCGAGAAGAAGATGGTCTCGATCGCCCGGGCCCTGGCCCTGAACCCTTCCCTGCTGCTTCTGGACGAAGCCTTTGAAGGCCTGGCTCCGTTTGTGGTCAATCATTTTATGCAGGCCTTAAGACAGGTCCGCGAGTTGGGCATCACCATCCTTCTGGGCGAATCCAATGTCCGTTTGGCTTCTCAACTGGCCGATCGGGCCTATATCGTGGAACGGGGAGAAATCGCCTTCGAGGGAGCGCCCCAGAAGATTCTCGAGGATGAAAAGCTGATTAAGCTGGTGGGGAAGTAGAAAGGCCGGCAAGAGGCATTAGGTTTGAGGTTTGAGGCAAAAAAACGAAAAAATTAGGCTGTTGCCTCCAACTAAGTTCGCTCACGAAGTTCCTCCAAGATACAATATTTTTTGGACGAAGGAGTAATCCCATGTTTCTATTCAGAACCACCAAACGCATCCTTTTCGGAGCCGGATCCTTAGAAAAAATAGGAACCGAGGCTCAATTGCTTAAGGCTAAAAAAGCCTTGATCGTCACCGACCCGGGAATCGTTCAGGCCGGCCTGATAGCCCCTCTCCAGCAATCTCTGGAGGCGGCCGGGCTGTCTCTGGCCATCTTTGACCGGGTCGAGCCGGATCCCAGGATTGAGGTCGTTGAAGCATGTCTGACTGCCGCCCGGAAAGAAGGGATTGACCTCCTGATCGGGTACGGCGGGGGAAGCTCATTGGATATAGCCAAGGTGACTTCCGTGATGCTCACCAATTCGGAAGGGATCGATGCCTTTTTTGGCGTTGACCTGGTGCCCCGGCCCGGGGTCCCGGTGATCCTGGTTCCCACCACGGCCGGCACCGGCAGCGAAGTCACCCCGATTGCCATCCTTTCGGATACCCGTGAGAACCTGAAAAAAGGGATTGTCAGCCCGCACCTCTTTCCGGAGGTAGCCCTCCTGGATCCCAAGCTCACCATAGGCTTACCCCCGGCCGTCACGGCCTTTACCGGCCTGGACGCCCTGATCCACGCTATCGAGGCCTATACCTCGGTCAATGCCAATGATCTGACCGACCAGTTGGCCTTTCGAGCCATGGAATTAATCGCCGGAAGCCTGCTGACCGCTTACGCCCGGGGAGAAGACCTTCCAGCCCGCTCGGATATGCTGGAAGGGAGTCTGCTGGCCGGTATGGCCTTTGCCAATGCCGGGGTCACGGCCGTCCATGCCTTTGCCTATCCCCTGGGGGGCGAATTCCATCATATCGCCCATGGCCTGGCCAATTCGGTGATGCTCCTGCCGGTCCTCCGTTTTAACATGCTGGGGAACCTGACCAAGTTTGCCGATATTTCCTCGGCCTTGGGTCTGGCCACCGAGGATCTGACCGACCGACAGGCCGCTGAAGAAGCCTTGGATGCCATCGAGGAATTGATGATGGACCTTAATATCCCCTTGCGCCTGCGGGATTTGAATGTCCCCCAGGAGGCCCTGCCCCGGTTGTCCGAGGGAGTCATGAAAGTCACCCGACTGCTGGCGAATAATCCCAGACGGCTGACCCTCGAGGACGCCAAGGCCATTTACCAGCAGGCCTGGTAGGAGGTGTACGGGGTTCAGCGTTCAGCGTTCGGAGTTCAGGGATTCAGAAATACAGGTGAGGTCAATAAATTTAATTAAATCCGAATTCCGAATGTCGAAATCCGAAACAAATTCAACTGACCGAAATTCAAAAATATTTGATTTAACCGTTTGGAACATTTTGTATTTTAAAATTTGGTATTGTTTCGAATTTCGTGCTTCGTGCTTCGGATTTGAAATTCATTTTTTGGTTCGTCCTCTGCGGCGGATCAGGTATCCTGTCATAGGCACTTTTTAAGTGAGGGTGAAATAGATGAAGGGTTTTTTTAATCGCGTTTTAAAAATTGATGCCGCTCGCCAAACCTTTGCCGTAGAGGAAGTAGCCGATACGGTATTCGAACAGGGATTAGGAGGCAAAGGGTTGGCCACCCGCCTGTTATTGGACAATAATCCTCCAGGGATTGACCCCTATTCTCCTGACAATCATTTAATCATCGCCGGAGGACCGGTTACGGATACCCCCATATACGGTTCCTGCCGGCATGGAATCTTTACCAAGAGTCCCCAGACCGGTCTTTACTCGGAATCCTATTCCGGAGGCAAAGCCGCCCTGTCCATCAGCCGGACCGGCTATGATGCCATCCTGATCAGGGGCGTTTCCCGGGAACCGGTTTTTCTGGAAATCAGCGACGAAGCCGTCCGCTTCCACCCGGCCCAGGACCTCTGGGGCCTGGATACCTATGCCACGGAGGACGAAGTCCTGAAACGGATCGGCAAGAAGCGCTCCGGAACGCCTTCCGAAAAGGGTGCGGCCCTGGTTATCGGTCCGGCCGGAGAGAATCTGGTTCGCTTTGCCGTAATTGAAAACGACTACTGGCGTTCCGCCGGCCGCACCGGCACCGGCGCGGTCATGGGCTCCAAGAAAATCAAGGCCCTCTGCTTTCACGGCCTGAAAAAACGGGAGTTGGCCTTCCCGGAGGAAGTCCGGGCCTTTGCCCGGGAGATCCAGGAAAAAGGAAAGACCGATGCCGGGGCCAATAACTACCGGAAAATGGGAACGCCCATGATGGTCGGTGTCATGAACAAGGCCGGGGCTTTTCCTACCCAATACTGGTCCAAGGGGTTTTTGGAGGGCTGGGAGGCCATTGGGGCCGACAGCTTTCATGAACGCCTTGAAGTGACCCCCCGGGCCTGCGCCCAGTGTTTTATCGGCTGCGGCCGCCTGAGCAAGGTCAAGGACGGTCCCCATAAAGGGATGACCCTGGAGGGACCTGAGTATGAAACCATCTATGCCTTCGGCGGTCTTTGCCTGGTTCGAAGTATCGAGGATATCCTTTACCTGAATGATATCTGCGACCGGCTGGGGGTGGATACGATTACCGCCGGCAATCTGGCCGGTCTGGCCATTGAGGCCTCACGGCGTGGCAAGATCAAGGAAAAAATCGAATATGGCGATGTTCAGGCCATCGCCGATTTGTTAAAACAGATAGTTTTTCGTCAGGGAATCGGCGCTGTGCTGGCTGAAGGGATTATCACGGCGGCCAGAGAATGGGGACTCGAAGACATCGCCATTCATGTCAAGGGCCTGGAGCCGGCCGGCTATGATCCCCGGGTTCTCAAGGGCGTAGGTCTGGGTTACGCCACCTCGGACCGGGGCGCCTGCCATTTGCGGGCTACCTTTTATAAACCCGAACTTACTAAGGTGATCGATCCGGATCAGATCGAAGGCAAGGCCGAATTATTTATTGACTTCGAGGATCGTCTGACCCTCTTTGACACCCTGATCCTCTGCCGCTTCTACCGTGATCTGTATCCCTGGCCGGAGTTGGAGCGAATCGTTCACCTGACCACCGGCTTGAACTGGGGGAAAGTTGAGATCCAGAAAATGGCCAACCGGGTTGTCACCCTGACCCGTGAATTCAATCTTCGGGAAGGCATGACCCCGGAGCAAGAATCCCTGCCCCGCCGTTTTCATAAAGAACCCTTGCCGGAGAGCGGCAAGATCATTACCGAGGAAGATTTGAACCAACTTAAAAGGGACTATTTCCGGCTGAGAGGCTGGGAGTAAAAACAGATTCACAGCCAAAAGGGGATAGACTTATTTCTTTGTGCCAAATAAATCTGCCCCCTTTTGGCTTTACACCGAGAGAAAAAAGATCTCGGGTGGACCGATGACGCCTGCTGCCGTCATCTTCTCCTTGAGATCGGCAGAGGCAGCGAAAGCCTTGGCCTTGGCCACGTCGGCGACCTCGAACAACAAGAAAATCTCATTGGGATCATCAACGTTGTGCCAAAGGTGAAGATCCTTTAACCCGGCCGCCGCCCGGGACTAAACTGTTACCCGCCTACTTCGCAGGGACAGCGAGGGGTTGTCCCTTTTCGGCAATCGAAAACCCCAAAATCTTGACCGGAGCAGTCGTGCTGACGTTTTTCGCATAGTGCACTTGATTGGGCGGCAGATAGTAGGTATCCCCTGGTTTGTAAGTGACCGGCGGCTTTCCTTCAATCTCCATGATCATGGAGCCTTCGAGGACATAGCCGAACTGGTGTCCGGGGTGATAGTGTTTCTTCCCGACCTCACCGGGAGGAATCTCCGCAAGAAGAACCACCCCTTCCTTCGATTCCATCCCCGACAGATCCGTTTTCAGAAGTATTGGGCTTTTTGTTGGCGGCTGCTGGGCGTTGAGAGCCTGACTCACGATCACGCCTAACCCGATCCCCACGGTCAAGACCACGGTAAGCAAAACAACCTTTCGTTTCATGGGTAGCTCCTTTCAGAAAAAGAACAATCAGAACTCTCCTTGCTGATTTCAGGCCTTAAGCTCAACAACCCACTCACAAACCGAATCACCCCGAGGCCTGGCCTTAACCAAGTTTGAAGTCATCTTTGGATTCATGGCCTTGACAAAACCATCCCACCAATACTGGGAATGAACGGAGCATAGATCGTCGGTAATTTTTCTGGCTTGCACATGATTCCAGAGTTCACAATTAATGCATCTCAGCCTGGCTTTCTCCGCTGTAGCTTCTACCGTTTCATATTTTTGCTTAGGACCATAGACGATAGTAAGGAAGGCCGGGATAATTTCAACCGCTGATTTGGCGTCGCTACCGATTAAACCAAGGCGTTCCGCATTTCCCTTACCCCGGGCTGCTACTATTGGAGACGTTTTTTTCCAATGTTCAAGGTATTGCTCGCGTCCTCTTGTATCGTAAATTTCTTTAAAATAGCTGACCGACCAAAAAATTACAGTGCCGGCGGCAATATTCCAACGGGCTTCCACTGGAATTTTCTCCAAGTTTGCTTCAATAGATTGCCCCATAGCCTCTTCAGGATGGATCAATCCAGAACCAAGGGCATACCCACCGGCCCCAACAGCCAGACCTTTTAAGAATTCTCTTCGGTTCGGGGAATAAGTTTTGGTATTCATAGACAATCTCCTTTCTTAATCACATAGGAATTTTTATGAATTGATGCATTTCTTGATCTTGGGGGTAAAAATACAAAGCCTCCACAAGGGTTTGATCCCCTATGGAGGCTTACTATCGGAACTTTTTGAATCTCCCACTTCATGTCCCGCTCCAAATAGGTTGGGGTTAAGTTGGGATGGTTATTCAACGATTTAGTGTAAGAAGTAGACCTATAGCATTTCTTAGGAAAAATGTCAATAGAATTATGAGGATAATCACCGTTGGTAGCTTCATAGATTAGAAGTTGGAAAATCATACCTCCCATGCCTTATTAACGATTACCGATGCCAATCTTGTAAGGTGAGACAACCTAAGAAAACCAGACTTCAGGAAGCTTTTTGCAGAGGTTCCGCAGTCTCCTTCCTTAAAAAATAACCAAATTGATTTTCCGGTCCGTGATGGGATATGGTAAAAATTGACTGGACCTCAATAAAAAAGCCATTTCAAGGGAAGTCTCGCTATGAAGCTGTTAAGAGTAAATATGGAAAAGGGGAAGGTTGACTTTGAAAATCTTCGCGAGGACTGGCTACCCATCGGCGGCAGCGCCTTGCTGGCCCGGATTATGAACCGCGAGGTTCCGCCGACGGCAGATCCGCTGGGTCCCGAGAATGCCTTCATCGTAGCCGTCGGCCCGTTGGCCGGCACCGGGGCGCCCCAGCTCGGGCGTATCTCCGTCGGGGCCAAGAGTCCCCTGACTCTGGGGATCAAAGAGGCCAACGCCGGCGGCCCGGCCGGACAATTCCTCGACCGGCTGGGGATACGTGCGATCATTGTCCACGACGCCCCGCCGGACGACCGTCTGACTTGTTTGTTGATTTCCGGGGACCGTGCAGATTTGATCCCGGCCGAGGAATATCGGGGCCTGAAAAATTATGAACTGGCCGGCCAACTGAGGAAAAAATTCGGGGAAAAGGCGGCGGTCATCTCCATTGGTCCGGCCGGAGAGCGGAAATACCGGGGAGCCTCGGTCTCTTTTACCGATCTGTTCGGGGATCCCTCGCGGAACGCCGCCCGGGGCGGGCTCGGCGCTGTGATGGGCTCCAAGGGGCTCAAGGCGATTATTATCGACCCCGGAAAAACCGGTCCGGTGGAAACGGCCGATCCGGAGGCCTTTCGCCGGCTGGTGAAATTCTGGGTCAACACCCTCAAGCATGATGTGAGTTGCAGCCTTTATTCCCGCTTCGGCACGCCCTTCGCCATTTCCAATTCGGCCAGCCAGGGGACCCTGCCGACCCTGAATTACCGTTCGGGGCGACCCGATGACTTTATCGCCGTGAGCGGGAACAGCATCCAGAAAATCCTTTTTGAACGGGGCGGCCGGATGCACGGCTGCATGCCCGGCTGCGTGGTCCGCTGTTCCATCATTTACCCGGATAAAGAGGGGAAACGGCTCTGTTCCGCTTATGAATATGAAACCATCGCCATGCTGGGAACCAACCTGGGCATCACCGATCCGGATGCCATCGCCCGGCTCAAATTCCTCTGTGACGATCTGGGGGTCGATGCCATCGAAACCGGCAGCGCCTTGGGCCTGGCGGCGGAGGCCGGAAAAATGGCCTTCGGCGACTGGTCCTCGGCCGCGCGACTGCTGGAAGAAATGGAACGGGAGACGCCGTTGGGCCGAGCCCTGGGGAACGGGGTGGTGGCTACCGCCCGGTACCTGGGCGTCGGCCGGGTGCCCGCCTACAAAGGGCAGGCCTTCCCGGCCCATGATCCCCGGTCGACCAAAGGCACCGGGGTCACTTACTGCACCAGCCCCATGGGCGCGGATCATACGGCCGGGCTGACCTACCGTATCCCCCGGAGCCGGACGAAGCAAGCGGAGAACTCGCTGAAAGCCCAGATCCAGGCCGCCGTCTGTGACGCCTTCGGCTATTGCCTGAATGCCGTTCCCGGCGGACGGGTTTCCCTCTATCCCTTCCTGGCCGATCTATTGAACGCCCGCTACGGGGGCCGGTGGACTCCTGAAGAGGTCCTGGAGATCGGCAAGCAAACGCTGCGGGATCAACTGGCTTTCAATGAAAAGGCCGAATTCGGCCAAGGGGATACGCAGGAGGCCGCCTTTATCCGGCAGGAGGCGATTGCCCCCACCCAGCAGGTTTTTGATGTGGAGGAGGCCGAGATCAAAAACCTCTGGACCAGACTGGATTCCTTTCAGGAAAAAGAAAAGATCTGGGAGATCCGCATCCCGCCCCTGCCGGAAGTGTTGTTCGGCGCCGGGGTGGCCGGGAAAATGGGGGAAGCCCTGCAGCGTCTTCAGGTCAGGAAACTGTTTATCGTAACCGATCCGGTTATGTTCTCCCTGGGACGGGCGGAAGAGATCTGCCGGATCGTGGAGCCCCGGGGCCTGCAAACGGTTATCTTTTCGGAGGTGGAGCCCGATCCACCCATTGAACTGATTGAACGGGCCGGCCGGCACTATACCGATACGGGTTGCGACGGTATCCTGGGCCTGGGCGGCGGCAGTTCGATGGATACGGCCAAGGCCCTCGGGCTGCGGGTCACCCACCCCGGGGAACTTCGGGAATTTGAAGGGATTGTGGGCGGTAGCGGCAAGATCAAGCCGATCCTCCCGCCGATCGTCTGCCTGCCGACCACCTCGGGGACGGGAAGCGAGGTCAACCCCTGTGCGGTGATCACCGATAAGGAGCGGGACCTGAAGCTGGTTTTGATGAGCAATCACTTGATCCCCAAAATAGCGGTCATCGATCCCCTGTTCTGCCGGACCATGCCGCCCGGCCTGACCATCGCCTCCGGCATCGACGCCCTGGCCCACTGCATCGAGGGCTATGTCTCCCTGGCCACCCCCTATCATCCCTACTTCGAGTCCATGGCGGTGTACGGGGTGAAACTGATCGGGCGCAGCCTTCCCCGGGCTTACCAGGACGGGGAGGATATCGCCGCCCGGACCGACATGTGCATGGCGGCCCTCTGCGGCGGTCTGGCCTTCCTGAAGGGATTGGGGATCGGCCATGCCATTACCCACGTGCTGGGCGCTCACTACCATCTGCCCCACGGCCGGGCGGCTATCTACGGACTGCTCTGCTTTGTCAGAGCCAACCGGGAAACCTGTAAAGACCCCTTTACCGATCTGGCCCAAATGTTGAATCGCTCAAATGATCTCGAGGAAAGCCTGCTGGCCTTCTACGGGAAGCTCGATATCCCCATCAGCCTGAAAGCCGAGGGAATTCCCAAAGAGGATTTGGAGAAAATCGCTTTTTATGCCTCCCGGGACGCGGTGAATATGGCCACCGATCCGACCACCCCCAGCCGGCGGAAAATACTGGAGCTGCTGCGGGAGATATATGATTGATGGATTTACAAAGAGTCATTAGGTCTGTCATTGAGAATTCGGCATTCCTGAATGCTATGCGGGCTGGCGGTCCGGGTTGATGCAAGAGCTGGAAATCTGATTGCCTTTGCAGTTGGCCAACGCTGCCAAGGTCGATCTGCCCGAAGCCCTCTACTTGAAAACAGGGGCATCCCATTTTGGAAAACGGAAACCGTGAACCCGGTTTAATCCGGATGGGGCCAAAGGCCGCGGCGCTCCTCCACCAGATAACAAAAACGATCCCATTCCACCTCCCGTCCGGAAACGGGACAGCGCAACTTGACCTTCCGCTCTCCCACAGCCGCCACTTCCCAGTCTCCCCTACGGGGACCGCTTTCAATAAATATCTTTTGTCCGACTTCCAGAGGATAGGGCTGGAAAACTAAAAACTTGTGCATGGTGCCCTCTCCATGGGAACCGGCCGGATCCATTTTATCTGTCATAGAGATCCTCCCCCGGCCCATTCGCGGGCTTTTCTGTTTTCCCTTACCTCACCTGTTTCGGTGTCTTAAACTTGTCCTGCCAGGCACAACGTTTACAAAAGATTTCGATCTCTCCCACAACAGTGCGGACTTCAGGAAGAGGCCCTCAAATTTCCTCGAAAATTGCCTCTCCACCCCCAATTTAACGATGTCACCACCTTCATTAGCTCCGATGCCAAGCCGGTGAGCTAAATCCTCTGGTTAAAATAAGAGGAACCGGAAAACCAGGAAAAATCCGTTAAACGATAAAAAACATCCGAGCCCGGCGGCGGCTAACGAAGCTAAAAAGATCGGCTTGGAGAAAGCCAGGATCGAAATAGAAGCCAGGATGATGGCGATTTGTAGCAGCACTTCTGCAAAGTCGAAGTAGGGGTCCTTACTCCGGTTCAGGTCTCGTTCATTTTCCAGTTTCCGTGCCTCTTTTTCTATTTCCTTTTTTTCATCCCGGAAGCGGGTCTCCTCCTCTCCGAACTTTTTAATTAACCTTTCAAACCGCTGCCGGGTTTCCGGTCGCATGGAGGGGCTGCGCTCGAAAAATTCGTTCTCCATCAAGGCCCGCTGGGTTTGATACAGATGTTCTCGCAGCGCCTTGGCCTGGTAATATCCCCATTGATCGGAGGCCTGTTGCTGGGCCAAAAGCATCTCCTTCATGGCATTGCTGCCCCCCAGGGAGGTGATGGCCAAGCAAACGGCATAACACGCGGTAACTAAGGCCACCCTTTTAGTAAACGGCTTGCTTTTCTCCCCTTCCAGTTTCTCGGTTTCGGGGATCTCCACTTCACTCATTTTAAGACCTCCTTCTCAATCAAGGCTCCAAATTTTATTGAGCAGCCGGGGACCGCTCGGTTCTTAACGACGGGGGTGAATCCAAGTAGTTGGACAGCCTGAGCATCTGACGGGCCATCAACCGTTCCCGGATAATTCATGTTTTGGCCATTAGCGTTTCTTTCCAATCTCAAACGCTTTTCCAATAAATGCTCCAATACCATAATATCGTTGGACCTCCGGGCTGAAGACAATGGGACGAATTTTTTGGATATCTGGCTTCCCATCATCACCCAACATACTTTCATCTATTTTAACATCTAATATCTCGCCAACGAATTGGGTGTGCAAGCCGATCTCGTAGTGATGAATGACCTTGCATTCTAAAATCATTGGGAATTCCCCTACATACGGGGCATCGACCAATTCAGATTTAACCGGCGTAAGACCGGTCTCTTTGAATTTATTCATACTCCGGCCAGATACCATGCCAAAATAATCGGCCTCTTGAACAAATTGGACAGACGGAACACTCAATGTGTATGCCTGTCTCTCAATGATATTGCCATAGGTATACGTGGCCTTGCGAAGTGAAATGGTCACACAAGGCGGTTTGGAACAACAAATGCCACCCCAGGCAATGGTCATCACGTTTGGATTCCCGTTGGTATCGTACGACCCCACGCACCAGACCGGTGCTGGAAAAATGAGTGTTTTTGCGCCAAATGATTTTTTCATGTGGTTCAGTCCTTTCATTTTTATCTATTCTGCTCTTACAGCGAAAGCGAGTCCTCCGATTATACGTCAAATACCAACAAGTTATTCTGTTGTTTCGGTATAACTACCCAACTCACAGGATTCCTTCAGGGCTCTATGCAATAACTATTTATGTTGTCTATCCAACCCACAGCTCCCTAAAATATCATATCTCACTTAACTCATTGATTAGTGCCAGAATATGGAATTATACAGGTGAGATGTCAAGATTTATTACTCTCTGATAGTCGGTAGCTAACGATTATCGTTAGAAATCTTGTCTTTTTCAAAAAGGGAAATTTGAAGAGTACAGGAAGTACTAAAGAGCCCCGCAGAATAGAGGAAAGTTGGCAATTTGTTCAAATAATTTTACCGGCACCGGCGGATCAAATCCTAGGGTGTTTCCTACCAGACAACCCGAAGCCCTATGCCCTTGTAGTCCTTAAACCGTCTATCCTTGGAAATAAGGGTCATTTTTTGATGGATCGCCTGCCAGATGATCAAGCGATCGAAGGGGTCCTTGTGGCCGATTTTGGGGAGTTTATAAAAGGTGGCCGCCTCTTTGGGGGCAAGGTTGAGGATTTCAAACTCCATCTGTCTGGCCACCTCAGGGAAGCGGTCGGGCAGAATATTAAACAGTTCCAGCTTTCCGATGGCGTATTTAAGTGAAATTTCCCAAAAGGAAACCACGCTGAGGTGGATGGTATTGTCTGATTCCTGCAGGATAGTCCTGGCTTTGATGCTCAACTGGTCAGGGTCAAATACCGACCAGAGGAAGGTCTGGGTGTCGATGAGGCAATTCATAGCGAGGTGAACTCTTCCTCTTTGATTTGAAAATCCCCTTTGACGGCATACCCACACTTTCCTCTAAGCAGCCCAAGTTTCCGTCCTTTTTTAGTCTTGGAAGGGGAATAAGGCATTAGGATGGCCACCTTCTCCTTTTTTTTACCAAAACCAATAACTACCCTCTCCCCTTTTTTGACTCGTCCCAGGATGGCCGAAAAATTGGTCTTCAATTCACCAATGGGTATTACATCCATATTATTCTCCTCCCTTCTTTTTATCGATTATCGTTTTATCTGGTCAAGTTGTCAAGAAAAAATTAAAACCCTATCTCCTCCTTGACAACGAACAACCCTGCCTTTATAGTGTCATCGTTTTGAATCTTTCAGACCGCTAATCCTATAGCTCGTCCCGACTATTCCTTGGAAAATAACCGATCGGTACAGGATCACCTGGTCCAGGATGTGCCCCAAAAAGACCGCTGCTCGGTCTGCGGGGCCGGCCTGAATCTCTGCCCCTATTTTACCTTAAAGGAACCCTGAAATGCCTGAAGAAAATTCAAAAAATAACCGACGCAAGAAAAAGGTCCTGATGGCCTTAATCCCGGCAGGCTTCCTGGCCCTGGTGGGGGGTATTTTTTATTGGCACTACGCCCGGACTCATATCACAACCGATGACGCTTATGTAGCCGGTTCGATTTATGCCGTCAGTTTCCGGGTGCCCGGCACGGTTGCCCAGGTCCTGGTCCGTGACAATCAACCGGTCGAAGCCGGCCAGGTCTTGGCCGTCCTGGACGCCACCGATTATGAAGTCGCCCTGAAAGAAGCCCAGGCCAACCTGAAAACACTCCAGGCCCGCTCGACTTCGGCCCAATTAGCCGTGCCCCTGGAGTCGGACCAGACCCAGGCTCGGATCAGTGAATCCCAGGCCGGGGCCGGGGCCGTGGAAAAAAGCCTCTCCGAGGTCAGGGAACAGCTCCGCCGTGCCCAGGAAGAGACCAAAAGCCTGAAGGCCCTCCTGGATAAGGCCGCCTGGGATCGGGACCGCTTCCAGAACCTCTATAAGGTTCAGGCCATTTCCAAACAACACTACGATGAAGCCCTGACGCAATTTCAAGTGGCTGAATCCCGCTATCAGGGGGCTTTGGCCGGCCAGCAGGCCCTGCAAAAAAATCTGGAGTCCGTCCAGGAGCAGATCAAGCGGGCCAGGGCCCAGGTCGATCTGGCCCAAACCGGGACCCAGACGGTCAAAATAAAAAAGCAGGCGGCCGAAGCCGCCAAAGCGGAGCTGGCCCTGGCTGAAGCCAGGCTGGAGCAGGCCCAACTGCGCCTCTCCTATACCCGGATCAAAGCCCCGGCCCGGGGCCAGATCACCAAAAAGAATTGCGAGACGGGCCAGCAGGTCCAGGCCGGCCAGCCCCTGATGGCCCTGGTCGCCCTGGAAAACCTTTGGGTCATTGCCAATTATAAAGAAACCGACCTGACCCGGGTAAAATCCGGACAAAAGGTTTCCATCAAGGTGGATACCTTCTCGCGGAGTAAAACTCCAGGGCCGGGTGGACAGCATCATGGCCGGGACGGGTTCGGCCTTTTCCCTGTTCCCGCCCGAAAATGCCACCGGTAATTTCGTCAAGATCGTCCAGCGCATTCCGGTCAAGATCGTCCTGGACCGGGCCGAAAAGAATCGGCCGGTCTTGCGCCTGGGGATGTCCGTCATACCCACCATCTTCATCGAGCAGTAACTCCCGATTTTATGGACGCCCCGGCACCTCCTGCTCCGCCTTTGGTGAATAAATGGCTGGTGACCCTGACGGTCATGCTGCCGACCATCATCGAGATCCTGGACATCAGCGTGGCCAACGTCTCTCTGGGACACATCCAGGGCAGTCTCAGCGCCGGTCTGGATGAGGTCACCTGGGTCCTGACCTCCTATCTGGTTTCCAATGCCGTCATCATTCCCATCAGCGGCTGGCTGGCCAGCACCTTCGGACGCAAACGCTATCTTATCTTTTCCATCGCCCTGTTTACCTTCAGTTCTTTCATGTGCGGCGCTGCTTTTAATCTGGAGAGCCTCATTTTTTTCAGGGTCCTTCAGGGCATCGGCGGCGGGGCCTTGCAGCCGCTCTCTCTGTCCATTCTCCTGGAGACTTTTCCCCCGAAAGAGCACGGCATGGCCATGGCCGTCTATGGGATTGGGGTGGTTTTCGGACCCATCCTGGGGCCTCTACTCGGCGGCTATATTACCGACACCCTGAGCTGGCGCTGGATTTTTTACATCAATCTCCCCTTGGGCGGCCTGGCCATGTTTATGACCTTCCTGTTCATCTTCGACCCCCCTTATCTCAGAAAACAAAAAACGCCTATTGATTATTGGGGACTGGGGCTTTTGACCTTGGGCCTGGGTTGTCTCCAACTGGTCTTGGATCGGGGAGAGCGGGAGGCCTGGTTCGAGTCCAGTTTTATTATCGGGTTGAGCCTTATTGCGGCCGTCTGCCTCCTGCTGTTCATCTGGGTTGAATTGAAGGTTGCTTACCCTGTGGTCCGGCTTAGGCTTTTTAAAAACCGATCCTTCACCTCCGGGAATATCATCCTGTTTCTGGGTTTTTTTTCCTTTTTCGGCAGCATTGTCTTGCTGCCCATCTATTTGCAGAACCTGATGGGCTATACCGCCTACCTGGCCGGCCTGGTCCTGGGCCCGGGAGGCCTGAGCACCCTCTTTTTTATGCCGGTCGTAGGCCGGTTGGTAGGACGAACGGATTCGAGGCTTCTGTTAAGTTTTGGGATGTTAACCAATGCCTATGCCCTCTATCTGATGTCGGGTTTCACCCTGGAGGCGGATTTCTGGACGGTCATCTGGCCCCGGATTATCCAGGGCATGGGGATCAGCTTTTTTTTCGTTCCCCTTTCCACCCTGACCCTTTCCAATATCCCCAAACCCGAGATGGGTTACGGTTCGGCTATCTTTAATTTATTGCGGAATTTGGGGGGGAGTTTCGGCGTGGCCTTTATCACCACCGGCATTTCCCGGCGGGCCCAATTTCACCAGCAGCATCTGGCGGAAGGATTTTCCATCTACGATTTTAAACTCCAGAATACCGCTCCAAGCATTCAGAGTTTCCTTCAGGGCCGTGGATTGGAGGAGACCCTGGCCCAGCAGAGTTCCTTAGAACTGATCTACCGCTTTCTACAGCGACAGGCCGCCATGCTGAGCTTTAATGATGTGTTTTATGTCCTCTTTTTGTTCTTCCTGGGTTTGGTGCCCTTAATCTGGGTCATTCGCGGAAGTGCCACCGTAAGGGTGGGTGAGGGGCATTAGACGTTGATATCTACAATTTCAATCAAGCGCAGGCCTCCCGGGGTTTTCACTTGGATCTCATCTCCCGGCTCCTTGCCGATCAAGGCCCGGCCCAAGGGTGAAAGAACCGAGATGTCGCCGTCGTCGACATTGGATTCGTCGGGCCCTACCAAGCGAATTTTAAATTCGTCTCCGGTTTGCAGATCATTACAGACGACCGTCGTTCCAAAGACAATCCGGTCGTCCGGAAGGTTGGAGCAGTCTATCACTTCGGCACAGGCCAGTTTAGTATGCAGATCGCCAATGCGGCCTTCGATGAAGCCCTGGCGCTCTTTGGCGGCGTGGTATTCGGCATTTTCGGAGAGATCCCCATGGGACCGGGCCTCGGCAATGGCCTTGATAGCCGACGGCCTCTCTTTTTTCTCCAGGCGTTCCAATTCCCGGCGCAGTCTCTCCAATCCTTCCTTGGTAATCGGTGTCCGATCCATCCTGGGTTTCCTTTCCAAATAATTCACCCCTGATTCAACCGCATCCAGGGGCTGTGAGGGATCCTATCAAATTTAGATGATGGGGGCAAGGAGTTTTGTCGAACCCAGGAAGGCCGGACCTTCGGCTGGATCAATCGGGGTTGACAGAAAGACCGGAATGGGATAGTTACAAAGGAAATTCCAACAAGACCGGGGTCCCATGTCCATAAACAACCTTCACCAGCAGGTAGCCGAACTTCAGGCCGTCCAGAAAGCCTTTTTTGAATCCCAGGCCCAGGCCCTCCTGGAATTGGCCCGGGACTTGGCCGGGGCCTTTTCACAGGGCAAGAAACTGCTGATCATGGGCAACGGCGGGAGTGCCGCCGATGCCCAACATTTGGCGGCTGAATTTGTAAACCGCTTTCGTCTGGAGCGGTCCCCTCTGCCGGCCCTTTCCCTGAGCACCGACACTTCGGTCCTGACCAGTATCGGCAATGATTACGGTTTCGATCAGATCTTTGAAAAGCAGATTTTAGCCCTGGGCCTTCCGGGAGACTGGGTCCTGGGAATCAGCACCAGCGGAAATTCGGCCAATATCATCCGGGGCTTTAAAGCGGCCCGGGATAATAAACTGGTCACCGTGGCCCTGGTGGGTAACCGGGGCGGCCAGATGATCCAATGGGCCGACCGCTCTCTCATTATCCCTTCGGCCGATACCCCCCGGATCCAGGAAGTGCAGATCCTGATCCAACATCTGCTCTGTGATTTGGTCGAAACCCAATTGTTCGGAACCCCGAAAGGATAAAACCGGTGGCCACTCAGAGCTTTCCGCCCCTTTCCCTGAAACATTTAAAAACCTATTCCCTGAAAAACCGCCCCAGCAAGATCGGGCTTGAAGACCTGGCCCGCCCCTGGACAGCCGGGGGCGCTTTCAAAGACTTTCTGGAAACCCTCCCCGGCATCCTGGCCGGCGGGCACTTCCGCTCTGTGGCCCAGGCCATCGCCAAGGCCAAGGCCTCTCGAAAAACGATTCACTTTGCCATGGGGGCCCATCTCATCAAGGTGGGCCTCAGCCCCATCCTGATCGACCTGATGGAAAAAGGTTTTATCAGCGCCTTGTCTCTGAATGGCGCCGGGGTGATCCATGACACCGAACTGGCCATGGTAGGCCGAACCTCCGAGGATGTGGACCGGGAATTGGGCCGAGGAAGCTTCGGCATGGCCCGGGAAACCGCCCAGTTTCTGAACAGCGCCATTCAGCAAGGAGTCCGTAGGGGCCTTGGGCTGGGGGAGGCCGTGGGTCGGGGTTTGACCAAAGCCAAGTTTCCTTATCTGGCGAACAGCCTCCTGGCTGCGGCGGTCCGCCGGCGGATACCGGTAACGGTCCACGTAGCCATCGGTACGGATATCATCCATCTCCATCCTTCCATGAATGCCAAAGCCACCGGGCAGGCTACCTACCGCGATTTTCAGACCTTCTGTGCGGTAGTGCGGACCCTTGAAGGAGGGGTTTTTGTTAATATCGGTTCGGCGGTCGTGCTCCCGGAAGTCTTCCTCAAGGCCGTCACCCTGGTCCGCAACCTGGGCTTCCCGTTAAAGCAGCTCACCACCGTCAACATGGACTTTATTCACCACTACCGCCCGGCTGCCAATGTGGTCCGCCGCCCTACCCTGGAAGGCGGAAAGGGTTATTATCTGATCGGCCACCATGAACTGATGGTCCCCCTTCTGGCCGCCGCTTTAGTCGAAGGCTGGCCGCAACAAACCCTTTCAAAGACCTTGAAAAAATAGTCCGGGGTGATTAAGGTAATGAAAAATACAGGAGAATACCATAATGCCCATTTTTGAATATCTCTGCCAGGACTGCGGCCATGATTTCGAGGCCCTGGTCCTTAAAACTTCGGAAACAATTTGCTGTCCCCAGTGCCGGAAGGAAAATCTTCAGAAAAAAATGTCCACCTTTGCCTTTAAGGGATCGGATCGTTTCGTGGGAACCGGCTCCTCTTCGGGGTGCAGCAGTTGTGCCTCTCATAATTGTTCCACCTGTCATTAAGGTAAACCCCGAAGTTGCATGTAACCTCGAAGTTGCATAAAAATTGATCGATAAAGGGTTCTTTAGCAACTCGCGATGGCCAGGGACATGATAAAAATTGGAACCCGCGGGAGTCCGTTAGCCCTTAAGCAATCGACCTGGGTCAAAAAAGCCCTTTCCGGACGCTATCCTTCCCTTCGCCTGGAATTGGTTCCGATAAAAACCAAAGGGGATAAGATCCTCGATGTTCCTCTGGCTGCAGTCGGGGGCAAGGGGCTGTTCGTCAAGGAGATCGAGGAGGCCCTGCTCAGGCGGGAAGTGGACCTGGCCGTCCACAGCATGAAAGACATGCCCGGAGAGCTGCCCCTGGGATTGGTCATCGGGGCCATCCCTCTCCGGGAAGACCCCAGAGATGCCTGGATCTCACGGGATCGCCTCTCCTTCCAGGACCTCCCCCCTCAAAAAAAAATCGGCACCAGCAGTTTGCGGCGAAAATCCCAGTTATTGCACCTTCGGCCCGACCTCCAGGTATTGCCGCTCAGGGGAAACCTGGATTCGCGGATACGGAAAATGGAAACCGAGGACCTGGCCGGGATCATTTTAGCCGCCGCCGGCCTGAACCGAATGGGACTGAGCGCTCTGATCACTCAGATCCTGGATATCGGCCTCTGCCTGCCCGCGGTCGGCCAGGGGGCCCTGGCCCTGGAGATCCGGGAAGAAGATGATGCGCTTAAAGAAATGCTTTCCTTTTTACACCATCAGGAAACGGCCCTCGGTACTCAGGCGGAACGGAGTTTTTTAAAACGCCTGCAGGGAGGTTGCCAGGTTCCTCTGGCCGGCCATGCCCGGTTCCGGGAAGGACGGCTTTCTCTGGCCGGTCTGATAGCCTCGTTGGATGGTTCGGTGATAATTAAAGCAAAGATGGAAGGCCCGGCCGGCGACCCCGAAGGATTGGGGCTCCGGCTGGCGGAACACCTCCTGGACCGGGGCGGCCGGGAAATCCTGGATCAGGTTTACCGTCAGGAAGAAAAGACCGAGATAAAACAAACCCGGTTGTAATTCATAATGGACAAGGTCGAATCATGTCAGGAAAAGTCTACTTAGTCGGTGCCGGACCCGGGGACCCGGGTTTGTTGACCGTTAAAGGGGTTCAATTACTTAAGGAGGCCGAGGTGGTCATCTATGATTTTCTGGCCAGCCCACAGCTTTTGAACCATGTACCGGTCTCAGCCGAATGCCTTTATGTGGGGAAAAAAGGAGGGGACCACACCCTGCCCCAGGCGGAAATCAACCGACTGATTATCGAAAAAGCCTCCCAGGGGAAGAACGTGGTCCGTCTCAAGGGGGGCGATCCCTTTATCTTCGGCCGGGGAGGGGAAGAGGCCGAAGAACTGGCTCGGGCCGGCATCCCTTTTGAAATAGTCCCCGGTGTCACCTCAGCCATTGCCGTTCCCGCTTATGCCGGTATCCCCTTGACCCACCGCCGCTTTAATACCAGCCTGGCCTTCATTACCGGCCATGAGGATCCCAGCAAGGAAGAGCCCGGTCTGGATTGGGGCAAGCTGGCCACCGCCGTGGAAACCCTGGTCTTTTTAATGGGAGTAAAAAATCTGCCCGCTATCGTGGAACGATTGATCCAAAATGGAAGGCCTTCGGATACGCCGGCGGCTTTGATTCGCTGGGGGACGACGCCCAGACAGCAGACCGTAACCGGGACCTTATCCAATATTGTACTGAGGGCGAAGGAGGCGGCCCTTTCTCCTCCGGCGATCTTCGTGGTTGGGGAGGTGGTGGCCTTAAGACAGTCCTTGAATTGGTTTGAAAGCCGCCCCTTGTTCGGGAAAACCGTGGTCGTCACTCGGACCCGGGAGCAGGCCAGCGATCTGATAGCTCAGGTGCAGGCCTTGGGCGCCGAGGTCCTGGAATTCCCCACCATCCGTATCGTTCCCCCTGCGGACTGGACGCCTCTCGATCAGGCCATTGACCATCTCCAGGAATACCATTGGATCTTCTTTACCAGCCCTAACGGGGTCCGTTTTTTCTTCCAGCGTCTGGAACACTTAGGGCAAGATCTTCGGATCTTGAAAGGTATCCGGCTGGCCGTGATCGGACCGGCTACGTCCAAGGAACTCGGCCGCTATCATCTCCGGCCCGATCTCATTCCGGAAAAATACCAGGCGGAGGAACTTCTCAATGCCTTAGCCCAAATCCCCTTCCAGGATCAAAAAGTCCTCCTCCCCCGGGCCGCCCTGGCCAGGGATGTCCTGCCGGACGGCCTTAAAAACCTGGGTGCCGAGGTGACCGTCGTTTCCGCCTATCAAACGCTTCCCGCCGAGGAAGAAAAATCCTTTTTAGAGGAAAAATTAGACCGGGGAGAAGTGGATTGCCTGACCTTTACCAGTTCCTCCACCGTGATTCATTTTTTGGCCCTCTTTTCCCGCGGGGAGATCCTTTCCCGGCTCAAATCGGTTGTCATTGCCTGCATCGGACCGATTACGGCCCAGACCGCCCGGGATAACGGCCTAACCGTCTCCGTCACCGCCGAGACATTCACCATTCCCGGGCTGGTTAAAGCGATCGAAACGTACTACTCAAAAAAATGAATTGGTAACGTTCAAAAGTTGAGGCCTTACGGTTCTCCCGTAGAGGGGTCCGATGGTCTTGATTTCAAGGTTGTCCAAAGGGCAACCCATCGCCCAAATCCGGCCCAAACCTTAAAGTTAATTCGGTGCCGGGCATACACCCAAGACGATAAACAGCTTTGGTGTTGGCCTGTTTCTGGACCACCTTATAAACTTCCTGCCCGGGTTCAAGCTATCTGTGTTTTGGTGGACAATCCTTGAAATCAAGACCATCGGACCCCTTTTTAGGTAGAGATAACTTTTGCCTTACCTTTTGAACGTTACCAATAAATTCAGGAAACAGAATTCAGAATACGGAGGGTCCCTATGCCCCATATCTTTATCGCCGACCTGAAACCGGGCGACCGGGTCAGCCAATTTTTTCTAATCAAGAAGAAAGAACGGCGGCGCACTCGGACCGGGAAAGACTATTTGGATGTCCTTCTGGCCGACCGGACCGGCAGCCTGGGCGCCAAGATCTGGAGCGAGGCCTTGAATCAGGTTGACCCGCTGTTCCTGGAAGGCCAGTTTGCCGGAGTGGCCGGCAAGGTGGAGTCCTTTCAGGATGAACTCCAACTGACCATAGAAAAAATTAAAGCCATTGATTTTATGGATCCGGAGCAGGTCCAAAAGGCCGGCTTTGAAATGGACCTGCTTATCCCCCGGACCGATTTGGATATCCAGGCCGCTTGGGATGCCCTCCTGGCCGGGGTGGAAACGGAAGTCGAACCGTCTTCCTTAAAAGCCTTAACCCTTTCCCTGCTTCACGGCCATCAGGAAACCTTCACCCGGTGGCCGGCCTCTAAAATGTATCACCATGCCTACTGGGGAGGCCTTTTGGAGCATACCTTTCGGGTGTTTGAACTGGCCCGGGAGGTTATCCGCTTTTATCCCGAACTCCATAAAGGCCTGGTGTTAGCCGGAGCGGCCTTACATGATATCGGCAAGCTGAAGGAGTTGGAAGGCGTGTTGTCAACCGACAATTCCTATGAGGGGCAGTTGTTGGGTCATGTCACCTTAGGCTGGGAAATGGTCCGGGAGGCCGCTAAAGGCCTTTCCTGGGAAGACCCGAAAATCCTGACCCAGTTGGAGCACATCCTTCTCTCCCATCACGGTCAATTGGAATTCGGTTCCCCGATCCTTCCTCAAACCCGCGAAGCCCTCCTGGTGCACATGTTGGATGACCTGGAAGGAAAATTAAAAATGATGTCCGATCATTTGGAGCAAGCTCGAGGGGAAGGAAATTTTACGGATTGGCATCGGGTCTTAAAGAGGAGAATCGTAAAAAATAGAAAGCCGGGCAAAGAGCCGGGGGAATCGGCTGCCGACGGTTAACGAATGGGTATCGTTCAAATGTTGTGGCCTAATATTTCTGATACCCGATGGAAAGGGACCAAGTCAGGCCATAATACGCCAGTGCCGTAACTTTTGAACGTTATCAAAGAATTAATTCTGCAGGCGGTAACTTTTAACCAGGTCCTGCTCCGCTTCCTCATGATCCGGATCCAGATCCTTTAATTCCTCAAGAGGGACCCGGGCCTGAAAAAAAAGGCCCTTCCACAACAGGTCCTTCCCCTCCATTTCCAGGTAGGTCTTCTTTTGAATCAGGGCCAAGACCTTCAGAATTTCGATGAATTCCCGTATCGGCTGGAGAGACTCTCCCGTTTCTGAATAATCCAGGATTTTGACGGTCCTTTCAAACAGCCCATAGGGCTGAGGATAGCCTTCCTGGGCGGTCAATTCTTTAATGAGTTTCTGCCAAGCCGGATCGGCCTTCGGCAGCCAGGCTTCCAATCGTGCCGATAGAATGTGATCTACCGGCGGCTCTAAAAGTCTGCTGTAGGTGGCTTGAGAAGAAGAATGCTTGTGCCATTTCTCCAGGAGACGGGCCTTTTGCCAGGTTAAGACCGGATCCTTGGGATCCTCCTGCTTATAAAGCTGATCAATCACCCGGATGGCCTGGCCGTATTCCTTATCTTGGGAATAGACCTGGATCAAGGTCCGGGCTACCTTCTGGTTGCGGGGAAATCGCTTCTGCAAATCCTCGAATAATTCTTTAACCTCTTCGATCTCCCCGGAGGGAAGGAGGACGGCGCTGATCCGGAAAGCCGCTTGCAATAACTCATCGTCTTCCCCCTTTTCAAGCACTTCCCGGTAAAGGGGATAGGCCTTTTTCCAGTCCCCGGCTTCCTGATAGGCATCGGCCAAGGCCAAAAGTCCCCCTTCTTGAGAACGGCTGAATTGCAGCAGCGTTTCCTCTATCTTCCCGGCGGCCCGGGTCATCTCCTTTTTGTGTCCATAGCCCCGCATCAGCCAAAAACGGATCGGAATGGATTCCGGGGCCTTACAGAGGGCCTGCCACATCATCTCCTGGGCCGGTTCAGGCCGGTTCCCGCGGATATGGATAAGACCCAGCCCCAGATAGGCTTCATCCAAAAGGATTTTTTTCTTATCCAGGTCCAGATAAAAGGATTCGGCTTCCGCCCATAAACCCATCCTGACCAAAAGCCGTCCTATCTTTTTTTGGATATCAAGATTCAGGGGATTTTTGATCTGGGCCGCTTTAAGGGCGGTCAAAGCCGGACCCCACTTTTGTTGAGAGGCATAGAAGGCCGCCCGGTCCTGAAAAATGAGAGCCTGCTCTGAAGGAAAGGCCTTTTCCAGGGCCGTCCAGGCCGCCTCGCTTTCGTCTCTTCGGCCCTGGGCCGCCAGGAGACGCGCCCCGGCCCGGCGCACCTTAAAGGAATCGGGGCTCTTATTATTTACGGCCTCCAGAATCCTCTGGGCCTGGGCAAACCCACCCCCGTCTATGAGGGCCATGGCCTTTTCGATCAAAATTTCCTTATCCCCGGGTTGGATTTCAAGGGCCCAATCCAGGTAAGTCAGGCCCTTCCAGGGATACCCTTGAAGGCGATAGGTCTCCCCCAACCTGAGGAGGATATTGCCGCGGTCCTGTCCCAGCAACAGGACTCTTCGAAAGGCCTGTTGAGCCAAGCCATAATCGCCTTGTTCCAGGGCGTTGTACCCGACCAAGGTCCAGATCCCTCCCTGTTCCGGTTGCTCCCGTACCAAACGTTCAAGTTGTTGGGCCGCCAGGGGGAACTCTTTCTGCCGGTAATAACCGGTGGCCAGCTTGAAGCGAACTTCCCAGAGATCGGGTTTTTCAGTCAAGACCTGGTTGTAGTAGGCAAAGGCCTCGCTGAATTTTCCGGTTTCGTAAAGGAGATCAGCCAACTCCACCTTCAGTCCCGGGTCCTCCCGTTGCTGCAACAGGCTTCGATACAGGGGCAGGGCCTTTTCCCTTTGTCCGGAAAAATGGTAGGCCCGGGCTAAGCCCAACTGGGCGAAAGGATTATCCGGATCCAGGGCCAGGGCATTCTGGAAAGGGGCGATAGCTTGGCCGTATTCCCGGAGTTGCAGGTAAAGGGTTCCCGCTTTTTCGTGGAGTTGATATTCATTGGGGAAATGTTGAATGAGGTGCTGGGTGGCCAAGATGGCCTCTTTGAGCTTTCCGGAGACAACATAGGCCTCAGCCATTTCCCTGAGGAGTTCGGTATTGTTCCCATCCATTTTCTTGAGGCGCTCGTAAATCTCCATGGCCTGGACGGCATGGCCGGTATTCAACAAAGCCCTGGCTTTCTCTAAGAGAGCACTGCTATTGTCGGGCTTTTTCTTTAGATAGGTTTCCAGGTAGGGCAGGGATTGATCATAATTTCTTACAGCCGCCAGGACTTGAGCCAACATCAGTTGAACTTCCAGATCCACCGGATCCTGCCGATTGAGCTCCTGAAGATAGGGGAGCGCCTCTTTGAATTTTTGGGCCAGCACCAGGGCCTGGGCCATCTTCCGCTTCAGGCCTGATTGCTTGGGAAAATGTTTGACCAGGTAGTCCAGGATCTGAATGGATTCATCCAGCCGCCGGGTGGCGATCAGGGCCTCCACCATCTGAAGACGCGCTTCCGTATTCTGGGGATCCCGGATCAAGACCTGACGCCACTCGATCAGGGCCTTTTCAAGCTCATTCACCTCAAAAAAATTACGGGCCAGGGCCAGGCGGACGGGAAGGTTTTCCGGCTCCTTCTGCAGGATCCAGAGGTAGCGCTCGGAAGCCCGGCGGTATTCCTTTTGCCGGGAAAAGAGATCGGCCAGCTCCTTCTGGATCTTGATATTCAAGGGCTGGTGATCGGCCAGGACCTCCAATTCCCCAATAGCCTCCCCCCATTTCTCCTGAGATTCCAGGACCCGGGCCAATTCCAGGCGGGCCTCGTCCAGGTTAGGCTTTAAGGCCAGGGCCTGACGAAAAAAGCGGACCGCCTCGTTGTACTGGTTCAGCAGGACGGCCCCTCTGGCCTTCTCCCAATACCCTTTCCAAAGGGGGGTGCTGTGCGATCCTTCCCCGGGAACCTGTTTGATTTTGGTTTCTACGCCGGGCTTTTCCTGGGCCGGTTTCTTGGCCGGATCTGCCGGGGCTGCCCAAAGCATAGAGCCCGTAAGAAACCCGGCTATCACCTGAGAAAAAAACGATCCTTTTATGGTCCGGCCCAAACAAAAGGCCCGATAATTCAAAGACACGGCTTAGCCATCCTTGCGATTAAGTTTGTTATATAAACTGGAAAGGCTTATGCCCAGCATGTGAGCCGCGGTCCTCTTGTCTCCGCGGGTTTTAATGACCGTCTTATCAATGACCATTTTTTCAATTTCATCCAAGCTCTTACCGAAAGGCAGCATGAAATAGTCATCCGAAAAAGGCGCGTTTAAAACCCGGGGCGGTAAATCCGTAATTTCGATCTTATCCGTTTGACTAAGAGAGACGGCTCGTTCAATTATATTTTCAAGTTCACGGACATTACCCGGCCAGGAATAATGCAGGAGGGCCTGAAGGAGGCCGGCAGAAAACCCTCCATTTTTTTTCTTATTTATTTCGGAATACTTGGCCAGGAAATGATGGGCCAATAACGGGATATCTTCGCTTCTTTCCCTTAAGGGGGGGATCTCGATCGTAATCACATTAATTCTATAAAATAAATCCTGTCGAAATCGCTCTTCTCTTATTTCCTTTTCCAGATCCTTGTTGGTGGCGGCTATGACTCGAACATCCACCTGGATGGTCCGGCTGCTGCCGACCCGCTCGAAACATCCGTCCTGCAGAACCCGCAGGAGCTTGACCTGCATGGCCAGGCTCATTTCGCCGATCTCATCCAGAAAAAGCGTACCCCCGTTGGCCTGCTCAAATCGTCCCATCCGCTGTTGATAAGCCCCGGTAAAGGCCCCTTTTTCATGGCCGAACAATTCCGATTCAAGCAAGGTCTCCGTCAGCGCCCCGCAATTTAGTTTGATCAGGGGGCCTTCTTCTCGGGGGCTGGCAAAATGAATGGCCTCGGCAATGATCTCCTTCCCGGTTCCGCTTTCTCCGGAAAGGAGTACCGTGCTCCGGGTCGGCGCCACCTTGGAAACCAGATCCATGATGCGCACAAAGGCCGGACTTTTCCCTATGATCTCCGAGAAAGAGGATTTTTCCCGCAAGGCCTGGCGCAGACGCCGGTTTTCGATCCATAAGGATTGGGCTTCCAGGGCCCGGGCCACAGCCCTTTTGATATCGCTTAGATGAAACGGCTTGGTGATGAAATCATAGATGCCGCTCTTGATGGCCCCAACCGCCTGGTCCACAGTCGCATGCGCTGAAATCATGATGGCGATCACCTCGGGTCTAAGGGCCTTCATGGTTTGAAAGAATTCTAAGCCCGTCATCCCGGGCATCTTCAGATCAACAATAGCCAGTTCCACTTCCTGACTGCGGATCTTTTCCAGGGCTTCCTTCCCCGAATGGGCCTCCAGGACCTGGTGGCCCTCTTTACCCAATACCAGGGTCAAGGCCTGGCAGGTATTCAAATCGTCATCCACGATCAGGATTTGAGCCATGAGGATTATCCGATCGACTCCGCTGCCGGCAGGATGCAAACAAACCGAGCCCCTTCTCCGGGAAGGCCTTCCTCCCGCAAACTCCCGCCGTGGGCCTGGGTGATGGTCTGGGAGATAAATAACCCCAACCCGGAATGAACGCCCATTAAATCCCCCTTCTCTTTCTGGGCCCTGTATTTTCCGAAAAGATAGGGCCTTTGGTCCGGAGGAATACCCGGCCCGCTGTCGCTGACCTCCAGAAAAACTTCGTTTTTATCTTTAGTCCGGAGCGCCCCGGTCTTGATCCTGACCCAGCCCTTGGCCGGGGCCCAATGAACGGCATTAATGATCAGGTTATACATAAGACGTTCCAGGTAAAACTCATCGGCCTCAATGGCGGGCAGATCCAGACCCAGCTCTTCAATCAGGCGAATCTCCTTTCGATCCGCCAACACCTGGCATTGGGAGCGGACATAGGAAACGGAGGAATTTAAATCGGCCCGTTCCCTTCTCAGGGTAAACGGCCCCTTCTCAATCTGAGATATGGTCAGGACATTATAGAGCTGCATCAGCAATTCCTCAAGACTTTCCCCTATAGCGCCCAGCCGTTCTTTAATGGCCGCCGGCAGCGGTTCCTCCAACAGGGTTTCGATCAGCAAACGGATGCCGCTGATGGGGGCTTTGACATCATGGACCATCATGGACAAGAAATCCACATTGGCCAAAATCTTATCTTTCTCTTCCTCCAGAATCCGATTTCTTTCCTTCAGCGTCTGAGCCATGGTGTTAAAGGACCCGGCTAAACTCCCCAACTCATCCCGGCTGATCTGGGGTATGGCCTCCGACAGGTCCCCGGCGATGATCTTTTCCGTCCCGGCCGTAAGATGAATGATCTGCCGTCTCATTTTATGGGTCAATAAAACGGTCAGAAGGATCCCTAAGAAGGCCCCGGCCCCTCCTACGCTCAGGATGATGCGGCGCAGGGAACTCAGGGTTTGGGTCAGTTCTCCCCGGGAAAGGCCGATCACCAGAAAACCCAGGACGTTTCCTTCCCCATCCCTCAGGGGCTGGGATTTCATGGTATATAATTTTTCTTCCACGGTCACCGGGAGGGGTTGCCCTTTTAAGGCCTTGATGTCCTGGAGCAACTCTTCTGAGAATTCCAGTTCCTCTCCCGGTTCTTCTTTGTTGGAAAAGGTGCTGGCCATCACGTTGCCTTCCTTGATGATGGCCAGAAATGAATCCGTATCCTTGGCCAGTTCCTCCAAAAAGTGGTTGTCGATCAAGACCCCAGCGAAAACCTGGCCCTTGAAGGATTCCTCATTCATGATCGGGGCGCTGCCGCTCACGAAAATGCCCTGGGCCCAGCGGCTCACCCGGACTCGGTAATTGCCCCAGATGGCCTTTTTGATCTGATCGCCTTCCTGGGGATTTAACATCCGGAATCGGGCGGATTGGAAACGGACCAGTTCCCTCTTCTGATTTCCCACAATAAAAAGCACATCCAGACCTGATTCCTTGAATACCGAAACCACCAGCTTTCGGATGCCGTTGATATCCCCTTTCTCCACCAGATTCCCGACCTGGCCGAAATTGGCAATGGCTCGGGCCATCAACCGAATCTGGTCCTTTTCTTTTTCCAGGCTGAAAAAGACCTTTTGAGAAAGGGTATCCAGCTTCTTCTGGTGGCGTTTATAAACCTGCTGGGAAATAATCGATTCGGCCACCAATAAAACCGCGGTCAGCGCCAGGATCACCGAGATCAGATAAATGAGGATTAACTTGAAGCCTACTCTATGTTGGATGCCCATAAGGTATTAGTATCAGGCCCCTTCTTTTGATGAACCCGGGTAGCGAATGCCCGTTATCGTTTCCTTCGAGAAATCAAACAAGACCTCTCTCTGGCTGCCCTGTTTAAGGATAACCTGTGGTCCGGAGACTACTTTTCCCACCCGATCGGCCTCGATCTCCCTTTCCTTAAAAAGGCGGATCACCTGCCGGGATCGATCGCCGGGAACGGACAAAATAAAACTAAAGCTCTGAAAAGCCAGCAGCCAATCCGCAAATCCGATCCCGGCCGGTTTGGGTATGGCCGCCAGGTCCACCTCGGCCCCCTGTCCGGAATTTTCCATCATAATCGACAGGGTTCCCAGGATCCCGGCATTGCTGATGTCCTTGGCGGCATAAGCCAACTCCTGTTCGGCAATTAAGGGCAGGGTCTCCAATCGGAAGAGGAGTTCCTCAGAACTTTTTCCAGAATTGGCATCCCAACTGACCACCGATCGGCAGCCTTTCCGCCCCTTGAGATCGACCGCCAGGACCAGGTCATCTCCCGGTCGGGCCAGGTGGCTGCGCAGGACCTTCTTGGCAAAGCCTAATATGGCCACTGAGAGGGCCGGGGCTTCATCCGGGGCATCAGGATGGAGGTGGCCGCCGACCATGGGCACCCGGAGTTTCTCACACCCTTTTTTGATGCCTTCCACTACCTCCAGCCGCCGGGCTTCATCCCCGCAGGCCAGGACATTCACCAGGGCGATCGGCCGGCCGCCCATGGAATAAATATCATTGACCGTGACCATGACCGAAGCCTTGCCGGCGGCATAGGGTTCATTTATAAGCAATTGGGGCATGATGCCGTCGGCGGCCAGGAGTAAAAACCCCTCCCCCCAGGGAATCACGGCGGCATCATCCCCATAGTTGGGCAGTTGAGAACCGAAAGGTTGGGTCTGAACCAGCCTTTCATAGACCTCCTGAATCGGCTGCTTCCGCAACAGACCCGGATAACTCCGGATTTTTTCTATCAGGGTAGGTAACTTCTCCTTGGGCAAAACCTACGAAGTCCTTCCGCTTAAGAGCGAGGGTCTTTTTCGGAACGGATCCCTTTTGAACCTTCCCAAATTTAGGCCTCAGGTTTCGGGTCGTCATCATCTCCGAGGAAGAGGTGATGATATTCGTTTTCCTTAAGGTGGGTCTTGAGGATACGGGCAATGAGATCAAAAAGGTCCCGGATCTCCGCATCACTAAGACGGGGCAGGATGGTTTTCATCAGGGTATCATCCGAAAATTTTTGAAGGTAAACCATCAGGGATTTTTCATCGGTATCCCGATCCAGGCCGAAACCGACCAGGCCGGTGTATTGATTTACAAACTCATGGGTATGCTGGAATTTGCTCATGGGCTGCACCATCTCATATTTGGTGACCTTGCTCTCAATAAAACTTAGTTATTCGGGCCGGATTAGGGACTCTTAGTCACCCTTTGGACAACTTAAAAAATAAGACCCACCACCACCATTTCTTCAGGACTTTAGAATAGAATTTCAAAACTCTTTGGTTAGCTTTAATTTATATTTTATTCCTGCCGATTTTGGAAGAAGAATTTGATTTCAAGGAAAGCTGGTACCGGGCCACGGCACGCTGGTGCTCCCTTAAGGTCCCGGAAAAACAATGGCTGCCGTCATTCTTGGAAACAAAATACAGATAATCGCTCCGGGCCGGAGAGAGAACGGCCCGCAAGGCCTCCCGGCCTGGATTGGCTATCGGACCCGGAGGCAAACCGGGCTTGATATAGGTATTATAGGGACCCGGTTTTTGAAGGTCTTTTTTAGTCAAGTTGCCGTTAAAGTTTTTAAGGCCATAGATCACGGTAGGATCGCTTTGCAGGGCCATGCCCTTTTCAAGGCGGTTGAAAAAAACCGAGGCAATCAGGGGGCGTTCGCTGCCCAGGCCGCTTTCTTTTTCGACCACCGAAGCCAGGATAACCATTTTATTTTGGCTGGGGGCCTCAGCGGATAAGCCTTCTCTTTCCAATTCTCCCCAGACCTGCTGGAACCTCCCGACCATTCTTTTTTGAATGGTTTGGACGGACATGCCCCGGTGGAAGAAATAGGTATCCGGGAAAAGATAGCCTTCCAAAGAATCGCCCGGAATCCCTAAGGCCTTCAGAAAATCCGGATCCCGAGCCGAGTCCAAGAAAGCTTTCTCCTGGACTAAATTTTCTTCCGTCAGGCGCCCGGCGACCTGCTCCAGGGTGAACCCCTCCGGAATGGTAACCCGTTTTAACATGGTCTTGCCGGTAACAAGATACTCCAAAAGGGTCCCGGGGGGCATCCCGGTCCGGAGTTCAAAGTCGCCCCATTGGACCTTTTTGCCGGCCTTTTTCCACCAGGCCAGGACCAGGAATTTATAGGCATCCTGAATTAACCCCTCCTGTTCCAGGTGACGGGCAATGGACTTAAGGGACATCCCGGGCAGGATCCGAACCACCCGGACTATCGGATCGGAAATCGTTGGGGGGCGCAGAAAACGGTAAAAACCATCCCAGAGTAAGGTCCCCGGGATAACCAGGATAAAAAGAAGCAGGACCAGGGTGCGTTTCAAAGGGGATTTTCGTTCTTACGGGAACGGCTGTCCAAATAACCCTGGAGGATCAGGGCGGCCGCCACTCGGTCGATCACCTTCCGCCGTTTTCGGCGGCTCACATCCCCTTCCAGGAGGGCCCGTTCGGCAGCCATGGTTGTCATGCGCTCGTCCCAGGGGATGATCATGGAGGACAACCGGCCCTGGAGTTTTTCAATGAAGGCTTCAGCCTTTCGAGCCGACTCTCCTTTGGTCCCGTTCATGTTGATGGGAAGACCTACCACGACTTCTGCCACCTGGTAGCCGGCAACGATTTCAAGGATGGAAGAAAGGTCTTTTTCCAGGCTAGTCCGCCGGATGGAGGTCAGGGGCTGGGCCGTAATGGTTAAATCATCGCTGATGGCCACCCCGATTACCTTTGACCCGAAATCCAAGCCTAAGATTCTCATTTCCCGTTACCCGATAAAATGCCCGAGCAGGATGCCTATGATCATGAGCAGGCCGAGCAGGAGGTGGGTTTGGATGGTCAGGGCCTGAGCCGGGATGATCTTTTCAAAGGCCGTATAATGCTTCCAGAGGATTCCCATGGCCTTGACGGCCAACGGGGAGGCCAGCCAGGCCAAAAGGGCATAAGGGGATATTCCTTGCCCGCCGATAAGGTAAAAAAGGAAGAGAAAGGGAAGACTCATCAGCCCGAGATAGATGAAGCGGGACGGGGACAACCCCAAACGGACCACCAGGTTCCTTTTCCCGGAATCTCGATCGGCCGGAAAATCCGGATACTGGTTGATCCAAATAACGGCCGTAATCAGAAAACCCAAAGGGAACCCCAACAGAAAAGCCTGCCAGGTGAATTGGTCGGTTAAAACATAAGTGCTCCCCCAGGTAATCAGGGGGCCGAAAGCCAGAAAAATGGTGACTTCGCCCAGCCCCCGGGACATAAATTTGATCGGGTCAAGAGAATATAAGAGGGCGGCCCCCAGGCCCAGTAAACCCAACCAAGCCACCTGGGTATGGCCCCGAAGAACCAAAACCAGGCCGGCCAAACAGGCGATTAAAAAAGAAATGACCGCTGTCCGGAACACCTGGCGGGGACTGAGCCTTTCCTCTTGAATGACCCGGCTTCCCCCGCTGAAAGGCGTTAAACGCCGGTTGAGGGGATCACTCCCCTGGGCATCAAAGTAATCATTGATCAGATTGGCGGCGATTTGAAGCAAGCCCACCCCCACCAGGATCAATCCCAAGTCAAGACCTCTGATAAATCCCCGGTCAAAGGCCTGGGCGGCGGATAATAGAGCCGGTACCAGGGATCCCGTTAAAAAGGGAAGCCGCATGGCCCGTATATAGTTGTTCATTTTAAACCCCCATCCTGGGAAGATCCAATTTACTTAAAACCAATCTATTTTTTCTGTCAAGGTTTAACTGCCCTCCAGCCCAAGGCCATCTTGACAATAAAAATGGAAATGGTTAATATTAGAAGCAAAATAAGGAAAGGACGACCATTATGCGTTTGGATAAGTTTACCATAAAGGTTCAGGAGGCCTTGCAGTCCGCCCAATCCCTGGCCGAAGGAATGGGACACCAGCAGATTGAACCGGAGCATCTTTTTAGCGCCCTCTTGAACCAGCCCGATACTATATTAAACCCCTTGTTCCAAAAAATGGGGCTGAATCTTAACCAGGTTACCAATACCCTTAAGGGACAACTGGAAAAAATCCCTCGGATTTCAGGCACCGGCCGGGGCCAGAGCTATCTCTCACCCCGTCTCCAGACCGTGCTGGACGCATCTTTTGCCGTCGCCTCTCAGATGCGGGATGAGTATGTCAGCCTGGAACACATCCTCATCGCCCTGATGGATCAGAAAGGGGATGCCCTGGCCCAGGCCTTCCAGGCCTTGGGGGCCACCAGAGAAAATATCCTGAGGGCCCTAGTGGATATTCGGGGCACCCAACGGGTGACCGATCCCAACCCCGAGGAGAAATACCGCCCCCTGGAAAAGTTCGCCCGGGATCTGACTGAACTGGCCCAACAAGGCAAATTGGACCCGGTTATCGGCCGGGACGATGAGGTCCGCCGGATCATTCAGGTTCTTTCCCGACGGACTAAAAATAATCCGGTCCTGATCGGTGAACCCGGGGTGGGGAAAACGGCCATTGTCGAAGGCCTGGCTCAGCGCATTATTCAGGGAGATGTCCCTGAAGGGTTGAAAAATAAAAGGGTCGTGGCCCTGGATATGGGGGCCCTGATCGCCGGGGCCAAATACCGGGGGGAATTCGAGGATCGTTTGAAAGCGGTTCTCAAGGAAATAACCGAGGCCCAGGGACAGATCATCCTTTTTATTGATGAATTGCACACCTTGGTAGGAGCCGGAAAGGCCGAAGGGTCGGTCGATGCCGGAAACATGTTGAAACCGCCCCTGGCCCGGGGGGAACTGCGCTGCGTCGGGGCGACCACGATCAACGAATATCGAAAATATGTCGAAAAAGACGCCGCCTTGGAAAGGCGATTTCAACCGGTCCTGGTCAGGGAACCTTCGGTAGAGGATACCATTGCCATCCTCCGGGGACTGAAAGAAAAATATGAAGTCCACCATGGGGTCCGGATCAAGGACTCGGCCATTGTGGCCGCCGCCACCTTATCCCATCGCTATATTACGGACCGTTTTTTGCCCGACAAGGCCATTGACCTGATTGATGAGGCCGCTTCCAAGCTCAGGATCGAGATCGACAGTATGCCCCAGGAGATCGATGAACTGGAACGAAAAATCCTCCAGATGGAAATTGAAAAAGAGGCCCTGAAAAAAGAGGTCGACCCGGCCTCCCGGGATCGGCTGGGCAAGATAGAAAAGGATCTCTCGGAATTAAAAGGGCAAAGCGACACGATGAAGGTCCACTGGAGAAAAGAGAAGGAATCGATCCAAACCTTACGGAAGATTAAAGAGGAGATCGAACAATTAAAGACCGAGGCCCAGAATGCCGAGCGGTTGGGAGACCTCTCCCGGGCGGCTGAAATACGGTATGGGACCCTCTTATCCGTAACCAAAAAACTGGAAGAGGAAAATCAAAACCTGGAGGCCTTTCAAGCCCAGCAAAAGATGCTCAAGGAAGAAGTGGATGATGAGGACGTGGCCGAGGTCGTAGCCAAGTGGACCGGCATACCGGTGGCTAAAATGATGGAGGGCGAAAAGCAAAAGCTGATCCGGATGGAAGAGCGGATCAAGGAAAGGGTCATCGGCCAGGAAGAGGCCATCCTGGCCGTGTCCAATGCCGTCCGGCGGGCCCGATCCGGCTTACAGGACCCCAACCGCCCGGTGGGATCGTTCATTTTCATGGGCCCCACCGGGGTGGGCAAAACCGAGTTGGCCAAGGCCTTGGCAGAATTTCTCTTCGACGATGAACAGGCTATGGTCCGGGTGGACATGTCCGAGTATATGGAAAAGCATTCGGTTTCCCGCCTGATCGGTGCCCCCCCGGGCTATGTCGGTTATGAAGAAGGAGGTTACCTGACCGAGGCCGTTCGCCGCCGGCCCTATTCGGTGGTCCTTTTTGACGAGATCGAAAAGGCCCATCCCGAGGTGTTCAACGCCCTGCTGCAAATCCTGGATGACGGACGGATGACGGACGGCCAGGGCCGGACCGTGGACTTTAAAAATACCCTGGTCATCATGACCTCCAACATCGGCAGCCACTTTATCCAGGACTTAACCGAGGGAGACCGGCAGGAGATGATCCGGCGGGTCATGGAAGCCTTGCGGGCCCAGTTCAAACCCGAATTCCTGAACCGGATCGACGATATCGTCATCTTTCACAGCCTGGGCCGCGATCATATCAAGGCCATCGTCGATATCCAGATCGGTCTTCTCCGGAAACGGCTGGCCGAAAAAAACCTGAGCATCCGGATGACCGAGGCCGCCCGGGATCTGATTTCACAGGAGGGCTTTGATCCGGTCTACGGCGCCCGCCCCCTGAAACGGGTTATTCAGCACCGCATCCAAGATGCCCTGGCCCTGAAATTACTGGAAGGGGCCTTCGAAGAAGGCCAGCAGATCATCATCGATGCCGCTGCCAACGGAGAACTCCTTTTCAAAAAAGGGGATAGTCCCAAAGTTACGTGATGCTCAAATCTAAGGGGTAGCCTCTTAACTATTACATCACCCCAGAGGGCTTCCGAGGTCTTGATTTCAAGGATAGTCCGCCAAAACGCCTGGAGCCTGCCCCGGGCAGGAAGTTTATCGGTGGGTTTAGAAACAGGCCAACACCAAAGTCCCGCCTTCGGCGGGATGAATGCCCGGCTCCCAACCAACTTAGAAATTCGGGCCGGGTTGGGGCTATGGATACCCTTTCGGACAACCTTGAAATCAAGACTTCGGAAGCCCTCGACGAATGGATAGCCTAAAAATCACGTAACGTTGGGACAAACTCCGAAAAGGAATAACCAGCGGTTTTTCTTGACAAGGGCAGCAGGATTGATACCATGATCCTTCATGGAGGTGAGGCTGTCTTTTCTGAAGTCATTGGCGAAAGGGTGCCGTCTTTTCCGGACTTATCCATGGGGGAAACCGCAGCTCGCCCACGCCCCTGCGTGGGCGAGAATGCGGAGGGGGTAAAGGATCCCCCGTGGGTAAGCCCGAAGAAAAGACCAGCCCGAAAGCCTCAGACGGAAGAAAAGGCAGCCCCACCGGGTAGATACAAATAGGGGACGGTTAATAATCGTCCCCGACCCAAGTTCTCACGGCAGGGCCATTAATCAAGGAGTCCAATTTTTATGATGTCCAATACGCTGAAAACAACCTTTTTGCTGGGATTGATGACCGTCCTGATCATCCTGATCGGGCGGGCTATCGGAGGGCAGCAGGGAATGGTCCTGGCCTTTGTCCTGGCCGGGATCATGAACTTGGGGAGCTACTGGTTTTCCGATAAGATCGTCCTGGCCATGTACCGGGCCCAGGAAATGGGGCCCCAGGAAAATCCGGAGATCCACCAGATGGTAACCGAACTGGCCCAACACGCCGGCATTCCCAAACCCCGGATCTTTATGATCGACGATGATTCCCCCAATGCCTTTGCTACCGGCAGAAATCCCCAGCATGCCGTCGTGGCGGTAACCACCGGAATCATGCGCATCCTTTCCAGGCAGGAATTAAGAGGGGTCCTGGCCCACGAACTGAGCCATGTCAAAAACCGGGATATCCTGATCGGCTCTATCGCCGCCACCATGGCCGGGGCCATCATGATCCTGGCCAATATGGCCCGCTGGGCCACCCTCTTCGGAGGCGGACGGAGTGATTCGGAGGAAGGCCAAGGCTCCGGAGGCCTTCTGGGAATTCTGGTCATGACCATCGTGGCCCCTATTGCCGCCATGCTGATTCAGATGGCCATCTCCCGATCCCGGGAATACCTGGCCGACAGTTCCGGCGCTCAATTTTCTGGAAACCCTTTAGGGCTGGCCAGCGCCTTAGAAAAATTACAACTGGCCTCCCAGCGTCTGCCGATGCAGAATCCCAGTCCGGCCACAGCGCACATGTTCATCGTCAATCCTCTGTCCGGAAGGAGCATCCTAAATCTCTTCAGCACCCACCCGCCCATCGAAGAAAGGATAGCCCGCCTACGGGCTATGAGGTATTAGGTTCCTCTTAAAAAGCCTGCAGTCGGGGATCAGAACGCCGGCCTTTAATAGGTTGACTTTTTAGGCCGGCTGGCATAAAGAACCCAGATAGCGGCCCTCTTCGCTCCAGATATTAAGGGTCTCATAAATAGTCTTGACATGAAATTGAGGAGCTTGCATTAAATGGGACCGGCTATTAAACCCTGGTCTGCCGAAAAGGAGGTGTGACTATGTCCTGCGTGATCGTAGTGGGAACCCAGTGGGGAGATGAGGGAAAAGGCAAGATTGTGGATCTTCTGACCCGGCAGGCCGAGGTGGTGGTCCGGTTTCAGGGGGGCAACAATGCCGGTCACACCCTGGTCGTCGACGGGAAACAATTTATTCTCCATCTGATTCCCTCCGGCATCCTGCACCCTGGAAAATCCTGCTTGATCGGAAATGGCCTGGTGGTCGATCTTCTGGTTTTACAAAAAGAAATCCTGGCCCTCCGGGAAAGAGGGATCGCGGTCGGGCCCGAAAACCTCGGTCTGAGTGAAAAAGCCCATCTGATCCTGCCCTACCATAATCATTTGGATGCGGCCCGGGAGGCTTATAAGGGCCGGGCCTCCATCGGCACCACCGGGCGAGGGATCGGCCCCTGTTATGAAGACAAGGTGGCCCGCAATGGAGTTCGGGTGGTGGATCTGCTCGATTCGGAGGTTTTTATTCAAAAGGTAAACAGCAATCTCCAGGAAAAAAATTTCATCTTTAAAGAATTCTTGAAGGTCCCGGCCTTGGATCCCCGGGAAATCCTGGACACCTACCTGCCTCTGGCGGACTTCATCAGGCCCTATGTCACCGATGTTTCGCTCCGGATCGATCAGGCCCTCCGGGAAAAGAAACCTATTTTGTTTGAAGGGGCTCAGGGCACGCATCTGGATGTGGACCATGGCACCTATCCCTATGTAACCTCCTCCAACCCTTTGGCCGGCAGCGTTTGCACCGGGGCGGGCTTGGGGCCCAAGAAGATCACCTCCATCGTGGGGATTACCAAGGCCTATACCACCCGGGTCGGCGGAGGCCCCTTCCCCACGGAATTAACCGAGGAGGTGGGCGACGCTTTACGGGAAAAAGGCGGGGAATATGGCGCCACCACCGGACGTCCAAGACGCTGCGGCTGGCTGGACACCGTTGTCTTGGGAGATTCGGCCCGTTTAAACGGGCTTTCCTTTTTAGCCATCACCAAATTGGATGTCCTGACCGGATTTAAAACGCTCAAAATCTGCACCGGCTATGTCTGGGAGGACCAGGTGCTGACCCATGTTCCGGCCCGGCTCAAGGTCCTGGAAGCCTGCCGGCCCCGCTATGAAGAGTGGGCAGGTTGGAGCGAATCCCTTCGGGCCGTTAGAAAAAGAGAAGAACTCCCCCGGGCGGCCCAAAATTATCTTAATCGGATCGAAGAACTGGTCCAGGTCCCGATCGGCATTATTTCCGTGGGCCCGGATCGAGAAGAGACCCTTTCCTTAACCGATCCCTTTGCCGCATGAATCAACCCCCTAAGGGCCTCCTCTTTGATTTTGAAGGTACCCTGGTGGATTTTCAGTGGCGTTTGGCTGAAGCCGAGGCCGAGGCCCTGAGGATTCTAACTCAGTGCCGCATCCCAACCGAAAGCCGGTCCTCCCCCCATTATGCCGAAGCCATGAACTTGGCCCTCCGGCATCAGGAAAGGATCGGCCGGAGCGAGGCCTTTGATTTGCTGTCCGCGCTTTATGATCGTTATGATGCCGATGCCTTCGATCGCTGGCAGGTCCGGCCGGGGGTCAAGGACCTGCTACCTCGGATCCGGGACAAGGGCTTAAAAACCGGGCTGGTGAGCAATGTGGGGCGGACCAGCCTGGACCGGGCTTTAATCAAATTGGACCTTCAGGCCCAGATCGACTTCTCGGTCAGCCGCAACGAGGCCCTCTGGTTGAAACCGCATCCCCGCGGCCTTCTTATGGCCTGTCACGGCTTGGGCTGCCGTCCTGCCGAGGTCCTCTATCTCGGCGATAGTTTGGATGATATCCAGGCGGCCCGGGGAGCAGGGGTAGCCGTCATCATTATTTCGGGCGGCCAACACCGGCTGCCGGAGATCAAAAGGGCCGCCCCGGAGGGCATCATTAAGGATTGGGAGGAATTTCTCCCTTTATTGGAAACAAGGTCCGGCGGTCTCGGGCTTTAAGATCCCTCGGAAGCGGTCCCCGGCCTGAAAAAGGTTGAGGTCCTTGACTTTATCGGAAAAAGTAAGTATTATTTAAAGCTATTAAAAGCCCTATTCCTAAAAAGAGGGAAAGGGCGAGAGTGGCGGAATTGGTAGACGCACTGGACTTAGGATCCAGCCCTGGAAACAGGGTGGGGGTTCAAATCCCCCCTCTCGCACCAGTTTAATTCAGGTAAGGATAACAGATGAAGGTACAGATTGAAGAACTCTCACCCATCAGGAAAAAACTGATCATTGAGGTGGAGGCCGAAAAGGTTAAGTCGGAATGGGAATCGGTTGTTAAGAACCTGACTAAAAAAGTGAAGCTGAAAGGCTTTCGACCCGGCAAAGTGCCGTTGCCTGTTTTAACCAAATATTACGGACCTCAGATCGAAGAGGAAGTGCTTTCCCATCTCATTAATAAGGCCTATCCGGAAGCTCTCCAAGAAACGGGACTGCGCCCGGTGGCGGTCCCCGAGCTGGACCAGCCTGCTTTGGATAAAGATCAGCCCTTACGTTTTCAAGCCACGGTCGAACATAAACCCGAGATCGTTTTTTCGGACTCGGATTACCAGGGTCTGGTCATGCAGAAGCCCGAATGGAATCTCACCGACCAGGATGTGGCCCAGCGTCTGGAGGCCATCCGGAAGAGCCACGGAGAATTGATGGCGCTTGAAGAAGAACGCCCTCTCCGGGAAGGGGATTTTGCGGTGATCAATTACCGGTCTTTTTTAGGGGACCAACCCCTTCCCCATGGGGCGGCCGACAACTTCGATCTGGAAGTGGGGAGCCGCTATTTTAATCCGGAGTTCGAGAAAGAACTGCCGGGGATGCAAAAAGGGGAAAGCAAAGAATTTGAGATCCGTTATCCTGATGACTATCGGAACCCTTCCCTGGCCGGCAAAACGGTTCGTTACGCCGTGACCTTAAATCATATCAAAGAGAGGCATCTCCCGGAACTCGATGATCAATTTGCCCGGAGCCTGGGGGAGACCTTTAATACCCTCGAAGAGCTGAAAGAAAAAATCCGGGCCGACCTCACCCAGGAAGAAGAGCGTAAAGCCGAATCGAAATCGAATGAGGAGCTCCTGGAGCAACTCCAGGCCAAGGTCCAATTCGAAACCCCGGAAACCCTGGTCAATCAGGAGCTGCAACAGATGATGGCCAGGATCGAGCAGGATTTGACCCGCCAAGGACTTACCTGGGAAAAGGCCGGACTGGATCCCTTGCGGCTCCTGGAAAAATTTCGAGATCCGGCCCATAAACAGGTCAGAAATAGATTGCTGCTGGAAAAAATTGCCCAAGTGGAATCCCTAACCATCACCCCGGACGAACTGGAAGCCGAGCTGCAGAAAATCGCCCGGGGCGTGAATCAATCGGCAACCCTGGTTCGGGAAATATACAGCAAGAATAATCTGTTGACCCCCTTGGAGGAACAGCTTCTGGAGCAAAAAACCTTGAAGTTTCTCCGCGACCATGCTACCCTACCGGCCTAATCCTTGAGAGGTTGAAAAAAGATTATGACTTTAATACCTATTGTTGTTGAGCAGGACAGCCGGGGCGAGCGGGCCTATGATATTTATTCCCGCCTGCTGAAAGACCGGATCATTTTTTTGGGCGCCCCGATTGAAGACCATATTGCCAACCTGGTAATCGCCCAACTCCTTTTTCTCGAAGCCGAGGACCCGGACAAGGACATCCATATGTATATCAATTCTCCGGGGGGAATCGTTACCTCGGGACTGGCCATTTATGATACCATGCAATACGTTAAGCCGAATATATCGACCCTGTGTCTGGGGCAGGCCAGCAGCATGGCCGCCTTGCTGCTGGCGGCCGGAGCCAAAGGGATGCGCTATGCCTTGCCGCATTCCCGGATTCTGATTCACCAGCCCCTGGGCGGCTTTCAGGGACAGGCCACCGATGTCGATATCCAGGCCCGGGAAATCCTGCGCATGCGGGAGGAATTAAACCGCATTTTGATAGAACATACCGGCCAGCCCTATGAAAAGATAGAGAAGGATACGGACCGCGACTTCTTCATGACCGGAGTACAGGCCTGTGAATATGGGATTGTTGACCGGGTCATTTTAAAACGGGAAATGGGAACGCTCATCGGCATATAGCAAAACCTTGGGTCCTCTCCGGAGGGCCGGCCCTCCGGCTGCGGCCGGCAGGGTCAAATTAACTGAAGGACTCGGATGCATGAATAAAAAAGGAAACGGCAAAAAAGGAAACGATCTCCTTTGTTCCTTCTGCGGCAAAAGCCAGGACGAGGTCAAGAAACTGATCGCCGGGCCGTCGGTCTATATCTGCGATGAATGTATCGGCCTCTGCAACGAAATCATAGCCGAAGAATATGAAAAGGAAGAGGCCCAACTGGGAGATAAGATCCCCAGACCCGCCGATATTAAGACCATCCTGGATGAGTATGTCATCGAACAGGAAAAAGCCAAAAAGATTCTGTCGGTAGCGGTCCATAATCATTATCAACGCATCGATAATAAGATCGACCTGGAAGGGGTTGAACTCCAAAAAAGCAATATCCTCCTCATCGGCCCCACCGGATCCGGGAAAACCCTGCTGGCTCAAACCATGGCCAAGATCCTGAAAGTCCCCTTTACCATTGCCGATGCGACGGCCTTGACCGAGGCCGGTTATGTGGGGGAGGATGTCGAAAATATCATTTTAAATCTCCTTCAGGTGGCGGACTATGACGTCGAGCGGGCCTGTCGGGGGATTGTCTATATCGACGAGATCGACAAAATCGCCCGGAAGTCGGAGAACCCCTCGATCACCCGGGATGTTTCCGGCGAAGGCGTACAGCAGGCCCTGCTGAAGATCATAGAAGGCACGATGGCCAGCGTCCCTCCCAAAGGGGGCCGCAAACATCCCCAGCAGGAATTTGTCAAGGTGGACACCAGCAATATCCTGTTTATCTGCGGCGGCGCCTTCAACGGCCTGGAGAAAATCATTCAGAACCGGACCGGGACCAAAGCCATGGGCTTCGGCGCCGACATTCGGCGGAAGTCCGAAAAGAAACGATTGGGCGAGACCTTGGAGCAGGTGCAACCCCAGGACCTGTTGCGCTTTGGCCTGATCCCGGAATTTATCGGCCGCCTGCCCGTCCTGGCCACCCTGGACGAGTTGAGTGAACAGGCCCTGATCCGCATCCTGACCGAACCCAAGAATGCCATTATGCGCCAATATCAGAAACTGTTTGAAATGCAAGGAGTGAGTTTGAAATTCACCGACGGCGCCGTGAAGGCTGTAGCCCGCGAGGCCCTGAAACGAAAATCAGGGGCCCGGGGACTCCGCTCCATTCTCGAAAATTCCATGTTGGATATCATGTTTGAAATACCCTCCTTGAAAAATGTACACGAATGTGTGGTCAACGAGGAAGTCATTCTTCACAACGATTCCCCGATTCTCTTATTTGAGAATCAGGCGGAATCGGCCTAAGCATGGGCTTCCCAATCCAAGATCCGGAGGGCCGAACCGGCCTCCTTCGTAAAAGGCCGGTGTTTATTTCTTAAACCCAAAACCCATAACATGATGGTTCACCCCAAGAAAGAGTCTTATGGCCTTACTTTCACCGATCGATGAAAAACAGGAATTCGGGGGTCTAAAGCAAATGATCCCCATCCTCCCCCTGAGAGATATCGTGGTTTTCCCCGGCATGGTGGCCCCTTTGTTTGTGGGCCGGGAAAAATCCATCCAGGCACTGGAATACAGCATGTCTCTGGAAAAAGACATCCTGCTCTTAACCCAGCGACTGGCCAACGTGGACGAACCCGCGGAGCGTGACTTGTACCAACTGGGAACCGCCGGCAGCATCCTCCAGATGCTGCGTCTGCCGGACGGCACGGTCAAGGTCCTGATCGAAGGGCGCTACCGGGCCCGCATCCGGCGCTATCTCCCCAACCGGACTTTTTTTCTGGTGGAAGTGGAGAAACTGGAGGAGATTCCTTCCGGGCCTGCCGAAAAAGAGGCCTTGGTCCGCACCGTTAAAAATACCTTTGAGAATTACCAAAAACTCAACAAGAAAATCCCCCAGGAACTGGTCCACACCATCAACGGGATGGAGGAACCGAACCGCCTGATCGACTCCCTGGCCCCGCATTTGGGAGCCAAGATCGAACAAAAGCAGGAACTCCTGGAATTGGTCCATACCGGCCGAAGGCTGGAAAAACTCTACGAAATGATGCGGGGAGAGATCGAGATCCTGGAGATAGAAAGCCGCATCAAAGGCCGGGTCAAAAAGCAGATGGAGAAGACCCAGCGGGACTATTATCTCAACGAGCAAATCCGAGCCATCCAAAAGGAGATGGGCGAGCAGGATGATTTTAAAAACGAATTGCAGGAGCTCGAAAAAAAAGATCAAGCAGAAAAGGATGTCCCGGGAGGCCACGCTCAAGGTCCGGGCCGAGTTCAAAAAACTCAAGTTGATGTCCCCCATGTCGGCCGAGGCCACCGTGGTCCGCAACTATATCGATTGGCTGATCGCCCTGCCCTGGTATAACCGGACCAAAGACAAACTGGATATCGCCGCCGCGGAAAAAATCCTGGACGAAGACCATTACGGGCTGGAAAAACCGAAGGAGCGCATCCTGGAATATCTGGCGGTTCAAAGCCTGGTCAAAAAGCTCAAAGGCCCCATCCTTTGCTTTGTCGGTCCTCCCGGCGTGGGTAAAACCTCCATTGCCAAATCGATTGCCCGGGCCACGGGAAGGAATTTCATCCGGGTCTCCCTGGGCGGGGTACGGGATGAAGCCGAAATCAGAGGCCACCGGCGGACTTATATCGGGGCCTTACCGGGGAAAATCATTCAGTCGGTGCGGAAGGCCAAATCCAATAATCCGGTCTTTTGTCTGGATGAGGTGGATAAGATGAGCACCGATTTTCGGGGAGATCCGTCGGCCGCCTTGCTGGAGGTCTTGGACCCGGAACAAAATTTTTCTTTTAACGACCATTACCTGGATGTCGATTATGATCTGTCCGAGGTCTTTTTTATTACCACGGCCAATACCCTCTACTCCATTCCGCTTCCCCTGCAAGATCGGATGGAGATTATCCGCCTCCCGGGCTACACCGAACCGGAAAAACTGCAAATTGCCCGTCTCTTCCTGATTAAAAAACAGGTGGAGGCCAACGGTCTGCTTCCGGAAAACATCCATTTTACGGACAATGCCCTTTTAAGCATCATTCGCCACTATACCCGGGAAGCCGGGGTCCGTAATCTGGAAAGGGAGATAGCCACCCTCTGCCGCAAGGTGGCCAAAGAAGTGGTCCGCCGGGGACGGGAAGCCAAGGTTGAAATCAATGCCGCTGCGATCCCGAAATTCCTGGGGGTCCCAAAATTCCGCTATGGCGAAACGGAAGAAAAGGACGAAGTGGGCATCGCCACCGGGTTGGCCTGGACCGAATTCGGCGGGGAACTGCTTTTAACCGAAGTGGTTCTCATGCCGGGGAAGGGCAAATTGATAATCACCGGAAAACTGGGCGAGGTGATGCAGGAATCGGCCCAAGCCGCCCTCAGCTATGTGCGTTCCCGCGCCGAGCGCCTGGGATTGCCGCGAAACTTTTACCAAAAAATGGATATCCACATCCATATCCCCGAAGGAGCCATACCCAAAGACGGTCCATCAGCGGGGATCACCATAGCCACCTCCATCGTCTCGGCCCTAACGAAAAAGGCGGTCAAAAGAAAGACGGCCATGACCGGTGAGATCACCCTTCGGGGGCGGGTCTTGCCGATCGGCGGTCTCAAAGAGAAAATCATCGCCGCCCACCGAGGGAAAATCCGCGAGATCATCATCCCGAAAGAAAATGAAAAAGATTTAAAGGAGATTCCTCCCAAGATTCTAAAAAGTCTGGAAATCCTGACGGTCGAACATATGGACGAGGTATTGAAAAAGGCCTTGGTCCTGGATGACCCGGAAACCTTATTCAAAGAACCGACCGAAGAAACCGGTCCGTCGTTTTTCCAGGAAGAAGCCTCGGTCGCACCGGAAGTTACGGCCCACTAACGGCTCCGGCCGGATCGGGTCCTTAAAACCGTTTTCACCCGGCGGCCCCCTTGGCCGCTCTTTTTCTCTTTTTTTATTTTTTTCTCTTGACCGGCCTATTTTTTTGAACTATAAAAATCCAGGCAGTTAAAAATATTACTAAAATATCAGGAGGATTTATTATGGCTACTGCAAAAAAACCCATTACCAAAAGTCAACTTGTAAGCCATTTCGCCGAGAAGTTTGCTTTAACGAAAAACAGTTCCAAGGAACTCTTGGATGAACTGGCCCGTTTGGCCGTCGCCGAAACCAAGAAAAACGGGGCTTTCATCATCCCGGGCATCGGCAAAATAGTCCTCTCCAAACGAAAAGCCCGGACTGGACGCAATCCTCAAACCGGCGACCCGATCAAGATCCCGGCCAAAACAGTGACTAAGGTGCGGATTGCCAAAGCCTTTAAGGATGCGGTAGTACCCCCGAAAAAATAGTCGGGTTTAAGTGCCGGGCCTTACGGATTGAAAAGATAGGCAACGAGCCGGAAAGTCTTACCCAAACCATGCTTACAGGAGCAGGAGAATGACAGCGTCGCCTTTTAAAGGAAAAACCAAGAAAAGCAAAGCTCTTCCCAAATCAGCCCCAAAACCAATGAAGGCCCAAAAAGCGCCGGAAAATTGGATTCGAACCACTGTGTTGATTCGAGAAGCCACCCACAGCAAGGTGAAGGCCATCGGCTATTGGGAAGAAAAAGGCCTCAAGGAGGTTGTGGATGAGGCTTTAAAGTTGTTTTTGAAGGGTAAAAAAATTAAACCCCTGCCGAAGAAAAAATAAGGTCGCCATAAGAAATCCGACTGAACTGCTAAATAAAGGATGGCCATCAGGGGTAAAAAGGTGAAGGAGTAGTCGGCAGCCCAGAGCGTCTGACCGTTGATTTTCGAAAGGCCCTATTTCTCAACCCGGGATTAGGGCCTTTTTGCTATGGTGGTTTTGCTAACCCCGGGTAATAACCAGCGCCCTTTTGTCCAATGCGACAAAAACTCCCCCAAACCTCCCATCAGCCGGGAAGACCACCTGCCCAGGACAGAAGCCGGCCTGGTCTTTCCAAGGACTAAGGTTTTTACCGAAGAAAATCCTTCCTCTTGGAGGGTTCTTTCCAAAAAAGAGCGGGTATAATCAAAAAGATGGTAGGGGGTATGGTAAAGATCCAACCCTCGGGCTAAAGGACCCAACAGGCGGATAATGGGCGTGGAATGAGGCCAGCGGAGCAGCACCAATCCACCCGGTTTTAAGATCCGCCCTACTTCCTTCAAAAAGCCGACCGGATCGGGCAGGTGCTCGATTACATAAAAAAGGGTCACCACATCATAGCTTCGATCCGGAAGGGCGCACTGGGACAAGGGCTGTGCATGGAGGTCGATCCCCGGGAATCGTTTCCTGGTAAAGGCCCGGCCGAATTCGGAAATCTCAAGGCCCTCAGCCTGCCAGCCTCTTCGACTCATACAGTCCAGGAAAAACCCATATCCGCTGCCCACATCCAGCAGGCGGCCCGGCTTTCCGGCCTCCTTTTCAATCAAATCGGCCGAGCTTTGAATGACGTCTTCCATGGCCCGATGCCATTGCTCGATAGCCGCCTCCTGGACCGGCAGATAATCCTGGTAGGCGCTGGTCAGTTCGGCAGGAGCGGGACCGGGAAACAGGAAAACAATCCGGCAGGAACAGCAGGAATAATAGGCCCAGCTTCCCTTTTGGTAAATCAATCGCCGGCTGACGCTTCGGCATAGGGGACAGGACGGAAAAAGGTTCATATTTACTTGACCCGGCTCGAATAGTTCTTTATCGTATAGCGCAAAAGTGTGGGTAGGGGTTGGCGGTCTTTATGAAAATCATCTTCTATTATGTTATCTTTCCCCTGGTTCGTCCTTTTTATCTGCTTTTTTTAATTATGAACACCTTTTTATTAGGATCCCTGATTATCTTGATTTCTCCGCTCGATCCCAGAGGGAACCTGATTCACTATATTGGAAAGTTCTGGTCCTGGTTGAATATCGTTGCCGCCGGATGCCGAGTTCAGGTTCGGGGGAAGGAAAAACTGGACCCCCGGAAAACCTATGTGGTCATGTCCAATCACCAAAGCCTTTTCGATGTCTGGGCGCTCATTGCCCATCTTCCCCTCCAGGTGCGCTGGATCATAAAAAAAGACCTGCGACGCCTGCCGGTCTTCGGGTATGCCCTGAAACGAATGGGTCACATCTACATAGATCGAACCCGGGGGGATAAGGTCCGGGAAAGTCTCGAGCGGGCGGCCTCAAAAATTCGAGGAGGGACCTCGGTAATCTTTTTTCCGGAAGGCAGCCGGAGCGAAGACGGCCGACTGTTAAAATTTAGGAAAGGGGGCTTTATTCTGGCCCGGAAAACCGGATTTCCCATTCTTCCGGTTACCATCAACGGCTCCCGCTTTGTGCTGCCCAAAAACACCCTGGGATTGATGCCGGGCAGGATCGAATTGATCTTCGAATCTCCCATAGAAACCCCGGACACCCTGCCCATAGATCTATTAATGAAGCAGGTGGAAGAAAAAATCCGGAAAGGACTCAACGGGTCTTACGGAAAATTGACCTGACCGCCCGGCTGCCCCAATTTCCCCAGATGAAAGACAGCCCTCGACCATGAGCCCTACTATTCTCATTATCACGCCCAGGTGGCCCGACCGGAGCCTCTGGGGCCTCATTGGGATCAAGTTTCCTTATCTGGCCCTGACGACGCTGGCTTCCTTAGTGCCAGACTCCTGCGAGGTCAAAATTATTGATGAGAATGTGGACCCGGTTGATTTTGATTTCCCTGCCGATCTGGTGGCCGTCTCTTTAATGACCCCCTTGGCCCCCAGGGGCTATGCCATTGCCGACCGGTTTCGGGAAAAAGGAATCCCGGTGGTCATAGGGGGGGTCCATGCCACCATGGCTCCCGAAGAAGCCGCTCGACACGCCGATACCGTAGTCGTTGGAGAAGGAGAACTCCTCTGGCCCGAGGTTATTGAAGATTTTAGGGCCGGATCCCTTAAAAAGCGGTATGTCCGGGATCGCTTTGCCCCCTTGACCTCCCTGCCCCTGCCCCGCCGGGAGTTATTAAAAAGAGGGAGCTACCTCTTCCAAAATACCCTTCAAACTACCCGAGGTTGTCCTAATGATTGCGATTTTTGTTCGGTTTCCTCTTTTTACGGTCGTACCTACCGCTTCCGTCCCGTGGGTGAAGTAATCGAAGAAATCAAAACCTTAAAAGGCAACTTGATCTTTTTTGTCGATGATAATATTATCGGGAACAGGACTTATGCCCGGGAACTATTTGAAAACTTAAAACCCTTAAAACGGCGCTGGGTCAGTCAGGCCACCCTGAATCTGACCCGTGACCGGCGACTGCTGACCCTGGCCCGGGAGAGCGGCTGCCTGGGACTCCTGGTCGGTTTTGAATCCTTATCTCAGAGCATCCTGAATAATCTGGGCAAGACCTTTTACCGGGTGCATCAATACCGGGAGGCGATCCAGATCCTTCATGACCAGGGCATCGGCATCCAGGGCTCCTTTATCTTCGGCCATGACGACGACCCCCCGGATAGCTTCGATCAGGTAGTGGACTTTTGCCAGGACAATAAAATGGATGCGGTTCTTTTTTCTTTGCTGACCCCCTTTCCGGGGACGCGGATTTTTGATCGGTTTTTGGAGGAAAAGCGCCTGCTCCATTTTAACTGGGAAAAATACGACATGAACCATGTGGTCTTTCGCCCCAAACAGATGACCCCGGAAGCTTTGGAAAAGCGTTTTTTGGGAGCCTATAAAAAAATCTATTCCCTGCCTTCCGTAGTGAATCGGTTGTTCAAATTCAACCGGAGCCTTTTCCTGTTTGTCCCCATGAATCTTTCCATGCGCAATGCCTGGAAAAAGATTTTTCGCTTCGAGGGCCTTTCGGGATGAAGCGGTTTTGGACCCGCAGGGATCGGATCCCCCGCTATGCCTTAAAACCCGGACAACCAATCGGTCTTCCCCGGGGCATGATGTATTATCATTTCGCCCCTCTCTGGCAGGCCTTTTGGGAAAATCTGGGCTGGCCTGTTCTGGTTTCACCGACCACCAACCCGGACCTGCTGGAGGCGGGGAAATCCCTGACCCGCAGCGATCTCTGCCTGCCCATTAAAACCTTATTGGGCCATATTCTCTGGTTAAAGGACCGGGTGGGAGCCCTGTTCCTGCCGCGCCTGATCAGCATTGAAGAGGAGGCCTACCTCTGTCCGAAGATCCTGGGGATCAATGATATGGTCCGGAATCTTATTCCGGATCTTCCGCCCCTGATCGATCCCATGGTCAACTACAAGGGGCCGGCCCGTTTTTCTCTGGCCGATTCCTTTCTGAATCTTGCGGCGGGCCTTTCCCTGGAGGTTCCTCGTGTGCAAGCCGCTTATCAAGAGGCCCTGGCCTGCTGGAATGACTTTCAAAAACGACTGCCCGGGCGGCGCGGCCTTCCAAAAGAATTAATCCCGGAAGAAATGGCCGGGTATCTATTTCCTGCCGAAGGGAGGGAGTGCCGTTATCGGATCGGGGTCATCGGCCGCCCTTACCTTCTCTTTGACCCGGTTCTCAGCCATCACTTATTAAAAAAACTGAGCAGCCGTTCCTCCGAGGTCTATTGTTACCAGGCCCTCCCTCCTCAGGAGCTGGACGCCTATTCCAATCGCCTGCCTAAAAAAGTGTATTGGAGCTTAGGGAAGGAGCTGGTAGGCGCTTCCCTGTCATTCGGACAACAATCCCGGATTGACGGCATCATTAATGTCTCTTCCTTTGCCTGCGGTCAGGATGCCTTTACCTCTTACCTGATCGAACACTACCTCCAGACGGACAGCCGCAAGCCTTTTTTGTCTTTGGTCTTGGATGAACATAGCTCCGAAGTGGGCCTAACGACGCGCTTAGAGGCCTTCTATGACGTTCTGGAAGCCCGGCCCTCGGCAGGATGAGGCACCTGCCTCCTGGACGGTATGAAACCTTTCCTTTCCCTCCACCGCCCTCAGCCTCAATGAAATTAACGATTCCTCATATGGGGCTGCTCCATGTCGGCTATGCCCGGGTTCTGGAAAGCTACGGAGTGGAGCTGGTCGTTCCCCCGCCTCCCAACCAGGAGGCCCTCCAGCTTGGCACCCGCTACTCACCTGAATTTGCTTGTTTGCCTTTTAAATTAAATTTAGGAAATATGATCCAGGCCCTGGAACGGGGAGCGACCGATATCCTGATGCCGGGAGGCTTTGGGCCCTGCCGCTTCGGATACTACTCGGTCATCCAGGAACTGATCTTAAAAAGATTGGGCTTTTCCTTTCGTATGGCCAGGGCCGACGACCCAGACAGTCTTAAGGATATGATCGCAACCATCAAAGAAATCAGCGGCATCCAATCCAAACCGGAGGCCTACCGCCTCTTCTTTTTTATCCTCGAAAAATTGGCGGTCATCGACTGGACCCTGAAAAAATATCTGGCCATCAAACCCCTGGAACGGGAAAAGGGAAAAACCGATCAGGTTTTAAAAGAGGCCATCGGCCTCATTGACCGCTGCCTGACCTATCCCCGGCTGCTCCGGACCTGGCTGAAAATCCGACGTTCTTTTTCAGGCATCTCTAAGGACCGGCGGGAGCTGCTGCAGGTGGGTCTGGTTGGCGAGATCTTTATGCTCCTGGAACCTTTTACCAACATGAATATTGAGGAAAAACTCTCCCGCATGGGGGTTCATCTTTCCAAGTCGGTCTGGCTCAGTGACTGGTTGAACGACCGTTTTCGCTTTAAGCCCTTTAGGCGCAATCAGTTTCAATTGGCCTGGAAATGGGCCAAGAATTACATGGAATTTCCTGCCGGTGGAGAAAGCATCAAGTCGGTCGGCAAGACCCTTTATTATGCCCGGAAAAAGTATGACGGCGTCATTCAGATCATGCCCTTTACCTGCATGCCCGAGCTGGTTGCCCAGACCGTTCTTTCCAAAATCAGCCACGACTTTAACCTGCCCGTCTTAACCTTGATTTATGATGAACATACCGGGCCGACCGGGCTTCAGACCCGCCTGGAGGCTTTCGTGGACCTCCTTTATCACAAACGGTTCGGAACCCTGTTTCATTGATTAGATTCCATCCCTCTTAACCTCGGCTAAAAGTCGAATTGTGTTTTTCGGCAGCAGGCCGGCAGCCAAATCTTTTTATTTTTTTAACAGGAAATAGATCAGACCGGGATGGCGGAGATGGCCGGCTGCCATTTCGGCCTCACCCCCATTCCCCCAGAACAAATCCAATCGATTAGGGCCTTTGATAGCCCCTCCGCTATCCTGGATACAAACCCAGCGGTTCATAGGAACCCAGCGCCTGATCCGACCTGTTTCATCCAGCTCAGGTTTAACCCCTTTTAGCCAAGCCAGGCCGCCGGGGGGCGCCCATTTGAAGTCCATGGCCACGGAGCGTCCCGGGGTGAGCGGGACCCCCAGGCTTCCAGAGGGACCGTTTTCCGCCTGGCGGAAAAAAACATAGCTGGGGTTCAAATCCATGATCTCCCCCTGCAGTTCCGGGTGTTCCTTTAAATAGGCATAGATGGATTGGAGAGAGATCTCCTCCGGCTTCAGGATCCCCCGCCTGATTAATTCCCGGCCGATAGGAACATAGGCCTGGCCGTTACTGGCCTGATATTGGACTTTGACGATTGCACCATCCTCGAGCCTGACCTGCCCCGATCCCTGGATATGTAAAAAGAAGAGTTTCAGGGGATCGTCCACCCAGAGGATCTCCAAATTCTTATTGTTCAGGGAGCCTTCCCGATCGATCTCCCTCCGGGAGAAATAAGGAAACACCTGCCGCCCGGCCAACCGTCCTATCCATTTCTGCCCTTGAAAATTTTTTGAAAACCTACCTGGCTCAATAACCAACAGGTCATCGGGTTGCCTGTAAATCGGATAAGGGTATTCGGGGGAAAAGGATCGACTGCCCCGCAAGGTCGGTTCATAATACCCGGTTATCAGAAGAGGCACCGCGTTATCTTCGAGCACGATTTGAAATAATTGGAACCGCATTCGAACCTGGTCGATTATCGAAACCGGGTCCGGATTTTTCTCCAGGATCTCCGAAAAAAGTTTCAGCGTTGACAGGACCTCCTGATAAGAAACCTCCCTGGTTCCGATGAGCACCTTTTTCCCTGCCGGGTGGGAAGTCAAGAAGACCAGGCTCTGCGAAAGGGATGTTCGAAGGCTTTCAAAATCAGAATCATCCTCCAATACAGGCCATTGCGCTGTTGGAACAAGTCTGAAGCTCGGTGCCTCCGGGCCCTCCATGGGCTTCTGGAACAGCCTTGAACACCCGAAAAGGAAGCTTAATAGACATAGGAACCCTATCAAAACGAGGAGTTTTTTCATCTGGTTACTCCCAAAAAGGGCCTTTTCTCCTTGCCTTTTGGTTCCTGTTTTAGTATAAAACAGACTCGCACAGGCAGGCAGCGGATTTGCAAGGACTTTTTTGACATTTTGCGAAACAAGCAAAGCCAAGCGGAAAAAATGGTTAAAAAGGGCCAAGGCTATGCTAAGAATAGACTTTTTGCAGGTATAAGACCTTCTCATAAAAAGGCTTTTTTGCAAAGAGGAATTTGAGCCTCCCAGGCACCTTTTATGGAAGAGGAAAAAGATCGGGTGTGGTATTTTTAACACAGTCAAGCCCATTTTGGGAGGGACGATTAAGCCCTATTTAAAATAATTTTAATATTATTAGATAGTTATAAATATAGAAGATTAGCCAAATTATTGGCATATTTATTGCTTGTAATCTAATCTTTAGAGGAAAAGGAGAGGATGGTTTCGTTTCAACAGACAATAAGTACTATGATTTCCTGCCAAGGGGTCGGGTTGCACTCAGGAAAAGAGGTCAACCTTACCCTAAAACCGGCCGAACCCTATCAGGGCATTCGGTTTATCCGGGTTGATCTTCCCGGAACACCGGTTATTGAAGCCAGGAACTCCATGGTCGTAGATACCCAACTGGCCACCTCTTTGGGATATAACGGGTATCGGATATCCACGGTCGAACATCTTTTGGCTGCCTTGGCCGGTATGAGCATTGATAATGCCTCGGTTGAAATTGATTCCCCTGAAGTTCCCATTATGGACGGAAGCGCCGCACCTTTTACCTCATTATTGGAAGAAGTCGGGAAAAAAGCCCAACGGCACCCCAAAAGCTATTTAAAAATCACCAAACCCATCACGGTTACCGAGGGCAGCAAGCACATTCACCTTCTCCCTTCTGAGGAATTTAAAATCTCCTATACGATCGAATTTGATCATCCCCTCCTGCAGAACCAGTCGTACACCATCGTGGTGAAAGATTCCTCCTTTGTTAAAGAGATCAGTCCGGCCAGAACCTTTGGTTTTCTGAAAGATGTGGAGCAGTTGAAGCAAAACGGCTTAGCCAGAGGCGGGTCCTTGGAAAACGCCATCGTGATTGACAAATCCGGAATACTCAATCAAGAAGGCCTCCGCTATGAAAATGAATTTGTCCGCCATAAGATCCTTGATCTGATCGGAGATCTTTCCCTGGTCGGGAAACCCATCTTGGGGCATATTATCGCCCATAAATCCGGTCATACCCTGAACCTCTCTCTGGTTCAGAGGCTTTTACTGCTCCAGGATCATTACACCGTGATTGAGGTCTGACCCTTTTTTCAACCGGACCTTCCTTTCCGGTCGACCCGGACCGGCCCTCCTCATCGTAAATTCAAGCCAGCCTCCTAATTTTTTTGGTTCCGTTCAAACGTTCTATCATCCTATCTCTGATAGGCAATGGGAGGAGACCCCCGGTCTCCTAACCAAGCCATAATTCGCCGCGGCCAACCCGTTTAAACGATAGTCCGCCCCGGCCGGTCGAATGGCCTTGCAATTTTCCCCTGTTTTGTTACAATCCTTTCATGAAAGGTTTTATGCCCTCGAAAAGGTCGAAGGGGTTTGTTTTCCTTCTTTTCTTCTTGTTGTCTCTTTTTCTATCCCCGGCTGTTTTTTCAAAACAGGCTCAAATTTCAGATATTATTGTCACCAATAACCAGGACTATTTGTTGGTCTATTTCTATACCAAAGGCTGTTTTACGCCCGAAATGAATAAAGCGATCCTTAATGGGATTCCCACCACCTTTACCTTTCTGATCGAACTATTTAAACCCAAGGCGTATTGGCCCAGCAAACGCGTCGCCGCCTTAAAGTTGCATCACACCATCCGATATGATTCCCTGCGGGAAGAGTTCTCCGTCGTCCTCAGCGAACGGGGAAACCAGACCTTTACGGTCAAGGATTTTACTAAAGCCCAGGAAATGATGTCCGATGTCAGCAATATCCAGGTCATGGTCCTTCAATCCCTGGAAAAAAACAATCAATACCAGTTGCGGATAAAAGCCGAACTGAATAAAGTCAGGCTCCCTCTCTACCTGCATTACATCCTGTTCTTTCTTTCCTTATGGGATTTTGAAACCGACTGGTATGTGGTCGACTTCATCTATTAACCCCACCCTCCGGGCCTGGCCGCCGATTCATTCATGAAATCCCTTTCTTCAGAAGAACTGCGAGAGCAAAAACGGCGGAAAAGAGAACGTCTCCTGATCATCATTACCATCGGGATGGTCATCGGGCTCACCGCCTGGGAAACCACCATGCTCCGGCCCGATTTTCCCTTTTCCACGGCCCAACGGGTCATCCTTTTTGCCCTGATCAATATCAATATCATTTTGCTTCTGCTCCTGTTTTTCTTGGTGGTCCGAAATCTCCTGAAGTTGGTGACGGACCGCCGAAGTAAAATCCTGGGTTCCAAAATCCGCACCCGCCTGGTTCTGGCCTTTATCACCCTTTCCATTGTCCCCACCATCGTGCTCTTTTTCATCGCCTACGGCTTTATGGCTACCGGGATGGATTACTGGTTTAATATCCATATTGAAAAATCGCTCCAGGATTCCCTGGATGTCGGGCGGGCCTACTACCAGGCCTCCCAGCGGGCCACCCTGCTTTATGCCCAACAGATCAGCCAAGACCTGAGCCAGCAGGATTTCACCGATCTTAAGGAAAACGGACCTCCGGCTCAGACCATTCAAAACAAGCGGAAGGAATATGGTTTGGCCTGGATAGGGATTTTTTTGCCGACCCTGGAGAAAAAGCTACAGGTCGTTACGCCGGAACCCCACCACACCTATTTTAAGGAACCCCCTTTGAGTTTTATCCAAAAAGGCCTCATCCCGAAAGGGTCTACCGATATTCAATCTACCGGAGAAGGCGATTTTTTCATCGCCGCCGTCCCCATCCTGAGTCCTAATCCCTTCGGGAAAGTCCTGGCCACCGTCGTCGTGGCCTCCTATTTCCCGAGATCGTTGATAAAAAAAATGGAAGCCATCTCAACCGGTCTTGAAGGTTACCGGCAGATGCAGATGCTGAAAAACCCGATTAAATTTATTTATCTCCTTATTCTCTCCATCGTTTCCTTGTTGATCCTTTTTTCGGCCACCTGGTTCGGCTTCTATCTGGCCAAGGGGATTACCATCCCCATCCAAAAACTGGCCGAGGGAACCTTTCGCATTGCCCATGGGGATTATAACTTTTCCATTGAGCTGGAGGCTAAAGATGAATTCGGCCTGCTGGTGAATTCCTTTAATAAAATGACCGCGGACCTGAAGAAAGGCCGGGAAGAAATCGAGCGGACCACCGAAGAAATCCGAAAGAGCAACGACGAAATCAACCGGCGGCGGAATTATATGGAGATCGTCCTGACCAATATCGGCACCGGGGTCATTTCGGTCGATGCCCAGGGACGACTAAGCACCATCAACCACGCCGCCCAGGAATCGCTGCGTGTTCCCTGAGCCCTACCCCCGCACCACCCGCGGTCCCCACTCCGGTCGCACCACATTCCGGGTGTCGACGACCAGCCGGGTCTGGGCGTAGAGCGCCGGGTCGGCGAATTCTCGGTGGGCGGTGGAGAGCACCACGCAGTCGTAGCGGCCGAACTCCTCCGCGGTCAGGGGCACCGAGGTCAGGCAGACGTCGTGATGTCGGCCGGGGCGGGCCTCGGGGAAGTAGGGGTCGCAGTAGGCCACGGTCGGCCCCGCGCTCCTCGAGCAGCTCGAGGATCTCGTAGGTGGGGGATTCCCGGTCGTCGTCGATGTCGGCCTTGTAGGAGAGGCCCAGCACCAGCACCCGGGCGCCCTTGAGGCTGCTGGCCCTCGTCGGAGAGCGCCTCGCGCACCTTGTCCACCACCCAGGAGGGCATGCGGGTGTTGATCTCGCCGGCGAGCTCGATGAAGCGCGTCCACAGGCCGTACTCGGCGGCCTTCCAGGTGAGGTAGAAGGGGTCGAGGGGGATGCAGTGCCCGCCCAGGCCGGGTCCGGGGTAGAACGGCTGATACCCGAAGGGCTTGGTCTTGGCGGCCTCGATGACCTCCCAGATGTCCACGTCCATGCGGTCGAACACCATCTTCAGCTCGTTCACCAGGGCGATGTTCACCGAACGGTAGATGTTCTCGAGCAGCTTGGCCGCCTCGGCCACCCGCGAGCTGCTCACCGGCACGACCAGGTCGACCGCGGCGCGGTAGAGGGCCGCGGCGACGTCGGTGGAGTCCGGATTCACGCCTCCCACCACTTTGGGGATGGTGCGGGTGGAGAAGTCGGGGTTCCCCGGATCCTCCCGCTCGGGGGAGAAGGCCAGGAGGAAGTCCTGGGGCGTGTGGAGGCCGGACGCTTCGAGCAGGGGCTGCACCTCTTCGTCGGTGGTGCCCGGGTAGGTGGTCGATTCCAGCACCACGAGCTGCCCCGGCCGCAGGTGCTCGGCCACGACGCGGGCGGTGCCGTGCACGTAGCTGAGGTCGGGTTCGCGGTGCCGGCCCAGGGGCGTGGGCACGCAGATGACGATCGCGTCGCACGCGGCCAGTCGGGAGAAGTCGGTGGTGGCGGTGAAGGCCGCGCCTCCGCACGGGTGCTCGACCGCGCGGGCGGCCGCCACCCGTTCGGGCCCGATGTGGCGGATGTAGCTCTCCCCGCGTTCCAGGGCGGCCACCTTCTCGGGATCGACGTCGAAGCCCACCACCTGGAAGCCGGCCTCGACGAACACCAGGGCCAGCGGCAGTCCCACGTAGCCCTGCCCGATGATGCCCACCGTCGCCGTGCGGTCGGCGATGCGCTCCAGGAGGTCGGCGGCGTGCGGGTTGGAGTCGTTCATCGTGGGCGCCATTCTATCAGGCGGTGCGGTCGGTGCGGCCGATCAGTCCACGCCGACTGCGACGATGGCGCTCCATGGGCGGTTCTGGGCACCGGCAGACGAACGTGCCGTGTGCGACACTACCCGCATGCGTCGAACGCTACATGTCGTGTGGTTGTGGGGCCCCGTCGTGGTCTGGGTGGGTGTGATCGCCCTCACGTCGGGCGAGGTCGGCGCGCAGACGCACAGCGACGTCTGGGTGTGGCGCGCGCTTCATGAGTGGCTTCCCTGGTTGTTCGGGACTGAGGCCTCTTCCTCCCCGGCCACCTCGACGTTCCTGCCGTGGTGGGTCCGCAAGCTGGCCCATGTGGCCGAATACGCCGTGCTGGGGGCGCTGGCCGCACGGGCGTTTCTGCGGTCGGTGGCGCCGGCTGCTCAGGCGACACTCAGGCCGCCGGCCGTCGCGTCGCCTCGCGGGCCTGGCGCGGCGCTGCCGGCGGTCGTCGTCATCGCGTTGCCTCTCTGCGGCGCGGTGGCGATCCTGGACGAGTTGCACCAGAGTACGCTTGCCTCACGCACGGGCTCTCCGCGCGACGTGGCCTTCGACCTGGTGGGGGCGGCGCTGGGGCTGGTGGTCGGGTGGCGGGTGTGGCGGCGGTGCTCGGTCGGACGACCGTCCTGCCGGCGGATGACCGCACGCGCGTTCCGTGCGCGGCGGAGTCGAACGTGCCCGCTCAGGCGCTCAGGTAGTAATGCAGGTAGTACTACCAGGGGAGGTGGCCGTGGATGAGGAGAGCATCAGCGTGAGCAGACTCACGAGCAAGTATCAGGCCACGATCCCGCAGCCGGTGAGGGAGAGTCTCGGGGTGGGCGCGGGCGACAGCATCGCCTTCGTGGTCGAGAGTGGCCGGGTGTAGTGCGCGCGCCGAGCCTCTCGACCGGGAGTTCGCGCGCGCCCTGTCGGGCACCATGGGCGAGTGGCTCTCGCCCGCCGACGAGGACGCCTACCGTGACCTCTGAGTGCTTCTCGGTGGTGGTCGTCCCCTTTCCGTTCGCCGATCGAGCGGCTACGCGTCGACGCCCGGCAGTGGTGCTCTCGGAGCCCGGGGCGCTCGGTGCGCGGGTTGGGCATAGCATCCTGGCCATGGTGACGAGCGCGGCCAACCCGTCATGGCCTTTGGACGTCCCGGTCATCGACCTCGAGGCCGCGGGGTTACCGAAACCCTCGGTGGTAAGAATGAAGGTGTTCACACTAGACGACCGCCTGGTGCTCCGGGTCGCGGGCCGGCTGGCGCCGGGGACGCGGCCGCCGTCGAACATGCGCTGAGGCAGGCCTTTTGCGGGGGCCTCGCCAACCTGTGACCTTTGTCGTATGGAGCCGCCGGCAGTTCGCGACTATCTTCTTCCCCCACCTACGCGGACGCGGGTGTTGTGCGGCCAATGGCCGTACAATGACACATATGGAGGAACCGAAGGACATGTCGTTGGCCGACGCTATTGGTGCACAGCCTCCTGCCGCCGGTGGACAGAAGACCGCGCGCCTTGAGATACGTCTGAGGCCCGAACAGAAGGAGTTGCTCGAAAGAGCAGCTGCGCTCCAGGGCGCCTCGTTGACCGACTTTGCCACCGCTAGTTTGGCGACTGCGGCCGCCAAAGTCATACAGCTTCACCAGACGATCGCCCTGTCGGCACGCGACAGCCGTGCTTTTGTCGACGCCCTCCTCAATCCGCCCGAACCCAACGAACGACTCGTGAATGCTCTTGAGCGGCACCGGGAGTGGCTGGGGCGGTAGATGCCCCCACTGCATGATCACGACGGGTATCGGATCGAGGTTCTCGATTCGTCCCATGATCGTGGCCGGTTCCAGTGCGGGGTGAAGGTGCTCGATGTGTACCCGCAACGCCGGGCGCGCCAGGATGCCGGGCGGCGACCCTGCACCATTTCCGCACCCAAAGCGGCGTGGAGGTCGACATCGTGCTCGAGACTCCCGACGGGCGGCGCCGGATAGCCTACTCGCGGGACTCCCGCACGCGGAACCCACCGGCCTTCACGACCATGTCCTGTCGGGCCTCGTCCACGTCGCTCCACACCATCTCGTGCACGAGTTCGGGGAACGAGACCACCGGGCTCCATCCGAGTCTCTGCCGTGCCTTGGTGGCGTCGCCGAGCAGCGTGGTCACTTCGGTGGGGCGGAAGTAGCGGGGATCGACCCGCACGAGTACCTGGCCGGGGGAGAGGGGCTCGACGTCGCGCGTCGCTCGGCATCCGCGCTCCGGCGCCTTCGTCGTCGCGGGCCCGGGCGAGTAGCTGGGGGTCGAGATCGGCGATGACGCCGACCTCGTCGAGGCCGGCTCCCTGGAAGGCCAGGACGATCCCGATCTCGGCGAACGCCCGCGAGACGAACTCCCGCACCGAGTGCTGCTCGCCGGTGGCGATGACGTAGTCGTCGGGCTCGTCCTGCTGCAGCATGAGGTGCATCGCCCGGCAGAAGTCGCGGGCGTGGCCCCAGTCGCGCAGCGAGTCGAGGTTGCCCAGGTAGAGGTCGTCCTGCAGTCCGAGGGCGATGCGGGCGGCGGCGCGGGTGATCTTCCGGGTGACGAAGGTCTCGCCTCTGAAGCGGGCTCTCGTGGTTGAACAGGATGCCGTTCGAGACGTGGAGCCCGTAGGCCTCGCGGTAGTTCACGCAGATCCAATACGCGTAGACTTTGGCGGCGGCGTACGGGCTGCGGGGATAGAACGGCGTGGTCTCCCGCTGCGGCACCTCCTGGACGAGTCCGAACATCTCCGAGGTCGAGGCTTGGTAGAAGCGGGTCTTCTTCTCCAGGCCCAGGATGCGGATGGCCTCGAGCAGGCGCAGGGTGCCGAGGGCGTCCGCGTTCGCCGTGTACTCGGCGGTCTCGAAGCTCACCTGCACGTGCGACTGCGCCGCCAGGTTGTAGATCTCGTCCGGCTGGGTCTCCTGGACGATGCGGATCAGGTTGGTGGCGTCGGTCATGTCGCCGTAGTGCATGTGGAAGCGCACGCCGGGCATGTGCGGATCCTCGTACAGATGGTCCACGCGCTGGGTGTTGAAGAGACTGGCGCGGCGCTTGATGCCGTGGACGCGTGTAGCCCTTGCCCAGGAGGAGCTCGGCCAGGTAGGCGCCGTCCTGGCCGGTGATGCCGGTGATCAGCGCGGTCTTAGCCCATCGTGGCCGATCCTTTCTATCTCCGCGTCGACCATCATGTCGACGAGCTGGTCGAAGGTCACCCGCGGCGTCCAGCCGAGGCGTTCCCGGGCCTTGGTGGCGTCGCCCCGGGTCTCGGTGATGTCCACCGGCCGGAAGAAGGCCGGGTCCTGGTGCACGTGGTCGCGATAGTCGAGCCCCACCCGGGCGAAGGCGCGCTCGCAGAACTCGCGCACGGAGTGGCTCTCGCCGGTGGCGATGACGTAGTCGTCGGCCTCGTCGGCCTGCACGATCAGGTACATGGCCTCGACGTAGTCGCCGGCATAGCCCCAGTCCCGTCGGGCCTCCAGGTTGCCCAGAGCGACGCCCTCCGTGGACCCGGCGCCGGCCTCGGCCGCCGCTCGGGCGATCTTGCGGGTCACGTAGTTGGGGCCGCGGAACGGGCTCTCGTGGTTGAAGAGGATGCCGTTCGAGGCGTGCAGGCCGTAGGCGCGGCGGTAGACGCCGGCCAGCGAGAAGGCGTAGAGCTTGGCGGCCGCGTAGGGGTTCACCGGGCGGAAGGGGGTGTGCTCGGTCTGAGGCACCTCCTCGGGCTCGCCGAAGATCTCCGAGGTGGCCGCCTGGTAGAAGCGCACCGGCTTGTGGCGGCGGCGGATCACTTCGAGCAGCCGCAGGGTGCCGAGGGCGGTGGTCTCGCCGGTGTACTCGGGCAGGTCGAAGCTCACCTGGATGTGGCTCTGCCCGGCCAGGTGGTACACCTCGTCGGGCTCGCTCTTGTCCATGAGCGCCGCCAGGCTGGAGGTGTCGGTGAGGTCGGCGTAGTGCAGGTGGACGCGCCCCGGGTGGGCGTGGATGAGCGTGTCGATGCGGCTGCCGGCGATGTCGGCAGTGGGCCGGATCATGCCGTGGACCGTGTAGCCCTTGTCGAGCAGCAGGGCGGCGAGGTAGCCGCCGTCCTGGCCGGTGATGCCGGTGATGAGGGCGGTCTTGGTCATGCGGCCTCGCGGTCGCGGCGTGGGCTGGCTGCACGTACCAGTCGTAGGTCCGGCGGATGCCCTCTTCGAGGGGGATCGTGGGCGTCCATCCCAGGGCCTTCAGCCGGCCGATGTCGAGCAGCTTGCGGGGGGTGCCGTCGGGCTTGTCCGTGTCCCACACGATCTCGCCCCGGTGACCGACGACGCGCTGGACGATCTCGGCGAGTTCGCGGATGGTCAGATCCTGGCCCGTGCCGACGTTGACCAGGCCGTCGGGAATGTCGGCCGCAGTCGCATGCTCCATGAGATAGACGGCGGCGTCGGCCACGTCGTCGACGTGGAGGAACTCCCGGCGGGGCGTTCCCGTGCCCCAGAGCTGCACGGGGGAGTGGGGAGGCCGGGCCACTCCGTCTTCCCCCGGCGCACCCACCTTGGCTTCGTGGAACTTGCGCAGCATCGCGGGCAGCACGTGGCTGGTGTGCAGGTCGAAGTTGTCGCCCGGCCCGTACAGGTTGGTGGGCATGAGCGACAGGTAGTCGGTGCCGTATTCGCGATTGAGACTGCGGCACATCTCGATGCCGGCGATCTTCGCCAGTGCGTACGGGCGGTTGGTCTCTTCCAGCGGGCCGGTGAGGAGGTACTCCTCCTTGAGCGGTTGCGGGGCGAGCTTGGGGTAGATGCACGAGCTGCCCAGGAACAGCAGTCGCCGCACGCCGTGCCGGAAGGCGGCGTCGATGACGTTGAGCTCGATGGCCAGGTTGTCGTGGATGAACTCGTAGGGCTCTTCGCTGTTGGCGAGGATGCCGCCGACACGGGCCGCGGCCAGGATGACCAGTTCGGGCTGCTCAGCGGCGAAGAACGCGCGGGTGGCCGCCTGGTCGGTGAGGTCGAGCTCCGCATGGGTGCGCAGGACCAGGTTGTCGTATCCGCGGGCGCTGCAGAGCGCGCAGGATGGCGCCGCCCACGAGACCGCGATGACCGGCGAGGTAGATGCGGGTGTGGGGATCGACCGGCATGGCAGGCGTGATTCTAGCAGAGGGGCGGGGGCCGATGCGCGGGGGTCGTGGTCAGCCATCGGAGCGCGGATGTTATTGTATCCGCCTGGACCTACGGCTGCGAAAGGCACTCGGTGCACGTACCCTTCAACGATCTCAAACGCCACGTGGCCTCGATGCGCGGCCCGATCGATACCGCGGTCGCCTCGGTGCTCGAGAGCGGCTGGTTTCTCGCCGGGCCCCAGCTCGACGGGTTCGAAGCCGATTTCGCCCGATACTGCGGTGTCGAACACTGTGTCGGTGTGGGCAACGGGACGGACGCTCTCGAGATCGCCCTGCGGGCCGTGGGGTGCGGCCCGGGGGATGAGGTCGTGACGGTCGCCAACGCGGGGATGTACACCACGGCGGCATGCATCCTGGTGGGGGCGACTCCTGTGTACGTGGACGTCGACCCGGGGACACTGGAGATGGACGTTGCCCAAGTGGAGGGCCTTCTCTCGTCCCTAACGCGGGCGATCGTGGTCACCCATCTGTACGGCAAGCTGGCCGACGTTGAAGGTGCGCTGCAGATCGGCCTCAACCGCGGAGTCGCCGTCATCGAGGACTGTGCCCAGGCACACGGCGCTGAGAAGTACGGGAAGCGCGCCGGAAGCTTCGGCGATCTGGCCACGTTCAGCTTCTACCCGACGAAGAACCTAGGGGCGCTGGGCGACGGCGGAGCCGTCGTGACCACGCGCGACGACGTCGCGGAACAGTTGCGCGCGCTGCGTCAGTACGGATGGAGATCGAAATACGAAGCTGTCGTCCCACACGGCCGAAACAGCCGGCTGGACGAGATACAGGCCGCCATCTTGTGCGTCAAGCTGAAGCGTTTGGATGAATGGAACGACCGCCGTCGTCAGATTGCGACCGCATATCGGGACGCCGCCCGCGGAACTCGACTCCACATCGCCCACGAGGCCGCCTCGGACTTCGTGGCCCATTTGTGCGTAGGGCTGCATCCGGAACGCGACGCGTTCCGCAGGAGGCTCGCGGCGGCGGGCGTCGACACGGCTGTGCACTACCCCACGCCCGACCACAAGCAGCCCGCGCTGTCCGCCGTCGCCTGGAGGGCCGGAACGCTCGAGGTCACCGAGGCGGCGGTCCGCGACGTCGTGAGTCTGCCGTGTTTCCCCGAGATGACCGATGCCGAGGTCGAGTATGTCTGCAGTGCGATCGGAGACGAAGTCTGATGGGTAGCGCGAAGCCGCTGGTGTCGGTGCTTACCCCCTCGTACAATCAGGCGCGTTGGCTCGCAGACAACCTGCGGTCGGTCGCCTCGCAGACCTATCCGAACATCGAGCAGATCGTCATGGACGGTGGTTCCACCGACGGTACGATCGCCCTCCTCGAGAAGGCGGATCCGCGGGTGAGATGGCGTAGCGACCCGGACAAGGGGCAGCCCGACGCGCTGAACAAGGCGTTCGCGGAGAGCCGGGGCGAGATCATCGGGTGGATCAACTCAGACGACGCCTTGTTCGATCGGCGCACGATCGAGATCGTCGCGGACTACTTCGAGTCCCATCCCGACGTCGACATGGTATACGGACATGTGGCCTACGTGAATGCAGACGGCCTCGTGCTGCACATCATCTGGTCGCCTCCATATTGGGAGCCCTGGTTCAAGCTCTACAACACGGTGGCTCAGCCTGCGGCCTTCATCAGGCGAAGCGCGGTGAGAGGGCGGCTCGTGGACCCCGATCTTCACTTCGCCATGGACTACGAGCTCTTCCTGCGCTTGGCTCGCGTGCGCAGGCCGGTACGCATCAACCGGGTGCTGGCCATCGACCGGGTACAACCAGGTCGAAAGTCGGTGACGCAACTTCCCATGATGTATGCCGATTTCGAGAGTCTAAGGGCGGAGTACGGACTGATCAGGCAGAGCACGTGGAGCTTGAGACTGCAGCGTGCCATCGGCGTGTTCTCGCGTTTCATGGGTGCGCGGTTCGTGGGCGCTATCGACCAGGACCTCGCATTCGATGCCCAGCCCACTACCAAGATGCAGCTTCTCAAACGACAGATCGCCACGCGTCGCCGACATATGCCGGTCCAAGGTGGCGACTAGCACACAGCCCGCAGTGACGTTCGTCACTGCGGCATGTAACGCCGCGCGAACGCTCGCCGAGACGGTCGAATCCGTGCTGGCGCAGACTCGGACAGATTGGCAGATGATCATCGTCGACGATGGATCGATCGACGGCACCGCCGCGATCGCGCGACGCTATGCCGAGGTCGACGAGCGGATCACGGTGCTCAGCCAACGGAACGCCGGTACCGCAGCGGCGCGCAATGCCGGCGCCGGCGTCGCCGACGGTCGCTTCTTGTGC
>CAVQFQ010000006.1:0-165212 GCA_963711835.1 uncultured delta proteobacterium | reverse complement strand
ACCGGGGCAAACTTGCGGTGCAGCCGGTAACAACCGGCGTAATAGTCGATCTCCCCTTCATACCGAAGGGGCTTCATCTCTTCAGCGATAGCCGCCGGATAAAAGACAATTTCCTTTTCGGGGAAGGCATGTTTATAGATGGGGTAACAGGGGGAGCAAAAAATGATGATCCGGGTAGCACCCAACTCCTCGGCCCGGACGATATTTTTTTCTAAAAACTCCCGGGAGAGTCCCCTGATCTCGGCCAGGGCGCTTTCATCCCGGGCCTGGATGGCCGGACGGTAGAGGTAATTCCCGCAGCAGTACTCTTGGGAAAGAAAGGTGTAGGAGAGGCCGGTGCGATCAAAGAAACGGGCCAGGGAGGAGAGTACCTCCGGCAAGGAGGCCAAGATCTGGCATCCGGTAATAATGACATTCTTTGCCTCCCGGTCATAGGGAAGGAGGTATTTTTCCAAGAGGGGGATCCGGTCGGGCAGACTCGTGCTGGTCTTGCCCGTCGCCCGGATGGTCTCAACCATCTCGATATCAATTAAAGGATGGATTTCTCGGCTCATAAAAAACCTCCTTAGCCCTTTGTTCTATTGGTTTATTAAGGGTCTCAAAATAATAGTGACCAACAGGGACCGGGGGGTCTTCTTTTCTGGGGTTGTCCAAAGGGTAACTCATCACCCTATCCCGGCCCGGACGGCTAAGTGGGTTAGGTGCAGGGCATTCACTCAAGTCCGTTTCGGGCATTAGTGTAGGCCTGTCTCTGAATTAGATCCCGAATTTGGCCCGGCAAAGAAGCTTTGGGCTTGAAGGTGGACAACCCAGAAAAGAAGACCCCCCGGTCCCATTTAATGCAAGCTCCTCAATTTCAGGTCAAGACTTTATGAGACCCTTAATATATGATACAATGGAGCAATCATTAAGGATTCAAACTTTATATTATAAAGCTTCCGGTATATAAACAAAAAAAGGGAGGGTTATGGAAGACCGCATTAGCCCTGTAGAAGAACTCATGGACCAGGCCAGGAACTCACAAAAGCAAACCATGAAGAAATTGAGCACAGCCCGGCAGATTTTCCTCTATGTCGCACCGTTCCCGGCCCTGGCTTTTTTCAAGATCTGGGCCTCCCTGGGTGTAACGCCTTCTAACCTGACCATCGGTTCCCTGGCAATCTTCTCTTACTGTTGCGTTATAATTACGATTGCTTACCGCTGGGATAAACCGACCTATTTCGACTGGGTTATCGGCGGTTATTTCGCCTTGGTTTCAACCTGTTTGCTCATCCTTCCGGATGTCTTTGGGCCATTCCTGGTGAAATATGCCGTCACGGGGATTTATACCTGCCTGTTCGCCGCTGCCTTTTTCCCGCCTCTGTTCGGTCATGACCCCTTCACCTACCATTACGCTAAAAAGGCCACTCCCCGGGAGTTTTGGGAAAACCCGTTTTTCATTCGAATCAACCGGATCATGACCCATGTCTGGTCCGGGATACTGGCCGTTGCGGTGGTGACAAGTTTATACCCCTCCGTAGTAACACGGGCCTTGATTCCCTTGGGGTTGATCCTGCTTATTGGTCTTCCATTTAACTTGCGCTTTCCTGATTATTATTTGAAAAAGCTGGGTCTGCCGACCAGGTCTGAACAGAGGGAAATGGCCAAGGGAGAGAAGGCCTTTCCGGTCCGTGAAGTGGGCCCGGTACTTCTTCCGAAGAGCGCCTGGGAAACCATCTCCCGCATGCCGGATTTCTTTAATTCCGAAGCGGCCGGGGACTTGACCGCGATCATCGGGTTCGTGGTTTCCGGGTCCGAGACATTTGAGACCTATTTGTCTATCCAGAATGGAGGCTGTGTCCTGGAACCCCGGCCTTCCCATACACCTGATCTGGTCATCCGCACCCCCGCGGAGGTCTGGCTGGCCATCGCCCGGAGGGAATTGGACGGGCAGCAGGCTTTCTTCCAAAAGGCCTATCAGGCGGAAGGGAACCTGGGCCTGCTGCTGCGTATGAAGCAGATCTTCAGGGGCCCTGCCTCTCCTGGGAAAAGCATCGGATAGAGAAAAAATAAAATTCTGTCATAGAAAATATGGTATGGTCAGGCAGGAAATCAAATAAATATCAAGGAGAACCGTTTATGATTTCAGTCATTGCCAAGATTCCGGTCAAGGAAGAGAAACGCGACGAAGCCATCGAGGCCTTTAAGCAGTTAATAACCGAGGTGGCCAAAGAGGAGGGAACGCTTTTCTACAGCCTGAATGTTTCCAAACAGGCCCCCAATACTTTAGTGGTCATGGAGCGTTACAAGGACAAGGAGGCCCTCAAAATTCATTCCTCCACACCGCATTTCAATGCTTTTTTTGCCAAGGCGGGAGAGCTGTTCGCCGGTACCCCGGAAATTACCATTCTGAACGAACTGGCTTCGATCTGAACCGGCGGGGTCTTGTCCGGGCTCTAGCCTGCCGATTTTGTGTTGAGCCTCGCCTCAATCTGGTCCAGATGCATCTTGCGATGAACACAGCGATATAGCCTGAAACGGTCCCCGAGAGCTTCTATGCGGGCGATTAAGTCAGGAGACAGTTTTTCAATCTCGCCATCCACCGCCTCGGCTGCGGCCAGGGCCAGTTCGGCTGCAGCCCGGGGCGGTATGGCCAGACAAAGGGGGAGAAGGGCATCGTTCGTTAAATCGGTATCCACCGGAGAAAGGGCTACCTCCTCGCCCATCTTCCACCTCCGCGAAAGAACCAATGACCGCTGATCCCAGAAGGCCAGGTGGGCCAGGGCCGAGGCGACTGTCCAGCCCATCTCAAGGGAGAGGCTCAATTCCTGGTCGGTCATTCGGGCAACAAAGTCATGGAGCCTTTGCCGTTCTCGGGCATTTTCAACAATAAAAGGTCTATCCATCACTAAGTCCTCCTCTGGCCTGAAGTCAGCATAAGGGCTTCATCGAAGATGGCCACCGCCCGGGTCCATCCGGCGGAGGCGCTACGGATCTTCACCGGGAAGCAGGCCACCATAAAGCCGTCCGGCGGCAGCACCTCCAGGTTGTGCAGTTTCTCCAGGTGACAATAGCCGACGTCGCGACCGGCCTTGTGGCCCTCCCAGATGATCCCGGGATCCTGGGTTTCCGCATACCGCTGGGCGGTAAACACGAAAGGCGGATCCCAACTCCAGGCATCGGTGCCCGTCACCCGTACACCTCGTTCCAGAAGGAACATGGTGGCCTCGTAGCCCATGCCGCAACCGGCACTGACATAGTCATCATGGCTGTAGCGCGATCCGGCCCGGGTATTGATGAGGACAATTTCCAAAGGCCTCAGGGTATGGCCGATCCGTTCCAGTTCCGCCTCCACGTCCTGGGCCGTCGCCACATACCCATCGGGAAAGTGACGGAAGTCCAGTTTTACTCCCGGCTGAAAGCACCAGTCCAGGTCCACTTCATCAATGGTGAGGGCGCGCTGGCCTTTGTCCATGGTCGGGTGGAAGTGGAAGGGGGCATCCAGGTGAGTGCCGTTATGGGTGGTGAGTTCGATTTTCTCCACCGCCCAGGCAGCCCCGTCGGGAAGGTCCTCTTTCTTCAACCCCGGGAAGAAAAAGGCCATCTGCATGAAGGTCACCTCATGGTCCAGATAGGTGATCTTCGGCCCGAAGGCCGGCGGGTCTGAGATGACATCGTTTTCAAGCGGCATCGAGATGTCTATGATTCTACGGGACATGTTAAACCTCCTCTAAGTCCGCCACCGACGCATGACCTTGCAGGTCCATAACGATGACGTTAAATTCCCGTTCCATGAAGAGGTTAAGGAAACTGGCACCCATCATGGTCCTAAGGCTTGGCGTGTTTATTAGCATTTTTCCATCAATCGATCCCGAAAAAACAGGCGGCGCTTTTATTTAGAATCCATTCCAGTTTGTCCGGCGGCAGCCCCGAGGCCTTGAGCCATTTGAGTTCCCGGTCCCAGGCATACGGGATATTGGGAAAATCGGATCCATACATGACTCTATCCATTCTATAACTATCCAATTCGATGGGGTCATCCCAAGGAAGGTAGCCGGCCAGCATCATGGTTGTGTCCAGCCAGAGGGTGTCATATTTCTCAAGCAATTTTCGGTAAGCAGCCATCTCGTTAAATCCTAAATGAGGGACACAAATCCTTAGCCCGGGGAAGTCCAGCAGGACCCTTTCCAATCTCTCGGCGCTGCAGATTTGATAGGGATCACACTTGTAGACCTCGCTTTTGGGCTCCCGGCCGACGTGCATGACGATGGGTTTTTGCTCCGATTCACACAGGGCATAGATGCTCGCCATCTCTTCGGCATTCATATCAAAGCACTGCACATGGGCGTGCAATTTCAGACCCTTTAGACCATGATCGAAAGCTTCCTTAAGAATTCCCCCGGCCTGCTCTTCGCCCGGGAAGATTGTGGCCAGACCGGTAACTTTTCCGGAAAACTCCCGACACTTCTCCGCCATGTAGCGATTCAGGGTCCTGGCCAAGCCCGGTTTGTGGGCGTATTGAAGGGCCACCACATGACCGACGCCGCGGGACAGCAGGTATGTCAGCAGCTCCGAGGTGGTCAGCCGGTATCGGATAGGCCAGGCGTTTTCGTCAAACCAGGCCCGGATGGCGGAAAATATAGTGTCGGGAAAGATATGCACATGGGCATCAATAACTTTCGGAAGGTCCCGTGGAAGGGCTTTCCCTTCCTCATCGCCAAGGGATGGAAGATTTGGTCTTAACATAAGCCGCCCCTAATCCGCACTCGGTACGGAAACTACCCTTCTCCTTCCGGGGAGGCAGCCCCTTCAGCCTCTCTTTCGAGGCGATAGCGTTTTTCGCTCCTGCGGCACAACTCCCAGATCAGACACTGGGTCCGAAATTGACAATAGCCGCAGGGATCGGTACAGGCTTCGCAGTTGTCCAGGCAATCCTGGCAGTAGCCGATCCCCATTTTCTGGCAGGCCACGTAGGCTTCTTGATCCGGATGATTCTTGCAGGTCATAGCGACCCCTTCTTCTCTTGGAATGATAATAAATCCTCATGCCCGGCTATACCGGGCACTCTCGATGCAGGCAAAAAGAATATTCCCTTCCCCAACATCATAAGGCCCCGGATCCCGTCTCAGCGGGTCATGGCTGGGATGACGAATTATGACCACGCCTCCGGACGGGGGAAAGTCGGAGTGGGTGGGGCGGGTGGGAATCAGGTTTTTGTATAAAATAGCAGCATAGAAGGCCTGATAAGTCAAGGGGATGTTGCTGTAAGGGATAGTCAAGCGGGGAAAGGGCCGGGTTCAGGAGGTGATAACAGGGTAGGGACCTTCGTATCCCAGGCCCTTGGAGATAAACCGGCAGGTTTCGATTAAACTATTCTTGACGCTTTCAAGAAGTTTTTTGTCTTTCTTTTCAGCGACATTAATCGAGACGGTCAGGGCAGCCGCCACTCGGGATTCCTGGTCCAGTATCGGGAAGCCGATGGCAAAGAGATCCAGAGAAAACTCCTGGTCGGAAACGGCGTACCCCCGCTGGCGCGTTTTTTGGACCTCCTTGATAATATCTTCTTTCCGAACCTTGGTTTTAGGGGTGAGGAGCGGAAGTGGCATCCGGTCCAGCAGTTGGTCCAGTTCGGAGTCGGGGAGTCCGGCCAGGAGTACTTTGCCGGTTGAAGAACAGTGGGCGGGCATTTTCGACCCGGCGTAGATGGCATAGGGGAAAAACCGTTTCACCTCCTTGCGATAGAGGATGAGCACCTCCGTGTCGATCAACACACCAAGGGTCAGGCTTCGCTGAAGCTGTTTGGACAAGTCTTCCAGGTAGGGTTGGGCCAGGGTGTAGAGCTTGTCGCTCCTTTGAAAGTTGACACCCAGGCTGAGGACCTTGTACCCCAAAGAGTACCTTTTGCCCTCCGTTTTCTTGGCATAGCCCAGGTTGACCAGGCTGTAGAGAAAGCGCTGGGTGGCCGTCTTATTGTAACCCAGTTGGTTGGCAATTTCGGTGAGCGAAAGGGGCTTTTCGGACTTGCCCATCAGCTCCAGGATGGCAAATCCTTTGCCGAAAGATTTGATGAAATCCTTGTCACGCATTTCGGAATATCTTTTCCTCGTCCAATCCGATCGGATCCGCCGGTGGAACCTGGCCACTGCCCTTAACCGCCACGGCCTTGAGGTTCTTGCTGCCCAAGACCGCGCCTACGCCGGAGCGCCCGGCTGCGCGATCGCGGTCATTCATGATGGAAGCAAACAGACACCCTAACTAATCGGAACATATTCCCCGCTTTGCACGATGGCCACTACCGTCAACGGCCCGTCTATCCTTTTGTAGCGATAGGTATGCTTGACCCCTGCCGGAACATAAACGGCACAGGGGCTGGTTGCGGTATAGATTTCATCGCCGAGTTCCACTTCGATCTCCGCGTCCCCCTTCTTGCCTATAAACAGGTAAGCCTCGCTGACAGCATGATGATGCTTTTGGATGATCGGCTCCGCCTGATGGATTTTGTGGTGGATGCCGCCGGCGATAAAAAAATCCGCCCCGGGGACCATCTCCCCATCCATCAGAATTTGATATTTGCCCGGCGCATGGGCTGGAAAAACGTCGATTATTTTCGGTTGGCTGACGATGCATTGCTGGTATTTTTTTCCCATGAACGGTTCCCTCCTGGTGGTTGTTTTTAGACGACATCTTATTCCGAGTGCTGTTGTCAGGCCTCCTGATTAAAGGCCTTGTCGAAAGCGGCCAGAAAATCCTGTATCTCGACCCCGGCCATTTCGACGCCCGGCCGGGCATAAAGGGCCTCCAGTTTTCGGTGGACACCCTCCAGGCCGCATTCGGTTCCCCGGAGGGCGTCTTCCATGTCTTTGATGACTCCGTAAGGGGAAGGATGAAAGTCACCCGTTATGATGAGATCGTGGATCCGGCCTGCCCGGGTCAGCAGCGTGACCCGGATCAGTCCGGCCACCGCTTTCTGGCAGCCTTCCGACTTGACGGCATCGGCTGGAATGTTTTTGAAGCGGAGCCTCTCGGAGTTTCCGAAAAACCATTCTTCGGAGTTAAACTTGTCCTGGTATTCCGTGAAATATTTTTCTTCCTGCAGGCCGAGCGCCCCGGGCTTTAAGATGAATTCACTTCCGAATATCTTGTCCACAGTAAGCTTGGCCAGCCCATCCAGATCCGAGGGAACCATCCGGCGGCCGATTTCGTCTTCCAGACAGGTAAAGCGTTGTCCCAGGTCCTTGATCTTTTTGTCCTTGATTTTCTCGGGGATGGTTTTTATGGCCTGACGCAGGGTTTCGCGATCGGTGTTCACCACGTTAATCAGGAGCCTCAGGCTGAGGATGCCCTTTTCCAGACGGGCCGAACTGGGCACCACTTTGCGGCCTTCCACCTCCACGTCGTTCAGGGGGCGGTAACGGGCCGGGATGCCCCACAATTCTTCTATGGCCTCGGCGAGCCCGGTCAGGGAGACACGGAAGGCCTCCTTAATGTTGGTCAGCGGCAGTCCAAGCTGGAGGGGATTCAAGTAAAAGCAGAGAAAGGCGCCTCCTTTGGGGCCAAGCACCGCCCCGCCGGTGTTCGGGCGGCGGCGGACCAAGATATGATGCACCCGGCAGTATTCCAGGTCTATGGTCTTTTCCGGGTCGTCCAGGTATCCGGAGGTGATGCTGTCGGACCTGAAGATATTCAACACCGCCGTGGCGGGTGAGATCCCTTCCTCCAGGCTGCGCTCGATAGCGGGCGAGATGCTGGTGGAGTAATCGGCATAGGAATAGTCACATTGAATGTAGCGCAGTTCTTTCATGGGGCCGCCTTTCCATTCCGTTGGATCGCTGTCAGGGACGTCTCCAGGACCCGGTTCTTGGTATCAAGGAGCAGGACCGGCTGGATTATTTATAACGATATGCGGTATAATAAATCGTATATCGGTACAATATTTTTACCGGCCGATCTTGTCAAGCTTTTTTTTGAGAGAAAAAATTTCCTTTCTTTTCCCAATCAACCTCTCCCAACCTGTCGCTCGATCCAGCTCGTAACTCATTGTTTATGCCGGGAGAGAGTCGATAGGGTGCTTCCGACTTAGGTAATCCTGACCATTTTTCTGACCTGGCTGGGGGCGGCCAGCCAAACGAAAAGACAGGACAGAAAGATGCCGATCATGATCAGGCTGAAGGGCATGGAATAGTTTCCTGAAAGATCCCGTAACCAACCGAGAAGAAAAGAACCCAGGGCCCCCCCGATCCCTCCTCCGATGCAAATCACGGAAAAGATAAAACCGAAAGACCGGCCCAGAAAGATATCGGCGCTGATGGAAGGAAAAAGAGGGGCGGCGGCTCCATAGCCCAGACCGAAAAGCAGGGCAAACAGCAGGGATAGCGGTCCCTCCACCCGGCCGGTGGCAATCAGGCAGGCCAGGCCCAGGGCCGTTACCAGGCCGGCCAGGTTATTGATCGTTTCGCGGTTGAAGCGATCGGAAAGGTAGCCGAAAAAAATTTTCCCGGCAGAGCCCATGATTCCCAGGATGCCGAAATAATAGGCGGCTGCCGTTCGGCTCAAGCCGGCATCCACCAGAGCCGAAACGCTGTGGAGCAGGGTGCTTTGAAAGACCATGGAGCCGAAGAAAAACGCCGTCGATAAAAACCAGAAACGTTTAGTGGCCACGGCCTTCTTCAAGGTCCATTCCGTTCCGGCCCAATCCGGGTCCACGATCTCCATGACCAGCGCCGGACCGGTCCGGGTCGGGGAGGGGTGGGCGGTATCGCCATCCGGTTTCAAATTGAGGTCGGCCGGGCTTCTCCGGGAAAAAATCAGATTTAAAGGGATTACCAGGAAGAGAACCAGTCCCGCCAGGAAAAGATAGGAAAAACGCCAGCCGTACAAGGTGATCAGTTTTTCGACCAGGGGGACGAGAAAGAGCATCCCGAATCCGATGCCGGACATGGCGATGCCGATGGCCAAGCCTCGCTTCCGTTCGAACCATTTCGGGATAAAGGCCGAATGGGAAGAAAATCCCAAAAGGCTGATTCCGGAGCCGGCCAGAAGGCCGTAGGCCAGGCTGAAATGCCACATCCGGCTCGCCTGACTGGTCAGGACCAGAGCCAGGGCCAGGAGAACGGTGCCGAAAGGAATGGTTTTTCGGGGGCCGAAGCGGTCCTGGAGAAAACCGGTCAGCAGACCCATGACGGCCTGGGAGATGATAAAAATGGAAAAGATGCTGGAGGCCGCCGCCCGGCTCCAGCCGAATTCCTTTATAATAACCAGGAAAAATACCGAGAAGGAATACCAGATGCCGAAGGCGATCCCCAAAGTGACGAAAGCCACAGCAACAATGATCCAGCCGTAATACATGAAACCCTGCTATAAGTGGGGAGCTGGAGGTTTGAGGATTTTAATCTTAAACCTCAATTCCGCCCGGAGCGGACGCTCCTCCGGCTGATGATTTCTCGAGCATTTGCACTATCAGTTCCCGGTGATAAACCGGATCCCCCAGGGCCGCTTCATTGGCCTTGGCCCGTTTGAGATAGAGATGAATGTCGTGCTCCCAGGAGAACCCGGTCCCGCCCAAGACCTGAATGGCATTGGAGACGACCCGGTCAGCCATCTCTGAACAGATGGCCTTGGCTGCCGCGACCGCCCGGGCCGCTTCCTCGGGTTCGGTTTGGTCCAAGGCCCAGGCCGCCCAATAGAGCATCGAGCGGGCACTTTCCACCTCTTCAAACATCCGGGCGCAGTGATGTTTGACGGCCTGAAAGGCTCCAATGGGCTGGTCGAACTGGATCCGGATCTTGGCATAGGCGACAGCCATTTCCATGGCCCGCTGGGCAAGGCCGATGGAATCGGCGCACAATCCGACTTGGGCAGCCTGCAAAGCCTTCTTTAAGGCAATACCGCCCTGATGAACCTGACCCAGGATATTTTCAGGGCCTATCCGGACCCCATGGAATTCCACGGCGCAGAGTTTTCGGGTCGCATCCATGGTCGGCAAAAGGGAAATGGTCATATCGGGGCTGTCCTGGGGAACAAAAAAAAGGGTCAGGCCTTGGAAAGGGATCTGGCCGTCCTGAGTCCTGGCGGCGCAGATCAGGAAATGGGAAACATGGGCATCAGGGACAAAGAGCTTGATCCCCTTCAAAATATAGCCGTTTCCATCGGCTTTGGCATTTAGGTGAATGTATCCCGGGTCGGCTCCTCCTTCCGGTTCATAGAGCGCCAGGGTGCCCCGCAGGCGGCCCGCAGCTATGGCGGAAAGGGTGCCATTTTTTTGAAGAGCGGTCCCGCCCTCACGGATTACCTCGGCTGCCAGGAGGACGGTGGAGAAGAAGGGCCCCGGCATCAGTGCGCGTCCCATCTCTTCAAGCACAACCATCAAGTCCATTAATTTCAGACCGAGGCCGCCCTCCGACTCGGGGAGGTGCATGCCCAGCCAGCCCATTTGCAGCAGTTTATCCCAAAATTCCTCGGTAAAACCCCGATCTTCTGCCATCATGGCCCGAACCCAGGCCGGGGGGCATTCTTTCTCGAAGAACTTCCGGGCCTGCCTGGCCATCTCCATCTGTTCATCGCTTAACCGGATATCCATAGGTTCTCCTACCTACACTAGCGGGCACACACGCAGCGTGAAAAATACCTGATCCCCCTCCCCTCAATCCCCTCCCACCAGGGGAGGGGAAGTAGAAAGAGACCCTCCCCCTGAGATGGGGGAGGGAGGGGTGGGGGTCAGCCATTTCGAATTTTGTTTCCAAAATTACCTGTTTACTCTGGAGGTATCCTTGGGCAGGCCCAGGATCCTTTCCCCGATAATATTCCGCAACACCTCGGTTGTCCCGGCGGCGATAGTGCTGCCCTTGGATTTCAGGAATAAGTACTGCCACATACCGTCGCGCACCGCCCAGGGCGAGCCTTTGGTGAGCTGACTGAAAGGCCCCTGGATCTGCATGGCCGTTTCGCAAAGTCTTTGATTGGTCTCGCTCCAAAGGATTTTTCCGATAGACCCTTCGGGACCGGGGACATTCCCCCGGAGCAGATGGCAGAGGCTGCGATAGCCGTGCATTTTGACGGCCATGACCCGGATATAGGCTTGGCCTATTTGCTGCCGAAAAACAGGATCCTCAAGGACCGATCTGCCGGAACGCTTCATCTGCCGGGCCAAGTCCATCAGACTGCGGATATTGCGCAGATAAGCGCCGGCCATGACCGCATCGCCCATGGCCCGTTCAAACATGAGGGTGGAAATGGCGATACGCCAGCCTTCCCCTTCCGGGCCAATCCGCATGGCTTCGGGTATGCGGACATCTTCCAGAAAGATTTCATTGAATTCAGCTTCGCCGGTTATCTGCCTCACCGGACGGACCTCGACGCCGGGCAGCTTCATATCCAGCAGCAGGTAGGTCAAGCCCTTATGCTTGGGGCCTTGGGAGTCCGTCCGGACCAGCAGAAGAGCGTAATCCGCCAGGTGGGCGAAAGAGGTCCAAACCTTCTGTCCGTTGACGATATAGGTGCCGTTCTGTTTTAGTGCCCGGGTGCCGATATTGGCCACATCGGAACCGGCGTTCGGTTCGCTGAAGCCCTGGCACCAGATATGGGTTCCATCGAAGATCTTGGGCAGGAATTCTTTTTTTTGATCTTCCCGGCCGCAAAGGAAGAGCAGGGGAGCGGCCATGCCGTGGGTGACGACTCCCGGAATTTTAAGCTCCAGGCAGGTAGAAGCGATGGTCTCGGAAACCATCAGCTCCTGGATCAGGGTCTTCCCCCGGCCCCCGAATTCCGCCGGATAATGAAGCCCGGCATAGCCGGCCCGGAACAATTTATTTTGGAACTCCCGGTAGAGCCGTCCCCATTCTTCCTGGGATTCATAAACCGTGTAATGGAGGGCATTCCAGTTTTCGGGGAGGTTTTGGGTCAGCCAGGAGATGAATTCTTCGCGGAAGGCCTCTTCTTCGAGTGTGAAACTGAAGTCCATTCATCCTCCTTCTTGGGATTAAGGTTTGAGGACCGCTCTGGTCCGACAGCGCTTGAGGTTTAAGGTTAGGAACGTCCTACAATGGCGATGCTGCAGACGTTTTGAAAAGGGCGCCCCCCCAAGTTGTGGGTCAGGCCGTACCGGGGATCCTTAAGCTGCCGTTCTCCGGCCCGGCCCTGGAGCTGCAGATACATCTCATAGAGCATCCGCAGACCCGAGGCCCCGATAGGATGACCGAAACACTTCAACCCCCCATCCACCTGAGCCGGGACTTGGCCATCCCGGTTATACATCCCATCCAGCACATCCTGCCAGGCCCGGCCTCTTTCGGAGATATGCAGGTCTTCATAAGTGACCAGTTCGGTGATGGAGAAGCAGTCATGGAGTTCCATCATGCTGATCTCTTCCTTGGGATTGGTGATCCCGGCCTCCTTATAAGCCATAGTGCTGCAGCGGTCCGTGGTCATGAAATAACTCCCGTCCCAGCCTTTATAACCCATCTCTTCCCCGCTGCTCAGGGCCAGTTGCAGGGCTTTGACCGTTACCGGATTCCGAATGCCCATGGCCCGGGCCCTTTCGACCGTGGTAACGATGGCACAGGCGGCCCCGTCGCTCACCCCGCAGCAGTCGAACAGCCCCAGCGGATAGGCCACGATCGGAGCAGCCAAGACCTGTTCGATGGTCACGGCCTTTCGAAGATGGGCCTTGGGATTCAGGACGCCGTTGGCATGGCTTTTAACGGAGACCTGAGCCATGGCCCGCTTCAGGTCTTGCTCGGCGATCTGATATTTGGCGGCATAGGCAGTAGCCAGTTGGGCAAAGGCCCCCGGTGCCGTCCAGTTGGGATACCAGAGCCAGTTCAAGGAGCCCAGATCGGACCCGGCGGCGGGCAACCCCCCATAGCCGGTGTCTTTTAATTTCTCCACGCCCAGGGCCAGACAGGTATCATAGGCCCCAGAGGCTACGGCATAGACCGCTCCGCGGAAGGCCTCGGTGCCGCTGGCGCAAAAGTTTTCCACCCGGGTCACCGGGATAAAAGGCAGGCGCAAGGTAGTTGATAAAGGGAGGGCGCTTCGGCCGACGTTGATCTGTTCAATACAGGTGCTTTGCCAGGCGGCCTGGATATCCTTACGGTCAACACCGGCATCCTCGATGCATTCGTTAAAGGCTTCGACCATAAGTTCTTCAGCGCCTGACTCCCAGCGTTCACCGAAGCGGGTGCAGCCCATTCCGATAATCGCAACTTTATCTCTAATTCCGGTAGCCATATAAGTTCTCCTTGGTTATGAAACTCGATACTGGATACTGGTTACTGGATACTGGATGGTGGATGATCCCTTTTTATCAAGCATCGTTCTTTGTTTTTATCCAGTATCCAGTAACCAGTATCCAGTATCGCATTTTGCCATTATCCAGTATCCGATCGTTGTATCCGGCACGGCCTTCCAGAAGTAGCCGCTGAAGCCCCGTTCTTTATCAAGGTAGCGCCTGCGGAAACTCATGGCTACAGGCTGACCCACCTTAACCGAGACCTGATCGCAATCGGTAAAATCGGCCATAAACCGGCCGCCTTCCTCGAACTCGATCATTCCGTAAATCCCGGGGGGGTTGACCGAAACGGTCAGGTAGTCCTTGGTAAAACTCATGATCCGGGCCGGGAGATCGGCAAACTCATGGGGCTCCTGGCTTTTGACTGCCAGGCAGTCGGGATTAACGCAGATATCCATCCGGGGGAACTGGGCTGTCCCGCAGACCCGGCATTTACCCCCTACCAATCCCAGAACCATGTCCCGTTTTCGCCAGAGGACGGTCATAGCCGTTTGGGTCGGGGCCTCAGCCCGGATGCCCATTTCGGTGTCTATCTGATCCCTGAACTTCAGGAACTTCAGATAATTGTCAACGGTCAGCTTGCGGGCCAGCGAACCTGAAAAGCCCTGGCGGGGAGAGAGCTTAAGAATGTCTTCGGTTACCTGGAAGTAAAGGGCATCACATCCCTGGCCGAATCCGGCGGCCACGATCCGATCCCCGGGCCGGGCTTCCTCCAGGGCCTTGATCAACATGATCAAGGGATGGGCGGCCCCGGTTTCCCCGCAGACCTCATGGAGGTTGTCGGCCAGTTGATCTGGTTCGGCCCCAAGTTTTTTGGCGATGCGGCGCTGTTCGGCCTTGAAGGGGCAAGGGAAGACCAACTTCCGGACATCGGTCATGGAGAGGGAACATTTTTTAAGGAGGCCGGTAACAGCCTGGGGGATTATCTTGCCGTAGCCTTCATCCCGGATCCAGCGTTCCTCCCATAGGTAATCCGTTTTTTTATCGGAGCCCCGGTAATGATCGACAAAATCATGGGTGACCGTATAGGAGCCCTTAAATTCGGCGATGACCCGATCCTGGCCGATAAGCAGCGAAGCCGCCCCGTCGCCGAAATACATTTCATTGAAAGAGGCCGCCTTGGACATCCTCTTGTCGGCGGCAGTGACCAGGATTTGTTTTTGGTCACCGCTGCGCACCATGGACAGGGCGTTCAGTAAGGCTGTGGTGCCGGCCCGAAGGCAGGAGGAAAAGTCCGCGGCCTGGACCTCGTCATTCAAATTAAGGGCGGTCTTAACAATACCGGCATTAAGACGGTCGGAAAAAGGCAGGGTGGTGGAACTGAGAAAAACCGCGTCGGTAGCGGCTTTATCCTGTCCGGCCAGGCAATCCCGGGAAGCGGCAACGGCCATGGTCAGGCTGTCCTCATCCCAACTGCAGAAGGAGCGCTCCCCCTGGGCCACGGAAGCGATGGCCGGCGCCAGCCAGGCCATACTTTGAACGATGCTTTGCCGTTTTAGGCGCAGTCTGGGAATATATCCGCCAAAAGAGACGATACCGGTCATACTATCCTCCTTTTAATAAATCTGAAACCCGAAGCACGAAATCCGAAACAGGTATGAAGGTTCAAAATTCAAATTATCAAAACAAACGGTTCTTAAAAAGGTTTTGAGTTTCGATATTTGGTCATTTGGATTTGTTTCGGATTTCGAGATTCGAATTTCGTGCTTTCACCATTTGATATTCTGGCCAAGGTACGGGATCATGGTCTTGACAGATCAATTAATTTTTTGCAGATAGCGGCTGTATTCCCAAAGCTTGGCCATAGCCCGGGCCGCCCTTTCGGGGGTTGAAAACATAACCGTGTTGTCGTCTTTAAGGGCAACGGCTTTTGTGGAGCTGCTGACGCCGCTGACCATAATTACCGGTTTTCGATAATGTTTCATCAACTCTATTGTGAGCTGAATATCCCTGAGCTCATCCGGATAGCCTTCCAGATCAACTTTTTCAGAGAGATTTAGCTTTTTCAAGCGTTCCTCCAGCATGGAATTTCTTTTGCCGAACTCCACCCCCAAGGCAATAATCCCGTCCACTCCTTCTTCCTGAATTAGAGCTTCCAGGCAGACCGGGAAGGCCTCCGGACTTAAGGTGGCGGCCATGTCGATGGGATTGCCGTGACTCCAGTAGGAGGGCAGGACCTGATTGAGGCGCCGGATCAGCTCCTCCGATAAGGGGGGCAGTTCCAGACCCCACTCTCGGCAGGCGTCGGCTCCGACCACTCCCCATCCTCCGCCTCGGGTTATGATACAGATCCGGTTTCCTTTGGGCAGGGGATAGTGAACAAAGGCCGCGGCATAATCGAGCAGGCTGTCGGAGGTCTCGGCCTCGACAATCCCGGCCTGGCGAAAAGCGGCGCTGTAAAGACCGTAGCGGCCCGCCAGGGCACCGGAATGGGATCGGGCGGCCCGGCCGCCTTCATCGGTTCGCCCTCCCTTAAAAATAATAAAGGGTTTTTCCCGGGTGGCTTTTTGGGCCATATCCAAAAAACGGCGGCCGTTCTCCAGTCCCTCGATATAGGCCAGGATGACCTTGGTCTCCGGATCAGCGGAAAAATACTCGATATAATCCTCGCATTGAAGGTCTCCTTCGTTGCCGCTGGAGACGAATTTGGAGAATCCCACCCCCCGCTCTATCCCCCAGCCCAGCATCTGAACGCCCAAGTTGCCGCTCTGAGAGACATAGGAAATAGCGCCCGTCAGAGGCTGGAGGGGCGGCATCAGGGCGTGCAATCGGCAGGAGGCGCTGAAAATGCCCATGGTATTGGGGCCTATACAGCGCAGGCCTTTCTCGCGGGCCAACCGGATCACTTCTTTTTCCAGGGCCTGCCCTTCCGGTCCGGTCTCCGAGAAGCCGGAGCTGATGATGATGACCGAGCGGATCCCTTTTTCCGCCAATTCCTGAAGGGACTGAGCTACTTGGCGGGCCGGAATAGTTATGACGGCCAGATCCGCCGAATCGGGAACCGCTTGCAGCGAAGGGACCATTGTTAAGCCGAGCAGAGTGCCCCCCTTGGGGTTGACCGGGTAAATCGGTCCCTGGAAACCTCCGGCCAGGATGTTGGCCAGAACCCGGAAACCCCATTTATTGGGATGGGACGAAGCGCCTACGAGGGCAATTCCCCTGGGGTTAAAAAAAGAATCGAAATAGGATCGCTCCAATTTGCTTGAGAACCTATCCTTTACCGGACTTCTTCTCTTCCAGGACAATCAAGGCATCGACCGCCACAGGCCTTCCCCGGGAAATAATAAGCGGGTTGATATCGACCTCTTTGATTTTTTCCTGCTCCAGCCCGATCCGCCCGACCTGAAGCAACAGGTCGACCAATTGCTCTTTATCCACCGCTTCCATCCCCCGAAAGGCTTCCAGAAGTCTTTGGGCTTTGATTTCTTGGATCATTTCCAGGGCGTCGCTTTTTGTGAAAGGGGCAATGCGAAAAGTGACATCCTCAAGGGCCTCGGTAAAAATCCCTCCCAATCCGAAGAGGACGCAGGGACCGAACTGGGGATCCCGCGTCAGGCCGGCCAGGAATTCACGTTTTCCCTTGACCATCTCCTGGACTAAAACGGCCTTGGGGCGGCCTTCCATCTTCGCTTGGATTTCTTCAAAGGCCCTTAGGGCTTCTGCCTCATTCCGGATATCCAGGCGAATTAAATCCTTCTCCGTTTTATGGGAAATGCCGGCCGAGCAGCCTTTCAAAACCAGGGGGTAGCCGATTTCTTCGGCGGCCTTTGATAAGCCTTCCAAATCCAAGGCCGGCCTTTCCCGGGTGACCGGTATCCGGTAATGGGAGAGAATTTGTTTGGATTCATATTCGGAAAGGCTGAGGCGTCCTTCCAGGAGGGCTGATTCGATAAGCTGACGGACAGGATCTGTTTCCATATGACCTTTAGGCCCTTATCTTATCCGAATTTTAAAATACCGCTCCAACGGTTTTTTCCCTTTCCCGTCCGCTCAGCGGGCGAAAAGAAGGAGAGGCGGGAGGGAAAAACGCTTGACCTTTTTTCCCGGTTTGTGTTAATTAAATATTTAATCAGATATAATATCAATCATAGCCAATTAAAGAGGACCCGTCAACGGGAAAAGAACCCCCGACCATTATTTCTTTAGTCCGACCATCCCCTTTTAGATCCTGACCCCGGACCGGGCCGGATCCCACGCATGGGAGGGAAACGATGATTCCTATGACCATTCCTTATCTTTTAAAAAGGGCGGCCTTTAAAAATCCTCTTCGGGAGGCGGTCGTTTCGGAAAAAGGCCGCTGGACCTACGCCCTTTGGGAAACCAACTCCAATAAAAGGGCTGCGGCCCTCTGGAAACAGGGTATCCGAAAGGGGGATCAGGTGGCCACCATTTTTTTAAACGGCCATGAGGTCCTGGAAACCTACCTGGCCCTGATGAAGCTGGGGGCCGTGATTGTCCCCTTGAATGTCCGCTTTTCCCCCCGCGAACTGCACTATATCATCGATCATTCCGAGGCCTCATTTTTGATCCTTTCACAGGAATTCGAATCCCCGATTCGGGAAATAAAGAGCGATCTGACCCGGATCAAGCGATTTTTTAAGAGCGGCGGGGAAGCCGGGGCGGATATGATCCCTCTGGAGGAGATCTGGCGGTTCGAATCCGCCGAGGCCCCTCCGGTCGAAATCGAAGAAAACGATTTGGCGGCCATTCTTTATACGGCTGGGACAACCGGGAAACCCAAGGGCGTGCTGCTTTCCCACCGGAATTGCATCTGGGCCGCGGTGAACATGGCCTGCGATGTGGATATCAATCCGGAGTACCGGGTCTTGATGGTCTTCCCCCTCTACCATGCCGCGGCCTTTATCATCCTTATCGGGAATCTTTTTGTCGGCTGCACCAACGTCATGATGAAGACCTTCGACCCCCAAAAGGTTATGGAATGGATCGAAAAAGAAAAGATCAACCGTATGACCTTTCCGCCCACGGTCTGGAACTTTATTCTGCAACTTCCCAATCTGGGGCAGTACGACACCACCTCGGTGCGCTCCCTGTCTTCCGGGGCCGAATCCATGCCCCTGGAAACCAAGAAAAAATTATTGCAGGTTTTCCCCAACGCCGCTCTGGGAGAATCTTACGGCATGACCGAATCGGCGGCGACCATCACCACCTTGAATCCCCATCACGTGCTGCGAAAAATGGCCTCGGTCGGCAAACCCTTCGTCAATGTTGAAACCCGCCTGGTGGACAATGAGGACCGGGAGGTTCCGGTCGGGCAAGTAGGTGAAGTATTGGCTCGCGGGCCGAACATCATGGTCGGCTACTATAAGGATCCGGAGGCCACCGCCAGGACCCTCAAGAGAGGTTGGCTGCATACCGGAGACCTGGGAAGACTGGATGAGGAAGGATTTCTTTATATCGTGGACCGGAAGAAGGATATGATCATCACCGGGGGGGAGAATGTCTACCCCCGTGAAATCGAGGAAGTCCTCTATGCCCATCCCAAGATTTTGGAAGCGGCTGTAATCGGCCTGCCTGATTCCCAGTGGGGAGAAAAGATCCATGCCGTCGTGGTTCTCAAAAAAGGGGACCCCATGATCGAGGCCGAAGTTATCGATTACTGCAAAGCCCATATCGCCAGCTTTAAAAAACCCAAGTCCGTCGAATTTGTGGACCAGTTGCCCCGTTCCCCGGCAGGAAAGGTATTGAAAAGGGTGCTGCGGGAGCGCTGGGAGAAATCATAAAAGCAGAAAATTGTTATAGCCACCGACCCACACGAACAAAGGCGGACGATTATTTTTGCCTGTTCGACATGAACAGGCAAAATAGGCCATCGCTTCGCGAAGAAAAACTGTATAGGCGCCAAAGGCGCTGGCGATTTGGGTGGCGGCAGGTCGCCGCCACCTTGTCCGGCCTTTGTCTGTGGCAAAAAAAATGAGGGACCTAAATGGAAGATTGGCTTTTTGAGGAAGAACACCGGATTTTTCGCAGCCAGTTGTCGCGCTGGGTGGCCAAGGAACTTCGCCCCCAGGCCGAGGAATGGGAAAGACAGGAAGCCTTTCCCCTGGAACTCTATCGCCGGGCCGGTGAGTTGGGATTCCTGGCCGGCGGCTACCCGGAGGCCTACGGAGGCGCCGGGGGCGATTTTCGCTACCAGGTCATTTTTTCCGAGGAACTGGCCTATTGCGGCTCAGGGGGGGTAAGGGCCGGATTAGGGCTGCACCAGTATGTGGCCTTGCCGGCCATTGCCGGTTTCGGATCTCCCGACCAAAAGGAGCGTTTTCTGGCTCCGGGCATCAGGGGAGAGAAGATCGGGGCTTATGCCGTCACGGAACCGGATGCCGGCTCCGACGTGGGGGGCATCCGGACCAGGGCGGTCCGGGAGGGCGATTATTGGGTGATCAACGGAACCAAGACCTTTATCACCAATGGGGTCCGGGCTGACTTTTATATCGTCGCCTGCAAAACGGAACCGGGTCAGGGACATAAAGGGATCTCCCAGATCATTGTCGAGAAAGGGACGCCTGGTTTTCAGGTCGCCCGAAAGCTGGACAAACTGGGCTGGCGCACATCGGATACCGGCGAACTGGTTTTTGAAGAGGTCCGGGTTCCCCTGGGGAATCTTTTGGGAGAGGAAAACAAAGGTTTTTATCAAATCATGGACGGCTTCCAGACCGAACGCCTGTCCATGGCTGTCGGGGCCGTAGCCATGGCCCAGCATTGCTTTGATCTGACCCTGGACTATGCCAAAAAACGGCAGGCCTTCGGCAGGCCCATCGGCTCCTTCCAGGTCACCCGGCACAAGTTTGCTGAAATGCTCATCGAGATCGAGGCCGCCAGGCAATTGAGCTACCATGCCCTCCGGTTATTCATACAGGGTCGGGAATGCCGCAAGGAGGTGGCTATGGCTAAGGTCCTGGCCTGCGAGATGGCCGTCAGGGTGGCGGACATCTGCATCCAGATCCACGGCGGCTACGGCTATATGATGGAATACGAGGTACAGCGGATCTGGCGGGACCTGCGCATCATGCCCATCGGCGGCGGCACCTCGGAGATCCAGAAGGAGATCATCGGGAATTTATTGGGTCTGTAACTCGTATCTCCTTTCTACCAATTAGTCCACTCAGTAACTACGTGCCTTTTTTCCCACTTGACCACCCGTGTTATGATGCGTTATCATCATGCATCAGATGCAAAAAATAATTCCAACTCGTTGTGAGGACAATATGCGCACCACCGTTGACCTTGAAGACGATGTTCTATTCGCCGCCAAGGAGCTGGCCAGAAAACGGTCCAGCACTGTTGGCCGGGTGCTGTCGGATCTGGCCAGGCAGGCACTGACCCGACAGGCTTCTGTATCTACAAAGGCTGGTCTGCCGCTGTTTCCTGTCCAACCGAAGGCTGGTGTAGCAACACTCGAACTCGTCAACCGCCTGCGGCACGAAACACCCTGATGACCTATCTTCTCGATGAAGAGTTGACCCCTTGCCTCAATATAAATTGTCCCGAAGATTATCTGAACTGACTGATAGTGTCGCTACCTATCGTTAAAGTTGCTTCCACCTACTACTCCTTTAAAATGACAACCCCGCATTTTAACGATTGCTATTAGAAATCTGGCAAAATAGCCTAAAATTCAAAAACAACATTACAGGGAGAATCTACCTAATATACTTGGGAAATTGCCCCTTGCTTGGAATTGTCCGAGTGCATCAAAAGGACTTTTAAGGTGGGGGCTTAAAAATTGAGGAGTCGCATGATCCAATAAGGGACTTGGTCAGTTACTACCTGGTAGCGGGCAAACGCAGGATGACCGAGGTTCCCTTCCCCTTTCTACCCTGGATGGTTACCAGGCCTCCAAAGATCAGGGCCCTCTCGCGCATGCCCACCAGGCCGAGTGACTGGGAGCGCGTGATCTCCTTTTCGGAAATCCCCCGGCCGTTGTCCCGGATCGTCAGGAACAAGCCTTGGGCGTCTTTCTTGAGGGAAGCCTCGACCCGGGTCGCCTGGGAATGGCGGGCTACGTTGGTCAAGGCCTCCTGAAATATACGAAAAACGGCTATCGAGAGATCGGCTGTCAGGTCAAGTTTCCGAACAGTCGACCGGAAATGGCAGGGGATGCCGGTTTTATTGGCAAACTCCAGGGCCTGCCATTCCAGGGCGGCCACCAGGCCGAAATCGTCCAGGATCCGGGGTCGCAGCTCGGTGGAAATCCGCCGGATGGTCCCTACGGTCTGATCGATCAGTTGGCTCATGGTCTTGGCCTTCTCTTTCAGCTCCGACTGATCCGGCTTGAGGTTGCGGAGGAGCCAGGCCAGGTCCATCTTGAGGCCGGTCAGCCGTTGACCCAGGTCGTCGTGAATTTCCCGGGATATGTTTTCCCGTTCCTCTTCCCGTACCGACTGGATACGGGCGGAAAGGGCCCGCAGCTTTTCCTTGGATTTTTTCAACGCTTCTTCCGCCTGTTTACGGGCGGTGATATCCAAAGCAAACCCGATCGTCCCGGCGATATTGCCGTCTTTATCTCGGTACACCATCTTATCCGTGAGATTCCAGCCGGATTCCCCTGATGCCTTTTGAAAGTGTTCTTCGATGCCGAATTCGGGTACGCTGGAGCTCAGAATCCTCCGATCATCCCTGACGAATTGGTCGGCGACTTCAGGAGGGAAGAGGTCATGATCCGTTTTTCCGAGAATGTCTCCTTCGGAGAATCCAAAGGTTTGGCAAAACGCTTTGTTCACGGCCACATACTTCTCATCCCAATCTTTTTGCCAGATCAGCGCCGGCACGGTATCGAAGATGCTCTTGAGGTGTTGCTGGGTGTTTCGCAGTGACTCCTCCGCCCGCTTTCGTTCAGTGATATCCTGGACGGTGCCTTGGTAGCCGATTAACCCTCCCTGCTCATTGAATACGGTTTTGGTCTCATTATGCACCCAAATGGTTTCTCCATCCGAGCGGATGGCCCGGTAATCGAGGGAAAACGGCTCCTGGTTTTCAACGGCCTGCTGGACAGTATTCTGCCATAAATCCAGGTCATCGGGGTGCACGAAGGACTTCGCGAATTGGTAAGAGGGCTCCTCCGGAGGGGCCTTGAATATTTGGTACACTTGATCAGACCATTCAGCACGATCAGAAGCGATATCCCATGACCAGTCGCCTATATTTGCAATCACTTGTGCTAACCGGAGTTTCTCCTTATTAATCCGTAGCATCCCTTCTTTTTGCCCCTCTTTCATCCGCGCTTCAAACAACTGGAAGGCCATTTTAACGGCGGCGATGAGGACCGTTTCCCCCGAATTCTTGACAAAATAGCCGTACGAGGTTATGCCCTCAATTTTTTCCAAGACTTCGCGTTCGGTTTGGGACAATACAAAAATCAAAGGAACCTCACGCTGCTTGAGAATAATTTCGGCGGCCCGGGGTCCGTCCATTTCACTTCCCAGGTTGATGCCCATGAGGACAAGGTCTATCTCAGGGTACGTTCGAATAGCTTCTATCGCCTTTTCGCCAGTTTGAACAATGATGGTCTTGAGCCCATATCTCTTAAGGGCCTTCGCTTCGTCCCTGGCGATGGCTACCTCGTCTTCTACGAGAAGGATGGTTTTCCGTTTCTGCGTGCCCATAGCTGCCTTCCCGGTCCAACGAGAACCTTTAAGGAAGTTAGTTAGTTATAGGAAGGACATTTAAAACAGGGGTAACCGGGAAAGTCAAGTGATTAGAGATTGGCCCGAATAATCGGGGGGAACATTTATTCGATTTGAGGAATGGAGGGGCTTAAATAACCTACAACCGCGGCAATGATTTTCGTTTGAAATCTTTCAAAATTGCCGAGTCATTAAAAACAACAGTACAGGAAGCAATTCAGCAGATGGCTTCCGATCCTCATAAAAATATCCTCCGAAAAACCCGAATAATCCCCCAAATGGATTCAGGCCAAATCTTCATTCGTGACATTTTTATTCAATCTGCTTTGGGAGCAAACCCAGTTTTTGGTTCCTTTCTAACCTCCCCCGGAACCGTTTGCGCTCCTGGCTAATGGAGGGGTATCCTAACCCCACGATCCGTCCGACTTCCTCTCCTTGTAACCCTCCCAGTCGATATAAAAGCTCTATGACTACCTGCCAAAATGAAGATTTGACTCTTATCTCTTCCTTGTCACTTATCAATTAGGTGAGGAAATGACTAATCCTTAAAAATTGGGGACCGTTTTTCCATATTGGATAAAACAGCTTCTACCTGGTTCGGCTGACCGATGACTGAACCTTGGAGATCCGCTTCCAGTTTTAGGCCTTCGGCAACACTCACCAATCTGGAAGCATTCAACAGCTTTTTACCGGCCCGGATGGCATCCGGTGATTTAGAAGCAATTTCCCGGGCTAATTTCATGGCATCGGCATAAGGGTTTTCACTTACTCGGGTAGCCAGACCCAGTTCTACAGCCTCCGACCCGGAAACAATCCGACCGGTGAAAGTCAGCTCCTTAAGCACATCCAATTTGATCAGAGAACGCAGGAGCTGTGTGCCGCCCATATCCGGAACCAGTCCCCATTTAATTTCCAATATGGACAGACGTGCGTCAGGTGCAACGAGGCGAATGTCAGCCCCCAGGGCCACCTGGAGACCGCCACCAAAGGCAACACCATGCACGGCGGCAATGACCGGAACCGGCAATACCTGCCAGACAAAAGCAGGCTGTTGGGCAAAGTTGGCCGGATTATCGGCTTCCGCTTTAAATAGTTCACTGCGCAGGCCCTTCCGATCTGAACCGGCCATGGCCTGGAAACTTATAAAATCCAGCCCGGCGCTGAAGGCCTTTCCCTCACCGGACAGGACAACGGCTCTCAACGACCTATTGAGGGCCAGTTCCTTTCCCGTCGCTGTTATAGCCTCGAACATAGCCGGATCAAGAGCATTCATTTTTTCCGGACGATTCAGACGAACATCGGCCACCCCATCCTCAATAGAATAAATGACTCTTTTTGACATATCGCTTTTCCTTTTAGCTGAGTTTATCTAAGCGCTTCTTGGTTTCCATGGCTTCAGCAACGGTTCGCTTGAGCAATTCCGCCACTGTGGGGAGATCGTCGATAAGTCCGATCACCTGGCCCATTGGATAAATTCCTTCACTCAGATCGCCGCTCTCCCATCCTTTAAAACTGACTCGCCCGCTGATCATGGGTATTAATTCCTCCAGAGTTGCGCCGCCACGTTCCATCTCAATGATCTTGTCCGCCCAAGAAGTTTTTAGAACCCGGGCAGGATTCATCAACGATTCCATCACCAAAACGGTTTCGGCTTCCCCGGACTCGAGGATCTTGGCTTTGGCCGGGGGATGAAGTCCTCATGGGGACAGATCGCCGCTTGCCACTAAGGGCTTCTTGAACAATGGACCGAAAAGACTTTCCGAGTCGTCTCAATCCTTATTGGTTGGCCGAACCGAGGTTACCCTTGACATTGCAAATCACCGGTGGGCGCTTTGGTATAATTTCAAATACGCCACAACTTTACTTTAGGAGAAGAGGCAGAAAAACTTTGATTGAGAGTAATGGTACTGAGACAGTGACATTCCAGGTATATTCGTCTTCGAGCGCCGCGCCTGCCATAGCAGGGTGTACCAGCGAGGTCAGATCTTTCACTTGCAGCTTGATGTAGTGGAGGCCGGGGCTGCCGGCGCTGGTGGTATAAGTGATCGTGTTGCCCGAGGTTCCCGGAATGGGTATCCCGTTATCCAGCCAGCTTATTTGTACGGGCGGGCCACCGATCGGTCCCAAGATGTCGGCGTGGAAGAGTTGCGTTGCCGGATGAGTGAGCAACAGCGGCGTGACGGGCGAGGCGGTACCTGGCTCGATCAGGCTAATCCCACTGGTGGGCACGCCCCAGCCGCCGTTGTACAGCTTCAGCACGTAAGATTGGCTGGGCACCTGGCAGAACGGCGACCCCAGCGAGCGCATGATGCAATCCAGACCTGGACGATACATGCCGGTCGTGAGGTATCTGGCGCCCTCGAACAGCCCGACTAGGCCGTCATAGGTGCCGGTCTCGGGGGTTGGGATGGGGGTGGTGGGAAGTATCCACGGATTCCACTTGATCTGCGGGCGATTGGTCACATCGGTGACGTTCGATTCGCAGGGCGGGCTGGTAATATCGCTGCATGGAGGGTAGCCGGGGTATGCCGATTCGTATTCATCGGCCAGATTGACGAACGAGTGCCCAAATTCGTGCTGAGCAATTTGCGCTGCCACCGAGTGCATAGAGATGACTGCGATAGTGCCTCCCGAGCCGCCATAGGTCGCGTCGTTGACAATCACCAGGATGCTATCCCAGTCCGGCACGGCCGCCGCGGCTGCCATCACTTTGCTGTTATTCACAACGAGCAGGCGGTGGATCCAGTAGGCGCAAAACCGGCCGTCGAAGGTGGTGTTGACCATTTGCCCCTGTAGCGGATCGGACAGCATCGTGGAATCGCCGCAACAGTTGGGGTCACTGTACCCGCAATTGGGATTGTAAGGCGGGTGGTCGGCCCCGGATTGGCTCGAGGCGGTGAAGAGGGTGTGGATATTGAAGTAGTTTTGATAAACGGAGTATGGCGAAATCGAGAAGAACTGGCTGGCGACGTTGGTCGCATCTGTATTGAATTGGGATGATTGAGCCGCGGTGTAGCCATCGCCCATAATGAGGAAATCGACGCGATTGGCAGCCGGGCCGGTAATTGACTGACTTTCGACCACTGCGCGTGGGTCGAGGGTGATGAGCGGCGTCTCGGCAGCCAGGCGGGATAGGTCGAATTGGGCGATGGTCGTCAGCCGGGCGTCTTTCATCACCAACGTCGTCCCCTCAATCCTCGGCACGCGCACCACGAAGGCAGGGCTCTCGGCTGGCAGGATATGCCCGTCAATTGGGTCGCCCGCCGCCGCGCCGTGAAACTCGCCGCGCAGCCAGGGGGAGACCTCAATGACATTCTGATACGCAATGCTCTCATCTTTTGCTTGCAGCGCAACCACAATCCGGTCAGCATTCCGTGATGATTGGGCGAAATAGTCAGTCAATTTCCTGTCGGACACCGATTGTAGCGAGGCGGCCAGCTCCACCGGCTGGTAATAAACCGGGACAATCGTGCCATCAACGTGTTTTTCGAAGACGATGTAATGGGCCAACTGGCCCGACTCCGGCCCGGCAAGGGTCGGCTGCGGCGAGAAGGAAGAACCAAACAGGCTCAGAAACAGAATAGCCGTCTGGCCAATGCGGAATAAGGTTTGATCCTTCATTTTTGCTCTCCTGGGAATTTAGATCATTGCTTGCGTATTTTATAAAGGAAATTAAAGAGACACATTACTAAACATAACATAAATCAGTTGGGATAAGAAAATCCGGGACAACCCCCATATTCTGTTTTGATCGAAGGTTGTTGAGTCATCCACCCTGCAGTGTAAGAGATGAGGGCCCGTCAACTGGGTAATTTTTTTAGGCAACCTTTTGTAGTTCATTCACAAGTTCTTTTCCAGATATTGGCGAGGGGAGTAGCTTACCGTCCTTTTTGTAAAGCTCTACCATTTCATCAATAATTTCACAAAGCTCATTAAATACTTCGCGTTCATTGCTTCCATGGCAGCCGCCATAGAAAAGCTCTGGGCAACTGCCAATAAAACAATTATCGATATCTGACTACTCGACAATTTTGACATATCTCGAACCGGGAGTCATTCCTGCACCTCTTTTAACCGAAGCCTGACCTTTTCTTCCAGATCAAATATTATACCCTTCAAGGCCTCGCCTTCTTGTATAGGTCCTGAATTGTTCCAGCCCTTTTGCAGGGCCTCCTTTTTTTTCTGATTGAATTGATCCATACTGGAGGCCATAGATTCCCAGATAAAAAGCTTCTGCAGGATGTGCCGCTCCGGCGCGGTCAAATCCCTCTCGGTATCAATTGATTTGCCCCTGCTGGTCTTGATAATCATTCGTTTACGAAGGTAACGGCTCGGCTGAATCTGACCTGGGGTGCGTCCAAGGAAACCAGGCCTGTCTGATGAGCGATGGTCACGGTCTTTTGAAACTCCGAGTCGGTTACATGGAATTTTGGTTCCACCACTAAAAACCGGGCCTCCGGTTTCATCAACCCATGTACTTCCTGAAAAAAAGACGTTTGATTGTCCACTTCGTGGACCATCCAGAAGGCCAGAACAAAATCAACCGGCTCTTTGACGTCCAACGAATCCTTCTGGGATAGATGCGGGTGAATGCGCAATTGCAGCCCGGCGCGTTCAGCCCTTCGCCTAAGGCGCTTGAGCATCTGAGGCTGCAGGTCAACGGCTATCACCTTCCCGTTTTCCCCCACCATCCGGGCCATAGCCAGAGTGAAATAGCCCAGGCCGCAGCCGATATCCAGTACGGTATGACCGGGCTTGACGTAATCACCCAGAATTCGGTCAGGGTTGTGAAAAAGCCGCCGGAAAGGATTATCAAAGGTATAGGCCAGCCACCAGGGGCAGACCCGATCCTCCCTGAACAGGATGTTTCGAATGGAAAGCATCATCCCCCTTTATCCGATGAAGCCGAACCTGATAATAGATGATTCCCGCTGAAAATCAGTCTCATTTGGCCAGGAGGCTCTTTTTGATCTTGCCGGAGGCGGTTTTAGGCAGGTCGTCCACGATCTCCAGGGATTTGGGAATCTTGTAGGCGGCGACATTTTCTTTAAGAAAAGCCACGACCTCCTCCAGGGTGATGGTTTCTCCTTTTTTTAGCTTAATAAAAGCCCGGCCGGCCTTGCCCCATTTGGCATCCGGCACCCCGATAATCGCCGCCTCAAAAACCTTGGGGTGATTGAGAAGGGCCTTTTCGACCTCCGCCGGATAGACATTTTCTCCACCACTGATATACATGTCCCCCATGCGGTCCACTACGTAGACGTATCCGTCTTCATCGATCCGGCCCAGATCTCCGGTGTAGAGCCAGCCTTCCCGGATGGTTTGTTCCGTCTCCTCCGGCAGGTTCCAATAGGCCAGCATCTGAATCGGTCCTTTAACACAAATTTCACCGGTCTCTCCGGAGGAGACCGGCCGGCCCTTTTCATCGACTACCCGCACCTCCCCATGAAAAACCGGGACCCCCACGGCCCCGGCCTTCTCCCGGGCCTTCTCCTCCGGCACCCACAACTGGATGGAGGACTCGGTCTGGCCGAAGATCTGGCGGACCGGCAGGCCTCGGTCCCGGGCCTGAAGCATCAGGTCCGCCGAGATGGGTTCTCCACCAACCAGGATGGATCTGAGACTGGAAAGGTCATGCTTTTCCGGTCGGGTTTCCTTGAGCAGGGTATTGATCATGGTAGGCACCACCATGGCCTGGGTGACCCGCTGGGTTGCGATCATTTTTAAAAACTCTTCCGGGTCAAAGCGGGATTGCAGGATGATCTTTCCGCCCGCATACAGGGTGGGAACCGTCATGATGTTCAGGCCTCCGGAATGGAAGAGGGGCAGCACCACCAGCATAGTATCGTTGGAATAAAGATCAAAATAGATCTGGGCATTCAAGGTATTAAAGAGGGTCTTCTGATGGGAGAGCAAGGCCCCTTTAGGCGTCCCGGTGGTGCCGGAGGTGTACATGATCATCTGAGGGGTGTCCCAGGCCACAGTCCCCTCGACACCCGGAGGCTCTTCTTCAGATTCATTCTCCAGGAAGGTTTCGTAATGAATCGTCTCAGAGTTCGAGGGTCTTCCCCAACTGACCAGTTCGGGATTTTTTATTGAAAGCAAGGGGGCTGTTTTGTGTACCTGGGATTCCAATTCCAGGTGGAAAAACAGGCAGCGCAAGCCGCTGTCGTTAATCTCGTAGGCGATCTCAGGAGGGGCCAGGCGAAAATTTAAAGGGACAAAAATCAGGCCTGTTTTGGCGCAGGCAAAATAGACTTCCAAAAACTCCGGACAATTCCGGCTCAGCACCCCCACGCGATCGCCCAATTCCAGCCCCATCTTTAACAGGGCCTGCGACAGGCGGTTCACCCGCCGGTTCATCCCGGCATAGGTCAGAACCTGATCCTCAAAAACAATGGCCGGCTTGGCCGGGGATATAAGACTTCGTTTGAATAACCAGTTTCCGATATTCATTTTGTTGAACTATTAACCTCCGGCCAGGCGCTGGACCGCTCAGAGCGCGTTAATTTTTAATACCATATTTTATCACATTTCGCCCGGGTTTTTAACTGATCTCCGGCGGGTCTTCCTCTTGGATGAAGATTGATTTTTCTTCAATAACCTCTTATAAATAAGGATCACCAAATCCGGAGTTATTAGAGAGGAACTCTTTTTTACCATGTGGATAGATTCCCATGCCCATCTGGATATGGAGGCCTTTGACCAGGACCGGGAAGAGGTCATTGCCCGGGCCTTCCAAAAAGGGGTCTTTAAAATCATTACCATTGGGACCGATCTGGAAAGCAGCCGCCGGGCCTTGAGTCTGGCCCAGGCCCACGATCGGATCTGGGCCACAATAGGAATCCATCCCCATGACGCCAAGGAACGAACGGAGCAGGACTTTTCCCGCCTGGCCGAATTGGCCTGTGAGCCGCGTGTGGTAGCCGTCGGCGAAACCGGCCTGGACTTCTTCCGCAACCTTTCCCCTAAAGAGGACCAGAAAGACTGCTTCCGGAAAATGATCCGCCTGGCCCGGGAAACCTCCCTGCCCCTCGTCATCCACGACCGGCAGGCCCATGAGGAAGTCCTGACCATCCTCAGGGAGGAAAAGGCCGGGGAGATAGGCGGCATCTTTCACTGCTTCTCGGGCGACTGGGACATGGCCCAAATATGTCTCGACCTGAATTTTTTTATTTCCATCACCGGCGCCATTACTTTTAAAGAGGGGACCGTCCTGGAAGAGGTGGTTCGCCGGGCTCCATTAGGTTCCCTCTTAATCGAAACCGATGCCCCCTATCTGACCCCCCACCCCTATCGGGGCAAGCGTAACGAACCGGCCTATGTGGCCTACACGGCAGACTATGTGGCCCGGATCAGAAATATGCCCCCTCTGGAATTGAGCCGGGCCTTATGGGAAAATACCCATAAGGCTTTTCGAAACCGTTTAGGAGAATAAGCCGTGCCTCCGTTCAGATTGATATTGGCTTCCCAGTCCCCCCGGCGCAAGGCCCTGTTGAAGAGTCTGGGGATCCGGATGCTGGTGAGGACCCCGAAGATCATCGAAAGCCTGAAGCCCGGTGAATCCCCCGTCGGTTTCTCCAAAAGAATGGCCCGGGAAAAGGCCCAGGCGGCAGCCGTCCGTTATCCTGGGGATTGGATCCTGGGGGCCGACACCATTGTTGTTTTGGACCGGAAAATTTTAGGGAAACCCAAAAATCCGAAAGAAGCGGCGGCCTTTTTAACCGCCTTAAGCGGCCGAACCCACCGGGTCATCACCGGCTTCTGTCTGTTGAATCGGCATCAAAACCTTCAGGTGGATAAAAGCGTGGTCACCTCGGTCAGCTTCAAAACATTGACCCCTCAGGAAATCGAATGGTATGTTGCCGGAAGGGAACCCCTGGATAAGGCCGGGGCTTACGGCATCCAGGAGAAGGGGGCTTTTCTGATCAAACGGATCAACGGCTCTTATACCAATGTGGTCGGCTTGCCCTTGGCCGAAGTTGTAGAGGCCCTGGAAGCCTGCACCCGATTCCGCTTAGGGAGATGACCGGGAGATGGAAACCTTTGCCGATAGAATAGACCGGGTCAACGAACGCATCCAACAAGCCTGCCTGCGGTCAGGAAGGAAGGCCCAGGAGATCCTGCTGGTGGCCGTCACCAAGACCCTGCCGGCAGAACGCATCCGGGAAGCGCTGACGGAAGGGTTGACCCATTTCGGCGAGAACTATATCCAGGAGGCCAAGCAGAAGATCGAACAAATCCATCAAGGGACCTGGCACTTTATAGGACACCTGCAAAGCAACAAAGCCAAGATCGCCGTTAAGCTCTTCTCGATGATCGAGACCCTGGACCGCCTCTCCCTGGCCGAGGAATTGAATCGCCAGGCCGAGCTGTCAGGGAAAGTCCTGGAGGTCTTGCTTCAGGTCAATGAAGCCGGAGAGGACAGCAAATCCGGTTTGCCGCCGGATCAGGTCCCTTCTTTACTGGAAGCCGCCCCTTCCTGGTCTCATCTGCGCCTCCGGGGCCTGATGGCCATCCCGCCTTATGAACCGGACCCGGAACTTTCCCGCCGCTGGTTCCGGTCTCTTTATCAATGGCAAAGAAAGTGGCAAAGCCGGTTCCCTGACCTGGACCTCTCTCAACTGTCCATGGGCATGTCCCATGATTTTGAGACGGCCATCGAGGAAGGGGCGACCATCATCCGGGTCGGCACCGCCCTCTTCGGCTCTCGAAGTTAAGGTTAAAGGGGAAAAGAGAGCGGACTTTACAAGGTACCCCGCGAAAGGTAAAATAAGGAAAAACGTTTAAGAATCGAGAAGGAGGGAGGCTATGAGATCATTGGCCTGGCTTTTAAGAGGTTGGGTTCCGGCGGTTCTGTTTTTTTTCGCCGGACATGAGGCCCAGGCCGACTATAGACCGTACGGCGGTTGGGGCTGGGGACCGGGCATGATGGGCTGGGGGATGATGGGCTGGTTCGGCCCTTTGTTCATGATCATCTTTTGGGTTTTGGTTATCGTCTTGATTGTCCTGCTGATCCGCTCCCTTCTTTCCTCCAATCGGTCCCGCATTGCCGGTCCCGATCAGGAGGAGTCGGCCCTGGAAATTCTCAAAAAAAGGTACGCCCGGGGAGAAATCGAGAAAGAAGAATTTGAAGCCAAAAAGAAAGACCTAAGCTGACCCAAGACCAAACAAAGGGGCACGTTATAAGGGAACCTAAGGAGGTCGGAGACATGAAAGCTTTGTTAATTACCATAGCAGTCTTTTTCTTCCTCCTGGCGGGGGTGACTGCCTATTTCTGGTTGGGGAGCTATAACGTTGCCGCCACCGAACCTCACTGGAAAATCACCCATTGGGTCCTGGAGGAAGTTCGTGACCGTTCGATTTCCGCGCACAGCCGGGGGATTATCAGCCCCCCCTCATCAGATCCGAAGCTTATCCAAATCGGTTTTACCCATTTTCATGCCATGTGCCGGCTGTGCCACGGGGCGCCGGGCTTTACTCGAATGGAGTTTGCCCTGGGCCTTTACCCCGACCCTCCTCCTCTGAGCTCAGGAGACACTCAAAGCGAGGGAGAAGCCGAACTGTTCTGGATCGTCAAAAACGGTCTCAAGATGACCGGTATGCCTGCTTTCGGTCCAACCCACAGTACGGAGGAACTCTGGGGCATCGTCTCTTTTTTAAGACGGTTGCCTAAATTGAACCCTGAAGAATATGGAAAAATGGTCAAGGCCGCTCATCCGGAAAAGCACGTTCACTGATTGATAGCAGATTCGGCGTTGCCTTGGTCCGGCAACTCCCTCCCCCTCCAGATCAGGTAAATAGTTGGGTAAACGATCAATTCCAGGATCATCGAAGTCACCACCCCTCCGATCATGGGGGCGGCGATCCGTTTCATCACATCGGAGCCGGCGCCGTGGCTGAACATGATGGGCACCAGGCCGGCCAGGATGACGCTCACGGTCATGATTTTCGGCCGGATCCTCTTCACCGCCCCGTGCATAATGGCTTCCTTCAAATCGCTGAGCCCTTTTAACCGTCCCTCTTTTCGCCACTGTTCATAAGCCAGGTCCAGGTAGAGGAGCATAATCACGCCGGTTTCGGCATCCAGTCCGGCCAGGGCGATGATCCCGACCCAGACCGCGATACTCATGTTATAGTTGAGCAGATAGAGAAACCAGAAGGAACCTACCAGGGAAAAGGGAACAGCCAGCAGGACAATAATGGTTTTGGTAACCGATTTCGTATTAAAAAAGATCAGGACAAAAATGACCAGGAGGGTTAAGGGAATTACCAACGTTAACCTTTCATGGGTCTTGATCAAATATTCATACTCGCCGCTCCAGACCAGCCGGTAACCTTCCGGGATTTTTAAGGAGGCCACCTTCTCCTTGGCCTCCTGGACATAGCCGCCCACATCGCGCCCGGAAAAATCAATATATACGTAAGAGGTCAGAAGTCCTTCTTCGCTCTTGATGGCCGTAGGTCCGGGGACAATTTTTATATCAGCCAGTTGACCCAGGGGGATCTGCAAGGGCGCCGGGGCGGAACTTCCCGGCATGCCCCCGGAAGCAGGGTTGGCCGGGGTTCCCCCTGGATTGCCCATCGTGACCGGCACCAGGACTCTCTTCAGGCTGTCGATATCGCCCCTCAACTCCCGGGCATAGCGGATGTTGACCGGATAGCGCTCCCGGCCTTCGACCGTGGTGGTGATGTTCATGCCGCCGATACCGGCCTCGATGACCTCCTGGATATCCTCCACCGCCAGACCGTAGCGGGCCGCTTCCTGGCGATTGACGTTAATGTCCAGGAAATAGCCGGTGGTTACCCTTTCGGCGTAAACGCTTCGTGTCCCCCGGATGCCCTTGAGATGATGCTCCAGTTCCAGCCCTATCCTTTCCAGTTCTTCGAGCTTGGGTCCGAGCACCTTGATCCCCACCGGGGTCCGGATGCCCGTAGCCAGCATGTCGATCCGGGCCTTGATGGGCATGGTAAAGGAATTGGCCACTCCGGGAATGGTCAGGGCCTCGTTCATTTCATTGATGAGCTGTTCCGTTGTCATTCCCTTCCGCCACTGGGATTCAGGCTTGAGGTTGATGACGGTTTCGAACATCTCCAGGGGAGCGGGATCGGTGGCCGTTTCGGCCCTCCCGGCCTTCCCGAAGACCTGGGATACTTCCGGGATCCCTTTCAGAAGCCTGTCCTGAAGGTGCAGGAGATCGGTGACCACCGAAACGGAGGCCCCCGGTACGGTTACCGGCATATAGAAGAGGGTACCCTCATAGAGAGGCGGCATGAATTCCGAACCCAATTTGAGAAAGGGATAGACCGTCAAGGCCAGGACCATGACTGCCAGGAGGATGACGGTCTTCTTGAATCTCAGGGCCATCCGGGCCACCGGTTCATAGGCCTTGTGGAGGACGATACTGACCGGGTTCCGATCTTCAGACCGAATCTTGCCCCGGATAAAAAGGGTCATCAGAACCGGCGTCAGGGTAACGGCCAGAAAGGAGGAAAAAAGCATGGCAAAGGTCTTGGTATAGGCCAGGGGTTTGAAAAGCCTCCCGGCTTGGGCCTGGAGACTGAAAACAGGCAGAAAACCGACCGTGATGACCAGCAGGGAGAAGAAAAGGGAAGGTCCCACCTCCTTGGCAGCCTCAATGATCACTTCGACCCGGCTTCCCGGCCTCCCCAGAGCTTCCCATTCTTCCAGTTTCTTATGGGCGTTCTCGACCATGATGATGGAGGCGTCCACCATGGCTCCGATGGCGATGGCGATGCCGCTCAGACTCATGATATTCGAGGTGACTTTCAGGTAACCCATGAGGATGAAGGAGATCAGGATGGCCAGGGGGAGGGTGAGAATAATTACCAGGGCGCTGGGAATATGGAAAAGAAAGACCAGGCAGACGGCGCTGACGGCGATGGAGATCTTGATAATCTCTTCCTTGAGGGTGGCGATGGAACGATTGATCAAATCGGACCGGTCATAGGTGGTAACGACCTTTACCCCCGGGGGAAGGCTCGGCTCAATGTCTTTCTTGATCTTTTCCTTGACCCGTTCTATGACATTAAGCACGTTTTCTCCGAAGCGGACCACTACGATCCCCCCGGCCACCTCTCCTTTTCCATCCAGGTCCGCCACGCCTCTTCGGATTTCAGGCCCTAACTGGATGCGGGCCACTTCCTTCAGGGTGATCGGGGTCCCTGCCCCGTTGGTGCCGACCGCGATATTTTCCAGGTCGGCCAGGGTTTTTAAATAACCCCGGCCCCGGACCATATATTCCAGCCCTGAAAATTCGATGACCCGGCCTTCCACATCCAGGTTGCTTCTCCTGACCGCCTCCATGATTCGGGTTATCGGAATTCCGTAGGCCCGCAACCGATTGGGGTCCAGGGTGATCTGATACTGTTTGACGAACCCTCCGATGCTGGCCACCTGCGAGACGCCGGGCACGCTTTCCAGGGCCAGTTTCAGATTCCAATCCTGGAGGGAGCGCAATTGGGCCAGGTCCAGGCTCCCTTTTTCATCGACTACGGCATAAGAAAATCCCCAGCCCAGGCTGGTGGCATCGGGCCCGAGGATCGGGTTAATGTTGGCCGGAAGCTTATTTTTTACGGCTTGAAGGTATTCCAGGATCCGGCTGCGGGCCCAGTAAATGTCGGTCCCCTCTTCAAAGATGACATAAATGAAGGAGCTTCCCAGATAAGAAAAACCCCGCACGGCCTGAACCTTGGGGGCAGCCAATAGGGTGGAGGTAATGGGGTAAGTGATCTGGTCTTCAACCAGGTCCGGGCTGCGCCCCGGCCATTCGGTGAAGATGATGACCTGGGTGTCGCTCAGATCGGGGATGGCGTCCAGGGGGGTATTCTTAAGTGACCAGTAGCCCCAGGCCCCCAGAAAGAACATCAGAAGGAAGATGATGAACTTATTACGGGCGCTGTATTCGATGATTTTGGTGATCATGGATTAGCTCAAGTGAAGGTGATAGCTCATTGGTCATAAGGGTTGGAAATTAAAAGGGACCCGATTCCCTCGGAGTCATTCCCGTGAAAACGGGATCCAAGTCCAAGATCCGCAAGAAATTCGTTTGGATTCCTGTTCCCTGTTTTCAGAGTGCAAGCTACTTTCTGGGTGTGATTCCTTTTAGCTTCGCCTCGGAATCGATCAGGAAAGTGGCTGAGGAGGCCACTTTCTCACCGGCCTTTAAGCCCTTGAGCACCTCAACCCAGCCGTCGGCCCGAAGGCCGGTTGAAACCTCCCGGGGCTCAAAATTCCCCTCCCCTTTATCCACATAAACGATCTTTCGAATCCCGGTGTCGATCAGGGAATCTTCCGGGATGACCAGTCGCTTGCCCAGGTTTATCTTTATTTCCACATTGGTATACATTTGCGGTTTCAGTTCTCCCTGGGGATTGGGGAGAGAAAAACGGATTTTGCTGGTCCTGGTCTCTCCGGCCAGGGTAGGGTAAATATAGTCGATCTTCGATGAAAAAGCCCTGCCTGGATAGTAGTCCAATCGGATAAGGGCCGTTTCCCCCATCTTGATCAGAGGCAAATCCATCTCGTAAATATCAGCCAGGACCCAGACACTGGAAAGGTCAACCACATCAAAAAGCTTTTCCCCCGGCATGACCCGCATCCCCTGGACGGCCATCTTCTGGACCACCACGCCGGTGACCGGGCTGTAGAGGGCCAGGGTCCTGACGGGTTGGCCTGTTTCCTCTATTTTCCGGATCTGTCCCTGACTGATATCCCAGAGCCGCAAGCGTTGCCTGGCTGCTTCCAAAAGCCGTTCGGCGTCACCGGCCACCAGGGCTTCTATCCCCTCTCCTTTCCTGGGGCGCTGCCAGCGCAGCAGGGTCAGGAATTCCTGCTGAGTGGCGTAGAGCTCGGGACTGTAAATTTCGACCAGGGGTTCCCCTTTTTTAACCCGGGTCCCGGTATAATTTAGGTAGAGCTTCTCGATCCAGCCTTCAAACTTGGCGTTGACGGTAGCCAGTTTCCGCTCGTCGTATTCGATACGCCCTACGGTGCGGATCGTCTTCTGAAGGGGTTTGAAGGAAACCGGCTGGGTTTTGACTCCTATCAGGGCGTGTTTTTCCTGGATGATTTCTACTGTGGGGGCCTCCCGGGGCGGCTCCGGTTTTTCCGGTTTGGCCGCCGGCTTGGCCGGTGCCTTTTCCTGGGCGGCATGCTGGTGGACCTGGGCCGAGGCCGGAGGAACATCTGCTCCCTCAAAATCGAAGAGGAAAAAGATAATCGGAATGGCCAGGATCCCGGCCAGGTAAAATATTTTTTTCATTCTTTTCCTCATTCCTTGGGCTTCTTACAAATTGATCTCTTACCAAAAATCGTTTGACGGGTTTTAGGGCATCAAAGCCGGATCCTTGATTCCGGCCAGGGCCTCAAGGCGGGCGATAGCCTTTTCCCGCTCCACCCGTTGTCCCCAGTACAGGAGCTCCACATCCAGGAAGGTCTTCAAACGGCTGATCACCGTCAGGGCCTCCACCTTCCCGGTTCCATACCCGGCCAGGGCCAGGCGGAAGTCCTGCTGGGCCTTGGGAATCAAGCCCTGCTGATAGAGTTCCATGAGCTTTTCCCCTGTTTTCATCATGGAGTAATTTTCCCGCAGGCTGGAAGCCAGCATATTCTGGGTGGCCGTCATTTCTTCCTCAGCCTGACCTCGGAGGGCCTTGGCCTCCAGGACACCCTGCCGTTGTTTACTCCTATAAAAGAGGGGTACATTCACGGTCGCGGTCAGGCTCCACATGTCTTCAAATTCTCCTCCTCTTTTAAAATAACCGGCATTGAGAGTGATATCGGGATAATATTCTTTCTCGGCCATCCGGATTTTGCTTTCGGCACCCAGGACCATCTTTTCTTTGGATTTCAGGTCCGGAGAATCTTCTTTCATCCGTTTCAGGAGTTCTTGGAGATCCTGGGGAAAAGGGCTAACGGCCCGTTCCGCCGGACGGCCCAGGGGAGACCCGACTTCCCGGCTCAGGAGGCTATTGATCATCCCGTTGATGGCCTCGATCTTCTGATTTAACATCTCCTCTTTTTCGAGCAGCATATATTTCTCGGTCTGGGCCATGAGCACTTCCTGTTGCTGCCCCAGGCCGCTGGCGTAGCGGGCCAGGGCCGCTTCTTCCACCCTGGCGAAGAGATCGGTCCTGTCCCCGATAATTTCCCGGTCCTTGTAGGCCAGAAAAAGATCAAAGTAGAGTTCCTTGACCCGGGCAATTAATTTGAGACGCTGGCTTCCCAGAGAAGCCTTCAGGCCTTCGCTCTCCCTGGAGGCCATTTCAGCCTTCAAATCCCGCTTGCCATAAAAAGGAAACATCTGGGAGATCGAAAACATCCACTGGGCATCGGACGACTCCCCGTATTTGTAGCCGCTGAAGCCTTCATTCTGATAGCCGGTCATGAACATGGGGTCGGGAAGGCTGCGCGCTTGAGGGATTTTATGCTCGGAGGCCTTGACCAGGAACCGGGAAGCCAGGATTTCAGGATTTTTACTCAGGGCTTCCTGGATCAATTCCTGAAGCTGAAGCTCTGCAGCCCGGACCGGTAGTACACAACTAATTGAAATAATTATAAAAATAAGGCCAGATCATTACATTCATGAAAAACCTCCGATAGCGCCGAACCTTCGGGAAAGGGGCCTGTCCTCCCAAAACCGGCCAACCCCCTGATCAAGGAAGGATTTATTTAACATCTACATTAAACCGGACCTTTTTGGCTTTTCCGGAAGGCGGTGTAACCGTAACGACCACGTTCCAGGCGCTGGCCATGGAGAAGTTCAATTTGGCCTTGTACTCCGTTCCTTTCAATTCGGCATCGGTCTTGTAATCCATAGGGGCCATGCCCGGCATAGGGGGCATGCTGTAATCCACCTTCACCTTGGCATCGGTAACTGTTTTCCCGGAGGCTTCCTTGAGTTGTATGGTCATCGTGTTTTGTCCGACTATGGGGGGATTCTTGTCGATCCTGACCTGAACCGTTAGATCATCGGCTTTTTTGGTTATCTCGTAGTCCTTGGCATAGACGCTGCCGACGGCAAATAAAAACAATCCTAAAACGAGTAAACTTTTTTTCATTGGTTTCCTCCTGCATCAATTAATAAATTGCGGTTATTACCTTAAACGACACTACCAGAAAAGGTTCAAAAATAAAATAAGGTGAATCCGGTATTTTTTTAAGGAAAACCGGTTTCAGCCATGAGTCGGTTTGATCTTTTCCCTGCGCTGCCGGAAGATTTCATAAAGCACCACCGCGCAGGCCACCGAAGCGTTCAGGGAAGAGAGCTTCCCGGCCATGGGAATCGAGGCCACCCAATCGGACCTTTTTTGAAGGAGGGGGCTGACCCCTTTCCCTTCTCCCCCGATAACCACCACCAGGGGCAGGGTCAGATCCAGGCTGTACAGGGAATGGGATGCTCCGGCCTCCAGGCTGAGGGACCAGAACCCCTGTTCCTTCAAGCGTTCCACGGTGCGAACCAGATTGCTTACCTGAACCAAGGGCATATGTTCCATGGCCCCGGCTGCCGCCTTTCGAACCGTGCCGGTTACCGGACAGGCGCGTTTTTTCGGCACAATGACACCTCCCGCCCCGGCACAGTAGGCCGTCCGGATCATGGCCCCCAGGTTGCGAGGGTCCTGGACATGATCGACAGCCAAGAGGACCGGGGGGGATTGACCCGGCAGATTTTTAATCCCGGCCAGGAAGGCCTCCAGGGTCAGGAAGGGCTGTTCTTTCTCCATCCGGGCTATTACGGACTGGTGAGGAGAGCCGGTCAGTTTTTGATTAAACCAGAACCTTTCCTTAAAAGTCAGGGGGATATGGAACTGCCGGCACAAGGCCCTTATTTCCTCCCGAAGGGGATCCTGGTCAGAGGCGGGCATGAAAACCTGCTTTATTTTGTGCGGATGACTTCTAAGGATTTCCAGGATGGGTTGTTTACCCCAAATCCATTCAGTCGAGAGGGGTTCCTGGGAAAGGGACATTAACTTGGGTCTTTCCCCCGAATGGGATTAGAAAGGGATCAGGTGTTGTTGAGAATAATTCCGATTTAAACCCGCACCCTGAAACGTCCGGCCCTGATGATGGCCTCCAGGGCCGCCACGGAGGTGCGAATTTCCTTATTTACGACGACAAAATCAAAAGCTCGCCAGGACTGCATTTCCTTTTCGGCATTTTTTAATCTCAGCAACAGCTCGGCCGCCGGCTCGGTTTCTCGTTTAACCAAACGATTCCTGAGCTCCCGGGTTGAAGGGGGAAGAACAAAGATAGTCACGGCCTGCGGGATTCTCTTTTTGACCTGCCGGGCGCCTTGAATATCAATATCCAGGATGACATCTTCCCCTTTGGCTATCCACCCTTCGATCGGGGACCGGGGAGTGCCGTAATATTCCTGGTGAACGCGAGCCCACTCCAAAAAAGCCCGGGCCTCTTTTTTTTCCTCAAAAGCCTTTTTCGAAACAAACCGATAATCTTTCCCGGCCTTTTCACCGGGACGCCGAGCCCGGGTCGTCCAGGAGACGGAAAAATGCAGTCCCGAATTTTTTTTAAGCAGTGCCTTCCGTATCGTGGTCTTGCCCACCCCGGAAGGACCGGAGAGAACATAAAGGCTGCCGGCTGTTTTATTTGGTAATTTTAGGCTCATCCTCTTTTGACGACCCATCCGGGCTATAGCGCTGGGCAACGGTCTCAGCCTGAATGGCCGAAAGAATGACATGGTTGCTGTCGGTAATGATAATGGACCGCGTCTTTCTGCCTTGAGTGGTATCGATCAGGCGTTTGGCTTCCCGGGCCTCTTCCCGCAGTCGCTTCATGGGCGAAGAGGCCGGGGTTAAAATGGCGATGACCCGGTCCGAGACCACTGAATTTCCGAAACCGATGTTCAATAACTTGGGCTCCATACTTTCTCCTTACCCCAATCCCCGGTTGCCGTAGAGGGGGCTCATCTTGAAACGATCGCCATCCGATACCGGTCGGCCAGACTAACCGTGGCCTCTTGATCGAAGAGGATCGTTTTCTGGGACTCAATCACCAAAACCGCCGCCTTAACCTCGTGCATGGTTTGAATGGTTTGTTCTCCAACGGCCGGCAGATCAAAACGCAGGTCCTGATCGGGCTTGCTGATCTTGATGACCACGGTCTTCTCCCGGCCTAACCGGCCCCCCCGTCGGATGGTCTCATCCGTCCCTTCTATGGCCTCTACCGCTAAAACGGCCCCATTTCGAACCACCAGGCATTGGCCGATATCCAACTTCCCCAATTCCTTGGCCAGAGACCACCCGAAACGAATATCTTTTTCTTCCTCCGCAGAGGGCTGCCGGCGGCTCAGGACCCCCGGAGGGGCCAGTAGCGAGGGAAGAAAAGAGGTTGAAGGACGGATCCGGACGCCCTCTTTCTCCAGTTCGGAGGCCACGCTTCTCAAAATAAAGTCGTCCCGGCGATGGGCCAGTTTGGCCAGAAGCTTGATCCCCTTAAGGTCCGGGTGGACCTTGGAAAACATTTTCTTTTTATCGATCCCCCCGGCCAGGATGGCTTCCGTTACCCCTGCCTGCTTAAAAACCCGAACCAGTTTCCCAAACTCCCCCAGGTGGATCCAGGTGATCTTTTCAACCAGGGGCTCCAGTTCCGGGCGGGTTTCCCCTCGATGGGCCACGGCCACGATCTTTTTCCCTTCGGCCTGGGCGGCCCGGGCAATCAACAAAGGGAAGTTGCCGTTCCCGGCAATCAGACCAATCGGGGAAGGACCGGTCATCGACGGGTGATACCTCTTTGCGAATTGCGGATAAATTCCAAAAAGGTGCTGATTTCCGGGAAAGAAGGGACCTCCTTCTCGACTCGAATCATCGCCTCCTGGATGGTCAGGTGAGAGCGAATTACAATTTGATAGGCCTTCTTTAAGGCCCCGATCAGCTCATTGGAAAATTCATGACGTTTTAAACCGACGATGTTCAGCCCAAACAACTTGGCCCTTTCTCCGGAAGCAATGACATAGGGAGGGATATCCTGGACCACCCCGGTTTTTCCCCCTATGAAAGCGTGGGCCCCGATCCGGACGAACTGCTGGACCGCAGCCAGGCCGCCGACTACCGAATAATCGCCCAAAACGACGTGCCCGGCCAGGGTGGCTACATTGGCCATCACGATGCCCTTTCCCAACTTGCAATCATGGGCCACATGAACATAAGCCATCAACAGATTCTCTTCCCCCAGGGAGGTAACTCCGCCGCCCCCGGGAGTACCCCTATTGATGGTCACGAACTCGCGGATAACGTTGTCATCTCCGATCAACACCTCGGTTTTCTCCCCTTTGAACTTTTTATCCTGCGGGGGGGTTCCGATGGAGGCAAAGGGAGAAATGCGGCAGTTCTTGCCGATGCGGGTATAGCGGTCGATATAGACATGGGCCCCGATTTCGCTGCCGGCGTCAATAAAAACCTCGCCTTCAATAACCGCGTAAGGCCCTATGGAAACGTTCTCCCCGATTTCAGCCTGGGGATCGACGATGGCAGTCGGATGGATAAAAGAATGGGACATTAGACCTCCTCGTCGGTTAGGGTCTCTTTACCGTCGGCAATCGCCGCCGTTAGTTCAGCCTCGGCGGCCAGGTTCTCCCGGACGAAGGCTTTTCCCTGCATCCTCCAGACCCTCTGCCCGCGGCGCAACGCTACCAGTTCCAGGATCAATTGGTCGCCGGGGACCACCGGTCTTCTGAATTTAACTTTGTCCATGGCCATGAAATAGAACAGCCTCCGCTCCATAAGGTGAGACGCCGACTTGTAGGCCAAAATACCACCCACTTGGGCCATGGCTTCCACAATCAAGACCCCGGGCATGATCGGTTTGCCAGGGAAGTGCCCTTGGAAAAAGGGCTCGTTAATAGTTACGTTTTTCAGACCGGTAATTTTTTCATTCAAGGTGTAATCCAGAATCCGGTCTACCAGTAAAAAAGGATAGCGATGGGGTAAAATCTGATGGATCTCCTCATTGCTTATTTCCATGAATCGAAGACCTCCCTTTTTCAATCTCGGACTCCAGGAAACGGACCCGTTCCTCCAGGGACCGTATCTGTTTCAGCACTTCAGGCAAACGGGCGATGATGGTTCGGGAGCGCAGATAGGTCTGATGGGGCATAGTCGGGTTCCCGGAAACCACTTCACCGGAGGGGATGGATTTGGCCACCCCGGATTTGCCGCCGACCATAACCCGATCGCCGATCACAATATGTCCGGCCACCCCAACCTGTCCGGCCAGGATCACATTTTTTCCTAGGACAGCGCTTCCGGAAATTCCCACCTGGGCGATGAGCAGGGAATTCTCGCCCACCACTACATTATGGGCGATATGGACCAGGTTGTCGGTTTTGACTCCGGATTTGATCCAGGTCTTCCCCAGGGCGGCCCGGTCGATAGTATTGTTGGCCCCGATTTCACAATCATCGTCTATCTGGACCGAGCCCACCTGGGGGATTTTAACATGCCGATCCCCCTCCTGGGCAAAGCCGAAGCCGTCGCTTCCAATTACGGTTCCGCTATGGATGATGACCCGCCGGCCGATACGGCTCCCCTGCAGGATGGAGACATTGGCATAAACAATGGAATCCCGGCCGATGCGAACCCCGTCCCCCAGATAGGCCCCCGGGTAAAGAACGACCCGGTCTTCAATCTCCACCCCATTCCCCAGATAAACAAAAGGGTAAATAGAGACCGCTTCTCCGAAGCGGCAATTTTCCCCAATCTGGGCCAGGGGACTGATCCCCACGGGGTGGCTGGGTTTGGGAGCAAAAAAGGTCGCCGCCAGAGCATAGGCCAGATAGGGATTTCGGGTCACAATGACCGGCTTGCCGGTCTCCGCGGCCTGAAGCCCTACGATGACGGCCGAGGCCTGGGTGGTTTTAAGGTCGTTGGCATATTTGGGATTGACCAGGAAGGTGATCTCCCCCCGGCGGGCCTCTCGGATAGGCGCCACTCCGGTAATCTTTTCTTCACAGAATCCCCGAACCTCGCCCTTAAGCAGTTGGGCTAACTCCTCCAGGGTAACGCCCGGGGTCACCTGGGATGAAGGACTCATGCCTATTTCTTCTTTTCTACTTTCTTGCTTTCATTAAAGAGCTTGATGATCTTATCCGTAATTTCGACGGTCTTGCTGAAGTAGACCACCCCGCTTTTGGCTTCCAGGATCATGGTATACCCCTCATCCCTGGCCAGTTTGCTGGTTATTTCGAACAGCTCGTTCAGAAGAGGCTGCATGGCGTTGTATTCATCCTTGCGCATTTCTTCTTCTTTCTCCTGGACTAAGTCCCGGAAGTCCTCCCTCTTTCGGAGCAACTCCTTTTCTTTGTCCCTCCTGGCGTCGGCACTCAGGACGGTGCTTTTTTTAGCCAATTCTTCCTCGCCCTTCTTCAGCTCATCCCGGCGGGTACTCAGGTCTTTCTTGATCCGGTCCGATTTATCCTGTAGGGCCTTGGAGGCCTTTTTCCCGGATTCGGATTGATTGAGACATTTCTGCAGGTCCAGGACACCCACTTTAATGGGGTCGGTGGCCCAGGATGGGGTTCCCATCAACAAAACACAAGCGCCTAACGAAAAAATAAGGGTTTTAAAAAAACAATTCATTCAATGCCTCCTGGTTTTATTTACACTTTTTTAAGGGGCCGATCCAGACCGGCCGCCTTAGGTGAGTCGCTTAAAAAAGGGTCCCGATGCTGAAATCCCAGTTATTGGATGGATCCCCGGGCTTCGGATCCAGATTGTAGCCGAACTCCAGACGCAGCGGGCCCATAGGAGAATACCAGCGGATCCCCGCTCCGATGCTTTTTCTAAGACTACTAAAATCAACGGTCTCATCTTTCAGATAGGAATTGGCCAGGTCTAAAAATAAAACCCCTTTGATCCCGGCCTTGGCAATGATCGGAAAAATGTATTCGAGATTGAACTGGACCATCTTGTCCCCGCCTATTTTATCCCCGGTCGCCGGGTCCTTGGGGCTGACGGAAAGGGCCGGATAGCCTCGAATCGAATTCATTCCGCCCAGATAAAATTTTTCATAGAGCGGCAAATCCCCCCCTGCGTTCTGCTCGATATAGCCGACCTTCCCATGGACGGAAAAGGTGGTATCCCAGAAGAGGGGAAAGAACCAACCCGAGCTGGCAATATACCTGGTAAAAAAATTCGTGCCGCCGAAAGGACCGCCGGCATATTCAACCGAGACGTAATTCATGGACCCTTTGGTGGTGTTGAAAAGCAAGTCCCGGGAGTCCCTGCGGAGCGTTAATCGGACGCTGCTGGTTACATGACGGCCGGCCTGATCCTTAATAATCTGGGCGGCATTGTCTTTGATATTGGTTACCGTGGCGTCGTCATAGGTGTAAGTAATATAGCCACGGGTATATTCTCCCCAGAGGTTATGCCCCAAATCCAAGCTGCCGCCGAGGCTGTCTTTGGTAAAGTCATCATATTCCCTGATCCAGTTATAAAGGGAAATACCGGCTGAAATAGGACGGTCGAAAAGCCAGGGTTCCACAAAACTCAGGTTGTAACGTTGGGTTTTACTGCCCAGTTGGGCGTCCAGACTCAGGCGCTGCCCTCTTCCGAAAAGGTTGCGCTCGGAAATCTGACCCATAACGACAAATTGATCCACGGCGCTGTAGCCGGCCCCCACCGAAAACGAGCCGGTCATCTTCTCTTTAACTTCGACCTTTAAGTTCATCCGATCTTCCTGGCTGCCCGGGGAAGTGCCGAGGTTGACTTCTTCAAAATAATCCAGGCGCTGGATAAGCTCGTTGCTTCTCCGTAACGCCCGGGGATCAAAAAGTCCTTTTTCGGCCACCTTGAATTCCCGGCGAATGACCTTGTCCCGGGTCTTGACATTCCCGACGATATCGATACGCTCAAAATAGACCTTGGGGCCTTTTTTGATCTCATAAACCAGATCGACCTTAGGCACCGAGAGGTCCTCCTGAATTTGAGGAAAAATTTCAGCGAAGGCATATCCCTCGATCGAATAGAGGTCGCTCAATTGGAGGATGTCTTTGCGGATCACCTCCCGGTTGTAATACTTTTCTTTGGTTATCAAGAGGTTTTTGACCAACTTTTCTTTTTCCTGCAATAAATCACCCCGGATATCGGCTTTCCCCATCTTAAACTGCTGCCCTTCCTCGACCGGGATGCTGATATAAATCCAATCCCCTTCGTGGCGGACCTGGGGTTCGCCCACCCGAGCCTTTAAATATCCGTTATTATAATAAAAAGAGGCTAACTTTTCCAGATCCTGCTCCAGTAGCTCCTTTTTATAGACCCCGGACGAGGTTAACCAGTAAAAAAAACCCTGTTCATTTGTCTCCATCAAGGATTTTAATTTCTTCTCCGAAAATCCTTTAACTCCCTGGAAGCTGATGCTTTTAATATAAACCTTTTTCCCCTCCACCACAGTGAAGACCACCACGGCCGCCTGCTCCTGGTCTTCAAATGTGGTCGTGTAAGTGACCCGGGCATTATAATAGCCTTTGGACTGATAATGGGTATTCAGTTTCTCCAGGGTCTCGTTGATGGTGTTGAGGTTCAGGATGGAGTAGACTTTAAGGGTTGACTGGTCCCGAAGCTCCTCTTCTTTTATTTCCTTGTTTCCTTTGATATCGATCCTTTTTACGAAGGGGCGTTCGACCACCACCAGGGTCACCTGTTTTCCTTGAGGGGCCTGGGCCAGCTCCAATCGGACATCGGAAAAATAGCCCATATTAAAAATGGCCCGGATGTCCTGGTCGAGCAGGTCGGGCTGATAGGCCTCTCCCACTTTTGATTTGATTTCCTTCAGGATGGCCTGGGCTTCTATCCTCTTATTGCCGCGGATCGCAATTTCGGCGATTTTTTCCTGCCCCAGGATTCTCAACCCCACCTCCCGGGAGAATTTGGAGATTAATCTTAACAGGTTCTCCAGACCGTCTTCGGTCATAGTGAGGGTCAGCGGGGCTTTATCCGAGGAAGTGTCGAGAAGATTTCCGGTCAAATTCAACCCCTGGCCGATCTTGGTCAGGTTGCCGTAAACCAGCCACTCCGCTCCCAGGTTTTTCCCGATACCGCGCAGTTCATTCCAGTCGCCGGGGATTTTCTGGCCCAGATAAGGTGCTGTTTCAGAAAGAGGAACCAGGGGGATCTTTTGCTTATTCAAGCCCTCGTATAAGGTCTCCATAATGTTTTTTTGGAGATAGGCCAGGTCTTCCTGGCTGTAAATCTGAAAGGGCATTATGGCCCCTTTTCCAATAGGTTGGGCCTGGCCCGGGGCGGAGGCCAAGAAAGCAAAGACGAAACCCAAAATAAAAATGGAACCGATCCTCTTCGCCATAAAATTTCCTCTCACTTAAAAATTGGTTTTTCTCCCAACCGGTTGGGAGAAAAAATTTATACCTTTGGCTGGGTCCTTTCGTAGGCCTTCCCGTCAATAATTTCAATCCGGCGCTGAAAGGTTTTGGCCAGATCGAGGTTATGGGTCACCATCAGAAAAGTAACCCCCCTGGCCTGGTTCAATTCCTGGAAAAGGTCCATGATCTGCCCCCCGGTTTTGCGGTCCAAGTTACCGGTCGGTTCATCGGCCAGGACCAGTTGGGGGGAACGCACCAAGGCCCGGGCAATAGCCACCCGTTGCTGTTCTCCGCCGGACAATTCCCCGATGCGATGGGTCAAGCGCTCTTTTAAACCCAATTGAACCAGCAGTTCCTCGGCCTTCCGGCCGGCCTCCTGTTTGCTCTTCCTGGCAATCAATAGAGGCATCATGGCATTTTCAAGGGTTGAAAATTCCGGCAGCAGGTGATGAAACTGAAAAACAAAGCCGATTTTTTCATTCCGAAAGCCGGCCAGTTCCTGGGGAAACCGGTTGAACAGTTCCCGGCCTTCATAGCGAACCTCGCCGCTCGTAGGACGTTCCAGGGTCCCCAGGATATGGAGTAACGTTGATTTCCCTGTACCGGAGGCCCCCACCACAGCCAGGGTATCCCGCTGGTTGACCTCCAAGTCCAGGCCTTTCAAGACCTCGACCCGATGGTCGTTCATCAGATAGGATTTTTCCAGGGCGCTGACCGTTAACAGGGGCACGGACATCGGCGATCTTCCCCGGCTCCTTTATTCATAACGGATGGCTTCGGCCGGGTCAAGACGGGAAGCCTGCCAGGAAGGATACCAGGTGGCCACGAAACTGATCCCCAAAGCCGCCAAAATGATAACCAGGACATCCATCCCTTTCATTAAGACCGGGAGGGAAGAGATATAATATACATCACTGGGCAATTTTATAAATTGGTATTTCTGGAGCAGGTGACACAAGCCCAGACCCCCCAAAACACCCAGGGCGGTTCCGACCGTTCCGATGATAAGGCCTTCCAACATAAAAATTTTCATTATACTGCCGGAGGTCGTTCCCATCGACTTCAGGATGGCAATGTCCTTGGTTTTTTCCATAACCACCATGATCAGGGAGGCTACGATATTAAAGGCAGCCACCAGAATAATCAAGGTCAGGATAATGAACATGACCAGCTTCTCCAATTTCAAGGCCGAAAAGAGGTTTTTGTTCATGCGCATCCAGTCCTTGGTCCAAAAGGGGAAACCCAGTTTTTCTTGAATGGCCTTGGCAATGCCTTGGGCCTGGTAGAGGTCACGGGTTTTGACTTCCAGCCCGCTGACCTTTCCGAAGAGGCCCAGAAAGGCTTGCGCCTGGCTTAAGGAAATAAAGGCCATGGTCGAGTCATACTCAAACATCCCGGATTCAAAGATCCCCACCAGCCGGAAGGGCCGCATCTTGGGAACCCGTCCTAAGGGCGTCACTTCCCCTAAGGGAGAAATTACGGAAAGGGTATCCTTCAGAGAGAGACCTAGATTCCGTGCCAATTCCTGGCCCAAGATGATGCCCGGCAGAGAGGGTTCTTCCTTGATCCCCGGGGCCGGAGATTCCAGGGCAGCCCAACTCCCCTTTTTTATGATCCGATCCAGGGAAATGACCTTGGGGGCACTCCGGATATCAATCCCCCGCAGGACCGCGCCGGTCACCTGCCCCCCCCCGCTCAATAAGACCTGGGTCAGGATAAAAGGGGTGGACCCGACGACGCCGGGAACGGTGTCCACCTTGGCCCCCACCTGGGCATAATCTTCAATGGCATTATGCCAGCTTAATACCAGGGCATGGGAATTCAAGCCCAGGATCTTATTTTTTAAATCATTTTCAAAACCGCTCATGACCGCCAGGACCACAATCAGCGCCGTCACCCCCAAGGCCACCCCCCCGACGGAAATAAAGGTGATGATGGAAATAAAGGTCTGCTTTCTCTTGGCCTTCAGGTAGCGGTAACTAATAAAGAATTCAAAAAACATGGTCGGCTTTCAAACAGCGCGCAGCGATCAGCAGGCGGTCTTCGGCTTTCAGGAAACAGCACCCTTCTCCGGCCTAAGCTGCGGAAAAAGGATCACCTCCCGAATCGAGGGGGCATCGGAGAAAAGCATCACCAGCCGGTCCACCCCTATTCCCTCGCCGGCAGTCGGCGGCAGGCCGTATTCCAGGGCCAGCAAAAAATCCCAGTCCATATCCTGGGCCTCTTCATCCCCGGCTTCCTTGGCCTTCAGTTGATCCAAAAACCGTTCTTTTTGCTCCAGGGGATCATTCAGTTCGTTAAAGCCGTTGGCCAATTCCCGCCCGGAGATAAACAGTTCAAAACGATCGGTTACTTCCGGATCTTCCTGATTTCGCTTGGCCAGGGGTGAGACCTCGATCGGGTAGCCGGTGACAAAAGTCGGTTGCCGCAAGCGGGGTTCGACCAATTGTTCAAATATCTTGGTCAGGGCTTTCCCCTTCCCATCGGTGGCCCTAAGATCGGCCCCCAGGCTGCGGGCTAAGTCTATGGCCTTCCGGGAATCCTTCAGGACCTCGGGATCGATCCCGCCGATCCCGGTCAGGGATTCCATAAAGGGAATCCGTTCCCAGGGCGGGGTTAAATCAATGGCTTCACCCTGGTAGGAGAAACGCAAACTCCCCTTCAGATCCATGGCCAGGGAATGGAATAGTTCTTCGGTTAAGTTCATCAGGTCCTGGTAGGTGGCATAGGCCTGATAAAACTCGATCATGGTAAATTCCGGGTTATGCTGAATGGAAATCCCCTCGTTCCTAAAATTGCGATTAATCTCAAAGACCTTGTCCAGGCCGCCGACAACCAAACGTTTTAAATAAAGTTCAGGGGCGATCCGAAGGAAAAGAGGGAGATTCAAGGCATTATGAAAGGTCTTAAAGGGTTTGGCCGTCGCCCCTCCCGGGATGGCCTGCATCATCGGGGTTTCCACCTCCAGGAATCCCCGGTCGGTCATAAAACTCCGGATCAGGGCCATCAATTTTGAGCGCAGATGGAAAATTTCCCGGACCTTGACGTTTACCAGCAAATCCAGATAGCGCTGCCGGTACCTCTGTTCCACGTCCACCAGGCCGTGGAATTTTTCCGGCAGGGGACGCAGGGCCTTGGACAACAGTTGCAGTTTCTTGACCAGAATGGTTAACTCACCGGTCTTGGTCCGAAAGAGGGGGCCTTCCAGACCCAAAAAATCCCCTACGTCCATTTTCTTAAACAAAGAAAAACCATCAGCCCCGATTAACTCTTTTTTCAGGTAGCCCTGAAGACGGCCGGTTCCGTCCTGGACCTGAAAAAAGACGCTCTTTCCGAAATCCCGGATGGCCATTAACCGGCCGGCGGCTTTGACCAAGGGGCTGGAATCTTCCGGCAGGTTTTCCCCCACCGAACTGAAACCTTCTTGGATTTCTTTAATCTTATGGCTGACTTGATTAAAGCTGGGATAGAGATTAATCCCGGAGGATTTCAACTCCTCGGCTTTCTTCAAGCGCTGTTGTCGTAACAGGTTGTCCTCTTCCATCTAAGCAGTCCTTAATGAGATAGGTCGCCCTCCCTGATCGGGCCGAACAAAATGATAAATTTAATTTAATTGCTGTCTATAGTCAAGAATAATCCCATTGGAAACCCTATTTGACGGCGCCCCCTTAAACTTTTTCCTATTTTTTCTCATTTTCTGATTTTTTGTCCAAAAACCGGTCCTTGTGATATACTTTTCCCGTTTAGTTCCTTTGACGGCCCATAGGGGAGTTAGGATAAAAATAAAATCGCTGGTTCTAAAATTCGTTATCGCGGATCGAGGGGGCTTAACCCCTTTACCAAGGCCTTATGACGTGCTGCGGACCACAAAGAAATGTTGAGAAAATAGGCCGGTGAACATAGGAAACCGGGTCATCTCCTTCCCCTATTTCATGGCGCCCATGGCCGGATATACCGACCTTCCCTTCCGGCTTCTGATCAGGAACCTGGGCTGTGAACTGGCCTATACGGAAATGGTCAGCTCCGAAGGCCTGGTCCGGGAGGTGCCGGCCAGCCGTTCTTTTCTTAAGACCGTCCCGGAGGACCACCCTTTAACCGTCCAACTCTTTGGTGCCGATCCTGAGATCATGGCCCGGGCCGCCTTAATCGCCCAGGCCGCCGGGGCGGATATCATCGATATCAATATGGGCTGCCCGGTCAAAAAGGTGGTTAAAACCGGGGCCGGGGCCGCCCTCCTGAAAAGTCCGAGGCAGGTGGAGACCTTGATCAAGGCTGTGCGCCGAAGCATTGCCCTTCCGCTGACCATAAAGATACGGCCGGGCTGGAGCAAGGAAAATCCGGTTTTCGAGACCGTCGCCCGAATAGCCGAAGAGGCCGGAGTGGATGCCATAACTATTCACCCCCGTTGGGCCGTACAGGGGTTTTCCGGTCAAGCCGACTGGTCCATTTTAAAGGAAATGAAAGAAAAAATAAAAATCCCGGTGATCGGGAATGGGGATGTCCATTCCGCCTCTCAGGCCATAGCCCTTAAAAAATCAAGCGGAGCCGATGGCATCATGATCGGCCGCCAGGCCCTCACCACCCCTTGGATTTTTACTGAAATCAGGGCCTTGGAGGCCGGGGGATTGCCGGGCGGGCCGACACTGGAGCAAAGACGTCTATGGCTCACCTCCTATTGGGACTGGATCATGTCTAATCAATACGGAAGGGCTCAAATTCAAGGCCTGCGGCGGGCCTTGTTCATCCTGACCCGGGGTTTGCCCGACAGCGGAGGATTCCGGCAGGAGGTGGCCCTGGCCAAGTCCCCGGAAAACCTGAAAAACCTTTTTGAAAACTATAGGCGTTCCCTGCTTCCCCAGGCGCAGGCTGAAGGGCAGGGGGAAAGAGAATGCTGATCCTTATTAAGGATCTCATAAATGTCTTGACATGAAATTGAGGAGCTTGCCTTAGCGGGACCGAGGGGTCTTCTTTTCTGGGTTGTCCACCTTCAAGCCCGAAGCTTCTTTGCCGGGCCAAATTCGGGTTCTAATTCAGAGAAAGGCCACCACTAATGCCCGAAACGGACTTGGGTGAATGCCCTGCACCTAACCCACTTAGCCGTCCGGGCCGGGATAGGGCGATGAGTTACCCTTTGGACAACCCCAGAAAAGAAGACCCCCCGGTCCCTGTTGGTAACTTTTATTTTGAGACCATTAATATGATCAAAGGCATCGAGATTTAATGAAAGTCCGTTTGGCAAAAAAAGCCGGCTTTTGCATGGGAGTGAAAAGGGCCATGGAATTGGCCATCGAGGCCACCTATCACTACCAGGATCCTATTTACACCTATGGTCCCCTGATCCATAACCCCCAGGTCCTGCGGATGCTCGAAAAAAAAGGCATTCAGATCCTGGACCGGCTTCAGGATCGGCATGAGGGTACCATTGTTATCCGGGCCCACGGCATTCCCCCCGAAGAAAAGGAAAAACTAAAACAGGCCGGCTTTTTTGTTATTGATGCCACCTGTCCACGGGTCATCAAGGTCCAGGCCATTATCCGCAAATATACCCGCCAGGGATATACCCCGATTATTGTCGGAGATCAGGACCACCCGGAAGTAGTCGGTCTTCTGGGTTATTCCCAGGGCTCCGGTATCGTTGTCTCCGACTCCGGCCAGGTGAACGGCCTTCCTCCTTTGGAGAAAGTCATCGTCGTCGCCCAGACCACCCAGGATGAAAGCCTTTTCCAGGAAGTGGTTGCGGGTCTCCAAAAACGATTTCCTGATCTCCTGGTCTTCAATACCATCTGTCATGCCACCCACGAACGTCAAACCGAAGTCAAGACCCTGGCTCAGAATGTGGAGGGCCTGGTCATCGTCGGAGGCTATAACAGCGGAAACACCCGCCGCCTGGTAAGAATCGCCCGGGGCGTGGGCACTCCCTGTTTTCAGGTGGAGACCGAAGAGGAACTGGACCGGAAAGAATTAAGCCGATTCAAGCAGGTGGGCGTAACCGCCGGTGCCTCCACGCCGAACTGGATGATTCGAAAAGTGGTCCAGGAATTGGAATCCATCAAAGGAAAGGGAGAACCTTTCTGGAGCCCTTTCCTCTTTCGTCTTCTTCGTTTCCTTTTAAAAACCAACCTGATGGTGGCCTTTGGGGCGGCCTGTCTGAGTTTGGCGGTGGCCCACCTCCGGCAGGCGCCTTTACCATGGATCTATATGGCCATTACCTTTTCCTATATCTATGCCATGCATATCCTCAACCATCTCTTGGATTCGGGGGCGGCCGAATACAACGACCCGGATCGTTCCCTGTTCTATCAACGGAACCGGATCCTCTTTTTTTCCTCGGGGATAGGGGCAACCCTCTTGTCCCTATTCCTCACCTATCGATTAGGCTGGAAGCCTTTTTTACTCTTGGCCTTTATGAGCCTCCTGGGCATCCTTTACAGCTTTCAAATCGTTCCGGCCGTCTGGCAGCGGTTTACCTCCATGAAAAAAATCAAGGACCTGCCGGCCTCGAAAACCCTTTCCGTAGCCCTCGGGTGGGGCGGCGTGACCACCCTGATTCCAGTCCTGGCTGAAAACCGGCCCTTAACGGTGAGCATCCTGATCATTTTCTTGGCCATCTGCAGTTTTGTTTATATCCGCTCCGGGCTTTTTGATATTCTGGACATTCAAGGGGATATGATCGTGGGCAAGGAAACCCTGCCCATCTTGATCGGCGAAGAAAAAACCCTTCTTTTTCTAAAAATGTTGTGTTTAGGAACCATGATTCTGGTAGCGCTGGCCAGCCTGTCGGGTCTCCTGCCCCTCTGGGCCTTGGGGCTTCTGATTGCTTTCGGGTATCAAGGGTTGCTTTTGACCACTTATGAAAAAAAATGGGCCTTGCCCGGCAGTATTTTTTTTGAGACCCTGATCGAGTCCAGTTTTCTCCTGGCAGGTCTCATCGCTCTTTTGGGCCATATTTAAATCCTGCTTCTCACATTTTTCCCTTGACACCCCTTCCAGGCTAAATTTAGAATCAGCCAACTTAACCGCAAGGAGGATACCGATTAATGAAAAAAATTTTCTTGGCCATTGCCGTTCTTACCCTATTTGTTGCTCATCCGGTTGCTGCCCAAGATTACCCCACCAAGATCATATCCATTATTGTCCCCTTTACCGCCGGTGGGCCGACTGACACCGTGGCCCGCCTGGTGGCCGCACCCATGTCCAAGGCCCTCAATGTCCAGGTCATCGTCGAGAACGTCGATGGCGCCGGCGGCACTGTGGGCGCCAACCGGGCCGCTAAATCTGCGCCCGACGGCTACACCCTCTTTTTGCACCATATCGGGATGGCCACCGCCCCGGCCCTTTACCGCAAACTACCCTATACCCCGATCACCGACTTTGAGCCCATCGGCCTGATCAATGAAGTGCCCATGACCATGGTGGCCAAAAAGGACTTTCCTCCCAAAGATCTCAGGGAAATGATCGCCTATGTCAAGGCCAACAAGGCCAAAGTCAACCTGGCCAACGCCGGCCTCGGGGCCGCCTCGCATTTGTGCGGTACGCTCTTTATGGTTGCTATCGAGACGGACCTGACCACCATTCCCTACAAGGGGACCGGGCCGGCCATGAACGACCTACTGGGCGGGCAGGTCGACCTCATGTGCGACCAGACCACCAACACCACCAGCCAGATCAGGGCCGGGAAGATCAAGGTCTATGGGGTTACAACCAAGAAACGGGTCTCCTCCCTGCCAAATGTCCCGACCATGGACGAGGCGGGATTGAAAGGATTCGAGGTCGCCATCTGGCACGGCCTTTATGCCCCCAAGGGCACGCCGAAGCCTATCATCGATAAACTCACCAAGGCTTTGCAGGTTGCCCTGAAAGACAGTATGGTTATTCAACGCTTCCATGACCTGGGAACGGACCCGGTCAGTGAAGACCGCGCCACCCCGGATGCCCTGCGCAAGCACCTCAAGGCTGAAACCGACAAATGGGGGCCGATCCTCAAGAAGGCCGGGGCCTATGCCGATTAGACGGAGCTCCCTACCGGCTTGCCGCAACAGAAAGAGGAGTGGTTCCGGCCTTTTCTGACAACCGAGTTGCTTTATAAAGCCGCCGACCCGCCTTGGCTGGTCGTTTGAGCGGCTCAGGAGGCAGCCATGATCCGAAGCAGCAAAGATTTCTGGACCGGGCTTATCTATATCTTTTTTGGATCGAGCGCGCTCATTATCGCCCGCGATTATCAGATGGGAACGGCCATTAAAATGGGGCCGTCTTATTTCCCCACTATCCTCGGCGGCCTAATGATTATCATAGGGACCATTTCCCTGATCCGCTCCTTTCTGAAGACAGGGACCCCGATCGGGGGATTCACCTTCAAGGGATTGACCTTGGTAGTTGTTTCAACGGTCCTGTTCGGCCTGCTGGTGCGCGGAGCCGGTTTGGTCATTGCTCTGCCGGTTCTGGTCTTTGTCAGCGCCTTCGCCAGCAGGGAATTTCGCTGGGGGCCCTCTGTAATTATGGCCGCGGGTCTCACTTTGTTTTGCATCGCCGTGTTCTTAAAAGGGTTGGGCATACCGCTGCCCATACTCGGTTCCTGGTTCGGCGGCTAACCCCCCAAACTTTTTAAGGAGGTTCGCGTACGCTCATGGAACTTATCGAACATCTTGGTCTCGGTCTGGCAACGGCGATCACCTGGGCCAACCTGCTTTATTGCCTGATCGGTGTCTTTGTCGGCACCCTGATCGGGGTACTGCCCGGTCTCGGGCCAACGGCGACCATCGCCATGCTTCTGCCCATTACCTTTGCCCTGCCCCCGGTCTCGGCCCTCATTATGCTGGCCGGCATCTACTACGGATCTCAATACGGCGGTTCAACGACCTCCATTTTGGTCAACATACCTGGAGAAGCAGCCTCCGTGGTCACCTGTCTTGACGGCTACCAGATGGCCCGTCAAGGGCGTGCCGGCGTGGCCCTGACGGCCTCGGCCATCGGATCGTTTTTTGCCGGTACCTTTGCCACCTTTCTGATAGCCTTGTTCGCACCCGGATTGTCGGCCATCGCCCTGAAGTTCGGCCCCGCTGAATATTTCTCCCTCATGGTCCTGGGATTGGTGGCAGCGACCGTGCTGGCCCAGGGGTCGCTGCTGCACGCCATCGGCATGGTCGTGCTCGGTCTGCTCTTGGGGCTGGTGGGCACGGATGTCACCTCCGGTTCCCAACGCTTCACCTTCGACATCCCCCAACTGGCCGACGGCATCGGTTTTGTGGTGGTGGCCATGGGCATGTTCGGTCTGACCGAGATAACCCGCAACCTGGAACGGGAAGCAAGCCGATCCGTCATGGCCCGGATCACCACCCTGATGCCGACCAAAGAGGATTGGAAACGAATGGTAGCCCCCATCCTGCGTGGGACCATGATAGGTTCTGCGGTCGGCATCCTGCCGGGCAGCGGCTCGATCTTGGGATCTTTTGCCGCCTACTCCATTGAAAAGAAAGTCTCGAAAAACTCCGCCCAATTCGGTAAGGGCGCCATTGAAGGTGTGGCCGCCCCTGAGGCGGCTAATAACGCCGGGGCTCAAACGTCGTTCATTCCCATGCTGACCCTGGGGATCCCCTCCAACCCGGTTATGGCGCTTATGATCGGCGCCATGATCATTCAAGGCATACAACCCGGGCCTTCGGTCATTACCGAGCAACCGGCGCTTTTCTGGGGAATCATCGCTTCCATGTGGATCGGAAACTTTTTCCTGGTCATCCTCAACCTGCCGCTTATTGGGATCTGGGTCCGTCTGCTTATGATCCCTTACCGGCTGCTCTATCCGGGGATCCTGGTATTCTGCTGTATCGGTGTTTTCAGCCTGAAGAACACTGAGGCGGATATTTACTTTATGGCCCTCTTCGGGGCCCTGGGTTACCTTTTCTCCAAACTGGATTGTGAGCCGGCCCCCATGTTGCTGGCCTTTATTCTCGGCCCCCTGATGGAAGAGTATCTGCGCCGGGCCATGCTCCTTTCCCGCGGGAACCCGCTGGTATTCGTGCAGCGCCCCATCAGTGCGGTTTTGATCGGTCTGGCCGTTCTGGCCATGCTGGCCGTCTTAATCCCGTCTTTCAGAAAGACGAGGGAAGAAGCCTTTCGGGAAGAGGGTTGATTGATTAAGTTTACGGCTGCCTTATACCGTGCCTGCTCCCCTGATCAGCGTTATCATTCCCACTTATAACCGTTTTGAATTCCTGCGGCCGGCTGTTGAATCGGTTCTTAGCCAAACGTGTCGCAATTATGAGCTTATCGTGATCGATGACGGCTCTACGGACGGGACCGGAGAAGGCCTTAAACCCTATGGAAACCGGTTGCGATATATCTATCAGGAAAACCGGGGGGTCAGCGCGGCCCGCAACCGGGGCTTAAGCCTGGCCCAGGGAACCTGGATCGCCTTTCTGGATTCCGATGATTACTGGCTTCCCGCCAAGCTGGAGGCCCAGGTCCGTTTTTTTGCCGAAAACCCCCAGGCCCTTATTTGCCAGACCGAGGAAATTTGGATCCGTCATGGCCGGAGGGTCAATCCCCACAAAAAACACCGGAAATTTTCCGGGGATATTTTTTCGCCTTCCCTCATTCGCTGTATCGTCAGCCCCTCAGCCGTTATGATCCGCCGGGAATTCCTGATTCAGATAGGACCCTTTGATGAAAGCCTGCCGGCCTGCGAGGACTATGACCTCTGGCTTCGCATTTCTTGCCGATTTCCCGTGTTCCTGATTGAAGAGCCCCTGGTCGTCAAACAGGGCGGCCACCCGGACCAGCTTTCCCGACGGATCCCCTTTCTTGATCGTTTCCGGATCCAGGCCTTAGTTAAGGTCTTAGGTTCGGATTTGTTGTCTTCGGACCAGCAAGAGACGGCCCTTCAGGAACTTAAAAAGAAATGTCGGATCTATGGGCAGGGATGTATGAAAAGGGGCAAGAAGGAAGAAGGGGCCTTTTACCTGCGGTTACCCGAGGCTATGGCCTCCCGGTTGCAGTCCGAAAGGCCTGTTTTTTCCTCAGGGACCTCTCAGGCGAAATGAGCCATTTCCGCCGGGATGATCACCTCGATATGATTACGGTCCACATTCAGGAAGGAGGCCGAAAGGATGAGCCGCCCGTCGAGGCTGGAGACATGGGCGTCCGTCACGGCAATGGCGGAATTAGAGCCGATGATATAGTCGGTCAGCCTGGCTCCCGGCAGGAGAAAAATCTCCCCGATGATCCGATAATGGTTGGTAAGAATAATGACCTTGGTTTTTTCATTGCCGGTTTTCAATTCTAAATTTTCCATGGATCCTTTCCCTCTTTTTTGACTTGGCCTGGGATATTAATCCTCTTTCTTAACCATTTAGTATCGTTCAAAAGTTTGGGCATTACAGTACTGATACCCGATGAAAGGGGACCTGGGGTCTTGATTTCATGGATTGTCCACCATTAACTCCTCACCTTGAAATCCCGCTTTTAGCGGGACTGGAAGGGTGACGATAATGCCTTAAGCAGGCCTTCACCAAAGCTGTTTGTCCGGTTGGGTGAAGGCCCGGCTCTAAACCAACCTTAGAAATCTGGGCCGGATTGGCGGGAAGGATCCCCCTTTGAACAATCCTTGAAATCAAGACCCCAGGTCCCCAGTCAGGCAATAATGCGTCAATCCCAAAACTTTTGAACAATACTAACCCTTTTGGTTTATAGACCAAATTTCCTTGAAAAAGTCAACTTATTAAGGGTCTCATAATGGTCTTGACATGAAATTGAGGAGCTTGCCTTAAATTGGGACCGGGGGGTCTTCTTTTCTGGGTTGTCCACCTTCAAGCCCAAAGCTTCTTTGCCGGGCCAAATTCGGGATCCAATTCAGAGACAGGCCACCACTAATGCCCGAAACGGACTTGAGTGAATGCCCTGCACCTAACCCCTTTAGCTGTCCGGGCCGGGATAGGGCGATGAGTTACCCTTTGGACAACCCCAGAAAAGAAGACCCCCCGGTCCCTGTTGGTCACTATTATTTTGAGACCCTTAATAGTTTATCGAGATTCCTATGGCAGTTTTTACCTGAGGACCTGCCTGATCTGATTTCGATTCCTTATCGAGGTTGAATTTGTTAAAATCGAAAAAAGTAAATTTAGGTATCGACAGGGGGGAAGCCTATGGGAAACTTCGAAAATAAAAAAATTCTGATCACCGGCGGGTCGCGCGGAATCGGTCTGGGGCTGGCCAGACATTTTTTTCAGCAAGGGGCCCGGGTGGCCATTTGCAGCCGGAAAGAAACCAACCTCCAAAAAGCCAAAGAGGAGATCGGAGACCTGCTGACCATCCCCGCCAATTTGGGCAAGGCCGAGGAGGTTGAAAACGTCTTTAACCTCCTTCGATCCGAGTTTCAAACCTTGGATATCCTGATTAATAATCTAGGGATGAATATCTTCACCCCCTTTACAGCCGAGGCCGACATCCCCCTCTGGGACAAAATTATGGATTCCAATCTGAAGGCCGCTTTCCTGTGTTCCCGCCAGGCCTTTCCCCTGATGAAAGAGAAGGGCGGGGTCATTATCAATATCAGTTCCATTGCCGGGCATCGGGCCTCCCCCGGCATGGGGATTTACGGCATAGCCAAGGCCGGGGTCAATATGCTGACCAAAGTCCTGGCTAAGGAACTGGCCTCTTCCGGCATCCGGGTCAATGCCGTGGCGCCCGGGGTGGTGGAGACGGAATTTTCAAAACCCTTCTGGAGTAATCAGGAGATCCTGAAGGAAATCCTAAAAGGCCTCCCCCTGGGACGAATCGCCCGTATTGACGATGTCGTGGATCTGGTGGCCTTTCTGGCCTCCCCGCAAGCGGCTTATCTGACGGGGGAGATTATCTCCCTCTCCGGAGGAGCCGAGGCCTGAAGGGAAAGCCAAAGGATTTTAGGTGTCGCTCCTTAAACCCGATCTTTTGCTGCTTGAGCATCTTAACCTCTTTACAACGCACAGACTGCCTGGTCCGGTCCTGGACCTGGCCTGCGGCGAAGGCCACAACGGGATCTTTCTGGCCGCCCATCAGGTCCAGGTCATCTGTTGCGACCGTTCCCAGGAAGCCCTGATCCGGGTCCAAAAACTGGCCGGGGAACAGCAGGCCGCCATTGAAGTCTGGCAGGTTGATCTGGAAGAAAAAGGAGTCAACCCGCTTCCGGAAGATCATTATGGGGGTATCCTTATCTTCCGCTATCTGCATCGTCCTCTCATCCCCTGCTTGAAAAAAGCCCTCAAGACCGGTGGGATCCTTATATATGAAACCTTTACCTCAGGCCAGCCTGCCTTCGGGGAACCACACAACCCGGCCTTTCTTTTAAAACCCGGTGAACTTGAGGGCTGGTTTTCGGACTGGGAAATCCTGGCTTCCTTCGAAGGGATAAAGACCGAACCTGTCCGGGCCGTGGCTCAGCTCGTCTGCCGCAAAGGGCGGTTCGGGTAAAGGAGATCTCCAATGAAAATTGAATTGAATCTTTATGCCACCCTGGAAAAATACCTGCCCCCGGAGGCCGGCCACAAACCTTTTCAAATAGAATGCGCTCCGGGGTCCACCATCAGGGATCTCCTGCAGCGCATCGAAATGCCCTTCGAGGTCGCTAAGATCATTTTTCTGAATGGGCTCCACGCCCAGGGAGACGAGGTCCTGAAAGAGGGAGACCATGTGGGCATCTTCCCTCCTTTAGGAGGGGGATAATTCCGGTTCCCGAATGGATTTTCCTCAGACATAATTTCCAAAATATTCCTCTTCAAAAGATTTTTCTTTATCCTCTTCTTTTATGTCATAAATGACATAACTAATTAATATTACACTTATTTAATCCTTGACTTGCCGGTAAATTCAGAAGAAAATTGAGATGATCGGTTATTCTTTTACGGATGGTCATCGTTAACCTCAGCGCTTCCAAATAGAAAGGAGATCAATTATGGATAAAGTGTTACGGATCGATATGGGGGCCGATGGCGGCCCTAAAGCGAAGGAAGCTCCTCTTGGAGACTATGCCGGATTGGGCGGCCGGGCCATGACCTCGGCCATTGTCTCAAAAGAAGTGCCCCCCCTTTGCCATCCCCTGGGGGCTGATAATAAGCTGGTCATTGCCCCGGGGATGTTGAGCGGCAGCGCCGCCGCCCAGTCGGGCAGAATCTCGGTAGGCGGCAAAAGCCCTCTGACCGGAGGCATCAAAGAGGCCAATTCCGGGGGCCAGCCTTCCCAGGTCCTGGCCAGACTCGGCTATGCCGCCATAGTCCTCGAAGGCCAACCTAAAGACGACACCCTTTATAAAATCTTCATCAATAAAGACGGGGTGAAGATCACCCCCGACAACAGCCTTAAGGGTTTAGGAAATTACGCCGTGGTGGAAAAGATGAAAGGCGCCTACGGCGACAAGATCGCCTGCATCTCTATCGGGCAGGCCGGCGAAATGAAATTGGCCGCCTCTACGGTGGCCTTTACCGATATGGAACTGCGACCCACCCGTCATGCCGGCCGAGGCGGTCTGGGGGCTGTCATGGGTTCCAAAGGCGTCAAGGTCATTGTCCTGGACGATACCGGCAAGCCCATGCGGGCGCCTAAAGACCCGGAAAAATTCAAGGCCGCCAACAAGCAATGGGTGGATGGCTTAAAATCCAACCCGGTTACCGGCCAGGGACTTCCGGCCTACGGCACCAATGTCCTGACCAACATCCTCAACGAAGCCGGGGGATATCCCACCTATAATTTTAAGGAAGGCCGCTTTGCAGGCGCAGCCAAGATCAGCGGGGAGACTCAGGCGGCATTGGAAACCTCCCGGGGGGGCCTGGCCACTCACGGCTGCCATCGGGGCTGCGTCATCCGCTGCTCCGGAACGTATCATGACAAAGACGGCCACTTCCTGACCAAACAGCCGGAATACGAAACGGTCTGGGCCCATGGAGGCAACTGCGGCATTGATGACCTGGACAACATCGCCCGACTGGATCTCCTGGACGACGATATCGGCCTGGATACTATTGAAATGGGCGCCACGATCGGAGTAGCCATGGAAGGCGGTCTGCTTAAGTTCGGCGACGCCCAGGGAGCCATCAACCTGATCAAGGAAGTGGGAAAGGGAACGCCCCTGGGCCGGATAATAGGCAGCGGCGCCGCGGTGACCGGAAAGGTCTTCGGCGTAGAAAGAATCCCCGTCGTCAAGGGGCAGGCCATGCCGGCCTATGATCCGCGAGCCGTGCAGGGCATTGGCGTAACCTACGCCACCAGCCCCATGGGGGCCGACCACACGGCCGGGTATGCCGTGGCCACCAACATCATGAAGGTCGGAGGCTTCGTGGACCCCTTGAAGCCTGCGGGCCAGATCGAACTGTCCCGGAACCTTCAGATCACCACAGCGGCCATCGACTCTACCGGTATGTGTCTCTTCATCGCCTTTGCCGTTATGGATCAGCCGGAGACCTTTCAGGCCTTCCTCGACCTGCTTAATTCCTTTTTTGGGCTGGAGTTGACGGCCGACAGCGTGGTGGCCCTGGGCAAGTCGGTTCTTAAAAATGAAAGGGAGTTCAATTTAAAAGCCGGATTAAGCGCCCAGCATGACCGCCTGCCCGAGTTCTTCAAAAACCAGGTCCTGCCACCTCACAACGTGACCTTCGGGGTCACGGACGAGGAGTTGGATCAGGTTTTTAACTGGTAGTCAAAGAGCAATATTCACCGCAAAGCCCGCGAAGTACCCTAAGATAAAAGCCCTTGCCGGCGAGAGGTCGGCAAGGGCTTTTATTGTTTTAAAATTGCGCCTCCAACTTTACTCACAATGTTCCTAAGGCCGTCATTCCCGCGAATGCGGGAATCCAGTCCCGCTGGTGGCGGGATGGATTCCGGATCAAGTCCGGAATGACAATATTGTCAAGGAATTTCTGAGACAATAAACTCGCATTGCTTAAAGTGTGAAAAGGTTTTTTGCGGCGTTGGTTGAACCTAAAGGAGCTTTAAGAGTTCTAAGGGTCTTTCTATCAAAACCTTGGCCCCATTGGTCGATAATTCCTCCGCTGTCCGGAAACCCCACAAGGCCCCCACCGGAAACATGCCGGCCGCTACGGCTGTTTTCATATCAATGGCGGTATCCCCCAGATATAAAAAATGCTCGGGTGAAATCATGAGATCCTGAGCGATCTCCAAGGCCCCAGCCGGATCCGGCTTCTTGGGCACCGAGGCCCGGGCCCCAAAAACGCGTTTAAAATCCCACCGGGGAAGCAGTTTGGCCACCACCAGTCGGCTGAGGTCATGCGGTTTGTTTGAGAGGATGGCCAGAGGCAGCTGTTGTCCGGTCAGGGCATCCAGCATCTCGGGAATACCGACATAAGGATGCGTCTTCAGATTCCATCTTCTCCCGTATTCCTCGCGGTAGATTTTTAAAGACCGCTCCACCAGTTCTTCGGTCAGCTTCTCCTGGGGCAAAGCCCGGCGGACCAGCGCCTCCACTCCCTCCCCCACAAAGTACTTGTAAACCTGGAGATCATGTCCCGGAAATCCAAATCCGGCCAAGACCTCGTTCATGGAATCCGCCAGATCCTCAATCGTATCCAACAGGGTGCCATCCAAGTCAAAAATAACGGCCTTAAATTTCATAAAACGGCCCCGACTTCTTCATTAATCTTCTCATAATAGTGCTGACATTACCAGGGTGGATGGGGCTGTTTTTTCTGAAGTCATTGGCGAAAGGGTCCGCCGCAGACGGAAGAAAAGGCGGCCCCGTCAGGTAATTATGATTATGAGTAAGTTCCGATAGGAATTTCTTAATTCTCCTCGGCATCCTTTTTAAGCGGAATCTTTGATTCACAAGGGACGCCGGTCTGGCATAAGCCGCAACCGTAGCCGTCAAAGCCGTAGTGCGATTTAACATAATCTGCCGTACCCGGTTTCAGATGAGCGAGGCATTTTTTCTTGTCGTGGCCCTCTTTGGTAATGGCCCCCACCGGACAGCGGGAGATACACTTGCCGCAGATACCCTGGCTGAAAAAGAGGCAATAGGCCTGATGATCCTGATAAGGCCGCGGCGTCGGAGGGATTCTAAGAGACGTGACTACCGATCCGGTTCGCATGGCCTTGCCTCGGGGGGTGATCAGACCATCGCAGAGACCGAAGGTACCCAGCCCGGCGGCATGAGCCGCATGCCGCTCCGACCAGTTGGAAGAAAAGACAAACCGTTCCGACGGCCTTATTCCCCAGGAAGGAGAAAGCAGGGGAGCCACCGCCAGAAATCCTTTTTCGGTCAGCCGGGCAACCAGGTGTTTCCGGAGTTTTTTATTGACCTCTTCTCCATAGATGCGCGCCCGGGCCCAGCGTTCAGCCGGATAAAGGGTCTCCCGGCGGTTATCCTCCTTGGTAGGGCTGGTTTGTGGCAGGATCCAACTGATGACCGTGAGTCCCTCCGGCCCTAAACCATGGCCGGGGAAGCTCAGATCGAACAGTTCCAAAGGCGTCCAATGGAAAGGTCCGACATGCTCTTTGTAGGCTTCAAAGAGAGGATCGTCTCCTCGTGAAAAACCGACTAAGGGACTGTCAAAGGCCTTTTCAGGCCGGAGGGTATTAAGATTATTTTCAGGGGAATGTTCGATAAAATCCCGGATCAGGGCCGCTATCCCTGCTGCCGGGTCTTGCTCCAAAGGGATCTCCATGTCCTAAACTCCCTATGATGTCGGTAACGTTCAAAAGTTGAGGCATACTATTTCTGATACCCGATGGAAGGAACCAGGGGTCCCCAAGTCAGTGCAATAATACGCCAGTGCCAAACCTATTGAACGTTACCAAAATGTTGCCTGATGGCCGATCAAGCTGGTTCTTGATTAATTTTCACAGGTGCCCTTCAGGTTCGGAATGGCCTGGGTGGAGCGCTTTTTCCCTTTTTAGGACTTTTGGTATTCGGCCAGGTCTTTCTTTCTGACCCAAATTCCTTTTTTCAAAATCAAGGGCGCAAGCTCTTTAAGAAGTAGATTGAATACCTTTAAGGTGATCATTCCCTCTTGTCCCGAAACAGGAGAACTTTCTTCCCGATAGGTGATCTGGCTTCGCAAGCCGGCAAAAAAACCACCGGCCCGCAGGGTAGCCCCCACCAATCCGGGCAAGGCCCCTGAGAGAGAAAGGACCGAACCATCCCTAATCCGGGCCGCAGTGAAATCGTCCACAGCCTTGCCGTCCAAGAAGACGGTCTTAACGTTATCTTTTATAAATTCCGGAGACAAGTCCAGTCCCTTTTCCAGGAAGGTTTGGATACTCCAGCCCACCCAGGTCTTAATCAGAACCCCCTCTTGAAGAAGGGGGTAGAAAGATACCAGTTGACTTGGTTCGATGGGAAGGGCCAGAGGGATTAAATCGCTGTGTTTCATCATAGGTGACTTTATCAGGTTGACACACCGGAGTCAATTGACTATAAAATTTAAACCTATCACATTGGTAAAGGGGGTATAATAAATGGTTGAGCTTATGGAAACAATTCAGGGAAGACGCAGTATCCGAAATTATCAGGATAAAGAAGTTCCTCCTGAAATCCTAAACCAAATATTGGAAGCTGTTCGCTGGTCCCCTTCCTGGGCCAACACCCAATGCTGGGAAGTCGTAGTCGTTAAAGACCAGGAGACCAAGGAGAAACTTAAGGCCACCCTGACGCCTACCAACCCGGCTAACAAGGCCATGCTCGGGGCCCCCGTCGTTCTGGTCGTCTGCGGCAAACTGCAGAGCTCCGGCTATTACAACGGGCAGGTCACCACTAAATTCGGAGACTGGTTTCTCTTCGATCTGGGTTTGGCCACCCAAAGCCTCTGCCTGACGGCCCACGCTTTAGGCCTGGGAACCGTGGTGGTCGGGCTCTTCGATCACAATCAGGCCAAGGCGGTCCTCGGGGTACCGGAAGGATATGAACTGGTGGCCATGCTGCCCTTAGGCTATCCGGCCAAGATTTCAGCCGCCCCGAAACGTAAGGAGATCGGCGAGTTTACCCATTACGATAAATTCTAAAGAAAGGTCTAAGGTTTAAGGTGCAAGGGTTAAGAAACCTATTGATTCCGTCAAAATTTTTTACCTTTCGCCTTACACCTTAAACCGTGCGCCTGCCTTTAGGCCTTTCTTTTGAAGAGATGTTTGATGGCTCCCCAGCCCATCCGTCGTCTGAGTAAGCCCAATTGGTCTTGCAAGGGAATGTTTTTCGGACAGACGTCCTCGCATCCCAGCAGGCCCATACAGCCGAAGATACCTTCATCGGTCCCGACCACTTCGAAATATTCTTTTTCGGTCCGTTGATCCCGGGGATCCATCATAAAGCGGGCAATCCGGTTTAAGGCTACGGCGCCCACAAAATCGGGTCGCATGTTGGCCGTGCCGCAGGCAGCCACACAGCAGCCGCATTCGATACAACGTTCCAATTCATAGATTTCTTCCGCCAGGGCATTGACCATACGTTCTTCCAAGGACTGGGGGTCAAAGGTCTTGTCCGTGTGAATCCAGGACTCCACCTTTTCATTCATTGTCCTGAACCATGAGCCCGTATCCACCGACAAATCGCCCACCAACTTAAAAACCGGCAAGGGGAGCAAAGTAATCTCGTCAGGCAGGTCCTTGGTTTTGGTATGGCAGGCCAGGTCCGGACGGCCGTTGATCACCATGGCGCAGGAGCCGCAAATGCCGGCCCGGCAGCAAAAATCGAATTGCAGGGTAGGATCCTGTTCTTCACGGATACGATTCAGGGCAATGAACAGCGTCATGCTGTCGGTTTCTTCCAAACGGAAGTCATCCATATGGGGTTGGGAGTTAGGATCTTCCGGGTTGTAGCGAAAGATATGAAAGGTCAATTGTCTTCCCATTATGCGATCCTTTTTTCAACTGTGGGCTATGAGCTATCAGCTATGAGCTATGAGCTTTACTCATTAAAGATCGTCTCCGGTTCCGGAGGGGTAATTTGCAGCCCGCAAACACTCGGGTCTTCCGAACAGATGATCTTGCAGGTACCGTAGCCCCTTTCACCCGGCGGGATTTCCCAAACGGCTGAATTGGCCTCGTAGTCCAACGTCGGCAGCCTTTCCCCTTCCTTCCAGGTGGCCAGGGTTCGTTTCAGCCAATCCCGATCATTCCGTTCAAGGAAGTCCTCCCGGGCATGGCATCCCCGGCTTTCGGTCCGTACCAGGGCCCCATAGGCAATACACACGGCCAAACGCATCATGCCTGGAAACCGAAGGGCCAGGGCTAATTCCGGATTGGCTCCCAGGCCGCCGGATGATAGGCCGATTTTTTGAGCCCGTTCATAGAGGGACTGCAGGTTTTCCACGGCCTGCTGCAAATCCGGGCCGTTCCGAAAGATCGCCACCCTCTCCATCAACTCATCCTGCATGGCACTCTTCAGGACATAGACGTTTTCTTTGCCTTTTTTGCCCTGGATGAGGCTTTCAATTCTTTCCTCATCTTGGTTCAGGGCCAAGCGGATCGAGTCGGTCTTGAACCGGACCTCATAGCCTTCCAGGAAATCAGCCACCTTTTCTCCAATGATCTTCCCGGCCACGATGGTTTCAGCCAGGGAATTTCCACCCAGGCGGTTGAAGCCGTGCATATCCCAGCAGGCCGCCTCCCCGGCAGCGAACAGGCCCTTTAGTCCATAGGCAGCCCCGTCCTTATTGGTTCGCACCCCGCCCATGCTGTAATGCTGGGTCGGCCGCACCGGGATCATCTGGGTGACGGGATCGATGCCCAAGAATTTATTACAAATTTCATCCACTTCCCGGAGTTTGGTTTTGATATGCTGGGCCCCCAAATGTCGGATATCCAGCCAGAGGTGGTCACCGTAATCACCCTTCACCCCTTTGCCCAGCCGGATGTGGTGAGTCATCCAACGGGAAACCACGTCCCGGGAAGCCAGCTCCTGTTTGGCCGGTTCATAGATATCCATGAATCGTTCTTCATTCACATCCTTTAAGGTCCCGCCGTCACCGCGGCACCCTTCGGTCACCAGAATGTTGGTCGGGACAATGCCGGTCGGGTGAAACTGAACCGCCTCCATATTTCCCAAGGGAACGATGCCCGTATCCAAGGCGATGATTGCCCCGCTGCCGTCGTTGATGACGGCATTGGTCGTTTCCCGGTAGAGGCGCCCATAGCCGCCCGTTGCAATCAGGGTGGCCTTGGCCAGATAAACCCGGAGCCGGCCGGTCTTTAGACAGCGGGCCACGGCACCCATGCAGGTAAGACCGTCGTGAATCAAGGAGATGGCTTCGACGCGATCATGAACCGTTACCCCAAGCTGCACCACGACATTGTCCATGGTAAAGAGCAGGGTATGGCCTGTGCCGTCCGAGGTATAACAGGTCCGCCACTTGGCCGTACCGCCGAAATCCCGGGCGGTAATCAGCCCCTCCCTTTCCTGGGATTCGATCTTTTCATACTGCTGGCCGGCCTTGAAGTAGGTGCTCTTGCCGGCCACGACCCGGTTCCAGGGTATGCCCCAGTGCGCCATTTCCCGAACGGCGATTGGTGCGGTTTCAACAAAGAGGCGGGCCACTTCCTGATCACAGCCCCAGTCGGACCCCTTGACCGTATCGGAAAAGTGGATATCCGGGCAATCCCCGTCTCCCATGCAGCAACTCCCTAAAGAGGCCTGCATGCCCCCCTGGGCGGCCGCGGAATGGGAACGGCGGGGAGGGACGATGCTCAGGCAGATGGTTTTGAATCCCCGGGAGGCCGCTTCCACGGCTACCCGTTCCCCGGCCAGGCCGGCCCCTATACATAATAAATCGGTGTAGAAGGTATCCAATTTCAGAACCTCATAGAATTAATGTGTAAAATGAAACCAGGGTGAAGGCCCCGAGGATAATAAAGATCAGGGTCAGAATAGTTACGAAAAGTTTGTAAAAGGGTCGGTTGGAACGGGTGACGACACCCCATTTCACACCGATCCGGTAGAGCCCTATGCCTACATGCAGTTGAATCATTGGGTTCAGGATGATATAAAAGATCAGCCAGGATCCGCCCTGGATACGGGCGGCGCTCTTGGCCGCAGAAATCGGCAGTGAGGTCAGGACGGTCCAGATATGGATGGAACCCATGATCAGGATGATCATGGCCGTTCCGGCCTGGATGACCCAGAGCCAGGTGTCCAGATGGTGGAGCAGCCGGCTGTGATCCAGCATGATCCGCTGCTCCTGACTGCGGAAGGGAATTTTTCGGGCCGCCAGGACGAAGTGCACCAGGAAGATGATCGCGATCAGCGGGCCGCCCACTTGAGCCATATAGCTGTCTTCCAAAAACTTGGCCATACGGTTCATGGTCTCAGGTCCCAGGTCGATGCTGGCCATAAGGATCGAATGGCCATAGATGAATAGAATCAATCCTACCCCGGTCAACATCTGGATAAAATCGAGGTAAGCGGCGGTCCTCAATGAGGGCCGCGAATAAGCAAGGGTCTGGCTGGTCATGCTGCCTCTCAAGATTCCATTAGCGTATTTTTAATATCGCCTTTTCAGGGGTTGATCAAAAAACGTTCGGACTTAAAGCGCCCCATAGCCCGAGGAATGAAGGCGACCTCATAGTCCCTGGGATCGACCGGGGATAAGGGGGACACCGGAGCGGGACGTTTTTCACCAACCGGTTACACTTTATAGGGGTTGATGGTCAGCACCGGGACCGGGGAGTTCTTCACCACCCGGTCGGCCACGCTGCCGAAGAGGGCCTTTTCCAATCCTTTTCGCCCGTGAGTCCCCAGGATAATCAAATCGATCTTCTCCTCCTGGGCATAGGCAATAATTTCATTGGCGGCATCGCCGACGACAATTTTCTTGACGAAAAAAGGGCAGCCCTGAAGATCTTCCTTACAGACCTTCTCCATCATCTTTTCCGAACTGGAAGTAATTTCCGCCTCCAATTTATCCAAAGAGGGATGGGGCACATGAAAGCCGGTCAGATATTTCAGGTCCCTGACCACATACAAAAGGTGGACGGTGCTCCCGAAGGTTTTGGAGAAGGTCATGACGTAAGGAAAAATCTTTTTCGAAGATTCCGAAAAATCAATGGGATAAAGTATCTTTTTGAATTCTTTCATGCCTGGTCCTCCTGGATTTTTTGGAGTGAACCGTTCCAAACGGCCTACCGCAGATCACGAGGTTGTTACTGGCCTCTCCCCTGATTTTTTATAGCAAGGAGAAATTCGGTTGTCAAGGCGCTCCCCTCTTTTCCCCCTATTCCCGCTGCAAGGTTAATCCTTTCAAGTAATGGCTTTCCGGGAAATTTAATAAAATGGGATGGTCCCTGGCCTGGAGCCGTTTTTCAAGGAGGAAAGTTTTCACCCCGGCCTTCTGCGCAGCCTGGGACAGGATGTCCTGGAAGAGCGGTTCGGTTATGTTATGAGAACAGGAATAGGTGCTGAGCCTTCCCCTCGGTTTCAGAGCCAGCAAGGCCCGGCGGTTTAATTCCAGGTAGCCCCGCAGGGCACCGGCTATCTCCGATTTTTTTCGGGCAAAAGGGGGTGGATCCAGGATAATCAGATCAAAGCGCTCCCCTGCTTCAGCCATTTTTTTTAGAAAATTAAAAAGATTTTCTTTATGAAAGGTTATATTGGGCAGGCTGTTGGCTTCGGCATTTTGTCGGGCCAGGTCCAGGGCCGGGGCGGAATCATCAACGGCCATGACCTCTGCTGCTCCCCGGGCCAGGTGCAGAGAGAATCCCCCGCTGAAACAAAAGCCGTCCAGGACCCTTCCACCGGGTTCAAATAGGGATCCCAGATGAACCCGGTTGTCCCGTTGATCCAGATAGGCCCCGGTTTTATGGCCTCGCCGGAGGTCCACTCCATAGTGAATCTCCCCTTCCCGGACTAAAACCCGCTCCGGAATCTGACCGGCGATGGTCCTGACCTCCCTGGGGAGGTTTTCCAGGCCCCGGACTTCAAGATCATTTCTAAGGAGTATGGAAAAAGGATTCAGGATTTTTTGAAAGAATCCTTCCAACCTCCCGAGGAGTTTCTCTGTTCCCGGTATCAGGGTTTGTAAAACCAGATGACCGGCATACCAATCGGCTATCAGTCCCGGGAAGCTGTCGGCCTCGGCGAAAACAAGACGGCAGGCCTGATCGGGTTGAAGAAGCCCCTCTCTTTTTTGGATGGCTTTTTCAAGTGCCCCCATCCAATACGTTTCTCCTATCTCCTCAGGCAGGCGGCTGATAATTCGAAAGGCAATCCGCGACGGCCGGCTGTAAAAGGCCCAGGCCAGAAAATGATCCCGGTGATCAGTGAGGGCGGTGATATCCCCATTTTCGACCTGGTCCAGCCTGGCCAAGTCGTCCCGGAAGACCCAGGGATGACCGGTTCGAAACCATCTTTCCCCTTTTGGGGTCAATACTGCTCTGGGTGTAGCCACTGGGTTTTATCCGAAGGAAATATTTTTCTCGGCTCCGACCTCAGGCCTGCCGGCCTTGGCCGTCTCTTATTCTTCCAGAAGAGGTCGATATTTTCTCAGGTTGGTGAGGATCTTTTTCATCCCTTTGATCACGCAGTAGTGGGGTTCCTTAGGGATACGAACCGGAAGCCCGAAACGCTTGGCGATCCGTTCCGACCAGCCCCGCAAAAAAGCCCCTCCCCCGACCAGCGTTACGCCGTTGGTAAAAATATCGGCGGCCAGTTCCGGGGTCAAGGATTCGAAAATCGTGCCGATCCCTTGAAGAATTTTTTGAACGATCGGCTCCAGGGCCCTCCGGATATAAGCCGTATCCAGCAGGGTTTGCCGTGGCAGCCGGTAAAAGCGGTGAAAGCCCTTGATCTCGAACAGGTAATCCTCCAGGACCGGGGCCACCGTGCCATGAAGTATTTTTATTTTTTCCGAGGTGGTCAAGCCGATTGAAAATTGATGCCGGAGTTCGATCTCCTGCTGAATAGCCTGGTCCATGGCGTTGCCGCCGACCTTGAGGGAGATGCATTTGACGATGCCGTTCAAGGTCAGGGTGGTGATTTCAGTGGTCCCCCCCCCCAAGTCAACCACCAAATTTCCATTGGGGGTCTCTATGGGGATATCGGCCCCCAGGGCGGCGGCAAAAGGCTCCCGAACTAAAAAAATTCTTGAAAAGGGGAAGAGCTCCAGTTGCTTTCGATAGGCCCGGACCTCGACATCGGTAGCTCCCCAGGGCAGACAAAAAAGGACGTTCCGGATGATTCCCCGGCTATGGTCCAGGGCCTTTTTAATGAGAATCTGCAGGAAGGCACTGCAGACTTCGAAGTCGGAGATGACCCCATCCCGCAAAGGTTGAATGACCCGGATATGATGAGGAGCGTATCCGGCCATCTTTTTGGCTTCCATCCCAATGGCCAGAGGGATCCTTTGCCGGTTCTTCAGGGCGGCGAAGGTAGGCTCCTGGAAAAACCGATCCTCGTCCATCAGATAAACCACCGAGTACGTGGTTCCCAGGTCAATGGCCAGATGGTGAAAAAAAGGCATGGATGCTGTTTCTTAAATAATAGATAAGTAAACCTAAACGTTGCAAAAGCTAAGGATGCTGTAGATCCGAGGCGTCAAGGGCGACGCGGCACGAAGGTACCGCGAGCCCTTGACAATCCCGCCACGGCGGGACGGCATCATCAGCTTTCCCGCAGGGTAAAAATTGGGCGGTTTTTTTAATATGGTTAAACTTCACCTGGGGAGAATTCCTGTGACCACTCTAAAATTCCCTTGTAACCCTGATGGTTATTGGCTTAAACATGTTTTCAGCCCAATTTTTATGCAACTGTTAGGTAAATAGGGGGCACGGCGTAATAGGTCGGCTACCAAAAATGCCTGCCGCCGGATTAGAGCGACTCTTGGGATTAGAGCCCTTCCTGAGTCAATTCCTCAAGCAGTTTCTTTTGGCGATCGGTTATTTTCTTAGGGACCTTGATGGAGATCTTGACAAACTGGTCCCCTTTCCCTTTGCCGCCCAGAGTCGGCAGCCCGTATCCTTTTAAGCGCAACTTTGATTGGGGCTGGGTGCCTGGAGGGATCTTAACCTGAAGAGACCCTCCCTCCAACGTGGGGACCTCCACTTTGGTTCCCAGGACGGCCTGGGAGAAGCTGATTTCCTTTTCCACCATCAGGTCTTGCTCTTCTCTTTTAAAAACCGGATCTTCCAGGATCTTGATCTGAATATAGAGGTCTCCTGCCGGCCCTCCGCCCTGCCCAGATTCCCCTTTTCCGGAGATGCGAAGTTTCTTACCCTGGCTGATCCCGGCCGGTATCTTGACCATCACCTTATCCACCCCCCTGTCTGTGGGAAAGGAGAGTTGCTTTTCAGCCCCCTGAGCCGCCTCCCTCAAGCTGATGGCCAACTCATACATCTGGTCCCCGCCGCGCCGGGCCATGCCGGCCCCGCCGAACTGCCCGTAGGGATCCCCAGAGTCGAAAGACGGGCCGCCTTTATGGAAGGTGTAGCTTCGGTATTGGCCTCCACCCGGCCGGCCGGTCCTTTGCCCGAAAACATTTTCAAATCCTCCGCCGCCGCCGAAACCGAATTCCCGGAAAAGATTGCTGAAATCAAACCCCCTGAAAATATCTTCCTGGCTATACCGCTGTTGAAAGCCTTCCGAGCCGAAGGTATCATATTGCTTCCGTTTTTCCTTGTCACTCAGAACCGCATAGGCCTCACTGATTTCTTTGAACTTTTCCTCGGCTTTTTTATCACCCTTGTTGCGATCCGGGTGATATTTCATGGCCAGTTTTCGGTAGGTCTTTTTGATCTCCTCTTCCGTGGCCTTCTTGTCAACCCCAAGGGTCTTATAGTAATCTTTTTGGCTCATAGGGATTCCTTACCCAAACCAACGCGTTCAATTTTTTTTATTATAAACAGTCCTTCTTTTTGTGTCAAATGAATCCCTTTCTTTCCCAAAAGTATCTTCTTGTTGAACTTTTTTATAAAAACCGTTAAGTTATCCTCTATGTTGCAAAAGTTTCGGAAGTTGCAGATCCGAGGCGTCCAGGGCGAAGCTGTATAGGCATACCGCGAGCCCTGGACAATCCCGCCGGGGCGGGACGGCCCCCCAGACTTTCCCGAAGGGTAAAAATTGATCGATACTTTTTAGTATGCTAAACTATACCTGGAGTGAATTTTGGTCTCAACTCTGAAATCGTTAGAATAAACCGTTTTAACTTAGAAAAAACCCTTTATCGATCAATTGTTATGCAACTTCGAGGTTAATAGAGAAAGATCCCCGCCGGTTCCTGGGAAAACCGGCTGAAATCGAAAAAGCCTGCAATTACGGATAAGCCTTGGAAATTAAATCCATCCGCAATTTAACTCGGTTTAAAAATATCGTCTGGGTCCTGCTCAAGTATGGATTTGATGATATCATCCACCGCCTCGATCTTCCCGGTTCGTTTATCTTGCGCCGTATCAACCGCATAAAAACTCCCCTGACCGTCAATGAACGAATCCGGATGGTCTTTCAGGAACTGGGGCCGACCTTTATAAAATTCGGCCAAATCTTGAGCATGCGGCCTGATCTGATTCCCGGGCCGTTAATCCTTGAGCTTAAAAAATTACAGGACCAGGTCCCCCCCGCCCCCCGCCAGGAGGTCGAAGCCCTGCTGGATAAGGCCCTGGGACGGCCCCTGAATACGGTCTTTAGCGAGTTTGATTGGACCCCTTTAGGGTCGGCCTCTCTGGCCCAGGTTCACCGGGCCAAGCTGGCCGGAGAGGGAAAAACCGTAGCCGTTAAAGTCCAGAGGCCCGACATCCGGCCTTTAATCAGGGCCGATCTGGACATCCTGGCTTATATGGCCTCCCGCTTAAGCGGCCTGAAAACCTATCAGCCTTATGATTTTCCGGGACTGGTGGAGGAGTTACGGTTCAGCTTGACCCGGGAACTGGATTTTACCCGGGAAGCCCGGAATATGAAAATTTTCCGCAAAAACTTATCCTTTCCGGACTTGATGGTGGTTCCCGAGGTCCTGGAGGACCATACCAACCCTTATGTTCTGACCATGGAATTAATCGAAGGGGTGCGCCTTGATCAAGTAGCCGACACCGCCCTGGATCGTAAGCAATTGGCCAGGAATGGGGCCAAGATCATGCTGGATCAGATGCTCCATCAAGGTTTTTTCCATGCCGATCCCCATTTGGGGAATCTGCTGGTCATGGAAGACGGCCGCCTCTGTTTTCTGGATTGGGGAATGACCGGAAGGATACCGGCGGACTTGCGCCATCACTTGATCGACCTCCTTCAGGCCCTCCTGCTCAGGGACAGTGAGACCGTCTTGCGGCTTATCCCCCACCTGACCAGCGATGTTCCTTCGGATCTGAACCGCAACCGTTTGGAGCGGGACATCTTGGACCTCATGGATGCCTATTACGGGTTGTCGTTAAAAGAAATTCAGTTCGGTGAAACCATCTCCTTTCTGATTAACGTGCTCAACGAACACCGCTTGCGCATCCGATCCGACTTCGCCTTGTTGGGTCGGGCCTTGCTGGCCCTGGAGGGTTTGGGCAAGGAACTGGATCCTGACTTCAACATCACCTCCGAAGCCGGTCCCCTGATTAATGAACTGCTCAAGGAAAGATGGTCTCTGAAATCCGTCTCCCAAACCTTGCGCTCCCAGGGGCTTGACTTTTTTGATCTTATTCATAATTTCCCCTCCCGGCTCCAGGCCCTTTTCAGCAAGGTGGATAAAGGGGATTTGACCATCTCCTTTAAGCATACCGGCCTCTCGGCTTTAAACAACACCCTGGAATCCATCAGTAACCGGGTTACCTTTGGGATCATCCTCGCCGCCTTGATTGTCGGTTCTTCCATGATCATCACCACCGGAGTGGAACCTCTGCTGTTCGGTTTTCCGGCCCTGGGGGTGATCGGTTATCTGGTTTCGGGTTTATTGGGGTTGTGGCTGATAGTGAATATTTTGCGCAAAAAGAGGTATTGAGATCTTAGACCAATCGGGTGAAAGGTCCATGGACTTTAGAAGACTGGAAGTTTTTCTTAAGGTTTATCAATTAAGGAGCTTTTCCAAGGCCGGGCAGGCCCTTTACCTCTCCCAGCCTACCATCAGCGAACATATCCGGCTTCTGGAAGAGGACTTGGGATTGGCCCTTTTCGATCGCCGGGGCAAAGAGGTCTTGCCCACCCGGGCGGCCCATTTATTACAGCAGCATGCCATACAGATGATCGCCCTCCGGGAGGAATCCCAGCGGGCCATGAAACAGTTCCGGGATAAAGGGTTGGGCGACCTACTGGTCGGCGGCAGTAATATCCCGGGACAATACCTGCTGCCCAGCCTGTTGGGCCGCTTTAAGACAAAGTATCCCAACATTCGGATTCAGTTGCTCATAGGGGACACCAAAAACATCCTGGAAAAGGTCCTGGAGGGATCCATTGAAATGGGCTTGGTCGGGGCCCAAGTGGAACATCGCCTGATTTCCTGCCAATTGCTCACCAGTGATGAATTGGTCTGCATTTTGCCGAACGGGACCGGCCTGCCCAAGGGAAAGGTTATCGAACCCGCCGGAATTTTAAAACTCCCTTTTATTCTCCGGGAAGAAGGGTCCGGCACCCGCACCTCCATAGAACAGGCCTTAAATAAAATTCACCTCGATCTGAAAGATCTACAAATTGCAGCGGAAATGGGCAGCAATGAAGCCATCCGACAAGCGGTTAAGGCCGGTGTCGGCATCTCCATCATTTCCCGGCGGGCCGTAGAAGAAGACCTGGAACAGGGTCGGATCCAGGAGGCCAAGATCAAGGGCCTTCCCTTGAAACGGAACTTTTTTCTGATTACCCAAAAACAGAAAACCTTCTCGCCCCTGGCTCAGGAATTTAAGGAATTTCTTTTCGAGGTTCATAAAAAATAATAGAAAGGGGAACGGGCCATGATGCCTGACCAACCCATTAATCTGTTGGATAGTACCCGGGCGGCCGGTTGAGCCTCTAAATTGGGTCCGGGCGACCTGGAAGAAATTTTAGCCGATTTGCCTCTTGAAACCGACCCTAACCTGCTGGTGGGCCGGGAGACCTCGGACGATGCCGGCGTCTACAAACTAAGGGAGGATCTGGCCCTGATCCAGACCCTGGACTTTTTCACCCCTATTGTCAACGACCCCTATATCTTCGGACAGATTGCGGCCGTAAATGCCTTGAGTGATATTTATGCCATGGGCGGCAAACCGCTCACCGCCATGAATATCGTCTGTTTTCCCAAAAAGAGCCTGGAAAAATCCGTGTTAAAGCAAATCCTCAAGGGGGGGTTAGAAAAGATCCATGAGGCCGGGGCCTTGCTGGTGGGCGGGCACAGCGTGGATGATGTAGAATTGAAATATGGTCTCTCGGTAACCGGGATCATACACCCCGATAAAGTCATGACCAATGCCGGAGCCCGTCCCGGCGATCATCTGATTCTGACCAAGCCGATAGGTACCGGGATCATCGCCACGGCCTTGAAGGGTAAGTTCGCCTCCAAAGAAGCGGAGCAGGCCATGATCGCGGTTATGGTGGAATCGAACCGCGTTGCTGCCGAGGTCATGCAGGAGATCGGCGCCCACGGCTGCACCGATATCACCGGCTTTGGATTATTGGGCCATGCCCTGGAAATGGCTGTAGCCAGCAAGTACTGCCTGGTCATCACCAGCTCTCAGGTGCCCATCATCCCCTTTGCCCGTGAGTACGCCCAGATGGGTATGGTGCCGGGGGGAACCCATGCCAACCGCAACTACTGCCACCGCTCCCTGCAGGTTGACCCGTCCATCCCGGCCTATCTGCTGGATATCCTGTCCGATGCCCAGACCTCGGGCGGGTTGTTGATAGCCCTATCCGCGGAACGCGCTCCCCTACTTCTTGAAAAATTGCATACCCGGGGGCTTTCGGACGCGTCGATCATAGGAGAAATTTTGGACGGTCCTCCGGGGAAAATAACGCTACGTTAAAGGAATCACTGGCAGCCTGACCTCAGGCGCAGATGGCAGCCGTTCCTCAGGTGAAACCGCTGCCGGAAGCTGATCCGGGAGGGATCGAGGGTCCCCGGCGGTTTTATCCTCGCCCCGGGGTGCGTCATCCCGGCCACCGCTCCGCCGGTCAATGTCTATACCCTGACCCAGGCGGCTCAGAATTTCAGATAGTTTCTTTGAGGCACCGGAATAAATTTACAAGCCAGGTGGTGCCTTGACATAAGGGAATGAAGGACTTACCGTTTGACAAAAAAATACAGGAGGTAAACGGGAGATGAAAAAAGTTAAAGGGGCTATGGTAGCTTTTCTGGCTTTGGGGTTGTTTTGCGGTGGCGCCTGGGCCATGCATCACGCCGTAAAAATTCAACAAAAAGAGGGGTTGGGAAAGTATTTGACTGATACGGAGGGAAAGACCTTATATTGGTTTAAAAAGGACTCCCCGGAAAAAAGCGCCTGTGCCGGCGCCTGTGTTGAAAAATGGCCTGTTTATTACCGGGAGACGGTCGCACCGCCTGCTGGATTGTCTCCCAATGATTTTGGTACCATAACCCGGGAGGAGGGGAAAAAACAAACCACCTTCAGAAAATACCCCTTGTATTATTGGGTGAATGATGCCAACCCGGGGGATACCAAGGGGCAGGGCGTCAATGAGGTCTGGTTCGTAATTAATCCAGACAATTTTCCTCCGAAAAAATAGTAACCATTCTATCTGATCTATCCGAATTTTTTTCATACCTAAACCGCCCGTTCTTAGTCTGATGGACAACTGAGAACGGGCATTTTTTATCCCCATATTTGTCCAAAGCGGATGGGTTTCGTCACCTGAACTCAGGCGCAGATGGCACCCGTTCCTCAAGTGAAACCGCTGCCGGCGGTGCAGGTATAGCAATGGTCGGCGGTTAGGATCGGGGTTCCCGGAGCAGGCGGACCATCCATTTCGGAAACGTGTACCTTGCGCCCGCCATAAGGGAGGTCTACGGCCAGATTGAAGTCGCAGTCGTAGAGAAACCCTTCCCAGGAAATCGAGATCAAGGAACGGCACATGACACCGGCCAGGGCTGCCGGGTTAAAGACCGCGGCCAATTTTTCCTGGTAGCCTTCCAGGTTTCCCGACTGGTCCAGCCAGTTCCGGTAGCGGCCCAGGGGGACGTTGGCAAAGACGTACAAATGATTGAAAACCAGACCCCACCTGTTTTTCATCTCCCTTCGAAACCGTTTTTCCGCTTCTATCTGTGAGGGGGGCAGAAAGGCCCCGCTGGGATTGCTGACCAGGTTCAGCTCCAGGCCGCTGTCTTCCCGCCCATAGCCCAGGGCGTTCAACCGCTGCAAGGTGCTGATGGACCGTTGGAACACACCGGAGCCTCTCTGGGCATCGGTTTGGCCAAGCTGCAGGGAAGGAAAGGAGGCCACCACCACCACTCGGTGGTCCTTCAAAAATTCGATTAGAGAAGACCGGCCGCCTTCGCTTAAGGCCGTCAGATTGGAGCGGATCATGATCCGGGGGACTTGGTTGGAAAGACCGGCGATTAATCCGGTCAGATTGGGGTTCAGCTCCGGGGCGCCACCGGTGATGTCTGCAACGGAGAAGCCGCTTCTTTCGGCATAGGCGATAACCTGGTCGATCGTCGCCCCCGTCATGACTTCCCGTCGGTTGGGTCCGGCCTCCAAATGGCAGTGGCGGCAGGTCTGGTTGCAGAGCAGTCCGACATTGATCTGCAGGGTGCTGGTCTGATCCCGGACCAGAGCTAAACCCTGTTCGGCCAAGGTAGTCCTGAAGGGTCTGAGCCAGCCCTGTTCCGGCGGAGCGGAAGCCTTTTCTCCCGGGGGATTAACAGCCAATTCCATTAAAAACCCTTTATCGATCAATTTTTATGCAACTTCGAGGTTTACATGGAAAGCTTTTCGGCCACGTTGCGCATCTGGACTCCGTGAACCAGGGAGGCCCCGCCCCGAATGGCCACGGCCACGTGCACGGCCTCGGTCATTTCATTTAAGTCGGAGCCTTTTTCCAGGCAGGTCTGGGTATAAGCATCAATACAGTAAGGGCACTGAACGGCATGGGCCACGGCCAGGGCGATCAAGGCCTTTTCCCGCTCCGTCAAGGCTCCTTCGGCAAAGACGGTTTGGTAATAGTCAAAAAATTTCTGGGCCAGGACCGGCGCGTCCTTCCCGATTTCGGGAAATTTGGGCAAGTCCTGGGGCCGGTAATAGGTTTCCATCAATTTCCCTCCTACCCTATCCTAAAAATATTAAATAGCACTACGGTCTCACTTCCATCTTTTTTAAAAACCTCCTGCCTGCGAAAAAACCGGATTCCCTCCTCCGCCCGAACGCCGCGGTAGCTATCTCCTTTAAAGTTCAATCCTTTTATAATCGAACCTCTGAATAAACCCTTTCACACTTCTGGCTTCAAGAGAGCTCCGACCCGTCCCTGAGCCGGTAGCTTCCTCCAGCCTTTCTAATTTCTTGAAGAACTTGTTTTGACAAGTCGGCCAACCGGCCTTGGATAGTCGGGGTCAGTTCGTCCGACCAGGGAGAAATATCTTCCGGCTCGATGCCGATAATCACCGTTTTGAATTCATAGCCTATCAGTCGGCATTGAAGCAGGGTCTCCAGGAAGCTCGCCTCATGCATGGAATTCTTGGTGGGGTTGTTCAAGGGGAGGTCTTCCCCCTCCAGGCGATAAAGCGTTCCGGGCGATCCGCCGTTTTTGACTGCATCCACCACAATCAAGATATCACAATCGCTCATGATGCCGATCAGCCGGCTGCCCAAGGTCCCGCCGTCCACCAGGTCCACGTTTTCGGAAAAATGATACCGGGAGATCAACGCGTTGACGACCTGGATGCCGACCCCTTCATCCCGCAGAAGCAGGTTGCCGATGCCCAGCACTAAAATTTTTTGATCTTGGCCCATACGAATCTTCAGGGGCCTGTCTCCGAAGAAACAGGCCCCGCCGGTTAAAATAGTTTATTAGCAAACTTTAAATTCATAGACCTCGTTGGTTTGTGGATCGATGATATGAACCCCACAGGCAATGCAGGGATCAAAGGAATGGACCGTCCGCAATACTTCCACCGGCCGCTTGGGATCCGCTACCGGGGTCCCGATTAAGGCTTCTTCCACCGGTCCCAATTTCCCGGAGGCGCAGCGGGGCCCCAGGTTCCAGGTGGAGGGGACCACTAATTGAAAATTATCAATTTTCCCATTTCTAATGGAAATCCAGTGGCTGAGCGCTCCCCGCGGGGCCGTCACAAAACCGACGCCCTCGGCGTCCTTGGGCATCTTCCATTCCTCATACAGCTTGGTATCGCCCTTCTGAACATTGGCCTCCATCCGGTTCAACCAGGCTTCGGTCTTGGCGGCGATTACCGCGCATTCAATCCCCCGGGCGGCGGTCCGGCCCAGGGTCGAGAACAGGGCCTCCGGCCCGACATTCAGATGTTTCAGCACCGTATCCACCAGGGCTTTGCATTCGGGCTGGCCTTTGGCATAAGCATTCAGGACGGTAGCCAGGGGCCCCGTTTCCGTGGCTTTGCTGTTGTAACGGGGAGCCTTCATCCAGGAATAGCGATTCTTATCACTCAGCCTGGTATACTTGGGTTTGGTAACTCCCTTGGAGGGTTTTCTGGATTCCGTACCCTCATACCAACTGAAAGCTACATGTTCCCGGATGGCGGCCGGATCGAATTTTTGCATATTGACCAGGTCCCGTTTCATGATCACGCCCGGAGGCAGCCAGCGGCTTTCCAGGTCTTTTTCATCCTCCGGAAATTCCCCGAAACTGAGGAAGTTCGTGCAGCCACCGATGGACCCCCAATTTTTATAAAAGGAAGCTACGGCCAATAAATCCGGGATATAGGCCTCATCGATAAACTGCTTGGTTTCTTTGTACAGGGCCCGGAATTCGGTGAGGCGTTCTGGGGTCAGGGCCTCGTAATTGGTGGCCCCACCCACCACGGTAAATTGGGTGTGGGGGTTCTTCCCGCCCATAACAGCCATCATGCGGGCGGCCTTGACCTGAAGCCGCAAGGCTTCCAGGTAATGGGCGGTAGCGATCAGATTGACCTCCGGAGGCAGGACATAGGCCGGGTGGCCGCCCAGGAAATAGGCGTTAGTAAAAATGCCCAACTGTCCGTTATCCACGAAGGCTTTCAGTTTGTTCTGTACTGCCTTAAGGCCTTCGGCGGTGGTTTTGCGGTTGGGAGAGATATCGTTGGCCAGTTTGGCAGCCTTGGAGGCATCCGCCTGCAGGGCCCCGGTGACATCCACCCAGTCCAGGGCATGCAGGTGATAAAAGTGAACGATATGATCGTGCATGAACTGGCTGGCCAGGACTAGGTTTCGCATCAGCCGGGCATTCTCAGGGATGGTAACCCCTACGGCGTTATCGACGCAGCGGGTGGCGGCCAGAGCATGAACATAGGTGCAAACCCCGCAGGCCCGCTGGGTGATATGCTGGGCGTCCCGCGGGTCGCGTCCTTTTAAAATAATTTCCAGGCCCCGGAAAAGTTGGGAGCTGGACCAGGCATTGTGGACTTTTCCGTTTTTGACTTCCACCTCGATCCGCAGGTGTCCTTCAATACGGGTGATCGGGTCGATGACGATGGATCCGGAATATCCCCCCCCCGAAGGGGCGGTACCGGTAGTTTTTTGTTCTGCCATTATGGTATCCTCCTTAGATACATTAAATAAAACATGCGGCCAGGCACGTCAGCTTATTTTTGGACATAAAAGGGACTCATGGCGTCCCAGAAACCCGGTTCGCTGCAACCGATGCATGGATGCCCGGCCTGGACCGGCCAGTTGGTCTGGTTGAACTTGATCTTGGGACAGTTATTAAAGGTGTCGGGTCCTTTACACCCTAATTGATATAAGCACCAACCTTTCTTGGCCTCTTCCGAACCAAAGGAGGGGGCATATTCCTGTTTATCAAAGTGTTTAACCCTGGGGCATTGGTCGTGGACCGTTTCCCCGTAAAACATGAGGGGGCGATTGAGATTGTCGAGCTTAGGCATACCCTTGGTGAGCAGGTGAACCACCGTTCCTACGAAATTATAGGGATTGGGCGGGCAGCCGGCGATATTGATGGCCTTGACCCCAAGTTTTTTCAAGGCCTCATTGACTCCTTTGGCGCCGGTAGGGTTGGGTTTGGCCGCCTGAACGCCTCCAAAGGTAGCGCAGGCCCCAATAGCGATGACCGCCTTGGCCTTGGGGGCGATTTCACTGCAAATCTGCAGCATGGATTTGCCGGCGATTTTCCCGTAGAGGCCGCCGTCCTTGGTGGGGATGGCGCCCTCTATCACACAAATATAACCCTCCGGAGATTTTAAGGCCTTATGCAGGGCGTCTTCGGCCGCCTGACCGGCAGCGGCCATCAGCGTTTCGTGATAATCCAGGGAAATCGTGTCCAGAATCAATTCATCGATGAATGGATCAACGGTTCGCAGCACCGCCTCGGAGCACCCGGTGCACTCGGCGTTGTGCAGGTAGACCACCGAAGGGCGCTTTTGGGCCGTCAGGGCGGCGGCGATCTCTTTGGCGTAAGAGGCCTCCAGCCCCATTACGACCGCAACCGTACCGCAAAATTTTAAGAATTCCCTTCGCGAGATGCCCCGGTTTTTAAGGCGTTCCTCGGCGTTTGGTTTGGCTAATCCAATTTCGAACTTCATAGGTTGCCTCCTTTTGCAACATTTTTTACCGGCCTGTGATCAAACCGGTCTGAACAGCCTGGTTAAAAATTAGAAAATTTCCCTTATTTCTCCCCCTCCCACTCTTTTCCTCCTTCCCGGCGAGCATGGGGAAGGATCCCCCCATAACTGCCTTTGTTTTATGATAACCTTTATATCCCTTTTTTTGTTAGTTTTCAAATTCCATATATCTCCCGGAAGGTATTTTTTTACACCATAGTCTTGGGTTCACCTCGATGTTGTAAAAGTTTTGGAGGTTGCAGATCCGAGACTTTCCCGAAAAGTAAAAAATGAGCGCTATTTTTTAGGATGCTTGGCCTCAACTGGTGTGAAATTTGCTTGAAGCCCGAAATTGTCAAACAAACTGTTTTAATTATAAAAAACTTTTATCGTTCAGTGTGGAGGATTCTCTCCCGGGTTACCGGGGTTTGGATAATCTTTTTTAATTTTTTTTTTACTATAAGGCGGTTCCAATAGGTCCAGGGGGGTCCGGACGCTTTAACCCGGCCCTGCAGGGTGGCCTCGGGTTCGAAGGCCAGATCAAGCAGATGAAAGGTGGGGGTCAGTTTGCTTAAAAGACTGGAACATCCGACGCAATACGTTACCAGCACCCTGTTTTCGGCTTCGGTTTTGCGTTTTTGGCCCCACTGCCAAGCCAGTTCCGGGGCCAGCATCCCAACCGCCCCTCCTTCACCGCAGCAAAGGGTTTTTAGACCCTGATGGGACATTTCCTCCACTTGCAGACCCTGGTTTCTAACCAGGGTCCGGACGGCGTCGTGGATCGGAATTTCATGGCGGATCGCGCAGGGGTCATGGATGACCACCGGTTTTCCGGTTGGGGTCTGGTTGACGGGCAGGCCCTTTTCAGCCAGGACTTCATATACGGTTTTAATCTCCAGTCCATTCCCGTTTTCCTTAAAGACCCGTAAACAGTTGGGACAAGCCGTAAGAACGGTCCGGACGCCGTTCTGGACCAGGTAGTCTCTCATTTCGCCGAAAATAGCCAGAAAATAATCCTGACATCCTAAATCATGAGAGGGTTTGGTGCAGCAATCCAGGACGATTCCCAGACTGGGAATAAAAGACTGAAGGCGTTCAAATACCTGGAGGGTTCGCTTTGGCCGGGTGCCTGGAAGCCCGCAGCCCGGGAAAAAAATAGTGTCGCAACCTTCCGGCAGGGCATAATAGGAGTATCTTCTCGAAGTTCCCCTTTTTTCGTAATCCAGGAGCATCTTATGCTCGGGAAACGGGGCGATACCCTTTTTAACCGCTCCCCGACGCATTTCCAGAAACAAGTCCCTGGGGTCAAGATCTAACCGGGCAGACGGCCCCGCATAGCCCGCAAAGACTGCATTCAAAGGCCAAGGTTAAGGTGGCGTCCACGCCCGGATCGATCCGATCGGCGATCTCTTTGGGATTTCCATACTTCTCTAAAAAGGCGCACTCCCGCCGGCAGAGGGGGCAGGCGATGCACTTTTCAGAGATTTCCTTAAAGGGATTTATCCGGTTGTTTTCCATTTTTAACCAGGCCGCTGAAAATCTTTCTCAGTGTTTTATCATCGATCTGTTCCATCAAGAGATCGTCATAATCATCTTCCAGGTCCCCATCCAAAGACCCCGTTTTCCAACCATCCGAGATTTCAGTCAATTGGACGGGGATGGTGGTGCCGTTTTCCTTGGCTACCCAGTGATGGCGGCCACTGTAATGGTACAACCAGTTGTGGCATTCTTCATGGGATCCGATATAGGAAACAAAAAGTGTTCCCCCACGGCGAAAACAGATCACCCGAAAGCCCTCGCCCAGGTCGTATTTGATGCAGCCTTCAATCCGATTTTCTCCCCTGGCGGTCAATTTCCAGACTTTTTTTAAATCGGGGGGCCCTTTTTGGGTCAAGGCCGCGATGAGCGCTTCGGCTTTTCGGGCGGCAGCCGCCCCTTCTCGCCGCGTTTCCCAAGGGCATCCAGTTCTTTCTCAAATCTTCTCTCAAGATGAACAAACCGAATCATAATTTAATTTGATTTCAGGCTGTAAATCAGAATCAGGCCCCCCTGGCGGGGGACTTTTTCGCTCTTTAATTTAAACTGCGAATTGGGCGACATCAGCCTTTTAAAGCCGCCGATGGCCGGATAAGCGGCGTTGCTGGTGATGCCAATGGGGCAGCTTTCCAGGCAGGTGATGCAGCCGGTGCTTTCTTCGATGGCCCGCTGCCGGTTGCCGCCGAACCGGATCCGGAAGCCCTTCCCGGAGGAATCGTCCAGGATATCGGACAACCCCAGGGGCCGGGAAAGGCCGGGCCAGGTGACCGAAACCTGGAGTTCATCGCCCCCAATGACCTCCCCGGAACTGCGGAGGGTCAGGTTGTTTCCGGGCCTGGCGCCGATTTGCAATAGGGCGTCGTGGAATTCCTGTGGCGTGCAGAAGGCCTGTAGGATGGCCTTGTCCTTCAGCTTCCCGCCCTGAAAAACAACGCACCAATGTGGGTTGGAATTGCCCTGATTTTTAGGATTGACTTCGGCGTAGATTAAAACCCGCTTGTTTTTAACGTCCGCTAAAAGAGGGTGGGCCTTCGTTGGAAAGGGGTTCAGGTCCTGGGCCGATAAAGGTCCTGAACCGGCCGAGGCAATGATCAGGGTTGCGACCACCCCGACCGATAGGATGGTCAATAAACGTGACAGCATAGTACAAAGCTTCCCCTCCGGTCCTGTTGAACCGGTGCGCTCAGAATCCGGAGGGGATTGGAAGGTATCATCATGTGAAAATTATTTAACTTTTTCAACCGGGTATCCCGCTTCATCCCAGGCCTTGATGCCGCCGGGATAGCGGTAAACATTCTTATAGCCCATTTTAACGGCCCACATGGCCCCGTTGTGGCTGCGGGTGCATTTGGTAAACCCGCAATAGATGACGATCAGACGGTCTTTGTTGGGTCCCAGCAGTTTTTCGATATCCGCTTTCTTCTTGTCGTCCAGTTGGGTCATTTCCGGGATGGGGAATTCCATTTGAACCGCCCCCGGCACATGCTGCTTTTTATAACTATCTTCAAAAGGCATGGTATCGACAATCAGCAGCTCTTTCTTCTGGTCGATCCAACCCTTTAATTCTTCCGTGGAAACAATCTTATATCCGCCCCGTTCCACCTCCCGGGCGAAGTTCAGCGCAATCTTTTCCGTATCCATTTCCTTGCTGCCCCAGGCGGCTAATCCATTGGTAGCAAAACCCATCACCAGAAAAATCCCCAAAAAACCAATCAATCCAATTCTCTTCTTCAACATCTTTCAATTTCCCCCTTACAAGGTGAGTTTTATTTTTGCCCACAGGGGCAAGCTTTTATTGCGACCCGACTGCATCCACCGGGAAACAAACAGGAAAAGAGCTGCCCCGATCATCAGGAAATCCCGGTAAAAGGCCTGCCAGAGGTCTCCCTGTTTTGCAAGTTCTTCGGCTGAAAAACAGCCGCAATCCACATCCAAGTCCTTTAGAATGCCGTACCAGAGCACCCCGACGAAAAGCATCAGGAGGCTGGAAATTACCCCCAGACTACCGGGAAAGGCCCAGATAAGTCCGATTCCCGCTATGACCTCCAAGCCGGGTAAACCTATGGCTATGACAGGCAAAAGGCTTTCCGGAACCAAGTCATATTGGGAAATAATCCGGGCAAAGGCCTTCGGGTCCAGCAATTTCATGGTCCCAGCATAAATAAAAATTCCGCCCAAGACCACACGGACGGCCAGAGTAATCCATGAAATACGTCCTCGACCGGGAAAGCCGCCCTTCCAGTTGGAGACCCGGCGGCTCCCTTTCTTCTCTCCCATAACGTTAGCAAGATAGATTAAGATAATCTATGAGTCAAATAGGTAATTATGATGATAATGGGGCCGGCTATAGGCGGGATTAATCCGGAGAGGGTGTATTATATAAGGGTATCGGTAAGTCAGGATGGGTATTCGGTCAGGGAAATGACCCGGAAGGCCTCGGCGAATTTCAACCCTTTCTCCCGACCGGCTTGGGAGGCCATCTCCTTTATAAACACTTTCCGGATCCCAATTCTTGAATTGGCTGGTATGCTTTTTTACGGCAGCGATTTTGAGGGGCAGGGTTTCTTCAATATTCACATAAAGGTCGGCCGGACCCCAGCTTACCACATAGAGTTTATGGGGTTTATGAGGAAGAAACCCCTCGGCTTCGAGATCTTCATAGAGATGGGGCTGACCGGCCGCCGGGAAAACGGCATCCAGGGCCGCTAAAGCGGCGGCCCGGTGGTCCGGGTGATTGATCATCCGGTCATTGATCCAGACCACGGTCGGGTCCCAGCACATGACCACCTCGGGACGGAATCGCCGGATCTCCCGGACAATCTTTTTCCGCAAGGCCAGTGTGGCCTGGAGCAGGCCGTCGGGTTCCCTGAGAAAGACCACTTCCTTTACCCCGATCTTATCGGCAGCGGCCGACTGTTCTTTCTCTCGGATTTGAGCGGCCTGGGCCTTTGAAATCTCAGGGTCATCGATCCCGGCATCGCCGCTGGTGCAAAGGACATAGCCAACCCGGGCGTCCTTTCCAGCCCAGAGGGCCAACGTCCCGGCGCAGGTGAATTCGATATCATCGGGATGGGCCACGATGGCCAGGGCGCTTTCAGGAAGGTAATCCGTTCCTGTTTCATCCTGCTTTTTCACCATAGGGAACCTCCGGCAATTTTCAGTGACGGCCTGCTTTATTCTATCTTTTAGCCTATTTCAGATCCAAAGGCTATGACCTTTTCACGAATTTTGCTTCAGGAGCTCCCCTCCTCAAACCTGAGACCAAGGTCCTTTTAAATTTCCGGAAAAAAGATCTTGACTTATATGTCATTCTTGCCATATATGCCAAGAAAAGCATAACAATAAGCTTTAAAGGTAACTCCCTATAAATGACCTCAGGAATAGGTATCCAAATTTTTCCGATAGTCATCGGGCTTTACGGAGCAGGACTGCTGGCCCGGCTATGGCGCCGGCCGAGGATCATGCTGTTTTTGCTTGGACTCGGTTTTACGCTTCATACCCTTTTTATCATTAACCGGAGCCTGCTTATCGGGATCTGGATCCCTAACCCCCTTTTTGAAACCGTCTTTTTTTTACCCTGGTGCCTGGCACTGATCAGTCTGGGGCTTACCTACTTTTCCAAGGATGCTTCCTTAAGCGAAGGTCTGTTGATCCCGATCGTTATTCTTTCCCTGGCCACCCTTCTTTTTCCAACGGGGGTTATTCCTCCAGGGCCAAAAACCCAAACAATTTTTTCGGTATTATTTTTTATGTTTGAAGTCCTGGGCCAGGCTTGTTTTATCGCCGGAAGCTCCCTGGCCATTCTCAACTTAATTAAGCGGGAGCCGGCGCGAATCTTCCATTCCTTCCTCGTTTGGGGGTTTATCTTCTACAGCATTGCCCAGGTGTTAGGCGCTTACTGGGCCTATTTGGGTTGGGCCACGCCCCTTCATTGGAGCAACCGGCACCTGCAGTCCGCTTCCCTCTGGTGCTTCTACGCCGCCCTGCTTCACTTACGCTACCGGTCAATCTGGAATCTGAAGACCGAGGCCCGCTTTTCCTTGTTCGGCCTTTTCCTGGTCCTCCTCTACGGTTACGGGGGATTGTTTACAGAGGCCGCTATCCCCCGGATTGGAGGGTAGGGACATGTTGAAAAAAATTTGGGATTTCTGCGGCAACGTCTGGGTCAATTTCTGGTTGCTGTTATTGATCTCGCTCAATTTAGGCATCGGTTCCTACTACCTTAAATTCAATTTTTCCTTATTCAATACCTTAAATCACCTGCTGATTCAGGAATGGGTCCGGCGGGTCGGCCTTCGGCAATCCGGTCGGATCTGGTGGCTGGGAACGTTACTGCTTCTTCTGTTTTTTTTAGGCGCCAACACCCTGATCTGTGCCCTAAAGCGTCTGATTATTCTCTGGCCCCTTCGCAGACAGCTCGGTTTCAAGTCGTTCTCAATCAGAATCAGCCCCTCTTTAATCCATTTGGGCTTCCTGGTCATTCTGGTCGGCCATGGGATCAGTCTGGTGGCCGGTTACAACCAAATTATTCCAGCCAAACCGGGAACCCAGATCAACCTGCCTGGTTCATCACAAGCGGAGGTGATTTCTCAAGCCTGTGAACGGTATGCCTCACCGGCCCCAATTAGGGGGATGCTTAGACAGTGTTCGGTGATCCTGAGGGTTAGTTCCGCCGGAAGCACGACCGAACGGCAAATCCGATTCCTGGAACCATTGTCCTGGCAAGGTCTTACCTTCCATCTGGATATGTCCCGGAGTAACAATCCCCAGCCGGAACTAAAAATCATTATTAAGGAGGACCCCGGTAGAAACCTTATTTTCTGGGGGTTCGCCTTCTTGATCTTGTTCATGCTCTGGTATTTTCCGCAGCGAAAATCTGTTTAAGGAGGAAACAAATCAAATGAAAAAGAGGTGGGCCATTTTTTTTCTGGGGGTTTTTTTATACACCGTGCCGTCCTGGGCGGTTTCGTCGGAAGGTTTAAGCATCATTGGTGCGGTCAAACAGCCGCTTCAATTAAGCTTGAATGACCTGGCCCGCTTTCAATCGGTCCAGGTTCGTCTCAATGAACTGAACCAGGACAAAAAATTCCACGGCGTTTTCAACTACCGCGGGGTGCCTTTGAAAGAATTGCTGGAAACGGCCGTGATCCAAAAAGGAGAATCCTCTTTTATTAAACCCCTGGATCTGGCCATTGTGATCCGTAACCGGGAGGGAAAACAAACGGTCCTGTCCTGGGGCGAGGTCTTTTACCGCAATCCGGCTGAAATCGTGATTGCTACCCAGGCAGCGCCCATCATGCCTTTTAGGGACTGCAACCTCTGCCACAAACCGGAGGTTTACCGGATCTGGTATGATCCATTGAAGAGAAGTGTGGGATTTCCGAAGCTGGTGGTCGCCAACGATTTCTACACCGAGCGATCCCTGGAGAACATCACCAGTATTGAAGTAATCGACCTGCACCTGAAACTGCCCACCAAGAAAGTCCCGGAACTCTTCGCCCCGGCCCTTTCAATTGTTCAGAACGGGAAACAAATCCTGTCCCTTAGTGATTTATCTTCTTATCCCCGTCTGGAGGTGCCGGGGAAGGTCTTTGGAGACGGCAAGGGCTATCATGGCCACCTCCTTCTTGAGGGTGTGCCGTTAATGGAATTACTCAAAAAGGCCGGCATTACTCCGGCCCTCGATTCGGCCCTGGTGATTTCCGCACCGGACGGCTACCGGTCGCTGATCTCGGCTGGGGAACTTTTACTTAACCCTCTGGGCCGGCGGATCGTAATTGCCGATCGCCTGGATGGTCGGCCCATCAAAGCGGACGGCAAATTCAAGCTGGTCATACCGGACGACCTTTCCGCCGACCGCTGGGTCAAGGCCGTTTCCCGGATCGAGGTAATCTCTTTGCGCCGGGAGCCCAAGGTCATGCTGATCAGTGTGGGCTGTGCCGACCCGGATCTGTTGACCCGGAAAGCGCTATCGGCCATAGGCCGGGCCGATGTCTTTATCTGTTCCGATGACATCAAAAAAAGGTTCGCCTCCTATATCGGGGAGCGCCCTGTCCTTTTTGATCCCTTCAAATACCTGATGCCGGAACCCATCTATGGAAAAGAACTGGCCAAGTTGTCTGCCGAAGAGAAAAAACGGCTGCTCCAGGGAAAGTTGGAAGAGGCGGCAGCATTGATTAAAGCGGAACTCAAGCAGGGCAAAAACGTGGCCCTCCTGGAATATGGGGATCCTTCCATTTACGGAAGCCTTCGGCATATCGCCGCTCAGTTTGACGACAGCCAGAAGGAAATTATTCCCGGCGTCAGCGCTTTCAATGCCGCCAATGCCCTGATCGGCAAAGAAATGGCCTGCAAAGGGGGCTCGATTATTCTTTCCACTTTCTGGGCGCTTAAGGACAACCCCGCCTTGCTCAAGGCAGCGCTGGAAAAAGGCGATACCCTGGCTCTCTTCATGGGACTGAAAGAATTAAAAAATCTGGTAGATCTGCTGGGCACCGTTTACCCGCCGAAAACGCCGGTTTATTTCGCCTATCGGGTGGGCTATTCCGATAGCGAGCGGCTGCTTAAAACCCAATTGGACCAGGCCCTTTCCCTGACCTGGGACGAAAAAGAAAAATGGCTGGGGATGATCTACATCGGGACTTGCCTGGAGGCTAGCTCCCTGGATCGGCACCATTAAAAGAAAGAGGGCACCATTTTATTTTTTAAAAAAATGAACTCATGAGAAAAAGGAAACCCATCCTTGCAGCTTAAAAGAAGCCTCACCTTAGGGGATGCCATTCTACTGGTGGTAGGCAATGTAGTCGGCGCCGGTATTTTTACCACCAGCGGCTTCCTGGCCGGTGAACTGCCTCAGCCTTTCTGGTTTATCGGCATCTGGATTATTGGGGGCTTGCTGACCCTTTGCGGGGCCCTGACCTATGCCGAACTGGCAGGCTTGTTTCCCAGGTCGGGGGGTGATTACCAGTTCCTGAAGGAGGCTTACGGGCCCTGGGCCGGGTTTCTGTTGGGTTGGGTCAACTTTTGGATTATTATCCCCGGTTCCATTGCCGCCCTGTCGTTGGCCCTGGCCACTTATCTAAAACCGGTCCTTCCGGCAGCCTTGCCGGGTGCCGGAAAGCCGGCGGCCATGGTGGTCATCGCCCTGTTTACCTGGGTCAATTACCGGGGAATCCGTTGGGGCGGCACCACCCAGGATTTCTTCACCCTGGGCTCCCTGGCCCTGCTGGGTATTTTAATATTTTGGGGGCTGCTTTTCGGCAATGGAAGCTGGCAGCATTTCGCCGGCGGCCCGGGAGGAACGATCCCCTGGTCCAAGATGCTGGCCTCGCCCATGATCGCCGTTATTTTTACCTACAGCGGCTGGTTCGCCTCCACCTATGTGGGCAGTGAAGTCAAGGACCCGGAAAGAAACGTCCCCCGCTCGCTTCTCTGGGGGACTTTGATAGTTACCGTCCTTTATACCCTGGTCAATATAACCTATTTATACGCGGTCCCCATTTCGAGTCTGAAGGGTGTGGTTAACGTGGGCCAATTGGCGGCTACCACCCTGTTTAACAGCACCTTTGCCGGGATGATCTCCCTGGCCATCCTACTGGCCATTGCCTCCAGCATCAATGCCACCATCCTGGCCTGTTCCCGGATTTTTTATGCCATGGCCGAGGATAGAATCTTTTGGTCTTTCCTGAAAAAACTTCATCCCCGCTATAAGACCCCTTATGGATCGATTTTGATCCAGGGGCTGCTGGCGGCCTTGATGGTCGTCTGGGGAAGTTTTGATCAGCTTCTGGGCTATGTGGTTTTAATCATGCTCCTGGCCTCCATGGCGACCGGGTTGGCTCATCTGGTCCTCAGGGTTAAACAACCCAACCAGCTCAGAGCCTACCGAACCTGGGGATTCCCCCTGACGCCCCTGGTTTTTGTGGCGGCCTACGGCTGGATCGCCTGGCAGATTTCAGGAGACAAACCGGGCACTTCGCTGTTAGGGGTTTTAATCACCTTGACGGGGTTGCCGTTTTATTTCTTCTGGTCAAGGAAAAATAAAAAACATAAATAAAAGGAGGAGGAAAAAATGAAGGAAGGAAAAAGGATCATTGGAATGGCCCTGGTTGTTTCTTTGGTTGGGGTGTGGTCCTGGCTGGTTCGCTTCGGAATCGCAGGCCAAGGATTTCGAGATCTACACCCTGGGCGAAATCGTGGTTTCAGAGCAAAAATCCGGCGTCCGGGAAGTAGCCACCATCACCGAGATCACCGCTGAGGATATCCAGGCCACCAACAGCAAAACCGTGGCCGAGGCCCTGACCTATGCCCCGGGTGTCCGGGTTACCATTGGTCGGAAGAACGAACCCAATGTCTCCATTCGTGGGTTTGATCAGACCCAAGCCCTAATCCTGATCGATGGAGTTCCTTACTATGAAACCAATGGCGGCAAGTTGGATCTGAACCAGATCCCGACCGACAACATTGCCAAGATCGAAATCACCAAAGGGGCTGCCTCGGTTCTTTACGGCCCCAATGCCCTGGTTGGGGTAATCAACATTGTTACCAAAAAACCGTCTGAAAAGCCTTTTACCAGCGCCACGATTGAGTTCGGGGAAAATCAAACCTATCGGCTCTCGGCCACCCATGGTATGAAGGCGGGGATTTGGAACTGGTGGCTGAATGCCTCTTTCCAGGATTCCAACGGCTGGAATCTGTCCGATGATTATAAAGCCAGAAAGGGGACCCTCAGACGCACACCCGGGGGGACCAGCCAGGCCGTTTTCGAGGACGGCGGGACCCGGAACAACTCGGATTTGACCAGCAAGAATTTCTGGGCCAAATTCGGGGCGACCCCAAAAAAGGATTCTGAATTTTTTGTCAACTTCCATTACCTGAACCGGGATAAAGGATACCCCCCCTCCACGGATTCCAATCAGGTTATCACCACCCGGCCAGCCTTCTCCAATTTTGCCCGGATCCTAAATTACGAAGACTGGGGAGTCGATCTGGATGGGGCCCACCGGCTGACCGACCAGTTTGCCCTTAAGGCCAAACTTTTTTATCATCACCATAATGATGATTATGTGTCGTACTCCGACCAGAGCTTTACCAAGCAAATCGCCACCAGTCGCTACGAGGACTATTTTATGGGCGGGTCTTTTTTTATGGATTTCCAGCCCGTAAAATGGAACACCCTGCGCATGTCCTTTCATTACAAAGAAGACTCCCATAAAGAGCGAGATGACACCTATCTGCCCTTTGCCGAATCCGTCTCCCGGACCGGATCCCTGGGTCTGGAAGACGAATTCACATTAGTCAAGAATCTTTCCCTGGTCGGCGGGATCAGCTATGACTGGTTCGGGGTTACCCAGGCCCAGAAGAATGTAACCAATTCCAGTACCGGGAATTTCGTAAGCCAGACATCCAACCCCACCCCGAATACCAGCGCATTCAATCCCATGTTGGGGATAAACTATCGGATCCTGGAGGCCACCAGACTCTTTGGTTCGATAGCCCAGAAAAGCCGCTTCCCCACCCTGGGGCAGCTTTATGCCACCCGTGGTGGGAATACCAACTTGTCCTCGGAAAAAAGCATCAATTACACCATCGGCGTCAACCAGGCCATCGGCAAGATGGGACAGGTTGAGCTCTCCCTGTTCTATCACGACATCAGCGATTTGATTTCCCGCGATGCCCCCGGTATCCTCGGCAATTATCAAAATTACGGCCACGTGAATCGAACGGGTTTTGAATTAGGCGGTTCTATTTATCCCATGGAAGGACTGCTTTTAAGGGCCGACTATACCTACAATGAATCCCGCAATGACAGCGCCGGCCGGGTTAGCGACGACGTTCCTTTTTCTCCAAAGCATAAGGCGGACCTGGGTATCCAGTACACCATCCCCCGGGCCAAGACGCGGCTGGATCTGATCGGCCTTTATGTCGGAGAGGCTCTTTCCCAGGTTCCGACCCCACAAAACCGGACCTTGGCCACCTTGAAGACCGGGGATTATTTCCTGACCAACTTCAAGGCCACCCAGCCCATTTTTAAGTGTTTTGAAGTTTATTTCGCAGTGAACAACATCTTTGATATCAACTATGAGCAGGAATACGGTTTTCCCGGACCAGGTCGAAATTTCTGGGTAGGGTTGACCGGGAAATTTTAAACTAAGCACTATCTCCAAAAAATCCGAATATTTTAATAGGAATTGGGCGGGGCTATGACCGGTGAACCTTTTTTGTGCCGTTCATAGCCCCGGACCCCCCTATCTGGATCAACTATGGATTGGCTGAAAATCGCCATAGATTATGGCATCATCGGATTATTGATCCTGATGAGCGTCGTTTCCATCGGGATCGCCATCGAGCGGTATTTGGTGTATCGCCAGATCAGGCTGGATCAATTTACGGACCGGCCAAGCCTGGAAAAAGAATTAACCCGGAAGCTCCACCTGATCGCCACCATCGGCAGCAATGCGCCCTACATCGGCTTGCTGGGGACGGTCTTGGGCATCATGCTCACCTTTTACACCATCGGGTTGGAAGGTTTCATGGACACCGGGAAAATCATGGTCGGCCTGGCCCTGGCCTTGAAGGCCACGGCGGTGGGTCTTTTGGTGGCCATCCCCTCGGTCGCGCTCTATAACTTCCTGCTGCGCAAGGTCAAAGTGTTGATGATGGATTGGGAGATCCGCAATGGAAGAAAAGGAGTTTGATTACATCAATGTCATCCCCCTGGTGGATGTCATGCTGGTGCTCCTGACCATTGTCCTGACTACGTCGTCGTTCATCGCCACCGGAATGATCCCCATAGACTTGCCTAAAGTGGTCAAGAGCCAGGGGGAAATGCTTCGCACCCAGACCGTTGAAATCGACCGCCAGGGAAACATCTTTTTAAACACCAAACCGATTTCTTTATCGGAATTAAAGGCAGCCATGGACGGCCACAACCGGAATATCCCCATTTTGATCCGGGCCGACCGGAATATTGCCCTCCAGGGTTTTGTCGAAGTCCTGGACATCATTAAAACCATGGGATTTAAAAGGGTCAGCCTCCAGACCGAAGAACGGAAATGAAACCGCAAACCAAAGCCATCCAGGTTTCTTTCCTGATCCATGCCATTTTCCTATTTGGGATCCTGGGTCTCAGCAGCCTGGCGGCAAAAAAGAACCACCTCACGGTGATCGACTTCAGTTTGGAAAAACCAGTCCCTCCTATCCCCCAATCAAGCCCCCCTAACGCCCCCGTTCGCCAGAAAGTAGAATTGAAACAGCCTTCGCTCACCCCGCCAGGGGTTTTGGTTCAGGAAGAAAGGCCCTCGGTCAGATCCGAATCTCCTAAGCCTTTGGATAACACCCCCACGGCCCTTCATTCCACCTCGGACCTGACCGTCCCGATCAACGTCCCGGAACTGAAAGAAATGGAGCCCGGAAGAGGATTGGAAGGGCGGCAACCGGGGGCTGCCGATGCTTCCGGGTCTTCCAGGGCCGCCCTGGGTACTGCCGGAGGGACTGGGGCCGGGGTTGGAATGGGGAAGGAGGGAATGGAAAAGGCAAAAACAAAGTATTTGAGTGAACATTTTGCCTATATTCGGGAAAAGATACTCAGGAACGTCAGTTATCCCTCCCAGGCCCGCCGCCTGGGTTGGCAGGGCAAGGTGCTGGTTTCTTTTATTATCAATCTGAACGGAACGATTAAAGAGGCTAAGGTGATGCAAAGTTCGGGATACGAGCTTCTGGATAGAACGGCCCTGGAGACCGTTAAGGAAAGCGAGCCTTTTCCCCGCCCTCCCATAGAAGCCCAGATCGTTCTTCCCATTGTCTATCATCTTAATTAACATTGAGAAAGGAAAGAGGTAATGATTAAAGGCACCAAAAATTGGGCGACTCTGGTCGCAGTTGTTTTGTTAACCGTGGTTGTTTTGGCCGGCTCAGCCTGGGCGGAAGCCGGTAAATTCTATATCGTCGGCATGGGAACCATGCCGGACCTGATCACTGTCCGCGGCCAAGAGGTGCTCAAGAAGACCGATATCGTCCTCCTGGAGGAAAGGGGCGATCTTGAAGCCTGGAAACCCATGATCGAGGGCAAGGAAGTCTGGTACCTGGGGCATTTTTCCCGGGTCTATTATGGAATCGACCCGGAGACAATAAAAGACCCGGGGAAAAAAGCCAAGGCGATACAGAACGCCCAGGCCCGGGAGGAAATAATTAACCGGATCAAAAAGGCCGTGGAACAAGGCAAGACCGTGGCCGCGCTTCAGTGGGGCGATCCTATGATGTATGGAACGACCTATTACCTGGAGATGCTGCCCAAGGACTTTCCTTCCGAAGTCATCCCGGGGATAGGGGCCTTTCAGGCCGCCAGTGCCGCCGTGAAAATGAGCCCCCCTTACGGCTGGGACACCAGTTCGGTGATCCTGACCATGACCGATTGGCCCGGCCGGAAAGACAAAAACAAGGAATTGATGACCCACAAAACCGGTATGATCTTCTATACCATGCATCTGGACTATCCCAAACTTTTCACCCAGCTCAAGAAACATTACCCCAAAGACACACCGGTGGCCGTCGTCACCTATGCCGGCGACCGGGAAAAGCAGAAGGTGATCCGCAACACGGTCGGGGGTTTTTTAAAAGAAGTCCAGTTTAATGACCTCCCCCCGGAAATGCATATGCTCATGGTTGGAAAATTCCTGACCGCCGGCCAGGCCCGGAAGGAAGGGACGGCGACCTTTCAGGATTTTATTCGCAAACAGCACGGGGAAGATCCTTGGGTGAGAAAATAATCGGCCTCTGTCTTGACAAGACCCTATTCAATAGTAACTATTTAATTAAGGTCTTAAAAGACAAAATAAAGGAGGAAAATTAACATGGTTAAAGGTAAAAACAGGTTGATCATTGCTTCGACCACCAGCACTCAAAATTCAGGGCTTTTTGACATTCTAATCCCGGCCTACGAAAAATTTTCCAAGGTTCAAGCCAAGGTCGAAGTCATTGCCGTAGGTACGGGAAAGGCGATCCGGGTGGCCAAAAAGGGAGAGGCAGACCTTCTTTTCGTGCATGATCCTTTCCGGGAGGAAAAATTTGTGGCTGAGGGTTATGGGGTTAACCGGCGGGCCGTCATGCATAACGAATTTGCCATCGTGGGACCAGCCAAGGATCCGGCGAAAGTAAAAAAAACACACTCCGCCATTGAGGCCTTCGAAGAAATTGCCGAAAAGGGAAACGCCTTTTTTTCTCGAGGGGACGATTCCGGTACCAACATCCGGGAAATGGACTTGTGGGACGATGCCGGTATCAATCCCAAGGGAAAAACCTGGTATCAGGAAGCCGGGGCCAACATGGCCGATACCCTGATCCAAGCGGACCGACAGGGCGCCTACACCCTGACGGACATGGGGACCTTCCTGAAGTACGAAGCCAAATTGGGTTTGAAAGTCCTTTTTAAAGGCGATCCGCTGCTGCGCAATAATTATAGCGTCATCGCCGTGAACCCGGACAAATTCCCCAGGATGAATTACCTGGCGGCCATGGAATTTATCGCTTTTGTGACTTCCCAGGAAGGGCAGAAATTGATCGCCGGCTATAAAAAGCACGGCACCAATCTTTTTTATCCCGACGCCATACCCTCGGTGATTAAGGGGAAGAAATAGCGAAGGATGAAAAAGGCGATTTGCTATTCGCTCTTTTCTCTTCTCCTGACGGTGTCCATTTGTTTTTCGGAAGCGATTGCGACAACCGGGTGCAGCCAGCTTTATGGGAAAGGCAGTCTTGTTTTCTCTGTAGCCACTGGAAGCCCCGGTGAATTGGGATTGCTCCGTATCTTAGGAGAGGATTTTTCCCGGGAGACCGGCAGTTCCCTCTGCTGGGTGAAAGCCGGTTCCGGGGAGTCCTTCAAACTCCTCCAAAACAAAAAAGTGGATGTCATTCTGGTTCATTCCCCCGCCGCTGAGGAAAAGGCGGTTCAAGAAGGCTGGGCTGCGAAAAGAACCTTGCTGGGTTTTAATGAATTTTACCTGGTCGGCCCTTCCGAGGACCCGGCCCAAACGGCCGGGGCCGCCAGTGCGGCGGAAGCCTTCAGGCGGATTGTCATCAAAAAAGCTCTATTTTTTTCCAGAGGAGATGATTCCGGGACCCACCGAAAAGAAATGGCTATTTGGCGCCAAGCCGGGGTTCAACCCCATGGGAATTACTACCGAATAACCCATGATTTTATGGGGGTCTCCCTGAAAAAGGCCTATGATGAACGGGGTTATTTCCTGACCGATAGCAGCACCTGGGTGATGGAAAAGGCCGGTTTGCCCCATTTCAAAATCCTCTATCAGGGAGACCCTTTTCTGATCAACGCCTACCACGGATTGTGCCAGCCTTCCGGGGCGACACCCGGGGCGGAGATAGGAGCTAAATTTTTAACATTTTTGGCCTCGGACCGGGGCCAGCAGCTCATCAGAGATTTCGGCAAGGATGTCTATGGAGAAGCGCTTTATCATGACGCGACCTGGAAGGCACAGTCTCTTAAATAGATCTCTCCCACAAAAGGCCTCCGGATCTTTGTAAAATATTACATTAGTCTTCCGCTAAATTTTCCCCCGTTCCTATAAGCAAAAAAAATTTTCTTGACATATATGTAATTAATGACATATGTGCTTCTTATGACATAATTCTCCCAAAGGAGGAAGCAACATGTGTATCAAAAAAAGTTGGATTGCTATCGTAATGGGCCTGGTATTTCTCTGGGGAAGTGCCTCGATTTCCCAAGCCAAATCGGTCAACGAAAAAATCCTGGATATTCTCTTGGAAAGCAAGATCGTCAGTCAGGAAAAATACCAGGAACTTAAAAAAGAGGTTGAGGCCGAAGATGCCGAAGTAGCAAAATTACGGGCGGCGGCCGAGAAAAAATCGACCGAAGGGGCCAAGGTCGATTTTAAAAGGGGCTTTTCCATCGAATCAGCCGATGGGGCCAGCAAAATCCGGATTTCAGGCCGGCTCCATGCCGACTACAAACAGTACCTGGGAGACAATCCCAATAATGATTCTTTTTTCATCAAGCGCGCCCGGCTGGCCCTAATCGGAACCTTATATAACTATTATGATTTTATGGTCGAACCGGAATTCGGCCAGGGGAACCCCCGGCTTAATGACGCCTTCATGAACATCCGCTATGTCCCTTATGCCCAGTTTATGTTCGGGCAGTTCAAGGTCCCCTTCTTAATGGAGGAACTGCACTCCGACAACTGGATCGATTTTGTAGAACGTTCTTTAGCCGACAACTGGGCGCCTTCTCGCGATATCGGGATGATGATTCACGGAAATGTCGCCAAGGATCTCCTGTATTATCAACTGGGTGTTTTTAACGGCGTCAAACTCAATACGGCCGGTGACGTGGATGACCAGAAGGACCTGGCGGGAAGAATCACCCTGGCACCTTTTTCCAAGTTGGATAACGCCTTCCTTAAAGACTTTCATATCGGCGGGGCCTTTACCACCGGGATAGAGCATACCGCTAAACCCAGCACCGACTGGTGGAAAAATGCCTTTAAAACCGCCGCCGGGACAACCTTCATGCAATTTCAGGATACGGTCGCCCAGGACGGCAACCGTACCCGATTGGGAGGCGAACTGGCCTGGCTGGTCGGTCCGGTATCCCTTAAAGGTGAATACGTGAACCTGCAATTGAATGATCTTCGCAACGGCACCAAAACGGGAAGCTTTAGCGGCAATGCGGGTTATGTATCCCTGGGCTGGTTTTTAACGGGTGAGCATGAACCCTGGAGGAATGGGCTGCCCCAGCAGATCAGTCCTAAAAAGCCCTTCGTGTTTGGTAAGGGCGGCTACGGGGCCTTCCAACTCTTGGCCCGTTATGAATGGCTGGATATGGACAAGGCACTCCTGGATAAGGGTTTTGTGGACCCCAGACTATATACCAATCGGGCCAGCGGCTATACCTTTGGGCTGAACTGGTATCCCAACGATATGTTTAGAATCATGGTTAATTATTACCGTACCAACTTCGACCAGAAGATCGATGTAAGCGGTAAAAAACTGGATTCCGAAGATGGGATCTTGGCCCGGTTTGAGATTGTCTGGTAAGTAAAGGAGTAAAGGATTCAAAGGTTCAAGGGGCCAAGGGTTAAAGAAGCCCGAACGCCCCTTCCTATCAATTCATTTCTTTGGTCTAACAACAAGAGAAAGGCGAACTTAAAATGAAAAGACTCGGGTTAATGCTTTTGATAATAGGGATAATTTTCACGGTTTCTGTTGGCAACCTTTATGCCCAAACCCGCATCCGCTGTGCTTCCACCACCAGCACCCAGAACTCCGGGCTGTTTGATTATATCCTGCCCATCTTTGAAAAGAAGACCGGTATCAAGGTGGATGTGGTGGCCGTAGGGACCGGGGCCTCCATCGAGATCGGCAAACGGGGCGACGCCGATGTGGTCTTTGTCCATGCTAAGGAATTGGAACTGAAGGCTGTGGCTGAAGGCTACTTTGTCAACCGGCAGGAAGTTATGTACAACGACTTTGTGATCATCGGCCCTCCCAATGATCCGGCCAAAATTAAAGGAACCAAGCTGGCCGGAGAGGCCTTCCGCAAGATCGCCGAAAATTCCCTCCCTTTTGTCTCCCGGGGAGATAAGTCGGGTACGAATACCAAAGAACTTGCCCTATGGGCAGCTACAGGAATAGACCCCAAAGGGAAACCCTGGTATCTCGAAGTCGGCCAGGGCATGGAAAAGACCCAGCGGATCGCCAATGAGAAGCGGGCCTATACCTTGACCGATCGAGGGACCTGGTTGGCCACCAAGGATAAAGACAAACTGGACATGATCATTGTCCTGGAAGGGGATCCGGCTCTTTTCAATCAGTATGCCGTTATGTCTGTGAATCCCGAGAAGCACAAACACGTCAAATACAAGGAGGCCATGGAGTTCGCCAACTGGCTGGTCTCCAAGGAAGGCCAGCAGGCCATCGGGGCCTTTAAGGATAAGAACGGGAATCCCTTGTTCATTCCTAACGCCGCAGGGAAATAATCATCTTCTCTATTCCCCGGACCATGACATGGTGCAGCCTGCCTGGATCGTCCAACCAGGGCCTGTCTGGGACGCGGCAAAGGTAACAGTCTGTAAATTCATTTTGCCCCACCACGGGCAAGCTAACCGGCGCGCAGCTTTCTGGCGAGTCCAGTTGACCGTCTTGTTAGGCCCGCCGATTTCTGCGCGACGTTTATGAGGGACCTCAGCGCCTCGTTGACGGCTTCTTCTGTGGGGAATACCTTTGCCACATCGGGGCTGAGGAGCACCAGATTGGTACCTTTTTGGTAAGACTCAAAATACTTACCGCGGACTCCTTGACCTAAATCCTCCCGCCTATACTCCGGACGGAGTTCGTCGGATTCTCTAACTTTCTTCATAGATTTTCTTCTCCTTGCGGTCCATTGGACGCGCGCTTATGATTCTTGTTCGGTCTCCACGTTCATGCTTGTCATGCGGCGGCCTGTTGCTGATACAGGTATTTCTGGAAGCCTGCGAACACCTTGCCAATCTCTTCCGGTCTTCCCAGATCGGCCACGGCGTCGGCGATGGAGTCATGGACACCCCGGAGGATGTCGTCGATGTTTTTGAAAGCCTGCTCAAACATAGGTACCTTTTCTTATAGAGCCCTTGTCGTCATGGTTGTCTGCTCCTATCCCTGCCGGGCTAACGCTCTGGGGGTCAGTTGTGCCGCCACTGCTCTTCCAGAAAAGCCAACCCTGCTATTTCGGCGTCGACTGAATCCCCTTGTTGGACCTTTTTGTTTTTTTGGACAATTCCGATCTCATTTCGGGCGTGAGTGGAGACAGTGAACCCAAATATATGAATTTTGAGTCTGCATTCCATGGCGCCCCCAATCTTCCATCTGGAAAACAAGAATACCAGTAATAGATATGAATGAACCCAAAATACTCAAAAAACTGGAAGGAGTGCTCTCGGGTAACAGGCGAATATGTGTAGTAAAGCTCTCCGTTTCCTACAATTCTCACGTTATCTTTCATCAGAAGGACTTTATCTTCATTTACTGCGAAAGTTATCCTCAGCTTTGTCTGAAATCTTTCCTTTTGGAGAAGATCGACCAAATGCCTGGGAACGTTCAGCCCTGCTTCTACCAATCTGCATCCAAAGCTTTTCATAAAATATTTATAGAGATGTCTTTGTCCGATTTCGAACAGATCTGGGCCATAGATTTCCTCAAAATCTATAAATCTTTTCTTCAGAACCAGTTCCTCATGCGTGTTGACATAATTAACAAAAGTGGAATAGGCGCGATCAAATTCTTGGGTTGCTGTATTGTTACAATCGCTGCAAAGGCTATTGGAATATTTTAGGTACTTTGAATTTGGGCCTTGGATGGGAATTTGCTTTCCATCCTTGATCATTACCAACGACTTGTCATTCTTATATGGACCTTTACCGTGAAAGGCAATCAAGTCGCTTTTCTTAATCCGATGCTCACCGGAGTCGCCTTCATTTCCACAGATCCAGCATTTCATGGTTTTTGGTCCAACGGTCCAATCAGCGGCGCTGGTAGGCGTCCGCTGGATTGTCGGGTTGGGCGGATCGTGCTTCATCCTCATTGCCGAGTAGTTGCCTCGAAAAATGAAATAAGCGTTTGCTGGGAGCTATTCACCAGAATATTGGCGTAAATTGCTGAGTGTCCGGCGGAACGCGTCGGCCGCATCAGTTGGTGACCACGCATTTGAAGATTTTATGGTAAAGCCATGGTGGGCATCGGGATACTCGAAGCACTTTATCTCCTTCAGAATTTCATTGTACCCCAATAACCATTGCCTGACAATCAAAGCTCGTTCTCATCATGGATAACGCTGGCATCAGCCGCGGCGCGCTTTTTCGCCGTCGGCTGCGATTCCGTTGTTAGAGGGTCTTGCTATCGCTCGGCAACGCTGACATGAGGCGTTCGCACAGACTCTAACTTCTGAGACAAAGTTGTCTTGACTTCCAAATAGTGCGCTACGAGTGGGTCGTCTGGATGGGCCACACGACGTTACGCTTGCTGACGAGATGTCTTTGCTCGATTGCCGTCAGTTCGTGTTAAGCGATAGTGTTTGGATAGCGCTAGGACGTCGCCGCGCGAGAGAAGCCTAGTCCAGCCGCCACCTGTGCCTGCCCTCTAGCGTTCGGCGACCGTCGTCAGCGAGTCCATGACAGCCTCTTCGAGAGCCTCGATTCGGCGAGAACTCTTTACTCCACATCGTCGTTGCCCGAGTCGACTAATTGAATGTGATCCCAATAGCCTTGCTCGCAAGGTCTTTGAGCAGGACGTATAAGCGTAGCTTGCCGGCGACCGTGCGTGTCCAGATCCGACATACGAGCCACGTCGCCCTTTCCCATTCGGCGGTTCATATTCCTGCTGAAAGGACAGACGAAGCACTTCCGACGTAGCCCGACGCTGAGGAAGACTCAGCAGGGCATGTGTTGTCGATGACGATGTCAGATTGAGTGAGCGCGCAGAATTGGCGGCGCTCCTTCTGATCGTATTCGCGGATTTCTTGACGCATGCCGCCGATACGTGAACAACATCAAACTTTGAGAACCACAGCCGCGCGTCGGCGCCAGTGGCCGCCCGCTGCAATTCCGCTGCGGGCGTTATCGACATACCGCGACCGTTATTGCACTCACGGATCGGGATCGCGCCATCTCGGCTCCAGTCTCCACCTCACTTGATCTGAGCCGTCCAACAACTTATTCTAAAGTTTCTGCCTAACCCCACAACCCAAGTGGTTCCTTCAGGTCGGTATAAAAAGAAATTTCATGTTGTCTGCCCCGCATTGAAGCGTGTCCACGTTCATTCAGTTATCTTCCGCTTTACATCCCTATTAATGGCCAGGCGATCTCCTTATAAAAGGGTTTGCTGCCTCAACTACTTATTGTTCCGTTCTGTACATCATGGTCCAATTTTAATCTCCGACTGAACCGAGAGAGTTCTTCGTGATGGAGTCAATCATTTTGTAATGGCGCAGGTAACGGTTGCCTCGGCTACAATGTTGGAGGCATCGTCGAATACCTCCACCTTCCAGATGGAAACATTCTTACCGCGCGACAACATCCGGCCCTTTGCGGTCACGATCCCTGATTTAACCGTACGAAGAAAAGAAACATTAAGGTTGACCGTAGACAAAGAGGAAACCTTATAGCTGTAAGCGCAGCCGTATATGGCGATGGTATCGGCCACCGTGGCCGCGACTCCTCCATGCATGGTCCTGTTGGGATTCATAAGGGAAGGGACCACTTCGACTTCCGCTTCCACATACCCATCTTCCATTTTTGTTAATCGTATTCCATTTAATTTTTCATAAAAACCCTTGGTCAGTTCATCGAAATCGACCACGGCCCCTTCTCCAAATTCGAATTTAACGGATGATTTTGAACTCATACGGACTTTTTGACCTCGAATAACTCAATATAGGACCAATTTAGGAGGTGCAAATGGCAATATTCCTTGCCATATTAAATAGTTCCTGTGACCCGACCCCAATCTAAAGCGCCGGTTTATCTGATGGTGATCAAGTCACTGCAACATACTCTGCTGAAGAATGGGATCTTGGGATTGGAATCCCGTCTTCCCTAAGACCTTCCAAGTGTATTTCAATTGCTTTGTGCATATTCCTTGCAGCTTGGTCTTTCGTTCTGCCCGTAGCAATGCACCCGGGAAGGTCAGGGGAATAAGCAGAGTAGTTGCGCGCTGCCTTCTCGATGATCACAAGAAAACGTTTCATTCAATGCACCTCCTTTATATCTTTAGCTACAAAGCCGGCCTGCTTGAAGATGCTGTTCAATGTGCCGGGTGCCAGATCATCACCAGGCTTTCCCGAAATCGTCACCCGCCCATACCTGGTGGGATGCTTGTACTGCCGATGGCCCCCCTTAGCCTTCACCCGGTACCACCCATCTTCCTCAAGCATCTTTATAATATCACGTACTTTCATAAATACATTTCTTGGTTAGGCCGCGTCCTTAAGTGTCCTATAGGGCTGAATCAACACTTCTGCTGAAATACCCAAACCACCAGGAAGGTTTCGAATCATTTCCATAGTGAGTGGGCGCTTCCGATTCAAGATTTCGGAAACACGCGCACGACCTCCAATGAAGCGTTCCAAATCGCGGCGAGAGAGACCACGACTTTCCATATGATACTGAATGGCCTCAATGGGATCTGGGAGGGGAATCGCGTAATGGTTCTCCTCATAGGCCTCAACGAGCGTCGTCAAAACCTCAAGACGATCTGCCTCAGCCGTCCCGGGCTTCGCTTCAAACAGCCGTTCAATCTCATTTAGTGCAGCCTCGTAATCGGCTTCTGATTTTATTGGCTTGATTTTCATAGTTGGGGATCTTGTCAATTTCATTTAGTTATTTTCCACTTTCATCCCTTTAATGGCCTTGGCCACTTCTGTCGTCCCAACCCTAACATGTCTGGCAATCTCCGCCATGGGAATTCCTTCAAGGGGAGAGACCCTTCGTCTAATCGTCAGGCGTTTTTTTGATAACGGGAGGCATAATGATCGATTACCCGCCGAATCATTTTCTGATAAGAAGTACGCTGCTTTTGTGCCTGGCTTTTGAAAAAATCTATACTTGATTTGCTCAGGGATATGGTAATCTTAATGTTGTCTTCCTTCAGGATTAATTGTTCCGGCGGCGGAAGAAAATCTTCGATTACTTTAAGCTCCCCCAGCGGTTCATCGCTGTATTTTATTTTGGTCTTCATAAAGCATCCTTTTCTCTATCCTTGTCCTCGTCCCATTCAAAGCGGACCTTTCCCATAGATAAAGCATACTATAAGGATACTTATTTAGCAATATAAAAATATGGCTTTTGATATGGATTGATTTCAAAATAAAGAATTGGCTTGATTTATATGTCAATAATAGCATATAAAAAGAAGGTTCTTATAAATCCCTCATTTCTTTCTTGGGCCAGGAAAATTTGGAATCCATCATCTCGGGATTTAAATCCGCCTTTCACCTTATCTTGAATTTTAACCCGGAACTGCTGGGAATTATTTTATTATCCCTGAAGGTCTCAGGTCTGGCTTTAGTCCTGGCCACTATCCTGGGCCTTCCCCTGGCTTCCCTTCTGGGATTAAAACGATTTCCCGGGAGGGGAATCCTTATCAGTTTATTAAACACCTTCATGGGCCTGCCGCCTGTCGTGGTCGGTCTTTTTGTCTATCTGATCCTTTCCCGAAGCGGACCCCTGGGCTTCCTGGGGCTGCTCTACACCCCTTCGGCCATGATCATTGCCCAAACCATTTTAGCCTTTCCCATTGTCTGCTCCTTATGTCATTCAGCCTTGGTTAATGTGAATCCGATTATTCGGCAGGCCTCTCTCAGCCTGGGAGCTACCCCTTTTCAGGTAGCCAGGACCATTATCAAAGAAGCCCGTTATGGCATCATGTCGGGGGTCATCGCCGGATTCGGCAGGGTCATGGCGGAAGTGGGGGCCATTTTGATCGTCGGGGGCAATATCGCCGGTTTAACCCGGGTCATGACTACCACCATTGCCCTGGAAACGGACAAGGGGAACTTCGAGTTGGCCCTGGCTCTGGGGATTATACTCCTGAGTATCTCCCTGACGATAAATTTTATACTCCATTGGTTTCAAAAAAAGAAAATCTGAGAGTCTTAAGATGAGCCTCCACCTGGATGTATCAAAGATCTGGAAAAGCTACGAGGAAAGTCCTGTCCTCAGAGGCTGCTCCTATTCCTTTGGGGCCAATGGCATCTATACCCTGATCGGGCTCAACGGCTGCGGCAAGTCCACCCTACTCAGAATATGCGCCCTCCTTGAGGAACCGGATCAGGGAGAAGTTTCCTTTTTTTCAGGTCAGGAAAAGGTAACCAAGGATATTCACTTAAAGCGCCGGATAACCCTCGTTTTACCTAAGGTGGGTGTCTTTAATGCAACCGTCTTCAAAAATATTGCCTACGGGTTAATCATCCGAGGGATGAAAAGAAATGAGATTAAAGGAAAGGTGGACCAGACTCTCGAGTTTGTCGGACTGGGGCACAAGAAGAATCAAAATGCCTTGACTCTATCCAGCGGTGAAACCCAACGCCTGGGAATTGCCCGGGCCTTGGTTGTCGATCCGGAAATCCTATTTCTGGACGAACCCACTGCTTCCATCGATCGAAAAAACACCCGGATTATTGAAGACATCCTCCTCACTAAGAAAAAAGAAAACAAAACCATGATTATCATGGCCACCCATGATTTCGATCAAACCAAACGCCTGGCCGATCACGTCCTGACCATTTCCCAGGGAGAGTTAAAAGAAACCTAAAAAGTAGTTTTAACGATCCCGACTTTCTGTTATCCTGCGAAAAACTTCAGGGCTCTGCAACCCGAATCTTTTAAAGATCCTAAAGAAATAAACTCACTGGAGAGAGGAGACAACCATGGGATTGAATTTTTTCAGGCGCGATGACCGCGATCCTAAATTTGTGCTTTTTGAATACCTGGACCTGGAAAAACTGCTTACCTACGAGGCCTTTAAGGACTTCAGCCTGGAGGATTTCAAAATGATCCTCGAGGAAGGCTACAAAGTGGCCAAAGAAGCCCTCGGCCCGACCCTGCAGGACGGTGACCAGCAGGGCCTGCTTTATGACAACGGAAAAGTAAAGGTCCCGGCTTCTTTCCATGACTGCTGGAAGATCCTCTCGGAAAACGGCTGGTTCAGCCTGGCCGTTTCAGCGGAGTACGGCGGCCAGGGTTTACCGCTTACCATCTACGGCCAGGTAGCCGAATACTTTATCAGCGCCAACTCGGCCATAAAAATCTACTCCGGCCTGGCGGTTGGGGCCAGCCACCTGATCGAGAGTTTCGGGACCGAGAAGGACAAAGCCCTCTTTTGCGAAAAGATGTATAACGGCATCTGGGGCGGAACCATGTGTCTGACCGAGCCGGATGCCGGAAGTGATGTGGGATACACCAAGACTAAGGCCACGCCGGACCCCTCGTCCGGCGATTCCCGGTTTTACAAGATCGAAGGAACCAAGCGTTTTATCAGCAGCGGGGAACAGGACTTGACCAAAAACATCATCCACCTGGTCCTGGGCCGGATCGAGGGCGCCCCTCGGGGAACCAAAGGCATCAGCCTCTTCATCGTACCCAAAATCTGGGTCAACCCGGACGGATCATTAGGAGAACCCAACGACGTCTTCTGCACCAACATCGAACACAAGATGGGCCTGCACGGCTCCGCCACCTGCGGCCTCAGCTTCGGCGAAAACGGCCGCTGCCGGGGCATCCTCCTGGGAGACCCCCAGACCGGTATGGCCAAGATGTTTCAAATGATGAACGAAGCCCGGATCGGCACCGGCCTTCTGGCCGAGGGTGTGGCCACGGCCGCGTACGACGCCGCCCGCTTCTACGCCAAAGAACGGGTTCAGGGACCGCTTTTCACCAACCGTTCGGGGCCGCGGGTCAGGATCGTCGAACACGAAGATGTCCGCCGTATGCTCATGATGCTCAAGGCCGGCACCGAGGCCATGCGGGGCTTTATCATGAAGCTATATTACAACACCGATGTTTCCCGCTGCGACCCCGACGAGGCGGTCCGCCGGGAAGCCGGTCAATGGGTAGATCTCCTGACGCCCTTAGTCAAGGCCTACTGCTCCGACTTCGCCTACCTGCTTTGCCGGGAAGCCATCCAAGTTCTGGGCGGCGTCGGCTACTGCCGGGAATTTCCGGTTGAGCAGTACGCCCGGGATGTAAAAAGCGCCTCCATCTATGAAGGCACTACCTATATCCAATCCCTGGATTTGATCGGCCGCAAGCTGATGATGTCCGGCGGTGCGGTTTTTCAGGGCTGGCTGGGCAAGCTTCTGGCCTTCGCCCAAGGCCATCAAAATGATCCCGACTTCGCCCCGGACTTCACCCTGCTTTATAAGGCCGGTGAGGTCCTGGGCGATTATGCCAAATGCTTCATGCAATACTTCCAGGAGGGTCGTCTGAACCTTATTCCTCTGGCTGCCACCCGCTTCCTGGAATGCATGTCCGAAGCGGTCCTGGCCCAATTGATGCTCGAACAAGGTCTGCTGGCCCGCGACAAACTGAAAACCACCGATCCGTCTTCAGCCGGCGGAACCTTTTATCAGGGCAAGATCGAGACCGTGCGCTTTTTCTGCCGCAACATTTTAACCAATGTTTTTTCCCGGCATATCTCTTTCCAGCAGGAAGATACCTCGGCACTGAACATCCCGGAGGATGCCTTTTAAAGAGAGGGTTCGAGGGGTCAAGGATTCAAGGGGTAATGTGAACGAGAGCAGGAGGTTTTAAGGATGACTTGCCAAAGATGCGGCGATAAAATTACACCGGGTGAAGAAAGGGACATGCCGGACGGACCTTGTGCGAAGATTGTTATATGGACACCCTGTCGCCGGCCAAGGGGTGCGATCCCTGGGCGGTTCATAGTGCCAAGTCCTTTCAACAACAAACCGTCGGGGTCAACCTCAATCCGATCCAGGAAAAGATTTTGAAATATCTGGAAGAAACGGGCGGGGTTGAATTTCCCCTGATCGTCGAAAGGCTTCAAATCAAACCTTCCGACCTGGAAAGGGAAATGGCTGCCCTGAGGCATATGGAAAAAATCAGGGGAGAGATGAGGGAAGGAAAGAAAGTTATCCGGCTCTGGTAAAGAAAGGGTCCGAGGGGTCAAGGATTCAAGGGGCCGAATTCTATTCCTGCTAGACCCTGGACTTTTTTGAAGCCCTTCACCTTGCACCTTGAACCCTGGGCCGTAGGCCTCTTCATAAAAAGCACTGCGGGTCTTCGGCCAGAAAATCGGGCCGGCCCTGGGCCTGGGAATAGGCATAGGCAATGGCCCGGCAGCCCCGGCAACCGGCCCACCTTGGGCAGCGACCGCATTTCCCCTGGTAACCGGATTTATCCCGGAGCTTTCCAAGAATCGGAGAAGCAATCCATAATTCCCTTAATGAATCTTTCCGGACATTTCCAATCGGGAGAGGCAGCCTGCGACAGGGCGTTACCGTACCGTCGGCAAGAATGGTGAGTCCGGAGACGCCCGCCGCGCACCCGCCCAGGGGAATATCTCCCAAATCCTCCTGAAAAGGGCTAAAAGACATCTGGGAAGCCAGCGGATCTCCGGTTACGATCTCAAGCCCTTCCGGTTTTTGCGACAGGACCTGAGCATAGATCGCTTCTACTTCTTTCCCACCTAACATCTCGGGTAACAGCCCCAACCCCTTGCCGGAAGGAACCAGTCTGGAAAATCCAAGCCGTCCAGCCCCGGCTGATTTTGCCACCTCTATCATTTGGCTCACAAATTCCCCATTAAGCCGGGAGAGGGTCAGGTTTAGGGTAACGGGTACTTCGGCAGCCACAAGGTGTCCCAGACCTTTCATGGAAGACCGGAAGCTGCCCATCCCCCGTATTTTATCATGGATTTCCTCAGGGCCCTCCAGGCTGACCTGAACCCCCTTGATCCGGAGGGCCGCCAACCGCTCGGCCTTCAAAGAGTCGATTAAAATTCCGTTGGTCAGGAGATAGAGATCAAACCCGTGGTCTCCCATAATCTCCAGGATCTCGAACAAATCCGCCCTTAAAAGGGGTTCGCCGCCGGTGACATTGAAACTGCGCTGGAAAGCAATTTCGTAGGTATCGGACCAGTCGTCAATCATTTCAGCCAGGTCCTGAATAGTTCGAACGATTTCGATCAGGGGCAGTTCCTCTCCGCCGTAACCCTCCTGGTAACAATGCCGGCAGCGGAGGTTGCAGCGTTCGGTCAGGTGCCATTGGATAAAAAAATCGAAAGTGCTTTGAGTCAGCATAGAGAAATGAAAAGGCCTTTGATTAAGGTTAATACTAATCAGAGCGAATCAATGTTTACATTCACCGCAAAGACGCAAAAGACGCGAAGAAGAACATTTTTTGCTTTCCGCTGCGAAGGCGGAAAGCAAAATGAGCTCTTTTCATTTGCCTGCCTCTCACAGGCAAATGAAAAATTGTGCTCTTAGCGATCTCTGCGCCTTGAGCGAGTCACGCCGGGGCGTGACGAGTGGGCGGTGATAAACAGCTTCTAAAATGTAAACTGGTTCTTGCTCTTATTAATAATAGGAAAGTTGAACAATACAAAGGATCAATTAAAATAGGACCTGTGATAAAAATGGCGGACAAGCGCGCGGTTCCCTTTTTTCATCAATCGGCCGGCGCCTATCCGCCAAATGGTTTGGTTGCTGTCCCAGCAACGTTTAGGATTTTCAGCCCTTTCACTTGTGGCATACCTTACCAGGAATTTCTTTCATTGCCTTTTTCATCTTTTCCCAGTAGGCCGCCTCCTTAGCCAACAACTCAGGGGACATTTTTCTTTTCATCCTGTTTTTTCACCTCCCTTCTACGGTCACATTATCCGCAACCATAATACCTGAAAAGTTCAACGAAATAAATAGGGTGAAAACAGTATTCTTTGACTACGCTGGGTCTACTTCCAGCCCCATTTCTGAAAAACCTGATGGGCCTGATCGGTTTTTAGAAAATCAATAAATTGCCGGGCCAGGGCTTTATTTTTTGAAACCGTAGTAATGGCAATAGGGGTCCCCCGATAGAGCTTTTCCTTTTCAGGCAGTTGAACCAGGTCCGTTATGTCCCTTAAGCGATAGTGCCACGATTCGTAGGTGATCCAGGCATCTATCTCCGGAATGGTTTTCCATTTCTCTATGGCGATGGCGCTGTTGGGCACGGACAGGGCGATATTTTTCTGGATGCCGGGGATCAGTCCTTTGACTCCGGCCAAGTCCTCCCACAGGCCCAGTTGTCCGGCCCCATTGACATCAATGATCCTGATCCCCTCCCTGGTCAAATCCGCCAGGAATTTGATCTGTTTGGGATTCCCCTTCCGGACCAGCATACCAGCCGCCCGGATATAAAGGCTCACCCGTGTTTTTTCGTCCAACAAACCCGGATTAGCGAGCATGGTCTGGGAGAGCATATATTCCGCGCCGCCAAAAATTAGGTCGGCATCCTGCCTGGCCTGACCAATCCAGTTAGCTTCAGGCCCGGCCGTCACTACTACCTGGACCCCTTGAGATTTCGAAAAAATCTCAGCCGCTTCCTTCATCGGTCCCAAGGGGCCGCCCGGACCGTAAATATTCAAGGTCTGTCCCTGGGCCATGAGGTTCCCGGCCAACACCAAATTAAACAGAACAACTAATCCTACGGTTCGTCTTAAACTGAAGGTTGTATTCATTGATAAGCCTCCTTTTTGATTCCCTTCGGTTAGTTTTGCCCTTGTATTAGTATGATCTTTCCCTCCAAGGTCCGGATAACCCCCAGCTTTCCCCAGACCTCCTGAAACAGTTTCGCTTTAAATCTTGATAACCGTTTAAACCCTTGTGAAGTCGCCGCATACAGGACGCCTTGGGATAGAAGAAGGTTAAGGAGTTCCGCTCCTTGGGCAGCCCGTTTCCCTTTCTTATAAGCATTCCTCAGGGCTTCTTCAAGCGTGATCCGAGCCTTTGGGACAGAGAGCCCCTTCAGGAAATTGATGATTCGAATGGTCACAAAAAGGGTGTAAATATCCTCCCGCTCGAACTGATCCGTTTCAACGGCCATGGCCGTGAGCCGGGATTTAAGTAAATCCTCATCGGTCATTTCCGGAAATTGTTTGGCAATCGGGGTCTCAGGAGAGAGATAAAAGGGCGAAGCCCCCAACAAGACCGGCAGCCGGGTCTGCCATACCAGGGTCTTGATCATGGCCTTCAGGCTTTCTCCCGGAAGCCCCAGGATTTGATAAGAGACCATTTTAAATCCCAATGAGGTCGCCTCCTGAACAACGCGAAGGTATTTTCCCAAATCACCGGACCTGTTGCAGCCTCTTCTTATGGAGGAATCGGCGCTCACCAGGGCGATATTAAGGTGGGTAAACCCTGCTTTCCTCATCAGCGTCAGGAGTTCCAAATCCAGACTTTGGTAGGAGATGCCGTTCATGGCCAAAAACCGAATCGTTCCTTTTGGAAACATGTGATCCAGTTTACGGCACAGGATTTTCATCTCATTTTGGTCGAAGGTGAGGTTATCATCTTCGAAGTCAAAAATTCGAAATCCTTCCTCAACCCGGTGAATTATTTCCTCCAGAACAGAATCCGTCGAACGTCGGCGATAGCCGGGGAAGGTCCGGTGTATCGAACAAAAACTACACTGGTGGGGGCATCCCCTGGAGGTCATTACAAAACATAACGGCTTCTTCTCAAACAGATACTTCCTGCCGTCGAGATCGGACAAATCGGGAAAAGGGATTTCATCGATGGCATAGGGTTCCCCGACCGGGTTGAAAATCAGGCGGCCCTCTTTCTTAAATCCCAGGTTGGGGACTTCCTCCAGGGTCCGGCCTTCTTTCCAGGCCTTAAGGAGCTCCACCAGAGGTCTTTCGCCTTCTCCCAGAATCACCCAATCCACACTGGGCTGCTTCAACATAAGTTCCGGCACAGCAGAAACATGAGACCCCCCCAGCACAATAGGGCATCCGACCTCTTTCTTAATCAGGTCGGCACACTGAAGGGCCTCACGGTAATAGGGAGAAAAGAGGGAAGAAATCCCCACCAGGTCGGGCTCTTCCCGGGCCACTTCCCGGGCCACTCTTTCGAAAGAAGCTCCAAAATGATAATACTGATGAAAAAGAGCGAAAGGGCTCTGATCCGGCCAAGGGTAATAGTCCCGGAGATAGCTTAGTTCATTGGGCAGCGGGGTGGTCCTTCGTCCCCAACCCTGATGGAAATCAAAAATGCGGACCTCGACCCCTGAGAGATGCTTCTTTACGGCGGCCTTTAAATAGCCCAACCCGATAGGCTGAAGGCGGCTGGAGGACTCGTAAAAGTCCCGGATAGGCGGCTGGATGAGAACCAGTTTCATGGCCGAAGAGGAAGAGACCTTTTTTTTTGTATCTCCATGATGGAAATTATTATACAATGGTTCCCCAAAAAGGCGCTCTAAAAATTTGAGATAGTCCCAAAGTTACGTGAATCTCAAACCGAAGGGCTTCAGGGATCTTCACCAACTGAAACAAGTCCGATCTTTTTTAATCATTATCTTTAGAGGAGGACCTTTATATGCGCTATCTCATCGTTGGGAACGGGGTGGCCGGAACCACGGCGGCCTTGACCATTCGCAAGCAGGACCCGCAAGGGGAGATCATCATGTTCAGCGATGAGGCCCTCCCCTTTTACAGCCGCATCCGCCTCATGGAATTCCTGGCCGGAGACGTGGAGCTTCCCAAACTGCAAATTCACCCCGGCTCCTGGTATGAAACAAACCGGGTTAAACTTTTTCTTAATACCAAAGTGGTTGCGGTGGATAAAGATAAACACGAAGTGACCACGGATTCCGGAGAGCCTTTTGTTTTTGATAAACTCCTGCTGGCGGTCGGGGCCAATTCTTTTGTTCCCCCTATTAAAGGCGCCGATAAAAAGGGCGTCTTTACCCTGCGCAATATTCATGATGCCCAGCAAATAAAAGCCTTTGCCGCCGGCAAGCAAAAGACCCTCCTGATCGGCGGAGGCCTTTTGGGACTGGAAGTGGCCAACAGCCTCCGTAAAACCGGGCTTCAGGTGGCGGTTGCCGAATTTTTCCCCAGACTCTTACCCAGGCAAACCGACCCGGCCTGCGCCGATCTGCTGCAAAAGAGACTGGAACAGATGGGCTTAACCTTTTACCTGGGGGTTACTTCCAAAGAGATTTTAGGGGAGGACCAGGTCCAGGGGCTTCTCCTGGAGGATGGCCGGGAAGTTAAGGCCGATCTTATTATCATCTCAGCCGGAGTCAGACCCAATCTGGACCTGGCCCAAAAATTAGGTTTAAAAATCGGGAAAGGTCTCCTCGTTTCCGATTACCTGGAAACAGAGCTCCCGGGTATCTATGCTGCCGGGGACCTGGTGGAACATCGGGGAATGCTCTACGGGATCTGGCCGGCAGCCGAAAAACAGGGCGAAATAGCCGGTCTGGCCATGGTCGGCAAGCCCATGGCTTATACGGGGACCACACTCTCCAATCAGCTGAAAGTGGCCGGTATCGACCTTCTGGCGGCCGGGGATATCGATCCTGATGGAAAACTCGAGGCCCTGGTGGAAAAGAATGAGGCGGCCGGAACCTACCGGAAAATCGTCCTCAGGGATGACGCCATCGTGGGTTGTCTGCTGTTTGGAACCCTGGAGGGGAGAAAAAAGATTTTAAAGGCCCTGGAAGACAAAAGGAATGTCAAGGCGTTAAAGGACAGGCTGGCCCGGTTTGATTTTGAGGACCTATAAAGCAGTCAGCGCTCGGCAGTCAGGGTCTTTTTAAGGCTTTTCCTGAAAGCCGAATGCTGATGGTTGATGGTGCTCATCCGAAAAAGAACTTTTTCGGATGAGTGCTAATTTATTTCTTCCTCGTTATTTAAAGCCAAATGCAGTTGCTTTTCTTTGAGCTTTGATTTTTTTGCCTTCTTCTGGGCATACATGGCATGATCGGCCTGCACCATCAGGGTTTCCAGGGCATAGGGGTCGGAGGGGTCGTAATAGGCCACCCCCAGACTCAACGATAACCGATAGGGGGAGTTTCTGTCCTTGTAATGCCTTTCCACAATCCCGGTCAATCGTTTGGTCAGGATTTCAGAGGTCGCCTCATCGCTTTCGAGGGCCAGGACGGAAAACTCGTCGCCCCCCAACCGGCCGATAATATCCGACTCCCGGAAGGTTTCCCGGAGCACCTCGGCCGTCTCTTTCAAGGCCCGGTCCCCCTCCAGGTGTCCGTAGGTATCATTAATACTCTTCATATCATCCAGGTCGAAAAACAGCAGCAGCATCTTTTTCTGCATCCGATCGGCAATCTTTAACTGCTGCTCGGCCAGGGTCATAAAGCCTCGCCGGTTATAAAGCCCGGTCAGATCATCCACCAAGGACAGGATCTGGAGTTCTTCCTCGGTCCGCTTTCGTTCCGTAATATCTTCTCCGGAACACAGGGTAGCCACAATCCTTCCCGCATCATCCTGCAGAATGGTGTTGTTCCAGGCAATCAATTTCTCAGCCCCATTTTTAGTCAAAACCGGGGTTTCGTAATATTCCAAGGCCCCCACTTCCCCGGCCACCCAATTGGCAAAATTTTCTTTTAATTGCCTCCGGATCCTTTCCGGAACAAAGGAATCGAACCAGTTTTTGCCGACAATCTCTTCCTCGGTATAATCCAGGATCTCGCAGCCCTTTTTGTTGACCAGGATAACCTTCTGCTCGGAATTGATAATGACGAAAATCACCCGACCCACATCCAGATACTCCTGGGAGGCATCCCGCTCCCGGCGCAGCAATTGATGAGTCCGCAGGTTCGAGATGACCAGGCCGAAAAATTTGGCCATGTTTAGAGCGAATTTCAGGACATACTCTTGGCCGCCCGAATCGGCAAACCCTTCCACCTCCAGGATGCCCAGCGTTTCCTCCTGGTGGGTGACCCTCAGGCGAAACCCTTTCTGCGAATCACTCCAGACAAACTCCTGGCCTAAGGTCAATAAGCGATCCCTTTCCCCATTTTCATTGCACTCCAACGTGGGGGGCCAGAAAAATATTTTTTTCGGTCTACCTTGAAAGACCGATAGATAGACCAGCTTGGCTGCGGCAAAAAGTTGAGCGGAAAAATCAAGCAGGGTTTCAATCGCCTCGGTTTCCAACTGGGCCCGGGTTAACTGGCCGATTAGATCCGAAAGTAGATGAAAATCGGCCAAGGGGAGGTCGGGACCGGACAAGGCCTCCCCGGTCGGTATCCGACTATTCTCAAGATGCCCTTCCAGGACAATATCTCTTAAAAAGAGGCGGAAAAAATCCAATCCAACCGGCAGGCTGTGGCAGGGCAGGCTTACATACTCGGCCACCTCTTTCAGGAGGGAGCGACTTCTTTTATCCAGGCCGGTGTCCAGCAGAAGCAGGCCGGCCGGAGTATCTGAAAAGAGGAGCCGGGACGACCGCGGAGTTAACCCCCACATCCCCAGGTGGTATTTCCACTGCCGCAACCAACCGGGGATTAAAAGAAAGGCCCCTTTGTGGATCAACCCGTCCACCAGGCCTTTGTTGGTGAGCAGGTTAGAGCATTCGGCCACTTTATGGATTCCGATTTTCCGGGGGCTCTGCCCGGGCGCCTGCAACTTATCCAGGCAATGGCAGCCGATGATGGAAATGTGCCGGCAATCGTTTAGGCGGGTCTCGATGATCTGTTCAAAGGCCTCCCAGGTCAGCCCCTTTTGACCGCACTGGGCAAAATAGGTGGTCCATTCCACATCCTCGAACCCTTCGGACCGGACGATGGCCTCCATCTCAAGTTCAAAATTCTGGCAGATAATCAGACCGATTTTATTAGCCATAGAGTAAAGGACCGGGCCGCCTGGTCTTGTTCCCTCTTTAGGATTACCATCAAGGGAGCTATTCCCAACGGGGCTTACCCCCTATCCCGCACCAGGGGGGAAGGCTATTATTTTTTTAGGAAAACTCCTTAAAAGACTATAAAGTTTGCAAGTATTACGCCACTAACTCTCCGACAGATAACATTTTAATATTATTATCTATTTTAGAATACAAAAAAAGGACTCAGAACCGATTTCTATAAATGTGCCCTTAAAATGTCCTTTTTAAGAAAGGAAGGTAAGTAAAAGGACGGGGATTTTTCTTAGTGATCGGCTGACAGCAGACTGCCGACCTATTCCTGCACCCACCAGAGGGTCCCCTGGGGCGTATCCTTCAAAATAACGGCCATATCCTTAAGGTGATCGCGGAGGGCATCAGCCCGGGACCAATCCTTCTCCTGTCGGGCCTGGTTTCGTTCAAGGATCAGGTTCTCGACCTTTTCCGGGGACAAACCCTTCTTGGCCAAGAGCCTTCCTTTCTCCCGGCTGAAATAGCTTTCCGGAGGAAGGGTCAAAATACCCAGGATCTCTCCATAGTGCCTAAGAGACTGGACGGCCAGTTCAAAGGGATGGGCCAGGAGGTCCATTTCTTGAGCCTTAAGCCTATCCATAAGCCGGTTTAATTGCTTAGCCAGATCAAAAAAATACCCGATAGCCTGGGCGGTATTAAAATCATCCTCCAAGGCCTCTTCACATTTTTCCCTGAAAGTCTTAACCGCCTCTTCCGCTTCTTGGACCTGTTCGGGCCTTACCTTCTCCCCGCCCTTGGATTGCGGCCGGGCTTTAGGATTTTGCAGGTCCAGCAGCAGGCTATAAAGACGCTGGAGACCGCCCTGCGCATCCTGCATGGCCTGGTCCGTATAATCCAGAGGGGAGCGATAATGGCAGGAAAGCAAAAACAACCGAATCGCTTCGGGATGAAATCGGCGGACCATTTCCCGGATGGTCAAAAAGTTGCCCAAAGACTTGGACATCTTTTCCCCCTGGATGGTGACAAAGCCGTTATGCACCCAGTAACGAGCCAGAGGTTTTCCTGAAACGGCCATGGATTGGGCCAGCTCATTTTCATGATGGGGAAAAATCAGATCCTTACCCCCCCCATGCAGATCAAAGGTTTCACCCAGATAGCGGGAACTCATGGCCGAACATTCGATATGCCATCCCGGCCGGCCGGGCCCCCAGGGGCTTTCCCAGACCGGATCTCCGGGTTTCCCTCTTTTCCACAGGGCAAAGTCCATGGGATGATGCTTACGGGGATCCACCTCAATCCGGGCCCCGGCCTGCATTTCTTCCAGGCTCCGGTTGGACAGGATCCCATAGGAATTAAACTTTTCTACGGCGAAAAAAACATCGCCATCAACAACATAGGCGACGCCTTGATCAACCAGTTTCCGGATAAGAATGAGGATGTCCCGGATGTGATCCGTAGCCCGCGGTTCAACATCCGGCGGAAGGACTCCCAAGGCCTTCATGTCTTCTCCGAATTCTTTAATATAGCTCTCGGCCAAGGTTCGGGGTTCCATCCCCTCCTTCTGAGCCCGGGCGATGATCTTGTCGTCAATATCGGTAAAATTACGGACATAGGTTACCTGATACCCCTTGTGGCGAAGAAACCGGACCAGGACATCAAAGACGATCATGGAGCGGGCATGGCCTATATGGCAACTGTCGTAAACCGTCACTCCGCAGACATAGAGTCCTACCCGAGGAGGGTTCAGGGGTACAAAAACTTCCTTGTGCTTGCCCTGAGAATTGAAGATCTTTAGAGGCATCTGGTGGCAACTCTCCGGTCCATGTGACATTTGGCAACACGCCGGCTTTTTGGAAAAACCATCCCGGTACCTTATCGTGATGCCGGAAATGGATTTGTTAATCCTGTTTTTCCAATAAGGCTACGGCATAGGCGGCCAGGCCTTCCCGGCGCCCGGCGAATCCCAACCCTTCTGTAGTGGTGGCCTTAATGCTGATCTGTCCCGGAGAAACCTGTAACACCTCCGCCAGGGAAATTTGTATGGCTCCCAGGTAGGGCGCCAATTTAGGCTGCTCGGCGACCAGGGTCGCATCCACATTTGCAATGTGATAGCCTTCCCGGTGGACCATGGAACAGATCGCTGCCAGGAGTCTCAGGCTGGAAATATCTTTAAATCGGGGGTCGGAATCGGGAAAGTGCCGTCCCAGATCGCCTAAGGTCGCTGCTCCCAAAAGGGCATCGCCTATGGCATGGGATAAAACATCGGCATCCGAGTGACCGGCCAATCCCTGGGGAAAGGGGATTTCCACCCCACCCAAGACCAGGGATCTTCCCAAGACCAGGCGATGGACATCATAACCCATTCCCATGCGATAGGAAGGCTTCACCGGCTCCTTTTCTTCAGATGAAAAAGGGCCTCCGCCAGCAGGAGATCCTCCGGGGTGGTTATTTTGATATTCGAATAATCGCCCTTAATGATAGTTACGGCATGCCCCATCTTCTCCACCAGGAAGGCTTCGTCGGTGCCGGCCAGGCCCCCCTGGAGGGCTTTTTGAAAAGCCTTTTGGAGCAAGGAAAATTGAAAGGTTTGCGGGGTTTGAGCCAGCCAAATTTCTTCCCGGGGCAGGGTCTGGATCCGCTTGCCCTTTACGACCCGTTTGACGGTGTCTTTGGCCGGGACCGCAACCAGGGCGGCGCCTTTCTTTTGAGCTTCCTCGATACTTTGCTCGATCAGTTCGGGGCGGATCAGGGGTCGAACCCCGTCATGGACGACTACGATGGCGCAGTCCGATCGAATGGCCCGCAGGCCGTTCCAGACCGACTGTTGACGCATCTTTCCGCCGCGGACCACTTTCAGAACTTTTCTAAACTGGTACTTTTCCACCACCTTTTTCCGGACCAAATCCATTTGATCAGCCGGAACAATTAAATAGATGGCGTCTACTGAAGGGCAATCCTCAAAAACCTGGACGGTTTGGGCCAGAACCGGCCGGCCGGACAGCGGCAGATATTGTTTGGGGGTCTCGGACTCCATCCGTTGACCCTTACCTGCTGCGGTGATTAAGGCAATCGTTTTCAACTGAAACTCTGCTCACTCCATAGAAATAATCATCTGATTTTTTGGGGCCGGGGGTAAAAACAGTGGAAGTGGATTATAAGCCGAGTTCTGTTTTCCCCGTATAGGGCGGGGAACAATGATCATTCATCTAAGGATCGGGATTACTCCCGACCTCAAGCGACCAACCCGAGGGCCTTGGGCGGGCTACCCGTTACACCCTCCTATTTGGTCTTGCTCCGGATGGGGTTTACCAAGCTATCCCGGTCACCCGGGATACCGGTGGGCTCTTACCCCGCCTTTTCACCCTTACCCCGCCTGCGGCGGGGCGGTATCTTTTCTGTGGCACTTTCCTTCTCGTCACCGAGACTGGGTGTTACCCAGCATCCTGCCCTGCGGAGCTCGGACTTTCCTCCCGTCACGCCAAGGGCGTGACGAGCGATCATTAAATCCACTTCCACTAAAAAAAGTTTTGCCCAAGATCAGGCCCCAGGTGCCCCTTTCCATTCTCGGATGGCCCGGTTGGCCATCCGATCCGCCTCCCGATTTTCTTCCCTGGGGATATGCATTATAGCATACTTTGAAAATCGGCTCAAAAGTTCTCGGGTGCTCTGAAAAAAAATCCCCAGCGCCGGACTTCGAACTTTGTAAAGCCCGTTCAACTGACGGACCAGCAACTCCGAGTCCAGGCAGATCCGAACGGCCTTGGCCCCCAGAGACAAGGCTTCCTGCAAGGCCAGCATTAAGGCCTGGTATTCGGCCTCATTATTAGTGGCCTGGCCCAGGAAGCGATAATTTTTAACCTCCCGGGAATGATCGGCCCGACGGATAATCCATCCGGCCCCGGCCGCTCCCGGATTTCCTTTGGAGGCCCCATCGCTATAAACCAGCCAAAGGGGGTCCGGACCGCTGCCTTTAGGATCCGAAGGCACGATTAGGCCTCCCCCCCGGCAGCCGGATTCACTTTATAATAGAGAATCCGGAGACAACTGGGGCAGGCGATGATCCGATCCTGACGATGCAATTCATTATAAAGCTGGGGTGGGATTTGCATATGACAACCCAAACAGGCGTACTCTTTTACTTCAACGACAGCCACCCCTTTTAAACGATCTTTTAAAAACTCGTATTGTTTCAGCAAAGCGGAATCGACCCGGGGAATGAGCTCTTTCCGTTTTCGGTCCAAGGCCGAGAGCTTCCGGGAAACATCCTTGCCTTCTTTTTCCAGCTCCCCTTTTCTATTTTGGGCCTCTTCCGTTTTCTTCTCCAGGGATTTTTTTAATTCCTTTCCCTTTTGGGTCTTCTCCTCCAACTTCTCCAGCAGTTCCAGCAGCTGATCTTCTTTTTCGCCTTTCCCCTTTTTGGTTTCCTCGATTTCGGTCAGCATGGCCTTATATTCTTTGTTGTTCTTGACCTCCATCAATCGCAACTGGCTTTTTTTAATCTTTTGATCCAGCTCATCGATTTCCTTTTCCAACCCTTTTCTCTGTTTCTTCAAGTCGTCAACCCCTTGCAGAAAAAGTTGAAAGGAGTCCTGAGCCTCTTGGATCTCGATGACGATGGCTTCGATCCTCTTCGGATTGGCCTCGGCGTTGGCGATGGCCTCCTGAATGGCCCGGTCAATTTCCTGTAATGTTACCAGATAATCCAGTTGTTCCTGCATGGATTCTCTCCAGAATGATCTTAATAATATCGGGAATAAGGATCGCCCTTTTTCCTGAATTCCTTGACTTCGACACCCCAGCCCTGGTCCCGATTGGCTTGGGATAAGGCCCGGCGCAGAGGAGGAAGTACCCACTTTTCCGAAGGGTAATGGCCGATCTCTATCAGCGTCAGAGGTTTCCCTTGGAGCGCTACTACGGGATGGTAGCCGATCTCCCCGGAAATAAAAACGTCGGCCCCGGAGGCCAGAACAGCCGGGATCAGTTTCCCCCCCGAACCGCCGCATACGGCCACCTTTTGAATCGCCGCTGGAATTTTCCCGCTGACCCGGATGGAGGGGGCCTCGACCTCCTGTTTGATTTTTTTAACGAGGGACCCCCAGGAACAAGGGGGATCATAATGGCCTATCCGGCCTATCCCCACCTGCTGCGCTCGGTTTTCAAGCGGGGTGACGTCATAGGCCATTTCCTCATAAGGATGCTGTAAGCGGATTTTTCTCAGAAGATCCGATAGCCGATTCCGCTCCACCTGGACTTCCAGGCGCCATTCCGCGGCCCTCTCCCTTTGCCCGGGATGCCCCTTAAAGGGTCGGCTACCCTCTTCCGGCAAAAAAGTCCCCTCCCCTCTTACTTTAAAGCTACAACCGCGATAAGACCCGATACGGCCGACACCGGGAAAATCCAGAAGAGAGGCAATTTTTTCTTCATAGCCCAGGGGTATAAAAACCACCAGTTTGACCAGGTCGGCCGTTTTTTTTTCCAAAGGGACCAGACCGGCTAATCCTAAACGGCGGGCCAGAGCGGTGCTGACTCCTTCCGGGGCCGCATCCAGATTGGTATGGGCCACCAGGAGAGCCACCTTCTCACGGATCAGGGTCAGGGCGGTTGGTCCCGGGTCGGTTGAGGAAGTCAAGGCCCGAATGGGGGCGAAAAAAAGAGGGTGATGGGAAATGATCAGATCCAGCCTGTTGGTAACAGCCCAGGAAACCGATCCGGGGCTGGCCTCCAAGGCCACCCCGATTCGCCTCACCGGCTGGTCCGGATCTCCCAATTGTAAACCGATCTGATCCCATTCCTCTGCCCAAGAGGGAGGAAACCGGGATTCCAGCCAGGATTGTATCTCCCGAACTTTGACCGCCATTTTTCAAAAAGAGAGGTTTGGTTTATAATTTTTAAAAGCCGGCACCCCAAATAAAAAAGGGTGCAGACTGCCGGCTGCACCCTTCATCGGCCCCGAGTCATCCGGGGATTGGGATTGAAAATGATTTCAGATTTCATACGATCAGGGTCAAGCCTTCTTTAGCGAAGGAACCGCTCCTGTGTTTCGACCGCCAGGAGTCCTGGTTGGTGGGCCCACCTGGCCTCGAACCAGGGACCTTCCGGTTATGAGCCGGTGGCTCTTCCAACTGAGCTATGGGCCCAATCCAATTTTCGGTGCGCACTATTGAAAGTAATGTATTCAATTTAACGGGGATTGTCAACCTTCAATCTCCGTTCCTTATTCTACAAAGGCCTTGAGCCGTTTGCTTCGGCTGGGGTGGCGGAGTTTGCGCAAGGCCTTGGCCTCAATCTGCCTGATCCGTTCCCGGGTCACATCAAAATCCCGGCCCACCTCCTCGAGGGTATGGTCGGCCTTTTCACCGATCCCGAAGCGCATGCGCAGGACCTTCTCCTCCCGGGGGGTCAGGGTAGACAGGACCCGGCGCGTCTGTTCGGAGAGATTTAACTTGATCACCGCTTCCGAGGGAGACAGGATTTTCTTGTCCTCGATGAAATCTCGCAGATGGCTGTCTTCTTCCTCTCCGATCGGAGTTTCCAGGGAAATGGGCTCTTTGGCGATTTTAAGAACCTTGCGTACCTTATCCAAAGGATACTCCATCCTCTCGGCTATTTCTTCGGGCGTGGGTTCCCGGCCCAATTCCTGGACCAGATAGCGGGCCGTCCGAATCAATTTATTGATGGTTTCAATCATATGGACCGGGATGCGGATGGTTCGGGCCTGGTCGGCGATGGCCCGGGTAATGGCCTGGCGGACCCACCAAGTGGCGTAGGTACTGAATTTATAGCCTCGTTGATATTCAAATTTATCCACCGCCTTCATTAAGCCGATATTACCTTCCTGGATCAGGTCTAAGAACTGCAGCCCCCGATTGGTGTACTTCTTGGCAATGCTGACCACCAGCCGCAGATTGGCCTCGATCAACTCGGCTTTGGCTTCCCGGGCCTTTTCCTCTCCCTCCTCCACCTGCCTCAGAATTTTCTTGAGGGATTTGGCGGTCATCTTCGACTCCTGCTCCACCCGCCGGATCTTTCGCTCCCCGTTACGGATTTTTTTATCCAACTCCAAGAGGATCTCCTTGGGAAGCTTAGTGGAACGGGTCAGGGATCGGGCCTGTCCTTCTCGTTTTAATTTACGCAGGGATTTTTTTAAATCGAGGAGAGGGAGGCAGGTCTTGTTGACGCAATCCTGAACTTCCCGTTCCCCTTTTTCAATGCGATCCGTAAAGCCCCTGAGCTTATTGATGATTCGATCAATCTGCCTTTTATCCAGTCTCAGATCCTTAAGCCGTTCCACGATAAGCCTTTTGTTCTCCTCAATCTGATCCCGGATCTTCCTTTTCTTTAAGGGAGTCAGGTCATGGCCCAATCGATCCTGGAGTTTCCTGTTTTTCTCATAAAGGGTCTCCACCTCGCTGAAGAGCAGGTGCACTTTCTTCCGATGCGCTTCGGTTTCGATAAAAGGATCATCATCATCCATGTCCCGGACGATTTCTCTCAATTTTATGATCCCCTGGTCGAATTTCTCCCCCAGGGTCAGGATTTCTTTGATCCCGACCTGGGATTCCAGAAGGGCGTCAATGACCTCATGCCGTCCCTCCTCAATCCGTTTGGCGATTTCCACTTCTCCTTCCCGGGTCAGGAGAGAATAAAAGCCCATTTCCTTTAAGTACATTTTCACGGGATCGTTAGTCTTGATTCCGGTATCGACGCCCCACTTCAGTTCTTCTTCTTCCTCTTCCTCCACCCGGTCTTCATCCACTTTATCTTTGGATCGCAGGCGGGGAGTGCCCTCCAAAATCTGAATATCGGTCTCATCGAACAAGTAAATCATGTCATCGATCGGTTCGGTTCCCACCAGATCCGGAGGCAGGGCCTCAGTGGTTTCCTCTAAATCCAAAAATTCTTTTTCCTTATTTAAGGAAATCATTTTATTCAAATCTTCCATCGTCGTATCTTTCGACATAAGGGCTCCTTATCCTTTCGAAGAGATTAGGAGTTCTTTTCTCCTTTGCAACAAATCCTGTTTCAAGGCCAAAAGCGATTTTAGTTCCTCGGTCAGGCCCAATTTCTCTTTGGCACTGATCTCCTGGGAAAGGGCCTTCTGCCGGTCCTGCAAGGTCCGCATCTGGATTTTCTTCAATAGGTCGGACAAAAAGACCTTTTCATCCTTCTGGGTGATAAATTCCTGAATGGCCAGGGCCGCCACCAGGTTCTTCAGAGATTGATCTTCCAGGCCGTTGACTAAGAGGCTGGGATTCACGTTCCCCTTTGCTTCAGCCATGGCCAGCATCATTTTATAGATCGTCCGGGCCTCGGTTGATTCCAGAATCTTCTCCAGATCCCTGTTTCGGAGTATGGGCAGGGCCTCCGGAATCCGCAGCAAGGCTTCGATGATCCGCCACTCCAACCCTTTCACCTGCACCCCGGAAAGAAAATGCTCCATCCCGCCGGAACCTTTGCTCCCCGCCCTCTGAGACTTTAAGGCCCGCCAGAGGACCGCTTCGGACACGTTTAACTTTTGACTCACCTGAGAAACGTAGTACCCCCGTTCCACCTCGGAGACCAGTCCGTTAAGGGTGGGAATCAACCGGTCTATCACCCTGGCCTGATCCTTGACCGTGCTGATGCCCTCCTGGATCTGCTGATCAAGGAAAAAAGTCATCATGGGCACGGCCAGTTGGAGTTCATCTGAAAATTTCTTTGGCCCCACCTGGAAAAGGAAGCTGTCCGGATCGGTGTCGGGAGGCAGGACCTTGATTCGTGCCGAGACCCCCTCCTCCTGAAAGAGGGGCACGGAGCGTAAGGCCGCCTGGATACCGGGAGGATCCCCGTCAAAGAGCAGAATAATATCCTGGGCCATCCCTTTTAATCGTCTGATCCGGGTGGCTCCCAGGGCCGTCCCCATGGTGGCCACGGCCTGGGTAAAACCATGCAGGTGAAGGGATAAGAGATCGAAGTAGCCCTCGACCAGCACGACCTGGTTTCGGCTTCGTATCGAGGCCTGGGCCTGGGGAAGGCCGTACAGCACCCGGCTTTTGCTAAAAAGAGGGGATTCCGGCGAATTCAAATACTTGGGTGATTCGGGGCCCAGGGCCCGCCCCCCAAACCCGATCACCCGTTTTTGCTCATCCAGAATAGGAAAGATCAAGCGGTTCCGAAACCGATCGTAGAAGTTCCCTTTTTCCCTTTTAATCACTAAACCGGACTGCTCCAGGAGCCCTTCCGGAACTTTCTTTTTTTTAAAAAAGGTGGCCAGGGTTTCCCATCCTTCGGGAGCATAACCCAAAAGGAAATCCTGGGCGATTTTCCCGGTCATCCCCCGGTGACGCAAATACTCCCGAGCCTTTTGCCCGGCCTTCTCCTTCATTAACAGATGATGAAAAAACTCCGCAGCCTGGCCCTGCAGGGTTCTTAATTCTTCCTTCACCTGGTCCCGAACCGGGAGCGTTTTGAAAGAGGATGTTTCCGGGATGGCTATATGAAACCGCCGGGCCAGATCGCTGACGGCCTCCGGAAAGGTCAGATGGTTAACATTCATAAGAAAGGTAAAAATATTGCCGCCCAGACCGCACCCGAAACAATGGAAGATCTGTTTCTCCTCATTAACCATAAAAGAGGGAGTCTTTTCGGCATGAAAAGGACACAGGCCCTGAAAATTACGCCCGACTTTTTTTAAAGACACAAACTCGGAAATCATGGAGACGATGTTGGCCGTATCTTTGATTTGAGCGATCACGGTTTCGGGAATAAAAGGGGCCTGTGACATCAATGCTTCCTGGAATGTGTAAAAAAGAAGTCAGGATAGGAAAACAAATTTTAAGAATCTAAAGGCAGATAACCATCCGTTTAGAACCACAGCCTCTAATCCTCGATCCCTCGGGAAGAGGACCGTGTCGGACGCTATCCTTGGGAAAGTTTTTCCTTGACCTTGGCCTGGATCATTTGGCCGTCGGCTCTTCCAGCCAGACGGGTCATAACCGGTTTCATGACCTTTCCCATATCCTTCAGGGTAACGGCCTTTACCTCCCGGATGACCTGTTCAATGATCTGATCTATTTCCTCCACCGGGGCCTGGGTCGGCAAAAAGGCGGATAATACCTCCAGTTCGGCCTTCTCTTTTTCAACTAAGTCCTGCCGTCCGCCCTTTGAAAACTGTTCAATTGACTCTTTACCCTGTCGTATCAACCCCCTGAGGACAGCCAAACTTTCCGCTTCCTCTAATTTTCCCCGTTGTTCAACCTGCTTATTTTTTAAATAAGCTCGGAGGATCCTCAGAACCGAGACCGTTAATTTGTCCTGGTTCTTATAGGCCTTTAGGTATTCTCTTTCTATCTCTTCGCTAAGGGACATGAAGCAACAAGACCCGTGCCTGGTTAGTTGAACCGGCCGGAATCGGGGGTTTCGCCCAGGTTAACTATAAGATTTTGTTTAACCTTACTAATATAATTGTTCAATGGGTACCCGTCAAGGAAAATCCGGGAAAGGGAGGGTATTTTTTTTTAACCAGTCAATGGCCTGGGCGAGATCCAGGGAACCCGAATAGAGCGCTTTACCGCTTATGACCGCGGCCAACCCCTCCGGTTCTAAAGGGGCTAACCGTTGGATATCCTTCAAGGTCGCAATTCCACCGGCAGCGATAACCGGGAGCTTGGTAGACCGTACCAGTCTCCGGGTGGAACGGATAGCCGGACCTTTCTGGGTCCCATCCCGTCGAATATCGGTGAAGATAATGGCCCTTACTCCCCAGTCTTGATAGGGCTTCACCAGATCCAGCGGATCACGATCGCTCCATTCGGTCCAACCTTCGACAGCCAGCCGATTATCCCGGGCGTCTAAGCTGACCATGATCCGGCCCGGGAAGAGCCGGCAGGCCTCCTTGACCAAGTCCGGTTCTTTTAAGGCTACGGTTCCCAGAATGACCTGGGACAAACCAAGGGAAAGATAGGCTTGGATCGTATGCAGGTCCCGGATACCTCCCCCCAGTTGGACCGGGATACCCGCCTCCCGGACGATTTCTTGAATAATGGATTCATTCCGGGGCCTTTTTTCAAAAGCCCCATCCAGGTCAATGATATGAAGACGCTCAGCCCCCTCCTGGCGCCACTTTAAGGCCATTTCCAGGGGATGGTCTGAAAAAACGGTTTCCTGATCGGCTCGTCCCTGGCGGAGGCGGACACATTTGCCGCCTTTTATATCTACAGCCGGGATAATGATCATGGTCGGCCTGAAAGAATCAGCCTCTTTGGGCTTGTCGGATTCATCGCAGGGTATCGGCCGGCGGAAAGGTTTTCAGCATCTCCTCCAAACCCTGGTGAGAGAGCTCTTCCACGGTTACCCAGCGCGCCTTTCTCTTCAGGAAGGCCTCTATCTCAAAAAGATTTTCCGAGAGGGATTTCTGGGTTTCCGACCAGTGGGCCTTCCAGACCAAAGCCCCATCTTGGACCTTTAAAAGATGAACATCCAGGGTGGCTGCGGCCGGACGCTGGGCGGCGAACGGGGTGCCTTGCCTTTCCTGATAATGCGTTACCGCACCCCAGAGTATATAATCGGCCTTTATCTGTTTTCCCAGGGACTGCATCAAGAGGCCGGTATTCCTTTCGAAACCCTTGGCCAACAAGGTATTGTAAACTCCTTCCACTTGGCCGGGGCTGATGAACTCATATCCCTTCCCCCGTTCCAGGAGCAGATGCCAGATCATTTCAGTCAGGAGAGGCGTCGGGTCTCCTTCAATCGGCCCGCTTTTCAGGATCGCACCGCAAGCCCGGCAACGGATATAATCCCGATCTGGAGCCGATTCAGACTGGAAAGGAACAACAGCCACCCGAACCGGATTCGGGAGGCTTTCCGCCTTAAGGGGCCCGGAAAAGGCCGTCCCGAAAAGGAGAATCAAACAGCAGCAGATCAATTTTTGCATTACAGAATCCCTTTGGTTGATGGAACGGCTTTCAGTCCTCGCTGGTACCGGGTCGCCTGATTTAGGGCCCTTCCAAAACCTTTGAACATCGCTTCAATGATATGGTGGATATTTTCTCCGGACAACACCTTCAGGTGCAGCGTCATTCCGGCCCGGTTTACCAGGGCCTGGAAAAATTCCTTGATCAGAGCCGTGTCAAACCCTTCTAGCCGGACTTTACGGGGTTTCCAATCGTAGCTTAGATGGGGGCGCTTGGAAAGATCCAGGGCCACCAGAACCAAGGCTTCATCCATGGGCAACAAGGCACTCCCATACCGTTGAACCCCTTTTAAATCCCCCCAGCAACGGTTGAAGGCCTCGCCCAAACACAGCCCGATATCTTCGACACTGTGGTGAAAGCCCACATCAATATCCCCCTGGGCCTTGATGGACAAATTCAGATGGCCGTGGTGAGTCATCAGTTCCAACATATGGTTAAGAAAAGGGATCGGGGAATGAATGGCAGCCTTTCCCGTGCCGTCGAGAGCAAGTTCCAGACGGATTTGAGTCTCCCGGGTCTCCCGGATAATGATGGCCGTTCTTCCCTTCTTTTTACTCATGTTCCTTTAAACCGTTCCGTTTGAACATTCTGGAGTTTGTCCCAACGTTAGGTGATTTTTAAGCACTCCGTTCTTAGAGGACTTCAGGGGTTTTGGTGGAGATGGGGGGGATCGAACCCCCGGCCTGTACGTTGCGAACGTACCGCTCTCCCATCTGAGCTACATCCCCAATCCTTTAATCCTGGTACTATAACAAATAAATTGACATTTTGAAAAAAAATAGTATGATTAAGCTTTTATTTTTTATCAAAGGAGGCCTCCCTTGGCGAACCATCCTTCGGCCCTCAAGAGGGCAAAACAAAACGAGATACGCCGTTTGAGAAATTCCAGCATGAAATCAAGGATTAAGACGGTCGTTAAGAAATATCAGCAAACCGTGGAGGCCGGGTCCATCGAGGCCGCCGGGCCAGCCCTCCGCCAAGCCGCCTCCCTAATCGATCGCGCCGGCTCTAAAGGAATTTTGCATGCCCGAACCGCTTCCCGCAAGATTTCCAGGCTCTCAAAGAAGCTCCACAAGTTATCGGATCAGGCTGCCTCCAAGGCTTAAAAGTTCTCCAAAATCCCGTTGTGGATCCTTTCGGAAAGGTCCTTGGCTATTTTCTTGATGGCCTCTTCCTTGTTTCGGTCGGTTTGAGAGGGGTCGACACTCGCCGTGAACGTTTCATATCTTACAAGGCCCAAATTCTGCCAGATGATCTTCTGGTTGTCGGCCCTCTTGAAGGTAACCTCTATGATCAGGGTAACCCTTCTCTCCAAAGACTGGCTGGTAGTGGCATAGATCACCGAATCCACCGTTACCGCTTTTATCTTTCCGTTCAGCACGGCCTGGGCTTCTGATTCGGGAACCACCTTCAGAATGCGGCTCCGAGCAAATTCATAAACCAAGGCATTGGCGAAAACGATTTCGGCGCCCGGTTCGTTGGTCTCGTTGACAAAAACCGGGATGGCGATCTCCTTAATATCCGGCGGCAGATTATTCACCGTACCGCGGAAGCCATACCCGCACCCTGAAAACCCGATCATCATGAAGAGACTGAAGATTGCCAGTGCTTTTCCGTACTTTTTAGGTTTCACAAACCCTCCCTTAGCCCCTTATTCATGAGGGCTCATCCAGACCACCTTTTCCGCTTGAGCCTTATTTAACCACAATATTAACCAGTTTCTTGGGGACCAGGATGACCTTGGCCACTTCTTTCCCCTGAAGCCATTCTCTGATTCGGGTCTGATTCAAGGCCGAGGCTTTGATCTCTTCCTCCCCGATAGAACCTCCTACCACCATCCGGGAACGCAACTTCCCGTTTACCTGGATCACGATCACCTGCTCGTCTTCGGTTAAGGCTTCCGGATCCCACCCGGGCCAGGGCTGCTTCTGAACGCTGCCCTCGTTTCCCAGGGTTTCCCAGAGTTCTTCGCACAGATGGGGAACAATCGGGGAAAGAAGAATCAAAATGGTTTTAACAGCTTTGGACAGGATCCCGGCCGCAGCCGGAGACTGAGAAGCCTCAGCTCGGAAGAGATAGGCGGCATTGACCAGTTCCATTATGGCACTGATGGCCGTATTAAAATGAAACCGTTCCTCAATGTCCTCGGTGACCTTTTTTATGGTCTGATTTACTTTTAGACGGAGGCTCCGGGCCGAACCTTCCAGGGCCGGGTTTTCTTTCGAAATAAGGCCTGGTTGATTTTCGCCCTGGCTTTCCCGGACCAGATTCCAAACCCGGTGCAGAAAGCGGAAAGATCCTTCCACCCCCTGGTCATTCCAATCCAGGTCTCGTTCCGGAGGTGAAGCGAAGAGGCAAAAAAGACGCACCGTATCGGCTCCATACCTGCGGATCAGTTCATCCGGATCCACCACATTTCCCTTGGATTTGGACATCTTTGAGCCGTCTTTGATAACCATGCCTTGGGTCAGCAGTCTGCTGAAGGGTTCGTCCACCTGGAGCCAGCCGAGATCGCGCAGGACCTTGGTAAAGAACCGGGAATAAAGCAGGTGCAGGACCGCATGTTCGATCCCGCCGATATATTGATCCACCGGCATCCAATAGTCGACCCTTTTTTTATCCAGGGGACCTTCCTGATAATCGGGGCAGGCATAACGATCAAAGTACCAGGAGGACTCAACGAAGGTATCCATGGTGTCGGTTTCCCTTCGCCCCGGACCTTGGCATTTAGGGCAGCGGGTCTCAACAAAGGCCTTGAGAAAAGGCAGAGGGGATCCGCCCGAGGGGGTGATTTCGGCTGTCAGAGGCAGTCGGACCGGAAGGTCCGCTTCGGGTACCGGTACAAGGCCGCAACGCTCGCAGAAGATCATGGGGATGGGGGCTCCCCAGTAACGCTGCCGGGATACGCCCCAATCCCGTAAACGGTATTGGACCTTCTTCCGTCCCAACCCGGTCTTTTCCAGGTGGTCCGTAATAGCCTCTTTGCCGGCTTCATTGTCCAGACCGGTAAAAGGTCCCGAATTGACCAGGGATCCCGGACCTTCGTAGGCCTGGGTCATCTCCCCGGGGCTGAACCGGTCCTTATCCCCGGACTGGACCACAACCCGCAAAGGGAGTCCGTATTTTTGGGCAAACTCGAAATCCCGCTGGTCGTGGGTCGGAACCGCCATAACAGCTCCGGTACCATATTCCATCAGGACAAAATTGGCGGCATATAAGGGCATCCTCTCCCCGGTTAGAGGGTTGATGCAGTGGGCGCCGATAAACACGCCTTCCTTCTCCAGTTCGTCTTCAAACCCGGGGCGGCGGTTCTGACTTTTCACCTTTTGGACGAAATCCCTGACCGCCTCTTCCTGCGAGGTGTTCACCGAGAGCTCGGCGACCAGAGGATGTTCCACCGCCAGGCTCATAAACGTGGCCCCATAGAGGGTGTCCGGACGGGTGGTGAAGACCGTCAACACCCCGCCCTCTTTTTCCAGATGGAAATCGATTTCGGTGCCCAGGCTTTTTCCAATCCAGTTCCGCTGCATGGTCAGGACCTTTTCGGGCCACCCCGGCAGGTGCTCGCACCCTTGCAGCAATTCTTCGGCATAGTCGGTGATCCGGAAAAACCATTGCTCCAATTTTTTACCCTGAACGGGCTGATCGCAGCGCCAACAAAGGCCGTCCCCCACCACCTGTTCGTTGGCCAGTACCGTTCCGCACCGGTCGCACCAGTTGACCAGTGACCTTTTCCGATAGATCAACCCCCTCTCCCACATTTTGAGGAAAAAAAGTTGCTCCCATTTGTAGTAGTCCGGATCGCAGGTGGCGAATTCCCGATCCCAATCATAACTGAAGCCCAGTCTTTTTAATTGGGTTCGCATCGATTCGATATTTTCGTAGGTCCAGCGCGCCGGGTGGATCTTATGCGCCAGAGCCGCATTTTCCGCCGGCATGCCGAAAGCATCCCAGCCCATGGGGTGGAGGACGTTAAATCCCCGCATCCGCTTGTAGCGGGCCACGACATCCCCGATGGTATAATTTCGGACATGCCCCATGTGGATCCTCCCCGAGGGGTAAGGAAACATCTCCAAGAGGTAGTATTTCGGGCGTCCGGGATCTTCCAAGGCCCGATAAGGTCTTTCCTTCTCCCAGCGGGCCTGCCATCGGCTTTCAATCGTTTGCGGTGTATAGGTGTCTTTCATGGCTTACGGATTGGACGATTCGCTTTCCTCCCTGGAACTGGTCTGGTTTTTTTCCAGATAAATACTATCCAGGATGCCGTTGATAAAGGCCCCGGATTCTTCGCTTCCGAAATATTTGCCCAGTTCGATGGCCTCATTGATGGCCACTCGGGGCGGAATATCAGGGCAATAAGAAATCTCAAACACGGCCAGCCGCAGGATATTACGATCCACCCGGGACATCCGTTCCAGGCGCCAATTTTCGGAGTGCCGGCGAATGATCCGGTCGATCTCTTTCAGGTGGTCGCAGACCCCGCGAACCAAACGGGAAAAAAAGGGCCGGTCGTCCTCGGCTATCGGAAAATTTTCACTAAAAACGGCCAGGGACTGCTCCCCCCGCAGACCGGGGTTCATATCGAGTTGGAATAAGGCCTGGACCGCCAATTCCCTGGACTTTCTCCGGCTCCCCATAGATGAATACCTCGCGCCAAGCCTTTACCGATCTCCCGACTTAAGGCCCAATGGGCTCCCCCCCGGCGGCGGCAGAAAGCCCTCCGGACCTCCTACGACCGAATCTGCCGCAGCAAATCCACCATCTCGATGGCGGCGATGGCGGCACTCCAGCCTTTGTTGCCCGACTTAGACCCGGCCCTCTCAATGGCCTGCTCCAAGTTGTCGGTGGTAATCACTCCAAAGGCCATAGGCACTCCCGTCTCCAGGGAGGCATTGGCAATCCCTTTGGACACTTCGGCACTGACATACTCGAAATGGGGAGTAGCGCCTCGAATGACCGCGCCCAGGCAAATGACGGCGTCGTATTTTTTTTGCTGGGCCAACTGCTTGGCCACCAGGGGAATTTCAAAGGCCCCGGGTACCTTAAAAACCGTCAGGTCCGTTTCTTTGGCCCCGCTGCGATTCAGGGCGTCCAAGGCCCCTCCGACCAAGTGTTCGCCAATAAAATCATTGAAGCGGCTGACCACAATGGCGAACTTCATCCCCTCTGCCTGCAATTTTCCTTCAATAACTTTGGCCATAGCCCTTCCTCCTTTTTCTCAATCTCCCATCCCTTTTAACTTTTGCCCTAAAAGAAAACTCCAGGGATGCCCCGTCAGGATTTACCTTCTCCGGCGGCGGCCGATAAATTAAGCAAGTGCCCCATTTTTTGCCGTTTGGTTTTAAGATAATTAAGGTTTTCTTTTTTGGGCGGGATTTCGATCGGTATCCGCTCGGTAACTTCTAAGCCGTAGCCTTCCAGACCGATAATCTTCTTGGGATTGTTGGTCATCAGTTTCATCTTGCGGACCCCCAAATCGGACAGGATCTGGGCCCCGATTCCATAATCCCTAAGATCGGCCCGAAACCCTAAGGCCTCGTTGGCCTCAACGGTGTCCTTTCCCTGGTCCTGAAGCATGTAGGCCTTCAATTTATTAACCAGACCTATGCCTCGACCCTCCTGATGGATATAGAGCAGGATCCCCTGCCCGGCGTTTTCGATCTTGGTCAAAGCCGACTTGAGCTGTTCACCGCAATCACACCGGAAGGAGCCGAAAACATCCCCGGTCAGGCACTCCGAATGAACCCGGACCAGGATGGCTTCATTACGGGTTATCTCCCCTTTAACCAAGGCCAGATGCTGGTGTTCATCAACATCATTTTCATAAACAAAGGCTCTGAAGGTCCCGTAGGGAGTGGGCAGGACGGTTTCGGCCTGGCGATGGACCAGGGCCTCATTCCTGAACCGATACTCGATCAGATCCCGAATGGTCACGATCTTAAGACCATGGGCCTGGGAAAAAATCTCCAGATCAGGCATCCTGGCCATGGTCCCGTCGTCTTTCATGATTTCGCAAATTACGCCGAAGGGCTTTAAGCCGGCCAATCTCGAAAGATCCACCGACCCTTCGGTCTGACCGGTCCTGACCAGCACGCCGCCCCGGCGGGCCCGCAGGGGAAAGACATGCCCCGGGCTGACTAAATCCTCGGCTTTGGTCTCCTCTTGAATGGCGGTCAGGATCGTGGTGGCCCGATCGGCGGCCGAGATCCCGGTAGTTACCCCTTTCCGGGCTTCGATGGAAATGGTAAAAGCGGTTTTAAAAGCGGAGGTGTTATTTCGAACCATCATCGGCAGTTGCAGTTGTTCCACCCGTTCCGGGGTCAAGGAAAGACAGATCAGCCCCCGCCCATGCCGGGCCATGAAATTAACGGCTTCGGGCGTGACCTTCTCAGCGGCCATCGTCAAATCCCCTTCATTCTCCCGGTCTTCATCGTCAACCAAGATGACCATCTTCCCGGCCCGGATATCGTCCAGGGCCTCTTCTATAGTGGCTATAGACATACGTTAAACTCCTTTAGCTGCTATCAGCCGCCGGCCTTCCGCGGTCGGCTTATTAAGGGTCTCAAAATAATAGTGACCAACAGGGACCGGGGGGTCTTCTTTTCTGGGGTTGTCCAAAGGGTAACTCATCGCCCTATCCCGGCCCGGACGGCTAAAGGGGTTAGGTGCGCTGTTGGCTGCCGGCTAATTTATAAGAATCCATGTTCCCGCAAAAAATCAGGACTGACCTTGGAGGTCTCCTGGGCCGGTTCCTCTTTCCAGTGTCTCAGGAATTGATAAACGTATTTCCCGATGATATCGGTTTCCAGATTAACCTCTTGCCCTACCCTCCCCTTATGCAGGGTCGTCTGAAGGGCGGTATGAGGAATAATAGTCAGGGAAAAATCCCCTTCCCCAACCTCGTTGACGGTTAAACTGACCCCATCAAGGGCAATCGACCCCTTTTCGACGATAAAAGGCTTTAAAAAGGGAGCAAAAGATACCTTTAAAAAAAAGAAATCCCCTTCGGGCCGTTTTTGGGAGATCTTCCCCGTCCCGTCAATATGGCCGGTAACCAAATGTCCTCCCAACCGATCCGAAAATCGCAGGGCCCTTTCCAGATTGACGGGATCCTGGACCTGCAAGTGACCCAGGTTGGTCCGGGCCAGGGTCTCCTTGGAAGCATCCACTGAAAAGGACTCCCCTTTCCAGGCGGTAACGGTTAGACATACCCCATTGACTGAAATGCTTTCTCCCAGTTTTCTTTCCTCCATGGGAAAATCAGGACGGATCCAAAGCAGGGCCTCTTCCCCTCGTTTTTCCATCCGTAAAAGCCGTCCTACGCCTTCAATCAACCCGGTAAACATGGCTTGCTTTCTTCGTTGAACCCTTTCTGACTGCCGTGACAAGGCCCTGAGTTTTTAGTATCTCACTTTTCCGGATAGGCTTCCACTAAAATATCCCCCCCGAGCCTTTTGACCTTCATCTCTCTCAATCGAATGGCCTCGGCCACCGTTGGAATGCCGACCCCCCCGATCATCGCTTTGGCCCGCCGCCCGCCGATCAGTAAGGGCGCAAGAAACAAAACCAACTTATCAACCTGCCTTTCAAACAGAAAGGAGCCGTAAATCTCCGCCCCGCCCTCCACCAAAAGGCTGGTTATCCCCTGCCGGCCGAGCCAGGCGGTTATCCGGCGGGTTGAAAACCGTCCCTCCTGAGTCGGCCAAAAAAGCACTTCCGCGCCCCGGGAGCGGAGTTCTTTTATTTTTCTACCCAAAGGCCTTTCCCCGGTGATGATCAGAATTTTTCCGGGTTCGGAAAACATACGGGCCTTAACGGGAAATTGCAGGCCGGGGTCGATGACGATCCGGACCGGATCTTTCACCTTGCCCCGGGAAAGCCTGACCGTCAGTAAAGGATCATCCTTTAAGACGGTCCCGATGCCGACCAGGATTCCGTCAACCTGATTCCGCAGCCGATGGACGTATAAACGGGAGCGCTCATTGCTAATCCACTTGGAATCGCCGGTCCTGGTGGCAATGCGGCCATCCAGACTCACGGCCGACTTCAGGATGACAAAAGGCAACTTCGTGGTAATCCATTTAATAAAAACCTCATTTAAGCGCCGGCAATCTGCTTCCAGAACCCCCGCTATGACCTCAATCCCCTGAGACTGCAGGTAGCCGGCCCCTCCGCCTTGAACCCTGGGATTGGGATCGACCATCCCGAAAACCACTTTTTTTATCCTGCTGGCCAGGATGGCCTTCGTACAGGGAGGAGTTCGGCCCTGATGATGGCAGGGCTCCAGATTCAGGTACAGGGTGGCCCCTTCAGCCCTGGCCCCGGCCTGGGCCAGGGCAGCCTGTTCGGCATGAGGGCCCCCGGCCCTTTGATGATAGCCCTGTCCGACCACCAGCCCTTTTTTTACCACTACCGCACCCACCATGGGGTTGGGGGAAGTCCGGCCCAGGCCTTTCTGGGCCAACCGTAAGGCCTGTTTCATATAAAAACTGTCATATTGAGACGGACTCGTCATCGCCTGATCAGGACCTCCCGGATCTAAAAAGGTGGTCAGGTAGAAATCCCCCTATGCAGGGGGATTTTGAACCAAAAACCCAATACCTTGAAAGGAAAACTTATTTCTTCTTGCCTTTGGTCTGCTTTTTTTCACGGCTCTCCAGCAGCTCTTGAAGTTCCTGCAGAAAATCGCTGGTATCCTTGAATTGCCGATAAACGGAGGCGAAACGGACATAGGCCACGTCATCCCATTCATGAAGCTTGGCCATGACCCTTTCTCCGATTTCGGCAGTGGCGATTTCTTTTCTTCCCGAATCCTGGAAAAGCTGTTCCAGCGAATCCATAAATTCCTCAATCGCCTCCATGCTGATGGGTCTTTTCTGGCAGGCCAGCCGGATGCCTTCCGAGATTTTTTCACGCTGATAGGGTTCCCGGCGCCCGTCTTTTTTAATCACCACGGGATGAATTTCTTCAACCTTCTCGTAGGTGGTAAACCGTCGCTGGCATTCATCGCATTCCCGCCGCCGCCGTATCAGGAGGCCTTCTTTGCTGAGCCGGGAATCGACGACCTTGTTATTAAAAGCTGCGCAGTAGGGGCATTTCATTTTTTTTCTTTCAAAAAGGGCTCTTGCTGATGATCAGTCCGCCATCTGATTACCGCCTGAACTCATCCGGGGAACTGGAGCAGCAGCACCCCGGCCGCCTTCATAAGTTCCTCGGAAAGGGAATCGGCATACCCTTGCCGGTAATATATCTCTCGGATACCGGCATTGATCAACATCTTGGAGCAAATAATACAAGGCAGATTAGTGCAATAAAGCGTCGCCCCCCGAATGGAAATCCCGTGGTAGGCGGCCTGAATAATCACGTTCTGCTCGGCATGGATGCCCCGGCAGAGTTCATGGCGTTCCCCGGAGGGTATACCCTCCTGTTCCCTTAAACAGCCGATATCCAGGCAATGGGGGATCCCGGAGGGAGCGCCGTTATAGCCCGTAGCCAGGATCCTCTTGTCCTTAACGGCCACCGCCCCTACCTGGCGTCTTCGGCAGGTGGATCTTCGGGCCACCAGTTCGGCAATGTCCCCGAAATAAACCGGCCAGGGCGGGCGCGAATGGCCGTCCATCTTATAACCCGATTTCCGGAAAAAGGGGGAATCCAATGCAAAATTGCCGGACTTCCTTGCGGATGTTTTCTATCTCCTTTGGCTTGCCGATCCCGTTCAGGACCCGGGAGAAAAATTCCGCCACCAGAACCATATCGTCTTCTTTCATGCCCCGGGTAGTAACGGCCGGGGTCCCCAAGCGGATGCCGCTGGTGACCTGCGGACTCCTGGTCTCGAAGGGGATACTGTTTTTATTGACGGTAATCCCCGCGGCATCAAGGGCCTTTTCGGCTTCCAGGCCGGTTAATCCTCTGGAAGTCAGGTCGATCAAAATCAGGTGATTGTCTGTCCCATTCGATACCAGGTTAAACCCCCGGGTCTTTAATTCCTCGGCCAGAATGCAGGCATTGGCAACAATCTGTTGTTGATAGGTCTTAAATTCAGGAGCCAGGGCCTCTTTTAAGGCAACGGCCTTGGCCGCTATGGTATGCATCATGGGTCCGCCCTGGATGCCTGGAAAGATTTGATTGTTGATCAGTTTGGCGTGTTCTTTCTTAGCCAGGATCATTCCCCCCCGCGGTCCTCTTAAGGTCTTATGCGTGGTCGTGGTAATAAAATCGGCCTCCGGGACAGGAGAAGGATGGACCCGGCCGGCCACCAGCCCGGCGATATGGGCCATATCAACCATCAGGTAGGCTTTGATGCTTCGGGCAATTTGAGAAAAAGCCTCAAAATCAATGGTCCTGGGATAGGAGCTGGCCCCGGCAATGATTAGCTTGGGCCGGTGTTTTTCGGCTAATTCAGCCACCTGTTGAAGATCGATCCGATGGTTCTCCCGCTTCACGCCGTAAAAATTCACCCGGAAAAAACGTCCTGAAAAACTGGCCGGGCTGCCATGGGTTAAATGGCCCCCATGGGACAGGTCCATGCCCAAAATGCCCTCTCCGGGTTGAAGGGCGGCGAATAGGACCGCCATGTTGGCCTGGGACCCTGAGTGAGGTTGAACGTTCACATAATCGGCTCCAAAGATCTGCTTGGCCCTCTCGATAGCCAGATTCTCCACCTGGTCGGCGTATTCGCAGCCGCCGTAATACCGGTTATGGGGATAGCCTTCCGCATATTTATTGGTCAGGACACTGGCCTGGGCTTCCAGGACGGCCCGGCTGACGAAATTCTCGGAAGCGATCAATTCCAGCTTTTCATTTTGGCGCTTCAGTTCTCCCTGCAGGGCCTTGGACACTTCCGGATCCACTTTTTTTAACAGGGTCCAGCCTTTTCCCATCCTGGGGATCACGAGCAGAGGGCCTCCAGTTTTTTAACCCGTCTTTGGTGCCTTCCCTTTTCGAAGGGGGTATCCAGAAAGGTTTTGACGATCTCCAGGGCCAGCCCGGTTCCCACAATACGGCCGCCCAAGGCCAGGATATTGGCATTGTTGTGGGCCCTGGCCATCCGGCCCGTAAAAAGGTCGTTACAGAGGGCCGCCCGAACCCTTGGAAAACGATTGGCCGCAATGGACATGCCGATCCCTGTGCCGCAGATCAGGATCCCCAGGGCCGCCTTCCCTGATGAGACGGCTTCGGCCACCTTAAAAGCGAAATCCGGGTAATCGACCGATGCCCGGTCAAAGGCCCCGACATCTTCCCAGCGGATTCTCCGCTGGGTCAGGTAGTCCGAGATGGCCTTTTTAAGTTCGAGACCGGCATGGTCCGAGCCGATCAGAAGCTCAATTTTCTTTTTCAACTTTTCCCTCCCAGCTCAACCTTGGTCGGTTGGGATAAATGGAAACAATCCATTTCAAGTCAGATAATGGCTTCCTGTTTCCCCGGTTCTTGACTTTTTTCAAGTCATCAGGTGTATTTCTTAAAAATAAGCACCGCATTCGTTCCCCCGAACCCGAAAGAATTGGTCATGGCCACCCTGACATCGGCCCGGCGGGCCTGGCCGGGAACGTAATCCAAATCGCACTGCGGATCGGGATGATCCAGATTAATGGTCGGCGGAATTAGGCCGTCCCGGATGGTCAGCACGGAAAAAACCGATTCCACCCCACCGGCGCCGCCCAAGAGATGCCCGGTCATGGATTTGGTGGAACTGACAGCCAGCTTGTAACTGTGTTCTTTAAAAACGGCTTTAATGGCCAAGGTCTCCGCCGTATCGTTCAAATCGGTGGAGGTCCCATGGGCATTAATGTAATCAACCGCCTCCGGGTTGAGGCCGGCATCATCCAAGGCCATTTTCATGCAGCGGATGGCCCCATCCCCGTCAGGAGAGGGCGCGGTCATGTGGTAGGCATCCCCCGTTAAACCGTAGCCCGCTATTTCAGCCAGGATCGGGGCACCCCGCTCCTGGGCAAATTCCAATTCCTCCAGGATCATGATCCCGCTGCCCTCGGCGACCACAAAGCCATCCCGATCTTTATCAAAGGGCCGGGAGGCCTTTTCGGGCTCCTCGTTTCTGGTCGAAAGGGCCCGCATGGCACAAAATCCCCCTACGGCTAACGGCGTAATGACGGCCTCGACCCCGCCGCAGATCATGGCCTTGGCCGTGCCCCTTTGGATTAATTTATAGGAGTCCCCGATGGCATGGTTTCCGGCCGCGCAGGCCGTCTCGATAGCCAGATTGGGCCCCTTGGCCCCGTATTCGATAGCGATCTGGCCGGGGGCCATGTTGGCGATCAGCATAGGTATAAAAAAGGGACTGATACGATCCGGTCCTCGGGACAGGAGAACCGTGTGGGTATCTTCCAAGGTCCTGAGGCCGCCCAGTCCGCAACCGGTCATCACGCCCACGTAAGGAGCCAACTCGGAGGTGATGGTTAAGCCGGATTGCTCCATGGCCATTCGAGCCGCTGCCAGGGCAAAATGGACGAAGACATCCAGTCGTTTGATCATCTTCTGGGCGACGAAGTCTTGGGCTTTAAAGTTCTTGACCTCCCCGGCGATTCGGGTCCGGAAGGCACTGGCATCAAAATGCGTAATCGGCCCAAGTCCCGATTTGCCCCGGCAGAGGTTGTCCCAGCTTTCATGAACCCCAATCCCTACCGGGGTGACCAACCCCAACCCGGTGACCACAACGCGCTTTTTCAAGATTGCTCCTCCTGATCAGTGGTTAGATCCCCGGTTATTGGGAACGGGCTTTAATATACTCTATGGCATCATGAACCGTTTTTATCTTTTCCGCATCCTCGTCGGCGATAGAAATATTAAAGGCCTCCTCCATAGCCATAATCATTTCCACCAGATCCAGGGAATCCGCTCCCAGATCGTCCACAAAAGAAGCCTGAGGAACCACATCCTCCTCGGCCACGCTCAACTGCTCACATATGATGGCTTTCACCCTTTCTTCTACAGTCATACCTTTAATAGCCTCCTTTCTTCATTCCTTCGTATTGGACCTGGAGTAAGCCTCCTGCTGTTGTCCTTGAAATGGTTATCTTCCTTCTAAATGATCTTAGGTGATTTCTGCAAGCAAATATTTCCCCCTGCCCATTGCCAGTTTGAAGCCCAGTCCCTCACAGCGGCTTACATATAGAGTCCCCCATTGATATGGATCACCTGGCCGGTGATATAGTTGGAGGCCTCGGAAAGCAGAAAAGCCGCCAATTCAGCCACCTCTTCCGGTTGCCCGCTCCGGCCCATGGGGATGGATCGCAAAAAGTCCAGGCGGACATTTTCCGGGAGGACGGCCGTCATTTCGGTCTCGATAAATCCCGGAGCAATGGCATTGACCTGGATCCCCCGCCCGGCCACTTCTTTGGCCACGGATTTAGTAAAGCCTATCACCCCGGCCTTTGAAGCGGCATAATTGGCCTGTCCGGCATTTCCTATGGCCCCCACCACCGACGAGATAGCCACAATTTTCCCTCTTTTGTTTTTGGTCATGGACCGAATCACGGCCTGGGTGCAATTAAAGACCCCCTTTAGATTAATGCTCAGGACCCGATCCCAGTCCTCTTCCTTCATCCGCATCAGCAGGGTATCCCGGGTGATCCCGGCATTATTGATCAGGCTGTCGATCTTCCCCCAATCCCGGAGCATGCCTTCGATTTGAGACTGGACTTCCTGGAAATCAGCCACGTTAAAATAATAGATTTTACCCTGGGCCCCCCGGGCCTCCACCTCGCCCAAGGTTTCCTCGGCGGCCTTCGGCTCGGGGTCATAATGGTTTAGGAGCAGGACCGTGCCCGGCTGGGCCAGTCGCAAAGCTATGGCCCGTCCGATGCCCCGGGAGGCTCCGGTAATTAAAATGACTCGTCGGTTTTCATTCATCTTGGTATCCTCTTTATATTCCATTGATACTGGATACTGGATGCTGGTTATTCGAACTGTTGTTGTTCTTTGCTGTAATCAAACGGGTATTATCGAATTCCCGATATCGGTTTTGGTCTTTATCCAGTATCAAGTATCCGGTATCGGCATTCCGACACCTTGAACCCCCATTCAGAACATTAGGTGCTTCCCATCCGCCCTTTGAGTTGCCGTATCATTTCCGGTACGATCTTAAAAAGGTCTCCCACCATACCATAAGTGGCGACATCAAAGATAGGGGCATGGGGGTCATTATTGATGGCTACAATGGTATCCGAAGATTGCATACCCACCAGATGCTGGACGGCTCCGGATAAGCCGATGGCGATATAAAGTTTCGGAGCCACGGTTTTACCCGTTTGCCCCACCTGGTGGGCATAGGAAATCCATCCGGCATCCACAACCCCTCGGGAGGCACCCACGGCGGCATTGAGCAGGCCGGCCAACTCCCTGACCAAGGAAAAATTCTTTTCGTCCTGCAGTCCCCGCCCCCCGGCCACGATAACATCCGCCTCGGCCAGGCGCACCTTCTCGCCGACCTCCTCAATGATTTCAAGGAGTTTTGTTTTTCCGGCCAGACTTATTCCCTCCAGGGGAAAGGGGACAACCTGGCCCAAGCGGCCGGGTTGGGGAAGACCCTTTTTAATGACCTTGGGTCTGACCGTGGCCATCTGGGGCCTCTTCTGAGGGCAGATAATGGTGGCCATGATATTCCCTCCAAAGGCCGGACGGGTCTGCAGTAAAAGACGTTTTTCCAGGTCTATGGATAGTTCGGTACAATCGGCCGTCAACCCGGTCCCGATCTGGGTGGCCACTCTGGGGATAAAGGACCTGCCGATGGAGGTGGCCCCGGCCAGAACGATTTCAGGCCGGTAGGCTCGGATCATGCCGGTCAGCACCTGGCCGTAGAGGTCATCGGTAAAGCCTTCCAAAGAAGGGTGATCTGCCGTATAAACCAGATCTGCCCCGTATTCAATCAGGGTGCCGGCTGCCGAGAACACGTCTTTTCCAAGCAAGGCCGCCGATAAAGGGACCTTTAAGGTATCGGCCAACTCCCGGCCCTTGTGCAGCAACTCAAAGGCCACCTCGGCCATCCGGCCCAATCGTTGCTCGGCAAACACCAGGATCCCCCGGTATTCATCAGCCATTGAACCTTCTTTAATCGAAGGAACGGTAATGGCTCCCTCAGGACAAATTTCCTGGCAGGCGCCGCAGAGGCTGCACTGGTCAGTGACAAAGGCCTTTTCGTCCCGTATCTCCAAGGCCCCGAAAGGGCAGGCCGAAAGGCAGGCCTCACAGCCGGTACATTTTTCCAAGTCAATCAGGGTTTCCATACTCACATCGTATCAACTAAGAATGGCTATGCCCCTGGAAGCAGTTTAAGGATCTTGAGGTTGTCCAAAATCTGGGAAACCTGTTCCTCCGCGCTCCCCTGAATCCAGACCCTCTCTTTCAAGCGGGGTGGAGGGAAAACTTTGATCACCTGGGTAGCCGAGCCCTTCAAGCCCACCTGTTCCGGATCGGCGGCAATGTCCACCAGGCCGTAAAAGGGGATTTTCTGGGTCTTGGCCCTCATCTTCCCTTTTAGGGAAGGGACCCGGGGTTCATTGATCTCCTTGACTACGGTCAATAGGGCCGGCAAGGGGCTTTCCAATCGGTCATACCCGTCATCCATCAGCCGTTGGGCCCGGATCATCCCATCCTCAATGGCCTCGATTTTGCGAACCCAGGTTATATAGGGGATGGCCAATCGTTCCGCCAATCCCGGTCCCACCTGGGCGGTATCGCCGTCCACCGCCTGTTTCCCGCAGAGAATCAGATCAAAGGGGGCTATCTTTTCCACCCCTTTGGCCAGGGTATAGGACGTCGCCCAGGTGTCGGCCCCGGCGAAAGCACGATCCGAAAGCAATACCGCTTCATCGGCTCCGTAGGAAATGGCCTCTCTTAAGGAGGATTCGGTCTGGGGAGGGCCCATGGACAGAACCGTTACTTTTCCTCCCCGTTGATCTCGAATCCGCAAGGCTTCTTCCAGGGCGTACATATCAAAGGGGTTGATAATGCTTTCCACCCCTTCCCGGATAAGCGTATGATTCTTTTCATCCAGTCTGATATGCTTGGTATCGGGAACTTGTTTGATACAGACGATGATGTGCATTTTGACTCGGCAATACTGTTCGGCGTTACGGCGTTCGGCGATTCAACTTAAACTTTTTCTTCTTGGCGTCCTTCGTGTTTCCGCAATGAAAATAAACAGGTATTGACTCTGATTGGAAAGATTCGCCGAACGGAAGGGTTTTATCTCTTTTTTCGTCCCCCTTCTTTATTCAATTCCTGACCGATGATATTTCGCTGGACCTGATTGGTCCCTTCGTAGATCTGCAGTATCTTGGCATCCCGCATCATCTTTTCCACCGGGTAGTCCCGCATGTAGCCCGTACCTCCAAAGACCTGAACCGCATCCGTGGTCACCTTCATGGCCGCATCGCTGGCAAAGACTTTGGCCATGGCCGATATTTTGGAGACGTCCTTGGCCCCGCTGTCAATGAAACGGGCCGCCGAATAAACCAGGGCCCGGGCCGCTTCGATCAAGGTTGCCATATCGGCCAGCATATGCTGGATGGCCTGGAAGGTCATGATGGGTTTCCCGAACTGGACCCGGGTCCTGGCAAACTGGATCGCTTCCTCCAAGGCCGCCTGGGCCAGTCCTACCCCCTGGGCCCCCACGCCGGGACGGGATAAATCAAAGGTCTTCATGGCGGCGATAAACCCCATCCCCTCGCGGCCGAGCAGCCGGTCTTTGGGAATACGGCACTGATTAAAAATAAGCTCCCCGGTGGCCGAGGCCCGGATCCCCATTTTACTTTCCTTTTTTCCGAAACCGAACCCCGGATCTCCTTTTTCCACGATAAAGGCGCTGGCCCCGCGAGGTCCCTTGCTCCGATCGGTGATGGCAATGACCGAATAGAGGTCGGCCTCTCCGGCATTGGTAATCCATTGCTTCGTCCCGTTCAGGACGTATTCATTTCCTTTCAGTTCGGCGCTGGTCAGAATACCTCCGGCATCACTGCCGGCGGTTGATTCGGTCAGGGCGAAGGCCGCCAGTTTCCGCCCGGTGGCAACTTCGGGAAGATATTTCTTCTTCTGCTCCTCCGACCCGTATAAAAGGATCGGGTAGGATCCCAACCCGCTGGCGGCAAAACTGGTCGAAACCCCCAAACAGCCCCGGCTCAACTCTTCCACCGCCAGGCAATTTTCGAAACTCCCCCCGCCAAACCCCCCGTATTCCTGGGGGATAAAAACTCCGAAAAGATCGGACTGGGCAATGACCTTTAATAATTCCCTGGGAAACTCCTCTTTTTCATCCAATTCGGCTCTAAGCGGCTTAATCCGCTCTTCGGCGATTTTTCTCGCCACCTCCTTGATCATCTGTTGCTCTTCAGTAAGGAAGTAGTCCATAGCCCCTCTCTCCTAATTAAGACCAAATGCGTTCACTTGGTGCGAAACCTTTTTAGGCTTTTGTTTTTTCTTGAATCCCGGGCTCCTCGATCCCTCGGCCCTTTTAAAGACTTTTTTTCCTCATAAAGGTATCCCAGAAACGGCGGGCTTTCATCTTGCTGTAATGGGCCTCATAATGCTGCAACCCTTCCAGGACATGGTCATTAATCCTGCTCCGGATTGCTTCCTTAGCCACTCGGATGGCGTTCATAACGGCCAGGGGCCCCGATGACCCGTGCCCGATGACCACTACGCCATTCACCCCCAGGAGAGGAATACCGCCGTATTCGGCATAATCGACCTTCTTCTGAAAATTCCTGAAAGCCGGCTTCATCAGCAGGTAGCCAATCCTGGAACCGAAACCAAGACTTAATTCCTCTTTCAACATGGCCCCGATGGCATCAGCCAGGCCCTCGCTCAGTTTTAAACAGATGTTGCCCACAAAACCATCGCAGACAATGACATCGACCTTGCCGCTAAAGAGGTCCCGGCCCTCCACATTCCCGATGAAATTGAAAGGAATCTTGCGCAATCCTTCGGCCGTCAGCCGGACCAAATCGTTCCCTTTCAATTCCTCCTCGCCGATACTCAAAAGACCGACCCGGGGATTCGGCCTTTTCATGATATACCGGGCCATGGTCTCGGCCATAATGGCAAACTGGACCAGTTGATAGGCGGTACAATCCACATTGGCACCCACGTCGATCAAAAGAGTGGGGGGATGGTTGGAGGGCAGGATGGCTCCTAAGGCCGGTCTTTCCACTCCGGGGAGTTTCCCCAGAACAACGACAGCGATGGCCATGGTAGCCCCGGAATTCCCGGCACTGACTACCCCCTGGACCGCCCCACTCTTGACCAAATCGATAGCGACCCGGATGGAGGCGTCCTTTTTTTTTCGAAGCACCTCAATCGGGGATTCACCCATGCCGGCCGCCTGGGTACAATGGTGGATGCTGATCAAATCGGGATTATAGGTCAACCCGGCCAGTTCTCTGCGAATAAGATCCTGGTTTCCCACCAGAATCAAGGGAAGGGCCAATTCCTTGGCGGCCATGACGGCCCCTTGGACCGCAACTGAAGGAGCCTCATCGCCCCCCATGGCATCAACGGCAATTTTTATGGGTTCCAAGGTTTCCAATTGGTTATGGTCTAGGCTTTTCGGAAAGACAAATAACCGGCCTATGCTTCCTCAAGCACGGCAACCTTGCGTCCTCTATAGGTCCCACAGGAAGGACAGGCAAAGTGGGGCAGTTTGGGTTCATGGCACTGAGGGCAACGGGTCAGCGAAGGAGCGGTCAGGGCATCATGGGACCGGCGTTTTCCTTTCCGGGCTTTTGAGTGTCTTCGTTTAGGTAAGGGCATGGTTCCTCCGAATTAAATTGGCTGCTTAAGTAAAAATTGAAGGGCTGAAACCGATTCCGGCCCTTCGTTTTGTATCAGTTTGGATCTTAAAAAAAATACTTTTATTTTTACCACAGACAAGGCAGACAAAAGCAAAAATTTGCCTGCCAGTCCTTTCGGGCGAGCAGGTTTTTCCAGGCGAATGTCCGCCTGGGAAAAAGTCTGTAGTCGTCTGTGTGGGTCTGTGGCAAAAGGCATTTTATAAATAGCTAACGTGTTAGCTTTTTTTAACTTTAAACTCCTTTAAAGCCGAAAAAGGTTGGGATGGGCCGTCGGTCCTGCAGGTACAGGGGGAAATATTCCTGTTGGTCCCGCAGATAGAACAGAGACCCTGGCAGGCAGCCCGGCATAAAGGCTGCATCGGCAGACTCAGGATGATTTCCTCCAAAATCCTTTCCGAAATATCCAGATCCCCTTCCTGTATGGCACCGGTCTCCAGGTCTTCCAGTTGCTGCCCCGCTCCCTCCGGGCCGGATTTTCCCGAAGGCGGCGATAGCAGACGCCACTCGGCGGTCACCGATTCATCAACCGGGTTGATAAAGGTTTCAAGACAACGCCCGCAGGTAAGCCCGATCAGCCCGGAAACCTTTCCCTGAAAAAGAATGGCCTGCCCGGTCTTTCGTACTTCTCCGCTGACGCTTAATGGTCCCTGGAGAGAAAACCCCAGGGGTCTTTCCGCTAAAACCTCCTTCAGCCATTCCAGGTCCAAAATACTATCTATTTTAAGGCCCTTAGAGGTTATGGCTTCAACCCGGATAGGTTTCATGGGTCTGATTAAACCGCTGGTTATTGACCATGGAAATTAAACGTTTAATTATAGTAAACCCTATTGATTTGTCAAGTAAATTAACTTTGCCTTTTTTTCGGGGAAATAGGGGGCCGGATCCGAATGGTCGTCTTTCTTGGTCAAGTAAAGGCACATGGGGGTTGTCTTTAAAGGAAGACTATGCTAAATGCTTTTGAAGAAAATTACAATTCATAATAGAAATCCGGACATGGTAACTATTCGCACCCGTTTCCCACCCAGCCCCACCGGTTACCTTCATATTGGTGGTGCCAGAACGGCTTTATTTAATTGGCTTTTTGCCCGCCAGCAGGGCGGCACCTTTATCTTAAGGATCGAAGATACGGACCAGGCCCGTTCCACCCGGGAGGCTACCGAGGCCATTCTCGAAGGACTCACCTGGCTGGGCCTGAATTGGGACGAAGGGCCTTTCTTCCAATCTCAACGCATTGAGATTTATAAGCAATTTATCTCGGAGCTGCTGGTTAAGGGAAAGGCCTACTATTGCCACTGCCCAGTGGAACTCCTGGAAAAGAAAAGGGAAACCGCTCGGGCCGAAGGCCGTAAACCCAAATATGACGCCACCTGCCGGGACAAGAATCTGGGACCGGGCCCCCAGGCCGTGGTGCGCCTGAAAACACCCCGCACCGGAACCACCCGATTTGATGACCTAATCCATGGTCCTATCCTTTACCCCAATGATGAATTGGATGACCTGATTCTGGCCCGCGGCGACGGCTCCCCCACCTACCATTTGGCAGTGGTCATTGACGACATCACCATGGAAATAACCCATATCATCCGGGGAGATGATCATATCAATAATACTCCCCGCCAGATCCAGATCTATCAAGCCCTGGAAGCGGCACTGCCTGTCTATGCCCATGTCCCTATGATCCTGGGCCCGGATCGCACCAAATTGAGCAAGCGCCACGGCGCCGCCTCTCTCCTCGAATACCGGGAGATGGGTTACCTTCCCCAGGCCCTGCTCAACTACCTGGTCCGCCTGGGCTGGTCCCATGGCGATGAGGAAATTTTTTCCCGGGAAGAAATGATCGGGAAATTTGCCCTAAGTCAGATCGGCAAGTCGGCCGGCGTTTTTAATCAGGAAAAACTCCTCTGGTTGAACAGCCACTACATCAAAGAATCCCCTGATACGGAATTAGCCGAATTGGTGATCCCTTTTATCCGGGCCAGGGGATTTGAAATCCCTGATCAGGCCTATCTGGCCAAAATCGCAGCCACCTTAAAACCCAGGTGCAAGACCCTGGTTGAAATGGCCGAGGCCGCCGAGTTCTATCTGGTCAACGAAGTCTCGTATCCGACAGAGCTGGTCGCCAAATTTTTCAGAGAAGAGATGATCCCGGTCTTTGAACAGACAATTGCTCTATTATCCGGACTATCGATTTGGGATATTCCCGCCCTGGAGGAAACATTTAAGGCCTTATTGGAACAGGGGGGCTATAAGATGAAGCAGATCGCCCAGCCTGTCCGGGCAGCCCTGACCGGGAAAACCGCATCACCGGGCCTTTTCGAGGTTATGGAAGCACTGGGGAAGGAAAGGACTATCGGCAGGCTCAACGAGGCCCTGTCTATTATCAAGAACGAGCAAAGCTGACGAAAGAGCTTGATTTTTTAAGCCTCTTTTCGTATCTTATTTTTCGTTGGGGGATCGTCTAACGGTAAGACAGCAGACTCTGGATCTGCCTTTCGGGGTTCGAATCCCTGTCCCCCAGCCAGTCTTTAGCCAAACCCCCAGACCCGGGGCAGAAACCCTTGAAGCAGTTAACCGGGTCTGAGAGTTAAATTTTTGTTTTTATCCAGTATCGCTTTTTGTCTTTATCCAGCATCTGTTTTCGTATTAAAGGTCCCATCGTCTAGCGGTTAGGACATCGGCCTCTCACGCCGGTAACACGGGTTCGATCCCCGTTGGGACCACCAAAATTAAATTAATAAATCAAACAAGTTAACCAACTGCCTCCGAAGCCACTCGTTCAAAACCTCCCCTTGACGGCTCGACTGACGGCTTTTTCCTCCGCGAAAGGAGCTGGAGAGCCGACTTCAAGCTATCCAACCTTTTAATATATCTCTCTGTCGTCGAAAGGCTTTTATGCCTAAGGATAGCCTGGATTTGAACCATCGGGACGTTGGATTGGGCTAATATGCTGGCCGTCAAATGGCGGATAGCATGAATCCCAAACTCCCTGACCTTGGCCCGGTTGGCGAGTCGCTTCATCCAGTGGATCCGATACTGATATGGGCCTCCGGTCTCGGGATTAACGAAGACCCATTCGGATTTGTTCCCCTGGCGATGGGCGACGAGGGTGTTAAAAAGATCGTCGGTCATCGGGAGCCAATCATACTCATAAGTCCCCTCCTGGCGTTTCCTCGTCCATAACCTTACCCTCGCCTGACCAAAGTCGATGTCTTCCCAGGTCAACCGGAAGAGTTCCCCCGCCGAGCTCCGAGGTGAAGGTAGGCCAAGAGCATTACCTGGTCCTGGCCTTTGGCGGTTTCATAGACCTTCCAGAAATCCTTTTCAGGGGGAACATACCTCGGTTTCCTAATCTCAGGGAACCTGTCGACGAGACAGGGATTGACATTGGGGAATCCTTCCAGGTATTTCCTTCCCCAGTTCCAGGCAGCCACAAGGTTTTTCCGATCCTTATTGGCCGCATTGCCGGACCGCCCCTTCGCCTGGTCTCGGAGATGGGATAAGACCTTCCCCGGAGTCAAACCACCCGGCTTTTCCCTGAGGGGTTAGGCATCGCTTACGAAACCCTTTCCCTCGGGGATCAGCTCCGCCAGACCCAAGACTTTTTGAAAGCCGGGACTCCAGTCCTATATGAGCCAGCCTTTAGCCATAACGGGGTTTTTGCCAGACCGGATATCCTAACCTGTGGCAAGGACGGCTGGGGGATTTATGAAGTCAAGAATTCGACCGGCGAAAAAGCTTATTACCAGGACGATATAGCCATTCAGTTCTACGTCCTAAAGGGCTTAGGCTATCCGGTCGACCGGGCCTTCTTGGTCCATATCAACAACCAATATGTCCGCCAGAGGGAGCTCGAACCGGAAAAGCTATTTGCCGTCAAGGACCTGACGGGGGTTGTGACCGACAAGCAGCCCTATATCCAGGACAAGATTCAAGACCTCCGGGAAATGCTGAAGCGAGGCCTCCCGGAAACCGCCATCGGCCCCCAGTGTCACGACCCCTATGAGTGTGACTTTGTCGGCCATTGCTGGGACCATTTACCGGCCTATTCGGTTTTTGAATTGGGCGGGCGAGGAGCCAATCCTTTCGACTTTTACAACCAGGGGATCTTGAAGTTGGAAGATGTCCCGTTTGACCGCCTCTCGCCTTCCCAGCAGTTCCAGCTCGAACGCTTCCTTAAGAAAGACCTCTGGATCGACCGTGAGAAGCTAAACCACTTCCTGGCCTCGCTCTGGTATCCCCTCGCCTTCCTCGACTTTGAGACCCTCTTTGTCCCGGTTCCCCTCTTTGATGGAACCCGGCCATACCAGCCTGTCCCCTTCCAGTTCTCGCTCCATGTCGAGGGAAAAGAGGGGGGGAGCTGAGGCACTATTGCTATTTGGGAATTCCCGGGAAGGACCCCCGGAAGGACCTCCCCGAAAACCTCCTGGCCGCCGTTCCGGGTGGAGCCTGTGTTGTGGGTTATAACAAGGCCTTCGAAGCCGGACGGTTGGCTGTTCTCAGCGACTGGTTTTCCGACAAGACCCAAGCAATCGAATCCATCCGGACCAACCTCGTTGACCTGATGGTCCCGTTTAAGGCCCGCGACGTCTATCACTGGGAGATGGCTGGTTCGGCTTCCATCAAAGCCGTCTTGCCTGCCTTGATTCCCTATCTTTCCTATGAGGGCCTTGAGATAAGCGACGGCGGGACGGCGGGGTATTCCTATTTGGAGATGGAAGGGATGGCCAGCCAAGAAGAAATCGCCAAGACCCGCCAGGCCCTTTTCGAGTACTGCAAACTCGATACTCTTGGGATGGTTCGCCTGGTTGAAGTCTTGAAGGAAATGGTCTGGTAAAAAGGGGGCGGATGGAGAGAAAGAATCCCCTCAAAAAGCGGTTATATCCCTTGAAAGAAGCAGCCGAATATCTTGGGCGAAGTGAGTGGGGAATGGGGGACCTTATTTGGAAAGGGGCTATCCCCTTTATTCGGGAAACAGGAGGCCGGAAATATTATATTGACTTGGTTGATCTCGGAACCTATTCTAATTCCAATCTAATTCCAACAAAGGTAAATTCAATTAATTATTCAAATCAAGTAAACCACCACCGACCTTGTCGGGGGACTAGCTGTCTAATTTAGGTCAGAATAAAAAATAATTTGTAGTTAGCGATAAAAATTTCGAAGGAGGCATATTTGTCGTTTACCCTTCGAAAAGGTTTTGTCCGAGGATGACCAGGTCCGTAAGTATTTGTCACCCCAAGAAATTAAGGCTGCATTAGACCCTTCGAAATACCTCGGTCTGGTAGAGAAGTTGATTGACCGGGTCTTAAATGCGTCCTCGAAATAGACTTTTAAAAACATTGTATAGCTTTGGAAAAGCTTTGACCCCACGGGGTATACTTATAAGGAGGGGAAAAAAATGAGAAGAAAAATAAGAATTATAGGGTTGAGTGTATTTTGTTTTTTACTGATGTTAGCATTAGTATCCCTCACAGTTTTGGATACAGGGGCAAGCTCACCACCCAAAACTATTAAGATCGGGGGGGCGGTTTCTTTTACCGGAAGGTTCGCAAGCGGTGGACTTGAATCTAAATTTGGTTATGAGCAAGCGGTAGAAGATATCAATAAAGAGGGTGGTGTCTATGTTAAAGAGTTTAATAAAAAGATCCCCTTGGAGCTAATCATCGAAGACGACGAATCAGATTCTACAAAATGTGTTGCCCGATTGGAAAAGATGCATAGCATAGATAAAGTGGTTGCTTATCTCGGACCATATGGGAGCACCCTCTGTGCGGCGGCAGCCGGCATTGCGGAAAAAAACAAAGTGCCCATCTTAGCCGTATCTTTTTCTCTATTGGCCCCTCATCAGCAGGGATATAAATATCTCTTCTCTCCGTTTGTCAAAACGGATACTGGCCTTGAAGCGATCTTCGCAACAATCGACACTATCCCCAAAGCGCAGAGGCCAAGTAAAGTAGCTATCTTTGCGGAGAAGACAGATTGGGGCGAGGAATTGATACGGTTAACGCCTGATATAGCAAAGAAGCGAGGTTATACAGTCGTAGCAGAGAAGAGCTATGCAGTTGGCACTAAAGACTACTCATCTCTTATCATCGCGGCGAAGTCTGCCAATGCTGAAATCGTTATTGGTGTGCCTACGCCACCTGATGGGATTGCCCTCATGAGGCAAATAAAAGAGCTCGATTACAACCCTAAGGTTGTGATTTTTTGGCGCGCAGCCGGGACCCCCCTGTGGCCAGCGAACCTGAAACAAGATGGAGATTATGTGGGGTATTGCAGTAATTGGGACCACAATTTCAAATACCCCAGGTGCTCCGAACTGGTAGCGGCATACCAGGCAAAGCATAATAAACTGCCCGCTGTCACCGTGGGGGTTACCTACTCTTGCGTGCAAATATTGGCTGACGCAATAAGAAGAGCTGGGACATTGGATAGTAATAAAATCAGGGATGCGGTCGCCGTTACTGATATCACCACTGTTCAAGGTCCGGTAAAGTTCAGGGCTGACGGCGTCGGAATCACTCCGGTGGCTATTATGCAATGGCAAAAAGGAATATCGCAAGTAATCTATCATGAAAAATTCACATCGTCACCCCTTCTATTGATGCCAAAGTGGAACGAGAGAAAATAGCATTGCAGGACATCCACTAAGGACCGGAATAAGATGACTTTCCTCAAGGCGGAAACCCTATCCAAATCATTTGGTGGGTTGCAAGTATTACTCAATGTAGACTTCGAGCTACATCAAGGGGAGATATTAGGACTCATCGGCCCAAATGGCTCCGGGAAGACGACGCTCTTTAACTTGATTGCGGGATTTCTGAAAGCAGATCGAGGCAAAATTCTCTTTGAGGGAAAAGATATCACGAACGCCCAGAGCTATCATGTATGCCAAGTTGGGATAGCTCGGACTTTTCAACTGGTGAAGCCCTTTGCCCACATGACAGCCTTACAGAACGTAATGGTGGGCAGAATGTATGGAAGCAAACCAGCCAAAAGGTTAAAGGAGGCCCGGGTAGAATCGGAGGAGATTCTCGAATCGATTGGTCTGGGAATGAAAAAGTTCAAGGTTGCTCATGGCCTTACGTTATCAGACCGTAAAAGGCTGGAGTTGGCCAAGGCCCTTGCCACAAGGCCAAAACTGCTGTTGATCGATGAGATGATGGCCGGATTGAACTTGACAGAAACTGAGGAGGCCATCAAAATTATAAAGAATATCAGAGATTCTGGGATAACTCTGATGGTGGTGGAACATGTCATGAGGGCAGTATTAAGAATTTCGGACAGGATAATGGTGCTAAATGCAGGGGGGAAAATAGCCGATGGGGCACCTCGAGAGATATTGAAGGACAAGGGAGTTATTGAGGCATATTTAGGGAAAGAATCGTATGCTTGAGATTGATCAGATAGACGTTTTTTACGGAGATCTTCAAGCCCTTTGGAATGTTACGCTGACCATACGGGACGGAGAAATTGCAGCATTAGTTGGTTCTAACGGTGCAGGAAAAAGTACTCTGCTCAAGACGATATGTGGATTGCTGCGGATTACCCGTGGGAGTATACGGTTCAACGGTTTGCAATTAGATAAGACACCGGCCCATCAGATCGTCCAACAGGGTATCTGCCTGGTGCATGAGGGGAGGCGATTGTTTTCTGAAATGAGTGTCTTGGAAAATCTGGAAATGGGGGCCTTCAATGCAAAAGCCAGAAAAAAGAAAAGTGAAATGACCGCATGGGTTTATGAAATCTTCCCGAGACTTAAGGACAGGAGGAATCAGACGGCTGGGACTCTAAGCGGGGGGGAGCAGCAAATGCTGGCCATCGGTAGAGCCTTAATGTCCCAGCCGAAACTCCTACTTATGGATGAAGTTTCTTTGGGCTTAGCGCCTATTCTTGTGAGTCATATCTATGACGTTGTTAAAGAAATAAATCGATTAAAGCAAATAGCAATATTGCTTGTAGAACAGAATGTCCGATTGGCCTTAGAGGTTGCAGACAGTGGTTATATTATTGAGACCGGCTCTATCGTAGGGCATGGTGAAGCTAGTTTACTTTTAAGCAGTGATAACGTTAAGGAGTCTTATTTAGGCTTTGGATTAATGGAAATGGAAGGATAAATGTCCTTTATCGAGTCGCTTGGTCAAAGTTTTATTTACGGTATTCTCGTCGGTGCATTATACGGATTAGCGGCCACGGGGCTTTCGTTAGTTTTTGGCGTGATGAGATATCTCAATGTTGCCCATGGCGCTTTGCTCATGTTTGGTACTTATTTAGCTTTTTCCCTGTTCTCTCTTTATCACATAGACCCCCTACTCTCCATCCCTATGGTAATGTTTTTTCTTTTTATCATCGGCATGCTTCTGTATAAACTGATGTTTTCCAGTCTGGCCAGGTATCCTGTGGGGATAAGGATTGACAACTCTTTACTGATCAGTTTTGGTTTGATGCTTGTTTTAGAAAGCCTCGCGACCATAATCTGGAGCCCGGACGAAAGAAACATCACCACCATTTACTCGGGATTGACTTTTAGTTTTTTGGGATTGCGGATTCCTTATGTAGGACTATTCGGATTAGTCCTGACGATGTTACTCATATTTGCCTTATATCTCTTTTTAAATAAAACTTACTTTGGCAAATCCATAAGGGCCGCTTCTCAGGACTGGGAGTCGGCCCTAACCGTAGGAATTAATATTGAACAGACTTATTTTTTCTCTTTTGCTATCGGCATCGCTTTAGCGGGTGCGGCGGGTAGCATACTCTCCGTTAGCTATGCTTTCAGCCCAGCGATTTCAGAGGGATGGTCTATCAAGGCACTGATCGTCATCACCTTAGCTGGCCTGGGACGGATTGGGGGCGTATTTGCAGCCGGTTTGGTTCTGGGGGTTATTGAGGCAGTCAGTGTCTACTTTATAGGTGCTTCCTATCAACAGGTTGTTGGCCTTGTCCTGTTCATATTACTTCTGATGTTCAGACCACATGGATTATTTACGAGGAAAGGAGGAGGCGCAAGCAGTTCGGCTGAGAATCTTCCTTCCGCCAGCTATGCCTTTAGCCAGAAAATCTCCATTTCAGAAGGATTTTCTTCCAATATACTCAAAAAGGCAATCACTAATAAGAGGTTCTTCATCATTGGAATTTTGATCGCGGCAAGTTGTTTGCTGCCTTTAGTCATTAAGTCGGACTATCTTATAAACTTCTTTATTTTGCTTTTCCTTTACATCTCCATTACTCAAAGTTGGAACATTTTAGGCGGTTACACAGGTCAGATTAGTATTGGGCAATCTGCATTTTTTGGGATAGGCGCCTTATCGACTCGTTTACTCTGGATGTCGGGAGTGCCCATTTTTTTGGCTCTGTTAGCTGGAGGTGTTTCTGCTGCAGTTTTGGCGGTACTAATCGGCCTTCCCAGTCTCAGACTGAGAGGTGTCTACTTTGCCATCGGCACCCTGGGATTGGCTATTATTACGGGAGTGATTGTTCACAATGTCTTTCCAGGGGTAAGTTTCCTCCCGGCTAAATATCTTGCCTCTTTTACCCTCACACCCCGTTATTATGTCGCACTTGTAGTGATGCTGGTCACGATAGGAGCAGCTTGCCTTATAGTGAACTCAAGGCTTGGTCTTGGAATGATTGCTGTCAAGGAAGATGAAGCAGCAGCAGCCGCTACAGGGGTTAATACATTTAAATGCAAAGTCATTGCCCTCGCTGTCAGTACTTTTTTCGCTGGCTTGGCCGGAGGTGTCTACGGTTTTTATTCCGCTGTCTATTACTACTTTGTCCCCTTCGAGTTGATCTGGAGTTTTGAACCAGTCCTGATCGTAATCATTGGAGGGGCGGGAACTATTATTGGGCCTATTTTGGGGGCAATCGGTTATGTCGCCCTCAAGGAATTGTTTGCGGTCACAATTGGTCGGTTTAGTGTCCCTATCTTTGCTATTCTTTTTATTATAACCGTTTTGTCTTTGCCCGGTGGGTTAGTTGAGGCTACAGGGAAAATCCGCAACTGGGTTGGATCCTATAAAATTAAAAAGGGGGGGAGGCAGAATGTTACCTGAATATGCATGTTGTCCACCTCGGTTTGATTATATGACATTGGAAGAAAGGAGGGCGCTACAGGGTGAGAGGCTCAAAGCTCAGGTCCGCCACGTTTATGAAAATACATCTTTTTATCGAAAGAAGCTTAAGAATGCTGGCATCACCCCAGACGATATCAAGGGATTAGACGATCTGGGGAAAATACCTTTCACAACAAAGCAAGAATTACAGGATGATCAGGAGAAAAACCCTCCTTACGGGAGTTACTTAGCGGTCCATCATTCTAAATTATATCAGTTTTTCGCCACGTCAGGCACAACAGGCAAGCCGCTTAACCGGGCCTACAGCAAAAGGGACTGGGATCTGTATACGGGAAGGATGGCCGTATATACACCTCTCAATCCTGGCGAGGTGGTAGTGGTTTTGGGCCCAACGGACGGATTGATGGGCCCCTTTGCCGGAGCCGCCGCCCGGATGTTAATGGGCGCCATGGTTGTCCGGCTGGGCCGTTATAGTACCCCGGAGAAAATTAGCCTTATTCACCAATTGAAACCTACCCTTGTCAGTTCGACAGGCTCATTTTTATTATATCTTGCCGACAAGGCGAAGGAGATAGGGATGATTTTCTCAGAAATGAATTCCGTGAGGATAGTGGAATCTGTCGGTGAGCCGGCAGCAACGATTCCAGCGACGAGGGAGCGGATAAAGAAGGCTTGGGGTGCGAAGGAGGTATTTGACCGATATGGTTCAACGGAAATGTGTGTTCTCGGGAGAAGCTGTCAGGGAAGTTCCCAGCTTCATGCCTGGGACGACTACCTCATCGTGGAAGTGGTAGAGATAGGGGGTAGTCGGTCTTTAAATGCAGGTGAGAGGGGGGAACTGGTCTATACGAATATTTTTGGAGATTCCCAACCCATCCTGCGATATCGATCGAACGACATCGGTAGACTTGCCGAATTTGGTTCCTGCCCGGGATGCGGTGCCACCTGTACCCGAATTGTGAACGGAGTGGAAGGCCGAGCGGACGACATGATCTGGTATAAAGGAATCAATATTTTCCCCTCAGCGATTGAGAATGTGGTAAGAAGTTTTATGGAGTTGGGAAACGAGTATGAAATTATTTTAGATGAAGAGGGGTTTACGCAGACCTTAACGATTCGTTGTGAAGCGAAGTTGGAATTTCCAAAGGAGAATTATGTTGAGCTGAATAATCGGGTGGCCTCAAAAGTTCAGGATGCTATTGAGGGAGTGAATCCCAAAATAGAAGTCCTTCCTGAAGGAACTCTTCCGAAAACCGAGGGAAAGGCCAAAAGAATAAGGGATCGTAGAAAGAAGACTCGGGGAGTGGCATAGTTTTAAGGATCGTCTTAGATTAACGAGGGGGCTTGTTCGTTAATCGGCCCATCATGTTTATAATAAAAAAGTCGACTTATTTTGCCCGGAGTGACCTATGGCGCGAAAAATTCTGGTTTTTGATCCTCATTTATGTACGGGATGCATGCATTGTATGACAACCTGTACGACTTATCATGAAGGCCGAACTAGTCTCTCCAAAGCTCGGCTTCAGGTTATTCGTCATGAAGGCCATGCCATCACTAAAATAGATGAAGCGGATGAACTCGTGTTTACGGTTATCGGATGTCAGCAATGCGAAGACCCTATCTGTTCGCTTGTTTGCCCGGTAGCAGCAATTAGCCGGAATCATACAACCGGGGCAATGGTCATTGACCAGGATAAATGCGTCGGGTGCCGGATGTGTCTCATGACCTGCTATTTTGGGGCAATTTCATTTAATCAGGAAGCAAATAAAGTATATAAATGCGAGCTTTGCGCGGGTGATCCCCAATGTGTCCAGTTTTGCCAACCCCGGGCCTTGCGGTTTTTGCCGGTCGACCAAGCTAACCTCCCCAAAAAGATGGCAACCTCAAAGAAAATAATCGACGGGCTTATCGACCAAAAACTTCAATAATTTTGGCGGAGAAATTCAATGCGGCTTCCTCCTGGCTATGCGGGCAACACCTTAGTTATCAATCTCACCGAAGAAAAGGTCGAAATTCGATCAACCGGGGATTTCTTTGAGGATTATGGGATTGACCCACGGCTCTGGCTCGGGGGTGACGGGGTGATCACAAAAATTCTCTGGAAAGATTATCCCGAACCCATTAATCCCCTCGGACCTGACAATGAGATAATTATCGCCACCGGCCCCTGGACCGGGACCGCTGCTCCGTGGGGAGGACGAGCCATGTTGGGTTGCATCAGTCCCGAAACCGGGGGATTCGGTTCGGGATCCTTTGGGTGGATGTATCCCGGAGCGATCAAATATGCTGGATTTGATCTGATAATCATTCGCGGCCAGTTAAAAACTCCGAAATATGTATTTGTCGACGACCAGATAGTAACGTTTAGGAATGCCGCCCACCTCTGGGGAAAGGCAACGGGGGAAACGGTAAAAGCCATACGCGAGGAACTCGAAGAAAATTATGAAGGCGAAATCCGGGTCTTAACCACCTCAATCGCGGGGGAAAACCTTGTCCCTTATTCCCCCCCGTGTGCTGACGCCACCTCCTCCCCCGGGAGAACTGGAGCCGGGGCCGTCATGGGATCGAAAAAGCTCAAGGCTCTGGCGATCCGCGGGACTGGCGAGATTTCGCTATATAACCCCAAGGGCTTATTGGAGGCTTCCCAACGGGCAATTAATACCTATACCTCCGATCCCCTCATCAAACTTTGGGAAGAATATGGGGCAACGACATATCTTTTGACCATGGTTGGTGCCCCGGTAAACGGGAAGATGATCCGGGATAATGCCCTGGCTGCGGATTTCCCGCATCTCAAAAACATTGGGTGTCTTAATTGTCCGGGGAGATGTTACCATTGGCTCCAGGTAAAAGAAGGGCCTCACACTGGACTGAGGCAACTCGGGGGCCACATGACCTTTTTCTTCTCGGCCTTGGAAAACTTGCAGCTTAAGGATATAAACTCAATTATCTATTATGAACGAATTATTCAGGAACTCGGGCTAGATCCGGCCTCGTTCAGTCAAGCCTTTAACTGGGCTGTCGAATGTTTTGAACAGGGAATTCTAAGCCAAGAAGACACCGATGGGTTAATCCTCCACTTTGGTGACGAGGATCTCATTTGGGAGGTCATGCGGCGGATAGCCTTCCGCGAAGGAAACTTGGGAAATCTCTTGGCCGATGGGGTTGCCCAAGCAAGTCGACGGATTGGTAAGGGGGCTGAAAAGATTTGTCCCACGGTCAAAGGCAAACCCTACCTCCTTAAGGAACCAAACCTCCAGGCATTGGTTTGGGCTCTGGGTTTCTTGACAAGTCCACGAGGGGGGGATTGGCTCCGAACTCACAATGTCTGGGAGTTATCATTTCTCCCGGAGAGAAGGGATACCTATCCGAATTTTGTCGGGAAAACCTGTGGCGAGATTTACAAAATCCTCATCGACCGGGTCGACCTGCCTCCCGAGTTGAAGACGCAGATGTTTGGGGAAACCCCGGAAGTCAATATTGATTGGATCAGAGGAACCCAGGGAAAGGCCCGAGTTGGAGTTTGGTCAGAAAATCTTGTCTGCCTCTTCAACTCCTTAGTTACTTGTATGTTTGCTGTCACCGGTCAATATCTCCTGGTTGGTATTGGTCCCACCGTGTTCGCCGAGATTCTTAACCATATTACCGGATGGAATACCACTTATGAGGAATTAATGTTGACCGGCGAACGAATTTTTAATGCCCAGTGTCTCTTCAATTACCGTCTCCAAGGGTGGGACAGAAACCATGACCGCTGGGCTGATCAACGGGCTTACGAACCGGCTGGGCGGGGAATTTGGCGGGGGAAAGTCGTCCCTTGGGAAAATTTGCTTGATGAATATTATCGCTTGCGAGGATGGTCAAATACCGGCCTTCCAACCCCGAAAAAACTTCAAGAACTCAAAATCGAGGATCTTGGCGCTGGTCTCATACTCTAATTTTTGGTAGTCATGAAGGATTCGGGCGACAGTCCCTGATATTCTTCTCTGTTTTTCGGCCCGATAACTTATTTAAAACTGGAAGGGATGGCATTGCGGTTGGTTATTGTTGGGGGAGGAATCGCAGGCTATAGCGCTTGTCAGGCGGCCCTGGCTGCGTCGACCGATAGCAAAGTTTTGTTAATAACCCACGAGATGTCCTCCCTCTATTCGCCTTGTGTCCTACCCCACTACCTCGGGGGAGGGATCCCCCGTGACAAGGTTTTTCTTTCCGGTGAGTATGACTTCGAAGACAAACGGCTTGAGGTGATAACCGGGGCGATGGTTGGTTCAATTGAGCCAGCCAACAAGTTCATCACCCTCAATCACGAAACCATATTTTATGACCAGCTCGTTTTGGCTCTTGGCGGGAAAGCTATATCCGCGTCGCGCAGCAGCAGGGCAACGAGGTGTTCGGCAGGAGCTGAGCGCCTTTTCGGGCTGGCCGATCGCGACTACACTGAGCGGGTGGCGGCGATCTTCGATTCCGAGGGCGCATCGCCTCGAAGCGGACGGTGGTCGCACGGCGACAGTTAGGAGGGGGAGCATGTTCGATTCCCCGTTCGAATTCTGCAAGGTGTGCAGACAATACGTGCTGCTCGACCAGACGCAGCGCCAATGCGCGCGCGAGCACGCGTGCACGGATGCGGCGCTGTGCCCGCTGCGCCAATACTTCACCGGGATCGAATTCGGCAAGGACGGAAACAACAAGAATGAGCGCCGAGGGCATCCCCTAAGTAGCGTCAGATCCTATTTGTCCGACCGATCGCGGCGGGCCACGCTTGGGGAGCGCGCATAATCGCGCTTTACGACCCCTCGCACCGGGCATGTCGCACTCCCCCAACGCTGCGCGAGAAATGTAGGGTCAGACTCGAACTATTGTCCGGCCGCGCCCGCTCCCGGCGCGGCCGGCCCATCGGCGCTCGCGCGGCGCGGCGGCTCAACGCCTCGATCTCTCTGCAGAACACTTCGCCGCCCACCGCCCACGCATTCTGCGTTGCGTCCCGGATCGTGCACAGGTCCGCTTCCGCGATCCGCTTCCGCGCGGAAGAGCTCGCGATAGGCGGACCTGACGGGCCTCCCGCGAATGGCCGAGCCGGCAATAGACGGTGTGCGGCTCGATCAGTTCGTCGCTCGCTCCGCAAGCGTTCGCCCGGAGCTCGACCACCTGATGCTCGGCCGGAGTTGCGACCATCGAGGCGCGCACCGGATTCTGTTCGATGTAGCGCATGCAGGTGAGCAGAGTGCTCGTCGTCGACAATCGCGGCCTTGTAGCTACTTTCCCAATGTTCCGGTGCGGTGATACAGGGAATTGAAGTACTGCACATAGACGCGTCCGATCGCCTGCATCATCTTGGGGAGATGGCCGGTGGCGGAGCTCCGGGCGTGGCCAACAGGTGCACGTGGTTTGTCATGAATACATAAGCGTGGATTGCCACGCCATGTTCTGTGTGCTGCGGGCTCTACGCACTCGCCAAAGAAAGCCAGATCGCCTGGCACGCCGAAAATGGGTGCGCGATCATTGCCGCGCTGAATGACATGCAGCGGGAGGCCGGGTACGAAGAAGCGCGGCAGGCGGGCCATGCGATGAAGCGATGGCGCCCCACCGGATCGCGGTATCGGCCAAAAGTCGAGTCTGACCCTACTTTTCTTTGAA
>CAVQFQ010000005.1:0-393758 GCA_963711835.1 uncultured delta proteobacterium | reverse complement strand
TTTTTTCTGTCTTAGTGATAAAATCGAAGTAGTTATAAATTAGAGAGCTACCGATTAAAATCCTATCGTCTCAGGGCAGATCCACTTAGGACACCGTCAACCTTCCTGTTCCTAAAGGCTGCACTTCGCTATTGAACTGACGAGAATCCTGCAACTCAATTTGCCTCCAATTTAACCAACCCCCCCCTTTTTTTCTTTCCAATAAGGAAAAATGATTTTTTCTCCAACCCGAATTTCATAGTTATCCTTAATCGTGGGATTATTTTTTTTGACGAATTCCAAGAGTTCTTGATTCCTGGAACCATAAACATTTAGTGTGAGCCGATAAAGATTGTCTCCTTTTCTTACTTTTTTGATAACGGGAAATCGCACCTTATTCCCCTTTTTTTCGGCCAGCGGCTTTTCATTTGCATCTTGAAGGCTATTTACCGAAGAGAGATTGCCGGATGCTGTGGAATTTGTTTTCTGGTTTAATAAAGTCTTTTGCCTATCGGGGGTTATAATTTCCTTTTTAGCTGTTGGATCGTTCATGTTCCCCGATAGAGGGTTGTCCATTTTAATTTTTTCAGGGACAACAACTTGGCAGGTTTCTCCGAAACGGCCAAGGTAGAGGAATGGAGGTCTTTTCTGTCAGTCAAGGAGCTATAATACGTGAAAAATCCAAATATGCCCAACCCTAAAAGTATGGTGGTCAAGGAAGCTGAAACTAACCGGATGGTGGATCTGTTTTCTTTCCCATTTATATTAGTGATCACTCCCTTGACAATTTTGACAGACACTCTTTTTTGAAGGGATGTAAATCTGGTGTCCATGGCATTATCGCAAATGATATTAATGGTTCGAGGAATCCCATTGGAGTAGCTTACGACTTTATCCATCGCTTTTTTGGTAAAGATAGAGGGGGCATACCCGCCAGCCTTTTGGAGTCGAAATTTTATATAATCCAGACTTTCTTCCTTCGTTAAGGGGGAAAGGGTGCTTCTTAAGACAATGCGCTGTTTGAGCTGCCTTAAATCCTTTAGGTTGAGTTTGCTTTCCAGCTCCGACTGCCCGGCCAGAACAACCTGGATTAGTTTTTTTTTCGGCGTCTCCAGGTTTGCAAGAATGCGAAGTTTTTCGAGGGTTTCAATGGGCATGTCGTGGGCATCGTCAACAAGCAAAACCAGGTTGTTCCCTTCCTCATTTTTTTTAATTAAAGCCTCATAGATATCTAAAAGCAGCGAAGATTCATCATCCTTAACCTCCAGTTTTAGCTTCCGGGCTATCATCTTTAGAAGTCCGATAAAAGAGAAATTGCCATTGAAGACACAAATAATCTTTTTCTCGGCCTTCTCCATTTCCTTGAGGGAAGCATGGAGAAGGGTTGTTTTCCCTACACCATCTTCACCCGAAATGACAATAAATCCTTTTCCTTGTTCCACACCGTAAGTGATGATTTCCGAGGCTTCTTTATGACTGTGGCTTAAAAAGTAAAAGGCTGGATTCGGGGTAATTTGAAAAGGGTTTTCTCTAAGTTGATAAAAATCGCAATACATGATTTGCTATTCCTTCAAAGACGAGCGCAGGAGTCCTTACCTTAAATGTAAGGGTCTCTTGTTTATTATAAGCAAAATTAATGCCCAAGTTTGTTATTAGTAAATTCCAATAAAGAGTAGCTTTATCAGCGGGTTATATTATTCAATTATTTGATAAAAATATAAAATGGGAATATTTTTCCCTGTTATGGAATTCCTTTTCTTTTAATAGGAATTTCTTGTAGTTAAAATTTTAGGGGATTGATGGGGAATTGACCGTCTTTAGGTAAGGGATTGTTTTTATAAAGATGCTTACTGAAAAATTACATTATAGGATTTTAGAATTATACTTTCATTGGGCTCTTGCCTTTTTTGGCTTGTTTCAATTAGTAATCCTTTGCTTTCAATCCAGTTCCCAAACAAGAGTAGGTGAAGTCCAAAACAGTTTTTCAAGATTCTTGAAAACCCTGAAAAAGCCTCTGACCACCAGTTAAACCATCCTTATAAGAATTGATCATGCCAAGTAAGGAGTTTTTGCAGGTCTGATTTTTTTCATGTCAGGGTTTTAACCTCAAAGCCCCTTGTTCGGTTTTAAGTCCTCAGTCTAAAGGTATAGACCTTCCGGTACCCGCCGGTACGGTTTTCAATCTCCACGCGAATCATTCCCTGGGTGTCATAGGTATAAGTCTCGCGTATTTCCTGCCGGGCGAGATCCGGTCGTCTTTCGATGGGAACGCGGGCCAAGTCCTTATATCTTTTTAGTTCAGAATCATAGGGGAAATAGACTTCCTGCCAGACGGTAATGTCACCCCGAGGTTCCCCGTCTGGCCCAAGGGCGCTGCACTCCTGGTAACGCAGATGGCCGACATTGTGCATCGGGCGGTACATCCTGATCACCTGCTGCCGGTCTGCCAAGGGATCCAGCCAGTTGTCTTTTTGAAATATCGTATCAAAAACCTTGTCCCGGCCCCCTTCCTGCTCCCGCCAGAGTCCGAAGTTGCGGGAGACCGATTCACGGATATGTATCCGGGCCTGGGGGTCCGCGGTGATTGCAAGCCCAATCGCAGTGGCGGCATGGGGGTAGGGGGAGATTTTCACCTTGCGACCGTAGGACTCCCGTAGCCTGCGGGATACTGGCGGGAAGACCACCGATCCGCCTACCAGATAAATCGCTGCAAAATTTTGGCTGTTTTCAGGGTCGATCCCGACCCGGCGGAGATTCTGCATTACGGCGTTGACGGTATTTAAGCTCCGTTCTATAAGGGGTAAGCATTGCTCATAGATCTCTTTGGTCCCAAGGACCACCATTTTCTCCTCGCCGAGAACCGGTCCCAGATCCAACATCATCTTTTGGGTATTGGGCTTCAGGCCTTCTTTGCGCTCTCGGCATTCCTCCAGCAGGCGGGCTTCCTCGTTTCGGTTCAAGTCCTTCCGAGAGCTTCTTAAATTCTGGAGGACCTGGTCGAGGATGATCTGGTCGAAATCGTCTCCGCCGAGCCGGGCGATCCCCTCGTGGGTAATTACATCGTAATTGTGTTCGGCAAACCCGACCACAGAGGTATCAAAGGTTCCCCCGCCTAAATCGTAGACGACAACGTACTCTTTGGGGCTTTTTGGTCCAAGATTTCTCAGGTAACGATATACAAATTCCACCGCCGCAGCGGAAGGCTCGTTCATCAGGCCTAGCACACGGAAGCCAGCTCTCCGGAAGGCTTCCAAGGTAATGTAGCGCTGGTTACTGTTGGCATTAGCCGGAGCGGCCACCATCGCCTCAACCGGCTGGTTCTTGGCGAGGATGAGGTTACTATGCCGCAAAACCATTTTCTTTACATGTGCCAGAAAATGGGTGATGAGCTTTACGGCTGAGATGGAAAAGTCTGGCCCGATTTCTATGGGATCATCCGGCCGGAGCTGACCTATAAGCCGCTTCACAGAACGCAGCAGGTGCACTTCTGGGTCCTTATGCCATTTCACCGCATCCCAGCCAAAGTGGAGGGTATTGTTTTTCACGGCAACGAGTGAAGGGATGTACTCCTTGAGTTCACCTTCCCACGAGAAGGTGCAGACCGGATAGTTCCCGTCCTCCACCCCAGCGACTACAGTGCGGGTTGTTCCAAAGTCAATTCCGAGTCTCATAGCCATCATTTTTTTCCGTTTCTTAACCTTATATTATTTTAACTCAAATGATGTTTGTTGTGGAATAAAAATGGTTTCCATTTTCAGGAAGTATTAAGGAACTTACTGAATTAAATAATACAATAAAATCAATTAATTATAATTTTAACCTAACTCACGGCATTAATTTTTCTTTTATTAAAACTGAAGATTTTTTACCTTCAGAAAGATAATGAGAAAGGAGGGCTTGGCCGATGTGGCAATCCCCCACGAAAATTCTTCCTGTAGTCAGCAAAACGTTAACCTTGGCGAATATGCTATATTTCAATGCGTAATGATCATGTCTAAGGCGATCCCGAATATTCTTGGCGTGAATATATTACTAAATGTAGCTTACCCATAGAATTGCCTTGACTTTGCTACAATCGTGCATAACTTTAAGAATTAGAATCAACATCACGAAAAAATTGATGATTTAATTGGCAATAAGCCCGACTAATCGGGAACGAGACAAAAAGGAGTATATCAAGATGCAGGTAGAACGAATGAAGGTTGCGCCCGTTACAGTAGCGTATGCAGACGGGGAGCAGCACAAGCTGGTAGTGGAGTTCGCAATCCCAGGAGCGCCAACGGATACCATCGATGTAAAGATCCTCAACGATAGTGTATATTTATTGGCGCCAGCAAGGGACATTGAGTACGTTTCGGCACTGGCTTTGACTTGGCCGGTGAAACCTGAGAAAGCCGAAGCGACTTACGAGCACGGATTGCTCCGAATTGAGGTGCCCTTCAAAGATCCGATGGAAGATGCTGTGAAGGTCGTCATCAAAGAAGGTGGCGCGGAAACCAAGATCAAAACAATCGTACCCTGATGACCCGTTAAGTTGTTAGGCTAATAAACGAAACAACGGGGCTCGGACTTGACTTGACAATTATTAAGCAGAGGGTTTGCTATGACCTTTCTCTGGTATAGCAGACTGATTTGGAACCAAATATTAAGAAGCATTTAGACTTTTCCCGGGAAATGATAGCTGCCAGCAGAGCTGCACCGCCCTGGCGCTTAACTGACCCGAGGACCGCGGTTATTTTTCGAAAATTCTGACCTTTATTTCCACACGCTCATTCGGGTTGTCACGCTTGTCCCGGGGCAATCCGACGATCTTATCGACCGCCTCCATCCCGGAGGTTACTTCACCGAATGCCGTATATTGCCTGTCCAGGAAAAGGGCATCGCCCACGCAGATGAAAAACTGGGACCCTGCGCTGTCCGGGTCCTGTCCCCGGGCCATGGAAAGGATCGCTCTCTTGTGGGATTTATTGTTAAATTCGGCTTTCACGTTATAACCGGGGCCGCCCATTCCATGCCGGGATTTATTCGCCTCCTTTGAGTTGGGGTCGCCACCCTGGATCATGAATCCGGGGATGACCCGATGGAAAATCGTCCCGTCGTAGAACCCCTTTTTGGCCAGTTCTATGAAATTAGTTACATGATTGGGGGCAACTTCGGGGAAAAACTTCAATTCGATGGTCCCGAATTTGGTTTCGATGGCCGCCGTCGTCTCGGACATTTTTTTAATTTCCTCCCTGGAAAAAGTTTTAGACCGAGTCTCTCCTATAGTCAGAACCGGCAATAGACACAAGACCAGACCCAGCATTCCTATTACGATCGTTCTCATAGCTCCTCCTTAAAAAGAATGATGCTTATTTTATACGTTAAGTAGAAGATAGTCAAAGGCCGAACGGCCCTCAAAGAAAAACTCGAAAGGAATAGGTACCTCCCATAAGTACCCCTTAAGACGTCACTCCTTCTATAGGTGTAAATTGCCGTCCACAGGTGAGATTCGATTTTCCCAATCAGTCCCTTTGGAATTTTTTTTGCCACCGACGCACACAGACCCCGCGTCAGTTGCGTTCACGGGGCAGGCGCCGGCGGACGATATTTTTTATGCCCGTTCGACAATGAACGGGCATAACAGGCCATCGCTTCGCGAGAAAAAACTTTGTATGCGCCAAAGGCGCTGACGATTAGGGTGGCGGCATGCGGCGAGCTCAGCCGAGCGGCAAGTCGCCGCCACCCTGTCCTGTCTTTGTCTGTGGCAAATATCTTTTCCGAATTTTTCGGGTTGGGGAAAGGGTGATAACCGGATAAAGGCAAGCCAGGGACAGGGCGGCCAGAAAGAAAAATGAGAGACTGAACGTGCCGGTCAAATCGATAAAATAACCAAAAACAACCGGAAAGAGGAAGGCCCCGATACTGGCGATAAAATTAACCAGACCGACGGTTGTGCCGGCGTTTTGGGCCGGCGTTGTTTGGTAGGCAAGAAAAAATACCGACCCGAAGGTAACCGAATTCATCAAGGCCGCCAGGCTCAGCAGGGCCAGCCCTAAACCAAGTTCTCCACCCATCCCAAGCCCCCCGTAAGACAAGAACAATATAACCAGGGCCAGAAAGATAAGGTTCCTGGGATGTATCCATGGCGAGGTCAAAGCCCCTAAAAAACGGCCGATGGCGCTGATTCCGATGACTACCCCGCCAACCACCCCCACCCAGGAATAGCCGTGGAGACCGGCCTGTGATTTCATAAGATAGGATGAGATCCAGGTTCCAATGGCCATCATCCCGCCGAAAAAAACAGCATGGCTGAATCCCAGGGCCCAGGCGGGTCTTGACATGAGAACCTGGCTCAGCGGAATTTGGGAAACCTTTTCTTTCTTTTCCGGATCCTCACCCCAAAAGAGCACGGCCAGCAAGGGTAAAAAGAAAATGAGGGCGGTAAAGAGATAAATCAGCCGGACGTCATAGGCCAAAAGAATCGGGCTGGCAAAAAAAGGGAGCATACTGCCGATATTGATAAGACCGCCGAATATGGCCTGAACCTGAATTTTCTGCTCATCCCGGGCATGGGCAGTGGCATAATGGATCCCGGCTACAAAGGAGAGGCCGGTGCCAACCCCGGTAAGTAGCCTCATAGCCAGGATGAAATTAAAATCCTGAGAGAAAATCGATAACATATTTCCCAGAAAGCCGAGCCCCAGAGCCAGCAGGACTCCGGTCCGGACTCCCATTCTGTCCACCACCAGACCGGATGGGACCTGCACCAGGGAATGGGTCAGGATCAGGGATGTTATCAATACGCCCATCCGGGCATTGCTAACTCCATAAAAGTCCCGCAAGGCGGGCAGGACGGGCGTAAGGTTTAAAAAAGCCACGCCCATTCCCAGGCTGGCGGCAAAGGCTATCAGGATATGGCGGTTCAAGTGATCAACTGTATCAAATTAACAAGAAATTACCTCAGGTGGATTCCCCCGGCTCAATAAATCCCCCTACCTCCTTTTTGTCAAAGGGGGGTAGGGGGATTTAATAATTTTTTTTGCCACAGACACACACCGACAAAGGCGGACATTTTTTTAGCCGGGCGACTTGCCCGGCTAAAACCGCCATCGCTGGCGCGAACAGACATGCTCGTTAAGTTGATATTGCTCGTTGGCCCAAGTCCTTAATGCCCGAAGGGCGGACAGTTAGGGTAGCGGCAGGTCGCCGCTACCCTGTCCTGTAGTTGTCCGTGGCAAAATTTTTTCGAATTTTTGGGTTAGGATTCTGAATGAAGGTCCCAACTGACAGGCTCCCCTTCGTAAACCACGGCAACGGCACGCAGAGGAGAACCGGTCCCCCCCCGGATTTTCAGCGGCAGGGCGATAAAGGTAAACCGTTTACCGGCAACTTTATCCAGGTTGCAGAGGTTTTCGATATGGGTGATCCTTCGTTCGGAACAAACAGTATGGCAGGGATAGGTTTTGTCGTACCACATATCCGGGCTTGACGAATCCACCCCGAAGTTGATGCACCCCTGATCAATGATAAACTCAGTCCCTTCCCGATCCAGACCGGGGTAATCGGTCATGTATTCGGGCTTGCCGTAATAACGGTCATAATGGGCGGTATAAAACAGGATGGTGTCTCCCTGGCGGATATCCAGACCCCATCTCTTCAGCTCCGCCTCGATCTTGGGCCGGCCGAACTGGGTTTTGCGGGGCACATCGCTCACATCCAGACAAATGGCGGAGGTGAGGCAGTATTCCAGAGGGATCTTGTCAACCGGTGGGGCATCCGGATCGGTGCAGAGATGGCTGACGGAATCAATGTGGGTGGGCCCATGATCGCAGAGCATAATCCCCCGGGTTTCATAAGAAAAGCCCGTGCCCAACTGGCGGCCGACCTCCTCGTGGGAGGCATGGGTCCAGATCACCGTTTTCAGATGCCCGGGATAGACGGGCATACCCTGGTATATCTCCTGGCTAAGATCGATAATTTTTCCGCTAAGTTTCATGGGCTACCTCCCTGACTTTTATGATTTCCCTTAAATTTTTATATCTTTTTTCAAAATTGGATGCAACCATATAAAAAAATCCGGATCAGGTTTCAACGACGATTATCACCTTAGTTGGGTAAACCTCGATGTCGCAAAAGTTTCGGAAGCCGCAGATCCGAGGCGTCCAGGGCGACGCTGTATATGCATACCGCGAGCCCTGGACAACAAAGGAGATGCGGCTTCCCAGACTTTCCCGAAGGGTAAAAATTGATCGATACATCTTAGAATGTTAAACCTCACCTGGAGTGAATTTTGGTCTCAACTCTGAAATCGTTAGAACGCACCGTTTTAATTTAGAAAAAACCCCTTATCTATCAATTTTTATGCAACTTCGAGGTAAAAAAGGAAGAGATGACCTTGGTTCCCACCCCGGTTTTAAGTTATTCGGGTAGGGAATAGGAAGGAGGATTGACCGTGATTTTGAAAACGGCTGTTCTGGCGGAAGGTTTTTTATTTCCGGAGGGCCCGCGGTGGCATGAGGGGAGGCTCTGGGTGTCCGATATGCAGTCCGGCTGGGTGGAGACCGTTGACCTGAAAGGAAATACGGAAAAAATGGTGGCAGTCCCGGGTTCACCCTCCGGCCTCGGCTGGCTCCCGGACGGCCGGCTGCTGGTGGTCTCCATGACCGATCGCCGCCTGCTTCGGCTCGACGGGGAAGGGCTGTCGGAGGTGGCCGATTTAAGCCGGCTGGCTTCTTTTCACTGCAACGATATGGTGGTTGACCGGCGGGGCCGGGCCTATATCGGCAACTTCGGTTTTGATTTTGCGGCTGGGGCACCCGTATCGTCGGCGGAGATCGTGCTGGTGACTCCGGACGGTCGGGCCCGTCGGGTCGGCGAAGGGCTGCTCTTCCCGAACGGAACCGTCATTACACCGGACGGCCAAACCCTCATCGTGGCCGAGACCTTCGGGCATCGTCTGACCGCCTTTGATCTTGAACCTGACGGCTCCCTTTCCAACCGCCGGGTCTGGGCTGATCTGGAAGGGGCCTACCCCGACGGTATCTGTCTGGACGCCGAGGGTGCGATTTGGGTGGCCGCCCCGGAGCCGGGCGAAGTGCAGCGCATCCGGGAGGGGGGCCTTGTCACCCACCGGGTGAAGGTCTCGACCAGACCCTACGCCTGCATGCTGGGCGGGTCGGAGCGGCGTACGCTCTTTGTCTGCACGGCGGAATCGGCCGTTCCGGGCCGGGGTCGGGGACGGGCCGGCGGACGGATTGAAATCGTGGAAGTTGAGGTCCCCGGGGACGGGCTTCCCTGATTGGGCTTAGGCCATTCGACGATTCTGTCAAAGGGGAAGAGGAACAATATCTAAACTGGGCTAAGTATACTAAACATTTCTATCACTAAAGGACATGGCGATGTATTTTCATCTACGTATTGACAATCTTCCTGATTGCATTTAACAAAATAGTCTTTTCTATATTTGAGGCCAATATTAACTTTATTTTTTAGATAAATTTTAACATGTTCACTTATCACATTACAATAATAGTCTTGAATGTTTTTTGCCATTTCTTATCCCTATTGAGAGGTTGCCAACAATAAAACGTAAATATTTTACTTTTTATTTCCTACCTTCCAATTACCATAAAGCCAACAAATTTGAAACGCCTTTTCGTTGATTACCGTTTGAACTCTTCCGTTTTATTCAAAATAAAGGTTCAAGGACTACAGGAAGAATCCCTCAAGTTTCCTCGAAAATTGCCTCTCCACCCCCAATTTAACGAAGTCACCTATTAATGTTTGCCATGAGCAGGTGTTTGCCTTGGCGATTACGGAATGAACTCAATAGGCCGCCCTACCGTCAGATGAGGCGACTCGGAGAGTATCTCCAAAGATTGTAAGGGACTGAGGGCATCCTAATTTTTTTTTGACAAAGTCCCCGGGATAGGTCATTTGTTCTTGAGAGAAAGAGGCCCGGATGATATAGCGGGCTAGGTTTTCCATAGCCTCTTTTTTTCTGGGATGGATTCGGTGACCGCAAAAGACCTGAATAGCAGCTCGCCGGCAAAAGCCTGGCTTAGGCGACCTTGATTCAAAATACCGACAGCCTGATGGTGAATTGGTTTTTTCATGTTTTAGAATAAATATTAGCGGGGCTTGTTTTGTCGGGATGTTTGCCCTTAACAGTCAGATAAAAATCACGAATTGTCCGCATGTCTTGATCCAGATCGCCAGTGGGATTTATTAGCGGTCCTGCTCCGCCGGTTTTGCTCGCATAATCGAGAAACGCAAGCTGAATGGGAACATGGGCACTTACCGCAATATGATAAAACCCTGATTTCCAGTAACCTGTTTTATTACGGGTGCCCTCAGGAGTCAGGGCCAGAATAAATTTCTTGCTTTCATTGAAAGCAGATATCATTTGATCCACGGTATGGATTGATAATGCCCTGTCGACCGGGACGCCTCCCAACCACTTCATAAGTGGGGAGAAAGGCCAGCGGAACAATTCTTTTTTTGCTATAAAGCGAGCTTCAATTTTCAACGCGAAGGCCAGGATAATTCCATAGAATAAGTCCCAGCTAGAGGTATGGGGTGCAACAACAATGACATATTTGGTCAGTTTGGGTAACGGCCCCCTTTTCTTCCAGCCGAGTATTTTTAAAAGAAACAGGGATAGGCCAAGCAAAAATGATTTTAAGACTGGTGTATTAAAAATTGTATAACGCATAACCTTTTACATTAAATCTTTGATAAGAACCTGCTTTTTGATGGGAAGAGTATAAAACGAGAAGAAGACAGAATCAAGGCGGAAAATAGGGCCTGGATGGGACCATTTAATTGGAGTTGTTCGTCAGAGTCAAAGGCAGACCCGACCTCTTTTTAGACCCCTTTTATTTTTCAGCGTCTGGAAAAAATTTCATTAAAATTAAGCCGGATCACCCGCTAGGCTGGCAAGGAATATGTGGCCGGAAAAATAATTTTTGATTGGACGAGGCCGGCGACCTGATTTTTCCTGAAACTGGATACGATTATTTTTTTTTGAAGGCGTCGGCGAAGGGGTTATTGAAAAAGCGGCCGGGGGATTTGACCTCCTTTTCCGCCCGACGCTCTCCTCTCTTTTGGGCTGTCTTCTTCGGACCCTCGTCCGCGGGGGGTGAACCGTTCTTCAGGGAAAGGGAAATCCGCTTCCGGACCAAATCCACTTCCAGCACCCTGACCATTACCGGTTGATGGACCTTGACCACCTCGGCCGGGGTTTTTACAAAACGGTCGGCCAGTTCGCTGATATGGACCAGCCCGTCCTGATGGACGCCGATATCCACAAAGGCCCCGAAGGCGGTAATGTTGGTCACCAGGCCGGGGAGCTTCATCCCGGGCCGGACATCCTCGATCTTTTCTACCCCCTCGGTAAAATGAAAGGCTTCGAACTGTTTCCGGGGATCACGCCCCGGTTTGGCGAGTTCGGCCAGGATATCCTGGAGCGTAGGCAGGCCCGCCTTTTCCGAGAGGTAGCGGTGGGGGTCGATCCGCTTGCGGAGCGGTTCGTCACGGATCAGGTCCGTCACCGAACAGCCGAGGTCCCGGGCCATGGCATCGACCAGGGGATAACTCTCCGGATGGACGGCGCTGGCGTCCAGGGGGTTCGCTCCGCCGCGGATGCGCAGGAAGCCGGCGGCCTGCTCAAAGGCCTTGGGTCCTAAACGGGGGACCTTGCTTCAGTGTTTCCCGGGAAGGAAAGGGACCGTGCTCGTTCCGGTACTCCACGATCCCCCGAGCCAGTTGAGGTCCCAACCCGGAGACGTAGGTCAACAGTTGTTTGCTGGCCGTATTGACCTCCACGCCCACCCGGTTGACGCAGCTCACCACCACGTCATCCAGGCTGCGTTTCAATCCCCCTTGGTCCACATCGTGCTGGTATTGGCCGACCCCGATCGACTTAGGGTCGATCTTGACCAGTTCGGCCAGGGGATCCATCAGCCTCCGACCGATAGAAACGGCCCCCCGGACGGTTAGATCTTGATCCGGGAATTCCTCTCGGGCGACCTCGGAGGCCGAGTAGATTGAGGCGCCGCTCTCATTAACCATGACCACCGTCCTATTCGAAGAAAGATCAAGGCTACGGATGAAGGTCTCGGTTTCCCGTCCGGCGGTGCCGTTGCCGATGGCCAAGGCCTCGATTTGGAAGCGATTACACATCGCCCGAATTTGGGCACCGGCTTCGGCGGCGCCTTTTTCGGACAGCAGAAAAATGGTTTCGTAATGGACCAGTTTCCCCTGGGGATCGAGGCAGACCACCTTGCACCCGGTCCGGAAACCGGGATCGATGGCCAGGACCTTTTTTTGACCCAGGGGCGGGGCCAACAGGAGTTGGCGGAGGTTCTCGGCAAAGACCCGGATGGCCTCCGCGTCGGCCCTTTTCTTCATTTCCAGGCGGATTTCGGTCTCCAGGGAAGAAGAAAGAAGCCGTTTGTACCCGTCGTGCACGGCCAGTTGAACCTGGTGGGAGGCCGGTCCTTCCCCTTGGACGAAAAGACCGTCGAGGATTTCCAGAGCCCCCTCTTCCGGCGGGGTGACCCGAAAAATCAAAAAATTTTCTTTTTCGCCCCGCCGTATGGCCAGAATCCGGTGGGAGGGTGCGCTGGAGGCGGGTTCTTCCCAGTCAAAATAATCCCGGTACTTGATCCCCTCATCCTCCTTCCCCGGGATGAGTTTAGACCTGAAAACCGCTTTCGAGGCGAAATATTCACGCGTCCGGGTCCGGGCGGTTTCATCCTCGCTGATCCATTCAGCGATGATGTCCCGGGCGCCGGCCAAAGCGTCTTCCGCGGATTCCACTCCTTTTTCGGGGTCGATGAAGGTCGAGGCCTCGGAGATGGGATCCATCTCCTCTTGGTCGAAAAGGCTCCGGGCCAGCGGTTCCAGTCCCTTTTCTTTAGCGATAGTAGCCCGGGTTCGGCGTTTAGGCCGGAAAGGTAAATAGATATCTTCCAAAACAACCAGGGTTTCGGCGGCCAGGATCTTTTCCTTTAAGGACTCGCTGAGCTGTCCCCGCTCCTCCAGGGATTTGAGAATGGCCTCCCGGCGCTGGTCCAGTTCCAGGAGTTGCCCCATCCGGTCCCTGACGGCGGCAACGGCTACTTCATCCAAAGAACCGGTAGCTTCTTTCCGGTAGCGGGCGATAAAGGGAACCGTGGCTCCGCCGTTAAGCAGGTCGGCCGCGGCCTGGACCTGCTTGGGGGGCAGACCCAGTTCCCGGGCAATTTTCAACAGATGAGCTTCAGTCATTATATAAACCACCTAAAGATGCGGGTTAAGGCATCCGGTAGGCCATAGCGTTGATATTCATCCCGCCTCCGACCGAGGCAAAAACGACCAGGTCCCCGGATTGAAGACACTGGTTTTCCACCTTGCCCCGCAAGATCAGATCCAGCAGCGTCGGCAGCGTGGCCACTGAACTATTGCCCAGCCAGGAAATGGTCATGGGCATGATATCCTCCGGAATATCCTGGAGGCCATAGAGTTTGAACAGGCGTTTCAAAATGGCCTCATCCATTTTTTGATTGGCCTGGTGGATAAGGAGCTTGGCCACGTCCGCCAGGGTAAATCCTCCGCCTTCCAGGCAGCGTTTGACCACCTCCGGCACATGCTTCAGAGCGTATTTATAAACCTCATGGCCGTTCATTTTGAGGAACAGCCTGTTTCCATTGGAGTTTGGGTGATAGGATCTGGCCATGCGCAACAGGAAGGCTTCCTGATACGTGTCCGACCGGGTTACGTGAGAAAGAATGCCTGCTTTTCTGTCGGTTGCTTCCAACAGAGCTGCACCGGCGCCATCGGAATAGATCATGCTGTCCATATCGTGCGGATCGGAAACCCGGGAAAGAGTCTCCGCCCCGATGACCAGAATTTTTTGGGCATCTCCGGATTTGATATAATAGTCGGCCATGATCAGGGCCTGGAGCCAGCCCGGACAGCCGAAGGGCACGTCAAAGGCCACCGTATAGGGGTTTTTTATCCTCAATTTGTGCTTTACCCGGGCGGCGATGGAGGGAACCAGGTCGGATTGAAAATTGTCCGGACTCACGTCGCCGAAATTGTGGCCGACGATTATATAATCCAGGGTCTCCCGATCCACCCCTTCCAAGGCCTTTTCGGCCGATAAAAAGGCGATATCCGAGGTGTTGAGGTCATCAGTCACATAGCGCCGTTCCTGAATACAGGTAATTTCCTGAAGCCTGGCGACAATCTCCGAGTTCGGCCTTTCTATTTTTTCCCCGTCGGGCCCGTAGAAGGCATGGGTCAAAAAATGTTCATTGGCCACCTGTTGGGCCGGGATATAGCTTCCGGTTCGGGTAATGATGGAATGGGGCATAAAAACCTTCTTACTCCTTATCAGGCATTTGTAGAAAATTCGTCTTAACGGAGGATCCTCAGGGGAATGGTCATTTCATTTTCTTATTATACCCAGCACTTCATCTCGTTTTTCTTCCATTAGCTCTTTGGTCTTGGCCTCCAGATTTAGGCGGAGAAGCGGTTCGGTGTTGGAGCCGCGGACATTGAACCAGAATTCCGGATACTCAATGGTAATGCCGTCTAGATCGTTTTGTTGTCCGTCTTTATATTTTTCTTTTATCTCTTTAATTTTTTCGGCCGCATTCTCGACGCGTGAGTTTATTTCGCCGGAATGAAAATATCTTTTATACGGCTTGATAGTTTCGCTGAAATTTAGTCCGCTTAGCGACAGCTCGGCCAGAATTTTTAAAGTGACAATTAAAGGCACTTCATAACAGCCCTCTTCCCCCATGTTCAGAAAGAAATGTCCGGATGATTCGCCGGCAAATACCGCGCCTTCTTCAATGGTTTTTTCCTTAATAAGCGAATGCCCGACCCGCGTGACTATCGGCTGGCCGCCATTCTCAATAATAGTATCATAGGTAATCTTTCCCGGCCGGATGTCATAGCAGATTTTCGCGCCTGGGTTTTCGCGCAAAAATATTTTGCAAAGGATCGCCCGCGTTATTCCCGGCTCCACCGGCTCTCCGTTATTGTCTACAAAAAATATGCGGTCGCCGTCGCCGTCGGTAGTTATGCCTAAATCGGCATTCTCTTGTTTGACCCGCGCGCATAAGCCGCGCAGGTTTTCTTCTTTGAACGGATCCGCCTCGTGCGCTGGAAAAGAGCCGTCCAATTCCCAATTCATGCGGATAATTTTCAATTGCGGAATATTTTTGAATAGCTCGTCAAAATAAAGCGCGCCCATGGCATTGGCCGGATCGATCACAATTTTAAATTTATTTATTTCTTTTGAGTCGGCAAATTTAAGATCATGCGCTACCTGATCCGCCAGTACATCCCCGTTAGCTGACAAAGAATTGGCCGTTGCCGGCGGCTTGATGTTTGCTAATTCCAGTTTGGCCACCATCTCCCTTAACTCATATAGACCGCCTTCGCCGCTCATCGGCAAGGCCTTTTGGCGCACCAGCTTGAAGCCGTTATATTCCTTGGGATTGTGCGAGGCCGAAACCAAGACTCCGCCGTCGTAATTGTAATTAGCTACCGCGAAATAAAAAGTCGGAGTGGAGGCCAGTCCGATATCCACAACATCCACACCGCCATGGATCAGACCTTGAATTAATTTATCCTTGAGCGTCGGCGAAGAAAGGCGCATATCCGCAGCAACCGCTATTTGCAGCGGCCGATCTAGTGGCCATTCTTTTTTTCTCATTTGGGCGTAAGAATAGCCGATCTTGTAAGCGGTTGTGTCATCCAAATCAACACCGTAAACGCCGCGGATATCGTAGGCTTTGAAAATTGATGGATTGGTCATATTATACTCGCGACGGATCGAGCGGGGCCCTGGCGTTCAGGGAAATTCCACTCACTTCGAGGGCTGTAGGGGCATCTGGCCACTTAATGATAAAGAGGAGGCTCTGCTTCATGATCGTATTAGGGAGTACGCGGATTTTCAATGCCCCACGATTTTGTTTGGAAAACGTTCGAGGTTGGCCCGCAGGCTTCTTGAACCCATCCCAAGATCATTAAACTACCGGTTGCATGGAATTGATTAAATCCCTTACTCCAACGGTTGCTATGCCAGACATGACATCAGCCATGGCATAGGGAATGACCAACTCGTTGTTGTGGATAATCGCACCGCAGCTATAAACGACATTGGGGACATACCCCTCGCGCTCTTCCTCGTGCGGTGACAGTAACGGTTCTTCCAGACGGGCGGTGATTTTTGCCGGATTTTCAAGATCAAGGAGTATGGCGCCAATGCAATATTGACGCATGGGCCCGACCCCGTGGGTGAGTACCAGCCATCCTTCATCGGTCTCCAAGGGTGAGCCGCAGTTGCCGATCTGAATAAATTCCCAGGGACGTGTCGGTTCCTGGATGATTTTAGACTCCTGCCAGAAATGGATATTGTCTGAGAACATGATGTGATTGTTTTCACCGTCCTGACGGGAAAGCATGACGTATTGGCCGTCAATTTTACGTGGGAAAAGAGCCATGCCTTTGTTTTGTACTGCCTTGCCATTGAGGGTTACTATATTAAATTTAAGAAATTCCTTGGTGGTAATCAGCTGTGGCAGAATGGTCAACTCATTATAAGCCGTATAGGTTGCGTAGTAGGTAACCTCACCATTGTCATCGATAAATTTCACGAAGCGGGCATCTTCAATACCGTTGCTTTCGTTTTTGGAAACGGGAAAGATAACCCGTTCGGAAATTCGATGATTGGGGTGGAAGTTTATTTCATAATTAGAATTGATAAGCCAGTACATAACCTCGAAGATCTTATTTTGGACCATAATAGGGAAAACCGGGGTCGTGCGAAGCGATTCAATTTTATTTTTTAGTTCGTTATAGGTGAAATTTTCCGGCAACTGGTTAAGAAGATGAGCGGTTACCTCATTGCTGGCTCCCATTTCGAGAAGCTTCAGATCAAAGAGATGCCGGTCGTAAACCGAATCCAAATGGACCTCTGGCGTTTCGACGTAATCGCTGGTCGGGTTGAAGAGAACCCTGTTGTCCGAGTCAAGAATACCGCTGCGAAATACAATCGAGGAAACATGACCTTCGCCGGTCGCCCGCAGGCTCATGATAAAGCGCAAGCTGCCCTGGTCAAGATGGTTTTGATCAGGATGCGGGACAATAGAAGGGTTAAAAAGGGCCGCCGATTCAATGGAGTACTCCATAGTAAAATAGGCCCCGATGAGAGCCATTTTGGTCTCGCTGAGCACGGCTTCCCGAGGAATATAGTCATTGACCTCATTCAGGTGACGCGCAAAAATACCTTTGATGTTTTTGTGTCGTTCGGAAAAATCAATCAATATTTGGGCGAGAATGTCTTTGGCTGTTGTGTTAGGCAAATCCACTATGCGTTGAATGATCTTAGCTATGCGATACTCACCGTCCGGCAAATGAAGCCGGGTAATGACGCGTGAAGGGTCCCTTAAGATTTTATTCCTTTTTCGTTTGACTATTAACTGGGATAATTGTTTTTGGATCATTAGACAGGACTCCTTGATAGGGTTAGATTCTTACATTAGATCATCTGAGAATTCATCTCTAACATTTTATACCAGGGTCATAGAGGGTCTTGTTTTTTTGGACAATCCCCAAAAACAAGACCCCCTATGACCATCCCAAAATTTCAAATAGGTTTGGTTAGTTTTAGATTTATTATTCGCCTTGGTTACAGGGCCGCCCTGGTCTTGGTGAGACATAACTGGACCAGGTCATCAATCACTGCCGTGCCGGCGCACATGACGGTATCAGCGCCGCCCCAGTAAATTTTTATCGACCCGTCGTCCTCCGGAACAGCGCCGCAGGTAAAAACAACATTGGGTACGTAACCGCTCACTTCCCAGGGATCCTCGGGCTGCAGTATCCACTGATCGGAAACGCCGATGATTTTCCCCGGATCATTAAGATCATGCAGAGCCGCGCCAAGGCGATACACCGCACCAGCCATAGTCTTAAAGACGCCATGGTAAATATGCAGCCAGCCTTGGTCGGTTTTAAAGGGCGGTGCTCCGGGCCCGATTTTCATTTCATCCCAGTGATAGGGGACCGGCTTCATAATCACCCGTGAATCGCCCCAGTGCACCAGGTCCGGGGAATAAGAAATCCAGATGGACCAGGGTGAAATTTCGGAATGCGGCCGGTCCAGACGCGCATAGCGTCCTTGGAATTTCTCGGGGAAAATAACCACATTGCGAAGGTCGGCCTGGGTGATCAGCGCGACGCGCTCGATGCTTTTAAAGTCTTTTGTTCGGGCAAGCACGATGCGCACCCCGTGGCGGGAGTAGGCGCTGTAGGTAAGAAGATATTCGCCCTCCATAGGGTTAATGCGCAGGTCCTCAACTCCGTACTCCTCATAGGCCGCAAAAATGGTGTCCTTGGCCGGGGTGAGAAAGGGTTCCGGGTGGACCGTAAAGGAAAACCCATCCGCACTGTCGGCCCGGCCGATGATAGAGCGCCCGTTGTGCAAATGCGACCTGAAAAGCATAATGTAGCGGCCGTTTTGCTTGACGATACCGGCATTATGGACCGTGGCCACAGGGTAGGGGACATCATCTTTGGTGAGAATGGGGTTTTTTTTATAACGTTTTATAAGGGGAGCCTGTGGTGTCATCGTCTATTTCGGGGTTCCTCTCTTTTTAAGAATGGTTTCATAGACCTGAATATATTCTTCAACCATACGATCGACGGTGAAGTGCTGTTCAACATGGCGGCGACAGCAGGCTCGATCTATCTCTTTTATATGAGCCACAGCGTCTATGGCCTCATCGATAGTGTTAACAAGAAAACCGGTTTTGCCGTCTTCGATCAGTTCAGGCATGCTCCCCCGGTCAAAGGCGATTATGGGGGTGCCGCAGGCCATGGACTCTATAACAGAAAGTCCGAAAGGCTCATTGAAATTTATGGGATGGAGAAGCGCATAGGCCTTCTTAAGCAGCCGGTTTCGCTGAATCGGCCCGACGCTACCGACATAGACCGCAGTTTGTTCGTCCAGGTGCGGTTCGACGTCTTGGTGATAGTAGGCCTCATCCTGAATGATTCCGGCCATGATCAGCTTTTTATTGCAGGCCCTGGCAATTTCAAGGGCCTCTCTGGCACCCTTGTCGGGGTGAATGCGGCCGAAAAAGAGGAGATAATCTTCCGGTTCAGGCTGAAAATCAAACTGCTTCATATCAAGGCCGTGATGGATGGTTTTGATATAGTCAAGATCCGGAGACCGGTCGGCATCGCTGATGGAAACATAAAATACTTTGTGGTTATATTTTTTGTAAACAGGTAAAATCCCGGGCGATGAAAAGCCGTGAATGGTGGCCACGAACGGGGTGGTGACAAGGCCGGTATAGGTCAAGGGCAAAAAGTCAAAATGATTATGAATAATATCAAAATCGTCCGCATGCTCAAAGAGTTCCGAAATATGCAGGCACTCCCATACTTTTGGCAGAATGGAAGGGTCTTCTTCATAGCCCCGGGCGCAGACGGCATGCAGCTTGCCGCTTGTTTCCGAATCACCGGTTGCAAAGAGGGTAACATCATGACCGCGCGAGACCAGCCCCTCGGTCAAAAGGGAGACCACGCTTTCCCAGGGGCCGTAATGTCGCGGTGGCGTGCGCCAGGCAATCGGTGACAGCATCGCAATGCGCATAGATAGTCCTTTAGGTTAAGCGGTCGGCTGAAGGGCGTTCTCAGCCAGGCGCAGTTCCAATAAGGTCTGAAGAAAGGCGAGCGTCGACTCCGCGCCTTGATTTTCATTTGGGCGGTCGGGATGGAGGCCGTCCCGGCAACCTCCCGTCGTCGGGTCGTAAACGGGCAGGTTCAAGTCGTTGCGCCCGAGGAACCAGTCGAAGGCGCGGCGGGCCTCCTTGCGCCAGCGTTCGTCTCCGGTACTCCGGTAAGCTTCGAGACAGGCGGAGGCCATGGTTTGGGCCTCGACCGGCTGTTGATCGAACCGGGCCCGTTCACCACCGCGTTGATAAAAGCCATTGGAGCCGATGGGTACAAAATGACCCCCAGCCGCGTCAGCCCGCTGCAAGTCGGCCAGCCAATGGAGCGACTCCAGTCCGGCCTCGGTCATGGCCTTATCCGGGATCCATTGGCCGCACATAAGCAGGGCCTGTGGCAGCGCAGCGTTGCAATAGGTCAAACCGGCCTCATACCAGCACCATTTATCCGAACGGCTGTTGTTATATAAGGTGAGCAATCGCCCGGCCAATTCATCCCGAACCTGGTTGGCCCTGCGGTCACCTTCAAAACGCCTTAGATACTCATGGATACCGATGAGGGCGAAGGCCCAGGCCCGGGGGCTGGTGGTCTTGAGAATGGCCGGCAAGGCCTGCTCGAACACCCAGCCGGCCATACTCTGGAGGGCCGGCGTGTTTGAGCGGCCCAAGACGGTGCCCAAGGCCCACAAGGTGCGGCCATGGCTGTCGTCGGAACCGTTTTTTTCCAACCAATTACGCTGGTAATCCATAAAATTGCGAAATCGCCCGGTCTCTGTATTAAAGGCATACCCGATGAAAGCGAGATAATGGGAAGCCAGTTTGAAGGCCTCGCCGCTGCCCAGTTCCTCCAAAAGAGTGCTGACGATCAGGGCCCGGGCGTTGTCGTCGATGCTATAACCCTCCCGATAGTTGGGTATTGTGAAAGTGGCGTGTTGCAACATGCCGGTGTCGTCCGTCATGAGGTATAAATGATCGAGTTTGAGAGGGGGAAGTTCGCCCGGACGTTTATCGAGCGGTTTGACCGCAAAGCCCGACGGGGTGAAATGACGACGTTCGTCCCGGGCTCGTTTAAAACTCTCCATGTAGCTTCGCGCCACAATAGGCCAGATCATCGCCCGCCCGAACAGATAAGCCCGTTTGCGCATGGCGTGGCGTTTGGACTCGTTGTCCAACAAGTTGATCACTTGCTCAGCCAAGGCCGCCGGATCGCGAAAGGGCACTAAGGCTCCCCGTTTTCCGCCTAGCATCTCTTCCGCATACCAGTAGGGTGTCGAAATCACGGCCTTGCCCGCTCCCAGGGTGTAGGCCAGGGTACCCGAGGTGATCTGGGCCTCGTTGAGATAAGGGGTGATATAAATGTCCGCCGCGCCGATGAATTCGACCAGTTCCTCCAAACTGACAAAGCGGTTGTAGAAGATCACCTGACCTTCCACACCTTTCTCCTGAGCCAGCCATTGCAGGGACAGCCGATACATTTCGCCTTCGTTCCGCAAGACGTGGGGATGGGTGGCGCCAAGGATGATGTAGACCACGTTCGGATGGCGGGCCAAAATGGCGGGCAGAGCGGCAATAACCGTTTCGATCCCTTTGTTCGCTGAGAGCAAACCAAAACTGAGTAAGACGGTTTTGCCCTCAACGCCAAAAAGGTCTTTGTGGAAACTGGGGTCCATAAAGGGCACATCAGGGATGCCGTGGGGGATGAAATCAATCTTCTCCGGCCGGACCCCATAGATTTTTTGTAAGAATTCCCTGCCGCGCTGACTCATAACCACCAACCGATCGGACAGGGCCGCAACTTCTTCCAACACCCGTTGCTGATCAAGGTCGGGGTCCTGCAGAATGGTGTGGAAGGTCGTCACGACGGGCATGCGCAATTCACGAAGGAGAGCCAGGATGTGACTGCCGGCCCGCCCGCCAAAGATGCCGTATTCGTGTTGCAGGCAGACGAGGTCCACGCTGTTGATATTCAGGAAGTCGGCGGCGCGGCGGTAGGAGTCAATATCCTTCTCGGTCAGTTCAAAGCGAACGCGGGCCGGGTAGGCGTAACCGGCCTCGAGGTCATTAACGGGCAGGGCAATACAGGTCGTGCCCTCGTATTCGGCGGCGATGGCCTCACATAAGTCGGTGGTAAACGTGGCGATGCCGCACTTGCGCGGCAGGTAGTTGCCGATGAACCCAATGCGGTTGATGGTCGAATGGGGCGATCCTTTTTCCATGATGAATATTCCCTTCATAAATGGTGGGCCGGGCTAACCTGCGGTTCATTACTCTTTATTTAGACCTTCAACTAATTGACCCAATAGTTTTAGCTCTTCCTGTTGAATAGAAATAAGCTCAGTCCATTGTTTCTCTCTCAGCAAGTCCACTTTCTCATGCAGGGCCATTATTTCAAGCTCCGCCTTTAGGTTGACTTCGTAATCATGTTCCGCACTCAGGCGATCTTTAGAGGCCTGTCGGTTTTGAGACATCAAGATTATCGGAGCTTGAATGGCAGCCAGCATAGATAAGACCAGGTTTAATAAAATATAAGGATAGGGATCGAAAGAACTATCAAATTTGATAACAAGAAAAAAGTTTAGCATAATCCAAAAAAACAGTACAGCACCAAAGATTGAGATGAAAGTCCAGGAACCTCCAAAAGTAGCTACCTGATCCGCTAATCTCTGACCAAAAGTCAATTGATCATCAAATTCTTCAGCCGTATTTCTCGAAATATGGGTTCCTTCAGCAAGATGACGAGCAACTTTTTTTTCTCGTTCACTAAGCTGCTCATATTTCCTACGAAAGAGTTTTTCTGATATTTCACTTACTTTCTGATCCATTGGTATACCTTTTGTTTTCGATTTAAGGCATCAAGCCCAGCCGCACCCGGCTTTAAAAGACTGGTTGATCACTCCTTCCCTTCCCTACACTTCTCAGGATTTAAAGAGGACATGCGTCCACCGGTCCCCTGTCCTGTCGACCCCATGTCGTGTGAAACGGCAGGCCAGCATTCCGAATAGCAGGACGTTAGACCGGAGATGACAACGTTTCATGTTTTCTTCACGGCAGTGTTTAAATTTAATACCTGGAGCCTCTCCTTTCCCAGCTCAGCGGCTGTCAGCGCCGCGCCACTCGACAGCGCCGAACCGGGTGTTGCCAAGTAAAGTGTAAACGAGGCTGACGGTTCCCACCGTCTGGTGACTGTCGGCCCGGTCGGGATAGTGCGCATTTCGGATGGAGGCGATGTATTGGATCCCGAGGGCGTGACGGCCGAAAATGCGAAAGGTGAATCCCATGTTCAGGCGGTTGACGATCTCCCTTCCCCCCGGTTCGCTGCCGCCAAAGCCGGTTACATAATACGCGCGTTCTGTTAAGTCAAACATGGCCCTGTCGCCAAGGATGAGGCGGAGCGCGAGGAGCCCCTGCGGGGCGACGCCGTAGTGGTAGTCGCGTTCACCCAATTGGGTGACATTACCGGCCGCAGCGTAACCAAGACCACCGAGGAGCGAGCCCTGGAGCGCTACCGCTCGCGAGAGCCACCATTGAAAGGTAGTACCGAGAGAGACGGAGGTGCTTGAAACGCGGAAGATGTGCGGCGATATGTAGTCATAGCCGCCGTAGAGGCCCCATACCCCGCGATAGGCGTTGCCTGCCTCGTAGTCCTTTCCGAGGAGGAGGCCGCGGATCATGACGTTATCGAAAGGGTTATCTGCGGTGCTGACGCTGGTGAATTCAAAATGGAAGTAGTCGAAAGGACGCGTATAGCTATAACCGGGCTTCCCAGGGAGCCCGTAGGCCATGGAGTAGTCCGCAGTCACCTCGCTCCGGTTGATGGTGCTCGAGCCGCCCTGGTCGTTCAGGTCCGAATTCAAACTTCCGCCGAGCCGCAGGCGCCAGAAGATGGCCGGATCATGGCTCGAAAATACGGGCTTGAACCGGTTGCCGAAGGCAAGGCGATTGAAACCCGTGGGTGGCGAAATCATCGCCGCGCCCAGTTCGCGCCAGAACCCGGGTTTGCCGCCATCGCCCTCAAGCACCAAACTGGCCATCCGGAACAACGCCTCCCCGAAGAAGCTCCCGGCAATGCCGCTGCCGAACTGGTCATTGATGGAGGGCGGTGTGTTCTCCCCGTATGTTTCCCAGAGAAAGCTGCCCGCGTTGGTATAGAGGAGCGACTCCCAGTAATTGAGGCCGGCCGATCGCGCGAATCCATAGTACATGGATCCCTGATACGGATGGTCGAATTGGTTCACGGCGAAGGCGTCCTGGTCGACCCCCCAGGGCCCGTGGACGACGTGGTCCCAGAAGGTTGACAGGTTCGTGTCGTAGGTTTTTTTCCCTCCAGACATCTCGTTGGGGTAGGCGAGCCGGGCATACCCGTTGAGGAGAAGGATGAAGCCCGGGATTTCGAGGGCTGGGATGAGATAGCTCTTGCCGGCCCCCGTCTCCCAAGACAGGGCCGATGTCGGCACCCCGGGCTTGTACTTCAACCACGCTTTTCCGCCCATATTGATATTTACGGTCCGGTTCGGGGTCTTATCGGAAAGCTCCACCACATCCGGTGCCGACATATTGTTATATCCAGGTTTTGAGGCCTCGAGGGTGTAATTCCCCGGGGCTGGAATACCCACTGAATAGTTACCCAACGCATCAGTAGTCCCTGTTCCTGCCAACGTACCGGTACTTACATCTTTTACCGTGATGATTACCCCTTGAATTCCCTGGTTGTTTAAGAGATCCTTTACGGAACCTGAGATGCCGCCTCCTTGGGCAAAGGCCCAGCTACTAACAGCGATTACTATGCCCGCATGGAGCACCGCAAGAATCGCCTTGACTGTTTTTCTTGCGCGTTGCATGGCTTCTCCTTTCTTTCCAACTATTAAAGTTAAAGAAAATAATCAGAAAACGATATGGTATACGGATTAGAACTTAATGGAATTCCGTATACCATCGGGTTGAACGAAGCCACGCTTTATAACCTATGGGGATTAAATGGAGCGTCTTCGATTTATAAATCTCAAAATAAGGATAGCGGCCGCCTATTTCACGATCAGGTCATTTTTTATGGCTACAATCGTCTTCGACCCTGAAAAACTTGGATCAATATTACGACGACGGCGATGACCAGCAGGATATGAATGAGTCCACCAGCCGCATAGCCACCAATAAATCCCAACAGCCACAAAATTAAGAGAATCACAAATATGGTCCAAAGCATTGATGCCTCCTTTCCGGCAACTAAATGGCCCGTTTTGTATCAAGCCGTTGTTTAAAAGCTTAAAGAAAAAACCGCACCAACTATTTATTTTTGGGGCTCCGTCTTTTTACCGAGCTTTGAAAGCTCACGGCCAATTTCTTTGATACCTTTGCCTACCTCTTCAACGCCATAGTCTGTACCTTTTATGAGTTTACCGCCGACTATACGCACGTAATTTACGACTTCAGCCGTACCTGTTTCCAGTTTGCGACCAGACCACCTGGCCGTTTGCTCCAGATACTGCGCTGCAGCGGTAAGGGCTTGGCCGGTCTCTTTGGTCTTTTTCTTCGCCCAGGATTCAGAGGCCTTCAGATAATGGTGATTGGCTAAGGCCTGATACGATCTCGCAAAGGTGTCTTTGAGCTTCTCCTCGGAGGTCACCGCCCCTTTTTCAACGTCCCTGGCTAATTTTTCTAATTCTTGAACAGACGCCTTTAAGCCTTCTTTTCCATCCTTTGTGGCCTCTTTTACTTTCATTTTTAGAAATCCGGCACCTTTTCGAATTTCAGTTGCGGCTGCCTTTAGGTCTTTCTTCAGAAAGAACTCATCGGCTTTTTGAAATGAAGATTCAGGTTCCTCTGCTTTAACCGACGGAGTTTGAGGAGTTTGGGCTTTTGGTCCTGGAGAAAAAGCCCAGGTGATAATGAGAGAACATATAAAGATAATTAAAAAAAATGTTTTGTGTTGCATGGTTATCCCTCCTTTTTTGGTTTTGTTCTCCTATTGATCCTTCAGCCTTTGTCCATCGTCCTGGATCCCCCACCTGGAGTGACCAGCCTTTTCCCCTCCTCTATGACGGGCAGCCCACGTCGACCAGCCAAAATGCCGATGACTAAGCCCGCCAGGGCAGCCATTCCCATGACCATCCAGGTATTGGCCCGTACGTAGTCTTCAGTGGCCTTGGCCGTAGCCCTGGCCTTGGCCGTCATCGCACCTTCTTCCTCTGCGAGCCAGTCATTGGCGGATTTTAACGATTTCTTCGCCGTAGCCTGCGCCGTTGCAATCCATTCCCTGGTCTGGTCGGAAGCTGCCTTTTTCAGCAGTTCTTCCGCATCGTTCACAACGGTCTTAAGGTCTTCCATTAGTTTTTTCTTGGTGATTTTCTCAACATCACCCGCTGTTTCCGTTTCCGGCATTGTCCCACTCATACGAAAACCCCTTCTGTTGTAAAGAAATGTTGATTATTTTCCGGATCAATCACACCGGGCGCCAAGACTACCACTTTTCTCCCTTGATCAGGTCCAGCACGGAATTTAATTAGAATACTTTTCGGAAATGGAATCCATAAATCGAGTACGTTATAGCCAGGGGAAGGGGCAAGGGCCGTCTGAACAAAGACCGGAAGCGCTTTCATTTTTTCACTTTTTGATTGGCTCGCTGACCCCGTCCCGCCCAGGCGGTACCAGGGGGTCAGCGAGCGCCTGCCTATTTCATTTAGTCCGTACGGCTATTCAACCTTTTGAGAGAATGACAACCTCTCTCGTTTAAGCAGCGTCGGGACGTAGACCAGGTTGACTTCAATTTTTCCCAAGGCCTTTTCCTTGACCGCCTTCCTGGGGATGGTGGCATCGATGGAACCTTCGGTAATCTCTCCGGGCTTGATCGCCTGCAACATTATGGTCGCCTTCGATATTTTCTCTCCGGAGGTAAAAGGGATGGGCTGACCCGCTTGATCCAGGTATTCCAAGGTGATCCCTTGGATTTCCAGATTGTCATTCGATTGATTGGTTATTTTGATGCGGCCTTTAAGGTTTGGTGTATCGGTGATCTCCTTCGAAGCTTTGTCCATCATCATAACGACTTGAAGATCGCTAAGCTCCAAAAGAAAATTCTGGCCCTTAACCTCGGCCTTCGGGGGAACCAGACTTTTTGTAACCTGCTCCTGTTTGGGAGCCTCCGACTTTTGATCTTTCGTACAACCCAAAAAACCAACGGCCAGACTCAAGGTTAAAAACAGGAAGATCTTGATAAAACGCATAAGCTGCCTCTCTTTCTTTTGGTTAGTGTTTAATTAGCCAATAAGGCCCTTCGTCCAAACATCCTCTTCTTTTCGGTCCTTCCTGGGTAGGTTCATCAATCCATTTAATTAAAGCCTCCATCCTCGACGGGTGGAAAAGGGTGTGAAATTGCAGCTCATAGGGCTCCTGAAGAAGGTTCATGGCCCCGCGCAGTACCCTAAAACGCTCCGACATCAGGTGGTTTTTAAGATTTTCCTGGTTTTCCCATTCCTCAAGAAGATAGAGCTCATTTTCATTCTCCACATTCTGGCAAAAGTCGAAGCGCCGACATCCCGGCTCCGTTTTCATGGAACCGATCAGTGAAGCAATGGTCTGTGACAGCTCTCGGCGCTTGGCAGCAGAAATCTTCATTCGTATGGTGACCAGGATCATAAAATTAGCAACTGCAAAGAGGTTGCCAACAACCGGGAATTCGCCTGATCTGGAAACATCTATTAATAACAGAAGGTTAAATTGATAGACGGGAAAGGTGGGGATGTTGGAAATTACGGGTGGGCCTCCATATTTGGAGGAACCTCCAGATATGGAGGGAACTGCGGAGGAGGATCGAACTTTTTATTACGACCCCTTGGTCTCCGATGGAAGAGTCAAGGGTTTGGATGGAGATTTGGACAACATCTCTCTGAGCTCCGGCCCCAGAACAATTTCCTTCTGCGAAAGGAGATGGGCCAAATCATCGAGGACCTTCCGTTGCCCGGAGAGGATTCCTTGCACCCTTTGATGGGCCTTCTCGACGACCCGGGCGACCTCTTCATCAATTTGGGCTGCTTTCTCCTCGCTGTAGGTTTTTTGGGAAGTAAAATTTCCCGGGAGGAACATGGGCTGACGGGGGCGCTCATAGGTCACCAGTCCCAGGCGATCACTCATGCCATATTCGGCGACCATGGAACGGGCAATATCTGTAGCCCGCTGCAGGTCGTTTTGGGCCCCCGTGGAGATTTCTCCGAAAACCAGCTCCTCCGCCACCCGGCCTCCTAAAAGAACAGCCAGTCGGTCCAGCAGCTCCGGGCGCGTCATCAAGTAGCGGTCCTCGGTGGGTTGCTGTTGGGTATAGCCGAGAGCCGAGATCCCGCGAGGAATAATGGAAATTTTGGCCACCGGGTCGGCATGCTCGACCGATTCGGCCACTATCGCGTGTCCGGACTCATGAAAGGCAACAATTTCCTTCTCCTGGGCGTTCATCACCCGGTTTTTTTTCTGCAGACCTCCAACCACCCGGTCGATGGCCTCGTCGAAATCCGACATCTCGACCAATTCTTTGTTTTTTCGGGCGGCCAGCAGGGCGGCTTCATTGATGAGGTTGGCCAGGTCGGCTCCCACAAAACCCGGGGTGCGGCCGGCGATCAAACGGAGATCGACATCGGGGCCTAACAAGACATTTTTGGAATGGATCTTCAGGATGGCTTCCCGGCCGTTGATATCCGGGCGATCCACCAGGACCTGCCGGTCAAACCGCCCCGGACGCAACAAGGCCGGATCCAGGATTTCCGGCCGGTTGGTGGCGGCCATGATGATGACCCCTTTATTGGTTTCGAATCCATCCATCTCCACCAGGAGCTGATTGAGCGTCTGCTCTTGTTCGTCGTGTCCGCCCATGACATTCATTCCCCGGGCCTTCCCCAAGGCGTCCAATTCATCGATGAAGATGATGCAGGGGGCTTGGGTAGTGGCCTGCGAAAAAAGATCGCGCACCCTTGCCGCTCCCACACCGACGAACATCTCCACAAACTCAGACCCGCTGATGCTGAAGAAAGGTACTTGAGCCTCTCCGGCCACAGCCCTGGCCAGAAGGGTCTTGCCCGTTCCAGGTACGCCGAGCAGGAGTACTCCTTTCGGAATTTTCCCTCCCAGCCTCTGGAACTTCCCGGGGCTCTTTAAAAACTCCACGACTTCCTGAAGTTCTTCCTTGGCCTCGTCAATCCCGGCTACATCGGCGAAAGTCACCTTGGTCTCATTCTCGGCAAATAGCTTGGCCTTGCTTTTGCTGAAGGACATGACCCCCATGCCCGGCCCCATCTTTTTCATGGCGAACCGCCAGATCAGGAAAAAAATGCCGATTGGAATGATCCAGGAAAGAAGACCGCTCAGGAATTTACTCTCATTGTATCCGGAGTAATTGACTTGGTGGGTATCCAGGTCCTTGACCAGGTCGGGATCGTTAACCCGAATCGTGGTGAACTCCTGGCCCGGCATTTTTTCTTTTCCTTTTAGTGTTCCGCTGATATTTTCCGGGCCGATGGTCAATTTACTCACCAGGCCGTCAGCCAAGTATTGTTTAAATTGGCCGTAGGAAATCGTCTCCACTTTTCGAGAAAGAAAGTATTGTTGCCCAAAGGTAAATAATAGGAAGGCGATCAGGAAATACCAGATGCTGAAATGAGCCTTGGGGGGCAAGGCATTCTTCTTTTTCTGGGGGTCCTGAGGACTAAAGACAGAACGAAATTTGTCTTTTAAATTTTCTATTAATTCTTTTATTCCATTGGAGGGCATAATTTTCCTTTCATAACTTCTACTATTTTAAAAACATCGAAAGGCCTGAATTCGACCTTCAATAAACGGTGAAGCTGCGTAGCTCAATGAAAAGGAGAATTGGCTACTTTGTTTGGGGGTCTTTTTCACCAGGATCCCTATCTGATCGTTTATCAGGTTACCCTGAAAGTCAGTTTCATTTCATACACGCCTCGGTCATTTTGCCTCTGGATATCAAAGCCCATCGTCTCGAATAAATGGAGCATCGGTCTGTTTTCCACCAGGACCTCGGCGGTAAAACCTAAAAGACCTTCCCGCTTGGCCAGATAGGTCAAATAGGACAGGAGCTCCCTGCCGATCCCCTGGCCCTGATAATCATCCCGGGTCACCAAGGCGACTTCGGCGTAATGAATGTTCTCGTCGATAAAATACTGTCCCATTCCGATGATTTTTACCCATTCTCCTTCTTTAAGGCAAGCCAGGATGAGCATTTCTCTGGTATGGTCGATGACCACAAATTCCTGCAACCGTTCATGAGGCATGTCCTGGCGCAAAGAAATGAATCGGCGCTCCAGGGTTTGGTCGGAAAGGGAGTAGAAAAAATCTTTTAACAAAGGTTCGTCGCTGATTTTTACCGGGCGCAGAAACAACGGCAACCCTTTGGCCGTGGTCCGGAATATTTCCAGATGCTCCGGATATTCTCCTCTTTGCCCCGGGATGAAGGCCTGGTCCCGGTAGATGAGGTTGGCCTCTTTGGCTTTCTCGATCAACCAGGGGCGAAAATCAGGGTGGGCGATGGAAATCAAGGCCATGGCCCGTTCCCGGATGTTCTTTCCATGAAGGTAGGTGATACCGTATTCCGTCACCACGTAATGAATGTCTCCTCGGATGAGGGTAACGCCGGCCCCTTCCCGCAAGAAGGGAACGATGCGGGAAACCTTGCCCCATTCGGCCGTGGACTGGATGGCCAGAATGCTTTTGCCGCCCGGGGCCAAAACAGCCCCCCGCATGAAATCCGCTTGCCCGCCTATCCCGCTGTAAAAGGTTTTGCCCAGGGATTCGGCGGTCACCTGCCCGGTCAGATCTATCTCCAGGGCGCTGTTTATGGCGGTCATGTTTTCTTGCCGGGAGATGGTTAGGGGATTATTGGTATAATCAATCGTCCGAAATTCAATACTGGGGTTGTCTTGGAGGAATTCGTAAGTCTCCCGGTGTCCCATGCAGAAAGTGGCCACGGATTTGCCCCGGTTCAGGGTCTTGCGGCTGTTGTCGATCACCCCCTTCTTGATCAAGTCCACCAGGCCATCGGTCAGTAATTCGGTGTGCACCCCGAGATGTTTTTTTCCATTGAAGTTACTTAGAATGGCATTGGGCAGACTCCCATACCCCACCTGAATAGTATCCCCGTCTTGGACAATGCGGGCCACATATTTTCCGATCTGGCAGGCCACTTCATCGGGGGCGATCGCTTCGTATTCCAATAAAGGTTCATCCTGGCAGAGGATAAAATCGATATCTTTGATATGAATAAATCCGTCCCCGTGGGCCCGGGGCATATATTGGTTGACCTGGGCGATGACCAGGGAAGCCTTCTCCACGGCCGCCTTGGTGATATCCACGCTGATCCCCAGGCTCATATAGCCATGGATATCCGGCGGGGAAGTTTGGATCAGGGCCACATTGATGGGTACTAAACCCCGGTAGAACAAATCCGGAACCCGGGAAAGAAAGATGGGGGTATAGTCTGCCAGACCTTGATTGACCGCCTCTCGCGAATTATTTCCGACGAAGAAGGAATTGTGGCGGAAATTATCTTTAAATTTTTTTTCCGTATAGGGAGCGACTCCCAGGGTCCAGACATGCAGGATTTCCGCATCAAAGAAGGCCTTGGGGTTTGATTCCACAAATTGGATCAGGGCCCGGACCAGGTATTGGGGTTCCCCACAGGCGGTACTGATAAAAATACGGTCCCCTCGATGAATGTGACTGAAGATTTTTTCTTCGGAGGCCAATTTCTCAGGATAAACTTTTTTTATTTTCTCAATAAGGCCGTTTTCTTCTCCTATGGCCATAGACAGCCTCCTTTTATTTCTCTCCGAATTTATTTGGGTCCCTTAGATTTCCCTCACCTGTCTTGCCGTGTCTCCCCTGCGGGAATGCTCTGGCTTATAAATGAGCCCTCATCGATAACGCGCAAGGAATTACCGAAGCTTTTAACCGTCTTGTCAGGTCAACCGCATCCCGTGCCGCCTTTTGAGCTGCTTTTGATCCATCAGTAGGAACAAGAATTTTTGAAATCATACCGTTTCCTTTCTTTCCAAAGGGTCCTTCTTCCGCCGGCCAAAGGGTTCCATCGGTCTGTTGCCTCGATGGATTGAGCGGCCGGTTTTTTTTCAAGGCCCTTGACGCAAATCAGGTCAGAAAGGCGGTCAATTCCTTCATGGCCTTGATAATATCCAGGACTGCCTCGTGCATTCCCTCGGCCGATGAAAATGATTCCATTGTTCCTTTATTCTCGGTCTTGGCCTGAACTTCAGACTTGAGTTCCTGCAGTCTTTGGGCATGTTTTTCAAACTGGAGGCGATGTTCCTCTTCCAGGTCTTCCAAGACATCGGAATTTATTTTATGGATAAGCTCATCGGCCTCCGCCAGTAATTGTTCTATACTCTTGGATTTTAAGGTCGTCGGCATGATGGTTCCTTTCTGATCTGCTTTCTAAGAAGTTCATGAAAAATTATACGTTCCCCGTGCGCGGATGGCTTCCTATGGAACCATGGCGACTTGGCCCCATCCGCGCTGAACCAAGGGTGTTACCTCCCCACGCGGATCCTGGAGAGGGAACTTAAAACCCCAAAAACGCTCAGGAGCCACAAGACAACGGCAATGACCACGACGGCATTCAAAATCGACTTAATGGAGCCCGCCATTGGGATGAATCGGTTGATGAGCCAGAGAATAACACCAACCACGATCAGAACCACAATGACTTGAGTTAAAGGCATGATCTAATACACCTCCTCTCTTGTTTCCGGAGGCAGGCCAAAAAGGTCCGCTCCTGCTTAGGTACTGCGGATGAACCATTCAACGGCCCTACTCATTTGAACTTTAAGGCCGCGTTGCGGAGGGCAGTCTTGACTTCACCTACTTCCCCAGGATGTTCTTGACGTTACCGATCACTCGTTGAACTTTCCCGACCCGCTTTTCGCTTTTGCCTTCGGCTTCCAGCTTGGGATTTGAGGTGAGTTTGCCGACTTTCTCCTTGACCTTACCCTTCACTTCGTGAAACTTACCTTGAGCCTGGTCCTTGGTGCTGGATTTCATAATAGTTTCCTCCCCTCGGATTTCGGTTTGACTGTCTGGTACTCCATTTCGCTCACTCTTGATCTCGTCATCAGTTTAATCCGCCATAACCTCCAACTAACTCCCGCAGGCCAAGCGGCTCTCCGCCTCTGAATGAAGCTGACCAACACCACGATAAAAGTGATTACCATCAGGATAAGAGTTAACCATCCCATCGTGTTACTGCTCACCAACCCTATCTCCCTTTGCATGGTCATGATCACCGTAATCGTCCAGAATATAACCATAGGATACTTCTTTCCGTTTGTTTTAGATTGGCTGCCGGCTGATGGATCTCTACACAAGCCGGCAGTAATCGAGCAGTCTCATTGGTCTTGGACTCGGGCTACTCGATAGTCATCCGGTTAGTTACGCGCCTCACGCCGTTTACGTCGTTGACGATTTTGGTGACCACCTCCTTTTCGGCTGTGCTACTGGCCTTGCCATACAACGTGACCAGGCCGTTCTTCGTTACGACCTTGGTGTTGAGGGCACTGGTCGAGCGATGAAACAGCAATGTCATCTTGACCTGGGCAGTGGTGGAAGCGTCATCTATCTTTTTGCCCACGCTTTGTGTCTTTTTCGAGGGCCTTGACACCGTCATCTCATTTTTTACATCTTTGACCCCTTCGACATCCTTGGCGTATTCGGTCGTCAGATCCTTTTTTGCCTGGCTGACGGCATTGCCTCGCAGGGTCACGATGCCTTCTTGGACGTGAACCTCAGTCTCGCCGGTCTTCACGCTCCGATGGAATAAGAGCGTAGTTTTTACTTTCTCACTGAGCCAGGCATCCGAGTTTGCGGTGGGGGGCGCACCTTTGACTTCCAGCCTGTTGTCCACGCTTTTGACCCCGGGCAGTCCCGCTACGGTTTCCTGGGCCAATGATTTGTGGAATTCTGCAGCGATCATCCCCGTCAGGGTGACGACGCCATCCTTGGACTCGATTTTAATATCGTCACCCGTCAGGTAGGTCTGGAAAATATACGACTTCCTGGCCGACGATTCAATGCGGTCATCCATCCTGGACGCGTAAAGAGGCGCACTGATCGCCAACAGAGCGACCACGGCCACCATCAAGGCTACAGAATACATTGCTTTCATTATACTTTCTCCTTATGTATTATTTTGTTGCCTTTGATCGTTGTCTTTCCGACTCTTATCAGAAGGCCCCCTATACCTGAGGGGCCCCGGCTTCCTTTAGACTTTCCTTGTCCCCTGCGTATGAATCCTTCCCACGGTCCGCCACTTCCTCCATTTTCCTCTGCGCCTGCCCAATCTGCTCCTTGGTTTTATCAACCAACTCATCCGCAGACTTACCGATGGCCTCCCAGGTCCCCTTGTCCCTTTTCGTGGCATAGAGGATGCCAATAACTACACCAATTAAGCCACCCCAAAACAATCCCTTGACCAGTCCTTTGCCCCAATCATATCCTGCCATGTTTTATCCCCCCTTTCCAAAGGCGACCAGAATCATGAAAATAATAACTGCAAGTAACCTACCAGCAGCTTGCGAAAGAGCGGAAGTTTGGAATCATCTATTAATATCAATAAATTAGATTAAAAGTAGGGAATCGCGAAGAAGGTTGAAACTATTTCTTGGCCTCACTATTTGGTGGAACCTCCATATATTGAGGAGATCTTTGAGGGTAACCGAACAACTTAATCCGACACACGCGAAGTCACCCTTTCTTTTTTTGACCTTGTCAGGCCATTGATCTTTGACGATCTTCTTCCAGGAAATAAGCAAACTCCCCACCCACAATGAGAATCGTTGAAGAATAATACACCCACAAAATGAACATGACCAAGGTACTTAATGAGCCATAAAAAATAGAGTACCTGGCGAGATGGACGATATACCAGCCGAAAAGATGCTTGGCCAGTTCCCAGAGCAGGCTCGCAAAGAGGGCCGCCTGAAGGGCGGATGTGAGGTGGACCTTCTTATTAGGTATGATCCTGTAAATCAAAACAAACATGCAATAGGTGAGGGAAAAAGGGAGCAGGTATTTCAGGATCCACTGAATCGTCGGTCCTATCGCAACGAGAATCTGTCCCTGGTAACCCGGTAGGAAGGTGACGACGGAGGTAAGAATCATGCTCACCAGGAGGAGGATTCCCACCAGGAGAATCATCAAAAGGTCAATGCCGATTCCCCATAACATTCCCCGGCTCTTCTCCACCCGGAACACGATATTGAGAGCGATCCGCAGGGAGCTGAAGACCCAGGTGGAGAACCAGAGCAAACTTACAAATCCCAGGATTCCCACAATCTGACGGCTCTGGATGAGGTCCATAAGGTTTCCCATTATCTTTGGATCCAAGGCCGGAGCCACATCTTTGAGATAGGCGCGAATATGATTGAGCACTTCCTGGTCGTTGTAGAGATAAGTTCCAACCAAGGCCAATAGCAGCATGATAAAAGGAATCACGTTGATGAGGATATTAAAGGTAATCCCCGAAGATAAGAAAAAGCCATTGTCATCATTGAATTTTTTTAGAGCCTGCCAGAGGAGACCGAAGTTCTTGAGAAACTTTTTGAGCCGCTTGAATCTCATCGGATGAGTCCCTCTCGTTGCGTCGAGGGCTCCCAAGAGGCGATCTCTGATTTCATCTTAAAGAATGGAACACCGGGGAGTTTGATGTTCATATATCCTTCTTTTTTTCGCGCCTCATCGCATCCGCCGTCTCCATCCCTTCGATCCACTCAATCTCGGTGTCGGATCCCAGCAAGAAGGCGAGCCCTCGTGTCTCTTCATAACTTTCCAGTGCGATTGTGACCAGGCTGGTCATGGGCACCGAGAGGATCATACCAATCGGGCCCAGAACCCATCCCCAGAAGACCAATGAAAGGAAGACAACCAGCGTCGATAAACTCAGGCCTTTGCCCATCAGTTTTGGTTCTATGATATTACCCACAACAATATGCACCACGACAAAGCCAAGGACGGTCAGAAGGGCAGACCCCACCCCTAACTGGACGAGAGCGAGAAGGACGACAGGCAGGGCAGCAATGATTGCGCCTATATTAGGCACATAGTTCAGCAGAAACGAGAGTGTCCCCCAGAGCACCGGATAATCGACCCCGAGGATTAAGAGCCAAAGCCAGATCACCAGGCCCACGGCGGCGCTGGTCAGGGTTTTAATAACCAAATAGCGCTTGGCGCTCTGGCTGAATTTCTCAATGGTAGAAAGCGACCTCTCCGGGTTTTTTAACACAACCCGCAATTTCTTTGGCAAATCTGCCGCCTCCAGAAGGATGAACACGACCGCAAGCAGGATCAGAAACGTATGTGTGAGGACACTGCTCAGGGCTGCGAATATACCCCCGGCCAAGATCATCACCCACCCTGGATGTAAAGCACCGGACACCTCTTCTGCTGGAATGTTAAGGCCCTTTTCGCGCAGCCAGCCCATTAAAGCAGCAATATGGGTTGATAATCGCTCTTGATAGCCGGGAAGGGAGCACAGGAAATCATTCAGCGAAGGACCTATCAATGCTCCAAAGAGCAATCCTACAATCAGGATGGCCACCAGAATGAAAACAAGCGCAATGACCTTCGGCACGCCCTTGCGTTGCAGCCAGAACAATGGCGGAGCGCAAATAACCGCGATGAACACCGCCAGAAAAAAAGGAACCAGGATGGAGTTGGCCGCCTTCATCCCCGCCACCACAATGACAAAGCTGGCCAGGATCAATAGTGCGGGCACCTTGACCGTGCGTTTCACATTGTTATCCATTGGGGCCTCCTAAGCTTTCTTTAAATGGCAGGGAAGACGTGCAAGATAAATGGGATGTGTCAGATGTGTCCTGATGTGTCCGAATGTTTTTTTAGGGCCAGCGGGATGTGATACGGAAGGCCGCACCGGTCGGCCTTCCGCATTTTCCCGTAAGGAATATGTATTTCACGATTTGATGAATTATCGCTGCTTTTCCTGCTGTCCGGGCTTATCCTGAGGCTCTTCCTCGGGAAGCTTCTGCTTTTTCGTCCGTTCAGGTCCTGCCGGTTGACCGGGCTTCTCCTGCTGGTCCGGTTTTGGCGGTGCGGCGCGCTCTGGCCGTGCAGCAGGCGGTCCGGGCTGAGCAGGTTTTGCAGGACTCACTCGTTCTGGTCCTGCGGGTTGACCGGGTTTCTCCTGTTGATCCGGCTTTGGCGGTGCCGCGCGCTCTGGCCGTGCAGCAGGCGGTCCGGGCTGAGCTGGTTTTGCAGGACTCACTCGCTCTGGTCCTGCGGGTTGACCGGGTTTCTCCTGCTGCTGGCTCGGCCTGGCCGGCGCCACGCGCTCTGGTTGCGCAGCAGGCTGCCGAGGCTGAGCAGGTTTTGCAGGACTCACTCGTTCTGGTCCTGCGGGTTGACCGGGTTTCTCCTGCTGGTCCGGCTTTGGCGGTGCCGCGCGCTCAGGACGTGCAGTAGGCGGCCCGGGCTGAGCTGGTTTTGCAGGACTCACTCGCTCTGGTCCTGCGGGTTGACCGGGTTTCTCCTGCTGGTCCGGCTTTGGCGGTGCCGCGCGCTCAGGACGTGCAGTAGGCGGCCCGGGCTGAGCAGGTTTTGCAGGGCTCACTCGCTCTGGTCCTGCGGGTTGACCGGGTTTATCCTGCTGCTGGCTCGGCCTGGCCGGAGCCACGCGCTCTGGCCGTGCAGCAGGCTGTCCAGGCTGAGCTGGCGGGACCCCCCTTCCGGCACTTTTAATCTCCTTTTGCTGAAGCTTTATTTCGGATTTTGGCCGGTTCACCTCACTGGCTGGTACGATAAAGTTCGTGGCCTTGGGCGCTTCGATCCGGGCCTCGCGGTTGACCCTCCCTTCCGGGATGCTCTTCACTCGTTCCTGGAGCACCGAAGCTTTTTCTTTCTTCCCCTCGCGGATGATTGCCTGGTTCTGCTGGATTCGATTAATCACGGTATTGTGAGGTTTCTCGTTCACTTTTACGTTGGTGTAGTTGTACCGCTGCTTGTCCGTCGTGTAATTTTTGATCACCGTGTTATTGACGACCGGCGTCGCACGGTAGTCATTGATGATGGTGGCAGAGTTTACGTTGGTTACCCGTACATTCCTGTAATTGTTCACACGGTAGAAATCGTTCTGGGAGACCACGATGGCCTGGTTTACATAGGCATAATTCCGAACGTTGATGTTGATCTGGGTGATGTTGATGTTGTTCACGACCACCGCATGAGGGCCTCCCCAGTGACGGTGGCTGTAGTACGTCTCGCGCGGCGCCAGAGGCACCCAGCCCACATAAGCTCCCGTGTGAATCCATGAAACTCTTCCGGGATACCAGAAGAAGCCCACGTCGAGGAGGGGAAGACCGATGCGCACACTCAGCACAGGCGGGGCCCAATACCAGTTATTCCGGGCGTAAACCCAATTGCCGTAATGGTGGGTGACGTAACCGAAAGGTTCTTCCGGAATCCAGGTCTGGTCCCCGTACCAGTCGGTCCAGCGGCCCACGGTGAAAGGCGACCATCCCGCGGCTACGGTGGTAGGCCGCCAGAACCAGCGCTCCGTACCCTCATAGGGGACCCTCTCCCACCTTCCGTTCTCTTCAAAAGCATACGCATCGTCTCGGAGGCTGGGCGGAAGATATTCGACCGAGCGTCCCCTTACCCTGGCCTTCGCCGCCCAAAAGCCTTCACGGCCCGTGTTCCACCGGTTCCAGTCAGGATCGACGGTTCCCTCGCCTGAGGACACTTGCTGCTGGTCAGCGAGGATCGATGGGGATCCGGCCGCCACGTCGTATTTGGCCTCAGTTGCCGCGTGGACGAAACTCACCTTCCCCCGCACCGCGACCACTTCGACGGAGTTTTCACCCACGTAAAAGTCGAAGACTGTGCCGGGATAAGCCAGGACGTACCCGAAGGGACTTGTGGCTTTAATGACCGTATCGGAGCCTTTATTATAGAACCGGGCTACGCCCGCAGCCACGTCCGTTTCGGACAGGTCCGTATCGAGAACAATAAACTGGATCTGTGTGCTGTTCCCAACCCTGATCCAGGTCCCGTTGGGTGCGATCAGCTCCGCCATCCCTCGGCTTCCTGAAAAGAATGTATCCTCTGTGCCGAAGGGTGCGTCCCTGACCACGGCCACCCAGTCTTTCTCCTCAGGAACATAGCGGAGCAGGTCCCCTTCGATATGAAATATGCGGCCTACCACCATGGCCGGTGCGTCTGCAGCCGAGGACGACTGAACCATCACCACCGCTGCAAGAAACAAACACACCACCAACCCCATCCATCTCTTCATCGTCCTCTTCATCGTTTCTCTCCTTTGTTTGAGACGATTATAGCGATCAATTTAGCACTCATTTATTAAGTTTCCTTTTTACTTTCATTTCATGCCTTTGGAGGGAACCTTGTCTTTGGTGGAAAATTTCTTACAAGCCTTGTGGTTGATTTCCCAGGCCATGCCCTAATTATTTTTTGATCATTAAGGAGATTATTTACCTTGCGCACCCCATCAATAGAAGATTCGCTAGCCAATCAGCGGACCAACCCGAGAATGCCAAATATAATTAGATAGATGGCAACGATATAATTCAATAGTCTCGGGACAAAGAGAATCAAGATTCCCGCGATTAGAGCAACCAGCGGCTGTGGCGATATACTGAGTTGCATGGCATCTGGCCTCCTTTCTAAGCTCTATATGAGTCGAGATTTCCCCAATTCATAGACTACGATTAGAGCTCTATGCGTTTTACCAAACCCTGTTCATGTTCCTTTCTAGGGATTCAAGACGACTCGAAATCTATGCTCTTTTCTATGTCGTTGGTGCTGAGGACTTATTCATGTGCCATAAAAACCCCCTCAGATTCGCCCCAGTAGCAACAGGATGATTAATATCAGGAGGATCAATCCGATTCCGCCGCTGGGATAAGGCCCCCAGGACTTACTGTGGCCCCAGGTGGGCAGGGCGCCGATGAGCACGATGACTAAGATGACGACCAGGATGATTCCCATGACTTCCCTCCTCTCCTCTTTTTTGAGGAAAAGCAGAATCTTTTTTGTCCATAACCGGCAAAGGGTAACGGGTCGCCTATTTCACGATCAGGTCATTCTTTACGGATTTGACCCCGTTGACGCTACCGGCGATTTGAACTGCTTTATCGACGGCCTTTTGAGTATTAACAAAACCGCTCAGTTGAACAACGCCCTTGAAAGTTTCGACACCAATCTGGAATGACTTGAGAAAATCATCATTGGCCAGCAGCGATTTTACCTTGGTCGTGATAACCGAATCGTCAACGTATTGACCTGTACTTTCTTGTGTGCGTGTCGAGGCACAGGCTGCAAAGGTGGCGATCAGCATTAGAAGAACAAAATAGCGGATAACAATATTTCTCTTTTTCATAGCGGTTGCTCCTATCTGTAATTTACTGGTTAAATAGTTGGTTGCGAAATTTTTTCTAACTGAAGGTATCGTAAGCTTCGGCTAAATCTTTTCCGGACCCGCCGACCACCTCCTTTCCAAAACCCTTACCTCCTCCGGTAAGGGTCCAATTTATCTTCTATGCTCATGCTCATATCTGCCGTCTCTGTCCCTACCATGTCCACGGTATCCTCCGTCGTCCTCATAATAGGGTATAAAACAGCCCCCAAGAGATGCTAATGCCATCCCTAAGATAATCCCTAACATAATGATCTTTTTCATTTCTCAATCCCCATACTTTTTTATTTAAGCGCCTTAAGTTTATCCTAATCTATCTCGATTGCTCACGACGTCTCGGAGTAAGGCGCCCGTGAGCAATCGGCGATCGACGTTGAGGATTCCCCTATCGAATGACGAACGGCGGGAAAAAGATGGTGATGCCGGGCGACGGAACCGGGACAGGCTGGTAGTAGCCATGGGGCCGGTACACACGCCGTCCACGATCCCATTGCCAGCTGCGATTATCGTGCCAGCCTCGATTATCGTGCCAGCCTCGATTGTCCTGCCAGCCACGTTGCTGTGGCCCTTGGCCCCTATTGCCATTTTTGCCGAGCGCCGGCCCCGCGGAGATGCCGCCGATCACCGAGGCGAAGATGAGCGCCATCACGATCTTACCGACGATTGAAGTTCTCATAAGTACCCTTCCTTTCTTGGAACGATTCCTTTTCACAGGTAAAGGTTTCCTGTCTTGAATTGACGTTGTTGTACTCACGATCATCTGCTTCTGCTCTTTGTCTTTGAGTGCCTATGGCTTCCACTTCCATGGCGAAACAGGGTATCCGCATCCTTCTTCTGGTCGTCCGACATGGCGGCATAGAGCGCCTCGAAGGCTGGAATGAAATTTTTGAGCCCATCCGCATGGGCTTGGGCGATTTCGCTATAGGATTTGAGATCTTCGACAGCGGTCATGGCCTTTGCTTTTTCGAACCTGGCCTGGTTGAGGGTGTCTATTGTCTTGGCATTGTCCCGCATCACCTGGGTGACCTTATTCCATAGGTCTTCCTGGGCTGGTGTGATTTTGAGCCTGGCATGAAGGTCTATGATGCGAGCCTCGGTGCGGTCGACTTTAGAGGTCCTGGTAAAGGTTTTCTGGGCTGGGTTGGCCGAAACGGCGTAGGAAAGAGTTGCACTGGCGAAAACGATAGTGACGAAGAAGGCCACCGCCGCAATAACGAGTGAAGTGGGATTAGTGAACTGATGGGCAATTCGTTTCATGATCTGTCTCCTTATTGGTGATTAATGGCAAGTTGCCGGGGTTTTGGATAATTTTATTTATAACTACCACATTCCCTATTCCCTTTTCGTTCTCGAGTTTAACCATCTGTGATTCCTCTTTTCATTAAGACCTCCTAAATATGTATATTTTTTTAAAGCATACCAAATGCCTTATGCAAGTAGTTTACCAACAACCTGTGGAAAAGAAAAAGTCTGGAATCAAACTTGATATCGTATAGTTAGATGAACAGGAGAGATTAGTAAAGAAGGTTGAAACTATTTTTTGACCTCAATATCTGGTGGAACCTCCATATATTGTGGGAATCTTTGAGGGGTACCGAACAACTTAGCGGGCGTTTGTGAATGAAGGAATCATTGAAACTGTCATCACAGGCGAAGTAACGGCGAACACTGTTCAAAAGCTGCAGAATGAAGTGATCGATATCGTAAACGCAATAAACCTCGGGGCTGTGGTAGTAGTAGTTGATGTCCGTGCCCTAAAGGGACGTTTTGGGCCTACAGAAGCCTTTTTTCGTGTCAGAGGTTACCCCGCCGTTATAGACCTTGCAGAGCACGCGGCCATCCAATCGTTTCATGAGACTACGGCAAGAATTGCCGGGCTGTCATTGAAATGGTTTACCATATCGATGCCGCGAGTGCTTGGCTTAAGAGTAGACAAAGAGAAGACAATGAGTCAGCCCGTGACAGCGAATAGGATGAAAAGGACAAATGATTCCCAAGGCAATACAGCCGACTCATTACACTCGCGGCTGATTTTTGCGTGCTTCTTTGTCGCCCCCTCCCGTCCACTTCGTTACCAAAGCTGAAGGTTCATTTTAAGAGAGAGGCGGTCAGGGTTATCGTTAAGGAAAGGAATAACGGCTATGCGCAACTACCGCCGCTGAAATCCTCTTTATCCAACACCCAGGTATTATTTGATTTTTTAAAGGTCAGCTCAACGCGACTTCTCTGATGGTCTTTATAGTTTGCGCAAAACCAGGTCAGTTTCCGGAAATCGGTCCCCACCCCCGGGAGAGTATAATCCTGGGATTCGTTAGCGTTATGAGTGATGCGATCCCCGGATATCGAGTACTGAACATCCACGTTGGCAAATCCTCCACCGGAAGAGGTTGAACCACAGCCGATCATCAGCACCGCCACCAATAAAACCAAGCCCAAGGCCCCTTTAATTTCTAATTTGCTCATGTTCATTTTTCTCCTTTCAAAGGGTTTACTTCATCTAAACGTTGCAGAAAAAATTGAGGACTGTGCTTCACTACCCTCGTTGCCTCTGAACGAAGCCGACTATCACAACGATAATGGCAATCACCAGCGCGATGTGAATGAACCCTCCCATCGTATAACTGGTCACCAACCCCAGCAGCCACAAAACTATCAGTATTACAGCAATTGTCCACAACATGTGATTCTCCTTTCAAATAGATTTCCCGGCAAGCCGGTAGAATCTCTTAGGGTTTTGACACCACCATCTCATTAAATTGCGTCTACCGATACCGATTTAGATCCGTTTCCAATGAATCGAGCCTGCGTGAGATGTCTGCTCTCTCCTCGTGCGCGGTGTATCTGCCTCCTTCCGTCATCCGCAAATATTCACGCCGAATGGAGTCCAGTCTGGATTGAAATTCTCGCCCCTCTGTCAGGGGTAAACGTCCGTTGATTCTTCCATCATCAATTCTCCTTTGGAGTGCGACAATCCTGTCCCCATTCCTCCTTGGTTCTTCAATTCTTGCGGTCCGGGCAAGCGCTCTGTTGATCTCATCTTCAAGCGCATCAAGTCTTCCAAGAAGCCTGTCCCATTCATCCCGGGAGACCACTTTGTCTCTCAGTTCCGTATAGTCTGTTCGAATACCCTTCAGTGTCGTCAGAAACATCTGGGACTGATCGGGGGTAAGCGCACCGGTTTTCAGCCCATCCCCAATTTTCTCCTGGATTACAACCATCTTGTTCTCTGCACTCCTTTCATTATCTGGCCATGTTTGCATAGAGGCGCAACCCGAAAACAAGGCTAATCCAAAAACCACTAACACTGACAACAAAATAACCTTTTTCATTTCTCTCCTCCTGCTTTTAGATGTGCAATCATACGATTGCAAAGTTTAAAAAAGTAACCCATACATTGTTATTTCCCTGAGTCCTTATTCTGTTCCGGATAATTATTTTCAAGGGCAAAGAGCCGGATAAACTTAAAGTTTTTCAGAATGCAAGTAGCTTACCAACAGCCTGGGAAAAAGAAAAAGTCGGAAATCAAGCCTGATATCAGAGGGTTTGATTAACAGAAGAGAACAGGAAAGAGGGTTGAAACGATGGGTTGGACCTCCATATTTGGCGGAGCCTCATTATATTGAGGGAAACTTTGAGGATAGCCGGACATCTTAACAGACACCTGAAACCGGGCACCTTCCCGATGGGATAGGAGTGAGCCGAGATGTGGGGCGAACAAAAACACCATTTTGTTTCACCAATGACTGTCCTATGATTTCCAGTAGAAATAGACATTTTTAGGAAAAAGTGTTCGGGGTTTAGTTCAGGAAGACAGGGAGAAGGCCTTGATAAACTATTTGGCCTAACAAAATTAAGGGTTCATAAGCCCTGAGACTCAACGAATGAATCATTTAATTCTCTTGAAGTCGATGAATCCCCGCTCCACGTCTGTGTGAATCAGTTGGACGCGAACCCTTTGACCCACGTCAATCCCTTCGAAACCCTGCGCCAGTTTTCCTTCAATAGGAGGATGCAGAAGACGGACCCACGTGCCTTTGGCGGCTGCACCAGTGACCAGGGCATCGAACCGTTCCCCGATTCTTGACTCGAGCAGTATCGCGGCTGCGGATTTTTCGACCAGCCGTTCAACCTTCCTGGCGGCATCCTCTCCCTCGGTGCAATGTTTGCCCAGAGCCTCCAGGTCATCTTTCTCATAGGGTACGGGATGTTGAGCCATGGCAGCCTTCAGCAGCCGCTGCGTGATGAGATCCGGGTATCGGCGGTTAGGGGCGGTGGAATGGGTATAGTCCCTGACTGCGAGACCAAAGTGTCCCGGGGGAGCCGTGTCTCCTGGAAGTTCTGCCACGTATTCCCCGGCTCCCATCAGTTTGATAATGGAGAGGGAGAGGTCGGGGAATCTCAGCGGATCGGCTGCTTTCTCCTTCATCAGGAATTCCTCCAGGTCGCTTGAATCCGGATTAGAAGGAAGTTTGAACCCGTGTTCCTCGGCTATCTCGACGATCCGTTCCCATCGTTTTGGATTGCGGACCACCCGCCGTAGGGAAGGGAATTTTTTTGATGAGAGATACCGGGCAGTAACGCCGTTGGCCGCTATCATAAAATCCTCAATAAGGTCCTTGGCGCGGTTCTTTTTTTCCACTTCGAGGGCCCGGATTTCATCGCCATCAAATATCGGCCTCGCTTCAATGGTTTCAAAGCTGAGTGCCCCGTGAACCTGCCGGAAGTTCTTCAACCTTTGTGCTACCCTGTCCTGCAGGCGTAGATTCTCATCAAGTCCCTTTACGGCAGCGATAGCCTCAAGCACAATTCCTTTCCCTTCCAGCCAGGCGGCAACGCTGTTATAGGCGAGCTTGGCCTGATTGCGGACAAGCGCCCGGTAGATATCCGAATCCTGGAGGGACCCGTCATTGCCGATCACCATTTCGACGACAATGGATAGTCGATCCTCATTGAAGTTTAAGGAGGTAAGATCGGTCGAAAGCTTTTCAGGAAGCATCGGAAATAGCGTGGGAGCCGTATAGACAGAGGTCGTATTGTGGCGGGCGTGATCGTCAATGGCCGAGCCATTCTTAACGATCGAGTCCACGTCAGCCACGGCAACAAAGATCTTTACTTGGTCGTCAGGCAGCGCCTCGGCAACGGTAAGTTGATCCAAATCACGGGAGTCATCGTTGTCAATGGAAGCCCAAAGAAGGTCCCTCCGGTCACGAACCTGCTCACCATCCATTGTCGCCGGCCCCTGAATCCCGGCCAGTTCGGAGAGTGCTTCAACAGAAAAGTCGGGGAGTAAACCCCTCTCAAGCATCACCCTCCGGGCGATTCTCTGTAGAATACCCCGGTGCTGTTTATCCTTCGCATTCATAAAATACACCTCTCACCTTCATTTCAAAAATTACTCATTCTTTGCCAAAGATAAAGGACATGGCCAACAGAATGATAAGAACTCCCTTTGGTGACCCCTCCCCCTGGACAAGGCAGTGTTTCTTTTATCGTTCATCCAAGTGGAAGCGGTGCAATAAACGGTGGGCGAATGGCGCCACCAACAAGGAGGCCACGCCGATGAAAACTAGCCCTGAAAATAAGGCGTAACAGGAGGCGAACAGTTTCGCCACCGGTTTATGCAGAGGATCCACAGGTCCCATTCCGCCCAGAATCATCGAAGCATTGAGCAGTGCATCCAGCCATTCCAGCTCTCCCAGGTAGTGGTAACCGACGACTCCAATGCCCAAGGCCAAGACGAGGACAATAAGGGCCAGCATAACATGGCGGGCGATGCGCTTTGCAAAATCGGCTCTACTGAGGATAGGGCGCGTTCGATGTTCGTACATACACGGCTACCTCCTATAATGTTACAGCTCAGCCTGCGCCGTAACGGTCGGATGCAACGAAAACGCTGGAACAAAGCCAGCACCGCTCCAACCGATAGGACACCGCAACATACGCTATTCCCTTTTTGCACCAATGCTCGACTACGACCATGCCCGCCAAAATCCGCTACGGCGGGCCACAGCAAAACGCTTAGCCACGCAGGCACGAAGCGGGTTTGGCCGATAGGGACGCCATCGGCAGGTTAAATCGGCGCGCTTCGTAAAGGCTATTTTTTATTGGCGTCTTTTGCCGTATCTTCGATTTTCTCACCAGCCTTTTCGATCTGCTGCCCGGCTTTTTCTACCGCCTTATCGATTTGCTTGCCGGCGCGCTCCACGGGGCCCTCTTTTTTCTGGCAGCATAATAGCCCTGCAATCAGAGCACCCATTACTAATGCCGCCATGACACTCTTACCCAGTTTTATCATTTGCATCTCCTTTAGCGAATCAGTCGTATTCGTTCTTCCAGATCCGGTTGCGCACCTGCTGGCTCGCGCTTGCCTCGTCACAGAAGACGATATTCCCTGTCCCTCGCCAGGGTTTGCTTCAGACCTTCCAAAAATGCGGCCTGTCGTTGGTGATGAGGACTAATTCATGTGCCTCAAAGCTACCTCAAATCCGCCCCAGTAGTAACAGGATGATCACTATCAGAAGGATCAATCCGACTCCGCCGCTGGGATAGGGTCCCCAGGACTTACTGTGGCCCCAGGTGGGCAGGGCGCCGATGAGCACGATGACTAAGATGACGGTCAGTATGATTCCCATACCATTTTTCTCCTTTCCTCATTTTTAAATATCTATTAAGACTCCCTTCCACTCAGGGGGCCAGGATAAAACACCCTCCCCTTTAGTCTGGCCAACGGGGGCTCGTCAGCTCGATCCGCCAGACCGGCCCCGTCGTGTAGAGCGGTCCCTCGAACCTCGCAAACGCTGGCACCTCGTCAGCGATGATCCAGGCGTGGTAGTCCGGCGGCACGCGCCCGAGCAGCGTGGCGAAGAGCTTGAGCCAGACCCCGAGCTGGGGCTTGAATACATATTGGATCGCGGTCTTCGCGAGTTCGCCTATCATCACCTTGTGCTCGCCTTTCGGTGCCAGCTTCAGCTGGATGATCCGGGGCATGGGTGTAAAGGCCACGATGTGGACGGTCTCGCTGGCCTCCTTGGGTAGATTCTTCACGACGGTAAGAACCATGCCGTTGTAAACGTCCGGGGGCAGTTCGAGTGTGCCCTCAAGCCCCTTCTCCCGCCCGTCCTTGCGGCCCCTGGTTTTCACGCGGTATTTCCCGGTCCGTTCCAACGAGATCTCGGTGTCCTCGGCGAATACGGGCCCGCGCTGTACCAGGTGGTAGCTTTGCATGGTAAATACGTGCTGCTGGGTGAATACCACCGTCTCGTCGAATAACGACCCATCCTTGAAGTGGAACACTGTACGGCTCTCGACCCCTCCCCCCGGCCGACTTGGAGGAGATCGCCCGAGGCAATGAGGGCGCCGTCGACTGTGCGCAGCATGAGAAAACCGTGTATGGCGCCCTCGACGAAGCGCACCGGGACCGGAGCCGCCGGAAGCGGGGGAGGGCCTAACAACATGGTCACGAGAACCAGCAGGCCGATCGTCGTCGCCCTCGTAAACGACCTGACGGTTAAGCAGAAGGCGGGCATTCCGATATTAGTCACCGCTTCCCTCCTGTTCCGAGATAAATATTCTAAGAGCAAAAACCTGCCGGAGTGCTTGCGATAGCATCTCCGCAGGATGTGTAAGTGATTCTTATTCCACTTCTTTTCGTATTTTTTCCACGTCTACATTCTGTACATAATCAATGATGTTACGCCAGGTCGCATGAAATCCATACCCACCTTTCACCATTTCTTGAATCGCCTCATCTTTCGTCCATCCTTGTTCTACAATTCTAAACATCGCAACCATAAGACCGAGTCTATCCGCTCCGCGCCAGCAGTGCATTAAAAATGGACCATTCTCTCTTTTTTTGATTATTTGCAGAACTCTAATTACGTCTTCATCTTCAATATGCCACGGTTTTACGCTTAATTCTTCATGGAGCAATCCTGTCTTTTTGATTTTATCCAAATCAGAATGGAAAGTCCGCAGGTTTATTACGGTCTTTATTCCCATTTTTTCAAAATTCTTCATTCCTTCTTCGGTTGGCTGATCACTTCTATAGAGATAATCTGTAATCTTATATAAACTACTAACCCCTTGCATTTGGATCGGCGTGGCCCAACTTATCGGTCGGTCAGACTCTGCTGATTCACCTAGGGACCCAAAAATCAATAACAAGGAAATGGCTTCTATGAGACTAATCGAAAAGATTATCTTTAGGCTCATGAGATTTCTCCTCTCGGCACCTTTTGAAATCCCCATAGATTAAATATTACCTTCAGGGTAGGGCAAGAAATCCGCAACTCGCCCCTGCAGCAAGAGGGATTTTCTATAGCCAGTGTGAGAATAAATAGGCTGCCCACTCCCGAATCTTGGAAAGCAGAGGTCTTTTTTCCCATTCTTCCCGTCGAATCTCGCCCGACTCCGCAAGATCCGCGGCAAACATCTTCTCCATTTCCATAGCAAACTCGCGGCTCAGAATAACCGCGTTCACTTCGTCATTGCTTGAAAAGCTCCAGAAATCCATATTAGTAGAGCCGACTGTCGCCCAGATGTCGTCAATGACCAGAGTTTTTGCATGTAGGAGGACATTGTGACGCCGGTATAGCTTTACCCCCGATTTCAAAAGCTCGGAATAAAAATATTGTCCTGCATATTGGGCCAGCGAAGAATCGGTGGTTCCGGGAAGAATGATCTTCACATCGACCCCGCGCTTAGCAGCCTCCGTGAGGGCATCTACTGTCTGGTGGTCGGGGACAAAATAGGCATTGGTCATATGAAGCGAATTTTCTGCAAAGGTGATGGCGGACACATACAGAATAAAAGTAATCCTGTTGGCCTCTCCTGGACTGCTGCCGACCACCCCCACCAGAGTATTTCCCTCATTTTTTATTAAATCGGGGAAGTAATTCCGTTCGGAGATCTTCGCACCCATCTGTCTCTGCCACGTTTCCAGAAAAAGTTTTTGGAACTCAGCCACAGCCGGGCCCTCAATTCGAACGTCGGTATCCCGCCATGGGATTTGGGTCTGGTCCTGTTCCCGCCTTCCAGAAAGCCCGCTCGAATAAACCTGGCTGATGTTGACGCCCCCGGTAAAGGCGACCTTGCCGTCGACGATCAAAATCTTGCGGTGATCCGATTTGGCCAAGCGCCATTTTCCGCGAGCCTTAAGTGGATTTATCGGGTTAAATTCGGTCACCTGAATCCCACCGTCGCGCAGGCGTTGAAAAAAGGAGGCGGGAGTAGTGTAACTGCCTAGGCTGTCATAAAGGATATTCACCTGAACACCGGCCGCCTGTTTTTGTAACAATAGATCGGCAAGTTTCATCCCCGTTTCATCTACAATATCTTCCATGGTAAACGTTTCGAGATTGATATGGTCGCGGGCATTCTCTACCGCTTTGAACATGGCGGCATAAGTGGCTGGACCATCAACGAGCAAAGTGACTTTGTTCCCTTTGGTCAAGGGGCTTTCACTCACCGATTCTATTACGGCGATATAACGTTGCAGCATATCCGTCGGGTCGACGGATCGCTTCAGTCGTTCCATGAGGGCTTTGCTCTGTTTGGGAGACAACAGTCCTTTGGCCGAAAGGATTTGAGGAGATTTCTGGCTAAGGGGCGCTTCCTGAATTTTTTCAGAAACATTCGGCAAGGACGCACACCCGCTAAGGCTCAAAATGGAAAGCGACAGCCAGAACAATAAAAACGGCTTGATAATCTTCATGCTTATGACGACCAGGATCATAGAAAATAGTTAATGCAAAGGGGTTGCCAAAAATCCGAAAAAAGCAGAAGTTTGGAATCAGTCCTGATATCGTGGAGTTGTATTAATAGGAGAGAATAGCAAAGAAGGTTGAAACGATGAGTTGGACCTCCATATTTGGTGGGTCCTCCATATATTGAGGAGACCTTTGAGGGGTGCCGGACAATTAATCTGACTTTCGGGTCTTCGGCCGGGAGTATCCCGAGCTTATGCATTCTGGCCCTCAAGGTACTCGGGTGGAGGCCCAGGATCGCTGCGGCCCCATCCTTTCCCTCGATGCGCCATCGGGTTTCTGAAAGGATCTTAAGAATTTGGTTTCGCTCCGTCTCTTCCAGGGTTCTCACGGCGGATGAGAGTGGGGGGGATGAAACTTCCAGTTTATCTGCCAACTGCAAGACCGGCCCGGGGCACAAGATCACGGCCCGTTCAATGATGCTTTCCAGCTCCCGGACGTTCCCGGGCCACGGGTAATCCTGCAGCGCCTTCATCGTCTCCTTCTGGATCGACGTGATCTGTTTGCCCAATTTCCTGGAATACCGTTCTATGAAGGCCTGGACCATCAGCGGGATGTCTTCTTTCCGCTGCCGTAAAGGAGGAACCGTGATGGGGAAGACGTTGAGCCGATAGTAAAGGTCCTGCCGAAACCGGCCCTTGCGGACCTCTTCCTCAAGGTTTCGATTGGTCGTTGCCACGATCCGTACATCGACTTTGACGGTATGGGACGAGCCCAGGCGCTCAAACTCGTTATGCTGGATCACCCGGAGTAGCTTGGCCTGCACCTCCAGCGGCAGCTCTCCGATCTCGTCCAGGCAAAGGGTGGAACCATGGGCGACCTCGAAACGGCCTATCTGCCGGGTATCGGCCCCGGTAAATGCCCCCTTCTCCCGGCCGAACAATTCGCTCTCAATTAAATTGCCCGGCAGGGCGGCACAGTTGACGGTGATCAACGGCCGATCCTTGCGGGGGCTCATGTTGTGGATGGCGGCAGCGATCAGTTCCTTTCCCGTACCGGTCTCACCGAGGATGAGGACCGTTGTGTTCGGAGGAGCGACCTGCTCCGCTCGATAGAGAACATACTTGAGACCATCACTTTGCCCGAGAATATGCTCAAATTGATGTTTCATTTTGTTCTCTTGACGGAAGTAAATATTCTCGGCCTCGAGTTGGTCTTTCATTGTTTTGATTTCAGAAAGAGCCGTCCGAAGTTCGACAGCTTGTCGTTCCAGTTCGTTGTGAGATTTTTTTAAAGCCTCTGCTATAAGTTTCCGTTCAGTGGTGTCGCGGATGTTACACTGAATCACTTTATGATGATTGACCAGATAGACATTACTGACAAATTCCACGGCAATTGGCCGTCCGTCTTTCGTCTCAAGCGGTAAATCATGGTAGCGAACATATCCTTTGCTCTTCAATTCCGAAGAGGTGGCTTTCGATGCTTCAATATCTCTAAAGGTGCCAATTTCCCAGAGTTTCTTCCCTAAGAGCTCCTCATGTGAATAACCCAACATTTCTAACAAGAATGGGTTAACATCCACTATTTGTCCTGTCTCGGCATCGAGGATTAATATTCCATCTTGGGCTGCTTCAAAGAGACGGCGGTAGCGAGTTTCAGAAATCTTTAGCGCCTCCTCCATCTTCTTGCGCTCGGTGATGTCCACCATTACGGCGCACACCGCACCGGGCATATCCGTGCGCTGAAGGGGACTTACGGAAAGTAAGACAGGTACAGAATTTTCACCTCCGGCCTGTAAGGCCAGTTCCCCCTTACTGTTCCCCTTTAAACCCTGCTCAAGCAATGCCTCAAATAATTGAAGGTCTGTTGATGAAATGTATTGGTAGATTGAAGATCCTATTACTTTTTCCAGAGACCCTTTGACGATATCTGCAAAACGTTGGTTACAGAAAAGGATCGTGCCGTCGGAGGCCAGGGTGACGGCCCCTTCGTTCATGGTTTCGACCATGACCCGGTAAGGATGATCGGCGCCCGATAGTGTAAAGACCCGATCTCCTTCCGCCGTTGAGACAACCAGACCATCCACCTCACCGCCTCGGATAGCGCGCAGAGTTTCCTCAGCTTCCATCATCCGCGATGTGAGTTCCTGCAACTCATCCAAAAGTTGCTGGCGTGTTCTATCCGATTTGTTCATTGATTCGTACTCATGAATTCTTGGGTTTCAGATCGATGCCGACAAGAAACCTTTCCGTATCCGACATGTCGCCGATGAGCTTCCGGAGCGGCAGGGGGAGTTTCTTGATGAGCGTTGGGGTGGCAATAATCTGCTCTCCCTTGGCCAGCTTGGGCTGCTGGTAGATGTCTATCACCTTGAGTTCGTAGCGGCCTGCCAGGTGTTTTTCACAGAGTTTCTGGACATTGGCGATTGCCTGGGTTGACTTTGGGGTCATCCCGGTAACATACAGCCGAAGAACGTACTTTGCCCGGTCTCGCTTCGCTGCCGCTTTTTCGAATTCCTCAGTGCTCGTTTTCCCTCTTTTCCTCTCCATCGGCTGTTACTCCAAAATTGATTTTATCATCCGGAGACAGAACGAATGTCGAGTCCCACCAGCACGCGCTCTGTGTTAGCCAGATCTCCGATAATCTTTTTAAGCGGTTCAGGAAGCTTCCTTACCAGTGTCGGTATGGCAATAATCTGGTCCCCTTTGGCAAGCTGGGGATTCTTTAAAAGGTCTATCACTTCAATGCGGTATTTCCCCGCGAGGTGCTCTTCGCAGATCTTCTTTAAATTAGCAAAGGCCGTAATCGATTTCTGGGTCTGACCGGCTACATATAACCGGAGATTCCAGATTTCTTCTGTCGCATCGGTCTTTGCTTTCTTCCCCTTTCCTGGTGAGACAGCTTTCATCTTACTCTCCTTTCCCTCTTCTTTTTCGAGCGCTTCGCCGGACGCTGAAGGTTTCCCCTTGCGAAGATGCGCCATTTCTAAACGGTCTTCTGCCAGGACAGCTTGTCTTTTTCGCTCTTCTTCCGCCATCAAATGCACCTCTTCAGATTCCACATCGAACTCGGCACGGAGGGCTGCGATCTTTGCTTCCAGGGCCTTCCTCTTGCGCTCCTGCTCGCGGAGCCTGCGATCCGCCTCACGCCGGCGTGCCAGCTCAGAGGCCTTTTCCCCGGCTTCCTGGGCTGCCCGGGCACTGCCGGTTAATACCTCGCCGGAACCGGTATAGATGTCGATAAGGTCAATGCCCTGGTTCGTGAGCAGGAACTCTTGAATCTGGTTGGAGTGGGCCATGCCGCGGGACTTCAAAATGTAGAGGCCCCGGTTGCGTTCCCCATTGAGTTCGATATCCCGGAGGAGAAGCCACGTATCGATCAGAGAAGATATCTCTTCGCTCGTGTGTTCAAGGCTGCCTCCAAAATGGGTGAGGTCCGTAAGGAAAGTAGAGATCTTTTTCATCTTCAAATAGTCGATCAGGCGCGTTAATATGGATTTGACCTCTGATGCTGTTCCCGCGGCGCTCAGGTTGCTGATCGGGTCTACAATGAAAACCTGGGGATTGAACTCCTCGATCACCTTGTGGAAGGTGACAAGATGCATCTCCAGGCCGTAAAGCGAAGGCCGGGCTGAATGAAACTTGAGAAGCCCCTTCTTCACCCACCGGGCGAGATCCATGCCGATGGAGCCCATGTTCCGGATGATCTGGCTGGGCGATTCCTCGAAGGCAAAATACAGGCAGCGCTCACCTCGCCGGCAGGCGGCGTCGGCAAAGGTAGCCGACAAACTTGTTTTGCCTGTGCCCGCTGTACCGGAGACGAGGATGGTGCTGCCCCGGTAGAACCCCTTCCCATCAAGCATGGCATCCAACTTGGGGACGCCCGTGGAGATGCGCTCCGTGGAAACGGGGTAGTCGAGCCCCAGGGAAGTGATGGGCAGGATAGAGAGGCCTCTCTCGTCGATCAGGAAGGGATACTCGTCGGCGCCGTGAGATGAGCCGCGGTACTTGACAATACGCAGGCGGCGGGTGGAAATTTGCTCCTCGATGCGGAAGTCGAGGAGGATCACGCAATCGGCGACGTATTCTTCGAGCCCGTAGCGTGTCAGGGTCTTGTCGCCGCTTTCCCCCGTAACGATGGCCGTCACACCGCGGTCTTTCAACCAGTGAAAAAGCCGGCGAAGCTCTGCCCGAATGATAGCGGCATTAGACAGCCCGGAGAAAAGTGCTTCTATGGTATCCAAGACAACCCGCTTCGCTCCGATGGAATCAATGGCATTCCCCAGGCGGATGAACAATCCTTCCAGGTCGTACTCACCCGTCTCCTCAATCTCGCTTCGCTCGATGTAGACGTGGTCCGTTGCGATGAGACCACGCGACATCATGTCATGGAGATCAAAACCAAGGGAGATGAAGTTCTTCGCGAGATCCTCCGGCGTCTCCTCGAAGGTCATGAAGACCCCGGGTTCTCCGTAATCCATGGCGCCCCGCATGAGAAACTCCATGGCGAAAAGTGTTTTGCCGGAACCCGCACTGCCGCAGATCAGGGTTGGCCTGCCTTTCGGAAGCCCTCCCTTCGTGATCTCATCGAGACCCTTGATGCCCGTCGGGCATTTTTCAAGAACATCAACATCATGTTTTGCCTTAACCATCGTCATCTCCCAGCACCTTTACTAATCTGAAGTAATACCCCCCACCCACCCCTGCCCTTCAAGGGGGGAAGGTGAGGGGGATGAGGTCATTTTATTTATTGCGATTGTATTAATATATCAAAAAGTCCATTACTTCGCAATAGAAAAAATGCAGGAATATCCAACGAATGGTCGCCTATGCGGTAGACAAATCGTCCCTCTGTCTCCTCAGCCGTCACATGGAACCTAATGAAAAAGACCCTGCTCCTAAGTAAAGAGTAAGGGCCTTATGATTTTCATCCAATCCTCCCCTGGTTAAGGTTAAATTCGAGGGTCCTTTGGGTTTATTTCGGAGAGATCAAGCCCGAGTCCTTATCAATCGGCACGGTTCTAACATCCTCACTGATTAAGGCACAGCCTGCCAGGGCAACAACGATCAGAAGCAAAACCAATAATCTTTTCATTTCTTCACCCCGATGTTTCGATGTTTTCTCGGCTGAGTATAATGACTTGAACAAGGACCGGTCAAGAATTTATCCTGCCGGGGCAGGGCCGCCTGAGAAACCCTGCCTTTTTTATTTATTGAATCCCTTCTCCGACTTTCTTATACTATTTCAACCCCAGGAATGATTCCAAACCCGGGATTAGGCGCCCGGCTGACACATAATCAAAGCCGTCAAGGCGGAATAAAAAGAAGTGGCTTATAAAGACCGCATTGATCCCGAGTTGCTCTGTCCCATTCCTCGCCGACCCCAGCGGGCTGAAATGGGTCTGACTGATCCTTTGCCCTTTTGGGGCTGGGATATCTGGACCGCCTATGAATTATCCTGGCTGAACCAGCAGGGCAAACCCAAAATCGCTTTGGCCGACTTTTTTTTCCCGGCAGATTCCCCCCATCTTATCGAGTCCAAATCTCTAAAGCTCTATCTGAATTCCTTGAACCAGACCCTGTTTGAAAGTACCGCCGGGTTGCAGTCGCGGATAACCGAAGATCTGGACCCGGGTTTCAGGAAGCCCGGTTCAAGTGGTCCTCAAGTTGCCGGAGATTTTTGGAGGGGAACGGATCGAGACCCTTCAAGGAGAAACCCTGGATCATCTGGAGGTGAAAGTTTCCCGCTATCGGGTGGACCCGGGATTCCTGGCGGTGAAGAAGGAGATCGTAGAGGAAACCCTGACCTCCGATCTATTCAAGACCAACTGTCCGATCACCGGCCAACCGGACTGGGCCGGTATCCAGATCCGCTATCGGGGCCCGGTGATGGAACGGACCGGACTTCTGAAATATCTCATTTCGTTCAGACAGCACCAAGCCTTTCACGAGACCTGCGTGGAAAGGATCTTCCTGGACCTCAGCCGCCGTTGCCGGCCTGAAAAACTGACCGTCTATGCCCGCTACACCCGCCGCGGGGGGATCGACATCAATCCTTTCCGAACCAATTACGAAATGGAAATTCCGAGAAATATCCGAACCCCCAGACAGTAATCCCCCTATCCCTAACCCAGCCAAGAGGGGATTAAATTCGAAATCCGAACTCGAAATCCGAAACAAATTCAAATGACCGAATTTCAAAGTCTCAAAACTGGCCATCCAAATCACCGGCCCGTTCTGATTGGAGTTTTGATCATTTGAATTTAGAGATTGTTTCGGATTTTCCCTACTAACGCGCCCGGCCATAGGTCGCAGTAATCTCCCCAAGCCAATCCCCGTGATAGGGCGTCAACTGATTCGGCAGAAAGCGCCATTCCCAATTGTCCCTGGCCGTGGATGGAATATTCATCCGGGCCTCCCTTCCCAAGCCTAAGAGATCCTGCAGGGGGACAACAACGGTATCGGCCGGAGAGATCATGACCAGGCGAATGAGTTCCCGGGGTAATTCCTGACCGGAGACTTCTCTTCCCAGATACCGAAATAATCGCTGTCGCTCCTGGGGGCCGGTTTCGTTCTCGAACCAGCCCCGAACGGTATTATTGTCGTGGGTCCCGGTATAGGCGACACAGTTGGGGATATAGTTGTGGGGTAAATAAAGGTGATCGGGGTTGTCTTCCCCAAAGGCAAAAAGAAGGATGCGCATCCCCGGGAAACCGAAACGGTTCATGACCTCTTTGACCTCCGGCGTAATATAGCCTAAGTCTTCGGCGATAATCGAGCTGGCCGGGAATTTATCAAGAAGGGCAGTAAAAAATGGGATGGTCGGGACTTCTTTCCATTCGTCCGTGCAGGGCTGTGGTTTCCGTGTTCGACACTTCCCAATAAGGCGACCAAACCCCTGAAGTGGTCAATCCGCAGGATATCCTGGAGTTCAAGATGGTGGGCGATTCGGGTCAACCACCACTGAAAACCGGTTTCCTGAAGGCGTTCCCAACAATAGGTAGGATTCCCCCACAGTTGGCCGGTCCGGCTGAAATAGTCGGGCGGAACCCCGGCCAGGCTCAACGGTCTTTTGTCTTGATCGAGGCTGAAAAGATCGGGGTGGGTCCAGACGTCCGCACTGTCGTAATTGACGTAGATGGGCAGGTCTCCGATAAAGCGCAGGTTTTTTCCGTGGGCATAAGTTTTTAAGGCGGACCATTGGCTGAAGAAAAGGTATTGGAAGAATTTTTCCCTTTCCAGGGCTTCCGGAAAGGAGTTTCCGAAGGCCGCTATCATGGAGGGTTCCCTGTCCCGGTAACCGGGGTCCCATTCTCCCCAGGCCCTCCCGTGGTAGTGATTTTTCAGGCAGACAAACAGGGCGTAATCGTCCAGCCAATGGCGATGGCCATGGCAGAATTCTTCGAAGGCCTGTCTCCCCGAGCGGTTTGCTTTAAAACGATCATAGGCTCGGCAGAGTAATCCGGATTTGTAAGAGGAGACTGAGGAAAAATCGCACCGATCCAAAGGGAAAAAGGGCGGTTCGGAAATCTCCTCCCGGGTCAAGTAGCCGGCTTCCATCAGGAGTCGGGGGCTGATCATCAGGGTATTCCCGGCGAAAGAAGAGATACTGCTGTAGGGGGAATTCCCGCTGCCGGGATCGGTGGGGGTCAGGGGCAGCAACTGCCAGTAGCTCTGGCCGGTCCGATTCAAAAAATCAATAAAGTGATACGCTTCAGGCCCCAGGTCTCCGATGCCGAAAGGGGAGGGGAGGGAGGTGATATGCAGGAGAATGCCGCTGCGGCGTCTATCCATGTCCTTTTAACCTCTCCAGATAATCAATGATAATGATTGGTTGGTTATTATAACCAATCCAGCTTAAATTTCCAGCGCTCTTTTCCCCCCTTTGGTATTGACTGGGACTGGGGTATCCTTTAAACTGAAAAAATCCTTATCAAAAAAGGAGGCAGAGCCATGAAAAAAATAGTCCTGCTCCGCCATGGTGAGAGCACCTGGAATAAAGAGAATCGTTTTACCGGCTGGACCGATGTGGGCCTCAGTGAAAAGGGGGTAGAGGAGGCCGTTGAGGGCGGCCGTGTTCTGGCCGGGGAAGGGTTTATTTTTGACCTGGCTTTCACCTCGGTGCTTAAACGGGCCATCAAAACCCTCTGGATTGTCCTGGAGGAGATGGACCTGATGTGGATTCCGATCATTCACAACTGGCGGCTGAATGAGCGCCATTACGGGGCCCTTCAAGGGCTTAATAAAGCCGAGACCGCCGAAAAGCACGGGATGGAGCAGGTCAAGATCTGGCGCCGCAGTTACGATATCCGGCCCCCGGAGCTGACGACCAGGGATCCGCGCTACTCGGGCAATGACCCCCGTTATGCCGATCTCCGGCCCGAAGAAATTCCCCTCAGCGAATGTCTGAAGGACACTGTGGAACGTTTCTTGCCATACTGGCATGAAACCATTACTCCGGCGGTGCGGCAGGGGAAGCGGATATTAATCGCCGCCCATGGAAACAGCCTGCGGGCCTTGGTCAAATATCTGGACAAGATCCCGGACGACCGGATCGTCGGTCTGAATATCCCAACCGGAATCCCTCTGGTTTACGAATTGGAAGAAGATTTGAAGCCCATTCGGAGTTATTACCTAGGAGACCCGGAGGCGGTGAAGCGGGCCACGGAGGCCGTTGCCGGACAGTTGAAGAAAAAAAAATAGTATCGTTCAAAAGAGGTGGCAGGGGCGCATTATTGCCTGACTGGGGACCGGAGGACCGTCACCATAGATAGACTTCCTGAAAATACGGAGATACAAATCCTGGCCGATCCGGAGGAACTCAGCCGTACGGCCGCGAAACAATTTATTTCCCTGGCCGGAGAGGTCCTGGATTCGAAAAAGACCTTTACGGCGGCCCTTTCGGGGGGATCAACACCAGGGAGTCTCTATTCCCTGCTGGGAAGCAAACCCCTTAGCCGGCCTGGCATCCCCTGGGATAAGATGTTTTTTTTCTGGGGGGATGAGCGGCCTGTTCCTCCGGATCATCCTGAAAGCAATTATCGGCTGGCCTACCAGGCCTGGCTGTCAAAAATTCCGGTTCCTTTGACCAACCTCCATCGCATTCGGGGAGAAAATCCCGACCCTATCGCCGCCGCCAGGGACTATGAACAGGAGATAAAAGATTTTTTTCATTTGCCGGCCGGGGCATTCCCCTCTTTTGACCTGGTCCTGCTCGGGATGGGCCGGGATGGTCACACGGCCTCCCTGTTCCCGGGGTCGGAAGCCTTTTATGAAAAGGAAAGGCTGGTGGCCGCCAATTGGGTAGGCCCATTACGGTCCTGTCGCATCACCCTGACCCTCCCGGTCATCAACAACGCCGCCCGGATCATGTTTCTGGTTCAGGGGGAAGATAAGGCCGAGACCCTGCAAAAAGTCCTTCAAGGCGATTTTGAGGGTGACCCCCTGCCGGCCCAGTTGGTCCGGCCGAAAAAAGGGAAGGTTTTATGGCTGGTGGACGAGAAAGCCGCCGGGTTTTTAGACCGGGGAAACACTAAAATCTAACCAAATATCTTTGAAATTTTTTCTAAAGTCCTGAAGAAACGGTGTAGGGTGGTCTTATTTTTTAAGTTGTCCAAAGGGTGACTAAGAGCCCTCAATCCGGCCCGGACAGCAAAGATCATTTTAGAGCAGGGCTTTCACCCCAGCCCATTTCCAGCTTGGGTGTAGGCCTGTCCCGCCAGGCGGGACTTATGGCTTTGGGGTGGACAACTTAAAAAATAAGACCACCCTACACCTAATATTGGGAAGTAAGGGATAAATTCCCAGAATTAAGAGTGATAGAATATATCGCATGGGAGTATAGATGAGCATCCATCCCCTGGCGGGAAAACCCGCTCCCGAGGAATTTCTGATTGATCCGGCTCAACTGGAAAAGGCCTATTATGAACAGGGGCCGGACCTTGATGATCCCAACCAGCGGATTAGCTTCGGTACCAGCGGCCATCGAGGAAGTCCCCTGGAGGGCACTTTTAACGAAGCCCATATCCTGGCCATAACCCAGGCCATCTGTGATTACCGGCGGATCCAGGGGATCAGCGGGCCTTTGTTTCTGGGGAAAGATACCCACGCCGTATCTCCTCTGGCGGAAAGGACGGCCCTGGAAGTACTGGCCGCCAATGAGGTGAAAACCGGCCTTCAAGAGGGCCGGGAATTTACCCCGACCCCGTCGATTTCACGGGCCATCCTGTCCTATAACCGGGGGAGGAAGGATCACTGGGCCGATGGGATTATCATTACTCCGTCTCATAACCCTCCGGCTGACGGCGGTTTCAAATACAATCCCCCCAACGGAGGCCCGGCCGATACGGAGGTGACGGATTGGATCCAGGATCGGGCCAATACCCTGCTTCGGGAAGATAATCGGGAAGTCAGGCGGATGTCCTATGATTCGGCCTTGAAAGCGGAGACCACCTTTCAAGAGGACTTCCTGGGGCCCTATATCAAAGACCTGGCCGCTGTTGTTGATATGGAAATCATTCGCTCCACCGCTATTAAGGTCGGAGTGGATCCGTTGGGCGGGGCCTCGGTTCATTATTGGGAACCGATCCGGGATTTTTATGGAATCGATCTGACGGTCGTCAACGCAACGGTGGATCCCACCTTTCGCTTCATGACCCTGGATCATGACGGCCAGATCCGTATGGACTGCTCCAGTCCTTATGCCATGGCCGGTCTGCTTAAATTAAAGAACCGCTTCGACCTGGCCTTCGGTAATGATACCGATGCCGATCGGCACGGCATCGTCACCCCTTCCGCAGGACTGATGAACCCCAACCATTATCTGGCCGTGGCCATCCATTACCTGCTGACCCATCGGCCGGACTGGCCGCTTTCCTCGGCTGTGGGGAAAACCCTGGTAAGCAGCAGCCTGATCGATCGGGTAGCGGCCAGGTTGGGCCGGAAACTCCTGGAAGTCCCGGTGGGCTTTAAATGGTTTGCCCAGGGATTGCTGGAAGGCTCCATCTGTTTCGGTGGCGAGGAGAGTGCCGGGGCAAGTTTTCTCAGGCTGGACGGCAGCGCCTGGACCACGGATAAAGACGGCATCATCCTCGGCCTGCTGGCGGCCGAAATCAGGGCCCGGACCGGGAAGGATCCCGGCCTTTATTATCAGGAACTCACAAAGGATTTAGGGACACCTTACACCATTCGAATTGACGCCCCGGCCACGCCCGAACAAAAAAAGGCCTTTAAAAAATTGACCCCCGAGGTGGTAACGGCCAGGGAACTGGCCGGTGAAGTGATTCTAAGCAAGCTGACCCGGGCCCCCGGCAATAATGCCGGCATCGGCGGATTAAAGGTGGCGGCTGCGAACGGCTGGTTTGCGGCTCGCCCCTCGGGGACTGAAAATATCTACAAACTTTATGCCGAGAGCTTCCGGAGCCTGGAACACCTGGAAACCCTGGTGGAGCAGGCCCAAACCATAGTCCGAACAGCCCTTCAGGGGGCCTGATTTTTTTGACCTATAATCAGAATAAGATGAGTTCATTGTTTGACATCATCGTAGCCGGGGCCGGGGCTTCCGGTTTGATGGCGGCCGGCCGGGCGGCGGAAAAAGGGGCCAGGGTCCTCCTCGTCGAGAAGATGCCGAAGGTGGGTCTGAAACTGGGCCTTACGGGAAAAGGAAGATGCAATCTGACCAATCTGGGAGACATCCCCACCTTTATCGAAAGCTACTACCCGGACGGGCGGTTTTTAAGGAATTCTCTGGCCCGTTTCTTTAACCGGGACCTGATGGATTTTTTTGAAGAAAGAGGGGTACCGGTGTCGGTCGAGAGGGGGAATCGGGTTTTCCCTCAATCGAACCAGGCCCGGGATGTGGTTAGGGCCCTTTCAGACTACATAAGGGAAAAGGGAGTGCATTTAATCAGGGACAATCCGATTCAGGACCTTCTTTTCTCCCGGGGCAAAATAGAGGGGGTGCGCTCCCGACAGGGTGAATTTAAAGGCCGGGCCGTTATCCTGGCCACCGGCGGGGCCTCCTATACAAAGACCGGTTCCAGCGGAGACGGCTATCGTCTTGGCTCAAAAGGCCGGGCATTCCCTGGTCCCGATCCGTCCTTTCCTGATCCCTCTCGTGGTCGAGGAAGACTGGATCAGGGAACTCCAGGGTCTGTCTTTGAAAAATGTCAAGGCCACCCTGTATCCAAAGGGGCAAAAAGATCAATCGGAATTCGGAGAGATGATCTTTACCCATTTTGGGATTTCCGGGCCGATAATTCTGACCTTGAGCGGAAGAGTCGGGGAGTGTTTAAGACAAGGCCGGGTCGAGATAGGGATCAATTTCAAGCCGGCCTTATCAGCGGATCAGTTGGACCAAAGACTGCAAAGGGAATTAACGGCCCATCATCGCAAAGGGTTCCAGGGCCTTTTAAAAACCCTTCTGCCCAATTCCCTGATCCCGGTATTCATCAGGATTTTGCAGATACCGGCTGATAAAAAAGGCCATCAAATTACCGGGGAAGAACGGGCACGAATCAGGGCCTTGTTGACCGATTTTCGTCTGGCCATAAAAGGGCTGCGTCCCCTGGAAGAGGCCATCGTCACGGCCGGTGGGGTATCTCTTAAGGAGGTCGACCCCAGGACCCTTGAATCCAGGATACTTCAGGGATTATATCTTTGCGGAGAGGTCCTTGATATCCAGGGGAAAACCGGAGGTTATAACCTTCAGGCGGCCTTTTCGACCGGCTGGGTGGCCGGGGAGAGCGCGGCAGAAAAGCTTATAGCTGAAAGCTCACAGCTCATAGGCAAGAAGGCCAAGGCAATAGTTTAAAGCTGAAAGAGCTGATACCTGAAGGGGCTCATAGATGAAAGCTCACAGCTCTTAGGCCAAGGTCAGGTAAAAAATGGATCGGAAGATTGACCTGAGAAATTTGACTTTTGATGAATTGAGCCGATGGGTGGTTGGATTGGGTCTGCAGCCTTATCGAAGCGAACAGGTCTTCAGTTGGCTTTTCGACCCCGGGATTCACTCCTTCGACCAGATGTCGAATTTATCAAAAAAATGGCGGACTCAATTTGAAGAGCTGGCTTATTTAAGCTGCCTGGTGACTGAAAAAATAGAGCAGTCGTCCGACGGGACGCGAAAGTTTCTTTTCCGGCTGGAGGACGGGGAACATATTGAAAGCGTCCTGATACCGGAAAGGGGTCATCATACCCTGTGTATTTCATCCCAGGTGGGCTGTGCCCAGAAATGCAGGTTCTGCTGCACCGGCACCAGGGGACTTAAAAGAAATCTTAAGGCCTCTGAGATCATCAACCAGGTCCTGGCAGCCCAGGCCTTTTTAAAGGACCAGGCCCAGCCGCTGACCAATATCGTCTTTATGGGCATGGGGGAGCCGTTGCATAATTTTGAGAACACGGTCAAGGCTTTGAAAATTCTTCTCTCTCCCCAGGGGATGCAGTTCTCCCATCGCCATGTCACCTTATCGACTGCCGGCCTGGTGCCTGAAATGAAAACCCTCGGCCAACTCATTCCTGTAAACCTGGCGGTGTCCTTGAATGCGGCCGATGATTCGACCCGTAATCAACTGATGCCGATCAACCGCCGCTATCCCCTGAGGGATTTGATGGAGGCCTGCAGCAATTTTCCTCTGCCCCACAGCAAAAGGATCACTTTTGAGTACATCCTGATCCAAGGGGTAAACGATTCTCTCCGGGAGGCCCGGGCCCTGGCCAAACTCCTCCTGGGGGTTAAGGCCAAGATCAACCTGATTCCCTTTAACCCTCATCCCGGAATCGCCTTTCGGCCCCCGGAGGAAAAGAGTCTTCTTCAGTTTCAGGACATCCTGATCCGGAATCATTACACGGTCATTATCCGGCGCAGCAAGGGCGCCGATATTTCAGCGGCCTGCGGCCAACTCCACGCCGACTGGACCTTGCCGCAGACGCGGCGGTCTCCAGCCGACTGAACCTCTGGTTTCTCAACACGGAAAAAGGATCCTGATGAAGACAGGGCCGAAGGGGTTTTACCTTCCGGCTTATCGGCGCAAATTTATTCACGCTTATTCCAAGAAGCCGCACCAATGTTGGGCGAAACAAGCTGAAATCAATAGGTTGTAATGGCAGAAGATGCTCCCCAGCGTCCTCGATGGTCATCTCCAAGTCTTTGGGGAGGCTGATATAATTAGGTTGAAATCTTTTTGGCTTCCCCTTATAAATTAAAAAATAGGTTAAGGTATTAAGGATCAACTGGTATTCATCTTATGGGAATTAAATTACATTTTGAAAAAGGCGGGGGACTTCTGCCGGCCATCGCCCAGGATTGGGAAACAGGCCAGGTCCTCATGATGGCCTATATGAATCAAGAGGCCTGGGAAAAGACCCTGGCTACCCGAAAGGCCCATTACTGGAGCCGGTCCCGGGATGAATTGTGGTTTAAAGGGGAGACCTCCGGCCATGTTCAGGAGGTCAAGGAAATTTGGATTGATTGTGATGCCGACACCATTCTTCTTAAAGTGGAGCAAAAAGGAGGAGCCTGCCACACCGGATACCGGAGCTGTTTTTTCCGGAAGGTTGGAAAAACGGAGACGCTTGAAGTCGTCGGGGAGAGGGTTTTTGATCCCAAGGAGGTTTATAAAAAGTGAACGTCTTAAAGTTGGGCATTCCCAAGGGGAGTCTGCAGGAAGCGACTATTAATTTATTTAAAAAGTCGGGCTGGAAGATCAATGTCAACAGCCGGAATTATTTTCCGGAGATTGACGATGCCGAGATCCACTGCTCCATCTGCCGGGCCCAGGAGATGTCCCGTTATGTGGAAAATGGAACCATTGATGTGGGGATTACCGGGAAGGACTGGATCCTGGAGAATAATTCCAAGGTTAAAGTGGTGGCCGATCTTTTTTACTCTAAGGTCAGCCATCGGCCGGCCCGCTGGGTGCTGGCCGTGGCCAGCGACGCCAAGTATAAAAAGCTGGAAGACCTGCAAGGGAAAAAAATCGCCACTGAACTGGTCAATTTTACCCGCCGTTATTTTATGGAGAGGGAGATACCGGTTCAGGTTGAATTCTCCTGGGGGGCTACGGAAGGCAAGATTATCTCAGGCCTGGCCGACGCTGTGGTGGAAGTAACCGAAACCGGAAGCACTATCCGGGCCCATGGGCTTAAGATCATCCATGAACTGATGCAGTCCAATACCCAGGTCATTTCCAACCGGGAGTCCTGGAAGGATCCCTGGAAAAAAGAAAAAATCAAGCAGGTGGTGCTGCTCCTTCAAGGTGCCCTGCGGGCCGAGAAAATGGTGGGACTGAAAATGAACGTCTCCAATGAAAAGTTGAAGGGCGTGGTTGAGATGCTGCCCAGCCTAAATGCTCCGACCATCGCCCATCTCTACAACAGCAACTGGTTATCGGTGGAGACCGTAGTCGAAGAATCCCAGGTTCGGGAATTGATCCCCCGCTTGATGACCAAAGGCGCCGAGGGGATTATTGAGTATCCGCTAAATAAAGTCATTTAGAAAGCTCATAGCTGATAGCTCAAAGCAAATCATAAAAACGTAAGGCGTAAGGCGAGAAAGGCATACGGTACAGGCGTAAGGCGCAAAGGGTATGGTACACCAATCTCTTATTAAAAAAGACCTCTCTTATATCCGCAATCCGGTATCCGGCATCCGGGCCGGGATAACCATCCTCCTATGGGGACTTTTACTGATCGCTGCCGTCCTGCCGTCCTGTCAGACCGGGCCGCAGCACCGTGAAGACGCCCTGACCCACATGCGCTTGGGGGATACCCTGCTCCGGGAAGGACGGCCGGCCCAGGCCCTGGGGGAAGTGATCAAAGCCAGAGAACTGGATCCCGACAACCCGGCCATCCGGAATCTGCTGGGTATTGTTTACCTGGAAAAAGATATGACTCCCCAGGCCCTACAGGAGTTCCAATCGGCCCTCCGCTTGGACCCCAACTTCACGGAGGTCCGCAACAATTTAGGCATAGCCCTTTTGAGGACCGGGCGTCTTCAGGAGGCCCTGGTCGAGTTCAATAAGACCCTGGAAGACCCGCTCTATCTCACCCCTCAATTCGCTTATTATAACCTGGGCCAAGCCTATTCGGCCCTACGGGATTATGAGAAAGCCCGAAAAAATTATTATGAAGCCATCCGGCTGGTCCCTAATTACAGCCTGGCCTTTCATGCCTTAGGGTTATCCTGGAAAGAGACCCGGCATTATGAAGAAGCGGCGGCGGCCTTTAAAAAAGCCATTGAATACGCCCCGCAATTTCCCCAGGCCCATTATGATTTAGGTGAGGTACTGGTTCTCCTCGATCAGAAGTCCCTGGCCCGTTTGGCTTACCAAGAGGTAGTCCGTCAAGCCCCGGAGAGTGAACTGGGCCGAAAGGCTGAAAGAAAATTAAGGGAACTTAGATGAAGGAAGAAAACGATCAGACCTCCCACGTCTCTAAACGGGCCCGGGAAATAAGCCCCTTTATTGCCATGGATGTCATGGAGACAGCCCAGGCCATGGAAAGGGCCGGGGAGGATATTATCCATTTTGAGGTAGGGGAACCCGATTTCGATACTCCGGACTGCGTCAAAGAGGCGGCCATACGGGCCATTCGGGATGGAAAGACCCACTATACCGACAGCCGGGGTCTTTGGGAGTTGCGCGAGGCGATCGGCGCCTATTATTTTGAACAGTACCGGGTAAAGGTATCTCCGGAGCAGGTTATAGTTACCTCCGGGACTTCGCCGGCCATGTTCATGATCTTTTCGGCCCTGCTGGAGCCTGCGGAGGAGGTCATCATATCAGACCCCCATTATGCCTGTTATCCCAATTTTATCCGCTTTGCCCAGGGGGAACCGGTTTTGGTTCGGGTTGACGAAGAAGACGGGTTTCAGTATCGACCGGAGGAGATTCAGAAGGAGATCGGTCCCAGGACCAAAGCCATCTTTATCAATTCCCCTTCCAATCCCACCGGCACCTTGTTGTCCCCGGATCGTATGGAACAACTGGCCCGGTTGTCGCCGTATATCATCTCCGATGAGATTTACCACGGTCTGGTTTACGAAGGAAAGGAACATTCCATCCTGGAGTTCACGGACCGGGCCTTTGTTTTAAACGGCTTTTCCAAATTGTACGCCATGACCGGTTGGCGTCTGGGTTACTTGATCGCCCCCTGGGAATTTATACGCCCTCTGCAGAAAATCCATCAGAATTTTTTTATTTCCGCCGGTTCCGTGGCCCAATGGGCGGGCATTGCCGCCCTGACCCAGGCCCAAGAGGATGTCAAACGGATGAGAGCCGTTTATAATGAGCGCCGGGTACTTATGGTCCGGCGACTGAAGGAACTGGGCTTCGGTTTGGCCGTGGAACCGACCGGAGCTTTTTATGTCTTGGCCAATGCCAAAAAGTTTCATCCTGATTCCTATAAGCTGGCCTTTGATCTGTTAAAAAAGGCCCGGATTGGAGTCACGCCGGGCATTGATTTCGGGGCCGGTGGAGAAGGGTATCTCCGATTGGCCTATGCCAACTCCCTGGAACGAATCAATCAAGGGATGGACCGTTTGAAGGAATACCTGGGAAAAGGTATTTTCCGGGAGATTTTGTGATTATCCGTTCAGCCGAGTTCATAAAGAGCGCCTTGCGGCTCCCGGATTTTCCGGATTTTACCTATCCCGAGGTGGCCTTTGCCGGCCGCTCCAATGTCGGGAAATCTTCCCTTATCAATACCCTGCTGAGTCGGAAAGATCTGGTCCGAACCAGCCGCCGGCCCGGTCAGACCCAGACCTTGAATTTCTTTTTGGTCAATCAAACGCTGGTCCTGGTCGACCTTCCGGGATATGGGTTCTCCAAGGCCTCGAAGGAGGTGATCCGGAAGTATCACCAGGCGACCATCACCTACTTGGAAAACAGGAAAGCCTTGGTTCTGGTCGTCTTGTTGCTGGATATTCGACGCCGGCCCAATGCCGAAGATAAGGCCTTTTTTGACCAGGCCCATTTTTTGGATCAAGGTCCGTTGGTTGTGATGACCAAGGTGGATACCGTTGGCCGTGAGGCAAGAAAAACGGCCTGGGCGGAGATCATCGAGACCTTGGGCCGGCCTGCCCTGAATCCGGTTTTTTTTTCGGCCAGGACCAGAGAAGGCAAAGAAGAGATCTGGAAAGGGATAGAGACGAAAGCCGAAACTTTTCGGATAGAGGACCGGCCTTAGGAGGTTCCCCTTTCTGATCAGGAGGCGTATCGGATAAGCAAGTGGAGTAAAAACAGTAAAAATTAAGGAGGAAAGATGAGAAAAAAAAGAACCGTTGGTTTGACGCTGACACCTATCATGGCCTTTCTATTTATGGCTGCGACCCTTTGGGCGGCCCCGCCGGATAATTTTACGGCCACCATGGTCATGGGAGGCATGTCCATGCCCATGGCCAAGATGAGCCAGAAAACCCGGATTGAAACCCAGATGATGCAGAACCTGGTAACCATCAATTTATTAGATCAGAAAAAGACCATTATGCTCTCACCCGGGAGTAAATCTTATTTCGAACAACCCATGCAGCCGGATAAGACCCCGAATACGATGGACCCTAATGTGGTGGTGGAGAAAAAGAAACTCGGGTCGGAGACCATAGACGGCCACCCCTGTATTAAATATGACGCCGTCGTCTATTTTAAGGATCGGCCAGCAGAAAAATATAAAGCCGTTGTCTGGGAGGCCCAGGACCTGGGGGGATTGCCGATCCGTAATGAGATGGATGTGCCGGAAATGAAAAAGATGGGAGGAAGCGGCAAAATCGTCACCGAGATGAAAAATATCAAGGTCGGTGCGGCCCAGGCTTCCATGTTCGAAGTCCCCAGGGACTACAAGAAGGCCGGCAGCATGCAGGAATTAATGGGCATGGGCAAACCTGGAAACATGGATCAGATGATCAAAGAGATGAAAAAAATGAAACCGCCCAAGGGCCAGGAATAGACGGGCGGAATGACCGGAAGCGTTTGGGTCACTTTAGTTGCGGCCTCCTTCCTTTCCATTAGCCTCTTGGGGGCCTGCGGGACGGAGCAGCCGCATCTTAACGGAGCGGCCGGGCAGGGGACCGCTTCCCTGTCGAGTCTCCGGTTTGATAACGATCAGACCTGGCGCGGAGGGCTGATCGGCGGGGCCCTGTCTGAGCACTTCACGATAAAGACGGCCGAAATGATACTGCGGACCGGCCGAGAGGCGGCCCGGCAGGGGAAACCGGTCGCCTACCAGACGGTCGACGGGAGGCAGCGGATCGAGGCCTTTCCCGTGCTCCCGGATTCAAAAACGGACTGTCAGTCAATACGGATGCAGGTTTTTCAGGACGGGAAATTGTTTCAGGAGGAAGTTCGTACCGTCTGCCCCTGAGGGACAAGGCAGCCCAAAAAGAAAAAGCCCCAGGAAAGAGGTTCCTCCTTCCCGGGGCCACCCTGTTTAAAAGGATTATAAAGATGCCTGCAATAACTCCGTTAGATCCTTCACTTCGATCTGTTCCTCCTTGCCGGTCCCTTTGCGGCTGTCTTCGAAAAGGGTAATGCAGTAAGGGCAGGCGGTAGCCAGGACCTGGGCTCCCCGATCCGCGGCTTCGATCATTTTTTTGTCGGAAAATCGCTGTTCCGGTTTGGTTTCCATCCAGAGACGGCCGCCGCCTCCACCGCAGCAGAGGCTGAAAGCCTTGTTCTGCGAGAACTCCATCAACTCCAATCCGGGGATGGCCTTCAAGAGATCCCGGGGATCCCCGTACACCTCGTTGTGACGGCCGAGGTAACAGGGGTCGTGGTAGACGACCTTCTTGTCCAAGGCGTTTTTAGGGGTCAATTTTCCTTCCTGAACCAGTTTACTTAAGAATTGAGAATAATGCTGGACTTCGAATTGGCCTCCCAATTCCGGGTATTCTTTGGAAAAGGTCGTGAAACAGTGGGGAGAAGTGGTAATGATCTTCTTTACCCCTTTCTCTTTGAACAAAGCAATATTCTGTCCGGCCAATTTAGTGAACAGGGCTTCATCCCCAATTTTCCTGACCGATTCCCCGCAGCAGGATTCCTCATTCCCGATGATACCGAAACTCACCCCGGCGGCCCGGAGAAGCTCCACGATTGCCTGGGCAATTTTTTGACTCCTCTGATCAAAGGCCGAGGTACAACAGATAAAAAGAAAATACTCGGTATCAGGGCCGAAGGTGGGCACCTCCAGTCCCTGGGTCCAATTGATCCGCTTGGACCGGTCTTCGGCCCAGGGGTTGCCTTGGCTGTGAACACTGCCCAGGATGGGCCTCAAATTCTGAGGAATAGCCCCGGTTTCGGCAATCATACTGCGCATGGCTCGGATAACATCGATGATTTTTACCTGGCGGGGGCAGTTTTTAACGCAGAGGTTGCAGGTGGTGCAGGCATAGAGGATCTCATCGGACTCAAAGCCTTCCAGCCCCAGTTGCCCCATGCGGATCAATTTACGAACCACAAAGGGTGATCCCTCCACGACCCTGCCCCAGGGACAAAGACCGGCGCAGAGGCCGCACTGCATGCAATTATTTAAAGTATCTCCACCCATGGCTGCGATGGCCTGGTTAACTTCCATAAATGGGGTTACGGACATAAACGGTCTCCTTTATAAGTATTGGCGAAGCGGTTCCCGGGAAATCTTTGATAGGAAAATTATATCATAAAATCAATAAGTTCCATAAGATAAGGATTCCAATTCGGGTAAATCTTTACCACAATTTAAAAATATAAGTCAAGTTTTTTCGGACAGTTTTGATCCCTTTTCCTTGATCCGGAAAAAGCGGACTCGGATCGTCCAGTTTAATCATAATTAAATGTTACCAAGGGGATAGTAGTGGAAGGCCGCCTGATTGTATCTTATGGAGTCCTTGATTATCATGAGGAGGCCGGACAAGGGAAAGCCTGGTCAAAAAGACCTTGCCCTAACCTGAAAAAATCAGTAAAAGAAGGATCAAATAGACTGAGGAGGTGCAGGAATGAAATGGATTACTAAAGGCTTCTTTATCCTATTGGCTCTAATCTGGTCAGGGACTTGGGTTTTAGCCCAGGAAGATGGAACCTATGGGAAAGATGTCAAAGAGCGGAAAATGGTCCTGCCCAAATGCGACAATCCGATCGGCGCGGTGGTCGCCAAGGGATTCAAATGCAAGGCGGCGGCCTGCCACAGCAACAGCCTGGTTTTTACAGGGTATCAAACCATTCAGTTAAGCCCCCAGGCCTTAGGGGAGGGTATGGCCGATATGCTCCTGACGGCCCTGGTGGAAACCGGATGTTTCGATGTACTGGAAAGAGCCGCCCTGGAGGAGGTCAAAGATGAAATCAAACTGCACGGGAAAAACCCCAAGGATCTGATCGAGGGGGCCGATTATGTGATCACCGGTTCGATTACGGCCCTGGAAATGAATGCCGCCGGTAAAGGCGGGGGCGGCGGGGGAATCGTCATCCCTTTGCCTTTCATCGGCGGGGTCGGCGTTAAAGGGGGCAAGAGCGAAGCGCATATCGGGCTCGACTTGCGGGCGATTCGAGTAAAAGATGCCCGGATCGTGGTCAGCAAGGCCGTGGAAGGCAAATCCGGCCGTTGGAATTTCGGTATCGGCGGCTTCGGCTGGTTTGGGGGAGGCGCCGCCGGGGGCTGGTTTAATTCGTTTAAAAATACCCCTTTAGAGGAAGCCACCCGAGATGTAATCGCTGCTGCCGTAACCCTGCTCGTTGAAAATATGGCCAAAAAAAATATTACCGGGACCATCAGCCAGGATAAAAAATAGAGGTTGTCCCAAGGTTACGTGATTTCTGAGCAATCCATTCGTTGAGGGCTTCGGGGGTCTTGATTTCAAGGTTGTCCGAACGGTAATCCGTTGCCCCAACCCGGCCCAAATTTCTAAGTTGGTTGGGAGCCGGGCATTCACCCAAGACGGTAAATCGCTTTGGTGTAGGCCTGTTTCTAAACCCCGTTATAAACTTCCTGCCCGGGTTCAGGCTGCCGGCGTTTTGGCGGACAATCCTTGAAATCAAGACCCCTGAAGCCCTTTGAAGTAACCCCTTCGGTTTGAGAATCACGTAACCTTGGGACTATCCCAAAAAATAAACCTGGCTTTCGGTTCCCGTTTCCGGAGATTGGGGGCGGGAACCGGACCGGGTTGTCTTGATCCCCCATAATTTACCCGTTTTTTGTTCCTACATTTTTAAACCATTCTCTCAAATTTACTTACCTTATTCCCACATTTATTGTCGGATTATTAAAATAATAGTGCAATAAATTAATAGGTTATATAAAATAGAGGGAAATCCTTTCCTGAAGGAAAAAACTTGACAGATTAACCGGGTTTTAATAGGATTATATCTGTTTAAAAATCGTAAGGCCTAAGGGCAGGCAGACACTTTTGATGAAAGACTCCTCCGGGTCGAAAAAAACTAAAAGGAGTAGCGCTATGATTAAAATACTTATTGCAGACGATCATCCGGTAGTTCGCCAAGGCATTAAACAGATTCTGGCGGAAACCCGCGACCTGGTGGTGGCCGACGAGGCCGCTTCCGGTCAGGAAGTAATGAAAAAGGTGATGAAAAATGATTATGATGTCATTTTGCTGGATATTTCCATGCCGGAGAGGAACGGCCTCGATATTTTAAGGGAATTGAAAAGCAAAAAGCCCAAGCCGGCTGTTTTGATTCTAAGCATTTACCCTGAAGATCAATATGCGGTGCGGGTTTTAAAATTAGGGGCCGCCGGTTATTTGACCAAAGAAAGCGTTCCGGAAGAATTGATATCCGCCATTCGCAAGGTGGCCCAGGGCCGGAAATATATCAGCGCCACCCTGGCAGAAAAATTGGCCATCGACCTGGAAATCAACGCCGAAAAACCTCCCCATGAGAACCTTTCGGACCGGGAATACCAGGTCTTATGTATGCTCGCCTCGGGAAAAAGGCTGAAGGATATAGGGGATGATCTCAACCTGAGCATCAAGACCATCAGCACCTACCGCTCCCGCATCCTGGAAAAAATGAAGATGGGAAATAATGCGGAAATAATCCGCTATGCCCTGCAAAACAATTTGGTCAGATAAAGGCACTCATTTACACCTCGTGATCGACGCCATTGGGCCATGATCTGGAAGAGCAAACCGACCTCATCAAAATCCCCCCTTTTAAAGATGCCCATGTTCATCTTATGACCGAAGGTCGTCCTATGGACCTGGAAGGGGTATCCGTTCTAAGGGCGCTTTATCTTTCTTCCGGAATTTATTATTTTGAGGATATGGGGCATAAAAGCGGCTTGGGTCTGTCGGCTAAAAAAGGATTGGCCGGCGTTTCTGAGTCCCCTGTGGGCTGGCGGACTGCCGGTTGGGCCCTTTATAAAAAAGGGACCTACGGCGGTTTTTTAGGGAAAGGGGTTTCCGGAGTAGAAGAAATCGAGGAGAGCATCAAGGAGCTGGCTCAATCCGGGGTCGATTTTCTCAAAATCATCAACTCCGGAATGGTTTCCGTCCGGAGGGAAAACCCGGTTACCGAAGGCGGTTTCTCCTCGGAGGAGTGGAGGGCCATCGCAGAAACGGCCCGGAAATGCAACCTAAAAATACGCTGCCATGCCAATTCGGAGGGGGCCATCAGAACGGCCGTGATAGGGGGAGCGGCCTCCATTGAACACGGTTTTTTTATCCGTCCTGATACCATCCAATTAATGGCCCGGCAGGGCGTTGCCTGGGTGCCCACTGTCTTTGCCCTTGATCAGTTGCGTTCCGGCCTTTCTTCGGAAGAGGAAAAACGGATTGAAGAGATTGTGGAAAAACATCTCCAGTCCATCAGGCTGGCCCGATCCATAGGGGTGAAGATCGAGCTGGGAACGGATAGCGGGTCCAAAGGGGTTGCCCATGGAAGGGCCTTTTTTCAGGAACTCCGCCTTTTGAAACGGGCGGGCCTTTCCCGGGAAGACCTATTAGGGGTCGCCTGTTTGGGGGAAGACGAAATGGCCAAAGGAAATTTCCTGCTGGTAGCCGGGGATTTTATTGAAAAAGAGAAAGTAGAAGCGGTTTATTACCACGGGAAGCCCTTAGCGGTTCACGACCAATTGAAACCGGAGGGGGAATAAACTTCTTATTAGTACCTTTGGAATTTTTTTATTTGTTTTTTGGCAAAGATATTTTCATGTATACCCGCAACCCCTTGATAGGTATGGATTTGCGACGCATGAATGGCTGTTAAACTTTTTTTGCCACAGACACACGCGGACAAAGGCGGACGATTAGGGTAGCGGCAGTTCGCCGTCCCGCTGCAAGCGGGATCCTGTAGTTGTCTGTGGCAAAAATATTTTCCGAATTTTTCGGGTTAGGAGGAAAGGTGAAAAAACTCAATCCAGCTTATCTCGAAGCGGTCCGCAGAGGAGTCAATGGATGTCCGTATTTTCAGTTGATATCCATGTCCATTATTGAATTTGGGGAGGGGAACTCCCGTTTAGAGGTAGCCTTGGATCAAAAGCATCTTCAGCCCTTTCAGATGGTTCACGGAGGGGTTTTTTCATCGGTAGTGGATGCGGCGGCCTTCTGGGCTGTTTTCCCCTTATTGAAGGAAGGGTTGGGCCTGACCACCGTGGAGATGAAACTGAACTACCTGGCTCCGGCCTCGGAAGGAAAAATGGTGGCCCGGGGAAAATGCCTTAAACTGGGCAAAACCCTGGCCCTCGGCCAGACCGAGGTGACCGATGGCCAGGGGCGTCTTCTGGCCCATGGTACGGCCACCTTAATGGTCATCCCGGGGCTGGCCCTGCCCGGCGGCGACGATTTACCGGCCAAGTTTGTGGAAGATGATTAACCTACCGGCTTCCTGCTCATCCTTTGCTTCGGAGCCCCTTGGCCGAAAGGCAATCCGGCCGGAAAGACCGGAGCAATAAAATTTTTGCCAAGGCCAAAATAATTTGCTATGGTATTCCCCTCTGGACATATGGCCTTACCTTCTCAAGGAAAGGCGGAAACACTGCGCCAGACCGGAAAGAGGAGAGAGAGGTTTTCCTATTTAATACCGAAGGTGAGGAGGAGCTATGAGTTCTATCAAAAGGATTATGGCCACAGTGGATTTTTCAGACTATTCCAAGCCGACCTTAAAATATGCAGCCCTGTTAGCCAGTTCCATGGGAGCCGAGTTGGTGGTAGTCAATGTTATCAATCAGCGGGATGTGGAAGCCATTCGTAAGGTGGAGGTGGAAGGGGTTGGCGTTACGGTGGATAATTATATCGCCCTTCAAAAAAAGGACCGGGATGCGGTGACTGATCAACTTATAAAAGAAGCCGGCTGTGGTTCGATTAAAATAAGCCGGATTTTTCGGGTTGGGGTCCCTTGGGTAGAATTGCTTGAGGCCATCAAGGATCAGAATATTGACCTGGTGGTCATGGGAACCAAAGGCCGGACCAATATCGCCAATACCTTGTTTGGCTCGACAGCGGAAAAAGTCTTTCGACGCAGCCCGGTTCCCATTCTCTCGGTCCGAGGTAAGGAACACGAAGCCATTGTGTGCAGCCAACCAACTTAAAGGCTCAAAGGGCGGCTTTTAACAAGGCCTGTTTGACCCGCATTAGTTTTTTGCTCAGGCTGACGTGATAGATGTGGGGATTCCTGAAGCGCTTGAACTCCGGACCTAAGCGGGCCAGGTTCCGGCGGGTATTTTCCCGGATGTCATTAAGAGAAGGCTTTTGATAGACCAGTTTCCCCTCTAAAAAGATGGGAACCAACAACTCATTCCTCTCGAATTTCGGCGGATAGACCTTGGTAATATGGGGAACCATGGGGTGAAAGACCCGCATAGGTTTGGATTCGAGGACCTCTTCTAAGAGATGCATCACATCCCCCCGCATAAGCCCGTTGTCATCAAAAAAACGGGTTACTTTTTTCAAGCCGGGATTGGTAATTTTTTCCGGGTTGTCGGAGCGTTTGATCTTGGGGATCATCCGCCCTTTTTCTTCAATACCGGTTAACTTATAGACTCCGCCCAGAGCCGGCGTGGAATAGGCGGTAACCAATTTGGTCCCCACACCCCATTGATCGATCCTTCCTCCCTGTTTTTTTATGCTTTCAATGATCCATTCGTCCAGGTCGCTGGATGCAAATATCTGACTATCCCGAAATCCCTCCTGATCCAGCATCGTTCGAGCTTCTTGGCTGAGATAAGCCAGATCGCCGCTGTCCAGTCTAATCCCCTTCAAATCCCCGACTCCCTGGGATCGTAATTCCTTTCCTACCTTTATGGCGTTGGGGACCCCGCTTTTCAGGGTATCATAGGTATCCACCAAGAGGAGGCTTCCTCCGGGATAGGCTTGACAATAGGCCTGGAATGACTCCAGTTCCGAATGAAAGGATTCAACCCAGCTATGGGCTAACGTGCCGCGGACCGGGATACCAAAAAGCCTTCCGGCCAGGACATTTGAGGTGCCCTGGGCTCCACCGATAAAGGAGGCCCGGGCAGCCCCCAGGGCAGCATCCGGTCCATGGGCCCGGCGAAGGCCGAACTCAATAACCGGGTCTCCCTCCGTAGCGATGCAGAGCCGGGCTGACTTGGTGGCGATCAGGGTCTGGAAATTAACGATGTTCAACAAGGCCGATTCGATAAATTGGGCTTCCGGAAGGGGGGCAGTTACCCGAATAATAGGTTCATGGGGAAAGACCAGGGTGCCTTCCGGTATGGCCCAGAGGTCGCCGGTAAAGCGAAATTTTTCCAGGTAGCGAAGCACCTGGGAAGGAAAGACGTTAAGACTCTCCAGATAAGCCAGGTCCTCAGCGGTGAAATGAATTTTTTTGATATAATCAATCAGTTGCTCCAACCCGGCCGTAACGCAATACCCGCCCTCATCAGGGATCTTCCTGAAAAAGTAGTCAAAGTTGGCCTTTTGTTTGGCCTTTCCGCTGACCAGATAACCGCCGACCATGGTCAGTTCGTACATGTCGGTAAGAAGGGTCAAATTGGAAAACATTGCATCCTCGGATTGATTATTGATATAATGTTTACACACCAAATCACAAAAGAGCAAGGACTATTTTCCCTGATTGTTCGGTAAGTTGTGAAATAAATCATAAAGCCTTGGTCCTCAGCCCTGATTCTGGATTTTTTGGGGTTTGGTCTTGACAGAAGAGGGCGGGAACTATACAAATACCTTATAATTTGTTTTTGGAGATGATCTACTCTGGTTAGATTTTGGATAGACCCATGATAAAAAAAATTATGGCTTTAATCGTTTTACTCGGTTTGTTAACCTCGCTGGGATGTGTGACCACTCCGTCGAAGCCTCAGGACCCTGATTGTCCCAAGAAGTCCAATGTCATCATGCTGGACGATTCCGACAAGGGCTGAAATTAATCCGAGGCCTCGGTTCGAGGCCCAGAGTAATCGGGGGACATCTGCCTTATTCCCTAATATAATGTTTCATCCAAGCTGGACAGAAACATTATATTAGCAATTGGGATCATCTAAAAATAATAGGCAGATAGATCAGAAAAGGGGCATCTTCGGTGATTAAAATGCGCCCGGCCAGGGAATTGGAAGCGATTTCGGTCCCGGCGTTGTTTGCTAGTTTACAGGTGGTTAAGCTCAGATAGGTGTAATCCCCGGCGCCGCCGCCCCCGTCGCCTCTACAGTTTGATGACCCGGACTCCATTTTTGACGTATTTTTCCAAATGAGAATCTGTGGTGTAGATCGTCTCCGCGCTATTCAAAATAAATCCTGCCAAAATCAGGGAATCCACAGCAGGTATCCCCAGTCCCTGAGCAAGACCGGCGGCAAGGTAATTAATCTCAATGTTGTCAAGCCAGGAAATACGGCAAAGCGACATGATATTTTCAATAAGTCTGTTCACCGCGTCTTGTTCCAGCGCTCCCCTGAGGGCCAGCCTTTTAAGTTCAAAAATCGTCAGGCAAGACACGCATAAATCGGTATCATCTTCTATTTGTTCAAATAGCTTACCGGCCTGACCTAACAGGCTGTCATTTCCTGTGGAACGGTAGAGGGGCCGGGTCGATTTGAAAGGAAAGGTTCTTCAGGGCCGTCAGCCTGATCTCGCCCATCTGGTACTCTTTGAAAGCCCTTGGGCCTGGATAAAGGCCATTTTTCCCTCCTTGGGGGCAACGGGTTTTCTCAGGGAATTTCCGGATTCCTAAGCTGCGGGTAAGGCCTTGGGCCTTCCTTTGGGCAGACAGAGAAACGACAGGATATAGAAGGCCAAAACGAGCAATAACAAGGCCTTGATCCCGGTCATAAAGGACAGGGATTCCAGCAGCCCGCCCAAGGCCGCTCCGATCAGATTGGATCCCAGGGCCAGGTCCTTGGCCGGCGTTTCTTTGAAAGAATGGATAAAAATAATCCCGGCAAAGAAGATAGGCAGATTAAGCCCTAAGGAGGCCAAAAGGATTTTGCTCCAGAATCCGTAAGCGTTAAAGAGATCCAGGGGCATGAAATAAAGCATCAGGATGGAAGCCCAGAGCAGCAGGTAGAAGACCAGGACGTTTCGAAGTTTAACATAAGAGACAAATAAATTCGCCAATAAAATCAAGATCAGAATAGAGGAAAAGATATAGGAATTGACGATCCAGGTGGAGCCGAAGAGCAGGGAGGCCTTGCTGACGTTCTGGAACTCCAGTAACAGAAAGGCGCCGCCCAGGAAGAAGAAATGGAGGTTGATCCGGCCCCCGTCGGCCGTCAGGATGAAGCGCCTGGCCAGAAGAAACAAGACCAGCAGGGAGCCCATAATCAACCAGTACATGCGGGGGATGCGGGCTTTTTTAATATACAAATAGGGCCAATCATCGGTAGTCAAGCGCACCCTATCCGAGTAAGAAACGGCGTTTTTGGCCAGCAGGGCTTTGAGTTCTGGATCGGAGTCCACTTTCTGTTTAAGGGCCGGGATATTTTTCCCGGTCACGAACATGGTCCCCCCCCAGCCGTAAGAGCTGTCCGGACTGTGAACCGCAAAGACATAGGGGACCTCGCCATAGACCTTTTTCAATAAACCGTAAATCCGCTCCCCGATCCATCTGGTCTGGGTGGCAAAGATCACCGTGGTGATCCCGTCCGGATTTAAGAGGTTGCGGGCCTCCCGGAAGCTCTCCTCGGTATAGACATAATGATCCAGACGGGTGTTGTTGTAATTGGAGGAGAGGGTGTGGGAATCCAGGAGTCCGAAGGAAATCAGATCATATTTATGGGAGCTTTTCTTAAAAAAGGCCCGGGCATCGTCTATGAAAACCCGGACCGGTTTCTGCTCGTAGGGCCGCTCCGGATGCAAAGCCAGCCCCAACTGATAAATGCCGGGATCGATCTCCACGGCATCAATGCTCCGGGGGTTGTGCCTCAAGGCCCCGGCGACATCATTGCCTCCCCCGGAACCGACGATCAAAACCGAATCGGCCCGGTCGGTAAAGGCATAGGGAAGATCATACTGGCCGAATTTCCGCTGCGCTTTATTGTAGCGGTCCGGGACATTGGTGATGAATTTGTCGGAAAGATCAAGGAGGGTCATGTAGCCGACGTTGTTGACATTGACGACAAAGCCGTTTCGAAGGCCCAGGGTGAAATTGGGATGGACCTCCAATTTCTGGTAGGGACTCCAGACAGTCGGGATGTTGGGATTGGATAGGCTTAACAATAGAAGAATAAAAAGAGCGCCCAGGCCGAACAGGAACGTGTTGAATTTGGAGCGGGGCACAAAGAAGAACAGGAGAATGAGACTGAAAAGAAACCAGAGCCAGGGCGGGGTGTAATAGAGCGCAAAGATATTAAAGGCCCAGATGCCGATCAGGCTGGCCACGATATTAACCGAATAGCCTTCAATCGTTTTAGGATGCTCATCTAAGAGTTTGCCTAAGATCTGCCCCAAGGGGATAAAGGCCGTCAGGATCATCAGAAACATAAAGAGGGTCAGTCCAATCCCTTGCAGGACCAGCCGCAGATTAAAGGGTTCCATAATCTGATACCAGATGACGGCGTCGGGGAAGGCGCTCAGCATATCGGTGATGTGCCGGAAAGGCTCGGATTTAACCGCCAGGACGATCAGGACCAGCATGCCCAGGGTGATGAGGATCTGTTCTTTCTTCCTGGAGAAATAGCAGCCCACCCCGATCCCCAGAAAACAGGCCAGCAAGACCAGGTTGCCGATATAGGCAAAGATCCTGACCTCGGTGGAGATCCAGCGGATCAGGAGGATTTCCAGAAAAAGCATAATGAAGCTGATCAGGAATAGTTTACTATTTTGGGTCGGCTGCATCCATCCTCCATCCAATTTATTCAATCGATCAAAGAGGCCGAATCGTTCTCACGACTTTTGGACCAACGATCCGAGCCTGATCTTTTATACAAAAATAGGCCTAAAAATAACAGGATTAAACTCAGGCCGCTGATCGTCAGGCCCAGATAAAAAGAAAAGGGCTGATAGGCCAGATAAACCGTATGGCGGCCCGGCCCCAGGGGGATGGCTCGAAAGGCGTGATTGGCCCGGTAGATTTTTTCTCTCCGGCCGTCCACCCAGGCCCTCCAGCCGGGATAGAAAGTTTCGCTCAGGAAGAGCAGACGGGGACCGGATGAGGCGGTTTCCAGTTGAAGATGGTTCAAACCCCGGTCCAGAAACCGGACCGTATCAGTTTCGTGTTCAAAGGCCTTTGGTCCCGAAGGAAAGCGGGGAGCTTCTTCCAAGAGGACGGTTCGGACCGGGTCGAAGCCTTTGGTGACGATCAGGTCCCTGACCTTGTTTTCATCGGCGACAACTTGGAAATCCGGCACCAGAAAAGCCCGGGGCAACACCCGGCCGTCTTCATAAAGGTGGGGCAGGATCGGTTTGTAAGGCGGCGGTTTGTTGGGAACGGGATTGGCCTCCGCTTGGGGCAGGAGATGGGGGGGGCCTTTCCGGAGGAGTCGGAAGGCAGGGGTCTTTGACCTCCTCATGCCATAATAGGTATTTGACATTCATGATGCGCAGGAGATCGGTAGCCTGGGGATTGGGGGAGGTTTCCAGGAGGTTCAAGAGGTTTTTATAGGGTCGGTACAACAAGACCGGAAACCCGGAAGCATTATAGATGCGGTGGATGACGGTGTAATCCATATTAAAGCGTTCCTGGTAAAAAAGGGCCGCCATTTTCTCATCATTTTCCCCGAAGCTGACGCTTTTCAGCACCCAAATATCGGTGTAAACCCGGGGCCGGGAAGGATCCTTCAGGACCTGTTCCAGATTGGGACTGGATTTTAAAAAGGTTTCCCGGTCGATGGCTTTGTATTGCCCCCAATTTCCTAAAAACAGATCGCTCAACAGCAGCAGGATGACCCCGATTTGACCCCATTTGGGAGAGAGCTTTCGATCGGCCAGAAAGAAAAAAAGGAGAAAACTGAGCAGTCCGTAAAAAACCACCCGGGAGAGGTTGTGGAGGTTAAATTCCCAGGGGCGGTCATAACTGATGGCCACCCAGTCTTTAAAAAAGGAGAGCAAGGGGTCCCGGTAGAGTGAAAAGGCCACCAGAAAGAGGGACATCAGCAGGGCCAGGGAAAGAAAAATCCTTTTCAGTCGCTTCCCGGCTGGATTGGACCGGCCGGAGAGGCGTTGGGCCAGGGCGTCCCAGCCCAGGCCGGTTAGGAGGCATAAGAAAAGATTGGTCAGAAAAAAGAATTTGACCGGATAATGGATTTTGGATAGTCCCGGGACCGCGGCATAGAGGAGGCCGTAAAAGGGCGTATTTTTCCCCAGGGCCATCACTAAGGGGATGATCATGAAAATTCCGAACCAAATCCGGCGCCGGTCTCTCCTTAAAAAATAAAAGAAGACCAGCAGCAGGGGAACCACGCCCAGGTAGATGCTTTTCAGCCAGTTTTGGTCAACGTAGTAATATTTGGTACCCCGCCAGAAAAAATCGGGCAGAAAGATATAAACCAGTTCCCGCCAGGCCAACGACCAGCGCGTGGCTTCTTCATAACTGAAACCGGTACTGCGGAAGGACTGTTGGACCATCTCCAGAAAGGGCAGGATTTGAACCGCCCCTAATCCGAGAAAGAGGAGATATATTGCCGCCAGGGCCTTCAGGCGCCCAATCAGGGGGATAAATTCCTTCTCCGGCAGAAGGGTCCCGGGGAAAAGGCCCAGAAAAAGGACCAGGACCTGGGTCAGGAGAAAGACCTCAATCCCGCCCCCCAGGAATTGAACCAGGACGGCCAAGGCCGTCAAGAGGACCAAGCTCCAGGTTCCCCGGCCGAGGGCTTTCAAAAGAAAAAAGAAAATCAGAGGGGCCCAGGTGACCGATTGCAGGGTGGAGACCACGTTATGGACCGATAATAAAAAGCCGCCGAAGGTAAATGAAATGGCCGCCAGGAGGCCGGCTCCCGGACTTCCCCCTAACCGGCGGCAGAGGAGAAAGATAAAAACGCCGGCCAGCAGGAAATGGAGGGCAATCGTAGCGTTAAAAGCCCAGGCGACGGGCAGGATCAGGAGCAGGAGGTTAGGCGGATAGAGGATCCCGGTTTGCAGAGAGGCGAAGAGCGGCTGCCCGCCGAAGGAATAGGGATTCCACAAAGGGATGTGCCCGGTTTTGAAGGCCTCAACCCAGAGGGTTAAGGGGGGGAAGAAAAAAACCGGGATATCCCGCTCAATAAATATAAAGCCCTGGGTTAAGGGTGCCCAAAAATAAATAAGGATCAATCCCGACAGAACCAGAAAATAGAATAAACCCCTCAGGCGCGCTTCGACCATAAAATGAAGGGCCATAAAAAAACCTTTTATGGCCCTTCCCTCATTAACAAATAAGGTTAAAAAATCAGGTAGTGGGTGAAGGGGAACCGATTCCGGCCGGTGCGTTAAAGGTCCAGGTGTAAGCGACTCCGCCGACGGTGCCTGTAAAGATGGTCCCCGCAAAAGTCAGGCCGCCTGTTTCCGCCAGGGAGCCGTAAACGCTGGTGGCATTGATAGCCCCCAGGTTATTGACCGAGGCGTTGGCATAGGCAATGGAAGCCGCAGCCCTGATGTTTCCGGTCAAGCCGTCCCGGGCAGCCACCCGTGCCTGGTCTCTTAAATCCAGATAACGGGGAACTGCGATAGCGGCCAGGATCCCGATAATTACGATGACAATGATCAGTTCAATCATCGTAAAACCATGATTAGTTATCTTTCTTCATCGTGTTCCTCTTCTCACTCCTTTCAATAGTTTTTTTTAACCGGTCAGGCTGGTATCACCCAACTAAACCTAAGTTGTCGGGGAGGGAGAACCGATTCCGGCCGGTGCGTTAAAGGTCCAGGTGTAAGCGACTCCGCCGACGGTGCCTGTAAAGATGGTCCCCGCAAAAGTCAGGCCGCCTGTTTCCGCCAGGGAGCCGTAAACGCTGGTGGCATTGATAGCCCCCAGGTTATTGACCGAGGCGTTGGCATAGGCAATGGAAGCCGCAGCCCTGATGTTTCCGGTCAAGCCGTCCCGGGCAGCCAGCCGGGCCTGGCTCCGAAGATCCAGATAGCGGGGAACTGCGATAGCGGCCAGAATCCCGATAATCACGATCACGATGATCAGTTCGATCATCGTAAAACCATAATTCCCCATCCTCCTTTTTCTCACGATGAATCACCCCCTTTCCTGAAATAATAATATCATTCTTAACTTAAACGTTTCAAAAAAATTTTCGATCAGCAGAATCGCCAGCTAACCCCCCCTTCCCTCCTTTTGCCAAAGGGGGGAAGGAGGGATTTTCCGCCCAATTTTAATGCAACTGTTGGGTTAATTTAAGATAGTTAGCCGCAACCTACGAGAATCCGCCGGGGCGGAATGGAAATCGGCGAAACGATAGCATAACATTCCCGGAATGTAAGCAATTTTTTTAATACTGCCTGATGAAAAAAAGGACTCAGGTAGTCGGAAAAGGGGACCCGATCCCGGCCGGGGTCGTAAAGGTCCAGGTGTACTGGACGCCGCCGATGGTGGCGGTAAAAACCGTCCCGGCAAAGGTCAGCCCGCCCGATTCCGCCAGGGAGCTATAGACTATTGCGGCATTGATGATCCCTGAACCATTTATCGAAGCATCGGCATAGGCAATCCCGGCGGCTGCCCGTAAGTTTCCGGTCAGGCTGTCCCGGGCCGCCAGGCGGGCTTCCTGCTGGAGATTAAGGTACCTGGGAACGGCGATCACCACTAAAATGCCGAAGATCATCAGGACCACGATCAGTTCGATCAAGCTCAGGCCGGCGCTGCCTCTATCGGCCATACCTGTAATTTCCCGCATCCTCAGCGCTGGCGGGCCAGCTTGGTCAGGTCCCACATGGGCATAAACACCCCCAGGGCGATAAAGAGGACCATGGCCCCCATGGAAACGATCAGGACGGGTTCGATCATGGTGGTCAGGTTCTTGATGGAATAATCCACTTCCCGGTCGTAATAATCGGAGATCTTGCCCAGGATCCGGTCCATGGTCCCGGAGGATTCCCCGATGGCAAACATATGATAGACCAGGGGCGGGAAAACCTTGGAATTCCGCATCCTCTCCCAGAGGTCGGCTCCCTCCTTAACCCCTTCTTTTATGGTTTGAACCACTTGAGTCAAAAAGGCATTTCCGAAGGTCTTAGCGGATATATCCAGGGTCGTCAGGATGGGGATCCCGCTCTGGTTCAGGCTGACAAAGGTTCGGATAAAGCGGGACATGAAGATCTTCATAAAGAGGGGACCGAAGATGGGCACTTTCAGCTTCCACTCGTCCCAGAACATCCGGCCTTTCGGGGTGCGCAGGATAAGTTTTAGACCGATCCAGCACCCGGCGGCCCCGAGGGCCAGATAATACCAGTATTGGGTAAAATAGATACTGGTATACATCAGGATCTTGGAGGGCAGGGGCAGGTCCATCTGGGCATTTTTAAAGATACCCATGAATTTCGGTATGATGAAGGTTACCGCGAGGACAAAGGCCGATAGGATGGCGATGACCACGATCTTGGGATAGCGGGTAGCGGCTTTGATATCGGCCCGGATTTTGACTTCATAATCCAGGTGATTGGCCAGCCTCTCGCAGACCTGCTCCAGGGATCCGGAGGATTCGCCGGACTCTATCATGTGGATATAAATGTCGGAAAAGATCTTGGGATAGGCGGAGAGGGCGGCGGAAAGGGTTTTTCCCTCCTTGATCTGCTCCACCACCCCGCTGATTATTTTCTGGAAATTGGGATTGGTGGTTTGTTCGGCCAGGACGCTTAAGCCGTTCAGGAGAGGTATGCCCGCACCGTAGAGGGTGCCCAATTGGCGGCTGAAATAGATCAGTTCCTTGGGGTTGACGGTTTTTTTAAACTGGAGGGATTGCCGGTTAAGCCAGACGCCCAAAGGAGGCGAACCGTCGGCCGAGGCCGAGGCCGTAATGGAAATGGGAAAAAAGCCTTTTCCGCCCAACTCTTCGGCCACAGCCGAAGGGTCTTTCCCGTCCAGTTTCCCGGTAATGATTTTTCCTGCGCCATCCCGGGCCTTATAGGAAAAAACGGCCATCGTCTACTCTCTTAGCCCATCTCCACCCCGCTGACCCACGGCGGGGATCAAGGGTCTTCAGGATTTTTCTTATTCTATCATTAACAAAAACTACAGAAAAGAAAAAACAGGGAGAAAAAACTGGTCCGGTTCCATCCGGAAACCATCTTTTCCGGATGAGCACTCATTAGGATTGGGGGAGTTCTTTGATGGTTACCCGATTCAACTCCCCCAGAGAGGTGATCCCTGCCAATACCTTGGCTACCCCGTCCTGCCGTAAGGTCTTCATACCCTGGGTCTTAACAGCCAATTCGCCGATGACCTTGGGAGAGGCTTTGCTTAAGATCAATTCCTTGATCTCCTTGTCGACCAAAAGCAGTTCATAGATACCGATCCGCCCCCGGTAGCCGGCACTTTTGCAGCTACGGCAGCCCTTGGGGCGGTAGAGAATTATTTTTTCCGAAGAAGGGGGGACATTCATTTCCATCAATTCCGCCGGGCTGGCGGTATAAGGTTCCTTGCAATCCTTACAGAGCCTCCGGGTCAGCCGTTGGGCCAGGACCCCTTCCACCGAAGAGGCGATTAAAAAAGGGGCGATGCCCATTTCGTTGAGCCGGATCAGGGTTCCCGGGGCATCATTGGTATGCAGGGTGCTCAGTACCAGATGGCCGGTCAGGGCGGCCTGGACCGCGGTGCTGGCTGTTTCTTCATCCCGGATTTCGCCCACCATGACGATGTCCGGATCCTGGCGCAGGATGTAGCGGAGACCGTTGGCGAAAGACAGGCCGGCCTTGGGATTGATCTGGGTTTGCCGAATGCCTCCCAGCCGGTACTCCACCGGGTCCTCCAGGGTGATGACATTTTTTTGGGGATCATTGATGCTGTTCAGGGTGGCGTAGAGGGTGGTCGTCTTTCCGCTACCGGTAGGACCGGTCACTAAGATAAAACCATAAGGGATAGTACTCAGATAAACGAATTTCTTAAAGTCTTCCGGGAGGAAGCCGAGGTCTTCGAGGGTTAAAAGGATACTGGATTGATCCAGCAGACGCATGACCACGTTTTCCCCGTGAATGGTCGGAAAGGAAGAAACCCGGACATCGATGGTATTCCCGTCGGCCATAAAGTTAAGCCGGCCGTCCTGGGGGTGCCTTTTTTCGGCAATATCCATTTTGGACATGATTTTAAGCCGGGAGATGATCGGGTTGGTATACTTATTCTGAAGGGGGGTGGTTTCCCGAAGCAGCCCGTCAACGCGGTACCTGATTTTAAGCAGATTTTCCTCCGGTTCGATATGGATGTCGCTGGCCCTTTCCCGGGCCGCTTCAAGCAGAATCAGGTTGACTAATTGGGAGATAGGGCCCTCTTCCTCCACTTCCAAGAGCCCTTCCTCCAGGTAATCCTCGGACCCCAGCGGTTCCGGGGCCGTTTCGCTTTTGGCCATAAAGGAACCGCCGTACAATTCATCGATGGCCCGCTTGATATCCTCTTCAGGGGCAATGGCCGGTTCAATGGTTAAGCGGGTCCGGATGGAGAGCTCATCAATGGCCAGGATATTAAGCGGATCCACCATGGCCACGGTCAGGACCTTGTCCTTTTTACTGACCGGGACCAACAGATAGTTCCGGGCCACGCCTTCCGGAACCAGGAGGATCATTTTTTTATCTAAAATATGATCGGAGAAGCTGAGATAGGGGATCCTGAGTTGCTGGGAAAGGGTCTGGGCAATATCTTCTTCCGAGACATAGCCTAATTTTACCAATACCCGGCCCAGGCGCTCTTTACTGACCCTTTGCAGGGCAATGGCTTCATCGAGCTTTTCTTGGTCGATCAAACCGGCCTGGTGGAGGATATCTCCCAGTCTTTTCTTGGTGGTCATTTAACGGCCTTAAGATACTTTTTGGATTTGAAATTTAAGCATTATAGGGAGGCTAAGTCAAGCAAAGAAATTGCATTTTTAGGGCTTGATTTTAATGGAAATGTTTTATAAAATTAAAATAGTTACAAGGAGAAGGAGAGAAATCCCCTCTGGGGGGGATTATTATAAAACAGTAATAAAGGAGGAAAAAGGATGAGAAAGGGAATCGTAATAGTAACGGCTTTTGCTTTTATTTTCGGAACGGGGATTTTTTCAGCCTTTGGAAATGATACCTTTAAGGCCCTGAGGGATAAAGAAGGCATTCCGAAACAGAAAACCCTGCACCTGGAAGATGCCAAAGACAAGAAGAAGGAAGAGGCCAAGAAAGAGGAGGCCAAGGCTCCGGAGGCCAAAGCCCCGGAACAAAAGGTAGCCCCGGCCGAACAAAAAGCCCCTGTGGCCAAAAAACCGGCTCCGAAGAAAAAGGTAACCAAGAAGGCCCCCAAGAAAGACGAAAAGAAAAAAGATTAACGGCAAGGGTTTGAGGCCTTCCATCAGGCAAGGGCCGTCGGCTAAAAAGACGGCCCTTTTTTATTGACGGCTCCCCCGGCATTCCTTAAAGTCCCTCTATTACAATCATCCAGGAAAGGAGAATGTTTTTAAAATCGTGAAACAGAAAGCGCTCATCATGGGGATTATCGTAGCTCTTCTGCTCAGTTTTTTCCAAGCAGTTTGGGCCGTACCTTTATCATTGGAAAAAAATATCCAGGCCATCCAGGCCGACCAATCGGGATTGGAAAAGGGCTTCCCCTTTATTGTCCTGGGCGATATGAGGGGCAATGACGATGTTTATACCCGGCTTTTAAATAAGGCCAGGGATTACAAGCCGTTATTTATTTTAAATACCGGCGACCTCGTCCATAAAGGGGGCGAGGGGGAATTCGAACACTATAAAAAGCTGATTGCGGATTTTGATATTCCCATCCTTCATGTGCCGGGTAATCATGACGTTCTTTTTGGATCCGGGCCATACCGGAATTTTGTGGGTCCGCTGAACTGGTATTTCGATTATGGAAACTACCGCTTTGTAGGTCTGGATAATGGGGCGGGAAAATTCAACGAGGCGGATATTGAATTTGCTAAAAAGACCCTGACGGATAAAAAGATATGTCTGGTGGCGTTTCATAACCCGCCGCCCTTTGGACGCTGGGCCGTTCACGCCATGCAATCCGATTCGGAAGGCGGCCGGGGGGAGGATGTGATTGCCTTGATGAAGCAGGCACGGGTTCCCCTGGTTTTCATGGGCCATATCCACCTCTTCGACGAAATGGAAGTGGACGGCATCAAATACGTCATCAGCGCCGGGGGCGGGGCCAAACTCTACGGAAGATATGGATTTGGAAAGGCCGAATATGGGTTCGTCCTGGTAGAAGTGCGTCCCCAAGGCATTTCCTATCGATGGATTCCTTTGGAGAAAGAGAAATAGGGGATAATTTTTAAAGCTATCACGTGTTGCCCCGAATAAAAGAAAGGAGTATAGCCATGGATATTAAAGATAAGGTGGCGATTGTTACAGGAGGTGCCTCAGGTTTGGGAGAGGCCACGGTTCGTTATCTTCTTGAGAAAGGGGCTAAGGCGGCCATTCTCGATTTTGCCGAAGACCGGGGAAAACAGGTAGCGGCTGAATTGGGGAGTAAGGCAATTTTTTGCAAAACCGATGTGACCGATGAAAAGAGCGTCCAGGCTGCCATAGATAAAACCAGGCAGGAATTTGGGTCCATCCATATAGTCGTCAACTGCGCCGGGGTGGGGACAGCCGGCAAGGTCCTGGGTAAGGAAGGCCCCCTGCCGATAGCGCACTTTAACCAGGTCATAGCTATTAACTTAATCGGTACCATGAATGTGATTCGATTGGCTGCCGAGCAGATGGCCAAGAACCAGCCTAATGAAGACGGTGAAAAAGGGGTTATGATCAATACCGCTTCTATTGCCGCTTTCGAGGGGCAATACGGCCAGGCCGCCTACGCCGCATCCAAAGCTGCCGTGGCCGGAATGGCCCTGCCCATCGCCCGGGAATTCGCCGGCTATGGGATCCGGGTCATGACTATCGCCCCGGGGATCTTCGGCACCCCGATGCTGACCGGGATGCCGGAAAAAGTTCAGGAGTCCCTGGCCAAGATGAGCCTGTTCCCCCAGCGCTTAGGAAAACCGATTGAATTTGCCATGCTGGTTGCCCATATTATCGGAAACCCCATGCTGAATGCCGAAGTGATCCGGCTGGATGGGGGGCTTAGGATGGGGGCGAAATAGAAAGGACGAAGGGTTTTTGACTTCAGCATGTTAAACTGCAGCCCTTATTTCCAGTGAGAAGGCCGCCCGAAAAAGCTCCCCGGGTTCAAGCAGAACAAGGTCCTGCCCGCGGGTAAAAGAATTGGGTAAGGCCGTCCAGGGCTCGAGGCAATAAAATGGCGCCTCCGGGGACCGGGTCCAGAGGGCCACGAAACGGTGCTGCCGGGCCTCTTCAAAATTTAAAACCACTTCCAACCGGCCCTGAGAATCAACCAGGGACAATTCCTGTTTTGCCAGATCGGTGAAAAAGACCGTCTCCTGAGGGGCATTACTTAAAGCCCATGATTGGGCCGGGACAGGGTCCTTGGTATAGGTTTCCCAAAAATCCCCGGAGGAAACCCGGCTGGCTGCCGGGATTTTGACCAGGCACTGAGAGCGGCTGCTGTTTTTACCAAGAGGGACGCTGAAGTAAGGATGGAAGCCGGAGCTGAAAGGCAAAGGACCCCGGCCGGTGTTTTCGACCTCCTGTTCCCAATGGAGCCGACCCTGATCGAGGCGATACCGGACTCGGTGGCGGAATGAAAAGGGATACACCGTCCAGGTAGTCTCATTATCGGTCAGTTCCAGGGTGACACTGTCAGAGGTTTGATTAATAACCTTCCAGGGGGAGCGGCGTCCGAAGCCGTGCTGGGGCATTTCATAGGTGCGATCCTGCCATCGGTACAGGTGCTCCCGGCCCTCCCAGATATTCTTCCCCACCAGAGGAAACAGGATCGGGTTGCCGGCAACCATTTCTTTCGGATAGCGGTCAATGACCTCCTGGGACCAATGCAGGGCCTCGACCAATCCATGATTCGGCAGAGGCCGGGCATAACGCAGCAACCAGCCCCCCAGTTCCGGAGCGATCATGGCCTTGGCCCCGGTTTTATCTTCCAAGGTTATCATCTCTGACCCGTTGTCTTTTCCCAGTATCGTCTTTTGCTTTTATCCAGCATCCAGTATCCGAACCCTCGACCCCTTGGACCCTTCTTTTTACAGAAACACCAAACTCAAGGCCGGCAGATAGGTAATCAAGATCAAGGTCAAAAATAGGATGATGATAAAAGGGATCGAGGCCTGATAGAGATCCAGGACCGGCCGTTCAAACCGCATACTGGCGACAAAGAGGTTGATCCCCACCGGCGGCAGAGAAGCCCCGATTTCCAGATTGGTCAGGAGGATGATCCCCAGATGGACCGGGTGCAGCCCATAGGCTTGGGCCAGGGGAATGATCAGGGGCACCAGGATGGTCAGGGCCGGAAACATGCCCAGGAGGCAGCCGGCCGCCAGGAGAAAGAGGTTGAGCCAGAGCAGGAAGACATAAGGACTATGGACATGATCCTTTAAGAAGTCCAAAACCTTCATGGGGATCTCTTCGTTGATCAAGGTATTGGTCAGGCCGAAGGAGACCCCCAAAATGATCAGGATCCCGCCTACCAGGACAGAGCTCTTCAAAATAACCTGGAACAGGTCGCGGACCTTAATATCCCGATAAACCCAAACTTCGACGATCAGGACATAGACTACGGTCAGTACGGCGGCCTCGCTGATGGCTACGAACCCGGTATAGATCCCGCCCAGAACCACAAAAGGAAGGGGGATTTCCCAGATGGATTCCCGCAAAGCCTCTTTTAATTCCTTAACGGTAAAGGGAGGCCGGGCCACCTGATTTCTGATGCCCTTCCAGGCGCTGTAAAGGGAGAGAAGAAAAACCATAATCAATCCGGGGATGATCCCGGCCAGGAACAACTGATCGATGCTGGTCTGGGCCACCACGCCGTACAGGATAAGGGGCAGGCTGGGAGGGAAAAGCAATCCCAGGGTCCCCGAGGTGGTCAAGAGCCCCAGGGAAAATTTCTCGGGATATTTTTGACGGATCAAAGCCGGGTATAAGAGGCCGCCCAGGGCGATGATGGTTAATCCGGTGGCCCCGGTTAAGGCCGTAAAGATGGCTGAAAAGAACAAGGCAATGACCGCCAGGCCACCGGGAAGCCAGCCCAGGAGGGCCCCGGAAAGGCGGACCAGGCGGTTGGGGGCGTTGCTTCCAGCCAGGATATACCCGGCTAAGGCAAACAGAGGCAGGGCCACCAGCATGGGGGTATGGGCCAGCTTGTACAATTCGATGATCATGGCCGAGAGGTCTATGCCGTTGGTATAAAGGAAGAAAAGACCGCCGGCGGCAATGACGATAAAAAGAGGGGTCCCGGCCAGGGCCAGCAGGACGGTCACCAGGGAAGAAAGGAGGCCCATTTTATTTAATCCTTGGTCCTGCTTATCAGGAGTGTCCAGCCCCTGGCCAAGAATCGCAGGCCGATGACCGTCAGCATCACCGGCAGGATGGACTGGGATACCCAAATGGGGATGCCCAGGGCCAGGGTCTTGCCTACCTGATATTCTTCCTGGACAAATCTCAGGGCCGGATGAACGAGCAGGAAGCAGATAAAAGCGGAAAAGAAGTGGATGGCCGCCCGGATCCGGGCCAGGCTTTTCCCCCCCAGGCGGCCCTCAAGCAGATCAATCGCAATATGCCGGTTTTCCCTGGTGGCCACCGAGGCGCCGAGCAGGGCCACCCAGAGGACCATATGCCGCTGCAGGGGATCAATCCAGATCAGTCCGACAGAAATGACATTGCGGAAAAAGATCTGGAGAAATCCCAGCAGGACCATTAAAAGCAGAAGGGCTACCAGCAGGATCTCTTCCAGCCGCAACCAGCAGGAGGCCAACCGCTTCAGCCGGGAAGGAGCGGTTGGCATCAATTTTCTTTGCGAAAGGTTTTTAAAAAGGCCCGGACTTCGGCCAGGGTTTTTTTGGAAAACTGCTCTTCGCCCAGGGTATCAATACCTTTGGCACACAAGGCCTGGAGTTCTTTAACCTCCTTAGCTCCGGGGGTGACCAGTTTTATCCCTTGTTTGGTTATCACCCCCACGGCCTTCTGGTTTTCCTTGCGGATATTTTCTTTTAATAGGGCGATGTGGCGGCGGAAGATTTCCTCCACGGTCCCCCTCAAAGCAGGCGGTATCTTTTCGAAGGCCGATTTTTGCATGACCAGGGCACCCACGGAATAGGCCAGAGGAATGTCGGTCAGATAAGAAACCCGGGTGAACCATTGCATGGAAATGGCCGCCACCGGGGAAGCATAAACCGTATCGATCATGCCGGTTTGCAGGGAAATGAGCACATCCGGGATGCCGAGGGGAATAGGATTGATGCCTAATTCTTTGAACAGAGCCCGACCCATGGCCGTATCCTCCCAGATCCAGACCTTGCCCTTACGGAAATCGGCTGCATTTTTGATGGGATGTTTTGATAGAAGGTGAAGAAAACCGGATTCCGCCCAACCCATTATCTTGTAGCCGTTCTCCAGGACGCCCTTTTCAAAAAAAGGACTCATCCGGTTCATCAGGGCGTCTACTTCTTCATAGTTTTCAAAGAGAAAAGGGATGGCCAGGATCTTGATGTCTTTAAAGATCAGGCCCAGGCCGCCCCCGGTAAAAAAGCCGCCTTGAATCTGGCCGACCTTGATCTTGCGCAGCATGTCCTCCTCATCGCCCAGAACGCCCCCGGGAAAGAGGCGCAGGCTGATCTCTTTGCCGGTCTTCTGCTCCAGTTCCTGGTTGATATCCCGGATGGCCTTGGTCCAGGTGCTGCCCTCCGGGGCCAGGGTGCCCAGCTTCAAAACCACTTTCTCAGCCCCTGCCGATTGGACCATCAGCAGCATGGCCCAGAAAGAAATCAATCCCAGCAGCTTTCTTTTCAGGTTGGGGTGCATCCGGGGCCCTCCTTTTCAGTCGAAAAATTCATCCGCTTGCGCTAGAAGTTTCTTGGCTTTACGCTGGGCTAAGGTATTGACCAGGGTCAGGTCAGGTTCCTGATCGGCCGCTGCCTCCAAAACCCGATTCAGGGTGGCGGTATATAAGTTGCGGTCCAGGCTTTGCCGGGCATAATACTGGGCATAATAGACCGAGGTCATCAAAAATTTCCCCTGGCTGAATGTTAGGGCCTGCTGGAAATGCTCCCGGGATTTTTTCAAGTCGCCGCCAAAGGGAGCCGGCCGAAGGGCATAAAGAATGCCCTTAAAAAGATGGGGGCCGCCAAAATAGAAGCCGGGATCAAGCTGCAGCACCCTTTCCATGATGGCCTCCACCCAGGGCAGTTCGGCCATGGCCTCCAGGGATTCGGTTTCATTGGCGATCCAGGTGCCCCAGATACTGCCCGCCCAAAAAAGAAAAGGGACATCCTTTTTGTCGGCCTGGCTTAACTGGGTTTGGAAAAGCGCTAACGGTTTCCCGATAACCCCGTTAAAAAGCCGGTTCAACCGGATGGCCCGCAGGATATACTCTTTGGCCTTGCCGAGCACGGGGGGGACTCTTTTCTGTTCCTCATCCTCCAGCACCGAAGCATAGGAGGCATAGGCCTGGGCTCCGGCTAAGAGAAATTCCTGATTGTCCGGGTAGGTCTGGATCAGGCCGTCGATCAACATCAGGTAGGAAGGGATGCCCTGGCGGACCAGAACCGGATCGGACTGCCGGTTGGCTGAAAGGGCGATTTCCTTGAACAGGGAGGACCCTTTTTCCGTCAGGTATTGCTGACTGGAAAAACAGCCCGGCCCGATCCAGAGAATCAGCAGCAGCCAGGGGATTTTTCTGCAGAACGGGATGGCCATGTCGGGGAAAAAACTACCATTGTTCGAACCCGGGGTCAAGAGAAAGCGTCATCTTTTTTTTCTTGACCAAATGGCCTGGGGCCACTATACTTTACCATTCTGGGCGGGTAGCTCAGCGGGAGAGCGTCGGCCTTACAAGCCGAGGGTCACAGGTTCAAATCCTGTTCCGCCTACCAGGGGCAGCTTAGGGGGTCGTAGTTAAGTTGGTTATAACGCCGGCCTGTCACGCCGGAGGCCGCGGGTTCGAGTCCCGTCGACCCCGCCAGAAACATCAGGGGGTTAACCAAACAGGTTGACCCCCTTTTCTTTACCGGTTGCGGATTGGTGCTGTCACCATCCACCCCAAAAACCTGCTTTCCCTTCATTGCCCGGCGCCCGGTCCGCCAACCGGTTTCCCTCCGAATCGACCCCTTTGATTTATCCATGGTCAAACGGATCGCCTGCCTTAAAGGAATTCCCTTTAGCCCGACTCATGGCTGACCGCCTTTAGCTCCTCTCCAAGAGCAGGTTTTTCAAAGATAATAGGTTCACTCAGCACCTATGTCCCCTCCGACGGATGAGAACAAATTAGAAATCAAGGGGGCTTTTGGCCTCTTTCACAGTCCGGCTGGGTAGGCAGTGGGTGTAAATCATCGTGGTCCTCACGTCGCTGTGACCAAGTAGTGTCTGGATCGTCCGGATATCATAATTGGCCTGTAAAAGATGAGTGGCAAAGCTGTGGCGGAAGGTATGAGAAGTGACACGCTTGGTGAGTTTGGCCTTGCGCACAGCCTCATAAAGCGCCCCCTGGACATGGGAAATGGGGACGTTGTTCATTTAATTCACAATTAATTTTGACATAAGGAGCGAAACAGTTTATAAAGAATTATGCCTCGAAAAGCTCGTTTAGATATCCCCGGAACCCTGCACCATATTATGGTACGAGGGATAGAAGGAAGTAATATTTTCCAGGATGCGGAAGATCGAAAGGATTTTCTCGATAGGATCAATTCCTTGGTTAAGGAAACCAGAACCCGTATTTTGGCCTGGGCGCTGTTGGATAATCATGTTCATTTGTTATTGATCAGCGGACCGGCGGGTCTTCCAACCTTTATGCGACGTTTGTTAACCGGTTATGCCATTGGGTATAACCGGAAATATCGGAGATTCGGGCATCTGTTTCAGAACCGATACAAATCAATTATTTGTGACCTGGATCCGTACCTTCTGGAACTGGTCCGATATATCCACCTGAATCCTCTTAGGGCTAGATTGGTTAATGATCTTGAAGAATTGGAAAACTACCCCTGGTGCGGCCACGGGATTTTATCCGGCAAGCAGACGAATGATTTTCAGGAAAAAGATTTTGTGCTCGGGTTTTTTGGGTCCAAAAAGAGAAAGGCCGTTCAATCTTACCGGGAATTTGTGGCGGCAGGAAAGGGCCTTGGACAAAGGCCAGAATTGGTCGGTGGCGGATTGATTCGGAGTCTGGGGGGATGGTCGCAAGTTTTATCTCTAAGAAAGAGGGGCGAATCCGAAACTTATGATGAACGGATATTAGGAGATGGAGATTTCGTCCAAGGAATTCTGGAAGAAGCAGATCAAAAGTTGACCCGCCAAATACGAGCTCGAAAGAAAGCCGGATCGTTATCGAAGATTATTAAAGAAAGATGTCATGAAGCCGGGGTCAAGGAAATCGAGTTAATATCAGGGAGCCAACGAAAAGCAGTATCGGAACTACGGAAAAGACTCTGTTTCTATTTTAACCGAGATCTCGGGATTCCAATGGCCGAAATCGCTCGCCTGGTTGGAATTGGGACTACGGGAGTGGCCATGGCCATTAAACGAATAGAAGCAAAAAACTATCAATAGTGAATAAAGTGAACAACGTCCCCTTTTACGGGTCCTCGACGCATTAAATGGCGGAAGAATTTGCATACTGTCCTGATCCAATTGGAGGCTACATGCAAAGATCTCTACTTCCTGTCCGACCCCGAACTGGCACAGATAATAAGGACAATTCTTACCGCGATTGATAGTCTGACGATCATAAATGCACACAGAAGCATGGTATACCTCTCTATGTCCACTCTGAAGGAATACTATCGAATGTTCTTGCGCTAAATATCAATAAAATCAAAAGTCCACCTTTCTCCTACCCTAAGAAGAAAGGTGGCTCTTTAAAAGACTTTGACAAGTTGGTATTGGCCGAAAAGATAGTGCTAGCAAAGGATTTGGGAATTATCGCTCCAGAATTTTTCGATACATTCAAGAAATTTAAGGAGTTCCGCAATTACATGCACCCTTTAGCTGAGTCGATGACAAGCAACCTTTGGATATTGGTCTTGGGCAAATTGCTTTGGGATTAATGAACCATACCATATCAAAATTGGAAAAAATAAGATTTATAGAAGAAAACATCTGGAAGGTCATAAGCGGTATTCCGGTTTATAATTCAAGCCTGAGTCAAATTCGAGTTTAAGCTCTTTCGTCCACTACGTACACATTCTTTTCTCGTTACTGAAGATTACGCGGGCAATAACACTGAAGTTAATTTTGATTTGCACATTGGAGAGGAAGCTGTATTTAACTTTGTTTTTCATTACGACAATGAAGAAAGATTTCATATGCTAAGATTTGAGACCAGAAAAAACGAGTTTTGCGTCGTGTTGCATTGCGAGCATAAATGGTCTGGTTCTCCGTGCAATCGACTGAAAGACCTGTGTCAGCCGATCTAACAATTCATCCATGCCGACGCCGCTTCGCGGCCCGGCTTACATTCAGGCATTGAGCCCCCGGGAGAGGTTACTATAGTAGCCATATAAAGAACTGTGGCGGGACTCACCGTGATCGGGGATATTAGAGGTCATGGCCGCCAGCCATTCTAAGGCATCAAAAGTTTTTTCTTGCCGGTTGTCCTTGGATAGGTAAAGCACTGTGGTCTTAATCAGGGAGATAGGCCATCCTTTCCTGGGAGAATGACGCCCGGATGATGTAGCGGGCCAGGTTCTCCATAGCCGTTTCCTCGTCGGGAGAGATACGGTTGCCGCAGAAGACATGGAACCCGGAATGTTTCCATGCCGAGAGCATCCCTATCATCTCCTCCGTGATCTTCCCCTTGTTCAGCAGCATCCTGAATATCTTGTGCCGGAAGAGGGCCTCTAACTTTTTTAGCTCAAAGGGCAGTGCGACGCGGAACATGCCGCCATCACCATAAAAACAGCCATCCGTGACGAGAATGTGGCAGTGCGGATTGAATCCAAGGAAGTCACCGAACGTCTGCACAGCGAGGACCGCGCCGGGGATGGGATCGTTTTCGGGAACCGCCTCCTGGAGCAAGACCTTCGGGGATTCCCAGGCACAGCGGCTGAGATCGGCAAGAAGTTTCCGGTCACCCGGCTTGAGTGCTCTTCATTGATCAGGCCAGCGTCATCCCACCTGAAAGAAAGGGGTGGGTCAGAGTTGACCCACCCCAAAATTCAAAAACAAGACCTTAGGAAGTCTTTTCAGGCTGCTTGGCAGTGTTTGAAATATAAAATCTTAACTTCCTCATTCATCCCATAATTCCCAAATAATCATAATCCCATTCCCCCCGGGCCTCCCGCCAAGCCCTCTTTATATCCAGGGCCGCTATATCTGATAGGGTCAAGGGACCCCGGCGCAATTGCTCCTTTTTAAGGGGTTTCCAGGGATAAGATTTTAGACCCACCATCAAATATCTAAGGGCCTCAATCCCATGTAAGAGCTGCTTTGACTGCCCCAGGTCTTCCCGGTTGGTTTCGAATTGATGGTGAAGAATCCCATAAGTCCACCCCTTGCAAACCAAGGAAAAGGGTTGCGTATGGGTTGCCTATTGAGATAAAATCCAAGCCATTTCACGAATAACACTTTTTCTCTTTTAGGGTTTAATACCCCGCGGCTTGCCGCGAATCCGTCATTCCGACGCAGGCCGGAATCCAATAAACCAAACTGGATGCCCCGGCTTAATGCCTGCCGGGGCAGGCTTATCAAGTCCGGCCTGACCTAGGCTACCCTGTAGCTTGCTGCGGAGTAGTTCATTACAAGGAAACCATCATGTCCGAAGAACTGAAGCAGGCGGCGGAAAAAGAAGGGCCGGATCCGGAAGAGGTCTTAGATAAGTTTCAGGAGGTCCTGTACCAGGCCACTCCCCAGGCCATGGTAACTCCGGCCTTTATTGTCTTAAATCTTATCATCTTCCTGGGCATGGTTCTGACGGGAACCGGTTTCTGGGACCCGGCAACGGAAGATCTGGTTAATTGGGGGGCCAACTACGGGCCCCGGACCCTGGGTGGGGAATGGTGGCGCCTGATCAGCAATACCTTCATCCACATCGGACTGATTCACCTCCTTTTTAACATGTATGTCCTTTTTGCGGTGGGTTTTCTGGTAGAACGGTTGCTCGGCAATCTCGGGTTTATGTTTCTGTATCTCATCTCGGGCGTCGGCGGAAGCCTGGCCAGCCTGATCTGGAACCCTCTGGCAGTCAGCGCCGGGGCCTCGGGGGCCATTTTCGGCCTCTTCGGGGCCTTGTTGGGACTGCTCATCCGAAATAACCTGGCCTTGCCGCCGGGGATCCGAAAGAGGATCGCCAGGGACGCCCTGATTTTTTTAGGCTATAACCTGATAGCTGGGCTGAGCCAAACCCATATTGACATGGCGGCTCATGTGGGGGGGTTGGTCATGGGATTTTTTTGCGCCCTGCTGCTCTCCCATCCCCTGACCGAAGCCGGGATTAAGACCAGACCGGGACGAAGCGCTCGGGTGGCCCTGATCGGCGCCGGGATCCTGATTGTTGTTTTCCTGGGCTTGCCCAAGGATGTGGCCCGCTTCGACCAGGAGATGGACCGTTTCCTGGAAATGGAAAAAAACCTGATCGCCACCTTTAATCAGGCCCTCGGGCAGGCCCGCCAGGACAAACTGACCGATGATCAGGTCAAGGAAATCATTGAAAAAGGCATCCTCCCGGAATGGCGGTCCGGCCGGGCCCGCCTGGCCTCCCTGAAGCACCTTCCCCCAAGGTTGGAGAAAAGGGCCCGGACGGTCCTGACCTACATGAAGCTCAGGGAGGAAAGCTGGCTGCTCCTGGCGGAAGCGATCCGAAAGAAAGACAAGACCCTGGTCCAGAAATCCAATGCCAAAAAGGATGAGGCGGAAAAGGTCGGCAGCCGGATCGGGTCCCCTTAAAATCAGCCAGTTATTAATGAGTGCCTGCTAATCCGGGCTGGCCGGAAAACTTTTTCTTTCACCGGAGACCCCCGGTCCCTTTCCATCGGGTATCAGAAATATAAGGCCATAACTTTTGAACGATACCATAATTTCGGTTTATGGCCTTGACACTCTTTCTCCTCGACCTTAATTTTCTTCCTAAAGGTAGCCGATTTTGATGGCCGCCAAATTTATAGAAAAAAACTTTGGGTAAGGAAGGAGGAGCTGATTATGAGCATGCCGTTAATTAGAAAGGGCCGCCGGCCCTCCTGGATGACTCCCTTTGGAGAAGAAGGCATAGGCGATGCATGGCTTGACCGTCTCTGGCGTGAATGGCCTCGGTTTAAAGGAGAGGAGTGGGTTCCAACCTTAAATTTTTATGAAAAAGAAGGGGTCTATTACTTGACGGCGGAGGTGCCGGGCGTAACCAAGGATGACCTGAACCTGACCATCGATAATAACATAGTCACCATCAGCGGGAAAAAAGAGGCCAAGAAAGAGGAGGAAGGGGCTAATTACTATCTCCTGGAATCAAGCTACGGATCCTTTTCCAGGAGTCTGCGACTCCCTGGAGAGGTTGAAGAAGGCGGTGTTGAAGCCAGTTTCAAGGACGGTATTCTGTTGCTTAAGATGCCTCAAAAAAAGGCCCCTGAAGCCAAGAAGATAAAAATAGAAGGTTAATTCAGGGAGCGATAATCCAGGATTCAAGGAACAGACTAACAAATTAAAAAAAAATTTATATTTCAAGACGGGGTGGCCTCATCGATGGCTCACCCCGTCTTTTTATTGGCCATCACTGCTGTCTTCAGTTTCAGAAGTGAGGAGCTCCGGGGCCTGGAGGGCCCGGGAGGTTTTTTCGAGAGGCTGCAACTCGGCTATTTCCCATTTGGAACTGATGCCCAGCTCCTTGAATTTTCGGGCCGCGGTCAGGACCCGGGTTTCCAAAGACCCGATGGATTCGTTATAGGTCTGAACGGATTTGTCAAGGTACTTTCCCAAGACCTCCAGATGGCCGGCCATCTTGGCCAGGCGTTCGTAAAGTATTTTCCCCAATTCGCTGATGGCCTGGGCGTTCTCCGCCAGACTCTCCTGGCGCCAGCCGTAGGCTACGGCCCGGAGCAGGGTTATCAGGGTGGTCGGGGTGGCCAGAATCACTTTTTGATTCACCCCTTCTTCGATCAGATGGGGGTTTTGTTCCAGGGCGGCGCTGAAGAAATTCTCCCCGGGTAAAAAAAGGATGACGAATTCAGGCGTCTCCGGGAACTGGTCCCAGTAGTTCTTGGCTGATAGCTTCTGCAGGTGAACCTGGATCAGCCGGGCATGTTCCCGGAGTTTGTTCTTGCGATCCTCTTCGGTCTGGCTTTCCAGGGAATCCAAATAGGACTGCAAAGGGGCCTTGGAATCGACCACGACCAGCTTGTTATTCGGTAACTTTACCAGCATGTCTGGGCGCAGCCGTCCATCTTCGGAAAGGACGGACTCCTGCTCGCTGAAATCACAATGGGCCGACATGCCGGCCAGTTCGGCCACCCGCCGCAAGGTGATTTCTCCCCATCGCCCCCGTACCTGGGGGGCTCTCAGGGCCTTGACCAAATTGCCGGTCTCCATTTGCAGGCGTTGTTCCGTGGCTGCCATGCTCTCCAGATATTGGCTCAGGCTGCCGTAGGCCTGCTGGCGGGCTGTTTCCATGGCCTGGACTTGTTGGGTATATTTTTCCAGGGTTTCTTTTAGGGGGGCCACGGTCCCTTCTACGGCCTTCTGTTTTTGCTCCAAGTCCCCCTTGGCCTCGGTCTGAAATTTTTCCAGGGTGGCCTGGGCCAGATCCAGGAATTGCCGGTTATTCGCCCGCAGGCATTCCAGGGAAAGGGCTTTAAAGGCCTGTTCCATCCTTTGGCTGGCCTCGTTCAGGAAGGCGATCTTTTCTTCCATGGCCCGGCGCTCCTGGTGCAGGGTGGTTTCCAATTCAGCCTGCACTTGTTTCAGACCGGTGATCTCTTCCCGTAAGACCGAATTTTCTTTTTCCCGTTCCAGAAGCTGGATTTTTAAGGGAGCCAACTGTTCAAGCTCTTTCTGGGCCGCTGCCCGTTTTTGACTCTCCTCAAGAAGGCTATCTCGGAGCCTGCCCATATCCAGGACCGTTTCCCGATCGTTGGCCTGCAAGCCCTGAATTTCAGACTCCCGTCCGCTAAGACGTTCCTTAAGGACGGCCAGTTCCGATTGGCTGGGTTGCAGGGCCTGGGTTATTTTTTGGGAGGTCCGGCCCCGAAAAAACAGCCAGGCCAGGGCCAGACCCAGGACAAAGCCGACCAGCAACAATCCGCTAAATTCCCAGGCACTCATAAGCGCTCCTTAAAAACCCATCCTTGCTTATTTCCATAATAACTCCTCTTCCTGAAGGGTTTTGATCCGATCCCTCAATTCAGTCGCCTCCTCAAAGTCAAGGCGGGCGGCCGCCTCTTTCATCCGTTTCTTGAGCTCTTTGATACGCTTTGGGATCTGCTTCGGTTCGACAAATTCCCTTTGCGCTTCACCGGCCACGGGCACGGTGTAATAATCCGCTTCATAAACGGAAGAAAGGATATCGTTAATTGATTTTTTAATGGAGGTCGGGGTGATCCGGTGTTTTTTGTTATAGGCCATCTGGATGATCCGGCGTTTTTCGGTTTCCTCAATGGCGGTTTTCATGGATTGAGTCATCCGGTCGGCGTAGAGATAAACCTCGCCCGCGATGTTTCGGGCGGCCCGGCCGCAGGTCTGGATCAGAGAGCGGCTGGAACGGAGAAAGCCTTCCTTATCGGCATCCAGGATGGCCACCAGACTTACTTCCGGCAGATCCAGACCCTCCCTGAGGAGATTGATGCCGATCAAGCCGTCAAAGACCCCCAGCCGCAAATCCCGGATTATTTCAATCCGCTCCAGGGTAGCGATGTCCGAATGGAGGTAGCGGACCTTCAGACCCATCTCCTGATAATATTCCGTCAGATTTTCCGCCAGCCGTTTGGTCAGGGTGGTCATCAGGACCCGCTCTTTTTTGGCCACCCTTTTTTCAAGGGCCTGCCTGAGATGTTCCACCTGATTTTCGGCCGGAAAGACGCGGATCTCGGGGTCGGTCAAACCGGTGGGGCGGATGATCTGTTCCGCCACCAGCCCCTGGGCTTTTTTCAATTCATACTCGGCCGGCGTGGCGGAAACATAAATGACCTGATGGACCAGGCCTTCAAATTCCTGAAAATTTAAAGGCCGGTTGTCCAGAGCCGAGGGCAGCCTGAAGCCGTAATTCACCAGGGTCTCTTTTCGGGAACGATCTCCCCGATACATGCCCTGGAGCTGAGGAATGGCCAGATGGCTTTCATCGGTGAAAAGGAGGAAGTCCCGGGGGAAATATTCCAGGAGGGTAGGGGGCGGCTGCCCGGGAAGCCTGCCCGGTCAGGTGCCGGGAATAATTTTCAATGCCGTGACAGTAACCCAGCTCTTTCATCATTTCCAGATCAAAGCGGGTCCGTTCTTCGATCCGTTGGGCCTCGATCAATTTATTCTGAGACCGGAAAAAAGGGATCCGTTCCTCGAGTTCCTCTTCAATGGCCCTCATAGCCTTTTCTATCCGGTCCGGGGTAGTCACATAATGGCTGTTGGGAAATAGGTGGACTTGCTGCAGCCGTTCCCTGGTTTTCCCCTGCAAGGGGTCGAGGGTCGAGATGGCCTCGATGCAATCTCCAAAAAAGGAGATTCGAACCGCCTGGTCCGCTTCATAGGCCGGAAAAACCTCAACATTATCCCCCCGGACCCTGAAGGTCCCCCGATGGAAATCGAAGTCGTTTCTTTCATACAACATGGATACCAGCTTGGCCAAAACCGATTCCCGGGAAATTTCCTCTCCCTCAGTCAAGGAGAGGAGCATCCCCTGGTAGGCTTCCGGGGAGCCTAAGCCGTAAATACAGGAAACACTGGCTACGATCAGAACGTCCTTTCGGGTCAGCAGGGAACGGGTGGCCGAATGGCGCATCTTATCGATCTCTTCGTTGATGGAGGAATCCTTTTCAATATAGGTATCACTCTGGGGGATATAGGCCTCGGGTTGATAATAGTCATAATAACTGACGAAATATTCCACGGCATTCTCGGGAAAGAAGGATTTGAATTCCCCGTAGAGCTGGGCGGCCAGAGTCTTGTTGGGGGCCAGAACCAGGGTGGGCTTCTGGATCAGGGCCACCACCTGGGCCATGGTGAAGGTCTTGCCGGAACCGGTCACCCCTAAAAGGACCTGGTGCTGCAGCCCCTGCCTCAGCCCCTGAACCAGTTGTTCGATGGCCTGGGGCTGATCGCCCATAGGGCTGAACCCGGAGACCAGTTTAAAGGTTTGTTCCATTATTGCTTTATACAAGATAGCGGTTAGAGAGTCAAAATCTTTGCTTTTTTGAATGGATAAGGGCGGCCCGCCCATTTATCAAACGGTTAAACATAATAATATCAAATTCATATCCATAACAGGACATAAGCCCATTGACAAAAGGGGTTTATATTATTTATAAATGAACAGGAACAGTGGGATGAAAGCCTCTCGCGGCTGCCCTTAAAAAAGCAAGAGAAAGGAATAGGTAAAAGAAATGGGGAAAAATTTTTTTAACCGAGACGACCGCGATACGAAGTTCGTTCTCTTTGAATGGCTCAAGATAACGGAACTCTTAAACTATGAAGCCTACAAGGACTTCAGCCGGGAGGATTTTGAAATGATCCTTCAGGAGGCCCAAAAGCTCTGCAAAGAGGTTTTAGGCCCGGCCAACCAGGATGGCGACCGGGAAGGCTGCACCTATACAGAAGGCGAAGTCAGCGTACCGCAATCCTTCCATAACTGCTGGAAGGTCATGAGGGAAAACAGTTGGATCGCCTTGTCCAGCAGTCCGGAATTCGGGGGCCAGGGTTTGCCGGCCTCACTGGCCGGATTGGTAGCGGAATTCTTTGTTGCCGCCAATATGGCCTTTATGACCTATCCCGGCCTGACCATAGCCAATGCCCGGGTCATACAGCATTTTGGCACCGATGGGGATCGAAACCTTTTTTTGGAAAAAATGAATAGCGGCGTTTGGACCGGCACCATGTGTCTAACCGAGGCCGATGCCGGCTCTGATGTGGGCTACCAGCGAACCAAGGCCGTACCTGACCCGGAATCAAAAGACCCTCGAATATATAAAATTGAGGGTAGTAAGTGTTTTATCACCTGCGGAAATCATGACCTGGCAGAAAACATCATCCACCTGGTCCTGGCTCGTGTTGAAGGGGGTCCCCCGGGGACCAAGGGCATCAGCCTGTTTATCGTGCCCAAGATCTGGGTCAACCCCGACCGGACCTTGGGGGAACCCAATGACGTCTTTTGCAGCAACATCGAGCATAAAATGGGCATCCACGGCTCCTCAACCGCAACCCTGATCTTCGGGGAAAAGGGCGGCTGCCGGGGTATCCTGCTGGGTGAACCTCACAGCGGCATGGCCAAGATGTTCCAGATGATGAACGAAGCCCGTATTGGCTGCGGGGTTCAGGCCCTGGGCCTGGCGGCCGCCGCCTACGACACGGCCCGGCAATATGCCAAGGAGCGGATCCAGGGCCCGCTTTTCACCAACCGCCGGGGAGGCCGGGTGCCGATTATTCAGCACGAAGATGTGCGCCGAATGCTGATGAACCTCAAGGCCGGCACGGAAGGCATGCGGGCCATGATCGGCAAGCTCTATTACCTGATCGATGTGGCCGAATTTGACCCGGATCCGGAAAAACAGAAAAAGGCCATGAACCAGGTAGAGCTCCTAACCCCCTTGGTCAAGGCCCATTTATCCGATTTCGGTTATATCCTGATTCGTGATGCCATACAGGTTTTGGGGGGTGTCGGGTACTGCCAGGAATTTCCAGTGGAGCAATATGCCCGGGATGAAAAGATCGTTGGCATCTGGGAGGGCACCAACTATATCCAGTCCCTGGATCTTGTCGGCCGCAAGCTGGGCATGGCAGGCGGCCAGGTCTTTCAGGATTGGATCCAGGAAGCTATGGCCTTTACCAGCCAGTACAAGGAAGATCCTGATTTTGGGGCGGACTTTAAGCTCCTCTTTAAGGCGGCTCAGGCCACTGGGGATTATGCCCTGCGCTATATGCAGTATTTCGGGAGCGGGAAGCTCAGCCTGATCGCCTTGAGCTCCACCCGCTTCCTGGAATGTTTCTCCGAGGTGCTGATGGCCCATCTGCTCCTGGAACAGGGGTTGCTGGCCCGGGAAAAACTGAAGGAGGTCGAGGCCGGATCGGCGGACGGGATCTTTTACAAGGGCAAGATAGAAACGGTTAAGTACTTCTGCCGGAATATCCTGCCCAATGTTTTTGCTCGTCACGCCACCCTGGAGCAGGAGGACACCTCGGCCCTTGATATTCCGGAAGGGGCGTTTTAATAGCGGGGTTCAAGGGGTCAAGGATTCAAGGGTCCAAGGGGGCCTGATACCGGATACCCGTTACCGGACACCCTATGCCTGATTTCAGGCATGGGGTGTCCGGTATTTTATTTTGGTCCTTTTTTAATTGAACGCTTGAGCCCTTTTCGCCGCAGCGGAATCGAACCTTCGGCCCCTTTCTTGACCATTGATTTTTCTAAAAACTTTAATTTGGTCAGCGAGGGGTAATGGGTCAAATCATAGCTGATGGGGGTCAGGGTGACGTATCCGGCCGATAACAGGGCGTGATCCGTGTCCGGGGCTTCTTCCGGCGGAGGCAGGATGCCGGCCTGCCAGTAATAGATATTCTCTCTGGGATCTATCCGTTGCTCGAAGCGCTCCAGGAAGCGGAAGGTCCCTTGGCGGACCAGGCGAATCCCTTTGATCTTAGATAGAGGCAGGTCCGGGACATTCACATTGAGCGAAACGCCGGAAGGCAGGGGGGCCTGAAGCAGGAGGTCCACCAACCGGCCGGCAATCCGGGCGGCGGCCCGGAAGTTGCGGGTCCGGTAGGAATCAATGGAAATAGCCAGGGAAGTCAAGCCCATCATGGCCCCTTCGGTAGCGGCCGAGACGGTTCCCGAATAGATAACATTGACGCCCACATTAGGACCCAGATTAATCCCGGAGATAAGCAGATCAGGAGGCGGGGAGATCAGTTCATTTAAGGCGATCTTGACACAGTCGGCCGGTGTCCCACTTACGCCATAACCGAAAAAACCTCCGTTTTTAAAGATCTTCTTGACCCGCAAGGGTTGGGTGAGGGTCAGGGCATGACCTACGGCACTTTGTTCCGATTCGGGGGCTACCACCCAAAGGTTGTATTCCCCGGACAGGGCCTTGACCAGGCTCTCCAGTCCCTTGGCGAATATCCCATCGTCATTGGTCAGGAGCAAGGAAGGGCCTGCAATTTTTTTCTTAGGGTGATTCTTCAAAGGTCTTGACACCTTAACGATCTCTCGGTAACGTAATACCTTAAAAAAACAAGGCCGTCAATCCCCCTAAGCTTTCTCAATGAAAACGATTACCGATATTATTGAAATGCAATCGCTGGCTGAGGCCGGCCGGATGGCCGGGATGAGGATCGCTCTGGTTCCTACCATGGGCTATCTTCATGAAGGGCATCTGACGTTGATGGAATACGGTCGGGAGAAGGCCGATCTGCTGGTGATCAGCCTCTTTGTCAATCCCCTTCAATTCGGACCCCAGGAGGATTTTGAAAAATATCCCCGCGATCCGGAGCGGGATGCCCGCTTGGCCGAGGGGGCCGGGGTGGACCTCATTTTTTCACCGGAGGCCAGGGACCTTTATCCCGATCATTTCCAAACCTATGTGGAGGTTAATAAGGTCACCCAAAACCTCTGCGGGGCCAGCCGTCCCGGTCATTTTCAGGGCGTTACCACAGTGGTCTGTAAGCTCTTTCAGATCGTCAAACCCCATTTGGCCATCTTCGGACAAAAAGACTTTCAGCAATTAGTTGCCATCCGGCAAATGGTCCGGGACCTGAACATGGACCTGGAGGTGGTGGGACGGCCCACGGTTCGCGAAAGCGACGGCCTGGCCCTGAGTTCCCGCAATATCTATCTTTCGCCGGAGGAAAGAGTTTCGGCCCGGTCATTATCCAGGGCCTTACAAGAGGCCCTAGCCCTTTATCAAAAAGGGGAACCGCATTCTGAAGTTATTCTGAACCGGGTCAGGAAAATCATCCTGGGCGCGGGTCGGACTCGAATTGAGTATGTTAAAATCTGCCATCCAGAAACCCTGGAAGATATCCCCCTGATAACGGATAGGGGAGTGCTGGCCCTGGCGGTCTGGGTAGGGAAAACCCGTCTGATTGACAACTGCCTGTTGGAGGAATAGACAGCCATGAGACGGACCTGGTTACAAACAACAATCCGGCAGGCACCACCTGTCCAAAGCAGGTTCCCCGGACCACCGGCTGCTTAGGAGGAAAGAGGATGCCGGCATTCAAGGCCTGGATCAAAAAGTATCTCCTGACCGGATTGATCGTTGTTGTTCCCGTTACCATTACCATCTATATCATCCAGGTCCTGATCGGGGTCATGGATGATATCGTCTCCGTTCTTCCCGCGGATTATCATCCCGATAGCCTGCTTGGCTTTCACCTGCCCGGTTTAGGGGTGGTCTTGGTAACTCTTTTGGTTTTTATCGTCGGTCTCCTGACCCGTAATTATGTCGGCAAGAAGCTGGTTTCCCTCGGAGAACTCTTGGTCAGCCGGATCCCTTTCGTCAGCAATATCTACCTGGCCCTGAAACAATTCACCGAGGCCATCTTCAGCAGCCGGGGGAACCATTTCAAGCAAGTCGTTATGCTGGAGTTTCCCCGTTCGGGTTTGTATTCCTTAGGCTTTGTAGCCGGCAGGGTGAAAGGGGAACTGGAATCCAAGACCAACCCGGACATGATGAACGTCTTTATCCCCTGCTCCCCCAATCCGACTACCGGATACTATGTAATCGTCCCGGAAAAGGATCTAATTCCCCTAACGATGACCGTGGAAGCGGCTTTTAAGGTCATTATTTCAGGGGGATTAGTCTCTCCCGATAGTTCCTATCCATCCGGTCCCAAGGATCCGATCCCCTTTACCGGCCTTTAGGTAAACCCTTTTTTGGCCGGATCCGGCAGATTTTTGACTCCAAGGGGTGGACGGGAGACCTCTAGGAGCCTTAATTAAATAATTTTGCTTGGATTTTTGAACTTGACAAATAGGACCAAAAGAATATAATAAGACATTTTTCCTAAGGAGGGAATAAGCATGAGCAGGCACAATTACTCTTTTACCTCGGAGTCCGTGACCGAAGGTCATCCCGATAAGGTAGCCGATCAGATCTCAGACGGAATACTGGATGCGATTTTAAGCGAAGATCCCAGAGGGCGGGTGGCCTGCGAGACCCTGGTCACCACCGGTTTAGCCTTGATCGCCGGAGAAATCACCACCACCTGTTACGTGGATATCCCCAGGATCGTCCGGGAGACCATAAAAGAGATCGGCTACAACGATTCTTCCATGGGCTTTGACTGGGAAACCTGTGCCGTTCTGACCACGATTGATAAACAATCCCCGGATATTGCCCAGGGCGTGAATGCCCGGGACGGGAAAAAGGAACAGGGGGCCGGCGACCAGGGGATGATGTTCGGTTATGCCTGCAACGAGACCAAGGACCTGATGCCCATGCCGATCTGGTATGCCCATCGTTTGGCCCGGCGTCTGGCGGAGGTGCGCAAGAAAGGGATTCTCAAATTCTTGAGACCCGATGGAAAGACCCAGGTTACCGTAGAATACCAGGACGGTAAGCCGGTATCCATACCGGCGATTGTTATTGCCGCCCAGCACAACCCGGATGTGACCTATAAAAAATTACAGGAAGGGATCATCGAAACCGTTATCAAAAAAGTGATCCCGCCGAAGCTCTTGACTAATAAGACCCAGTATTTTATCAACACCACCGGGCGGTTTGTGGTCGGCGGTCCTCTGGGGGATTGCGGGATGACCGGCCGGAAGATCATTGCCGACAGCTACGGCGGCCGGGGGAGCCATGGCGGCGGGGCTTTCTCAGGCAAGGACCCTTCCAAGGTAGATCGAAGTTCTTCCTATATGGCCCGGTATGTGGCTAAAAATGTTGTGGCCGCCGGATTGGCCACAGTCTGCCGCCTCCAGGTTTCCTATACCATTGGGAGGGCTGAGCCTCTTTCCATCTTTGTGGATACCCGCGGAACCGGGAAGATCCCCGATTCGGATATCAACCGAATTATTCGAGAAATCTTCAGTTTCAAACCGGCCGAGGTTATCCGCCATTTGAATTTACTGCGGCCTGTTTACAAGCAGACTGCGGCCTACGGTCATTTCGGCCGGAATGAAGAGGGCTTTACCTGGGAGAAGACCGATAAGGCCGAACTCCTGCGGGAAAAGGCCGGCCTGAAAACAAGCCGCTGAATGAGAAACGATATAGGATGAGAAAAACAGCCCTTAGCTGAAAGCCGACGGCTGACAGTTGAAAGAAAGGAACATACGTGAAATACGACCTTAAAGATCTTAGTCTGGCGGCCCAGGGGGCCTTGCGTATTGAATGGGCCCATCAAAGCATGCCGGTCCTGGAAACTATTCGCAAGCGGTTTTTACAGGAAAAACCCTTGAAGGGCTATCGGCTGGCGGCCTGCCTCCATGTCACGACCGAGACGGCCAGCCTGGCCCGCACCCTGAAAGCCGGCGGGGCGGAGGTGTTCATCTGCGCCTCCAATCCCTTAAGTACCCAGGACGATGTGGCGGCCGCCCTGGTCCGGTTCGACCAGATCCCGGTCTTTGCCATTAAGGGCGAAGACAGTCAGACCTATTACCGGCATATCCATCAGACTTTGGAATCAAAGCCCCATCTGACCATGGATGACGGCGCCGACCTGGTCTCCACAATCCACTCTGAAAAAAGGGAACTCTTGAAGGGTATCCTGGGCGGCACCGAGGAAACCACCACCGGGGTGATCCGCCTCAAGAGTATGGCCGAAAACAAGGTCCTGGCCTATCCGATCGTTGCGGTCAATGATGCCAAGACCAAACACCTCTTCGACAACCGCTACGGCACCGGGCAGAGCACCATTGACGGCATCATTCGGGCCACCAACCGTTTGATGGCCGGAAGCACTTTTGTCGTCTGCGGATACGGCTGGTGCGGCCGAGGGGTGGCCATGAGGGCCAAAGGCCTGGGGGCCAAGGTGGTGATCGTCGAAGTCGATCCCTTGAAGGCCCTGGAAGCGGTTATGGACGGCTTTCAGGTCATGCCCATAGCCGAAGCCGCCAAGGCCGGAGATTTTTTCTGTACCCTGACCGGAAATATCAATGTGGTTCGCAAAGAACATTTTCTTTTGATGAAAAACGGGGCCATTGTCGCCAATTCCGGCCATTTTAATGTGGAATTGGATTTGAAGGGACTCGGCCGGATCAGCAAGAAGCAACGACTGATGCGGGATTACGTCGAGGAATACACCCTGGTGAATGGAAGAAAGATCAATATCCTGGCGGAGGGCAGACTGATTAACTTGGCCGCCGCCGAAGGCCATCCTTCCAGTGTCATGGATATGAGTTTCGCCAACCAGGCCCTCTGCGCCGAGTATGTGGTTCAAAAAGGAAAGACCTTAAAGAAGACCGTATACGGAGTTCCGCAAGAGATCGATCAGGAAATCGCCCGCCTGAAATTGGCTTCCATGGGGATCAAAATCGATGCCCTGACCGCGGAACAGAAAAAGTATCTCTCCTCCTGGGAAATGGGGACTTAACCGGATCCTGGATCAAGACAAAAAACGATTCTGGATACTGGATAAAAGCAAAAAGCGATACCGGATACTGGGTCAAATCAAAAGGGAGGTAGTTCGCCAAACTTTATCCAATATCCAGCAACCAGTATCCAGTATCGGATTTCCTGCAAGGGGCTTTTTATTTCTTTTTGCGTTCGGGATACTTCAAGGCTGCCTGGGCTGCGGCCAGGCGGGCGATGGGTACCCGGAAAGGGGAACAACTGACATAATCCAGGCCGATCTGATGGCAGAATTCCACGGACCTTGGTTCCCCGCCGTGTTCTCCACAGATGCCTATTTTTAAGCCGGGTTTTTCCTTCCTTCCTTTTTCGACCGCCTCCCGCATCAGGGCCCCCACCCCCTTGATATCTATGGTAACAAAGGGATCATCCTCCAGGATGTTTTTTTCCAGATAGAAATGAAGGAATTTCCCGGCGTCATCCCGGGATAGGCCAAAGACGGTCTGGGTGAGGTCATTGGTCCCAAAGGAGAAAAAGTCGGCCTGCCGAGCGATTTCATTGGCGGTTACGCAGGCCCGGGGCAATTCAATCATAGTCCCGATGGTGTAGGGCACCTTGACCCGGTAGTTCTTCTGGACCTCCTCGATCACCTTTACGGCCAATTGGCGCATATCCTCCAACTCCAGGACATGACCGACGATGGGAATCATGATTTCGGGAAGGACCTTGACCTTGAGTTTAGCCAACTCGCAGGCCGCTTCCATGATGGCCCGGACCTGCATTTCGTAAATCTCCGGATAGGATATGGCCAGACGGCAACCCCGATGGCCGAGCATGGGATTGAATTCATGGAGGGAACGGTTTTTGGCCCTTAGCCGGGCGATAGGCACGTCCATATCATAGGCCAGATCTTCCAGTTCCTTGTTGTTCTGGGGCAGAAATTCATGGAGGGGGGGATCCAGCAGGCGGATAGTAACCGGCAGGCCTTCCATGGCCCGGAAGATCCCGATGAAATCCTGCTTTTGCATGGGCAGCAGCTTGGCCAATGCCTTGCGCCGCCCGTCCTCGGTATCCGAAAGGATGACCTCCCGCATGGCCTTGATGCGACCCATTTCGAAAAACATGTGTTCGGTGCGGCAAAGGCCGATGCCTTCGGCCTTGTAGGTCCTGGCCAGGGCGGCATCTTCCGGGCGGTCGGCATTGGTCCAGACCTTCAAGCGCCGGACCTGGTCGGCCCATTTCATGATTTCCTTATACCAGGGATTGGTCTTCGGGTCAGCCGGCAAAAGACGGAGTTTGCCGTCATAGACCCGGCCGCGGGTTCCATCCATGGTGATCCAGTCCCCTTCGTGAAGGATCCGGCCGCGGACCTGAAGGGTTTTGTTGGGGAGGTCTATATTCAATTCACTACAGCCGACGATGCAGCATTTGCCCCAACCCCGGGCGACCAGGGCGGCGTGACTGGTCATGCCTCCCCGGGCGGTCAGGATGGCGGCGGCGGCGTGCATGCCGTGGACGTCCTCCGGAGAGGTCTCGTTCCGGACCAGGATGACTTTTTCTCCCCGGTTGGCCCAGGTTTCGGCGTCATCGGCGGTGAAGACAATACGGCCGATGGCCCCACCCGGACCGGCCGGCAATCCCTTGGCCAGTTCCAGTCCCCTTTCTTCGTCCTTGGGATCCACGCTGGGATGCAGGAGCTCATCAAAATGCTCGGGGTTGATCCGCAGCAGGGCCGTTTCCCGAGATATTAATTTCGACTTGACCATGTCGACAGCCATACGGACTGCGGCCGTACCGGTACGTTTTCCTACCCGGGTCTGGAGCATCCAGAGTTTTCCTTCTTCAATAGTAAACTCGATGTCCTGCATGTCCTGGTAATGGGTTTCCAGTCTTTTCTGGATCTGAAAGAGCTGCTTGTAAAGCTTAGGCATCGCCCCTTCCAGAGAATGCAGGTGCATGGTATCTTCGGTCTTGCCGGCCCGATTGATGGGGTTGGGGGTTCGAATTCCGGCCACCACGTCCTCCCCCTGGGCGTTGGGCAGCCATTCCCCGAAAAAAACAGCCTCGCCCGTAGCCGGGTTTCGAGTGAAGGCCACCCCGGTGGCTGAGTTGTCGCCGGTATTTCCAAAAACCATGGCCTGAACACTGACCGCCGTACCCCAGTCCTCGGGGATCCTTTCTATTTTCCGGTAAGAAACGGCCCGTTTCCCCATCCAGGATTGAAAAACCGCACCGATACCGCCCCAAAGTTGCTGCTTGGGATCATCCGGGAAATCCTCCTTCAAGGTTTCGCGGATGATTCTTTTAAATTCCAGGCAGAGGGTTTTCAGATCTTCGGTGGAAAGTTCGGTATCGTTTTGAACCCCTTTCTTTTTTTTCAATAACGCCAGCGCCTTTTCCAGTTTTTCTCGGATCCCATCGTCTTCAGCCGACTCCAGACCCTGGGCCTTTTCCATGACCACATCGGAGTACATCATCAAAAGCCGGCGATAGGCGTCATAGACAAACCGCTCGTTTCCGGTTCGCTTGATCATCCCCGGAATGGTCTGTTCGGTGAGGCCCACATTGAGAACTGTCTCCATCATACCGGGCATGGATTTCCTGGACCCGGAACGGACCGATACCAGAAGGGGGTTGTCGGGGTCGCCAAATTTCCTTCCCATAATCTTTTCCACCCTGACCATGGCCGCATCCACCTGTTTGGGGAGATTCTCCGGATACTGGCGGCGGTTTTTGAAGAAAAGGGTGCAGACCTCGGTGGTGATGGTAAAACCCGGGGGAACAGGGATGTTCAAGTTGGTCATCTCGGCGATATTGGCCCCTTTTCCTCCCAGGAGGTTTTTCATCCCGGCATGGCCGTCGGCCTGTCCTTCTCCGAAAAAATAGACATATTTTTTTTCTCTGCTCGCCCCGGCCCGGCTTCCGGGTGTAGGGGACTGTGAAGGTTTCTTCTTCATGGTTTCCTCCTCATCTGCGAGAATTTTTTTCTCAATAAGCCATCGGCCCCTTACCAGCGTATCAAAGCGCTTCCCCAGGTGAGTCCGCCGCCGAAGGCCGTCAGGACTACCAGGTGACCTTTCTGGATGGCCCCGGTGCGGACCGCCTCATCCAGGGCAATAGGGATAGAGGCCGAAGAGATGTTTCCATATTTATGGACGGTGATGTAAAATTTTTCAAAGGGTACATTCAGGCGTTTGGCCACGGACTGCAGCATACGCAAGTTGGCCTGATGGGGAATAAACCAGTCCACCTCCTCCAGGGAGACCCCGTGGGCTTCCACGGCCTCAAGACAGGCCCCGGCAAAATGTTTTACCGCAACCCGAACCGAGGCACTGGCCTCGATCATCTTCAGGGTATGCAGATCCTTATCCACGCTTTCGTGTGAAATAGGCGTTGTCTTGGATCCTCCACCGGGCATCAGCAGGTTGGCCCCATTGGCCCCATCGGTGTGGATGTGGGTAGAGAGGATCTCCGGACCTGCACCGCTGCGGGAGAGCAAGGCCCCGCCGGCTCCATCGCCCCAGAGAATGGCCGAAGAGCGGTCCTTCCAGTTTAAGGTCCGGGTCATGATCTCGGAAGCGACCACCAGGACATTATCAACCGTACCGGCCTTTAAATACTGTTCGGCCACATTCAAGCCGAAGATAAATCCGGAACAGGCCGCGGTCACATCGAAGGTGACGGCCTGATGAGCCCCTAATTTGGCCTGAAGCCAATTGGCTCCGGCCGGGCAATGGGTATCGGGAGTGATCGTGGCCATGATGATCAACTGCAGCCGGTTCAGGTCAAAACCGGCCATATCCAGGGCCGCTTTGGAGGCCTCCAGGGCCAGGTCCGAAGCGGTTACGCCCGGCTCGGCCACCCGCCGCTCCCGGACCCCGGTCCGCTGGGTGATCCATTCATCTGTGGTCTCCATCATCTGTTCCAGTTCGCGATTGGGCAAAATACGGGGCGGGACATAGGAACCGGTCCCTTCAATAGTCATAGACATAGCTGATGGCTCCTTGAGGAATAGGTGGGCTGGACGATGGCGCGTCCGGCCTTTTCCAGGACAGTAACAGATTCCATTGGAATCACTATATTCATAATAGGCGCCGGATTCAAGATCTTTAGCCGGCGGAGTTCAAGCTTCCCGTTGGAAACAACAAGGTAATGACATGGAGTTCCTTAGGTCCATGGGCGCCCATAACCAGGTTCAGCTCGATGTCGGCTGTCCGGCTGGCGCCGGTTATGAAGGTAACAGCGCTTCCGGAAGCCGCCAGAATATCAGGGGTGGCCAACAGGGAAAAAAATTCATCCAGGGAGGGGAGGATTCTTCCTAAAGGGAGAAGGGCCACATGGATCCGGGGGGCCAGAGAGACCCATCGGCCTTTGGCCGTACCGGCAAAAAGGACCAGTGTCCCGGTATCGGCCAGGGCGTAATCCACCCCGGTCAGGCCCAAGTCGATGTTCCGGACTGCCTCCCAGTGATTGTCCCGGTGGTTTGCCCCGGGACCTATCCGACCTCTATCCCATTTCAGATCCCGCAGGAATGGGCGATCTTCAACGGCGATTTTTTCCGGAGCGTAGGGTGCGCCAAGGGCATCCAACAGGCCCTCCAGCTCTCCCGGAGTATGGGCCCGGTAGGTCTTGGCTTGAAGATAGAGCAGTTCCTGTTCCAGTTGTTTCAGGAGATCAGTCTGGCTTTTCATCCTGCCACCATTGATGGAAGCTCTTCTCCGGAAAGGTCAAACCAGGAGGAAAGGGCTTAGGGAAAAGCCCGGCCATTTTTTTAATGAACCAGAAGAAAGGCTGAACCCACCTCGGATGTTTCTGCAAGGCGGCCCAGAAGCGGATCAAGTTTTTTTCTCCCCAAGCGGCGCCCTGTTCCTGAATCTGCCGCCTCAGCTCCAACAAGAGGTCCGGAATGGGGATCCTGACCGGACATACCTGCGCACAGGCCCCGCAAAGGGTCGAGGCCATCGGTAAATCCCTGGCCCGCAGCAGACCCAGGTATTGGGGGACGATCAAGGCCCCTATGGGTCCGCTATAGGCCCAGCCATAGGCATGGCCTCCGATTTTTTGATAGACCGGGCAGACGTTCAAGCAGGCCCCACAGCGGACGCAATACAATGAGGGCCGCAGAATCGGGTCCCGGAGGATCCGGGATCGTCCGTTGTCAAGCAGGATCAGGTGTACTTCTTCAGGGCCGTCCGCTTCAGCCGACCGGGACGGTCCCCGGATCAGGGAAACATAGGTGGAGGATTTTTGGCCGGTGGCGCTGCGGGCCAGGAGCTTGAGAAAAACCGCCAGTTCCTCCGTACCGGGAATTACCTTTTCTATTCCCATGACGGCCACATGGATCCTGGGAAAGGTGGTGCAGAATCGGGCATTGCCCTCATTCTCGACGATGACTAAGGTCCCGGTTTGGGCCAGGGCGAAATTCGCCCCGCTGATGCCCAGGCCGGCCTGAAAATATTTTTCCCGAAGAAATTCCCGGGCCACCATGGTTAATTCTTCCGGGGTCTCGTAAACCGGGACCCCGAGGCGGTCGGCAAAGAGCCGGGCGATCTCTTTTTGGGATTTGTGGATGGCCGGACCGATAATATGGGAGGGCGGTTCCTCCGCCAGTTGAATAATGAATTCCCCCAGGTCCGTTTCCCAGACTTCGGTACCGGTCCGTCCCAGGTCTTGATTTAAATCGATTTCCTCCGTGGTCATGGATTTGCTTTTCACCACCGTCTTGATCTGGTTGGCCCGGATCAAGTCTTGGATATAACCGGAGGCGGCCTGACCGTCCTGGGCCCGAAACACCTTCACCCCCAGGGCTTCGGCCGAGGTTTTGAGTTGCTCCAGATAGAACTCCAAATGATCCATGACTTCGGCCTTAATCCCGTGGGCCTGGGTTCTGAGGTCCTCCCCCTCGGGCAGGTCCTGGAAGACCCGGGCCCGGCTTAAAGAAAACCGTTGTGTGGCTCGGGCTAAGGCCCTTTGCATGGCGGCATTCTGGACCGCCTGGTCGGCCTTCTGTTTGAAGTGTTCGGTCTCTATCTTCATCGATTAGTCCGGAAAAGAGGCATTCAGGATTTCAATGATATGTTTAATACCGATCGGGATTTTCTGCTCAAAAAGTCCGGACTGGATTTGCATCAGGCAGCCCGGCTCATTACTGACCACCCACTGGGCCTCGGTTTTTTTGATGGCTTCCACCTTTTCCATTCCGATGGCCTTTGAGATGTGAGGGAATTTTTTAAAAAACAGACCTCCGAAGCCGCAGCATTTGTCGGAAGATTCCATTTCAATTAATTGCAGCCCCCGGGTCCGGGCCAGGAGCTCCCGGGGCTCCTGAAAGATCCCGAGTATCCGGTTGGAATGGCAGGCATCGTGGTAAGTGACCCTAAAGGGAAAGGAAGATTGAATTTTTTCAGTTAAACCGAATTGGTGCAGGAACTGGGTGACCTCAAAGATCTTCTTGGCCGTTTTTCGGGCCTTGGCCAGCCACTCCGGTTCCTGCGGAAAAAGATCCAGATAATGGTTTTTAACCATGGCGGTGCAGGAGCCGGAAGGGCAGACGATAAGTTCGGCCTGGTCAAAAATGGTCAGAAAGCGTCTGGCCAGGGTCCGGGCCTGCGGAAAAAAACCCTGATTGAAGGCCGGTTGGCCGCAGCAGGTTTGCTCCAAGGGGAAATCGACTCTGAAACCCAATTTTTTTAAGAGGGAAACCAGATCCCGGGCGGTCTGGGGATATAGTGCATCCATCAGGCAGGGAATAAAAAGGGTGACGGTTGAAGGGGGTTGAAGACTCATGGGAAATTTCTACCAGAAAAAGGACCGCTTAAAAAGAAAATTATTTCCGGGGAAGGAAAATTAGTGCTGGAGATCCGGCTCCGGTTTGATATAATCCGAAAACTCCCTCTTGCTTTGACGGAAAAGGCGGGGCGCCCTGCGCCTTGAACAAGTCGCGCCGGGGCGGGACGAGTGGGCGGTGATAAACAGCTTCTAAAACGGTAACTGTTCCTTGCTCTCAATTATAACAACCAGCCGCTGCAAAGGAAAGCCAATGCTGACCAGTCTGATTTCAAAAAAAATTGATTTCGAGAATCCGGATCAGGTCCAGGATTATTTTTTTAACCTGGGCTGGACCGACGGCTTGCCCGTTGTCCCGCCGACGGAAGAAAAAGTGGCCGCCTTTCTGGAAACCTGCAGACTCGAACCGGAGACGATACTGGGGGGCATACCCGAGCGCAACCGGGTTTTTACAGCCGAAAAGGTGGCCATCAATGCCGTCATGGCCGGATGTCTGCCGGAATACTTTCCGCTGGTCGCGGCGGCGGTCCGGGCCGTCTCTCAGCCGGAATTCGGACTCCACGGGGTTACGGCCACCACGGCCGGAGCGGCGATTCTAATGATTATCAATGGGCCGATCATTAAGGAACTGGGGATAAACAGCGGCCAAAATCTGATGGGCCCGGGCAACCGGGCCAATGCCACCATCGGCCGGGCTATGCGATTAATCCTTTTCAACCTGGGAGGTAAGGAATTCGACCGGGCCACTCTGGGGCATCCCGGGAAATATACCTATTGCCTGGCCGAGGACGAGGACAGCCTCTGGGAGCCGCTTCAGGTGACTCGGGGACTGCCGCGGGAGGTAAGCGCGGTGACGGTCATGGCGGCCGAAGGCCCCAACCAGGTCCAGAACCATACCGCCCTCAAGGCTGAAAATATTCTCCTGACCATAGCGGATCGGATGAGGGCCCTGGGAAGTTTTAATATGGGGGGTGACAGCGGGTGTGCGGTCATCATCTGCCGGGAGCATTATGAAGCCCTGGCAGCGGCCGGCTGGAAAAAGCAGGCCGTGAGACAGTTCCTTTATGAGAAGGCCGCCCGGCCCCGAATAGATTTGATTCGGGGCGGGATGATTGAAGCCAAACCAACCCCGGAAGATGAAAAAATCCTGGTCAGGGCCGTTTCTTCGCCGGAAAGCATTCTGCTTATTATGGCCGGCGGAACGGCCGGCCGTTTTTCAGCCTTCATCCCCGGTTGGGCCGGCCTCCATATGTCCAGTGCGGTGACCGTGCCGGTTGAGGCTTCCTGCGGAGGCATTAATCTGGCTCCATTTCCTGGTCCGATAGGAAATTAGGCGCAAGATATTTTTGCCACCGACTCACACGGACCACTACGGACAATATTATTTTTGTCCGGCCCCAACAAAGACGGGGCCGGGCAAAATCCGCTGTTGCTGGCGCAAATGAAATTACTTCAAGTCTATTGAGAGGTGATGCTATTGTTTTTGTGCCCGCCCTGCTTGCCTGCTGCAGGCAGGGCGGGCCTGACGATTAGGGTGACGACAATGTCGTCGTCACCCTGTTCAGGCTTGTCTGTGGCAAGAAATTTAAGGAGGATAATAATGGCTTATACCGTTCTTGAACCTATTGATCAACCGGTCGAAACATCTTTTCAATTGGCCCCTCGACCAACATCCCTGGAGGGCCTGACCATCGGGCTCATCGATAACAGCAAGCGGAATTCCGACTATGTCCTGAAAAAAATAATGTCGCGGTTACAGGAACGGTATGCCCATATTTCCCTGGAATTTGTCAAAAAGCCTTCCGCTTCACACGGCATTCCGGAAAAGATGGCCCGGGATCTGGCTGCCAAGGCGCAGGCCGTCATCGCCGGTATCGGGGATTGAGGCTCCTGCAGTTCGGGCAGTGTGCTCGACGGCATCATCATGGAAAAGCTGGGCGTCCCGACCGCGGTGGTTTGTACCGAACCCTTCCTGAATTCCGGTAAGGCCATGGCCCTGGCCCACGGCTTTCCCGATTATCCCTTTGCCCTCATCCCCCATCCCATCAACGCTACGGATTATCCGATATTGGATCAATGGGTGGAGCAAAACCTTGACCGCTTTCTAAATCTCTTACTAAAACAGCCGGAGGCCTAACCTTCCTTTTTTGCCCATATCTACTCAAAGCATTTATGGGTAAAAACTTTTATTGCTGTCATAGGTCCCGTATCAACCTCAGGGGATATGCAGAATTGGTAGCCATTCTATCGCCATTATTTTATTACATTTCTAATCAAATTCCCCTTGACTCTAAAGTCAAGATATGGTTCAATTGTTTGTGAGAAAATTAACAATATGGACCTTTATTCTCTTTTGGGATTAATAGATAACCCCGCCTCCTCATGAAGGCGGGATTTTGTGTTTTTAGGACGAAATGAATCAAACGATCGGGAAGGAGGATAACCCATGAAACTTACAGGACTTTTAACCCCAAAAAGAATCATGTTATCTTGTCTCTTTGTCCTTCTATTCCTAACCTTAACCCCATCATCGCTTTGGGCGGCGACGATTTATGTTTCTTCTTCCGGGACAGGAGATGGCGCTTCCCCGGTTACCCCGGCGAACCTTAAGGCAGCTCTGACTACAGCCAGGGCCAATGGCCAAGATGATATCCTTTATCTCCAGGCGGAACCCTATTATGCGACCTCTTCTCCTGCAGGTGGCTTTTCATATACCCCGGCTGCTTCTGATTACACCAGATCGATAAAAATCTCGGGAGGCTGGAACAGTGGCTTTACCTACCAGAGCCTTGATCCAAACCTTACTTCATTAGATGGAGGAAATAGTTACCGGGTTCTTGAAATAAAGGCCGATGGGGCAAGTTTTAATTTTACTTTTAAAATAGAAAACCTGACCATTATAAGAGGATATTCGAATAATCCTTCGTTACCCCCATTATATGGCGCAGGATTGTCAGCCTATCAGGCCAATGGGGGTACGCTCAACCTCTATGTAAAAAAATGTATCTTTCAAAATAACATATCCACTGGATATTATGGCGGCGGGATGTATGCGAATGGTTACTTCGAGCTGACAGACAGTGTTTTTTCTTATAATTCCGCCACTGGAGGAGGTGGGATTTTCATACATGCACCTTATACCCTTTCTCCTGTTATTGACCGATGTTCATTTGACAATAATAAGACCTCAGTACTTAATGAAGGCGGGAGTGATATAATAAATTACGCCTCCCCTGTAATCAAAAACTCAAGGTTCTACGGGAACGCGGATAACAGTACCTCAGGAGGGGGGGCTATTAATCATTACTTTGGAGGCACCACCGGTGCGGTTGGGACCCTTACCTTGGTAAACTGTATTATCTCAGGAAAAAAATCAAGCTACTGGGGCGCGGGAATTCATATCTGGAACGGTAATGCGAATATCTTTAACACCCTATTCCTCAATAACCAATGTGGCGCCAGTGGTGACGGAGCCGGAGGCGGAATCACCATATATAATCCGACTGCGTCTGGCAGAACGGTGAATGTACATAACTGTACTTTTGTTAAAAATCGGACTTTAGGCGGTCAGACTTACGGAGGAGCCATCTATAATAGGGTTCAAACTTTGAATGTAACCAACTCTATATTCTGGGATAACGGTACAAATCCTATTTATCAATCCGGATCCGGATCTGTCACAGTCGCGTATAGTGACGTTCAAGGAGGATATACGGGCACGGGTAATCTAAACATCATCCCTGATTTTGTTGACTTTACCAACAATAATTTCCACCTGGCCGCCACCTCCCCGTGCAAGGATACCGGCACCAACAATCCATCAGGCACTCCCCTGTATCAACTCTATCCGACCAGTTCCGACCTCGATGGCCGGCAGAGGATTTTAGATGGGGGTATTTCAGAAACCGTGGATATGGGGGCCTATGAATACGATAACGGCCCTTATGCCAATGCCTCTGGCAGGGGGGACCCGAACCTGGCCTACGATCCGGTCAACAACCGCTACCTGGCGGTTTACAACTCAGCAGACGGAACCGGCGGCGGCCGGCTTTACGGGCGTCTCATCAACCCCGATGGGACACCGAATGCCGATCAGTTTCAGATCAGCGAACAGAAGTCCTATAACCGGATGCTCTCCGCCGTAACCTATGATGCCTTCCACCAAAAATTCGTGGCGGTCTGGGATATCTTCAACGCCTCCACCAATGATATGGATATCCAGGGACAGTTGGTCAATCCCGACGGGACCCTGGACGGGTATAATTTTACGGTTTCGAACAAGGCCGGTGTTGCTTATTATGGACCAGCTATCGCCTACGATGGAACCAACAATCAAACCCTGGCGGTTTGGAACAAATATACTTTCCCAACTGATGAAGAGGATGTTTTCGGACGATTTTTCGTCAAAGACGTTGCCCAAGGGGCGGATGAGTTTGCTGTTTCCGCCGTTGTCGGGTCAGATCAGGGATTGCCCGCTGTGGCCTTTGATCCAGGGAACAATCAGTTCCTGGTTGTCTTTGCCGACGTCAGGGACTCCCCGACACACGAGGTAGAAATATTCGGGCAATTAATTGCCTCTAACCGCACCCTTATAGGAAGCAACTTTCGCATTGTGGAAAGTACCTCATCCCCAGGGGACCAGATCTACCCGGCCGTGGCCTTCAATCCAACGACTCAAAAATACCTGGTGGCCTGGGAGGACAGCCGCAACGGAGACGTCGACATCTATGGCCGGGTGGTGAATCACGACGGAACTCTGGTGGGAAACAGCTTCCCTATAGGAGCCGCTGTTGGGTATCAGAGGTATGTCTCTACGGCTTATGACTCGATGAACCAAAGATTTTTAGCAGCCTGGCAGGATAAACGAAACGAACCAACTACCGGGTGGGACATTTACGGCCAGTGGTTTGATGGAAACGGACTTCCGACCTGGCCTAATTTCGGGGTTATTCGAACCGTGAACGATCAACAGTTCCCCAAAGTTGCCTATGGGTTCGGCAGTTTCTTAATGGTCTATGAAATAGACTATGCCTCCGGCACTCCCATGTTCGATGTGGGTTTTAAAGAAATCAAGGGAACCAGCTTCCTGTTCCTGCCCTTGATCCTGAGGCAGTAAATCCCCCTTCCCCCACCTTGCCAAAGGAGGACTGAGGGGGGGTTTTACAGATGAGGTTGGAAGCCGATAGATTTTTATGCTATCTCATAATGAAGTCGTAAAAAGTCAAAAACCGTTTTTTTCGTCATTCCGACGAAAGTCGGAATCCAGGTTCTTTGGTATGGTTCCCGGCTTCTACCGGGACGACGTCTGGACCCCGGCCTTCGCCGGGGTGACGGATTTGGTGATATTTCGCAAATTTAAAATTCTGAGGAGGGTGGAGAATGAAAATTAGAGTGGGATTGGTGATTAAGGCATTAGGCTTGCTGATCATGGTTTTAGTAATGGGCGGAATGGGCTGGGCCGCCACCTTTAATGTGACTGACGCATCTGGACTTCAGACTGCCTTAACTTCAGCTCAGGCAAACGGTGCATCCGATACCATCCGGGTGGCCCAGGGAACTTATGTAGGAAATTTTACCTACGACCCCGCAGTCACTGAAAATTTCGATCTTACTATCGAGGGCGGCTGGAATGTGAGTTTCACCACTCGAACCCTGGAGCCTTTAAATACTACCTTAAATGGAAATGCCAGCGGCCGAGTCTTAACCATTTTGGCAACCAATGGCGCAACCGGCAATATTAAGGTTGAGGGGTTTAATATAATAAATGGAAGTATTACGGGTGCTTACGGTGGCGGTCTTCTCGCCCGAACCACTTCCCCGGGGGAAGTAACGGTTAATAAAAATATTTTTGATCAGAATTTCGCTCAGCAGGTGGGTGGAGGACTCATTCTCGATCTTGGATTTAAAACCCTTTCAAATAATATTATAAAAAACAACACAGCCGGAGTGATCGGGACAACTTTAAATACTGTTGCTGGTGGCGCCTATGTCTATTGTTCTAATTCAAATAGTTGCTCCGTTTTTAACAATTTGATTTATGATAATATCGTCAATCACAACGATACAGATAGTGGAGCGGCCGGCGGGATCATCCTCTATGCTGTCGGGGGGGCCATAGATTTTGTCAACAATACCGTCACCGGAAACCAGGCCTACACCCACGGAGGGGGAATATATTTAGCCGCCGCCGGCTTCGCACACCGTTTGTATAATAATATTATCCGAGGGAACTCTACTTTAGTAGGATGGCTCGATTCACAAGATATCTTTCAGTCTGTTTCCAATACCATTCCGGGAAATAGTGTAACCATTGCCAACTCCGATTACCAGTATCTGGGGATTTGGCCCGTCACTCCCGTCACTCCTACCCTTACGGCTAACATCAACTTGGATCCTAAATTCGTCGGGGGGGGGAATTATCATCTGGAAAGTGACTCTCCCTGTATTGACAGCGGTGTCAATTCAATCTCAGGATTTACCCTGCCGGCGGCCGATCTCGACGGCCGGAAGAGGATTGTCGACGGGAATTCAGGCCGGGGGCTGATGGTGGATATGGGGGCCTACGAATACGATCCCCTGCCCAACAAACTGGACCTGCCCTTGATTTTGAAGAATTAGTGTAAGGAATCGCCGGATAATAAAGGGGGAAACCGCCAAGGCATCCCCCTTTATTATTCTGGCGTCCCCATCTCGATTACTCACTACAACTCTTTGTTTCCCTTTTCTAAAAACAATTTTTACCCATATCCACTCAAAGCAGTTATGGGTAAAATTGAAAGGTTGCTTACTTCATGGGCAATGGTTTTTCTTCTCCCCAGCGGAAGGCCGGCCGGACGGCCAAGATGATCAGGCTTCCCATGAGGGTGAATAAGGCCGCTCCGTAGCAGGCGTAAGAAAAGGAGGCGGTGGTGTCCTTGATCAAACCGGTCAGCCAGGGGGCCAGAAAACCGCCGATGAAGTGAATGGAATTGGTCAGCCCAAAAACGGTGCCGTGAATTTCCTGTGGAACCAGGGAAGGGAGGAGGGAATAATAAGCGGCCCAGTGGCCCCAGACGAAAAATCCGATCAGGAATATTAAAACACCCAAAATCCATCCTTCCCAACGCTCTGAAATCCCCCAGCCGAAAATGAACATAAGCAGGGCCATGGCCAGGAATTCCACAGCGATCAATCCCTTCCGGCCTTTGCCTTTTTTTACCAACCGATCACTGATCCAACCCGTTATGATCAATCCCGGTACAGCCGAGATCCCGAGGAGGCTGGAATAAAGGGATGCCCCGGTCAAGCTGGCCATGCCGGCTTCCTTCAGCATGGCCGGGGCCCAGGACCCGACCATCCAAAGAGTATAGACCCCCGGGATTCCGCCGAGATAAAGCAACCAGAGATCACGATGTCGAAAGAGGGAGGCCAGGGGGATGTTTCTCCCCCCGCCTGCCGGATAGGTTCCACGGGGTGGTTCTTTGATGATCCGGCTGATTAGAAAAGAAGCGGCCAGGGCCGGCAAGGTGAAAATGAAAAAAACAGCCCGCCAGCCCCATGCTTCGCAGATCCAACCGGCCAGCAGGATTCCGAGGAACAGGCCTATTCCCAGTCCGGTGAAGGACAGCCCCTGCCCAAAACCGGCCTTTTCAGCCGGGGTGTAGTAGGCGATGATCGGCCGATCGTTGCTGAAATAGGTCCCTTCGGCCAGACCGGTCAGAAAGCGGAATAAAAAAAGGACCGCAAAGGTCGGGGCCAGGGCTGTCCCGAGGGAGGTCAATCCCCAGCCCAGGGAGCAGATGATCAGGATGCGCTTTTTACCGAGGCGGTCCCCCAGGTAGCCGGCCGGAAACTGCATGAGGGCGTAGGCGTAGAAGAAGGCGCTGGCCAGCAGTCCGGCCTGGGAATAATTAAGATTGAATTCCTCCATCAGGGGGATCAATACCGGGGAAAGACCGGCCCGGACCAGGTAATTCGTGATCCAGCCGAAAATCAGCACTCCCCAGACGGTATAGTAATAGGGCCAGGCCATAGTTGTTTCTAAACGACTTTGACAGGTTGGGCAAGAATAAAATATAATGGATCATCGCCAACAAAGTTGGCGATGATCCAGGATTCCAGGAGTCGAGGATTCAAGGGTACAAGGGAAATGCTAAAAAATAAAAAAGAGTTAACGAGTAGGCCGTAATGAAAAATTGGCTAAAAAGAAAACAGGCCTTTCCGGCTTTGATCGTGATCATAGCCGCCGTCTTGGCCTTCTGTGGAACCAAAGAGCAAAGCGAAAAAACAACGGGGGAAAGAAACGGGAAACCCGGAAGCCACCCTGGTGCTTATCTATGAAAGAAACGGCAGCACGGTTTATTATGACCGGACCTCGATTACGCGGCCTGCCCCGGATAGGATGCGGGTCTGGTTAAAGCAGTTTGAAACCATCGAAAGGGCCATCCAAAAGCGAAAAGAAGCCGGCCTGAGCAGCCGGGGCTACGAGGCCTATTTTTACACCCTGGCCCTTTTTGAACTGGATTGCCCGAAAAGGACCTTTGAGGAGTTGGATTATACGGATTATAACAACGCCCATCAGGCCTTGCATTCCGGGAGAGGCCCGGAACGGACCTTCCCGGTGGAACCGGGGACTTCCGGGGAACTCCTGTACCAAGCCCTTTGCCTACCGGCTCATTTACCCAGCCCATCCTAAATCCGGCCCCTCAGCCACGATAAAAGAAAAAGGACACAGCCGATCAGGATGGTAGTCGCCCCGGCCGGTGAATTCCAATAAAACGAAAGGATGATCCCGGAAAGGCCGGCTGTCAGGGAACAGGCGATGGCTATCCAGAAGAGGCTAAACATCCCCCTGGCCAGGTTCCGGGCCGTAGCCGCCGGCACCACCAGCATGGCGGTGACCAGAAAAAGCCCCACCGCCCGGATGCTGAAGGTGACTATCAAAGCCAGGGTCAGGGAAAATCCGTACTCCAGGACTTTGACATAAATGCCGCGGGAGGCGGCCAGTTCACGATTCAGGCTCAGGATGAAGAGGCGGTTAAACAGGAGGCCCATGGCTAAAAAGACCAGCAGGCCGATCCAGAACAATAACAGCAATTCCGAATCGCTCAGAGAAAGTATGGCCCCGTAAAGATAAGCCTCCATGTTCCGGGTTTGTTTTTGGGCATAGAGCAGGGTTATCCCCAAGGCTACGGTAGCCGATAAGATAACACTGATGACCGTGTCCGAAGAGAGTTCCGAACGGCCCTTGATGGTGGTAATGCTGAGGCCGGCCAATAGGCCGAACCCGATCAGGGTATAGAGCGGATCCACCCCCCAGAGGACGCCCAGGGCTACCCCGGCAAAGGTGGAATGGCTGATGGCATCCGAGAAGAAGGCCATTCGAAAATTGACTACGTGGACCCCCATGACGGCACACAAGGGGGCAATGATAAGCATGGCCAGAATGGCCCGCCAGATGAAGGCGAATTGGGCCCACTCAAAAGGCAGAGAAGCTTGAAGGGATTGGACCAAGGATGAAAGGAAGGCTTCCATGGCTACGAGTCGATCCGTTTCGGGAAGGGGTGAGGGCCATGGCTGTGGGGGTAAATCTGAATATGAAGCCCGAAGGTCTTGAGCAGGTTTTCTTCGGTTAAGGTGCTTAAACCCCCGCAGCAACGGACGGTTTTATTCAGACAGATGACGTGGTTGGCATGATTGGTGACCACCGACAAATCATGGGAGATAAGAATCACGGTTAAATTAACCTGTTTTTGAATATCGGAAAGGAGATCGCAGAACAACTGCTCACCCGGGATATCGATACCGGCGGTCGGTTCGTCCAGGAGCAGGATGGAAGGTTTTCCTTCCAGGGCCATGGCCAGCAGAACCCGCTGCATTTCCCCGCCTGATAGTTTTCCTAAAAACCGATTTCCCAATTCCTGAGCGCCCACGCCGGCCAACCGCTCCCGGATCCGGGCCCGGGTCCGTTTGTTTGTTCCCAACCAGAGGGCCTTCCCGCCGATGGAAGCGGCCAGGAGATCCTCCACCGTGCAGGGCAGTCCGCGGTCGAATTCCAGCCTCTGGGGGACGTACCCGATGGAAGGCGGGGCGTCTGAAGGCCCATGAAAAATAATTTCTCCCGAGTAGGGGATCAAACCTAAGACCGCCAGGAGCAGGGTGGTCTTGCCGGCTCCATTGGGACCGATGATGGCCGTTGTTTGCCCGGCCGGAATAATGCAGGATACTTCTTTCAGGATTTCCACCTTGCGCAGGCTGACCCCGAGATTCTTAATTTCGATGGCGAAAGCGGAATCGGTTCCGGGCAGGGAATTCATAAGGAACCTTTCAGGGCCTGACGCAAGACGCTGATATTCCGCGTCTGGGCCTTTTCATAGGTTTGGGCATTCGGTTGGCCGGTAGCCACCGGGTCGAGCATATAGACCGGAACGCCGGTTTCCCGGGACAGGGTCCGGGCCATCCGATCCGAGTATTGGGGTTCGGAGAAAATGGCAGCCGGCCGGCGGATCTTAACCCGGTTGATCAAGCGAGCCAGGTCCCTGGGCGAAGGTTCTGCGCCCAACCGGGATTGAATAACCCCCACTACCTCCAGACCGATATCACGGGCCAGATAGTCGAACCCATCATGAAAAGTGACCACCCGGTTGTTCCTGGAAGCCGCCGTGATCCCTTTCATTTCCTCGAAGAGAGCCAGCAGCCGCAAAGAATAGCCCTTGGCATTTTCAAGGTAAAAGGCCGCTCGGCCGGGATCGTTGTGAGCTAATCCCCGGGCGATGGTTTCCACCATGGTCAGAGCGGCCAGGGGGCTGGTCCAGGCATGGCCGTTTAAGGCCTGGGGATGGGAATGCTCCGAATGCGCCCGGGGCTTAGGCAGGGATTTGGGCTGCTCCGGATGAGGGCCTGAAATAGGAGGCACCCCGGCCGCGGCCAGGATCAGTTTGGCCTGAGGATTGGCAAGGCGCAAAGGTTTGTCCAGGAATTCCTCCATTCCCAATCCGTTGGCTATGATCAGGTCGGCCCGGGAAAGCCTGATCAGGTCACCGGGAGTCAGGTCATAATCATGGGGACAGCCTTGCGTCGGGGGCAGGAGCAGTTCTACCTTGACTCCCGGGGTCTGCCCTACGATATTAAGTGTAAAACAATAAACCGGCAGGATGGTGCAGACCAGCCGCAGTTCTTTTGGAGAGGCCTCGGCCGGAGGCAACTCAGGGCCTAATAGACCCAAACAGCAAAAGAAGAGGCTGAAAAGAAGCCTGTAATTTTTGATCACACAGTTCCCCTTGAAGAATCGAGCTAAAGCCACTAAAATATATTTTATTAAACACGTCAAGGGATTTATAGTTTATGAATGCCGCTGACCGAAGCAAGACGCGTTCTTCCGCCCGCAGAAAGGTTCTCAGGGAAATCCTGCCGGCCATCCGGGCCAACTGCCTTATCTCGGATGCCGTTCATAGCGGTTTGTATTCCTTATGCGGTTTGTTTCTGCGGCTGAAGGATCTTTATCTCTGGGAACAGGGGCTGGCCCCCTGGAGCGCCATCTCCAAGGAGCAGTTGCTGGCCTGGATCGAACAGAAGGAGGCCCTTTGGGGGCAATCCCTGGAAGCCCCTTTCCACTCCCTGCGGATTGATAAAAAGCCTTTTGATATATTGAACAGCCACAAAATCAACCAGCGCCTCCTGCCTTTAGGGTTGTTTTATGGCGCCGGTTTCGGAAGGGGATTGAAGCCGGCCTTTTTCCTGGGCCGGGTTCAAAAACGCTTTTCCATCCAGGGCTTTCAGGTTATTGTCCTGGATCGGGAATATGCCTGCGATCTTTTTCTAATGCCGGCCTTGAGGCAGGGGAAGACCATTGTCATCCGGCTGGAGCCTTTGCGGTTCTTTTTGTGGGGGAAGATTCAGGAAACGGAGCAGTTTGAACGGCAGGCTACGGCCCTGGCCCTCTCTTATTATGGCTGGGATTGGGGCGGCCCTCCAGGGAAGCAATTGGAAGGCCTGGTCCAAAGGGAAATGCCGGCCTTTCTTTACCATGAATTAGGGGAGGCCAAAGACCGGACCCTTCCTCAAGGGATCTGGCGCCGGATCCTGTCAACCTATCCGCAGACCAGGATTGAGATTTACCTGCGCAGTCTGAAGGATCTCCTGGCCGATACCCACCCTGCCGGCACCCTCCCTTTTATCATTGGGGAAGAGCGGAAAGGATCACTGGCTTTTTACCTTTCCAATCTCAAAGGGATGGCCAAGGCCCTCTTCCCGGATATCATTCCGGCGGTAAGGCAATTCAGGGAAGACGAAAACTGGCCGGCCATTGAGGAGGTTCGGGAAAAGGCCAGGCAGCGGTTCGTTCAGCAGGGCCGGCGGATCCGGGAGATATTCGCCGACCTCAGCCCTTCCAACGCCGACCGTCTGTCCAAGGTCTTTGAAAAAGAATTCATGCAGCCTTTGGGGCTTTAAGGGGGCCGACTCCCTGTTGGCCCCTAAGGACGGCTTTTCGGCATGACCTTCAGCTTCTCCAGGTTGGCTTGGACGATGGGGTGGTTGGGGTAGAGTTTTAAGGCCAGCTTGAATTCATACTCGGCTTGCTGAAGACGGCCCTGCTTAAGATAAAAGACCCCCAGATTATTATGGGCCTCGACAAAGCCGGGGCGCAGTTGGATGGCTTTTTTATAGGCCTGGGCCGCCGGTTCGAGCCATCCTTTTTGCTCGTATAAAGCGCCCAGATTATTATGGGCTTCCGGGAGATCGGGTTTTAGGGTCAGGATCTTCCGGTATTCCGCCAGAGCGTCCTCGATCCGGCCTTTCTTTCCCAGGGCAATGGCCAGATTAACCCGAGCTTCCCAATAATCGGGATTGTTTTGCAGGGCCTTTTGATATTCCAGGACAGCCGAATCGATTTCCCCTTTTCTTTCCAAGACCCTCCCCAGGCCATGGTTGGCCCAGGGGAATTCCGGCTGTAGGGCCAGGGCCCGGCGAAATTCCAAGAGGGCCTGATCCCAAAGCCCTTTTTTTTCATATTCAAGGCCGAGCTTGAAATGGGGAAAGGAAAAATCAGAATTTCCGATGGTGGGACTGAAAGTCAGGAGGTTTAAGAAAAGGAACACCAGCAGGGCCAGCATTTTTTCCTTTCCCTTCCAGACCCGCCATTTTGCCCGGCCTTCCATCAGGGTATAGGCGGCAAAGGGGATTAGGGCCGGGACCAGCGGCATCCGGTAGCGGGAATTTACATAAAAAAGGATGACCGAAAGGGCATAGCCGATTAAGAAAATATATAAGAGGAGGAATGAAGACGATTTTTTGCGGGAGAGAAAAAGGCCCATCAAAGCCAAGGGCAGGATCAGGCCATACGAGATAAAACCCCCCTTTAGGGAAGGGGTGAGGCTCTTCATAAAGGCGAAATCATAGTTGTCCGGGACTTCGTAATTGTTGAAGAGGATGTAAATCTTGAGCAGAAAGAGCTTGGGAAACAGAAAAGGATCTTCCTGGAAATGTCCCCAGGCCTGCCGAAACCAGAACCGGGATACCTGGCTGGGAGAGAGAGGCCGGCCGGTTCTTTTTTCGGCCTCGGCTTTAAAATCCTTTTCCTCCCATTCCGGATTGGCCCTGACAAAGGGCAGGCGGGTATAGAAACCTCTGGAGGAGGGGTTATTCCCAAGATAAAAATTGGCCCCGCCCTGGTAGCTGGTGATGATAAGCTCGCCGGAATGAATATAATTTCTAAGAATAAAAGGGGAGAGAAAGAGCAGAAGGCCGCAGAGAAATAGAACGGCCGCCATGATTCTTGACCGGTAGTGCCTCTTAAGATCCGGTCGTGAAAGGAATATGATCCAGACCAAAATAGCCGGCAGGACCAGGGCCATGTTTTCCCGAAGGGTCATAAGGAGGCCAAGGAGCAGCCCCCCCAGGAAAAAAAATAATCTGCTGCGGAACTTTTCGGCCTTGAGAAGAGTCAAAAGAAATAAACCGGTAAAAAAAACCGAGAGAGTGGTTTTCAGGAGCAGACCGGTGTAATAGATTACCACCCCATAAAACGCCATCAGGGCCGCACACAGGAGGCCGACTTTGGTATCAAAAAGGTCGGATCCCAGGCGGTAGAGAATCAGGATGGTCAATAGAAACAGGGCGGCCTGAAGAATTTGAACCCCTAACCAATTAACCCCGAACAGGGTATAGATAACGGCCAGGAAATAGGGGTATAGAGGGGCCTGGTAGGAAACGTTCTTGCCTATCCAGCCTTCCTGGAGGATCGTCAGGGCCTTAAGGTGATAGGTCTTGGCATCCACCATCAGGAGGTCGGCAAAGGGGGTCTGATGAAGCTGAAAAAGGTAAGCGCCCGTCAGCAAGGCCCCGGCCAGAAGGATTAAGGCTAAAATAGGCTGGGAATATTTTTCCACCGTCTGATTTGGATCGTCTTCTTGCAAAGCCGGAAGGCAATGAAAGCAGTTTTAAATTTAACCAAAATTACGCTATACAAGTCTAAACTTAGCAAACTACCGATAAACGGTAAAGCAGGAATATATGTAGTAAGAGAGGTGGTCGCCGATGAAACGATTCAATTTTTTGCTTTTGCTGGTGGTACTGGGGGTCGCTTCCCCCGCCTTTTCCCAGGGGGCGCTGTTGGAAGTGGAGCTGTTGGGCAACAACCAATATCGTCTTCCGATTTATGGGACTTCGCCTGAAAGACCCCATACCTACCGGGCTTATGTGGAAGCGGTTAAAGGGGAACGCTATGGGATCAGGGTCCGAAACAACAGCGATTTAAGGATCGGATTGGTGATCGCCGTGGACGGCCGCAATATTATTTCGGGGAAGAAATCCTTTCTCAAGAGGAATGAGCGCATGTACATTTTGGATCCTTATGCCTCGGCGGTTTATGACGGCTGGCGGACGTCCCAAAATCAGGTCAATCGTTTTTATTTCACCTCCGCCCCTGATTCTTATGCCGGCGCCTGGGGCGATCATTCGGCCATGGGGGTCATTGCCATAGCCGTCTTCCCCGAGAAAAGGCCTCCCGAACCCATCTATGAGAGGAGAGGGGAGACCAAGGATCAGGAAGGGTTGAGAAGGAGCGCCCCTTCGCCTAAGATGCAGGCCAGGGAAGAGCCGGGAACCGGTTTTGGGGAAGGAAAATACTCGCCTTCAGTTCGGGTGGATTTCGAAGCCGAGGATGTTGCGGTTGAGCAGCATTTCCTGAAATACGAATGGCGTGAAACCCTTTGTCGTAATGGGATTATCGACTGCCGGCAGCCTCGGAATCGGTTTTGGCCCGAAGGCCGGGATCGCGGTTATGCCCCTTACCCGCCGCCCTACCGCAGGTAATTTTTGATCGGCCAAGAAATAATAGTCTCATTATTGTAACTGACTGACAGGAGGGGCTGCATTTTCTTCCGTCTGTGCCTTCCGGGCTGGTCTTTTCTTCGAACTTATCCATGGAGGATCCCTTACCCCCTCCGCATTCTCCCCCGCTAAAAATCAGCGGGCGAGCTGCGGTTTCCCCCATGGATAAGTCCGGAAACCGGGTCCCGCCCCGGAGGGGTGGGTGTAAGCGTTGTCTTGGACGCGAACAAAAGACGGCTCCCTCTCGTCAATGACTTCAGAAAAAACAGCCCCTCCTGTCTGGGTAACGTCACTTTTATATTGGGGCTGTTAATATCTCAGGCCCTATGATTCAGATCGAGGGAATCGACCCGTAGGCTAACAATTAGAGGAATAGTTTTTAAAGATGCTTTATCAGATAGCGCACCCGCCGCAGGGCCGTGAGGTGGGTGCCCAAGGTGATCAGGATCAAAAGGACGATCATAAAATAATGATCGGCGGCCCAGGTCCGGCCGGGGAAGGCAACCTTGAAAAGGTCGCTCAGCAGGCACCCGGTCCCCAAGGCGACCACCCTTTCCGCCCGACCCCAAAAACCCTCCGTTACGGACAATCCCAGGCCTTCACCCCGGGCCCTGGTGTAGCTGACCATGAACGACCCCAAGAGACAGAAAAAAAGGATTCCCGTTATCAGGATCAGATGGCCCGGGGAGTGGATCAGGAAATAGAGCCAGATTCCGAAAAGGGCGAAAAAGTCACTATAGCGGTCCAGAACCGAATCGAGAAAGGCCCCGGCCCGGGTAGGTTGATTGGATCGGCGGGCCAGACTGCCGTCCAGGGTGTCCAAAGCGCCGGATAGAAGGATCCCCATTCCCCCCAGCCAAAGGGAATAGCTGAAGGCCGGCAGGGTCAGAAAAGCGAAAAGAAAGGCCAGTCCCGTAAGATGATTGGGTTTAAGAGTCAGACGAGAGAAGAAAGGGACCGGGACTTCTTCGATCCATTTCAGATAGCGGTTCCCTAACTTACTTTCTCGAAGCAAGAGCGGATTTCCTTATCCAGGCATCCCTGGAGATTACCTTAGGTCGGTTTAATTGAGGTTCGGGGGACGGCTCTCGGCTTGGCCTGTTTTCGGGCCAGATAGGCTTCCATTTGACGCCGGGCTTTCCCTTCTTCCATCTGGACCGGAGGGTGTTTCATCAGGTAGGCCGAGGCGGGCAGGAGGACACCGGCCTCTCCCCGATCCCGGGCCACCCGGCAATAGCGGATGGCATCGATGGCCACCCCGGCGCTGTTGGGTGAGTCCTGGACGGACAGCCGGGCCTCGAATTCCAGGGGGACCCCGCAGAAATTGGTCGCCTCAAGACGAAGGAAGCAGATTTTATTGTCCCGCTGCCAGGGGACATAATCAGCCGGTCCGATATGGATATTTTCATCGGATAGAGGCTCTTTTAATTGGGACTGGACGGCTTCGGTCTTGGAAATTTTTTTAGTTTTTAACCGGCTTCGGTCCAACATGTTCAGGAAATCAGTATTGCCGCCGGTATTAAGTTGGTAGGTCCTTTGAATACGGACCCCTCTATCTTCGAAGAGACGGGTGAGTATCCGGTGGATAATGGTCGCCCCGATTTGGGATTTAATATCGTCCCCGATCAGGGGGATGCCTCGTTGTTTGAACCGCCGGGCCCAAACCGGATCGGAAGCGATAAACTCCGGCATACAATTGACTAAACTGACCCCGGTCTTAAGGCAGCATTCGGTATAATAACGCACCGCTTGAGCCGATCCCACCGGCAGGTAATTAAGCAGGATCTCGACTTTTTCCTTTTTCAGGACCTGTTCCACCGGGACCGGCTGCTCCGAGGAAGGCAGGAAGGTCCGTTCCGGAGGAAATTCCCGCATGTGAGGCGCTACCCCGTCCAGGACAGGTCCCATCTGAACCGTGACCCCATAATCGGGAAGGGAAGTCCAAATAGGCACCACACAGTTGGGAGGAGCCAGGACAGCCTCCTGAAGGGGGCGGCCCACCTTTCGGCGATCGATGTCAAAGGCCGCGACCATGCGGATATCCTCCGGCCGATAGCCGCCGAGGTTTTGATGCATTAACCCGTCCCTTTGGGAGGGGTTATGGCGATAATATTCTATGCCCTGGATCAAAGCGCTGGCACAATTTCCAACCCCGCAGATAGCGACCCGGATTGCTTTTTTCCCCATGCATCAACCTCCAAACCTGTGCCGCTTCCTAACTAATCTTTCCTTCTTTTCAGGAAGGTACACGATTAAAGAAATAGTATAGGTTAGGGAAAAAATCAATCAAAAAGGCTTGCCCGATGCCGATTAACTCCTGAATAAGATATGTAAAATGACCTTTCTGCTTCCCCTCCGCAAGAAGATATGCTAAAAGGGAGCTACGTTTGTCGGGGCCGAACTTTTGGACTGTTCCTTCCAGGGATAAGGCATTGAATCAACCGTCTTATATCAAAGCCTTCCAGTCCGGGATGCTGAAAGAAAAGGCCGAAGCGGCCTGGGAAATCTTGTCCAGTTGCCGTCTCTGCCCCCGGGCCTGTAAGGTGAATCGTCTGCAAGGGGAAACCGGGTTTTGTCATACGGGTCCGGAGGCCCGGGTTTCCAGTTGGGGCCCCCATTTCGGGGAGGAAGCCCCCCTGGTTGGAAGAGGCGGATCAGGGACGCTGTTTTTTGCTTATTGCAATTTAGGCTGCCTCTTTTGCCAGAATTATGAACTAAGCCATTCAGGGGAAGGCCGGGAAGCCGGCCCGGAATTTCTGGCCGATAAGATGCTGCAGTTGCAGCAGATCGGCTGTCACAACATCAACTGGGTCACTCCGACCCACGTAGTGCCCATGTTACTTAAGGCCCTGCTGATAGCCGTCCCGAAAGGCTTAAGCCTGCCCATCGTCTATAATTGCGGCGGTTATGAGTCGAAGGAAACCCTGTTGTTGTTGGACCAGATTGTGGATATCTACATGCCGGACTTTAAATTTTGGGATGAAAAGATCGCCGGAGAAATGACCCAGGCAGCGGATTATCCCGGCCGGGCCCGGGAGGCCCTTAAGGAGATGGTCCGTCAGGTAGGGGACTTGGCCATCAATGCCCAGGGGCTGGCCTGGAAAGGGATTCTGCTGCGCCACCTGGTCATGCCTCGGGAATTGGCCGGGACCAGGGAAATTATGGAATTTATCGCCCGGGAGATTTCTCCGGAGACCTATGTCAATATCATGGATCAATACCGCCCCTGTGGAGAAGCCTTGAGGCACCCCCTGATCAATCGAGGCCTGCTGCCCGAAGAATACCGGCAAGCCCTGGCCTGGGCTGAAAAGGCCGGTCTTAAACGATTGGACCAGCAGAGCCGGCGGGAAATAATGAGGTGGAATTAAAGAATGGATCGAATCTTCGCTATAGGGGATATTCATGGCTGTCTGGAGAAACTGATCACCTTGATGGACAAAATCCCGATCGACTCGGACCGGGACGTGTTATTGTTTATAGGGGACTATATCGACCGGGGCGACCAATCCAAGGAGGTCGTCGATTACCTGGTCGAATTGAAGAAGAAGATAAAATCAACGGTTTTTCTTTTAGGCAATCATGAGCATATGTTCCTGGATTACCTGTCCGGCAGGAATATCCAGCCTTTTCTCTATAACGGCGGCCAGAAAACCCTGGACAGTTATGCCGGGGGCCATCGCGTAATCTCCCATAAGGATCCCCGGATTGTTTTTCCCCAGGAGCACCTTGATTTTTTCAACGCCCTGCAGCCCTATTACGAGGTCGAGGAGTACATCTTTGTTCATGCCGGCTTGCGGAGTCATATTCCATTGGAAAAACAAGATCTTTTTGATCTAATCTGGATTCGGGAAGAATTTTTTTATTCCAAATTTGATTTTGGAAAATCCATTATTTTCGGGCATACCCCCTTTCCCCAGCCTTTTATCCTGAACCGGAGGATCGGCATCGATACCGGGGCCGTCTACGGGAATAAACTGACCTGTTTGGAATTGCCCGATCTGAGGTTTTATTCGGCCTGAACCCTTCCTGCCCCAGAAGCCCGGCCCGCAAAAGGTCTTTTTATTTTACTGTTGACCTAACGAAACAATTTTGCTAATTTTTTCGAAAACCGGCATAATAATATCCACCGGGAGTTTTCCACCTAATCCTTTAATGAATCTTGACCGGAAAGGTTAAGAATACCAGGAGGCATCTATGAAGATAAAAAATTGGATGACCAAGGATCCGATCACGGTAACGCCCGATACCTTGGCCGTAGAAGCTCAGAAGATCATGAGAGAAAATAAAATCCGCCATCTGCCCGTAGTGGATAAAGGGAAACTGGTCGGCATGGTTACCTTTCGTAATTTGATTGAGGCTGCTCCCTCTTCGGCGACCTCTTTGAGTATTCATGAGTTGAACTATCTGATCATGAAGATCAAGATCAAAGACTTAATGAAGAAAAACGTCCTGACGGTTTCCCCGGAGGATACGGTCATTGATGCTATTGCACTGGGAGCTGAAAAGGGCATCGGGGGATTCCCGGTAATCGATGAAAAGGGCCATTTAGTAGGGATCGTTACCCAAACCCAGATTGATCAGGCCATGATCCAGATTTTCGGAACCAATGTAAAAAATGAAATCATATCTCTGGAGAATGTCGACCTCCAGGCCGGGACCTTAGGTAAGATCGTGTCACTGCTGGAAGGGTTGGGGATTAATATAACCAGTGTGTTTTCCATGCCCCGGAGGACGACGGACTTATTGCGGGTTTACATCCGGATCAAAGCCGAGCAACCGGACACCAAGAGCCGGGTCGTCGCCGAACTGAAAAAAACAGGCTATGAGATTGCCGATTGAGGGCCAAGTCGTTTCCCTATAAAAATTCGGAATGCCCTGGCAGTCAGGGCATTCTTTTTTAGATCCCCTGGAAACAAGAAAAGAAAAAATCCCAATCCGGAAAACCGGGAGAACAAAGGTATGCTGAAAAAACAGATCATGTACTGGTTCCTGGCCTTGATGGGAACCCTGGCCGGGGGAAGCCTGCAGGCCCAAACCTCCAACCGGATCGTGGCCATCGTCAATAACGATATTGTGACCTCCTTGGAGCTGGAAAAAGCCATGAAAACAGTGGCTTCGCAGATTCCCGAGGGAAAGCAAGACGAGATCCGGAAGGAGGTTTTATTCACCCTTATTGATCAAAAATTGGTGGACCAATCCATAAAAAAGGCCGGGCTTCAGGTCTCAAAAGAAGAGGTGGAACAGACCATCAACCGCCTTCGCAAAGAACAGGGATTGGAGAAGGCCGAGGCCTTTAAGGCCAGCCTGGAGCGGGAAGGCCTGACGGAAGAGGAAATTCGCGGTAAGATCCGGGAACAGATCCAGCGCTATAAACTGGTGAGCCGGGAAATCGGAAGTAAGATCGTCATTTCGGAGACTGTGATCCAGGAAGCCTATCAGAACAATAAAGACAAATTTCAGCAGCCCGAGGGGGTCCACCTGGCCCATATTCTTATAATGGTCAATCCAAACAGCACGGAAGAAGCCTCAAAACAAAGGCTGAAGGCCGAAGAAGTCCTGGCCCGGCTTAAAAAAGGGGAGGCCTTTGAGGACCTGGCCCGATCCTATTCCCAGGATCCTTCCGCTTCCCAGGGGGGGGACCTGGGGATATTTGCCCTGGATGAAATCGACCCGGCTCTTCGTGAGACCGTAATAAAGCTGAAACCGGGGGAGGTCAGCTCCATCCTCCAGTCGCCTCAGGGCTGGCAGATCATACGACTGATAGATTATAAACAGAAAAAGGAGCTGACCTATCTTGAAGCCAAGGACCGGATTCAAGAAAGACTTTTTCAAGAAGAAGTGGACAAGCGTTTCGGCCAATGGATCCTGAAATTGCGGGAGCGGTCGTATATCCAGATATTGCTTTAGAGTTTTTGGAAATTACAATCTGAGAATTTATTTAGCTTTCTATAAACTTTTGGCACGGATTTCACGGATGCCACGGATGCTTTATTTTTCCCCTGCGGAAGGATCGCGGGGGAAAAATCATACTGCCCTCCAGGGGCCGGAAGGCAAGGGATTGGCAACCTTGCCAATCCCTTTCTTAACTTAACCGTGTTTATCCGTGTAATCCGTGCCAAGAAAAATTAGCTTTGACAAATTTTCAAACACCTAATGTGTTAACAATCTGAAAATTTATCTCTAACTTTCCAATTTAACCATGTCTAAAATTTTTATCCGTCAATGCCGGGAGTTTCTGGGGCAGGAAGTCACCATCCGGGGCTGGTTGGTTCATAAACGCTCCAGCGGGCAGGTCCGTTTTGCAGTCCTACGGGACGGAACCGGCATCCTGCAGGCCCTCTTGATAAAAAGCCGGGTGGCCCCGGCCGTTCTTGAGGCCTATGATCAACTGACCCAGGAAACCTCCTTTTCTCTGACCGGGGTGCTTCACGAAGATCCCCGGGCCCCGGGCGGGGTGGAACTGGAGGTTTCCAGCCTCACTCTTTTTAATACGGCCCAGGATTATCCCATTTCTCCCAAGGAACACGGTATCGCTTTTTTGATGGAAAACCGGCACCTATGGCTGCGAACGGCCCGCCAGCAAGCGGTCTTGTGGATCCGTCATGAACTGGTCCGGGCGGCCCGGGACTTTTTGGACAACCATCATTTTATTCTGTTGGATGCCCCCATCCTGACTCCGGCGGCCTGCGAAGGAACCAGCAATCTTTTTGCGACCCCCTATTTTGATCAGGGCCAGGCCTATCTCTCTCAAAGCGGCCAGCTCTATATGGAAGCCGGGGCCATGGCCTTTAGCCGGGTCTATTGTTTCGGGCCGGCCTTCCGGGCGGAAAAGTCCAAAACCCGGCGCCACCTGACCGAATTTTGGATGGTGGAACCTGAAATTGCCTTCGCCGATTTGGAAGAACTGGTTTTCTGGTCGGAGCAGTTGGTTTCCTTTATGGTGACCCGGGTGTTGGAAAACCGCTCCGAAGAACTCAAACTCCTGGAGCGGGACCCAGCCGCCCTGGAAAAAGTAAGGCCGCCTTTCCCACGCCTCTCCTATCAAGAAGCCCTTGATGTATTGAGCGATTGCGGAATGGCCCTGGCCTTCGGTGAAGACCTGGGCGGAGATGAAGAAACCCAAATTTCTTTGCGGTTCGAAAAACCGGTTTTTATTCATCGTTATCCGGCGGCCTCCAAGGCCTTTTATATGAAAAGAGATCCGGAGGACCCCCGGCTGGTCCTGAACATGGACCTCTTGGCGCCCGAAGGATATGGGGAAATTATCGGCGGGTCTGAGAGGGAAGCGGATCTAGCCCGCTTGCAGGAAAGGATACGGGAAAACGGGCTGTCGGAAGAGGATCTAAAATGGTACCTGGACCTGAGACGGTATGGGAGCGTTCCCCATGGCGGCTTCGGATTGGGGCTGGAACGCCTGGTGACCTGGGTTTGCGGCCTGAAGCATGTCCGGGAGACCATTCCTTTCCCCAGAACGCTCTATCGCCTCTATCCATAACGGGTTTGGATTATTTGGGACAATCATGCCGGCTGCAAATACCGAGGCAATCATTTTACAGGTCAAACCTTTTCAGGAATCGGACCTGATCGTCAATTTTTTTTCAGCCGACCTGGGACGGCTGGTTGGCATAGCCAAAGGGGCTAAGAAGAGCAAAAGGAGATTTATTCATTGTCTCGAGCCCTTATCCTGGGTCCGGTTGTTCTTTTTTGAAAAAGAAAATGCTTCCCTGGTCCGCCTCGATCAAGGGGAATTGATTGAATCCTTTGCGGGCATCGGCAAAGATTTCCGAAAATGGGGACAGGCCGGATTCTTCTGTGAAATGATCAAGGAGTTGTTCCCGATCCGGGATCCCAATAGAGAGGTCTTTGACTTACTCACCGAAGCCTTACATCGTTTAAATCAAAAGAACGGGGATCCGGCGCTAAAAGCCATAGTTGAACTCCGGCTCCTCAAGTTGGCCGGATACGGACTTCATCTCGGTTCTTGTCTGGCTTGCCGAAAAAAGATCGAGGCCATCGCCGAACCGTTTTTTTCTTCGGAAAGGGGAGGGGTCCTCTGCCCGGGTTGCCTTAAAGGGAAGGGGGCCCGAATTTCCCCGGGGGCGCTTCAAAGCCTTCAACAATCCCTGGTTAAAGAACTTTCCAAAGTCTTCCGGATCCGTTTTACCCCGGCTGTCAAAGCGGAAATTGAAAATATCCTGGAAGACTTTTCACGGCAAGTGCTCGGTAAGGAACTGGAATCGGTTCGCTATCTGAAACAGGTTCAGGAAGCCTATGAATAAAAACGAAAAATTCCGAATAGAGGAGGTTGAGTGCTGACCTTTCAAGAATTAATCGAAGCCCTGAATGCCTTTTGGGCCGACCAGGGCTGCCTTTTGCTGCAACCCTATGATTGCGAAGTTGGGGCCGGGACTTTTCATCCGGCTACCTTCCTGAGGGTCTTGGGACCTGAACCCTGGCGGGCGGCCTATGTCGAACCCTCCCGGCGGCCGACCGACGGCCGCTATGGAGAAAACCCCAACCGCTTGCAGCATTATTACCAGTACCAGGTCATCCTTAAACCCTCCCCCCGGGATGTTCAGGAGATCTACCTGAAAAGTCTGGAGAGCTTCGGTATCCAGGCCCTGGACCATGACCTCCGCTTCGTGGAAGACGACTGGGAATCACCCACCTTAGGGGCCTGGGGCTTAGGCTGGGAAGTCTGGCTGGACGGGATGGAAATAACCCAGTTTACCTATTTTCAGCAATGCGGCGGGATCGATCTTTCTCCCATCCCGGTGGAACTGACCTATGGCCTGGAACGGATCGCTATGTATCTCCAGGATGTGGATAATGTTTACCATTTAAAATGGAACGACCGGATAGCCTATGGTGAGATCCATCACCGGACCGAGTTTGAATTTTCAACCTATAATTTCGACCAGGCCGATGTCGGCCTGTTAAAAAAACACTTTCAGGATTATGAGCAGGAGAGCCGGCGCCTGACGGCCCTGAACCTTCCCCGACCGGCCTATGATTTCTGTTTAAAATGTTCCCATGTCTTTAATATCCTGGACGCCCGGGGGGCTATCAGTGTTACCGAAAGGACGGGCTACATAGCCCGGATACGCGAATTGGCCCGATCGGTGGCCCAGGAACACCTGGCCCAAAGAGAATCATCAGGGTTCCCCTTGCTTTCCATTTAAGTAAGGGTCTCATAGTCGTAAGATGAAATCGAGAAGATTGCATTAGTGGGACCGAGGGGTCTTCTTTTCTGGGTTGTCCAAAGGGTAAATCATCGCCCTATCCCGGCCCGGTCGGCTAAGTGGATTAGGTGCAGGGCATTCACCTAAGTCCGTTTCGGGCATAGTGTAGGCCTGTCTTTGAATTAGATCCCGAATTTGGCCCGGCAAAGAAGCTTCGGGCTTGAAGGTGGACAACCCAGAAAAGAAGACCCCTCGGTCCCTGTTGGTCACAATTATTTTGAGACCCTAATCGGATGCCGATCCTTTTGAACGGTACCAGGGGAAAGTTCGAAAGAGAAGATTCAGGTCCTTACCCGCCGGAAGGTTCGGCGCTGAGAGCGGATCGTTGAGAGGGTTATGAAAGACACTTTTTTATTGGAAATCGGCACTGAAGAAATCCCGGCCCGCTTTATTCCCGGGGCCTTACAAGCCTTAAAGGAGTCGGCCCGGGAAAGACTTCAGCAGCAGCGTCTAAGTTTTGGTGAATTGAAAACCATGGGTACGCCCAGACGCCTGACGCTTTTTGTCTCAGATCTGGCTTCCTTCCAGACCGATCAGGAGGAAACGATCATCGGTCCTCCTCAAAATCGGGCTTTTTCGGAAGACGGCCAACCGACCCAGGTGGCTTATGGCTTTGCCAAGGCCAAAAAACGGGCCCTCGAAGAATTGGAACTCATTGACACCCCTAAAGGGATTTATCTGGGACTAAGGCATAAAACCAAGGGCCTGGCCGCTGCAACGGTTTTAAGGGAACTGCTTCCCCAACTTATTCTGGACCTTCCTTTTCCTAAATCTATGCGCTGGGGAGAAGGGACCATTCGTTTTGCCCGCCCTATTCATTGGCTGGTGGCCCTTTGGGGGGATCAGGTGATTCCCTTTCGAATCGGAGAGATTGAAAGCGGAAACCAAACCCGGGGGCATCGTTTCATGGCCGGAGGGCCTATTTCTCTTCGGGATGCGGCCGACTATCTGCCCAAACTCCAGGAAGCCTTTGTAATCGCAGATCCGGAAACGCGCCGGGCCTTGCTCCTGAAGGGATTGGAGAGCCTCTCAAAAAAGGCCGGGGGGACGCTTTTGCCCGACCCCGAGCTGGTTCAAGAGGTGACCCATTTAGTGGAATACCCGGCTCCGGTAGAAGGTCGGTTCGACGAGGCCTTCTTGGCCCTTCCGGCCCAGGTTTTGATTACTTCCATGAAAGAACACCAGCGTTATTTCCCTTTGTTTAAGACCGATGGTTCCTTGATGCCGCGCTTCATTGCCGTCAATAATACCGAGGTCCAAAATTCGGACCAGGTTATTCGGGGCCATGAAAAGGTCCTTCGAGCCCGCCTTTCGGACGCCCGGTTTTTTTTCCTGGAGGACCTGAAAGAACCTTTGGAAAAAAAGATTTCGCTCTTGAAAGGGGTGGTCTTTCACTCCCGCCTGGGAACGTCCTATGAAAAGGTGGAACGGATCGTGGCCTTGGCCGCCTTCCTGGCCCGGAAACTGGCGCCGGAGAAGACGGAAGGGGTTGCCAGAACCGCCTGGTTATGCAAGGCCGACCTGACCACCCATATGGTTGGAGAATTTCCCACCCTGCAGGGGATAATGGGCCGGGAATACGCCTTGCGGGCCGGGGAACCGGAAGAGGTGGCCCAGGGGATCGAGGACCATTACCGGCCTTATTCCCATGACGGGGCTTTGCCCCAAAGCACCACCGGGGCTTTGGTGGGAATGGCCGATCGTCTCGATTCGCTCCTGGGTTTTTTCAGCCTGGGCCAGATCCCAACCGGCTCGGCCGATCCGTATGCCCTGCGCCGGATGGCCCAGGGCCTGATTCTGGTTATCTGGGATAAGGGCTATTCCCTGTCCTTGTCCCGGGTGTTCGATCGCGGGCTTGAGTCCTTTACGAATGTGGCGGGAGAGGCGCCCGAGCAGATTAAAAGGAATCTCTTTGAATTTTTCAACCTGCGCCTGGGGCACCTTTTGGAGGCCGAAGGCATCGGCCGGGAGACCATTGAGGCTGTCCTGGCCGGCGGTTGGGATGACCTTGGCGAAGTGAAGGCCCGAGCCCAGGCCTTAGACCAATTCCAGCAGCACCCGGATTTTTCTTCCCTGACCAGGGGCTGTAAACGGGCTTTGAATATTTTGAAGGGGATTTCGGCCTCCGAACTGGGGCTGGTGGATAAGGCCCTTCTGATCGAACCTCAGGAATTGGAGCTATTGGCCTTGATTCGTGAGAAAGAAGAGCGGCTCAAGCAGTTATTTCGGGAACAAAAGTTCCTGGCCTATCTCCAGGAGCTGGCCCAGCTCAGGACCCCCATTGATGCCTTCTTTGATAAAGTCCTGGTCATGGCCCCGGATAATCAGGTCAAAAATAATCGGCTGGCCCTGCTTTTTTACCTGACCTCTCTTTTTAACCGGTTCGCTGTTTTTTCTAAATTTTCCATCTCAGGCTGACCAAAGGGTTTGATTCCAACTCAACCTTAGGCGGGCTGGAGGGCGGCGGTCCGACTACAAGATATGGTAGGGTCTTTGAAAAAGAATCCTTCCTGTTGTATTTTTTTCTTTACAATAAGTCCTTTTCTCGTTTAAAATAACAGCCAAGATAATCCGGATTGAAGGCGATTCCCGAACGGGTTTCTCAAGCCCCTCTGCCCCCTTGGAAGGCAAACGGCCTATTGAACTCATCGAGCCTTAGGCATTTCTGGAAGGAGAGATCGCAACGTGAAGATTAAACGATTGGAACTTAACGGGTTTAAATCCTTTCAAGAAAAAACGGTGATCCCTTTTCCCAAGGGTATCAGCGGGGTGGTCGGACCCAACGGCTGCGGGAAAAGCAATATCGTGGATGCCATCAAATGGGTCATGGGTGAACAAAGCCCCAAACAGCTCCGCGGCAAGGGGATGGAGGATGTCATCTTCGCCGGGTCGAACGGCAAGTCTTCTCTCGGCATGGCCGAGGTTTCTCTGGTCCTCGATAACGATAACGGCTCCATGCCCCCCGAATACAGCGGTGTTAATGAGGTTATGGTCACCCGGCGTCTGTTTCGCGACGGGGAAAGCGAATACGCCATTAATAAAAGACCCTGCCGATTGAAAGACATCACCCATCTTTTTATGGATACCGGGGCGGGCAGCAAGGCTTATGCCGTCATTGAACAGGGCCGGGTGGGGGCGATTATCGACTCCAAACCCGAAGATCGCCGCCACTGGATCGAAGAAGCGGCCGGGATTTCCAAATATAAAAGCAAGAAAAACGAAAGCCTGCGCAAGCTGGACCTGACCCAGCAAAACCTGTTGCGGGTCGGGGACGTCATTGCCGAGGTGCGGCGGCAGATGAATTCTCTGTACCGCCAGGCCAAGAAGGCCGAACGCTTTAAGGAGATTCGAAAGCAATCCAAGGAGGTGGAATTGGTCCTCCTGGCCCGGGAATATCAGGAACTGGAACAGGAAAAGGTCCTCAAGGACCGGCACCTTTTGGACCAGGAAGGCCGGGTGGAAGAGGCCAAAACGCAGGTTCAGGCCCTGGAAAAAAATGGCCAGGTCCTGCAGTCGCAACTCCTGGATCTGGAGCGGGAGCTTAAGGAGCAGCAGGAACAGTATTATCTGCAGAAAACGGAATGGCAGCGGCAGGAAGACCTGGTTCAAAACTACGCCAAAGAGATCGGTAATCTGGAACGGGAAGACCTGGAGCACCAGAGAGAATCCAGGGAAATAGAAAATTGGCTCCTCGAGAAGAACAGAGAGGAAAAATCCCTGGAGGAAGAAGTAGCCTCTTTTTCCGAGAGGTTTTCGAAAGAACAGGAAAGAGATCGGGAACAGGAACAGGCCGTTGCCCAAGCCAAGGAAGCACTCAGCCGCACTGCCGAAAGCCATGAAAAACTGAAAGACCTCCTGGTTACCCAATTAACCGAGCTGACCAAAGTCAGGAATCAGCGCTCCGGATTGGTCAAGGTTCGGGAAGATCGTAACCGGAGGACCCTCCGCCAGGCGGAAGAAAAGGCTCAGCTTCAAGATCGTCTGAACCAGCTCCGGACCTCGGGTAGGGAGACGGAAACCGCTTCTTCCGAGGTCCGGCAGTCGTTACAACAATTAGGAGAGAGCCTCTCCCGGATCCAGCAGGAGAAATTCCAAAAGAAAGAACTAAGAAAAGGGCTGGCGGATGAACTCCGTCTGTTGGAACAGACCCTTCAACAGGATCTGGCCCAGATAAACAATCTTCAGGAAATCCGGGATAATTACCAAAGCTACCAGACCGGGGTCCGGACCCTGCTTCAGGAAAAATGGTCGCCCGGGTCGGAACCAAGCCATGAATTTTTTATGGTGCTGGCCGAAGGGATCGAGACCGAGCCCGGCTATGAATTGGCCGTGGAGGCGGCCTTAGGGGAAGCCTTGCAGGCCATCCTGATAAAAAATCCGGAAAAGGCCCTGGAGGGAATCCGCTATTTAAAGGAAACCAACCGGGGGAAGGCCGGTTTTATTCCCCTGGGCCAGGTGCAGCGGCCCGGGAAACAGGGTTTTCCAGGGGAAGAAAAGGGGTTGGAACCCCTGTTATCCAAAGTGTCCGCCGGAGAAGATATCCAGGAAGGGCTACAGGCCATCCTGGGAAATTATTTTTTGGTCGCCGATCTTACCCAGGCCCTGAAGGTTTGGGAGAATTGCCCCGGAGAGTTTTCCCTGGTTACCCGGGAGGGGGATGTGATCGACCAGCGGGGGTTCATTGCCGGAGGCAGTCTGGGAAGCCTTGAAAGCGGGATCCTCTATCAGAAAAATGTTATCCGCCGCCTGGAGAATAAGGTTCAGGAGCAGCAAGGCAAGGTAGCCTCTAAAAAGGAAGAACTGGCCGAGTTGGAAACGGTCCTTCAGGACCTGACCCTCCAAGGGCAGGCTTTGGAAGAGGAAAAGGCCGGGGTGGAAAAGCGCCTTTTCGAATTCGAAAAACAGGTCTTCGGCTATCAGGAGCAGGCCAAACCCCTTGAGAAGCGTTACCAGTTATTGGGTATCGAGGAGGATGAAATGCGTTCCCTGGAAGCCGATGACGCCTCCGAAGAACGCACCCTGGCTGTGGAAGAAGAACGGTTAAACCAGTCCGTTCACGAGCTCAAAGGAGAGATCCAGGGTTTTGAAGCAACCCTGAAAGGGCTGGAAGAGGCCCTGGAGCAGAAAAGGGAGGCCTTCACCCAATCTCAGACTTTTTTATCGGCCTTAAAAGAAAAAGGGGAACACATTGGCAAGGAATGGCAGCGGCTCCGGGAGGCTCTGGAGGAAAAACGGACCCGACAAAGCAAGATCCTGGAAAAAATAACCCGGGCCGAGGAGATCAAATCCGGCCTGAAAGAAAACCTGCAAATCGGGCAGGGGGTCGTCCAGGGGCTGGGGGAAAAAGTGAGCCGCCTGGAGGAGTATTTAAAGGAAATCAACCTGAAATGGGAAGATTCGGTAGCCCGGAAAGAAGAACTGGAAGGGGACTTGAGGGAGAGCCGGGGAAAAGTTGCCGAAGCGGAAGCGGTTGAGAATGAACTTCATCTCGAAAACAGCCGGCGGGTGTTGAAGATCGACCATCTTAAGGAACTGGCCCTGGAGCGGTCCGGTTTATCCATAGCAGATATTGTCGAAACCCACGGCCAGAGGGAAGAGGATTCCGAATCGTTAAAACAAAAGCGGCAGGAATTTAAGGAAAAATTGGAACAGATCGGAGAAGTGAACCTGACGGCCATTGAAGAATATAACGCCTTTAAGGAACGGCACGATTTTTATAAATCCCAGGAAGAGGATCTGTTGAAGTCCATCGACTCCCTGAAACGGGCCATCCATAAAATCAATTCCACCTCCAAAGACCTGTTCCTGGGGACCTTTAAGTCCGTTCAGGAGAAGATGGAGGAGGTTTTTCCGATCCTGTTCGCCGGGGGGAGCGCCAAACTTTCCCTGACCGACGAGGATGACCCTCTGGAATCGGGAGTGGAAATAATAGTCCATCCCCCGGGGAAAAGGCTGACCAATATGAGTCTCCTTTCCGGGGGGGAGAAGGCTTTAACCGCCTTGGCCCTGCTTTTTTCCATTTACTTAGTTAAGCCCAGTCCATTTTGCCTTTTGGATGAAATCGATGCCTTTCTGGATGAGGCCAATGTGGAACGATTCAAAGGTCTGGTTCACGGTATCGTCAAAGATTCTCAAATTATTCTGATAACCCATAATCGCCGGGTAATGGAAATGGCCGATACCCTGTTCGGGGTCACCATGGAGCAACCCGGCATCTCCAAGCTGGTTTCGGTTCAACTGGCCACCATTCAATAGCCGCCCCCCTATCCGAAAAAAGGAACCGGACTTTTTTCTTCTCCCCTGAAGGAGATTTCTTTTATAATGGCTCCCACCTTGAGATCTGCGGCCCGGTTCCCGTTCCTGGGGGCCGGGCCGGAATAGGAAAGGAAAACCCCATGTTTAAATGGTTTCACCGGAAAGAGGATGATAAAAAGACAGCTGATCTCCAGCCGGAGAGAGAGACCGGGGAAAGAGCAGCCCGGGCCCTGGAGGAGTCAAAAGAAAACGGCCAAGGCTTTTTCAGCCGTTTAAAGGAACGGCTGACCAAGACCCGGGAAACCCTGATAACCCGGGTAGACCGTTTGGTCCTGGGCAAGAAAACCATCGACGAAGACCTGTTGGATGAATTGGAGGAGATCCTGATTACCTCGGATCTGGGCGTCGAAACCACCCGGGCCCTGATCGAATTGGTCCAAGAGAAGGTCAAACGCAAGGAATTGAGCGATCCCGAACGCCTCAAGGAAACGCTGCAGGCGGAAATTTTTCGTTTCCTGGATGTGCCCGGGAAAATTCCCGATTTTTCTCAGGTCCCTTATGTGATTCTGGTGGTCGGGGTGAACGGGGTGGGGAAAACAACGACCATCGGGAAATTGGCCCAACGCCTCGGGGAAGCCGGGAGAAAGGTACTCCTGGTCGCCGGGGATACCTTCCGGGCCGCCGCCGGAGAGCAGCTCGAGATCTGGGCTAATCGGGCCGGGGCCGAAATCATCCGTCAAAAAGAAGGCCGCGACCCTTCCGCCGTTGTCTATGACGGCATCCAGGCCGCCCGCTCCCGCAGCAGCGAGGTGGTCCTGATCGATACGGCCGGTCGTCTTCATACCCGGGTAAACCTTATGGAAGAGTTGAAAAAAATCCGCCGGGTGATCCAGAAAGAGATCCCCGAGGCCCCCCATCAGACCCTGCTGGTGCTGGATGCCACCATGGGGCAAAACGCCATTTCGCAGGCCAAATTATTCCATGAAGCCCTGGAAATCAACGGCATTATTTTAACCAAATTGGATGGGACGGCCAAAGGCGGGATTATTGTGGGGATCTGTCACGAGCTGCACATCCCGATCGAGTTTATCGGAATCGGTGAAAAAATAGAGGACTTGCAGCCTTTCGACCCGGAAGAATTTGTCCGGGCCCTGTTCTAAGGAAAGGGGATAGGCCCCTAAAGGAACTAAAAATCATCCGATGGTGTCTGGGAGGCCCGCGCTAAGGCATGGGCTTTTTTTTCAGCATACATCCGAAAGTCGGCCTGGCGGAGAATTTCCCGGTAGTGCTGGTTTTCGACTGCGATCCCGATGGATACATAGATTTTTTCAGGAAAACCGGGAAGTTGAATCTCTAAGGCCCGCCTTCGGATTCTATCAGCGATTTTTTTGGCGACCGGTTCTTCGGTCTGAATCAGAATGACCAGGAACTCATCCCCGCCATATCTTCCGACCACATCAATCCTGCGGCAGCTTTCTTGGAGTGCCCGGGCGGCCTGTCTCAAGATTTCATCCCCGAATTCGTGGCCGAAGGTGTCATTTATACCTTTGAAGTTATCCAGGTCGATCATAAGAAGCCCCAGATAGCCTCCCAGACGTTCGCAACGATCGATTTCCCCGGCCAGCCGTTCCTCCAGGTAGCGACGATTGAAAACACCGGTTAATCCGTCTATGCGGCTCAATTCCTCCAATTCTTTATTCAAGGTTTGGATCTCCTCATGAACCCGGGCGTTATTCAAGGCTGAGGCAATAATAGGGGTGAGATTCAGATAGAGATTAACCTCATCTTCCGGGAAGGCATAGGAGTCGGTACAGCCTATGTTCAGTGTCCCAATGGTTTGGGCTTGAATTTTTAGGGGAAAAACAGCCAGGGACCTGAGATTCCCTTTTTCCACAGCCTCAGGGGTGGCATAGGAGGTTTTACTATAGTCCGGCAGGATCAGCGCCTCACCGGTCTGGACCACCGAACCGGTTGCCCCTTCTCCCACTCGAAAATAGGGATGGGCCTTGACATACTCAGGGGTGTGGCCTCGACGGACTTTATATTCCACGATGCCTCGGCCCTTATCAAGGAGGGTTATGGCAGCCATATCGGCCCCGGTCTTCTGGGCCACTAAGTCTATAGCCTTGTCGAGCACTTCCTCTAAGTTGAGGCTGCGGTTCAGATCTTCTGAAAAGGAGCGGAGGAAATCCAAAGAACCAATCATCACCCCCACTTTTCGGCTCATGTCCTGGAAGCTCTTGACCAGCTCTCCAATTTCATCCGGTCGTTGAAGTAAAGCCGGCGGGGCCTCCCAGTTGCCCCCTTTGAAATTACGGATACTCTGGCTAAGGATGTGGAGGGGTTTAACCACGATCTCCGTTCCCCAAACGCCCAGGAGCAGGGCCATGATGAGGCCTATGAACAGCGTAAAGGTAATCTGTTTTTCCAGGACGTTCAATGGGGCCAGCATCTCGTTGTCGCCCCAGATGATGCCCAGGGTCCAGCCCGTGGCCGGCAGGCGTTTCAAAGCCAGGTGAAAGGGTGTGCCGTCTTTGGAACGGAAAGGGATCAGGCCCTTGGAAGACAGGGGAACGTCCTTGCCGATGTAGTCGCTCACATAATAAGGGCCTTCTGAAAAGGAAACGGTGGGATTGCTTTGAAGAATGATCCTACCGTTGGCATCAAAGATCAATATCCTGCCTGTCTCTCCGATTCGGATCTCTTTGAGTCTCCCCAGCAGGCTATCCTGCATGATATCCATGGAGCCGCCTAACAAGCCGAGAAATTTTCCTTCCGGAGAAAGCAAAGGGTTGGTGAAGGTGATAACAACCGCCCCGGTCCGGTTGGAGACATAGGGAGAGGAGATGATTGCCTTGCGGTCCCTTTGGGTCTGTCGGAAGTATTCCCGGAATGCAAAACTTTCTCCCCTGAAATGGGGTAGAGCAGGATGGCTTAGGGTCCCCTGGCCCTGGCTGTCGAGGATGAACAAATCATTATCAAAAAGGGAACTGGAGGTGAAAGCGGACTTGAGGTTTTTTTCAACGACGCTGATATCGTTGGAAAGAAGCGATCGGGCTCCCAGAAAATTAGAGATATTCAGCAGGGCCGTTTGGGCCTCTTTCAATTGACTGTTTAACTTGTCGCTCAGGGATTCGGCCATTTTACCCTGCCAGAATTGGGCATTACTCAGCAGGGCGCTCTGGAAAAAGTGATGGAAGAGGTAAGCTTGAACCAGGAGGGCGACAATTAGGAGGACGGAGAGAAAGATGGAAATTTTGACCCTTAGTTTCATGTCCTTGAGAAGCCCCTTTGCTGCCGATGGTTTGAGGGAAAATTCTAAAATGAAGTATATAAATTATGACAAAACCGATCAGAAAAAGCAATGGCTATCCTGGCCGATCCCTTGGCAGCCACCCGCTTTCATGATGCCGTTTTTGAAAATAATTTGCAAAATAAAACATTCCGGTAGATGGTTATTAAGAGGTTTTTACACGTTTTAAAAGGATTCCCCCTCATGAGACCATCGGAGGGGGATCTTTTTAACCTTTGGGTGAAGAAGAAATGATTAAAAAATTGATCCTTATCCTTGGGGTCCTTTTCCTGGGCTTCCTGCTCCATTTGGGCTCCTTTTTCTTCTTTCCCCAGGTCGCCATTTTAAAGAAAGAAAACCCGAAGAAAACCGCCTTCATGGAATACCGGGAGAGGCAATGGCTGGAGGAGGGACGAGCGGTTCGAATCCGGCAGACCTGGGTGCCCCTTACGCGCATCTCACCTTATCTGGTCAAGGCCGTCATTATTGCCGAAGACGACAAATTCTGGTCCCATGAAGGTTTTGATTTTGAGGCTATCCAGAAGGCCATTGAGAAGGATCTGAAGGCCAAAAAATTTAAATGGGGGGCCAGCACCATCAGCCAGCAGTTGGCCAAAAACCTCTTTCTGACGCCCTCGAAAAACCCGGTTCGAAAACTCAAAGAAGCCATCCTCACCTGGAGAATCGAACAGGCCCTTTCCAAGAAACGGATCATCGAACTTTACCTTAATGTTGTGGAATGGGGGGAGGGGATCTTCGGGGCTGAGGCCGCGGCCCGGCATTATTTTGGAAAGGGAGCGGCCGCCCTGGGAGCGGAAGAGGCCGCCCGCCTGGCCGTGGTCCTGCCCAATCCCTTAAGATGGAATCCGGTGGGAAATTCCCGTACCGTTCAAAACCGGTCCCGGATCGTACAAAACATCATGATCCGGCGCGGCCTACTCATTCCGGTCTATGAAGAAGTCATGCGGAGCGAGGAAATTTCGGTTGAGTCTGTTTCTCCCGGTTCACCGGAAGCCCCACAAAATATCACGGGGGAGGGGACACCTCCAACTCCAAAACAGGAAGGAATTCTCCAGGAGAAGCAACCGTAGATACCCACCGGCGTAAGCCCGGGGGTATCACCTTTACTTCGATTTCCATCCTCAACAAAGAAGCGCCGAAACATTTCCCGAGATTGTCGCTACGAAGAGAGCGAGAGGCCCCTCCGTTGAGCGCGTTCCTGAGCACGAAATTGAAAGCCTGCAGGTTCGGCACCTCGTAGCGCACGACTTCTCCATCAACCAGACCCCTGAAATGTTCCTTTACCCGCTCGGCCGTTACCGTGCTTCTCAACAGCTCGTAATTCCCTTCCTGGTAGGGGAAAAGACCGATGTTAACCGTGTTCCCTTTGTCCCCAGAACGTGCGTGGGCCAACTCCACAAGGCGGATTTTTGGCACGTTCAATTCACCTCCCTGATCGCGATCTTGACCTGGCTTTCCACCTGTTCTCTCGGGACCAGAGCCGACCACAGGCCGATCAACTCTCGGGGCTGCGGCGTGCCGGCCCATCCACTGGCCGTAGGGGGTCCGTTCAGAGCCAGGGGAGGAAACAGACGAGGCATCCTCGCGGCTTCTAATCTGTCGCGCGAGCGCACCGCGATTCTCAGCCCGACTTCGTTCAGGTCCTCGCCGTCCCCGAAGGCCAGTGGTCCGCAGAGCGAGTTATATCCTACGTATTCGGTCAGAACCTCTTCGAAGTGCATCCCCAGCCATTCGAATTGCTTCCGAACGATCTCTTCGGCCTTTCGCGCCTTCCTCATCGCTTGCGGCCATGAGTAGCGTATGGTCGCATCGCACATCCACCCGTCGCTGTAGCCGATCGATACCTTCAGATTCTCCGGACGGGGCTTGCCTCTCATTCCAGTGATCCGCACCCTGTCCCGCCCTGCCTTCTCGAGGCGAGGGGAACAAAAATCGGCAACAACGTCGGGCGTCACATAGGCGGACGGATCGTGGACCTCATAGAGCATCTGTTCCTTGACGGTCCCCAAGTCGACTCGGCCACCCGTTCCGTCGGGCTTGGTCAGCACGACATCACCGTTCTCGTATACCTCGGCCACCGGGTAGCCGATTCTTTCCATTTCCGGTATGTTCCACCAGTCTCCGCTAAAGTTGCCCCCCGTGCTCTGCCCTGAACATTCCAAAAGGTGCCCGACCAATATTCCTGCCGCCAAGCGATCCCAGTCATCCCATTCCCAGCCGAGCTCGTAGGCCAGAGGGGCAAGGAACTGGGCCGGATCGGAAGTCCGCCCGGTGATGACAACGTCCGCTCCCTGCCGGAGCGCTTCGACCATGGCCTTGGCCCCGAGATAGGCGTTCGCGAAAAGAATTCTGCCCCGGATGGTCGCTATGTTCCCGCCTGTTTCCATATCACGAAGATCAACACCCTTATCTCTGAGCACGTCGATCATATCCAGGATGTCATCTCCGGTGATGACCGCGATCCGCATCCCCCTCAGGCCCATGGTCTTGGCCAAATCGAAGACCATCTGCCCCGCCCCGACAGGGTTGATTCCTCCGGCGTTGGTCAGTATCTTAACGCCCTTGGCCCAACACGGTTGCAGAAGAACACGAAAGAACCTGTCCTCCACGTAGCCCTTATCGGGTTCTTTCTGCCGGCCTTTCTGCAAAAGGGCCAGGGTCAACTCGGCCAAGGCGTCGCAAGCGAGATAGCGCACCTGGCCCGCCTGCACCACGTCCAAGGCCGGGAAAGGCGTGTCCCCCCAGAAACCTTGTCCTGCCCCAATGCGAATGCTCTTCAACCCCCCGTCCTCCTATATTGTTTTGATAAGAAGTATCTTGTTGAAAACTTCCTGGTCTTCGATCATGTTGATAATCCGCATCAATCCCAGACATTGGGGTCAGATAAGGGGATCGACCTCAGTCATTTTTCATTTATTTGAAAGGTGAAGAGGAAACCTTTGTCCGTCTATTTCAAGGGTTGTTTTTGAATAGGTCATCTTCTTTATAATCTTCCCGTCTTTAAAATGAATCACATCGACGCCCCTGCGTTTTTCAGGTTTTCCCTCATAACCTTTTTCAAGCGAAGGCCAGGAAAGCTCCCAGCGATAAAGTAATTTCTGTTCTTTTTCGTCAATAAAAATGTCTTCCTCCGTAAATCTGAACCCTCCGTGATTCGCAAACCACGGCGCCCAGGCCTTCCGAAGCGCTTCCTTGCCCAGGGCCTTTCCACCGGTCCAGTTTTCAAACAGGACATCATCATGAAAGAGTTTCATAACGCCTTCGAGATCATGGTTGTCCCAGGCAAGATTCCATTCTTTCATAGCCTTCAGCATCTCTTCTCGGGTAAGCGACATATATTCCTCCTTAGAATATTTTATTGACAACAACCTATTCTGAAAAATGGTGCGCGAGCATGCAGCCAAGCGGGACGAAGGCCGGCGACGGCTGGAATGAACCGTCAGCCACAAAATGTATTAAAGATGATTTCCTCTTTCTTGGACCGGGGCAGGGCTTTTATCTGTGCTTCTCGGATAAGAGCTTCGGAATGCGTCAAGCCTTCTTGCTGATATAACAGCTTGATGGGCAGGCGTGTTCGGGTGTAGGTTGCCCCCCGACCCTCACTATGTTGCTTGACCCGAGCCCGCACATCTTTGGCTATCCCAGTGTAGAGCGACCCATCCCTGCAGCGGATGATATAGACTGTCCAATCCTTTCGCCCCCCTCTCTTTATCCCGTGGATCATTTTTAGGTATTTAGTCTCCATATTCATTTTATCAAGATTAGAGCTTCATTACGGATGATTTTGGAGGTTGGCAGTTACCAATAATCAATTACAGGTTACACTATACACTCTTTTGAATTTTTCAAAAGTGCGGACCTCAGGAAGAAGCCCAAAAGTTTTCTCGAAAATTGCCTCTCCACCCCAAATTTATCAATGTCACCTACAAGTCGTTAAAAACCATAGGCACACAAAACAACGATTTGCACTTGAAATATGCGATAGCAACTCCCCAAATTCCGTGACTCAATTCTGATGGCAGGCGGGAAGAAATTCCTCCGATCAATTGAGACTGAACCCCTTCTCCCGGAATAGCCTCAAGCAGGTATCGACCACCATCAGGGTCGTACAGAACGCCCTTGTTTTTCTCGATCTCCTCCAGGGCGGCATCAATTCCCAGGGCTGGCCGGTAAGGACGGTGCGAGGCCATGGCCTCAACCACATCGGCCACAACCAGGATACGGGCTTCTAAAAGAATATTCGCTCCCATCAAGCCTTGTGGATAACCGGAGCCGTCTAACCTTTCATGGTGCTGAAGAATGATTTCAGCTATCGGCCAGGGGAAATCGATGTCTTTCAGGATGTCATAACTGATCTGCGGATGGGTCTTGATTAAAGAAAATTCAAGATTAGTTAATTTAGTAGGCTTACTGAGGATTTCGGCCGGGACTGCAATTTTTCCCAAGTCGTGAACAATACCGGCCATGCGCAGGCCATCCACCTGGTCTTCGGAAAGCCCCATCTCCTGGGCAATGGACCTGGCCAAGTCGGCTACCCGCTGCTGGTGGCCGGAGGTATAGGGATCTCTGATCTCTACGGTCAGAGCCATGGCTTGAATAATCCCACCCATGGCTTTTCTGAGCTTTTCCAAACTTATCTGGAGTTCCATCGAGGCTTGCTTGCGATCGGTGATATCACGGGTTACGCCGAGAATGCCCACTGGTCGCTGATTTTCATCTCTGATAAAGGAAAACTTCACCTCCGTCCACACGGTGGTCCCATCTTTTCGCCTCATTTCCAACTGAAGCGTCCGGGATATGGGAATCTCTCTACGTCCGGATTTTTCCAGCTCCATGATCTCAGATAGGGTCCTCATGGCCAGATCCCAGGAGGAGGGAGTCAAGGTCTCAAAAGGTGGTTGTTTCAACACCTCTTCCGGTTCGTATCCCCTCAGGATTTTTACGGAAGGGCTGACATAGGTGTAATTCAGATTCATATCCAAAACGAAAATGACGTCATTGACATTATCGGCCAGCAGGCGATATTTGTTTTCACTTTCCTTCAAGACCTCCTCCGCCCGCTTGCGCTCCGTAATATCTACGATAGCACTTCTGAGCCCCACAGGTTTGCCATTACTGTAAATGACACTTGAGATTACTATGGCAGGAAAGACAGACCCATCTAACCTCATTAAAGTATATTCAGTACCCTCTATTTTCTCCCCCTTTAACAGCCTTTCAATGTTCTTACTCGATTTTTCAATCTCTTCTGGTGAAAGTAGCTGCCATCCCTTAAAACCCTTCTTTAAATCCTCTTCTGTACCTCGAAAAGTTTCATAAATAGCGCGGTTGGCAGAAGTAATATTGGCTTCAAAATCCATTTCATAGACTGGGATTGGCAAAAAATCATATAGATCATGATATTTCTTCTCGCTCTCCCGCAGCGCCTGCTGCGCCTGCTCGCGCTTGGTGATGTCCAAAAAGAAGCCCACAGAACATTCCCGACCGTTGATTTTGGTGTTAGCACCGGTGATGTGAGCATAGAAAACCGTGCCGTCTTTCCGCAGGCACGGGATCGCAGAAGATATCGGCTTCTTCCCTTGAGTTTGAGACTTGAAATCCGAGATCAACTGGCCCAGCGAGTCCTTTGGATGTATGTCCGCTATACTCAACTGCAGTAACTCTACATCTGAATATCCAAACATCTGGCAGATGGATGGGTTGGCATATAGAAACCGCCTCGTTTCAATATCAGTAATAAGTATGCCCTGCGTGCTCCCCTCGAAAATCACCCGGTACCTTTCTTCCGACTTCAGCAGCGCCGCCTCCATCTGCTTACGTTCGACAATGTCCTGCTGCAGGTTCTCCAAGGCATGTTTTAATTCCTCAGTCCTCCTGGTTACCTCGGACTCCAGCTCTTTCTGGTAATTACTCATCAAGTCGTTGTAGGCCTTGACCTTTAGCAGGGACCGGATCCGGGCTAAAAGCTCCATCTTATCAACAGGATGTGAAATAAAATCATCACACCCGGCTTCAATGCCCTTTACCCGATCTTCCGTTTCCTGCAATACGGTAACCAGGATTATCGGAAGCAGTCGATGTGTATTATCTTGCCTGACCCTGCGGATAACTTCAAAACCATCCATGCCGGGCATCATTACATCCAGCAGAATCAGATCGATTTGATTACCAGAAAGTTTCCCCAGCGCTTCTTCGCCGTTTGCCGCCTTGACAATTTCATAACCCTGCGGAACAAGATAGGCTTCGAGAAGTTCAATGTTTTGGGGCTCGTCATCAACAACTAAGATTACTGGTTTGTCTTTCATCCTCTAACTCTCTTGAATTTTACTTTTCAATATATTAGATAACTGACTTAATAAATTGACTAATTTCTTTCGCAAAGGTGCGCGTATTTATCGGCTTACCTATAAATCCAGTGTTAGTTATGGCTTTTATCTCTTCTCTGCCTTCTGCCATTACAGAAGCAGTCACAAAAACAATGGGAATATCGCGTGTTTCTTTTTCTTGACGTAATATCTTGGCGGCTTCGGTACCGCGCATATCTGGAAGCCGCACATCCATAATTATAATATCCGGTTTTTCTCTCCTGGCAATGGCAATTCCATCGGCAGCATTTTCAGCTCCAAATACTTCAAAGCCAGCGACCTCCAAAAGGTCTTTTTCCAGCATCAGATTGTTTCCATTATCATCGACAACTAATGCTTTCTGCCTCATCTCACACCACCCTCCTGGATATAATAGGCAGAGTAAACCGGACCGAGGTGCCTTTATTTAGCCCCTCTGATTCTACAGAAAGCTTCCCACCGTGCAGCTCAACCAGTTTTTTAGAAAGCGGCAAACCGAGTCCGGTCCCCTCAGTTACCCGAGAATATGGAGTATCGACACGGAAAAACCCTTCAAATATTTTCCCCATGTTTTCAGGTGCGATACCGACCCCCGTATCCCAGACCACTATTTCTATCTCGGAATCAGCTTTCCTCGTAGAGGCCCGCATGCCAATTTTACTACCCTCGGGGGTAAATTTAACTGCGTTTGAAAGCAGGTTGTAAATTATCTCTTTTACCTTGAGATCATCCGCCTCAATATTCGGCAGATCTTCGGCTATTTCAAGCAACATTTCAATCTTCTTTTTGCTGACCATATCCGCTACCAGCAGTGAAATCTCATTTAATAGGCTTTTCATGGGTAAGCTGGATATTGCCAGCTTCATCTTTCCGGCTTCAACTTTTGCCATATCAAGTATCTGATTTATCAGTAAGAGTAGGTGCCTCCCGCTGGTTAAAACATTATTAACGTATTTCTTCTGCTTTTCATTAAGCGGTCCGAAAGTCTCGTCGTATAATACCTCAGAGAAACCGTTAATGGAGTTAAGCGGGGTCCTGAGTTCATGCGACATGTTGGCCAAGAATTCAGATTTTACCTGAGCGGTACGTTTTAACTCGGTGGCCAACTCCTTTAACTCTTCATGGGCTTTTTTTAGACCATTTTCTATCTCCCTGCGCTCGGTGATGTCCTCGACGGCCAGGAGGATGATCCGTTCCTTTCCCCACACTCTTTGAATCTGCCGGGCATTCAAAAGCATTGTGCGCCTGCCAATGGAAGCAAAATCGTGTTCAACCTCATAGTTATCAAAGGTTGTTTTTTGGGGAAGGATGGTTTCCAGCAATTCCCGCAGCTTGGGGATATCCCACTGTTTATTGCCCAGGTCATAGATAAGCTGTCCCACGGTCTCCTCAGATTTTACCTTAAAGAATTCATAGAAGGAACGGCTGACGGAGACCACCCTTAAATCTTGATCCAAAGCGATTAAGGGTCGTGGCACGGTGTCGATGATGCTCTCGGCGTAGCGGCGGGCCTCCTCGACTGCAAGCTCATCCGACCTATTTCCGGTTATTGATTTTTCCAGCGTGGCATTTTGCGAGCGCAATTCCGATAGTTCATGTACGAGTTGCTCTCTTGTCTTATCATCATCTTTCATAAGGTCACCCATTAGATGCTATGATTATAACAAAAAACCCCACCTCTCTATTGAGAAATGGGGTCTATTATTCTTTCATCGACACTCCTTTGATAAAGGTTGCCAACAAACTTTGGTTAACTTTCTTTAGATTTCCTACACCTTAATAGCCAAAAAGTCAATAAATTTCAAGTTCCTTTCTATTGATTATCGTTACTCTTCCGTTTTATTCAAAATGAAGGTTTGAAGAGTACAGGAAGAAATGGTTGACCGGCTTGAACCTAATCGGAGGCAGTGAAAAAAATTCTACGGGAAGTGGCAGACGGATTTTAGGGGGGTCAAAGAGTAGGAAAGGTCACGGGCGACATTTTCACAGGTGACTTGCCCGAGATAGAGGTTTACCCCTCTGGCCAGGGCGGGATCCTCGATCACGGCTTGATGAAAACCCTTGTTGGCCAATTGCAGGGCATAGGGCAGGGTGATGTTGGTCAGGGCAAAGGTCGAAGTACGGGCCACGGCTGCCGGCATGTTGGTTACCCCGTAGTGAATGACCCCATCCACCAGGTAGATGGGATCTTCGTGGGTGGTGGGCCGGGTGGTTTCGCAGCAGCCTCCCTGGTCCACGGAAACATCAATGATGACCGTCCCCTTTTTCATGGTTTTAATCATTTCACGGGTGACCAGTTTGGGGGTCTTGGCCCCGGGAATCAGAACGGCCCCGACAACCAGATGGGCATCCCGGACGGAATGGGCGATATTGTCGTGATTGGACATGAGGGTGTTGATGCGGGTGCCGAAGATATCATCCAGGACCATCAGGCGCTGGGCATTGTTATCCAGGATAGTCACATAGGCCCCCAGTCCGATGGCGATCTTGGCGGCGCTGGTGCCGACCGTGCCTGCTCCGAGAATAAGGACTTTGCCGCGGGCCACCCCGGGGACCCCGCCTAAGAGAACCCCCCGCCCGCCGAATTCTTTTTCCAGATAGTGGGCCCCCACCTGAACAGCCATGCGGCCGGCCACCACGCTCATGGGGGTCAGCAAAGGCAGGGAGCCGTCGTCGAGTTGAATGGTTTCGTAGGCTACGCCGATGACCTTCCGCTCCAATAGGGCCCGGGTCAGGTCAGGGGCCGGGGCCAGATGGAGATAGGTAAAAAGGATCTGGCCTTCTCTGAGCAAGGGGACCTCTTCCGGCAGCGGTTCCTTGACCTTAATGATCATCTCGGCTTTGGCGAAAATCTCTGGGGCCGTTTTCAGGATGACGGCCCCGGCCCCGATAAATTCTTCATCCTCGATACCGGCCCCTTGGCCTGCCCCGGCCTGAACATAAACCGCATGCCCGGCCTGGACCAGGATTCTGACCCCGGACGGCACCAGACCGACACGGTACTCGTGATTTTTAATTTCCCTGGGGGCGCCGATGATCATCCGTTGTTAGTCGCTTTAGTCTGAGAATTTATCTCTAATTTCCCAAAATCAGGTGTAGGGGGGGACCCCCCTACACCATTTCTTCAGGTATCTTTGGTTAGTACTTTCCTCCCTGCTCTTTTTTAACCTGGTCCCGGTCAATTTCGCCATTGGCTGTTTTGGGAAGGGAGTCTACAAAGACCACATATTGGGGTTTCTTATAGCGGGCAATTTTACCGGCCACAAAATCAATCAGTTCCCGGGCCTCCAGGGACTTCCCGGGCCTAAGCACGCAGACGGCCTTTATGGCTTCGCCCCACTTTTGATCAGGCACGCCGATGACACTGACCTCCGCAACCGCCTCATGGGTCAGAATCGTCTTTTCCACCTCTATCGGGTAGACATTCTCGCCCCCGGGCTTTATAAGCTCTTTCTCCGCCTTTCTCTTTACGTACCAGAGGTAGCCGTCTTCATCAAAACGGCCGATGTCGCCGGTATGGTGCCAGCCGTTTCGAAGGGTATAGGCCGTCTCTTCGTCCAGACCCCAATAACCCAGGAAGACCACCGGGGAACGGACGCATATCTCGCCCGGCGTCCCGACCGGGACTTCCTGGTCGTAATCGTCGAAAAGGGCCACCCTCGTCAAGAGGAGAAGGTCTCCCGGCGCTCCCCAGTCTTTCCTCCATGAGCCCTCCGGTTACAGGCAGGGCCTCTGTCTGCGCATACCCGGTCGAGAACCTCGCCTCGGGTACCAACTCCTTGAATCGAAAGATGTTGTCAGGGCTGTCAAGACCTCCGACATTACGCAGAGAAGAAAGATCATGGGATCGGCCCTTTTCCTCGTATTTATCGGCAAGCATCTGGAGGATAGGGGCAAAATGGAACAGGGTCGTGCCTCTTTCGCTCTGGATAAGATCTAAGATAAGTTCCGGATCAAAACGCTCCACAATCACGTTCTTTCCGCCGGCCTGCATCACGGCCATGGCCATGGACAGGGCGGCTATGTGGAAAAGAGGCAGGATACAGATAAAGCAGTCATCGGGCCCAAGCCATCGTTACCCAGCATGAGCTGCAGATTGGCATGAACGACATTGGACTGGCTCAGGAGGGCGCCCCGGGTCTGCCCGCTACCCGCCGCCGTGTGGATGATGACAAATCCGGTTTCGGCCGGCAGGTCGCATTCCTCTTGGTTGCCGCCGCCAGAGTAAAGAGCTCCTCAAAAGCCCTGAAGCCGGCGGGCGCGTCCCCGCCGCCGATGGCATAGCACCCTTCGACGGACGTGAGCCGCTGGATATATCCCCCACCATGGGCCGGTATTCAGGGCCGGCAAAGACCAACCTTGGGGTGCAATCATTGAGCACAAATTCCACCTCGTCCTGCTGAAAGCGCCAGTTTATCGGGAGCACAATCGCGCCTATCTTGGAGGCTGCGCCGTAAAGAATCATGAATTCATCACAATTCTGGGCGACCACTCCCAGTCGGTCACCCTTCCGGATGCCTGCGGCCAGTAGACCGGTCGCCAGACGGTCACACTTTTCCTTGAACTGCCTGTGGGTCAGGCGGATCATCCTTAAAGACTATGGCATCCTTTTGGGATAGATCTGGGCGTTGTCTGCAGATAACATCATAAACGGTGAAGTCACGAAGGCTCATAACCGGTTCCCCTCATAAGAAAAATTGGGACAATTTAACAAATGGGTCCTTTACGCTCATTCCGAGATATAGGGCAGCGGCCAGATCCGGAAATAGTCCCTCAACTTGATCCAGGTCCCCGACAATCCCTTCCGGCTCAAAAATGATAAATAGTATAATCAGGCCGCCGAAGACCAACTCTTTCATGGGCCCAAGAAGAATGGTGATGTTCGGGTCATAGACCTGAGCCAGATACTCACGACCTGATCGAGAAAGACCGGCACAAAGGTCACAAAGATGACTCCAAAGACCGTGCCCACCAGCCTTCCCAGACCTCCCACCAGGACCATGGCCAGGACAATAATGGAGTGGAGGAAGGTGTAGTCGCCCGGAATCGCAGTCCGGAGGAGCCCGGCAAACAGGGCCCCGGCCACGCCGGCATAAAACGACCCGATGGCAAAGGCTAAGAGCTTGTAGCGGAAGATGGATATGCCGATGATCTCGGCCGAGACGTCATTATCCCGGATGGCCACAAAGGCCCGACCGATCTTGGACCGGGTGATGTTCTTGGCCCCCCACATGAGGATAAGGGCCAGGACAAATAGGAATAAGAAGTAGGCCTGGTTTTTCTCAAGAGAAATCCCGAGAAAATAGGGGGTCGGGAGCTCGATCCCCCTGATGCCCCTGGTGACCCCGTCCCAGTGGATGATGATATAATCAATCACAAACTGGAAGGCCAGGGTGGCCACCATCAGATAGAAGCCCTTGATCCGGAGCGAAGGGGTACCCACGATGATTCCAAACAGGGCGGCCACCAGGCCGGCGAAGACAATGGACAGGCCAAAGGGAATCCCGAATTTGGTAATAAGCAGGGCTGAGGTGTAGGCGCCGACTCCCATAAAGGCGGCATGACCCAGGGAAAGGAGTCCGGTAAAGCCTACCAGGAGATTCAATCCCAGGGCGGAGATGAGGTTTATCAGGATCAGATTCATGATAAAGTAGTGATATTCATTGGCACCACCACCCACGGTTGAACCTAAAGACATCAAACCCACCAGGATGAGGAAAATGACAAACCAGGCCCTCTTAAAGCGGGTCCGAAAGATCCTCTCATCTTCCCGGTAGCTGAATACGGCGGAAGAAGAAAAATAGTCATTATAGAGCTCGGACAAGGATCTCACTCTGCTATCTCCTCTATGGCAACAATCCCTTTAAAGGTTGAAATGCGACCGTCCTCGTAACGTATCTCGATATCCAGGTCATGCCTGTCTGTGGCGCGGTAGAGGTCTTCGATAAGGGCCTGGTACCTTTCGTTTACAAAGGCCCTTCTGACCTTCCTGGTCCTGGTCAGTTCTCCGTCATCCGGGTGGAGGGCCTTAAGGAGTATGGCGAAACGTTTGATCCTTATGTTTTCAGGAAAGCGTTTACAGATCTTGGCTATCTCGTTTCGGATCAGCTCATAGACCTCCCGTCTCTGGGCCAGGTCCTGGATAGTGGTATAGGACATGCCTCTCTTTTTGGCCCAGTTTCCCACATTCTCAAGAGCAATACTGACAATGGCGGTTACCGACGGCCTTCCGGCCCCGCAGACCATGGCCTCATGGATGTAAGGACTGAATTTCAGGCGGGTCTCAATATCCTGGGGAGCAAACCGGGTGCCGTCTTCCAGGGTCATGACGTCCTTGGCCCGGTCAAAGACATAGAGATGGCCATCCTCACCAAAATACCCGGCATCCCCGGTCCGGAGAAAGCCGTCCTCCGTGTAGCCTTCCCGGGTGGCCTTATCGTTTTTATAGTAACCGACATGGGTGTTCTTTCCCCGGACCAGGATCTCCCCCTCTTCGGAGAGCTTCACCTCCACTCCCGGGAATGGCCACCCCGACGGTCTCCGGTCTGACATCGTCTTCCCTGTGGGTGGTGGCAATCCCGGCACACTCCGACTGACCGAACACCTGGCGAAGATCAAGCCCCAGGGCCTTGAAGTATTTGAAGACCTCGGGGGAGATGGCGCCTCCACCCGTAATGGCCATCCTGACCCGTCCCAGCCCGACCTTGTTCTTCAGGGGACGAATCACCAAGAAGTTGGCCAGGGGGTGGATCATCCTGCTCCAGACGCCGGGCCGTTCACCGGCCAGCTCGGCCTCAGTCTTCTTTAAAGCGGACTTTATGGCCAGGCCGTAGCAATAGCGCTTGAAAAAATCGGCATTGTCCATGGCGGCCTGGATGGTGGATATGATCAGTTCCCAGACAATGGGCGTGCCACCGAAATAATAGGGCTGGAGCTCCAGGAGATCCTTTCGGAGGGTCTCGGTCTCTTCCGGGAAGTTGTAATGGGCCCCGACCGTCAGGAAGCGGGCGACGTTGTAAAGCTGTTCCCCAATCCAGGACAGGGGTGCGGCCGAGAGGAGTTCATCCCCCTTGTTCATTCGGACCACCTGGCCGTAGCTCTCAGAGGCAAAGATGAGGTTTTCGTGGCTGAGGATAGAAAGCTTTGGCTTGGCCGTGGTCCCGGAGGTCGTCAGCATAATGGCCGGTTTGGAAGGATCTATTTCCTTGGCCCTTTTTTCTAAATAATCCTTCTTGCCAGCGGCCTCCTCCCTGGCGCCGATCTCCAGTACCTCCTCAAAGCGCATCAGGAAGGGGTACTCCTTATAGTAATGGCTCATCCCCCTGGAGTCCCAGACGATCACCTTGGCCACCTTATTCCTTATCCCTTCCCAGATAGCAATAATCTTGTCTGCCTGCTCCTGGTCCCTCAAGACCAGGAATCGGGCCTCAGCATAGGAGATCAGATATTCCATCTCCTCCGGCAGGCTGTCCGGATAAGCTCCGGTGGGGAGTCCTCCGGCGGCCATGGCACCGAATTCGGCGATGATCCATTCCGGCTTGTTATCGCCGATGATGGCCAGCGTCTGGTCCGGCCCGAAAGCCCAGGGCCAGCAGGCCCAGGGCAAAGCGTTGGACCTTTTCCTGGAACTGGGCCCAGGTTATAGGACTCCAGACCCCGAAGCGCTTCTCCCGGATGGCGACCTCATCCGGCATCTCGGCCGCGTTCTTGACAATGAGGCCGATCAAGTTATGCTCAAGCATAGGTTCCATTAGGCCTCCTTCTGCCTTCCGAGATAGGCCTCGATCACCCGGGGATCTTTCTGGACCTCTTCCGGCAACCCTTCGGCGATCTTGGTCCCGAAGCTGAGGACGCAGACCCGATCCGAGAGGTCCATGACAGCAGCCAAATCGTGTTCTATCCAGACGATGGTCACCCCCATGTCCCGCTGAACATCCAGTATGTAGCTGGCGACATCCTCTTTTTCCTCAACCGCCATTCCCGACATGATCTCATCCAGGAGAAGGATCCTGGGCCTCATGGCCAGGGCGCGGGCCATATCCACCCGCTTGCGAACCCCAAGCGGGAGGATCCCCACCGGAGAGTAACGGAAACTCGACAGGCCCATGAAATCTATGATCTCCTCTTCGATCTCTTTTCGGTGGATCATCTCATCGCGGACTATAGGGGGGAGCCTGAAAAAACTTCCCAGGAGAGAGAACTTCATCAGGCCGTGACGGCCCAGCTTGATGTTGTCCAGCACGGTCATACCCTGAAAGAGCTCAACCTTCTGAAAGGTCCTGGCTATGCCCAGGCCGGCTACCTGGTGGGGTTGCAGGGAGGTGATATCCTTTCCTTCAAAAAGGATTTTACCTGCTTGAGGCCGGTAGTGGGCATTGATGCAATTGAGCAGACTCGTCTTACCGGCGCCGTTTGGGCCGATGATGCAGAAGATCTCCCCCCGATGAACGGAAAGGTCAATCTCGTTAAGGATCTGCAAACCGCCAAATGAAAGCTTCACGCCCTTGATCACCAGGATCTCAGGCCCGGTCGTTGTTTCTACAGCCATCGCTTTCGCCTCTTGTATCGTTTGGCGTCCCGGTAGCTCTTTCGTTTCTTCTCTCCCGAGCCCAGGTAGAATTCGCGTACATCCTTGTTGGTTATGAGGTCTTCGGCCTTTCCCTCAAGAACGATGCGGCCCAGTTCGATCACGTAGCCCCTGGTGCCGATATCGAGGGCGGCGTGGGCATTCTGCTCCACCAGTACAATGCTGATACCGGAGTCGTTAAGCTGCTTGATGATCCTGAAGAGCTCCTCGGTGATAAGGGGGGCCAGTCCCAGGGACGGTTCATCTAAGAGGAGGATCTTGGGTTTGGTCATCAAGGCCATGCCGATAGCCAGCATCTGCTGCTCACCGCCCGAGGCGTAGCCGGCCTTCTTGTGCCGCAGCGCCCCGAGCGTAGGGAAATAATCGTAGACCCTCTCCATATCGGTCTTGACCTGTTTATCCCATCTGGAGAAGGAGGCCGCTCCAAGGTTTTCTTCAACGGTCAGGTACCAGAAGACCGGCCGATCCTCCATGACGTAGGTGAGTCTATAGCGCTTCATGATGTCGGTGGCATCCAGCCCCTTAATGGAGGCCCCGTCCCACCTTGATGTCCCCTTCGATGATATCGCCGTCATAGAAATCGATCATCCCGGCCACAGTCCGAAGCAGGGTGGTCTTGCCGGCCCCGTTGGCCCCGATAATGATGAGGATCTCACCTTCCTGGACCGTGAGCGATATCCCGTTCAGGACGGAGATGACATCGTGGTAAACGACCCTCAGGTTTTCAATGGCTAACATAGTTAGACTCTCTCGATTCGGACCGTGCCGAAAAGGCCGTAAGGCCGGATCAGCAGCACAATCAGCAAAAGGATGTAGGGCGCCACATCCTTGAAGCCTATCAGGCCCAGGGGTTCCAGATAGGTTCCGACCAGGGACTCACAGACACCGACGATAATACCGCCGATCAGGGCGCCTCCGATGCTGTCCATCCCGCCGATCAGGACCACCGGAATGGCCCTCAGGCCGACGATGGAGGACATGGTGGACAGGGCCCCGAAGTTTGAGATCATGATCCCGGCCACGGCTATACAGGCCGAGCTTAAAGCCCAGACAATCAAGAGGATAAATCGGGCATTGATTCCAAAGGCCATGGCCTTGGCCTGGTTTTCAGAGGTGGCCCGGATGGCCAGTCCCCAGCGGGTCCGAAAGAGGAGAAACATGACCAGCCCAAAGGTGGCCAGGGATAGGATCCCGGCCCAGATGGGATCGGACAGGAAAAGGAGGTTCCCGGCCTCCAGGGAAATATCAGGCAGGTTCAGAAAAAAGGAATAGCTGGAGGACCCGAAGATGAGTTGTAGGCAAGCCCTCAGGAAAAACCCGAGCCCCAGAGTGACGATGGTCATGGAGATGGGGGACCGTCCCAGCAAGGGCTTGATGGTCAGACGTTCGATAATGGCCCCGGCCAGGGCGGCGGCCAACAGTCCCAGAGGCAGGGCAACCAGGAGAGGGATATGGAGATCAAAAAACAGGATGTAGAAAAGAAAGGAACCGATGACCAGAAATTCGCCTATGGCAAAGTTAAAGGCCTCAGAGGCTTTAAATATGATGACAATGCACAGACCCAGCAATGCATAGACCAGGCCGACCAGGACTCCCGAACCCAATGTCTGAAGAATATCGGTCATGAAGACCTCCGGGAAAATGGATTATCCTATTTCATCAAAGAAAGGCTTAATAAATCCCCGCTCACCCCCCCTTTGTCAAAGGAGGGATAAAGCGGGTGATTTTCAGATGGGTTGGTTTAGACTACCACTTGACTTCGTCGCTATTGATCCAGTCGCTGATAGGGACCACAGCGCCTGTAGGAACCATGGCCTCGCCCATCTTGACCATCTTGACGTTGGCCTTGAACATTTGCATCATGGGTATGGTATGGGTCTTCTTGTAGGCAAACTTCTTTCCCCTAAACATGCCCTTGAAGTCCCAGACCAAGTTGTCCAGGGCCTTATTGACCCCCTCCCGGGTCAGGTTGCCGGCCTTGTCGGCATCGGTCAGGACCTTTTGGATCAACAGGGCATAAAGGAGTCCTTCCGTGTAAAGGAACATGTCCTTGATGGAATCCTTCTCTTGTACGCCCCTCTTGTATTCCTCAGGCCGGTACTTCTGGGCAAATTGATGGGCGAGTTTGACCATGGGGTTGTCCATAGGGGTCTGGGACCGGGGTACGGCATCCAGAAAAGGCCGGGTGGCCACCCCGATGTATCCGTCATAGGCCTCCTGGCAGGACAGGATGGGCATCCTTCCGGTGGTGTAATGGGTGCCCATGAGCTGAACGTCCTTGAGGATCTTCTTGGCCGTTTTGAAGAAAATGGCGGTATGGCGGGCGGCCCCGGAATAGCCGTGGTAGACCACATACTGGGCCTTGGCCTTCCGGAGTTGCATGCACTCGTTGGTGGCGTCAGTGGCCGTGTAGGGATACTCGATCTCGGCCACCACCTCCAGGCCGATCTTCTTGGCATAGGCGATCCCCTCGGGGGTCCCGTCCCTGCCCCAGGCCGTAGGGCTGTAGACAAAACCGACCTTGGCTTTGCCCTCCCCCTTGTAGTTTTCCTTGATCCACTTCATCAGGATCATGACCTGATCGCCGTAGGTGGCGCCCAGGGAGTAGTAATAGGGGTATTTGGATGGCCCGCCCTGGTCGCCGAAGATCTCCGTGGAATAGGAGCCCTCAATCCAGGGGATCTTCTGTTCCTTGTTGACCTTGTCGATCAGCGGCTTCAGGCCGCCGGTAATATAGCCGGTGGCCAGGATGAATTCATCCTTGCTGTGCTCGGCAGCGTACTTGTTGAAATTGGCGACCTCCACGGTGGGGTCGTAGCGAAAGTCCTCGAGGTACCATTTGATCTTTTTTCCATTGACCCCGCCCCCTTCGCCGTTGACCCAGTTCATCCCGTCGATATAACCCCATCCGAATTCGGGCAGGGAGCCCACCGGGCCGCTCATGGGAAACTGGGAGAGGACCTTGATCTCTTTGGCTGAAACAGGGCTAAAGGCCATCACCACCAGGGCAAGAAAACATGAAAAGCAAATAAAAAATCTTGGCTTCATTACTTTACCTCCTTCTGGATAAAGTGCGTCAGACGATCGGGTTATCCGGTGAAGCTGCTAATTTTTATGCCGTGGTCCTTTTTTTCACCTCCTCCCAAGGAATGTCGGAGTGCCGGGGAAACCCCCAGGCCAAAAAAGCTGGAATAATAAATGGAAGTTTGATCAGGACCGTGATCGGTGAGCTGCAAATAATTCCTCCGTCCGATCCCAAGGCATCCCCTGGGTTTCGTAAGACGATGGATTTGAACCTTTGGGGTAGTTCCAAAGGGCTTCTTGGTAGAACCTGTTGAAGAGATGAAAAATTGAAGAAAACGCCTGACAACCTGTTACCGGTAAGGCACGTCAACTACCCACAGGAGAACCAGGCGGCCGGCCCGTTAAAAGGTCAGCATAAAGCTAAAGCAAAAAAGGGGGCTTTGTCAAGAAATTATTTAAACGTCATTCCATGGCGCTTTGGTTATCCTCGTCAGGCCGCAGGCCTTACGAAAAAACGCCCTTAGAGGCCTTCCATCCGGCCGATGACCTCTTTCAGGACCTCGGTGGCGCCTCCCCCGATGGTCCCCAACCGGGCATCCCGGTAGGCCCGCTCAATCTTGAACTCCTTCATGTAGCCGTAACCGCCGTGGAGCTGGAGGCACTGATTGATCACCCTTAGGGACATCTCGGTGGCCATGATCTTGGCGATGGAGACCTCCCGGGCCGGATTTTTGTTCTGATCAAAGAGCCAGCAGCAATAATAGAGGTATTGTCGAACAGCCTCAATCTCACAGATCATATCCACAACTTTGTGCCGGGTGATTTGAAATTTGCTCAGGGGTCTCCCGAAAACCTCACGTTCTTTGATATAGGTGATCGTTTTGTCGAGGACATAGGAGGCACCGGCGGCCGCCGTTAGGGCAGCCACCAGGCGTTCCCCCTGGAAATTGATCATCACCTCATAGAAGCCCTGGTTTTCCCGGCCCAGGAGTTTGCTCTTGTGAACCCGCACGTCGTCAAAGCGCAATTCCGTGGTATCGGAGGCATGCATGCCCATTTTTTCGAGTCTGCGGCTGACTGAGAAGCCTGGCAGGGCGGTATCCACCAGAAAGAGGCTGATGCCGTGGTAGCCCTGGTCCGGGTCGGTCTTGGCGGCCAAAGTGATGACATCGGCCCGGGCCCCGTTGGTGATAAAGAGCTTGGTCCCATTGATCCGGTAGTAGTCCCCATCCCTTCGGGCCGTGGTCCTCATGGCGGCTACATCCGAACCGGCATTGGGTTCGGTGACACCCAGGGCACCGATCTTGTCCCCCTTGATCATGGGAACCAGGTATTCTTCCTTCTGCTCCGGGGTGCCGAGTATGTTTATGGGGGGTGAGGCCATGTCGCTCTGCACCAGCAAGGCCATGTTCACGCTCCCGGACTCGGATCGCGGCAGTTCTTCGCAAAAAACGGCCTTATAGAAGGTGTCGCACCCCGAACCGCCTACCTCCTCAGGGTAGGTGAGGCCGATAAAGCCCATCTCGCCCGCCCGTTTAAAGACCCAGTTGGGGAAGTCCTTCTTTTCCTCCCAGTCATCCGCATGGGGAGCGAACTCGGTCTCCATAAATTTTCGTACGGTCTTGCGAAAAATTTCGTGTTCTTCCTTAAACCAGGGGGTTATCATTTGCGTCTCCTTCCTGTCTCATCAGGGGATTAAAAAAAGAGGGTAACTTATTAACTGCCTCGTAGTTGTAACGTCCCGGTGAGGCCGCTTTTTCTTCCGTCTGTGGCTTTCGGGCTGGTCTTTTCTTCGGACTTGTCCATGGGAGATTCTTTACCCCCTCCGCATTCTCGCCCGCTAAACACCAGCGGCCGAGCTGCGGTTTCCCCCATGGATAAGTCCGGAAAAGATCCGCCACGGCTGACCCTTTCGCCAATGACTCCAGAAAAAACAGCCCCACCGGCCTGGGAAACGTCGTTAATATTTTGATACCGTAAAGGTCTATATTTTCAGCGCTACCTCCAGCCCCTCCCGAATCGCTTCCAGGGCCTTGCGAGGAGACTGGGCATCGCCGATTAAATAAACTTCAGGCCCCAGGGCCTTGAGTTCTTCATACAAGTCCCTCAGGGGTTCCGACCCGGTGGCCAGAACCACCGTTCGGGCCGGGATAGTCTTAAGAGATTCCTCTTTCCGGATGACCACCCCTTCGGGTGTAATTTCAATTACCCGGGAACCAAGAAGGGTTTGGATCCCCCGGCGGTGGATGTCCTGAAGGATTGACCAGCGGGTTGAAGCGCCGATATCCGAACCCAGTTTGGAAATCATTTCTACAATCGTTATCTCCTTATTTCCATGAAGAATGAGCTGCGTAAGGGTTTCCGGTGTTTCGGCCTGGTTTTCAAGGAGGAAATATAACTGCCGGGGTGAAAGGGTCCCTATTCGGGCCAGAAGGAGGGCGGTTTCACAGCCGACGGCGCCTCCGCCGATGATGACTACCGGATTGACGACGTCCAATTGGCCGGAGAGCACCTCCCAGGCGGTATGGACCTGAGGCCCGTTCACTCCCGGGATAGGAGGGATCAGGGGCCGGGCCCCGGTGGCAACAATAATGACTTCCGGAGCAAGGGCTTCCGCCAAGGTTGAGGTGACTTCATGATCCAGGTGCACCTCAACGGCTGACACCTCCAGTTGATAGGCCAGGTCCTTAATCAGGGTGGCCATCTCTTCCCGGCCGGGAGGGCTGGCGGCCAGAGGCAGTTGGCCTCCCAGAAGGGATTCACGTTCATAAAGGGTAACCGCATGTCCCCGGCGGGCCGCGGTGACCGCGGCCATCATGCCGGCCGGACCGCCGCCGACGACCAGGACCTTTTTCTTTTTCTCGGCCCGGATAATCGGATATTCTTTTTCTTTGCCGGCCCTGGGATTCACCAGACAGGTAACCGGCTGGAGTTTAAAGACTTCATCAAAACAGCCTTGATTGCAGGCAATACAGTGCTGAATGCCCTGCAGGTTTCCGCCCATGGCTTTCTTGGGCATCTGGGGATCGGTGATCAGGGCCCGGGCCATCCCGATCATATCGGCCTGGTCGTCGCGCAGGACCTGATCGGCCAATTGGGGGTCGTTGATGCGGTTGCAGGCTATGACGGGAATGGCCACGGCATTTTTTACTCCCTGGGCCAGATAGGTGAAGGCCCCCTGGGGAAGCATCATGGTCAACTGAGGCACCCGGGTTTCATGCCAGCCGCCGGTGACATTCAGGGCATCGGCCCTGGCCTCTTCCATGGCCCGGCCGAAAAGGGCGGCTTCCTGGTTGGTATTGCCGCCGGGCATGAAATCGTTGCCGGCAATCCGGACCATGACAGGAAAATCCGGCCCCACGGCCAGGCGGATTTTTTCCACCACCTCTCGGCCGAAACGCAGCCGATTTTCCCAGGACCCGCCGTACTCGTCCTGGCGTTTGTTGGTGATGGGGGAGAGGAACTGGCTGATCAAATAGCCGGCGCTCCCCAAAACTTCCACTCCGTCCAGGCCGGCTTTTTGAGAACGCAAAGCGGCTTGAACGAAACTTTGCTGGACCATGGCGATTTCATCCCGGTCCATAGCCTTGGGCGTTTCGCCGGTGAGCTTGCTGCGGACCGCCGAGGGGGCCAGGGGGGTCTTGCCGCCGATCAGGAAGGAATAGGCGTATCTTCCGGCCTGATAAAGCTGGGCAAAGAGTTTAGTCCCTTCCGATTGAACGGCTTGGGCCAACTTGGCCAGGCCCTCCATGAAACGGTCATCATGGATGGCGATCATCCCGGCCATACCTCCGTATTCATCAATGGTGCAGCCGCCGATGATAATGAGGCCGACTCCTCCCTGGGCCCTTTCAAGGTAAAAATCGATCAGCCTCTCGGAAACAAGGCCATCCGGGGTATAGCCCAGATGCATGGCCGGCATGACGATCCGGTTGCCTATTTCGGTTTTATTGAGGTGAATCGGTGAAAATAGCTTCCGAAGTTGTGTTCCTTGGGACATGGTTGCCTCCTGAATGATTGATGAATGTTATTGATATACCATCAGGACCAAAGCCTGTCAAAAATATGTTTGAGGTCGAGGGAGCCGCTATTTTTTTTGACCGGGACCGGCAGTTTTATAGTATATCTGTATTTGAAAATGAAAATATCTTCAGATCCTGGAGGTTGACAAATGGAGATCAAAAAGGAATGGCTGGCCCCCTGCGGGCTTTATTGCGGGGTTTGCGGGATCCTCTTGGCTACGCGGGACGGCAACGAGAAGTTCAAAGAAAAGTTATCCGGAGTCTATAATCTGCCACCTGAAAAAATCAGTTGCGAGGGCTGTATGTCCGAACGGCCTTTCGAATTTTGCCGGGTCTGCAGCATCAAATCTTGTACCCGCGAGAGGGGCTATGAGGGCTGCCACCAGTGCGCCGATTTTCCCTGTGCGGCCATTGACCAATTCCCCATACCGGTAGGGAAAAAAGTCATACTCAGGGCCATCCCAGCCTGGAGGGAGTTAGGGACCGAGGCCTGGGTCGAAGCCGAAGAAAAGCGCTATCAATGCCCTCAGTGCGGGTATGCCCTCTTTCGCGGCGCCAAACGCTGCCGGCAATGCCAAACCCCGGCAGAGGTGGATTAGAATATTTTATATGGGGGAAGGGGGGTGTTTTATAAAGCTTGTTGGTTAAGACCCCAGCTTCAGGCAAAGTTGGGCTACCCGTTTCCCCAATTTACGAGCGTGATCGGCGGTCCTTTCATCCGGAGCACCACACAGGCTACCCCAAAATGGCCGGTGGCGGACATAGGATCGCCTACAATCACCATGCCGTAGATAAGCAGGGCCTGGATGATGGACATCATCGTCGTTTCTTTGCCCCCGGAAGGATCCCCGGAGGTGGCAAAGGCCGCCCCGACCTTGTTTTCCATCTTTTTCCGAATCCCCACAAAGTCATCCATGATTTTTTTCAATTCCCAGGCCATGACCCCGAAATAGACCGGCGATCCGGCAATGATACCGGCTGAATTGACGAAGTCCTCCTTGGTGACTTCCTGGGTGGTTTTCAGGACGGCTTTTACCCCTGAAACGCAATTGACCCCTTCGGCCACATATTCCGCCAGTTTTCGGGTGTTGCCGCCCTTGGAAAAATAGAGCACCAGTACCTGCATTTTCACCCTCCTTAAGAAGTTTTGATCGTTAGGACGCTCCGGCCTTTTCCTGGACGCTTTTGACCTTGGATTTGATTCTACCCCCCGGGCCTTTGCGGTAGTCGAATTTAACGGTCAGGCTGATCCGCTGGGAATCTTTTTTCAGTTCCTGGAAACAGCGGCTGAGAAGGGCCAGCAGATCATCCCATTCTCCCTTCCACCACCGTTCCCATAGGATTCAACTGGTAATCCAGACCGCTTTCGTCCACTATCTTTAAAATCCGAGCTACGTATTCACTAAAGCTGGCCCCTTTATCGAGGGGAATCATAGAAAATTCCATTAAAGTCATGCTCATCCCTCCGGCTGTTGTACGAATACCAAAAAATTATTTCTTGTTAAATTTCTTAAATAAATCAGCCATGGTCCCCAGGGTGCCCTTTTCCCTGATCTGATCGCGGTAATCATGAAGTTCAGCCTTTTCCCGGTTCATCAAAATCGATTTTCGGGAAAGGGATATTTTCCCCTGTTCGTCGATGCCGATGATTTCGACTTCGATCTCATCCCCTTCCTTGAGCCCTTTGGCGGGCGAACCTGTTTCAGCGGCTGAAAACTGGCTCTTGTGAAGCAGCCCGCTTTGGTGGGAACCCAGATCGGGCAAATCGACAAAGAAACCATAGGGCTTTACGGACCGGATAATCCCTTTAGAGACCAGGCCGACCATCGGTTTGGCCGGGCGTCCGATTCCCAGCGGCAGAGGCGGTTCGCCGGGACGGGAATCCGGCTGAACCTCTTCCGTTTCTCCTTGGGAAGGATCCGGCAGAGGACTGCTTATCATTCTTCTTCGAATCACCTCTCCGGTTCGAATCGTTTCCATTTCCAATCGGCCGGCCTCGGATAAAGCGAGCACCTCCCGAATCGAAAGCGATATCCTTCGCTGTGCGGGATTGATCTCCAGGACCTTGACCTCGACGGACTGGCCCTCAACCAGCTTTTCTTTGGGATGGGTGATACGTTTCGGTGAGATCTCGGAGACATGAACCAGACCTTCCAGCCCGGGGCAAATTTCCACAAAGGCTCCGAAGGTGGCCAGGGTCCTGACTTTTCCAGTGACGATGTCGCCCTCGGAAAACCCCAGTCCCTGATCCCAGGGATCGGGTTCAAGAGCCTTCATGGACAGGCCGATACGTTCCTTGCCCTTTTCTCCCGGATCCAACAGAACCACTCGAACCCGGACCTCCTGACCGACGGTCAGGACCTGGGCCGGATCGCTTACCTGAGAGCGGGAAATCTCGGAGATGTGGACCAAACCTTCCAAGCCTCCGATATCCACAAAGGCCCCGAAAGAGGTCAGGCGCGTCACCCGACCCAGAAATTCCTCGCCTATGGCCAGGTGTTCACGGGTCTCGGAGGCCAGGAGGCGCTGTTCCTCCTGCAGGATCGCCCGCCTGGAGAGAATCACGGTTTTCCGGTCCTCTTCCAGCCGGAGGACTTTGAATTTGGAGCTGCTCCCGATAAATTCCTCCGGGTGATCGCAATAGGTGGTATCCATCTGGGAAAAGGGGCAAAAAGCCGAGAAACCCGAGACGGCCACCTCAAAACCTCCCTTGTTGGTGCCCGTGACCCTGCCCTCAACGGAAACGCCGGATTCAAAGGCGGTTCGTAAAAGGTCGAAGCCGGCATCCCTGGAAGTCCGCCGCAGGCAGGTCCCCAGATGGGCGCCCGATGGACCCGGTTCGATAAAGGTCAGCTCTACGGTATCTCCGGCCTTGACCGTAACGGCCCCTGTTTTATCCTGGAATTCCTTCAATTCGGCCCAACCTTCGGATTTGGCCCCGTAGTCGATAAAAACAGTATCTGCATTAATTAACACAACGGTTCCCTGCACCCGATCCCCGGGTTGAAGGGGTTGGTCGCCGGGCCGGGCGGCAGCGGCCTCGAATAATTCGGCAAAGCTCACCTCTGTTTCCGCAGCGGGTTCAGCCGGATTGCCGGAGGAGGTTTGGATGGTCGATTCGGGATTTTCGTCTAAAGGCTCTATCATGTTTCTTCCTTCTTCCTGATCATTAATAAAACCGGGCACGGATCTAAAACCCTTTATGATTTTAAACGCAACGGTCGCAATCCGTCAACAGGATTCCCCTCTTGTATTCTTTCCCTGAATTTGAGATAATCCGGAGCATCCTGATCAGAGGCAAGAGGCATAAATTCCGATGAACGAAATAATGAGAACAGCCCTCCTTTTTACTGAGAAAAAAATTCCGGTTCTGTGCCTGGGGGTTTTCTTTCTTTTTTCCCTTCCCGACTCAGGACGGGGGGCGCAAAAAAATATGATGACCCTGGTCAACAATTCAGGAGAAGAGGCCCTGGTAAAAATTGTCGGCCCCAAGAGCGGGGTGGTCGAGCTGATAAAAGAGAGTGAAAGGACGATCCTCCTGCCGGCTGGAACCTATAAATATTATGTCCGCTACAGCCAAGGCCCCAAGGCCAGTTATGCCCGGGGAACACCGTTTACACTGGAAGCGGTTTCCACCGGGTACATTGAAGCGTCGCTGACTTTGATCAGCCCTCCTGGAAATTACCAGCCCGACCCGGTTTTAGAAGAGGAATTTAACAAAGTGTCCTCCATTCCGTTGCCGCTGCTTGATTTTTTGACCCACCAGGTGAAGGCCGGAGAAAGCCTGGCCACCATAAGTCAATGGTATTCAGGGGATGCTTCGCGCTGGCAGGAGATCGCCCGCTACAATCCGGGATCCCAGGCCTTCCGTTTAAAGGGGGGAGAGATTTTGAAAATACCCAATACCCTCATGGTCATTCACAATGAACCGCCGCCGGATTCGGAGGTTACCTCAAAACCAGTCAAGAAGGCTGCACCAAAAAAGGTGCCGCCTCCTCCTGCGAAACCGGAAATCACACCTTCCTTTGGTCCTAAATAAGGTTCATCCGGAAAAAAACAGGCCTCGTCTTACCAATTATGCGGGCAAGCGAGGCCTGAAGGTTTTTACAAAAGAGACGTTATCTTCTGACCGGCGTTCCGGTTTGGGGAACGGTACCGGGGGGTGTACCCGGCTGGCCGGGAGATCCAGGTGCACCAGGTGCTTGTGGAGAAGCCAAACCCTGAGGGGCACCGGGTCCGCCCGGGGCTGCCCTTCGTTGAGCTGCCCTTCTCTTTAACCGGGCTTCCCAAGCCTTGAGGTCCTCTTCCTTCTTCTTCAAAGACTCTTCCCACTTTTTTAGGAGTTCTTCCTTACTTTTCAAGGCCTCTTCCTTTGATTCCAGTTCCTTTTTTTCTTTTTTATCAGCCACCATCATGCCGCTGAGAGGCGATTTTTTTGAATCCGCCTTGACAGCCTTTATACAAAGGCCCAGACCGAACAAAAATGCGATGAAAGTAAATAGAACAATCCCTTTTTTCATAACCTTTCCTCCCTTCTGGAATTGTATCCTGCCTTTTTGAAGGTTATTTTGAGGGCTGGCGGGAAAGAAGTCAACTGCAAAAAAAATTATGGGTTTTACGGTTATAGTAAGGCCTCTCAGGGATACCTTGATGGCCAAACGCATCTGGTCTTCCAGTGCCCCATCCATTCCAACCTCGTTCCCCATTTCATCCAGCACTATGGCCCCTTTTTCAATTTCCTGCCAGAGGCCGGCCTGCAAAAGGGCCTGGCGGACGGTCATGCCGGGGATCAGATCTATCGCCTGCTCATTGATCCAGACGCGCATGGGTTACCTCCAAATCGGAAATTTATTGGTATCGTTCAAAAGTTTGGGCATTATAGTTCTGATACCCGATGGAAGGGGACCGGGGGTCTCGATTTCAAGGTTGTCCACCATAAACTCCTCACCTTGAAATCCCGCTTTTAGCGGGACTGGAAGGTTGACGATAATGCCTTAAGTAGGCCTACACCGAAGCTGTTTGTTCGGTTGGATGAATGCCCGGCTCTAAACCAACCTTAGAAATCTGGGCCGGATTGGCGGGAAGGATCACCCTTTGGACAAGCCTTGAAATCGAGACCCCCGGTCCCCAGTCAGGCCATAATGCACCAGTGCCTCAACTTTTGAACGATACTAATTTATTTTATAGGTTGTAGACGACCTTCCAGAGCCGGGGCGATCTTTTCCTGTCCTCTAAGTCGATTGAATGACGATATCGCGCAGGTCCCTTCCGGAATCGAAGAGGACCACACGGCCGCGCTTGAGGTCAACTCTCTGAGAATCCGGATAAGCGGAATCCTCCCGGACCATTTTTGTAAAAACGGAATATCCGTCACCGCCGGCCAGCAAAAAATCAAGGGTGGCCAATTGATAGCGGGTATCCGGGACCAGGGGTTGCTCCCTGATCCAAACCGTTTTGACCCTCCGGCCGACCGGCTCCGCCGGGTCATAGGTCACCCGGATTCCCGAAAGCTGAGGGAATTGCCCGCCCTCCCCGCTTAAGTCGGAAAGCCCATATTCTAAAACTTCCTGGAGCTCTTTACCGGTAAGGTTGATGACCACCAGGTGATTGCGAAAGGGGAGAACCGAATAGAGGTCCTTCATCCGAATCGGCCCTTGGGAGATATCGGCTCGAATTCCCCCGCCATTGATCAGGGCCACATCCGCCTGGCCTTCTTTTCTCAGGATGTCGGCTAAAAAATTTCCCAGATTGGTTTCCCGGCGGCGGGATCCCTTTCCCTGCAGGTCCACCTCGGCCCGGCCGATGACTTCATCCAGGACTCGGGAGGCTTGCTTCCGATAGTGATCAACCAGGGCGGTCACCTGAGGGTCGTCTTTCCCGGGTCGGGAGAAATGGGGATCAGCTTCCCCTGAGCCCGGGTCAGGGCACGATCCTTCAGGGTTAAATCGAGGACTCCCAGCACCTTGGCATGTTCCCAGGCCTGGACGATCAGGGTCTCGTTGACCTGCAGAGGTTTTTCAATCCGGGTGTGGGTATGGCCTCCGACAATGACCTGGATCCCCTTGACCATCTGGGCCAGGCGTCGATCCGCCGGCAGCCCGAGGTGGGACAGGACCAGGATCAAATCCGGGGTGTCGCCCAATTCCTGGAGGATTTTCCGGGTGGTTTCGATGGCCGGGGTAAAATGAAGCCCTTCAACATTCTTGGGATGGGTGGCCACCGGGGTATCTTCAGTGACCAGACCTATAATGGCAATCTTGAAGCCGGCCATATTTTTTATTATATAAGGTTTTAGCCCGGGGAAGGGACTCAGGTTGGCTGTTAGTATTGGAAATTGGGCTTGGGAGATCCGTTTTTGAAGGACTTCCTGCCCGAAGTCAAACTCATGGTTTCCCAAAGTCATGGCCGTAAACCCCATGGCATTCATTATATCGATCGTCGATTCGCCCTGAAAGAGGTTGGCCCAGGGATTCCCCTGGATCATGTCGCCGGCGGCCAGCAGGAGGGTGGGTTGGCCCTGGCGCAGGCGATTAACTTCCCCGGCCAGCGAAGCGATGCCGCCCGCCAATCCCTCCTTTCCCAGGGCTTGCTGGGGTTCGGCAAAACCATGGAAGTCATTCAGATAAAGAATCCGGAGCTGGAACTCCTCCCCAGCCCAGGTTATATTAAAAAAAACTAATACAATGATAAGGGAGAGAACCAGACAGTTAGGCTGTTTTTTCATTAAAGTTATACTTTACTATTACTATATATTATATTTAAATCATATTGTAATTTATTAAACATAAAAACATAGCGGATAAATCCTCTCCTAAATCTTCAACTCTTTATAGTTTTTGAGCATTACCCTTGAACCTTCGAATCTTGCACCCGGGATCATCTCTAACTAACATTGGAAATGATCCTTATTTTTTAATAAATAGGGCATCAAGGGCTTTGACCCCTTTCCCTGGGCTTAGAACCATTAATGGATTCACATCTATTTCTTTAAATTTATATTGCAACTCATCAATTAAATAAGAAAAATTAATAGTCGCTTCAATGAGAGCCTGGAGGTCGGCCGGGGGGCGTCCACGGAATCCGGAAAGGAGGGCGGCACCCTTCAAGGAAGTCCAGAGGCGTTCGGCCTGAAGTCGGGTCACCGGCGGCTTGGCAAAAACAACATCCTTCAGGACCTCGACCATAATACCGCCCAATCCTAAAACCAGGAGCGGTCCGAATTGCGGATCGGAGGTCATGCCCAGCAAAACCTCTACCCCTTCAGTTACCATCTCCTGAATCAGGAATCCGGCTCTGCCGGTAGGATCATGTAATTCAGGAAATTTGGCCTCCAAGGCACTGATAGATTGAATTAATCCTTCTTCGTGACTGATGTTAAGAATGACCCCTCCCAGATCGGTTTTATGGAGCATATTCGGGGAATGGATTTTCAGGGCCACCGGATATCCGATTTCTCCAGTCAACCTGAGGGCTTCGGTCCGATGGGCAGCGATTCCCTCCCTGACCGTCGGGATACCATAGTGGGCCAGAATTTTTTTTCCTTGAAATTCATCCAGAGAAGAAAGGTCGTCTGAAAATTCAGGTAGGGTCTCCTTCCGGGAAACGAGGGAGCCCGGTTGAAGCGATCCCTGGCCCCAATCGTTTAAAAAGCGGCCGTACTGCATAAGGCCGCTCATAGCCTCCACCGCCCGTTCCGGATTGCCGAAGATGGGTTGATGAAAGCGCCGGGTCATCCTGACGGCCAACCCGGGCAGGAAGGTCACCAACAGGATGGGTTTTCCGCTGGTCTTCATAAGCCCTCGAACCCGGTCCATAAAATGGGAGTCCCGCCAAAGCTGAAAATCCCTGATTCGAAAGCCCCCTTTTTTCGAGGGACCGGCGGTTTTTTGCAGGGCATCGGTCTTCTTTCTTCGGGGCCTTTTCAGAAATCCAAGCAAGCCGAGAAAAAGAGATTTAAGAATCAGTTTGGCGAACAGGCCTTTCCAGTGGATTAGTTGGGAGAAGGATTTTCTCAGACCGGCCAGCATCCCCAGGGCGACAACCGCATCTATTTCCTCACTCTCGGTCAGGATCCTTAACACCTCGAGATGGGCCTGTCGGTTGGTGCTCCCGGCCAGATCCAGGGGATTCTGGCGGCTCCAGAAGGGAGGCAATAGGGGATTTAATTGATCCAACAAGGCCGGGGAGAGGGCGGGAAGGGTTAACCCCTTCAGGGCGGCAGCATCGGTAGTGGTCACTCCCCATCCGCCTCCCAGGCTGACCACGGCCAGGCGGTCCCCCCGGGGCGGATGGATCAGGCTGAAGGTTTTCATCAGGTCGATCAGTTCTTCGGTGGAGCCGGCTTCAACAATACCAAGCTGTTTAAAGAGATCGGAAATGAGTTTCGGAGATTGGGCCACGGCACCGGAGTGGGACCGGGCCGCCTGGGACCCCTGGCCGGTCTTACCGGCTTTGAGGGCCAGGATAGGTTTGTGGGGCGTGATGGTCCGGGCGACTTCAAAAAAGCGTTCGCCGTTGCGGACCGATTCCAAATAAAGTACGATCACCCGGGAGTGCTGATCCCTTCCAAAGTGGGCCAGATAATCCTCCACTCCCAGGAGGGCCTCGTTGCCTGAACCTACAAAGCGGCAGAAGCCCAGGCCCTCTTTCATCCCCAGTTCCATGATCTGAAGACCGATGTTGCCGGATTGAGAGATCACGTCCACCGGGCCGGCCTTGACCCCCAAGGGCATGAAAAGGATTTCCAGGCCCACCGGAGTGCTGACCATGCCCATGGTGTTGGGACCAACCAGGGTAAGGCCGTGGTCCCGGGCAACCTGGACCAGTTGTTGTTCCAGTTCGGCCCCTTCCCGGCCCACCTCTTTAAAATTGGAAGCCACCACCAGGGCGTTGGGAATGCCTATCCGGCCGCATTCTTCGATCAGCGGGATGGTCTGCAGCGCCGGTACGGCCAGGACGGCCAAGTCTGCCGGACCGGGTAAATCATTCAGATTGGAAAAGGCCCGGCGCCCCAGGACCCTTTTTTCTTTGGGGTTGATCAAATAAACCGGACCGCGAAAGCCGGAGGTCAACAGGGTGGCCGAGAGATTGAACCCCCACTTGCCGAAGCGGTTGGAAGCGCCGATGACGGCCACGGCCTTGGGGAAAAAAAGAGATTCCAGATTCTTGTAAGTCGGGTTAGGGATCACGGTTGCTTTATTGCAGGGTCAAGACAACGATTTCCGATCGGCTTCCCAGTCTCAGGGGAGGCCCCCAGGTGCCCGCACCACTGCTGGTATAGATACAAAATCCCCGGCCGATGCAAACCATAATCGTAGCCTTTAAAAATCAGGCTGGTGAAAAGTTTCAGGGGAAGCATCTGGCCGTTGTGGGTATGTCCGGAAAGCTGCAGGGCGATCCCGGCCTTTCGGGCCGTTTCAACCTGCGTGGGGGCATGGATCAGGAGGATGTTAGGTTTGGAAAGGTCAAGGTCCCTGAGCAGGGGGCCAAGATCTTTTTTCTGCCATCTTTCAGGAAAGGCGACTGCCGATGATCCGGAGGCCATCGAGCTCGATCTGTTCATCAAGCAGGAGTCTGATCCGGGTCTTCCGGATGGCCTTAAGGGCCTTATCCACCCCCAGGTAGGTCTCGTGATTTCCGGTAATAAAAAGAATGGGCGACCGGAGGCGATTAAAGGGGGCGACGAGGGTCTCCAGGTCATCCCCGGTTCCGTCAAAAAGGTCTCCGGTAATGACGACCAGATCCGGATGGTGCGGTTCGATCAGGGAAACGATCTTTTCCGTTAATCCGACTCCATGGATAATCCCCAAATGCAGATCGGAAATCTGAATGATCTTTTTGCCCCGCCAGGCCTCCGGCAGGTTTTTAATGGAAAGGGACAGCGTGGTGGTTCTCAAATTGCCGGCATTGATGAAGCCGTAGCCTGAATAAAGGGTGGTGACGAGGATCAAGCAATATCCAAGAATCTTTCCTTCCAGGTTTAATCCGAAGGTCCGGGCGCCTTTCCAGAAAACAAGTCCCAAGCTGAAGAGGATCAGGGCATTAACCAGCACCCCCAGCCAGACGGCGGACCCATAATAGAAGACCCGGATAAACCCGTGACTGTCAAAAATGGTCCAAATAAAAGAAAATATAAAACTGAACGCCAGCAGAAGGAGGATAAATCCCAGAATGACTTGACTTCGGGGCTTGGTAAGGCCAAAAAATTTTCGAATCAGGAAGAAAAGACCGAGATGGAGAGCAAAATAGATCAGGAGGACGATGGTTATAAAAAGAAGAGTGCGGAAGGTCATGGGTCAGCGTAAGAAGGGGCTCAAAAAGGGACCGGTTATTTTTTTCTTTGCCTGACCCCTTCACCGGTCATGGGGACAAAGAGCACCGACAGGACCTCTTTGATTTCAACCTGGCCGCCCTTTTTAATCCCTTTTTTTAATTCCTGGTAGGGGTATTTACCGATAGGCAGCACCAGACGGCCTCCTTCATTTAACTGATCGATGAGCGGTTGGGGGATATGATCCGGAGCGGCGGTGACCATGATGGCATCGAAGGGAGCGGCTTCAGGCCATCCCAGATAGCCGTCACCGGATCGGACCCGGATATTTTTATACCTTAATTCCTGTAGACGGTTTTCGGCTTGGCGGGCCAGGGCTTCAATAATCTCAATGGTATAAACCTCCTTGACCAATTCGGCCAGGACGGCGGCCTGATATCCCGAACCGGTGCCGATTTCCAGGACTTTTTCTCCTCCTTTGAGTTCCAATAATTCAGTCATCAGGGCTACCATATAGGGCTGGGAGATGGTCTGCCCGTCACCAATCGGCAGGGGTTGATCGGAATAGGCCAGTTCTTGGAGCTGCAGAGGGACAAAGCGGTGCCTTTCCACTTTTCCCATGGCCGACAGGACCCGTGAATCCAGAACTCCGCGGGCCTTTATCTGGGTTTCCACCATCCCCTTGCGTCTGGTATTGAAGTTCGAACCTGAATCCTTGAAAGACATTACCTTTCCGCCATGGCAGTCAGCGGCTGAAAAGATAACCAACATCCCTAACCCAAAAATCAGTAATAGGGTTTTCATCCGCTTAGGTTATCCTCGATGTTGCAAAAGTTTCGGAAGTTGCAGATCCGAGGCGTCCAGGGCGAATCCCGCCTGGGCGGGACCTGGACAATCCGCCGCGGCGGGACTGCTTCCCAGACTTTCCCGAAGGGTAAAAATTGATCGAACCATTTAGGATGTTAAACCTCACCTGGAGTGAATTTTGGTCCCAACTCTGAAATCGTTAGAACACACCGTTTTAATTTAGAAAAAACCCTCTATTGATCATTTTTTATGCAACTTCGAGGTTAGGTCAACCACTTCCGGATAACCTTGTTAAGGGTATCGAGTTGATCCTTGGCTCTCAAAAAAGGTCCCACCATCTCCCCGCCGATAATGCCTCGTGTTTCCAGTAGGGAGAAGAATTGTTCCATCTCTTTTAAAGGGAAGGCCATTTCCTGGAAAATGATGGTGGAAATGGGGACCTGCCCCGTTTTATTATCATCCCGCTGGAATTCCTGTTTGATCAGTTTCTCCCTCTTTTCCAGGGCCTTTTTGGTAATGGTTTTCAGCTCGTCGGGGAGAAAAGGTTTCATCAAAAAATAGGAAGCACCTCTCTGAATGCAGTCAACAGCCGTATCGATGGTGGCATAGCCGGTAATGACTGCCTTGGCCATAAACGGATCGATCCTGGTCAGCTCATCCAGAACTTCCGGACCGGGCAGGCCGGGCATTTTTAAATCTATGATAGCCAGGTCGGGTTGTATCTCTCTGGCTTTTTTTATGCCGGCGATCCCATCCGAGGCCAGTTCGACTTGGAATCCTTCCTGGCTTAAGACCTTATGACAGGCCTGGCGGATAATTTCCTCATCATCAATAATGAGAATAACGGGTCTATTTTCTTGATCCATAGTCATCCTCCCTGGGTTGGGGTGGTTCACCCCGGACAGGTTTTCCGATATCCTTTATACAAATCCATCCTTATTTTAAAACCTGTTTTTAGTTCTGTCAAACCGAACGGGGTGCTGGATACCTCATTTCGCCCCTAGCGCTACCAGGGAGGGTTTATTCCGTTATTTAAAGACCATCCCCTTCAGCAGAGGATTGTCGGACAGCTCAACTGCTTCCTTCATGGCCTGCACATAGGCTGGTCTAATCCCATTTCGCCAGCGGGGATATCCACCCAGCCAAACATACCCTAAAAGCCGTTCGAATCCCTCTCGGTCGAACCGAACATCCCCAATCCGAATGGATTGACCGCCGTGGTCCAGGCCAAAAAAGATCGACCTCTTCGGAGAATAGCCTTGGACAATCCTTTCGACTCTCTCTCTGGTCCGGTATCCCTCCGGGTTTTGTTTGAAGTGTCCTGAGATCTTCCGGAAAGGGAAAGAGCCGATAAACTTCTCCGATGAAACCCGTAAACCGGACACCCTGGATAGCCCCGTGCAGATCCCCGATATCTCCCGGATTCAGGTGATATCCGGTTAGGGCGACGGCCCCATCCGGTTGAGTCGATTGGCTGGAAAGGCCGGTTACGGCCCGGCAAAAATCAGCCGCAAAAAAGAAAACGCGGCTGAGCAGCACTAGATCGCTTTCGATATTGAAAAAACCAAAGGGGATTTCCCCATGGCTTAACGAGAGAAAAGGTAAGGGCAAGGGAAGCTATCGGCGGACCGGCTCCGGGCAGGGCGGCGGAGTAATCAGTCGGGAAGCCTCCTGATAGGCCCGGCGAATTTTTTTAAGGTTGTTTGAGAAAAGAAGTCCATAGCGGACACAGGAGCGATAGAGCGATTCCTTTTTGAGGTCGATCACCCATTCGATCGGGGGAAGTCCCTCCGGGAGTTTTTCCTTCAGACCGGCCAGCAGGTTCTCCAAGGCCGGGTAAAGACGTTTTTCCGTTTCCTGGACATATCGGAGCCAGGGGACGACAGCGACCTCCGCTTTTTGTCGCAGGTGTTTAAAAAATTCCGAGGGATCTTTTTCAGCAACCACTTCCACGCCCAGCCGGGTTAAAAAGCAGGCCAGGAACTCCTGATAGACTTCCGTGGCATTGCCCTGGAAGAGAGCCACCTTGCGGATCCCCCGGAATTCCCAGAACGAACCCAGTTGTCTCTCGACCTGATTGCGAAAATTCTCCGCCAGCCAACGGCGATGGCGATTCATCCGATCACCGGCCCTTTTAAGCAATCGCCTTCCGTAGAAGCGAAGGTAACTGTAATAGAGATCCAAATGCACCAGGCGTTTTAAAATCGATCCCCAGGAATAGAAAGTCAGGTAAGCCTGATAACAGGCCCCCTGCAATTCCTCTTCGGTCATGGAATGCGGTCGAAAGACCACGTGGGATCCGTCATAAAGCTCCCAGTTCTTGGTGAGCAGGCGGTTTTCTTTCTCCATTTCCTGGAAAGTTTCCGTACCCGGTAGAGGCGTGAGCATCATAAATTGGGCCGAGTCCACCCGGTTGGCCAGGGAAAAGCGAACGGTTTCCCGGATCGTTTCCGGAGTATCCTGGTCGGCCCCGATTATAAACATGCCGTGGATGTGAATACCGGAGCCGTGAAAGGCCTCAATGGCCCGTTTCATGGAGGCTTCATCCTGGTTTTTTCGATAGGCTTTCAGGACTTCCGGATTCGAACTCTCGAAGCCGATATAAACTCCCCAGCAATTGGTTTCTTTTAAAAGTTCCAGGAATTCAGGATCGAAGGCCGACTCAGCCCGGACCTGGGTGCTCCATTGAGGATGGAGGTCCTCATTTTTCATGCGCCGCAGAAGATCCTTGGCCCTTTTTAAGTTGGCGGCAAAATTATCATCACAAATAAAGATGTGATCCACTACGCCCGCATGGGCCGCCACTTCCTCCAAAACCAGATCAATGGACCGGGTGCGATAACCGCGGCCGAACATGGGAACGACGGAGCAAAATTTACAGGAGTAAGGACATCCCCTGGACGTAGCCAGCGGCATGACGGCCCGGCGGGGATCCCAGCCCCGAACCAGGGTAAAATCAGGATGGGGTAGAGAATCCAGATCTTGAATCAGAGGCCGGGGTTGGTTGTGTACGGCCTGTCCTTCCCGATTAAATGACAGGCCGGCAATTTTTTCCAAGTCCTCTTCTTGCTGCCAGGTTTTCAAAAGTTCGCTAAGGGTTTCTTCCCCTTCTCCCCGAACCACAAAGTCACCGTGGGCCAGGGCTTCCTCCGGCAGGAAAGTCACATGGGGGCCGCCGTAAACGACCCGTTTTCCTTTTTCACGGGCCGAATCTCCGAACTGATAGGCCCTGGGAATGGTGCTGGTGATGGACGATATGCAAACCGTATCGGCCCAGTCCAAGTCGGCCGCCCCGGGGGTTCCCGAAATGTCTTCAATGATGACCCGGACCTCATGCCCTTGGTTGCGGAGCAGGGTTCCCAGAAGGATGGTGCCTAAGCGGGGGATGCGGGCCCGGCTGAACACATGTTCTACCGGGGAACGGGGTTCAATAAAAAGAAGGCGGTTGGGGGTTTCAAGTTTCATTCTAATCCCTTTCTCCCTGACAAATAGGGGAAAAGGGATAAGAACCCTGATCAACACCATTTGCCAGAAAATTAACGATAATCTTTTTATATATTCCGATGCTCAAAAAAAGTAAAGGAAAAATCCGGTTTCATTTATTTAGGGTTTATTTCCTGCCTCCTTGATCTTCTCGCCGAATTTTTTTACGGCTTCGGGAATGTATTTTCTAAGTAAAACCCGCTGTTCGAGCTCCGTTTTATCCGGATATTCGGAATAGGCAGGATGGAGAGGAGTCAGGGTGGGACTTTGGAGCAAGGCCGCCGGCAAAACCTGCTCATAATTCCGTATGGTTTCGGTAATCGATTGGTCTGGCAGAAGAATTTCCTGAATCCATCCTAAACGCCGCATACATTCAAAGCGGACTTGGTCGATAACCACGAAATAGGCATCCATCAGAGGCAGCAATTTTTCCGAGGGCAGGGACTCGAATTCGTAGCCGCTGCCAAGGCCCATGACCCCCGTCAGCAGGTCGTGGACGATGGGCCGGCTTTCGGGACTGTCCTCGGCCAGAAAAAGGATCAAGGCATCGGGAAGATCGGCCCAGCGGGTCTGCTCATCCAGCGTCGGGAGCTGTTGAAAGCGGCGTCTCCATTCCCGAAAACCCCGTCGGGCCGCCTTTTGTTTTTTTACGGATTCCAGAGAAACGACTTTGGCCATGATGTTTGGTTGGTTTCTTAACAGGATGCGGAAAAATTCATTTTTACAGGTTGCTCAAAAAGGTCCAGATACAAGGCGCCCGAAATCTCGAGGAATGAGGCGTACATAGAGGTACGTCGCAATGACGAGGTATGAAGGCAACACCCTAATGGGCCTTTTTCAGCAACCTGTTAAGGACTTCAAGGCTCTTCAGAGCAGCCCTGACATAATTCTTCTTCTTCAATGCGCCAGGGGGGGAAAACCAGGCAAAGGAATTTCAGATCCTGCTCCCCGGTATTCCGGAGAAACTGAACGGAATCAGGGGGAATATAAATAGCCTGTCCGGGCCGGACCCTTTCGGATTCCTCCCCAATGACCAGAAGCCCTTCTCCTTCCAGAATATAATAGACCTCCGAAGCGGTTTTAAGTTTGTGGGGCAGGGAAGACCGGCCGGGTTTTAGAACGGCCTGGGCCAGACTGTAGCCCATTTTGAGGTTTCCCGGTTCCCGTTCCGGATGGAGCAATTCACACAGGAGGGTTTTATCCAGGGCCATGAAATAGTTCGCCTGGGCATTATCTTTGATCAGCATTCCCGAGCACCTCCGCAAAAGATTGTTTCCGGATGTGTTCTCATCATAGCAAGCTTTCGGAAAAACATCAATTCCAGCCGATCTTCCCTTATCAAAAAAATGGGATTGTCCCAAAGTTAGGTGATTCTCAAAAGGGTTTCAGGGGTCTTGATTTCAAGGATTGTCCGCCAAAATGCCGGCAGCCTGATCCCGGGCAGGAAGTTTATAATGGGGTTTAGAAACAGGCCAACACCAAAGCGATTTATTGTCTTGGGTGATGCCCGGCTCCCAACCAACTTAGAAAGTGGGGCCGGGTTGGGGCTATGGATTCCCTTTCGGACAACCTTGAAATCAAGACCCCTGAAGCCCTTTAAGAATGAATAGCTTAAAAATCACGTAACATTGGGACAAATTCAAATAAATTGACAAAGCCAAAAAAAACTGCTATGAAAACGTCACGTTATGAGTACAAACTCAGAAGATCATCCTCCCGGCCTTATTGACCAGGTTCGTTCCCTGTTCCGGAAGAAGTCCGAACCGACCCCGGAGTCCCTGTTGGAGAAAGACATCCAGGAACTTATCGACCAGGGAGAAGAACAGGGGCTGCTGACCCCCGAACAAGGGGAAATGATCCACAGTATTTTTGAATTCAAGGATACGGTGGTCAGGGAAGTCATGGTCCCCCGAACCGAGATGCTCTCGGTCAGCGACGAGGTGACCATTCAGGCCGTTATCCATTTGACGATGGAACACGGACACTCCCGTCTCCCAATTTACCGGGAGAATCAGGACAACATCGTCGGGCTTCTCCATGTCAAGGATTTATTGCCCTATTGGAATTTGCCACCCGAACAGCCCATCCCGGCTGAGATCATTCGTCCTCCTACCTTCGTACCCGAAACCAAGAAGATCGTTCAGCTCTTCAAAGAATTAAAAGCCGAAAAAGTCCATATGGCCGTGGTCCTCGATGAATACGGCGGTACCGCCGGCCTGGTGACGATGGAGGACATCATTGAAGAGATTATCGGTGAGATTGAAGACGAATACGATCGCCGTGAACCGCGTTTGAAGGCCCTGGGGGAGGGGCGGGTGGAAGTGGATGCCCGCCTGGAAATCGAAGAATTGGAAACCTATTTCAACCTGGAGATTGAAGAAAAGGATTTCGAATCAGTCGGGGGCCTCATTATTCATCTCCTGGGGAGGGTCCCCAAAACAGGGGAGAAGATCTATTTCCAGGATCTCGAGATGACCATTCAGGATGCGGATAACCGCCGTATCCGCCGGGTGCTGGTGGAGAAAATGCAGGAGCAACCGGAAGAGCTGCTGATCACCTAATGCTGATGCTGGATGCTTTTTAGAAACCCGAAATCCGAATATCGAAATCCGAAACAAATTCAAAATCCAAATACTAAAATTCTAAACGGGTTTTATCGGTCAACTCTTTTTAGTTCTTAAGCATTTCCCTTGAACCCTCGAATCCTCGACCCCTTGACCCCTGAATCATCTCCAATTGCTTTGGAGATGATTTTTATTTCTTCCCTTCCTTGATCTGTTTTAACGTCTGCTCCATGTCCCTGAGAGCCTGTCCATAGGCTGTCCAATTTTCTTCTTTTAGGGCCTTCCGGGCCTTTTGATACTGATCCCAGGCCTGATCGCCCAGAGGCTGGTGGAGGGCCTGGGGTTTGCCGGCTTTATCAGGCAATGGCGCAATCCCCGGAGGTTTTTCCTCCCGGGCTTTTTTTATTTCCTGGCCGAAGACCCTGGCCAGGGATTTCTCCAGCGTCTCTTCCATGGCAATCTGATTTTCATAGGCTACGATAACCCGCTTCAGTTCCGGGATCTGCCCGCTCTCGGCTTTGAGATAAACGGGCTGCACATAGATAAGAGATTCCTCAATGGGGATGACCAGAAGCGTGCCTAAGTTGACCCGGGAACCCCGCTGATCCCAAAGCGAAAGCTGACGTGAAATTTCCGGTTCCTGATTGATGCGCGATCCAATCTGTTTCGGTCCGTAAACTAAGCGCTGTTTGGGAAAGCGGTAAACCACGAATTTGCCGAAATCGGGAAAGTCGCACTTAACCGACATCCAGGCCGCCAGGTTATCCTTTTTCTGGGGAGTGAAGGGGATCATCAGGATGAATTCTTCCTTCTTTTCACCCGGAAGACGCATGATGGTGTAATACGGTTCCATATCCGTTTTGGCGGATTGTAGGTTGGCCGGAATCTCCCAGATATCCTCTCGATTGTAGAAGGTTTGAGGGTTATTCATGTGGTAGGTGGCGTAGATATTGGCCTGAATTTGAAACAAATAGTGGGGGTAACGCAGGTGGCTTTTTAAATCCGGACTCAGGGCGGTTAAGGGTTTAAAGAGATTTGGGAAAATCCGGGCGTAGATTTGGACCAGGGGGTCCTGGTCATCCTTGATATACACTTGAACCGAACCTTCATAGGCATCGATCACCGCCGTCACGGAATTGCGGACATAATTGCCTAATTTTTTTATGGGACGCGAATAGGGGTAGGTTGAAGACTGGGTGTAGGCCTCCAGGATCCAGTAGAGCTTGCCGTTGGAGATAACCATATAAGGGTCCCGGTCCACCTGAAGGAAAGGGACCAGTTTCTGGAGCCGGGTGACAACGGAACGGTTGAAAAGGATCCGGCTTTGAGGCGTAATGTCCGAGGAAAGCAGAAATTTCAGGGTCCCGAAACGCATGGACCAGAGGGCTCGGTTAAGGAGGCCTCGGAGGGGTATGCCGCCCTGGCCTTGATAACTGGAAAAAACATTTTTATCACCGGAGGGGTAATTGAATTCCTTTTGACGGCTGTTGACGATGATATAATCGTTTTCAATCTCGCCGAAATAGATCTCAGGCTGGGTTACCTGGAGATTCGTTTTGGAGACCGGGGGAATATCCTGGATCAGGAGGGCCGGCAGTCCTTCAGGAGTCACCTGATTGACCACGCCCAGGGTCAGGCCATAGCCATGGGTATAAATCAGATGTTCATTGATCCAGCCCTTGCTGGGCAAATCGGCATAGGAGAGCTCCCGAGGGGAAAGGAGAACCTGGCGGTATTCATTGTTGATGAAATAGCGGTCGTTATCTACGGCCTGGAATTTATAATAGGTTCGAATTTCCTGGATCTGGCTGAAAGTTTCCAGCAAGGGGTGGTGGTCCCAGAGGCGGATATTCTTAATCGTCAGGCTGTTGGCATTTATCAGTTCCGGGGTTAAGGAGGTTTGGGCCGAAAGCTGCCGCTCTTCCACCCGGTTGAGCCCATAGCCTTTGAGCGTTCCCTGAATGTAGCGGGTTAAGTAAGGGGTTTCCATTTGAATTTCATTCGGGGTAACCACAAAGCGCTGGACAAAACCGGGCAGGAGATAAATGCCGATTACATAGGAAGCGATAAAAACAGCCAGGACCCCGTAAATCCAGCGCCCCTCCGGCTTAAAGGCATAGACCAGGAAAAGGACCCCGGTCAGGAGGGAGATAACCATCATTGCCAAAAGGGCCGGCAGGAGATAGTTCTGATCCACATAACCGGGGCCGAAGACCAGCCCGCGAGAGGTAAAGAGCAGGCCGAAACGGGACAAATAGAAATAGACGGAAAGGTAGAGAAAGAGAATCCCGAAATAAAAGAAAAGGTATTTTTTAACCCAGGGCGCAAGGGAAATTCCGCGGTTGCCGACCTGAAACTGGAAGCGGAAGACGATGATGGCCAGGGCTGAAATCAGGGTAATGAACCAGAGGCCCCCGAACCAGCCGCTCAGATATTCCAGGAATGGATATTGAAATAAATAAAAAGACAGATCCCTCTGAAAAACCGGATCAAAACTGCCCAGGGGACGGGCATTCAGCAAAAGCTGACCATTTTCCCATTGCCCGGCGGCTCCCATTCCCAGGAAGATCCCGATAAGAATGGCGGCCGGTTTCAGGAAGCGTATCAGCCGCTCTTCCAGCCAGACGGGGATATTGAAAGGTAAAGCGGACGGGTTTACCGGAGAAGGGTTATGGGCCAAACGGAATACCAGACGGCCGTTGAGGTAGAACAGAAGGGCGGAGATGGCCCCGATGCTTAGCCCCAGGAGAAATTTATAGTTGATAATCCGGAGAAAGATCGAGGTATAGCCCAGGGATTTGAACCAGAGCCACTCGGTGTAAAACCCCAGAAGACTGGAACCGAGAATAAAGAGGATGAAGACGCTGATCAGGACGGCGAAAAGAGATTTTCTTGGAGCAGCCATGTTCCCTCCATCTAAGGTTGCAAACCGTTTTTAATTTTTCTATTATAGTATAGGCTATCATGGTTTTTAGGGAAAGTCAAAGAAATCCCTGGAGAAGAGGAGGTCCTAACCGTGTATTTTTTTAAACAGGTCAAGTTGGAGAAGGACGCTATCCTGTTGGGCAGACCCAGGCCTGAGGATCTGCTCCAGCTCTCCAAGCAAGGCTACAAGATGGTCCTGGACATTATGCCGGCGGCGCTCCTGGATAAGGAGCTGGCCCGCAAGGTCCGCCGGGCCGGGATGCGTTACACCCACATCCCGGTTGAAGAATGCGACCTGGAAGCCTGCCGCATAGATGACGGGCATGTGGTCAATTTTTCAAAATTCGTTACCCGCTGCTGCCACAGCCCGTTCATCATCAACACCGACGACGAAGCCTTGGGTCTCAGTCTGATCATGCTGGCCAACGGATTTTTGGGGGGAGAACCGGCCACGGCGGTCATTAATAAAATCGAGACGCTGGGTTTTTCCTTGAAGGGCAGAAAGGACATTAAACGCTTCATCCGGGATTTTTACCGGCATTATAGAACCCAGGCCGCCCTAAGGTGATAGCCGGTGATTTCCGTCATCACAATCCGGCACGAAGAACAAGCCAAAGGCCTCTCCCTGATACCTGCCGCCCAATGGCTTTCCCGGTTAAGCGCTTAAGACTTGCTATTAAGGGATCGGATAGTTTGCGATTGACAAAGTAAAATGGTAAAGTTATTTTACTATAAAACAAGGTGGGAGAGAAGGTTATGAAGATCAGCAGTAAAAGACAGATTTCCATTCCCAAATCAATCATGGAGGCCCTGGTTCTGAAGCCGGGTGATGAAGTGGAATTCGAGATTAAAAACCGAAAAGTCCATCTGGTCCCCGTTAAAACGGTTAAAATCCCCAGGGACCAAGCCTGGTTCTGGACGGAAGAATGGCAGGGGAAGGAAAAAGAAGCAGATAGAGACCTTGAGAAGGGGAGGTTCAAGGAGTTTGACGGTCTGGATGATCTATTGAGAGACCTGCATGGCAAAAATTAGACGACTCCAATCCTTCCTAAGGGATTATAGCCGGTTGCCTTCGGAAATCCAAACCCGGGTTGACAAGCAATTAGAACTTTTACTCAAGAATTCCTCCCATCCTTCATTACGACTAAAAAAACTGAAAGGAACCGATAAATACGAAATCCGAGTCAGCCGCAGTTACCGCTTGACTTTCCGTTTTTATGAACGGGTCCTCGAACTCCGTCGGGTTGGAACCCATGACCTTTTGAAACAAGAAGGTCTGCCCTAATAATTGGCAGATAGATAAAATATCTCTGATGCGAGTTAGGACCCTATGGATCCGATCCAGTCAGACTTCCCTTGTTACTTTAAAATAATAGGCAAATAAGGCCTGTACTCACCGGTCCCGATAGTCAGGTTCCAACTATTATTCCCCTCATCAAATTCGACCACCTGTTGGTCCTCATCTACCATGATGCTCACCAGGTATTGTGGATGAATTGGTTCGGTTATATTCCAGAAATTTCACCCATTATTGCTTTGAGTGGTAATGGGTAAGTTGATCTATTTTTTTGAAAAGGCGGCTGGAAAGGGTTTCGGGGGACTGCGTGGTCTGAATGGTGATCAGGTGTTCCTTGATCGGGCCGCTAATCGGTTCAAAAGAGCCACGCTGTTGATCAAAAATTTCCCAGCGGCCGTCGGAGACGGCGGCCTTTTCCCGGCTCCGCCGGTTGAGACGTTGGCGGATGACGGCTATTGGTGCCCGGCATTTGATAAAATGAAGCCGGGCCCCGGTTCGGCCGGCCAGATCCATAAGGGGAAGTCGTTCCGATTCCTGGCTGTACGAGGCGTCTAAGATGACCGACTGTCCCTTCTTTTAATAACCGTTCCGCTTCCTGCCTCATTTTTAAATAGGTCTTTTGCGACATTCCTCCAGAGTAAATACCTTTACCAAAGGGCTCCCAGCGGCGGGCCGATGGGTTCAAACCAGCCAGTTTTTTCCTGATCTCATCAGAGCTGAACAGGGGCCAGCCCGTTTCTTTGGCCAAGGCCCGGGCCAGAGAGGTTTTTCCGCTGCCCATGAGGCCGAAGAAAACGACAAGATGAAGGGGCTTATCGTTTAAGGCATAGCGGTGAGCCAGTTGATAATAATTCTTGGCCAGCCGGATATGATCCTTTTTTTCTTTAAAGGAAATTTCCGGCTCAACGGAGGCCAGGGAATGGACCTTGGCCCGGACACAGGCCCGGTAGCATTTGTAAAAATCCATCAAACGAGGCAGTTGCTTATCGCCTGACTGGCGGACATAGCTTTTTACCAGGATGTCGGAGAGATTTTTATAGCCGTGAAAATCCAGGTCCATGGCCAGAAAGGCCAGGTCGCAGGCCGTATCGGAGTAACGGAAGCGGGGATTGAACTCGATGCAATCATAGATCTGAACCTTCTTGGTCAGGCAAATGTTGCCTGAATGGAGATCGCCGTGACAGTCCCGGATACGCCCTTCCTCGATGCGCTTTTGGAACAAGTCCCTGTTCCGCTCCAGAAAGCTTCGGCTATAGGTCCGAATTCGGCGGTACATCCGGGAGGAAAGCAATTTCCCGACATAGAGACGGATCTGTTCAAAGTTTTCTTCGGTATTTTTGGCAATCCCTTTCGGGAGCCCGTAGGCATTCACTCCCCGACCGGTTCGGGCCGTGGCGTAAAAAGGAACCAGCCGTCGAACCAGGGCTTTGATCTCTCTGGGTTCCACCTTTCCGGATTTCAACAGGCGGTCCATCATCCGCTCCTGGGGCATCTCCCGCATGGCGACGGCGTACTCCACAACCGGTCCTTTCCCGTTCAAGGCCGGCTTCCCCTTGTCCAGGGTGATTTTCGTCACACCCAGATAAAGATCCCGGGTCAGACGGCGGTTAAGCGCAACCTCTTGATGGCAGAAATAGCGGCGTTTGGACAGGGTGCTAAAATCAAGGAAGTGGAAGTTGACCGGTTTTTTGATTTTATAGACCAGACCGCCGGTCAGAAAGATGTGGGAGATATGGGTCTGGAGATGGGTGATCTTTCGGGGATGGTTGGGATGAAAGGCAGGGTCCAAAAAGGCTTGGACAATCGCTTCCTGATGAGAATCTATTTTTGGATTCATAAAAAAACTGTCACCGCAAAGACGCAAAGGGCGCAAAGTTTGAAATTATTTTAGGGCTATTCATGATATGGCCGTCAGACATCATAAAACAAGGGGACTAATTCAAAGCGGTTGACATCCACCAGCCCCTTATCGGTTATCCTGAGTTCCGGGATCACGGGCAAGGCCAGGAAGGAGAGGGCCATGAAGGGATTGGCTAAGGTGCAGCCGGTCAGGGAAGCCGCCTTAAGCAGGGCCTCCTGTTGTTCGAGCACCTGGTCCAGGCCCTGATCGGACATCAATCCGGCCACCGGCAAAGGTAATTTCCCCAAAACCCGATGGCCGAGGACCGCTGCCTGCCCCCCGCCCATTTCCACCACGGCCTGAACGGCCAGGAACATCTCTTTCGGATCCCGGCCGATGACCAGGATGTTGTGGGAGTCATGGGCTACGGAAGAGGCCAAGGCCCCTTGCTGCAGGCCGAATCCCCTGACCAGTCCCAGCCCTATATTCCCGGTGGCCCGATGGCGTTCGACGGAGGCAATTTGAATCACGTCCTCCTCCTTGGCCAGATCAATAAAGCCCTTTTTCCCTGAAACGGGAACCTGTTCCTGTCGGGTGAGTATCTGGCCGGGAACCAATCCGATGACCCGGGCCTGCCTTCCCTGACAAAGGAATCCGGAGCCTTTCCCAGGTAAACCCTTTGAGGTTCATGGAGCGACCCAACGGCCATTTTTGCGGTTCCGGGTTTTCAGCGAGAAATTTTTCCCGGCGGGCAACCAATCGACCTCTTTTAATAACCGCTTCAATAGCCAGTCCGGACAGGGAACTCAGGATGACGATATCGGCCTGGTAGCCGGGGGCCAGGGCTCCCAGATGGCTGAAGCCCGAAATACTCGGCCGGGTTGAGGGTGACCATCTGGATGGCCGAGACCGGATCGATTCCCAAGCCTATGGCCTTTTTCACTATAAAGTTCAGATGTCCCTCCTGCTGCAGGTCTTCCGGGTGCCGGTCATCCGATACCAGCAGGCAGCGGCGGGCATTACAGGGCGTAATCAGTCGGCGAAGATCGGCCAGGTTTTTGGCCTGGCTTCCCTCGCGAATCATCACCCGCATGCCCAGGGACAGTTTTTCACGGGCCTCATCAAGGCGGGTGGTTTCATGGTCGGATCGAATCCCCGCGGCAATATAGGCGCATAAATCCTTTCCCGTAAGCAAAGGAGCGTGGCCGTCTATGACCTTCTTTTTAAAAGCCTCTATTTTTTTGATAACGTCCGGCCGGCCTTTAAGCACCCCGGGGAAGTTCATGACCTCAGCCAGACCCAGGATACGGCGATTGCGCTTGAGGGGCCGGAGATCTTCTTCGCTTAAGGAGGCCCCGGCCGTCTCCAGGTCGGTGGCCGGTACGCAGGAAGGGGCCAGGAGATAAATTTCCAGAGGGAGGCGGGCGCTGTCGTCCAACAGGAACTGAATGCCCTTCAGGCCGAAGACATTGGCGATCTCGTGAGGATCGGCTATGAGCGTGGTGGTCCCCAGGGGCAGGAGCACCGGCGCCAAATGGTGCGGGACCAGCATGGAGCTTTCGATATGGAAGTGGCCTTCGATAAAACCCGGGCAGAGGACGCGCCGGCGGCAGTCGATGATTTCCCTGCCTTCGTAACGACCCAGCCCGACGATGGTATCATCGCAGACGGCCAGATCGGCCTCGATGATCTCACAGGAAAAGACATTAACGACCCTGCCGCCCTTCAAAACCAAATCGGCCGGTATTTCGCCACGGGCGGCCTTGATCAGTTTTTGTAATTTCTTGACGGTCATAGTTGTAAATAATCCGTACCCCAAGGGTGGCGACTTTCTTCAGTCCTCATAGGGTGAAAAGGTATCTTATTTTACAGAAGAATACCAAATCATCGCTAAACCCTTATGTCCGGGAGGGCACGACGAATTATGAAAATCTTTTTTCGCCGAACGCCGAACGGAACACAAAACGCCTTTTCGTATTCAACCCCTACTCCAAGCCCTGGACGACCGACTGGTACTTCTCGTGTATCATCTTCCGATCGAACTCCCAGAAGTCGGCCAGCATGGCCTGGTCTTCCTCGTCAGAGAAGTAGGCCCGGGAAGCAGGGAAGAATACTTTGTCCTCTTTTTCAATATGCCTGGGATAGAAATCCGCGAGAGTACGGAGACAGGCGATCACCTCTCCAAGGGCCTTTTCCTCACCCTTCCGATAACGGTTATTGGCTTCCGACAAGGCTTTGGTTGTTTCCCGCCCGAAGAGGTGCTCAGCGATCAGTTCTTTCATGACCCGACCATCCTCATCAGCGAGGCCTTTCTTTTCGAGTTTTTTGAAAAGGATGTCTTCCTCTTTCCCGTGGTGAGTGCGGTCGGCGTAGATCCGGATGAAGTCAACGGAGGTGTCGACGAAAAAGGGATCGATGGCCCCTGTTTTTTCTGTTTCCCCCAGCGTACGCCGGATTAGAGCCAGCATCCGTTCAATGAGACGATGTTCTATCATCAGCGGTCCCCGTGCTTGCATTTTTCCTCCTTTGTCGTTCCCGAGAGCCCCCGACCAGGCTGGCGATGAACTTCAGCGGAATAGCCGTCAGGCCGAGGTTTGGGGGTTTACGAGATCAATGCGCAGCTCAATTTAACGGTCCGGAAGGCAATCCGGATTCGCTTAAATTGGTCCAACGCCTTCTTGTTATTAGAGCCCATTATTACCCGTTTTGCAAGCCTTTTCAAACATTTCCCTTGACTTTCTCTCCCAATCTTTTTTAAATTTCAAAATCGTCCCTGTAATATACAAGCTAATTGAAAAACATTAAACAGCTTGATCGGGACTACCAAACTTGACAAAATACGCCAATGGCGTATCATGTCACCATGATCTTCATCGAAACCTCAATCTTCACGAAGGAGATTCAGCTACTACTTCCTGATGAGAGCTACAGGATGCTCCAGACCACCCTGATGCTGCGGCCGGATGCTGGAATTTTAATCCGAGGTGGTGGGGGCTTGAGGAAAATCCGCTGGAATCTTCCAGATTCTGGGAAACGAGGGGCACTGCGAGTCATTTACTATTGGAGTCCTCCAGATAGCATCTTCATGCTTTTCCCATACCGAAAAAATAAACAAGAAGACCTGACCACGGACCAGCTCAAACTGCTCCGTGGGATGGTCAAGGAGTCGTTATCATGAGAAAGGACCATTTTGAAAGGCTGGCTGCCAGCATTAAAGAAGCTGGCGAGATCAAGGCTGGCCGTAAAGCGCCAAGTCGTATGTATGAAATCAAACCGCCGGAAATCAAGACTGTGCGAGACAAACTCAATGTTTCACAAAATGATTTCGCCCTTATGATAGGAGTTAGCGTTCGAACTCTGCAAAATTGGGAGCAAGGCCGAAGAACACCAGAAGGCCCGGCGAAGGCATTGTTGCGCATCGCATCAAGAAATCCCAGTGCTGTTCTTGATGCCTTGCACACCGAATAGCCATGAAGGCGATAGAAAATGACCTCTCTTGCATGTATTTTGATTGACATTTCATGAAGATTAGCTCATATTGTTATCCGGAGGTGATATCATGGCTATATTGCAGGTACGAGACATCGACGATCGATTATACTCTTCCTTGAAAAATCTGGCTAAATCGGAAAATCGTTCTTTAAGTCAGGAGGTTATTTCGATTTTAGAAAAATATTTATCGAATCCGGTGGGTTTTAAGAACAACCCCACTCGGGAGTTTCTTTCTTTATCGGGTTCCTGGGCTGACAACCGGACTGCTGATGAAATAGTTAAGGACATCAAGAAGAATAGAAGGAACAGCAAGCGATTCGAGGCGCAAAATGTCCTATTTGATTGATACCGATATTATCATTTATAGCTTAAAAGGTGATGCCATCGTTCAAAATCGCTTTTCGCTGAACGAGAATATCCCCAAGGCCATTTCGGTCATTACCTACGGCGAATTGCTTTACGGGGCCAAGAAGTCAAGAAATGTAGAGAAGAACCTGGCCGTTGTTTATAGGATTAAGGAGCTGTTTCCTATTATCGGAATAGATAAAGCCGTAATGGAAACGTTTAGTGCCGTCAAAGTCACCATCCAAAAAATAGGCAGTCCTATCGATGATATGGATTTATTAATTGCTTCCACTGCTATGACCATGAATTACACATTGGTAACGAATAACGAAAAACACTTCGGCAAGATAAAAGGATTGAAGATAGAGAACTGGAGTAGAGAATAAGGGTAGCCTGTCCAATTTCTCCAGGCGAGGTACGCAGAATCTGAGGCGTGCATTGGTATTGGCGATGGGGTGTCCAAAAAAATTTAATCAAGGATCACAACATGACACCAAAACAATTTTTTGATTGGCAGACGGCAGGTGGCACAGACGATGTCATGCGTTTGGTCGATTGTCTCGAGCGAGCGGATCTTGTATGGTGCGCAATCGGCGGCGTAGCCGTTAATCATTGGGCGGCTGAAGCCATGGTCACTCAAGATGTTGATTTTGTTGTTGCTGCAGAATCAGTGGATCTTGCAACAAGACTCCTTGAGGAAGCCGGATTCAAATCGGAACGTTTTCGCATGGTCAGTCAACTTTCAACGGTCGGTCGATGATCAGTATTCAACTGAGCAGGGAAGATTCTACAAATAAATGTTGATGAGAGACCAGCTCGATCTTCTGTGGGTTATAGAGGTCGCCTGCCAGCGTTGCATCCGTGCAGCCAAGTATTTCGATGTTGCATCCGGCACGATGAGTTAGTAGCTGATTGGGAACTGGCTGTAAGTGGAGAAACTCCCTATAAAATAGATCCCCTGTGAGGTGCCATCATGTACTGGGATGTAAAGATTGTTAAACCGCTGCCGGATTATCGTATCTATGTAGAGATTGAGGATGGGCGCAAGGGAATTTTTGATTTAAAGCCCTATCTTGATCATGGGGTATTTCGCGAGCTTCGAGATGTCCAATACTTCAATCAAGTAGGCATACTGTTCGGTGCAGTCACCTGGCCGCATGAACAAGACATTGCGCCTGAAACTCTGGTTGCGGAAATGATTCCCGTTGATCCAAATCTCGCGCCTAACATGTGCTTGCACGAGGACCGCTCGTTAACTCGCGGCTTGTGAGGCGCGGCATTATGGAAGTTTACAGCAAACTCGGTGACGGCTTCATCCATGTTAAAAGAACTATCGGAAATCGGAGCTAAATATGTGGTGGACCCAATTCAGGACATGGGGCCCCTGTGCCCAAACTGCCCTGCAATGGTACACCGCGTAAAGCCAGCAATTGGACGAGCTGAAGAAGCGGATAGGGCGACGCGCATAACAACGGTTTCCACGCGGACGCTGATAAAGCCCCGCGCCGGTGAAACCGACCGTTGGGCAAGCCAAAAAAACGAAAAAGGAGGTGTCCTATGGCAACGGGCAGAACGATGAATCGTCAGTGGTGTCTCGCGGCTCGGCCGGTCGGACTCATCAAGGAGTCGGATTTTGCCTTTCGAGAGGAGCCAATACCAGATCCAAAGGAGGGACAGGTCCTCGTCCGCAACCTCTACCTTTCCCTCGATCCCACGATGCGGGGATGGGTAACGGACCTTCCGGGCTATCTCCCCCCGGTGGCTATTGGAGAAGTCATGAGGGGCGGCGCCATTGGGGTGGTGGAACAGTCGCGGAATAACCAGTTCCCGGAAGGAGCCTATGTATCGGGAATGCTTGGCTGGCAGGATTACGCCCTTTCAGACGGTAGTTGGTTGCAGGTGCTACCGGAAAACCCCGCCATCCCGTTGACCGCATACTTCGGTCTCTTTGGCCTCGTTGGGCTTACTGCCTACTTCGGGCTTCTTGAGATCGGCAGGCCCCAGCCAGGAGAAACCCTCGTGATTTCTGCCGCAGCCGGTGCAGTTGGCTCTTTGGTAGGCCAGATCGGCAAGATCAAGGGGTGCCGCGTTGTGGGGATCGCCGGCAGTGACGAGAAGTGCACATGGATTACGGATGAGCTCGGCTTCGATGCCGCCATTAACTACAAGAGAGAACCCGTCCTTGAGAGGCTCAAGGACGTCTGCACTAACGGGATCGACGTGCATTACGAAAACGTCGGTGGTACTGTGCTGGACGCTGCCCTTGCGCTTATCAACCTCCGTGCGCGGATTGTTCTGTGCGGGATGATCTCGATGTACAACAACACCGAACCTGCGCCCGGTCCGTATTTTCTTGCGAATCTCATCATCAAGCGGGCGCGCATGGAAGGGTTCCTTGTGCTTGACTACTTTGCCCGTGCTGGAGAAGCCATGGCGGACCTAATGAAATGGTACGGGGAGGGCAAACTTCGCTACCGGGTTGATGTGGTCGAGGGTCTCGAACAGGTACCTCGGAGTATCAACAAGCTTTTTGACGGAACAAACAAAGGCAAGCTCATCGTAAAAGTGTAGTGGCTCTTTAGCTGAATTCTTAGAGAATTATATCAAAAATAAGGGGTAAAAAGAGCCTTAAAGTCCCCATTTTACCCCCGAGAATAGGCTTCTAAGCGGAACACCGATGCCGCGAGCCAATCGATATTTTGTTTCAAATCAGGTTTGGCATATCACCCATCGATGCCATAAGCGGGAATTCCTTTTAAAATTTGCCAGGGATCGACAGCGGTGGCTGGGATGGCTTTTTGAAGCCCGGAAGCGATACGGGTTGTCCGTATTGGATCAAAAAGTGCAAAGGCTGGTAATGGACTGAACGAGGCAACCGGATAAGTGCGAGTTCATGACATATGCGGCGATTACACGACATGGTATGATAGCGTCAATCTTACTAATGGAGGTGAGCCATGATAAAAGGTCTAACGGTAGCGATGATTGTTTGGGCGGCGGTAGGTATTTTATTCGGTCTTGGGTTCGTCTTTGCTCCTGAGCAATTATGTTCCATGTTTGGTTTTGAGAAGGCGCCTACATACGTGCCATACTTTCTGGCGTTCATTGGCATATCCTATATCGTCGCTGGCGTCTTTGTTATCATCGCGGCACGGAACCCGCTGAAGCACATTATGTGGGTACAATTGGCCATAGCGTGGTCTCTTCTTGACGCATTATCCGCGTTATACTTCATTATTCGAGGTAATGTTAACTTCAGCCAGGCGGGAATGGTACCTATCATTGATGTTGTCTTTGTCGTGGCTTTTCTCGCCCTTTATCCCTGGCGCAAGGCACCTGTCGGTTAGATAAAATACGGCGATTGTTAATCTCGGGAGGCGGGGTCAGCCTCTGACAGAGGACAACGGCGAGAGGAAAAAGCATTGCCCAACCCAAGACGTTGGAGCCAACCTCGAACCTTGGCGGCTCAACTCCCCGTTATGTGCAATTGACTTCACAAAATTCAAAAGCAATGTATATCTGGTGATTAATCATTCCATTGTATGGAGGGGAATCCATGAAAAATAGAATGAAGTGGATTGTTCTTGGGTTGCTGCTTTTGGCTATTTTTGTCCTTACTTTCATGAAAACACCTGAAGCAATTACAAGCATGCTGGAAAATGTTTCAAAGGAAGTAAAAACCTATTCAGCTTTCGTACACATCTTGTTCTTAGTGGTTATAGGGCTCGGGTTACTTTTTGAGAAGATTAGAAATAGGCTGTTTTTTTCATTCATTGCTTTTCTCTCCCTTTCTGCGACAATCATTTCAGTAAAGTATGTGATAGCACCGAATATCATTATTTTCGCGATGTTCTTTGTCCTCATTATTCATGCCTACTTTACAAAGAAGCTGACCTTTGATCTTAGGAATATTGCACCGGTCAATTTATTTTTCGGCATTCTTGGGTTGGTATTCGGTTTTTGGTACTTGCATTGGGTCGAAAGCCCTGTTTGGTTGAAGGCATTCTTATATTCACCATTGGGGGCGGTAAACTGCCCTACAATGGTAACCGTTTGTGGTTTTCTCTGTCTGAGTCAAAAACCAAGATCAGCTATATTGGAGGCGGCGGTTGCTCTGATAACTCTCTATTTTGGCTTTTTCGGTATTTTCAGGTTAGGGGCCTATGTTGACGTCGTACTGATAATTTGCGCTCTATTCTTAATAGTGAGATTAGGCTCTTATTTAACTTATGAGCAAACTTTCGGAAAAAGAAAGGAAGGGATTGAGTCGAAGCTATAGGGATGGTCCGACCCAATGCCAAAAAATCAGAGGAGGATTTGTCATGAGAGTAGTTTGTCGTGTCATCGCAATAATGCTCTTTGTCTGCCTGAGTCGGGCTTACGCGGAAGACTCTCTGCCTTCCCAGAAGGAATATGAACCGCCGAACGGGAAAGGGAGAGTGGTCGTTGTCGTCTCCGGACAAACGGGTCCAGGCAACTACGCGTACTATGCAAAGGATCTCGCCGAGAAAGGCTATTACGCAGTTCTTGTCGACGGTAATGACTTCTGGGTCAAGGGTGGTGGTGGCGAGGCTCTCCTGAAGGGTGTTATTACTCGCGCACAACAGTCGCCCCACGCTTTGCCGGGCAAGGTCGCGGTGATTGGCTTTTCTCTCGGCGGGGCCTCTTCCCTGACCTATGCGACACGGATGCAGGAGTTGGTTTCAGCGGTTGTAGTTTCCTATCCGGCAACCTACTACATCACAGATGCAGACGCCTTTGTCTCAAAGATCAAGGTGCCAACACTGATGTTTGCCGGGGGGCGCGATACCTACAAGAACTGCTGCCTAATTGAAACAGCCCGGAAGTTGGCTAGTGCTGCAAAGACGAGCGGAGGCAAAGTCATGTTGGAAGTCGTTGAGTATCCAGATGCCGACCATGGTTGGACCATAAGATCTTTGAGGTCGTATCGAGGAGACTATACGGCCGACGGGTTCCGCCGTACGCTCGACCATCTACGCCAAAATTCTGGTGAATAGCTTTTGGCAATGGCTGATTGCGTTCTATGAGGCAACTCCCGGTGGTGCGAATGGCTCACGATTCGCCCAACCTGGCAATTAAGCGGACGCCTACCGGCGTCGCTGATTTGTACGTTCGGCATGATGATTATAAGAAAATGATTTAAAATAATAAGAAACCGTAGGGAGGATAAAATGACTACCACAGATAATATTTTTAAAGAGGCATTAACGCTTAGACCTTCTGAAAAGGCACAACTCATCGATAAGCTGATTTCCACTCTTGATAAACCCGATACCGAAATTGACGAATTATGGGCTAAAGAGGCTGAAGATAGGATTGATGCCTATGATCAAGGAAAGCTCAAGGCAGTATCTTTAGAAAAAGTCCTTGAAAAATATAGGTAAAGTAAAAAATGAAGATAAATTTTATAGAGATTGCCCAAATCGAGTTGGATGAAACCATCGAGTATTACAATTACGAGGTCTCTGGTCTTGGCGATACATTTCTGACCGAGGTGTTGAATGCTCTGGATAGGATTGGTGAATTTCCTGTAGCATGGCATCCCTGTTCAAAACGGGCAGGCGATGTCAGACTCGGCGTTTTCCATACGGAATTTTACCAAATACGGGAACAAGAAATCCTGGTTGTGGCAATCGCGAATCTTCACAGAAAACCTGATTATTGGAAGGATCGAATATGAATTTGCCGAAGATCAGCTTGGAGAAGGATGCTCATTACGCTACGCTCCATTCGCACCTCTCAAGCTGGGCGTTCGGCCACAGATAGTTTCATATTCGGCCCATTCCTTGCTATTTTGTGGAGCAAAGAAAAGGAGACAATGCCCCTGACGCTCTAACGCCTAACGGTTTTTAGGTCCTGTAGTGGGCATTGATCCGGACGTAATCCAGGGAGAGGTCGCAGGTATAGAGAAGGGTCCTGGCTTGGCCCTGATGGAGGTCGATGCGGACGGTCAGAGAGCGGTTCTTTAAGATCTTGCCGGCTTGCCGCTCTTTTTCCAGACCGGCGGAGAGGCCCTTCCGGACCACCTGGACCCGGTTGAAATAGAGGTCAACCTGATCCGGGTCAAAGGAAACTCCGGAACGCCCCAGGGCCGCCAGAATCCGGCCCCAGTTGGCATCCATGCCGAAGAAAGCGGTCTTGACCAGGGGGGAGGTGGCCACGGTTTTGGCCAGAAGATCCGCTTCTCCTTTGGTCCGGGCCCCGGTAATCTCCAGGGTTATAAATTTGGTCGCCCCTTCTCCATCCAGAACAATCATTTTGGCCAGTTCCAGGAGAAGCCGGTCCAAAGTCCGGCTGAATTCCCTGGCCCCCGGGTCGCCGCTGTTTTCGATAGTCCGATTCCCGGCCAAGCCGTTGGCCATGACCAGGACCAGGTCATTGGTGCTGGTATCCCCATCCACCGAGATGCGGTTGAATGACCGGTCCACGGCCTTATGTCAAAAAGGTTTGGAGCAGGGCCGGGGACACGGCCAGATCGGTCAAGACAAAGGAGAGCATGGTGGCCATGTTCGGGTGGATCATTCCCGCACCTTTAGCCATAGCCACCAGGGCCGCTTTATTTTTCCCAAAGTGAATTTCTCCGGAGAGGAGTTTGGGAAAGGTGTCGGTGGTCATGATGGCCTCCGAGAGGCCGGAAAGCTTCAGCGGAGAAAGGGCCTTAACCAGTTCCGGGATGGCCCGGGCCATACGGGCCGCCGGAAGACGCTGTCCGATCACGCCCGTGGAGGCCAGGAAGACCGAATCGGCCGGAATCGCCAACAGGTCGGCCACCTTTCCGGCCAACATCCGGGCGTCCTTAAGACCGGCTTTTCCGGTGCAGGCATTGGCATTGCCGCTGTTAACCAGGAGGGCCTGGCCGCGGCCTTCCTTAATCCTTTCCTGATCCAGCAGCAGCGGGGCGGCTTTAACCAGGTTCCGGGTAAACACCCCGGCCATCGCGGCCGGAACCCGGGAGAAAATCAGGCCCAGGTCGGGACGGACGGCCCCTTTTTTGATTTCGGCCCTGACCGTAGCTCCCAGAAAGCCTCGGACCTGGAAGGCCTTATTTCTGGCCGCAACACCTTTTATATTTTTTGCCGCTTCCGCAGGGACAGGGTTCATTTCTTCCTACCTTTTTCGCTTCTCGTTTTTTCGGCTCCGGGCTTTCATCCCCCCCATGACTGAAGAAGACAGGCCGTTCTTCCCGGGCGGCCAGTTGCGCCTGATCGGCTTCCCGGGCCAGCTGGATGCGGAAGAGATTGGCTACGGTCTGTTCCTTGACCCGTTCTATCATATCCAGGAACAGTTCGTACCCTTCGCGCTGGTACTCCCGCAATGGGTCCCGCTGGCCGTAGCCCCGCAAGCCGATGCCCTCTTTTAAATGGTCCATGCTCAGCAGATGATCTTTCCAGGAGTTATCGATGGTCTCGAGCATGATCATCTGTTCCAGGGAAGCCATCAGCTCCGGACCGATGGTGGCCACTTTCTGTAAATAAGTCCCCCAGACCTGGTCCTGGATTTTTTCCTTCAGTTCCTCAAGGTCCTGAATTTCATCCGGGTTGGGGAAGGAAACCTTAACCGAGAATTGCTGAAAGAGCCGGTCCGACAGGGCTTTAAAGTCCCATTCCTCAGGGGGCAGCTTATCATTCAGAAAGAGGTCCATGATGCCGTCCAGAATTTCCTGGGTCATTTCCTGGATCATTTCCCTGAGGTCTTTTCCCTCCAGGACCCGGCGGCGCTGGCCGTAGATGACCTCCCGCTGCTTGTTCATGACATCGTCGAATTCCAGGAGGTGCTTCCGGATTTCAAAGTTGTGGCCTTCGACCCGGCGCTGGGCATTTTCGATGGCCTTGGAGATCAGGGAGTGCTCGATAGGTTCCCCGTCGTCCATGCCCATCTTGCCCATGATCCCGGCGATACGGTCCGACCCGAATATCCGCAGCAGATCATCCTCCAGGGAAAGGAAAAATCGGGAACTGCCCTGGTCTCCCTGCCGTCCGGAGCGGCCTCGAAGCTGGTTGTCGATCCGCCGGGCTTCATGGCGTTCCGTTCCCAGGATATGAAGGCCGCCCAATTCGGTCACCCCCTCACCCAGCACAATGTCGGTGCCGCGGCCGGCCATGTTGGTGGAGAGGGTCACCACCTCTTTCTGGCCGGCCCGGGCCACTATTTCGGCTTCCAACTGGTGATTCTTGGCATTTAAGACCGAATGTTTGATCCCTTCCCGCCCCAGCGTTTTGGAAAGACGTTCCGATTTTTCAATGGAAATGGTGCCTACCAGAACCGGCTGGCCCTTCTTATTCAGATGTTTGATCTCCTCGACAATGGCTTTGAATTTTTCCTCTTCATTCCGGTAGATGGCGTCCGGATAATCGTCGCGGATCATTTTCTTGTGAGTGGGGATGACCACTACTTCCAGGTTGTAGATCTTTTTAAATTCCGGGGCTTCCGTATCCGCAGTTCCGGTCATGCCGGATAATTTTTTGTACATGCGGAAGAAGTTCTGGAAGGTGATGGTGGCCAGGGTCTGGTTTTCGTTTTCGATGCGAACCCCTTCCTTGGCCTCCAGGGCCTGGTGCAGGCCTTCGCTGTATCTCCGGCCGGGCATCAAGCGGCCGGTGAATTCATCGACGATAATGACCTCGCCCTCTTTGACGATATAGTCCACATCCCTTTTAAAAAGAGTATGGGCCTTGAGGGCCTGGTTGATATGATGAACCATAAGCATATATTTGGGGTCGTAGAGGTTTTCGATCTTCAATAATTTTTCGGCATGGGCCACGCCGGTTTCCGTCAGGACCACGGTCCGGGTTTTTTCTTCGATGCTGTAATCCTGATCCCGGTGCAGGCGGGGGATGATCTGATTGATGTCATAATACATCTTGGTTGATTTTTCGGCCGGCCCCGAGATAATCAGGGGGGTTCGGGCTTCATCAATCAAAATACTGTCCACTTCGTCCACGATGGCGTAATTAAAGGGCCGTTGGACATAATCCTGCAGTGAAAATTCCATATTGTCCCGGAGGTAATCGAAGCCGAATTCGTTGTTGGTTCCGTAGGTGACATCCGCTCCATAGGCCTTCCGCCGGGCCTCTTTATCCAGATCGTGGACGATCACTCCCACGGATAGGCCCAGAAATTTATAGATCCCTCCCATCCATTCGCTGTCACGGCGGGCCAGATAGTCGTTTACGGTCACCACATGGCTTCCTTCGCCGCTTAAGGCATTCAGGTAAATCGGCATGGTGGCGGCCAGGGTTTTTCCTTCACCGGTCTTCATCTCGGCGATCTTACCTTCATGGAGGACAAGGCCTCCGATCATCTGGACATCGAAGGGGCGCAGGCCTAAGACCCGGATCGAGGCTTCTCGGACCACGGCAAAGGCCTCCGGGAGCAGTTCATCCAGGGCCATTCCCTGAGCGATTCTTTCTTTGAATTGGCCGGTCTTGGCTTGAAGCCGGGCATCGCTCAGCTTGCGAAACTCCCGCTCGAATTCATTGATCTGGTCCACCAGCGGGGACATCCGGGCCAATTCCCGGTCATTCTTGGTCCCGATAACTTTCTTAATCAAACTTCCTAACATAAAAAAACCTTTATTCCTTGCCCCAGATGGACACGGACCTGAGAAGACCCGTTTTCTTGTCCGGCCACCTTTGCCGGACAGAAAAAATCTGTCTGTGCGGGGCTGTGGTTAAAAAAATTTACACTTCCAGAAGGAGGGCGACTTCGTCGCACTCGGGAAATTTTACGCAATTCAAACAATCGGCCCATATTTTATGGGGCAAGCGGTTTTTATCAACGACCCGGAAACCGATCCGCTCAAAAAAACTGGCCCGATAGGTCAGGGCAAAGATCTTATACAAGCCCAGGGTAATGGCTTCGGAAATGCAGGCCTCGACCAACCGGGTGCCGATGCCCTTTCCGGAATAAGATTTCTTAACGGCCAGGGACTTGATTTCAGACAGGTCTTCCCAGCAAAGGTGCAGGGCGCAGGTGCCGGCCACCTGCTCTTTGTCCTCCGGGACATAAACATAATAATCCCGGAGGTTCCCATAAAGCTCATTCAAAGACCGGGGGAGCAGCAATCCTTGCTGGGCATAGGTCTCCAGCAGTTTCTGAATAGGCTTCACATCCCTCATGGTGGCTTTGCGGATCATGACCCTCCGGCCTTAATCTTTTTTTGAAATGAGCAGGGCCTGAAAGCCGTCCTGAGCCAGTTTGGAAAGGACTTTTTCAGCTTCGGCCCTGGTTTTATAGGGTCCCAGTTGAACCCGATACCATTTCCCTCCTTTTTGAGGGATATCTTTCAGTCTGAGTTGGGCCGGATAGCCTTTCTCTTTTAAGCGGTTAAAGCTGGATTGGGCGGTGGCCTCCTCCCGATAGGCGCCTATCTGAAGAAGGAAGGCGCCGGTTTCCGGAAGGCCAATTTTTGGCTCCCGCTTGACCTTGGCCTCGGCCGGCGGTTCTTTCTTTTCTATTTTGGCCTTTTCGGGTACAGCCGTCTGGGCCGGCTTTTGGACCGCCGGTTCCGGAGTCGCTTGAGCGGGTGCTTGGGGGGCCGTCGGCGGCAACGCTGTTACCAGGGGTTCGCCGGCCCCTTTTTTGGACAACTTATCATAGAAATCCAATTGGGGTTTCAGGGTTTCCTGCTGGCTGGGTTGGCCTGGTTGCTCCTGAACCAGATACTTGTCCATTAATTCCTTTTTTTCAGCCTGGAGTTTGGCGATCTGGTCCCTAAAGGCCCGGGTGATGGTATCGGAAACAATCCCCCGGCCCACGATGATCCCCAAGATAAAGACCCAGGTCAGGATAAAAAGCGCTCCGGCAATACTCAAAAAAAGTTGGGTCCGGCTGAGTTCGATAAAGTAGCGTTTCATTCGGTTGTAGGGTTGCGGCATGTTTGTCCCTCTACATCTTTTCCGGAGCCTCGACTCCTAAAAGGGTTAAAGCGTTATTGATGACAATGCCTATGGACTGGACCAGCATCAGGCGGGCCTCCGTCAGATCCCGGTCTTCGGTCAAGAAGCGATGCTGATTATAATAATAATGAAACTGGGCCGCCAATTCACCCAAGTAGAAGGGAAGACGGTGAGGTTCCAGCCTGGCGGCCGACTGGGTGACCTCCTCCGGGTATTCGGCCAGGGTTTTACAAAGGCGTCTTTCCTCAGGCAGGGTCAAACGGGAAAGGCTCCCGCCCTTCAATCCGGCCGGGTCAATCCCCTGGGAACGGGCCAGGGCTAATACACTGCAGACCCGGGCATGGGCGTATTGGACGTAATAAACCGGGTTTTCATTGCTTTGTTTTTTGGCCAGATCCAGATCAAAATCCAAGGGGCTGTCCGACCGGCGGGTTAGAAAGATAAAACGGGCGGCATCCTTTCCCACTTCCTCCAGCACCTCCCGCAGGGTAACAAATTCACCGGCCCGGGTGGACATGGCCACCGGCTTCCCCTGGCGCAGGAGGTTGACCAGTTGGACCAGGACGACCCTGAGGCGGTCGGGTTCATAGCCCAGGGCGCCCAGGGCGGCTTTTAAACGCGGGACATAGCCGTGATGATCGGCCCCCCAGATATCGATTAAGCGCTGAAATCCTCGTCCGAATTTTTGATGATGGTAAGCGATATCCGTAGCAAAGTAGGTCAGTGCCCCATTGCTCCGAACCACAACCCGGTCTTTATCATCTCCAAAGGCACTGCTTTTAAACCAAAGGGCGCCTTCCTGATCGTAGAAAAGGGCCTTGTTTTTCATCTCTTGGATCAGATCCTTGACCAGGCCTTGCTGCACCAAGCTTTCTTCGCTGAACCAGTGGTCGAAAAGGATACCAAAGTTCTGCAGGTCTTCCCGGATCCCCGCCAATATGGTTTCTCTGCCGTAACGGGAAAAGAAGGAGAGATCCAAGGCCTCCTTGGAAAGGGACCCCTGGTTAACCCGTTTCTGCAGGTCGGCGGCTATCTCCCGGATGTAATCGCCCTGATAGCCGTTTTCCGGAAAGGGTGGGTTTTCTCCTTTCAATTCCCGGAAGCGGGCCTGAATGGAATGTCCCAGGGTTTCCATCTGGGTTCCCAGGTCGTTCAGATAATATTCAGTTTCCACGGTATGGCCGGTGCTTCGCAGCAGATTGGCCAAGGCCCCGCCTAAGGCCGCCCCCCGGCCATGACCGACATGCAGGGGGCCGGTGGGGTTGGCGCTGACGAACTCGATCTGTATTCGCTCTCCCTCGCCCCAGGAGGCCTCTCCATAGCGCCCGGCGGCCTTAATGATGGCGGGAAGCAGGGACTGAAAAGCCTGATCTCTTAAAAAAAAGTTGATAAACCCGGGTTTAACGACTTCCACCTTTTCCAGCCAGGTTACCGGACTGGGGAGATAAGCCACCAGCTCTTCGGCGATTTTCATCGGCGACTGCTTCAGGTCCTTGGCCAGGGACAAAGCCAGGTTGGTGGCATAGTCCCCATAGGCTTCATTTTTGGGGACCGTCAATATAACGGCAGCCTGAAGGGGCATCGGATTGGACCCGGCTGCCTGGTAGCGTTGCAAGGCTTCCTGAAGAAGTTGGATTAGGTGTTCACGCACGAGTCTATTCTTTCCGGCAACATGATCTAACGAATTAGTATGGTTCAAAAGTTTTGGCATTGGGGCATTATTGCCTAACTGGGGACCGGGGGTCTTGATTCCAAGGCTTGTCCAAAGGGGGATCCTTCCCTCCAATCCGGCCCTGATTTCTAAGGGTGGTTTTGAGCCGGGCATTCACCCAACCGGACAAAGAGCTTTGGTGAAGGCCTGCTTAAGGCATTATCGTCACTCTTCCAGTCCCGCTAAAAGCGGGATTTCATGGTGAGGAGTTTAGGGTGGACAACCTTGAAATCAAAACCCCCGGTCCCTTTCTATCGTGGTTCAGAAATATAATGCCACAACTTTTAAACGATACCAACGAATTATATAAATTAAGCCCTTTAGCCTTTTAAGTCAATGATTAAGATAGGTTCGAGGATTCAAGGGCCCCAAGAGGCAAAAAATTTCATACGGTATGGTGCCGGCCTGCCGGGCCAGTTCTTCCGCCGTGATCCGTTCCCGGTCTTGCGCCCCTAAAAGGACCGCCTCCTCTCCGGGAGTACAGTTCAACCCGGCCGGCAGGCGAACCACGGTCAGGTTCATGCAGACCCGGCCGGTTACCGGGAAACGTTGCCCCCGGATTAAAACCTCGGCCCGGTTGGAGAGCTGCCTGAGGTAGCCGTTGGCATAGCCGGCGGCGATGACGGCCAGCCATTCGGCTCGCGCGGTCCGGTAGGTCCCCCCGTAACTGACGCCCACCCCGGCCGGTATTTTTTTTACCTGAAGGATCCGGCTCTTAAAGGTCATGACCGGCTTAAGGTCGAAGCCCTTCTTAAGAGCCAGCGGGCCGAGCGGGTTGGAACCGTAGAGCAGGATCCCCGGGCGAACGTAGTCGAGATGGGTTTTTTCGTCGTTCAGGAGGGCGGCGCTGTTGGCCAGGTGGTTTTCAGACAGAGAAAAACCGAGTTGGCGGGCCTGCTCAAGGGCCGTTTTAAAGCGATTCCACTGGAGTCGGTTATCCCGTTGTCCTTTTTCGTCGGCCCGCCCGAAATGAGAAGTCAGGCCTTTTACGAGGATACCTTTCAGAGGGCGGAGCTGCTGGAGGAAGCCTCCGAATTCTTTCCAGGGCACCCCCAGGCGGCCCATGCCGGTATCCACCTTGAGATGGATTGGAAGAGGCCTTTTCCTTCGCAAGCCTTCCTGATGCAGCCTTTCGGCCACCGGGTAGGAATAGACGATAGGGGTCAGACGGTAATGAAAGCAGGCCGGGCTTTCCTCCGCTTGAGCACCCAGCAGGACCACGATGGGCACGGCCTCCTTGATCCGGGTCCTGATTAATATGCCTTCTTCAACCGTGCCCACGCCCAAGGCGCCGACCTTCATCCGGATCAATTCCCGGGCCACGGGGATCAAGCCATGACCATAGGCATCGGCCTTAACGACCGCCAAAATCCCGGCCTCCGGCCGGGTCAAGTTTCTGATGGTCCGGAAATTTTCCCGGAGGGCCGAAAGGTTGATTTCAATCCAGGAGCCGGGTAATGTCTTAAATCCGCTGTTCATGATCCTCGTAAAAAAAGAGTTTGTCCCAACGTTACGTGATTTTTAACCTAACCATTTGTCGAGGGCTTCAGGGGTCTTGATTTCAAGGTTGTCCGAAAGGGTAATCCGTAGCCCCAACCCGGCCCGAATTTCTAAGTTGGTTGGGAGCCGGGCATTCATCCCGCCGAGGCGGGACTTTGGTGTTGGCCTGTTTCTAAACCCCATTATAAACTTCCTGCCCGGGTTCAGGCTACTGGCGTTTTGGCGGACAATCCTTGAAATCAAGACCCCTGAAGCCCTTTGGGGTGATTTAATATTTTAAGAGGCTACCCCTTCGGTTTGAGAATCATGTAACTTTGGGACTATCCCTAAAAAAAAGTCAAATTATTTAATGCCCTTGGAGGAAACCGATTTAATAATTCTTGACAGAAAAAAAAAGTTTCTATAATGGGTCTACATGGCCCTGTTCAAGAAAAAATCGCTTTTCTCTCTTTTAACCGTCCTGCTATTCCTGGCGGCTTCAATCGCTTCCGGGGCCGTGCCGTCCCAAGCTTGGGCTGCAACCAAATCCCAAACCCTTTCAGAGAAGAAGACTAAAAGTAAAAAAATAAAAAAAAAGAAGGCCCTCAGGAAATCCTCCCTCAGCAAACAAAAGAAAAGGAGAGCCTCCGCTTCCAAGCCCCTTGGCTCGGTCCGGCGGAATCGGCCTGCGCCGGGCTATCCGATTAAACCCCTCAGCCTGAATGCCAACGGTTCTCTGCAAAACCTGGTGGAGAATGAAATCCTTTATCTGCGCGCCATCAAGCATCTTCAGTCCGGCGATGAGGTCTCTCTCCAGATCTATGATCTTTTCGAAAAGAAGATGCTGGTGGATATCAATGGTACCGTTCCCCGGAACGCCGCCAGCCTGATAAAGCCCTTTGTCATGCTCACGGTTTACGACCAGATTTCCCGTCAGGAGTTGCAGGAGACCCCGGAGTTGGAGCACCAAATGGAGCGGATGATCGCCGTGAGCGACAACCAGGCCACCAACCAGCTCATCCGGCGTCTGGGACAGGGGAACACCGTGCAAGGATTCGTGGCCGTCAACGTCTTGCTTCGAAAATTAGGCTTTCACCAGACCAAAGTCAAGGAACTTATTCCCGACGGCGGCCGGACCTACCTTAACCAAACCTCGGCGGCCGACGCCACCTTATTTTTTTCCCTGCTTTACGAACAAAAATTAGTCAGTCCCCATTTTTCGCAGAAGATGAACGAGATCCTGCTGAAAAATGTCCATGACCGGATCGAGACCTATCAGATCAAACAGGATGGGGCGGCCGTAGCCGATAAAACCGGTTATGTCCGGGGCCTGAACGCCGATTGCGGGATCGTTTACCAGAAGAACCAGCCCGGTGCCCGCGATTACGTCCTTTCGGTTTTCATTGAAAACAAGGAAAAACCCGGAGAAGGGTGGGGGAAGAGAAAGAGCACCGTGATCCGCTATCTCTCGGATCGCATCTACCAGAATCTGAAAAACGGCGTCTGTAAGTCTTAGCGACCTTCCTCGGTTACCTCGATGTTGCAAAAGTTTCGGAAGTTACAGATCCGAGGCGTCCAGGGCGAAGTTGTATATGCATACCGCGAGCCCTGGAAAACAAAGGAGATGTGACTTCCCGGACTTTCCCAAAGGGTAAAAATTGATCGATACTTTTTAGGATGGTAATCCTCACCTGGAGTGAATTATGGTCTCAACTCCAAAATCGTTAGAACACACCATTTTAATTTAGAAAAGACCATTTATCGATCAATTTTTATGCAACTTCGAGGTTTATCCAGTCATAGACCCGGGCCAGAGTAGTCTCGAGCAAATCCGGTCGCGTGCCCCCGGCTTGGGCCATATCGGGCCGGCCGCCCCCGTCCCCGCCCAGGGCCCTGGCAATGGTCTTGATAATCTTTCCGGCCTGAAATTTGGATATCAGGTCCTTGGATACCACGGTAACCAGGAGGACCTTATCCCCTTTAACTCCCCCCAGGATGATAATCCCTGATCCTAAACGGTCACGCAGGGAATCGGCCAAGTCTCGAAGCTCTTTGGCCTCTTCAACCGGCACGGGGATGGAGAGGACCTTTACTCCCTTTACCAGTCTGGCCTGGGATAAGAAGGTTTCCAGCCCACCGCCGCCCAGGAGGGATTTATTTAAGCGGGCAACGGTCTTTTCCAGTTCTTTTTGGTGGGCCAGGAGCCTTTCCAGACGGGGAAGCAATTCATCAGGTTGGACTTTTAAGAGTTCTCCCAGGGCCTGGAGCCGGGCTTCCTCCTGGTGGATGAATTTCAGGGCCTCTTTCCCGGTAACGGCTTCGATTCGCCGGACCCCGGCGGCCACACTGGCCTCGGAAATAATCTTAAAGGGTCCGATGTCCCCGGTCCGCCGGGTATGCGTTCCGCCGCATAATTCCTGACTAAAATCTCCCATCCGGACCAGGCGAACCCGGTCTCCGTAGCGTTCTTCAAAAAGGGCGATGGCCCCGGTGGCCCGGGCTGATTCATAATCCAGAATCCGGGTCTCGATCGGCCAGTTTTGAAGGATCTGGGTAGTGACCATTTCCTCCACACCCTGGAGTTCCTCAAAGGTCAAAGCCGAAAAATGGGTAAAATCAAAGCGCAGGCGCTGAGGGGTGACCAGAGAGCCGGCCTGCTTGACCTGTTCTCCAAAAATAAGGCGCAAAGACCCATGCAGCAGGTGGGTGGCGGTATGGTTAAGAGCCGTCGGGGCCCGCCAATCCTTGGAAACCGATAAGATTACTTTATCCCCAACAGCCAGGGATCCGGCCTGCATCCGGCCCCGATGCAGGATCAGCCCGCTGGGAAGGGCATAGGTTTCTTCAATGGAAAGCAGGCCTTGTTCGGCCGTCAAGGATCCCTGATCCCCGATCTGTCCGCCCGATTCGGCATAGAAGGGGGTTTCCGCCACCACGACCTCCACCTCCCCGGGGTGTTCGATCCGGGTCATTTCCTGTCCTTCCTGAATCAGGGCCAGGATCTCGGATTCCTTTTCCAGAGTTTCATACCCGACAAAGGTATTGGTCAGCCTTTTGCCCATCAGGGTCTTGTAGACCTCTTTAATTTCCCGCTCCCCGCTTCCCTTCCAGGCCTGGCGGGACATCTCCCGCTGCTTTTTCATATGAGCCTGGAAGCCTTCCTGATCGAGCTCCAGGTTATGCTCCCGGACGACATCCTGAATAATATCCAAGGGAAATCCATAGGTATCGTATAACTTGAAGATCAGGGCCCCCGGTAAAACCCGGCCGTCGCTTTGATGCAGGCGGTCTATTTCCTCGGACAGGAGCTTCAGGCCATGGTCCAGGGTTTCCAGAAAACGTTCTTCTTCCCTGCGGACGATTTGGGCGGTAAAGGGGATCTGTTCCCTGACTTCCGGATAGGCATCGGACATGGTCTCCGCCACGACCTCACAGAGGCCGAAGAGAAAAGGGTTTTCAATACCCAGGACCTTGCCGTGCCGGGAGGCCCGCCGCAAAATACGACGCACCACGTAGCCCCGGCCTTCATTGGAGGGTATGGCGCCATCGGCCAGCAGGAAGGCCAAGGCCCGGCTATGGTCGGCGATGACTTTGATGGATACATCGGTGGAATCCTGTTGGCCTATCGAGACGCCGGAAATTTTTTCGATCCGCCGGATAATTTCCCGGAAGAGATCGGTCTGAAAATTATTGGCCACTCCCTGAAGCACAGCTGTGATCCGTTCCAAGCCCATCCCGGTGTCGATACTGGGTTTGGGCAGGGGGGTCAGCCGGCCCTCCTGATCCCGGTTATATTGCATAAAGACCAGGTTCCATATTTCCAGGTAACGGTCGCAATCACAACCCGGAGCGCATTCCGGCCGTCGGCAGCCTGCTTCGGGTCCCAGATCGACCAGGATCTCCGAACAGGGGCCGCAGGGCCCGGTATCGCCCATGGACCAGAAATTATCCTTTTCCCCCAGACGTACAATGCGTTCTTGGGGCAGGCCTATCTCGTCGTGCCAGATCCGATAGGCCTCCTCGTCTTCCCTGTAGACCGAGGCGTATAGGGGTTGGGGGGGCAGTCCATAAACCTGGGTTAAGAGATTCCAGGCCAGGCGAATGGCCTCGGTCTTAAAATAATCGCCGAAGGAGAAATTACCCAGCATTTCAAAAAAAGTGTGATGGCGGGCGGTCCGGCCCACATTTTCCAGATCGTTGTGTTTCCCCCCGGCCCGGACACATTTTTGGCTGGAAGCGGCTCGCACATAATCCCGGTGTTCTTCCCCTAAAAAGACCCGTTTAAAGGGCACCATACCGGCATTGGTAAAGAGCAGGCTCGGGTCATCCCTGGGGATCAGGGAGGCGCTCCGAACGATGTCATGGCCCTGTTGTTTGAAATAGTCCAGGAATTCCTGGCGAATCTCTTTCCCGGTCTTCAAATTAAATCCTTTCTATAAAAGCGCTCAGGCTACCGGCGTTTTGGCGGACAATCCTTGAAATGAAGACCCCTGAAGCACTCGACGAATGAAGTGCTTAAAAATCACGTAACCTTGGGACAAACTCTTTTGCTCGAATTTTTTTGGGTATTCGCTAAGAGCCGAACGCCGAACGCTTAGTAGGTTACGGTTTTTCCCTGATCAGACCGTAGGCCTCTTTGATTTGGGTTTCCACTTCCTGCAGCATCTCGGGGTGTTCCCGGAGATAAATCCTGGCATTTTCCCGGCCCTGACCGATCCGGTTTCCTTTATAGGAATACCAGGTCCCGCTTTTTTCGACGATATCATGGGCCACCCCCAAGTCCAAAACATCCCCCTCCACCGAAATCCCTTCTCCGAAGAGGATATCGAATTCCGCTTCCTTGAAAGGGGGGGCAATCTTATTCTTGACTACCTTGACTCGGGTCCGGTTGCCGATGATTTCCTGGCCGTCTTTGAGGGCCCCGATTTTGCGTATATCCAGCCGGAGGGAGGCGTAAAATTTTAAGGCATTGCCTCCGGTAGTGGTCTCAGGGTTTCCGAACATGACTCCGATTTTATGACGGATCTGGTTGATAAAGATCAGAGAGGTATGGGTCTTACTGATCGTACCGGTCAACTTCCGCAAGGCCTGGGACATGAGCCGGGCCTGCAGACCCATATGAGCGTCACCCATCTCGCCCTCGATCTCAGCCCGGGGGACCAGGGCGGCCACAGAATCCACAACGACAATATCCATGGCACCGCTGCGGACCAAAATTTCGGCGATTTCAAGGGCCTGTTCGCCGTTATCGGGCTGGGATACCAGTAGGTCATCGCAGTTTACTCCCAGCTTGCTGGCATAATTCACATCCAGGGCATGTTCGGCATCAATAAAAGCGGCCATCCCGCCCCGTTTTTGGGCCTCGGCAATGGTATGCAGGGCCAGGGTGGTTTTTCCCGAGGATTCGGGTCCGAAGATTTCGATGACTCGCCCCCGGGGTATCCCTCCGATGCCGGTGGCAATGTCCAGCGATAAGGCGCCTGTGGGAATGACCGGGATATCAACGTTTAAGGCTTCGGACCCAAGGCGCATGATCGATCCCTTGCCGAACTGTTTTTCAATTTGGGTCATAGCCATTTCAACCGCCTTGTTTTTATCACCGTCTTGTTTCATAGTTCCCCCTGAATTTAATTTTTTTTAAAAAGGTTAGTCCTTATTTCTTTTATTTTTCTCCCAAAGGGAAGACTTTCAATTTGGTATAAACGGGTCCCCCGGGCTTCAAATCACTTTGGAATAAAATAACTTCGTCGACCCGGAAGGGCTCCGATTCGGGCTCGACCCAATTTCTCAGAAGGTGATACAAGGGCTCGTTTACCTCAGGGATTTTATTCCTGCCCAAGGTCAAATGAGGCTGAAAGGGCCGGTCTTCCCTCGCTATTCCCAAGGGGGAGAGGGTTTCTTCCAGCGCCTGCTGCAGTCCCTTCAGGTACTCCTTTTCACCCCCTAAGTCCACCCAGATTACCCTGGGGCGGAATAGCTTGGGAAACCCTCCGGCACCGTTTAAGGTGAGGCTGAACGGGGCGAAGCTGGTCAAGAGAGAAGCAAGAGCGGTTGCGATCCGATCCAGGGTCTCCTGTTCCAGGGAGCCGAAAAATTTTAAAGTCAAGTGGACCTGCCGGGGGTTAACCCATCTGGTTTTGGGAGAAACGTTCTGAAGACTTTTAATATACCCGGTTATCTTCTCCCTGATGGAAGCCGGAAATTCAAGGGCTAAAAAGGCACGAATCATCTATCAATACCCTCCGGACCCAGTTCAAGGCCGTATAGGCGCTAAGGATCTTGACCTGCTCCCGGCGTCCGCCAAAGAGATAGTGGACGGCCTTTTCTCCCTTGGGAGACGAGAGGGCGATCCAGACCGTTCCGACCGGTTTTTCGGGAGATCCCCCTCCCGGCCCCGCGATTCCAGTGACGGCCAGACCCAGATTGGACTTGCTGATTTCGCGAATGCCCCGGGCCATTAAAAGGGCCGTTTCCCGGCTCACGGCCCCGGACCGTACCAGGACCTTTTTGGGTACGCCCAACATTTCCGTTTTAGCCCGATTACTGTAAGTAATCATCCCCCGATCAAAATAGGCCGAGCTGCCCGGGCAACTGGTCAGGCGATGGCCGATCAACCCTCCGGTGCAGGATTCGGCGATGGAGAGGGTCCATTTTTTTTGCAGCAGCAATTCCCCGACCACCTGTTCCAGGGTTTGATCGTTTTTTGAGATGATATAGGGGCCAAGACGTTTTTCAATTACCCTTTCCAGTTTATCCAGCTTCCGTTCCGCCGAAAGGGCTTTTTCCGCCCGGACCAATACCGTTAAGTGATTTTCAGGAAAATTGGGATAGAATCCCAACTGAACGGTTTTATCCCCGCTTTCAAGGTCTTTCAGCCGATGGTCGATTTCAGGTTCCAACAAGCCGAAGATCTTATAAATCCGTTGCTTCAGGACCCCTTGCCCGGGGTGCCGGTGCAGCAAATAAGGGATGATGCAACGGTCTAAGAGGCGGCGCATTTCCGCCGGGACCCCGGGGAGAAAAAAGAAAGGTTTCCCTTTTTCTTCCAGGAAGAAACCGCAGGCCTTCGGCCGGGGATGGAACAATTCCACGCCTTCCGGCAACCAGGCCATTTTTTCGAAGAGGGGATCCCAGGGAATAGAGCTCTTTTTGAGATAGCGTTTTAGTTGACTTTCAAGGTCCGGATGAAGGACCAGAGGACGGTTGAAAACGCGACTGACCACTTCAACCGTAATGTCATCCAGGGTCCCCCCCAGTCCTCCGGTTACTAAAACCGCATCGGCGCGCTTTTGGGCCTCCTTTAAGGCGGTTCGTATGGCTTGGGGGTAATCGCCGACAAATAGGATGCGGGTTACTTTAAATCCATTGGAATGCAGCCGCCCGGCAGCATAACCGGCATTCCGGTCGAAGATCCGCCCGGTGATCAATTCGTTGCCGATGCCTATGATTTCAACCCGTAGTTCCATGATTATAGGACCCGATAAGCCAATAAGAACCGCAGCAGGACCTGGGTGTAAACCCCGGCCAGAACATCATCCAAAACGATCCCCCAGCCTCCGGGGAGATCCCGATCAATATTCCGGATGGGAAACGGTTTCCAGACATCCATGACCCTGAAAACAACAAACCCGGTCCAGGCCGTGGCCCAGGAAAAAGGGAGAAAAACCATGGCGGTCATATAGCCGACAATTTCGTCCACGACGACTTTTGACGGATCTTTCTCCCCCCAAATCCCGGCTGCCTCCCCCGATAGGAAAACGGAAAAGAGGATCGAAAAAATCAGGATCACCCCCTGGGTTAACGGCCTTTGAGAAGAAAGCCAAAAAGCCGCCGGAATCCCCCAGAGGGACCCGAAGGTGCCGGAAGCCAGGGGACTATACCCGAGATAGGTCCCCGAGGCTAAAAATTTAATAAGCCCGGTAAGTGCGGCCGGTCTTCGGGTGCTCACTATGCGAGTCTCTTCAAAATAGAAAGGATTCTTTTAAATTCCTTGTCGATGTTCGTTTAATTATTGCCTGACAGCCATTGGCCGGCCTGAAATAGGTTCGCTTTTCCAACACCGGCCGGTCCTCTAATTTTTATAATTTTATTAGCCCGTTGTCAAGGGTTCCCTTTTTATAGTATAAAGGTCTCATTAGTTGCTTAGTCAGCCTATTTTGAGAATTTATCTCTGACTTCCCAAATAAGGTGGTTGGGTATCTTGTTTTTTGAGTTTTCCATCTAAACGCCAGGAGCTTCGTTCCCGGGCCAAATTTCAAAATTGTTTTCGGTGCAGGCCCAAACCAAAGCGCCAAAAGAGGTTGGGTGAATGCCCTTCTCCTAATCGACTTAACTGATTCGGGCCGGAATTATGGCGCCGAGTCCCCTTTTGGAAAACTCAAAAACAAGATACCCAACCACCCAAATGATCAACGGTGGAGAAATATTTCAATTATCTTTGGTTAGCCTTTAGTCAAACCAAAAAGGATCGTTTGGTGAGGATTAAAACGGTTTTTATCTTCGGCCTCTGTTGGTTATGCGTGTTGGCGGCCTTTGGGATCTTACAAGCCGGGGCCGGCAAGACCCTGACTGTGGTGGCCGTTGGGGACATTATGATGGGTTCTACCGGATCCCGGGGGAATCTGCCGCCCAACGACGGGAAGGAGATCTTTAAAGAGGTCGGAGACTATTTAAAGGGCGGAGATATTGTTTTCGGCAACCTGGAAGGTCCGTTATTGGATGAGGGAGAGCAGGCCAAATGTAAAGATGAAAAAAGCCGCTGGTGTTTTGAATTCAAAAGTCCCACCCGATACGGGACCTATCTGAAGCAGGCCGGTTTTAATGCCTTGAATCTGGCCAATAATCACAGCTTCGATTTCGGATGGGAAGGGATCCAAAGTACACTGGAGACCCTGAAGGCCCTGGGGATAAAAGGCCTGGGGGGCAGCCAAATCGCAGTCTTTGAGATTAAGGAGCGGAGCGTAGCCCTGGTCGGTTTTTCCTTTACCCCTTCCCCAACCAGTTTTTCTCTTTTGGATATTCCCCGGGCGCGGGAGATCGTCGGTCGTCTGAAGGAAGCCTATGACCTGGTGATTGTCTCTTTCCATGGAGGCGCGGAAGGAAAAGACGCTCTCCGCCTTGCCCAAGGAAACGAAATTTTTATGGGAGAGAACCGAGGCAATGTGGTCCATTTTTCCCGATCGGTCGTTGATGCCGGAGCGGATCTAGTACTCGGGCACGGGCCGCACGTCCTCCGTCCCATGGAGATTTACCGGGACAAATTGATTGCCTACAGCCTGGGGAATTTTTTGACCTACGGAATGTTCAATCTCAAGGGGCCCATGGGAATAAGCACCATCCTGAAGGCTGAATTGGCCCTGGAGAACGGAGACTTCCTGGAGGGGCAATTGGTCCCTTTAATATTGGTTAAGGGGGGTCTGCCGGAAGTTGATCCGGAAGGGGAGGGGATTCAAATCATCAAAAGAGGGACCAGCGGATTAAAAAACAACCTCGAACTTCAGATCGATCCGAATGGCCGGATCCGCAAAATTCGATAATCACCCTTTCAAGGTTTCCCCGGCGGCCTGAAGATAGGCCTGATAGGATTGACTTCCAAACAGGACAAAGCCGACCCTATCAAAAACCGGATTCTCCTGCAGATAACGAATTACGGTTTCAACGGCAATCCGAGCCGCTTCTTCTAAGGGATAGCCATAGGCCCCGGTGCTCAGGGAGGGAAAGGCCAGCGATCGAAGGCCCTTTTCCTGGGCCAGCTTGAGGCTTTCCCGATAGGCACTGGCCAGAAGCCGGGCTTCTCCCTTGGTTCCTCCCTGGTAAATGGGCCCTACGGTATGGATGACGTATTTGGCCCGCAAATTCCCCCCGGTAGTGATCACCGCCTGGCCCGTGGGGCAGCTTCCGATCCGGCGGCATTCTTCCATAATGGACGGACCGCCGGCGCTGTGAATGGCCCCATCCACGCCCCCTCCGCCCGCCAGGCGTGAATTGGCGGCATTGACAATGGCCTCGGTTTCCTGTCGGGTGATATCCCCTCCTTCTAAAAAAAAGGTTGTCTGCCCCAGCTTAAAATCCATGGATAGTCTTTCCTCCCGCTGATTACCAGCTATCAGCTAAATTGCTATGAGCTATTTGCCGTGAGCTCTCAGCCCTGAGCTATTTGGTCTTTGCTATGAGCTATGAGCTGATTAGAATTTCTTGATGGCCTCTTTTAATCGTTCCCGGGCCTCGGCCAGGTACCAGAATTTAAGGAAGGTCTTTATGTCTTCCTCCAGGCGGCCTCGAATTTCTCTGGCTATTCCGGCTGTCCGGTTTTCTTTGATCCGCCTGAGGGCCTCGGCCGGCAAATTGCCCAGAAAACGGGCCTTGTTCAGGGCCTGGCTCCGGAGTTGATCGAGGGGGAAAAGGGCATCCACAAACCCCATTCGCAGGGCCTCTTCAGCCGTGATCAGCCGGCCGGTATACATGATCTCGGTGGCCTGACGGTCTCCGACCAGTTGCCGTAAAACAAGGTCGGCCAGAAAAGGGACCGGGACCCCGAGGTTGACTTCATTCAAGGCACAGTATTTTTTCCCGTCCATAAAAAAGCGGTAGTCGCAACAGGAGGCCAGGATAAAGCCTCCGGCAATGGCATGCCCGGTTAAGGCGGCCACAGTAGGTCGGGGGAGGGTATAGAGTTCCAGACAAAGATGATTATACCCGGTGAAGAACTCCTCGAAATCACCTGGCGTCATGGAAAATAGTTCCGGGAGATCAAAGCCGTTGGAAAAGAATTTTTCATTGGCGCTGGTCAGAACCAGGGCCTTGACCTCGGATTGACCCTGAAGGTGCCGGAGACACTCTCTGAGTTCCTTGACCAGTTCGCCGTTTAAGGCATTGGTGATACCGTGATTTAATTTTAGAATCGTAACCCCGTCATCCGTTTCAGCCTCAATCCATTTCATGATGGTCCTCCTCAGGCTGCCTTGGCTAGCCTAACCCCCTGATCTTCCGCCGGTCCGAAGGATAGGAAGAAAGGGTATAAAAATCATAGCCTACCTTCCTTTTCTGTGTCAAACCTAATCCATTTCCATAGGAGTCATTATGTTAGGATGGTGTTTTAAAATCTTCTTTTAAAGGCCAGGTTCAGGGTAAAATCTGGGGCCCCGGAAGTAGTTACATCCTCGGTCAGGGAGAGTTCCAGACTGTTCTGGCCCGGAGAATACCTGCCGCCCAGGGAGAAGAGCACGGCCGGGCGATCTATCGAATCGATCCCTGTCTCCGGAAAAGGAGAAGTCTGGGCCCAGACCTGGCTCAGGAAAGAAAGATGCTTCGAAAAGGCCCATTCCATTCCAATGCCTCCGTAATAATACTCCCTGAGGGCAATCGTTTCTTTGGCCTTCCAGGGGCCGGGTACGACCAGACCTGCGTTGGCGACAGCCAGCAGGGACCGGGTAATTTCCTTTTCCAGGAGCAGGCCCAGACCGATATCCAGGCTGCCGTTGCCGTACCCCTTTTGGGGGTCTCCAGTGGGCAGCTCGATGTCCAATTTCAGGCTTAAAAAGGGGTGGCCATCCATCCTGAATAATTCCTTTTTTCCGGTGATCCGGATGTCCCCCAACCCTAATTTGCCCAATTCTCCTTCGAGGACCACTTTCCCACCTTTTCCCACCCGGTACAAATAGTCATTTCTTGGCCGGGTGCTTCTGCCGTAATCGGGAAAGCCGAAGGTTTGATGATACCATTGTAAGGGATCGTCCAGAACGCCACTGTTAAAGGACAATAAAGGGATTTCCAGCCCTATTTCCATGACCTGAGGGATGTTTTTTTTGACCCGCAAGGCAAATTCAAGGGTTTCCAGGTCCATCTGGACGGACCAATCGTTTGAACGCTTCAGCAGGAAGAGGCTGGAATAGGAAAAAACAAGCGAGAAGCGGTCCTGTTGGGAGGCTGATTCCAGGCAAGGGGAGTTGAGATGGATAAAAAGAGGGAATTGATTTCTTATTTCCAGTGGGCCCTGAAAGGCGGTGCTGTCGGGAGAAACGGCGGTTAAGAGAAAAAGCGGAACTCCTACGATGCCGGCCAAAAGGATCATTCTTGATCTGGTCATAATTCCGGGAGCTGATTTCCAAATATTCCTTAGCAGTTAGAAAAAAAAGGCTTCCGTCTTTGTGTTTGACAAAAAGGGCCTGATCTTTTAAGATATTCATAGCACAATCATGACGGCTTCGCAAAAAGTTCATCTGTCCGGCATGGCGGAAGGCTTTTTGCTGTGCCGTCGGCTTGATTACTTTTTACGAGTCAATTTCAACGGAGAAGGTTATGGAAAAAAAAGATGAAGAGTTGATCGACCAACTCCTCGCTGATAATGAGGAATTGCGGCTTTTGATGACCGAACACCGGAAATTTGAACTTAAGCTGGAAGATCTCCGTAAAAGGATCTATCTCAGCGATGAAGAGAACCTGGAGAAGAAACGGATCCAAAAGTTGAAGTTGGCGGGTCGAGACCGGATCGAAGAGATTTTACGGGCTCACCGGGACAAAGGAAGGGTCGCTTGAAACTGAGCGGAGCTGAAATCGTTGTTGAGAGCCTGATTCAGGAAGGGATAACCACCCTGTTCGGATACCCGGGCGGCGCCACCACCGACATCTATGATTATCTGGAAAAACGGCCCCTGCGCCATTACCTGGTTCGCCACGAACAGGGGGCGGTTCATATGGCCGACGGCTATGCCCGGGCTTCCGGAAGTGTCGGGGTCTGCCTGGTGACTTCCGGGCCGGGGGCGACCAATACCGTTACGGGGATTGCCTCAGCCTTTATGGACTCCATCCCGGTCGTGGTCTTGACCGGCCAGGTTCCAACCATGATGATCGGGAACGACGCCTTCCAGGAGGTGGACATTGTCGGGATCACCCGTCCCTGTACCAAGCATAATTACCTGGTTAAACAGGTCGGGGACTTGGCCGGTATTATTAAAGAGGCCTTTTATTTGGCCCGTTCAGGCCGACCCGGACCGGTGCTGGTGGATCTGCCCAAAGACATTCTTAAGGACAAAACCGAATTTAAGTATCCCAAAAAAATCGAGATGAGGAGTTACCATCCCACCTACGGCGCCCATCCCAGGCAAATGGAAAAGGCCTCCGCCTTACTGCTGAAGGCCAAGAAACCGGTCATCTATGCCGGGGGGGGCGTCATTTCCGCCAATGCCTCAGCCGAGCTTCGGGACCTGGCCGAAAAACTGGACATCCCGGTCACCACGACCTTAATGGGTCTGGGCGGATTTCCCGGAAGCCACGCCTTGTCTTTAGGGATGTTGGGCATGCACGGAACCTATTGGGCCAACATGTCGGTGGCCCAGTGTGATGTCCTGATCGCCATCGGGGCCCGTTTTGATGACCGGGTTACCGGTAAAGTCGACCAGTTTGCCCCGGAAGCCCGTATCATTCACATTGATATTGATCCGACCTCGATTCGGAAAAATGTTCAAGTGGAGATACCGATCGTCGGGGATTGCCGGGATGCCCTGACCCAGCTGAATCATCTGGTTCAAAAATCCGTCAAACAGGACTGGAAAAAGATTCGCCGGCCCTGGTTGGAGCAAATCACCGATTGGAAAAAAAGCCATCCCCTGGCCTATGAGCAAACCGAGGAGGAGATCAAACCCCAATTTGTGGTGGAAAAGATATACGAAGCGACCCAGGGGAAGGCTATTATTACCACCGAGGTGGGGCAGAATCAGATGTGGGCCGCTCAATTTTACCTCTTTGATCAGCCCAATTCCTTCATTACCTCCGGGGGATTGGGGGTCATGGGATACGGATTTCCGGCGGCCATCGGTGCCCAGGTAGCCTGCCCGGACCGGATGGTTTTTGACATTGCCGGCGATGGAAGCATCCAAATGAATATTCAGGAAATGGCCACAGCCGTGGCCAACCAGATCCCGGTAAAAATAGCCATCTTGAACAACGGCTACCTGGGCATGGTCCGTCAATGGCAGGAACTCTTTTATAAGAGACGGTATGCCCAAACCTTTCTGAAGGGCAACCCTGATTTTGTAAAACTGGCCGAGGCTTATGGGGCGGCCGGGTTCAGGGCCGTCAAACCCGAAGAGGTAATGCCGGTGATTGAAAAAGCCTTGAAGATCAACGGACCGGTCATCATGGATTTTGTGGTTTCTCCGGAGGAATGCGTTTTACCGATGGTCCCGGCCGGCAAGGCCATGACCGAAATGTTGTTAGTCTGATAGTAAAATAGCTCATAGCAAATTAGTTTATAGCTCTTAGCAACTCAGCTCATAGGGAAAGCCCTAAAAACCTTTAGTAGTGGAAGAAAAAAACAAAAGAAACCATGGAAAATAATCAGGGTCAGAAACATACCATTTCGGTTTTAGTGGATAACGAACCGGGCGTTCTATCCCGGGTAACCGGTTTGTTCAGCGGCCGGGGCTTTAACATCGAAAGCCTCTGTGTGGCCGAGACCATGGATGCAAAGGTTTCCCGGATCACCCTGGTTACCCGCGGTAACGACCAGATCGTCGAACAGATAACCAAGCAACTCAATAAATTGGTCAATGTTATCAAGGTCTGGGATTTCACGAATACCGAATTTGTGGAAAGGGAAATGGCCTTGATTAAAGTCCGGGCCGAGGCCAGCACCCGGGCGGAAGTGCTCAGGATTGTAGATATTTTTCGTTGCCAGGTGGTGGATGTCAGTCCCCAATACTACACCATTGAAGTCACCGGAAATGAAAGCAAACTCGGGGCGATTTTAGACCTGTTGAATCATCTGGGCATCAAGGAGATTGCCCGAACCGGTGCCATCGCCATGGCCAGAAGTAAAAAAGAAGCGCCGCTCAAAAGAGAAAAAGGATAAGCCAACTACGCGAGGGAGGAAAAAGAAAATGGAGATTTTTTACGACCAGGATGCGGATCTCAATGTACTGAAGAATAAAAAAGTAGCTATTATCGGCTATGGAAGTCAGGGACATGCCCAGGCCTTGAATCTCAGGGATTCCGGGGTTGAGGTGGTGGTGGCGGAACTGGCCGGCACCCTGAACTTTGAACTGGCCCGGGAACACGGCTTTTCACCGGTTTCGGCTGCGGAAGCCTCGGCCCAGAGCCGGGTCATCCAGATCCTGGCCCAGGATCATGTCCAGGCCTTTTTATTTGAAAAAGAGGTCAAGCCCCACCTGGATTCCAGTAAAACCCTGGTTTTTTCCCATGGATTTAACATCCATTTCGGACAAATTGAGCCGCCGGCCGACGTGGACGTCATCATGATCGCTCCCAAGGGCCCGGGCCATCTGGTCAGACGGGAATTTGAAAAAGGGGCCGGGGTTCCCTCCCTGGTGGCCATCTATCAGAATCCCAGCGGCCAGGCCTTAAAGACCGGTCTGGCCTATGCCAAAGGGATCGGAGCCACCCGGGCCGGCGTTATTTTAACTACCTTTAAGGAAGAGACCGAAACCGACCTTTTCGGGGAACAGGCCGTTCTCTGCGGCGGTGTGACCGAACTGGTCAAGGCCGGTTTTGATACCCTGGTGGAAGCGGGCTATCAACCGGAAATCGCCTATTTTGAATGTATGCATGAGTTGAAGCTCATTGTTGATCTGATGTATGAAGGGGGCCTGGCCAATATGCGCTTTTCGGTCAGTGATACCGCCGAATACGGGGACCTGACCCGGGGGAAACGCATCATTAGTGAAGAGACCAGGGAAGAAATGCGCCAGATCCTGATGGAAGTCCAAAGCGGAGAGTTCGCCCGGGAATGGATCCTGGAAAACCAGGCCCATCGCCCGGTCTTTAATGCCTTGCGCCGGATTGAAATGGACCATCCTATTGAAGAGGTCGGCAAAAAACTGCGCCAGATGATGGGCTGGTTGAAGAGATAATCCCGGCATGCGTATTCCGGTAGCGCGGCAGGGCTATCCGTTCATCCTGGCCGGGATCGGGCTGACGGCTTTGTTCTTATGGCTGGATCTTCCCATCGCCTGGGCCGTCTCCGGGGTCCTGACCCTTTTTATTATTTCTTTTTTCAGGGATCCGGAACGGCGTTCACCTCCGGGGGAAAGAACCGTTCTGGCCCCGGCCGACGGAAAGGTCTTGCTGGTGGAGGAAAGCGAAGAAGCCCTTTTCTCCGGCGGACCGGCCCTTAAAATCAGCATCTTTATGTCGGTCTTTAATTGTCATGTCAACCGATTTTCCCTCGGCGGCCGGATTGAAAAAATCCGTTATCGGACCGGGAAATTTTTTGCCGCTCATCAGGAACGGGCTTCCAAACAAAACGAACAAAATGCCTTGCTCCTGATAACGGAAAAAGGGGAAGCCGTCGTCCTGGTCCAGATAGCCGGCTTAATCGCCCGGCGGATAGTCTGCTGGGTCCGGCCCGGTGACCGCGTGCACCGGGGAGAGCGTTTGGGGTTGATTCGGTTTGGTTCCCGGGTAGACCTTTATCTGCCGCCAACCTCAAAGGTAACCGTCAAACGGGGAGCTAAGGTCAAGGCCGGTTTAAGCCAATTAGGAGAAATGCCATGAACATTGCAAACCCCAGAGGAAAAAAAAGAAAAGAAAAACGAAGGGGTATTTATTTATTGCCCAATCTGGTAACGACGGCCAGTCTTTTCTGCGGGTTTTATGCCATCATTGCAGCCATCCAGGGAAACTTCTACCAGGCCGCTCTTTCGATTTTGATTGCCGCGGTCCTGGACGGCCTGGACGGCCGGATTGCCCGCATCACCCGGACCACCAGCGCCTTCGGCATTCAGTACGACTCCCTTTCGGACCTGATTGCCTTTGGGCTGGCCCCGGCGATCCTGGTCTTTCTCTGGGCCTTAAAGCCCTTTAATCGTTTTGGCTGGATGGCGGCTTTTCTTTATGCCGTCTGCGGGGCCCTGCGACTGGCCCGCTTCAACGTCCAGGTGGGACAGGTGGGCAACAATTATTTCGTCGGCCTGCCGATCCCGGCTGCGGCCACCATTGTCGCCACCACCATTTTATTTGTCTTCCAGATAGGCGGCACTGGGGCCACCGGCTACCTGGCGGTTTTGATCATGATCTATGTCTTGTCTTTTCTCATGGTCAGCAACATTCATTACCCCAGCTTTAAAGGGTTAAAATTGGCCGAGAGGCGATCCTTTAATTTTTTGGTGGCGGTAGTGCTGGTCTTCGTCCTGGTTGCCCTGGAACCCTTTCTGATGTTGTCGGTCGGTATTCTGGGTTATGTCCTTTCCGGGCCGCTGCTGGCTGTGGTTAATCTCAAGAAGAAAACGTCTCCGGAGGGTGTGGAAAGGCCGGCCAAGCAAAATGCCGGATAAGCCAGCAAGAAAAGAGGTGCCCCGTCCGCCGCAGCTCATTACGGGCGGATGAGGAAGTTCGATTAGATGACTGAAAAAATAATCATATTTGATACTACCTTAAGGGACGGGGAGCAATCCCCCGGGGCCAGCATGAACAAGGCTGAAAAGCTCCGCTTGGCCCGGCAGTTGGAAAAATTAAAAGTGGATGTCATTGAGGCCGGTTTTCCGGTGGCCTCCCAGGGGGATTTCGAGGCCGTTTCACAGATCGCCCGGGATGTTCAGGGATTAACCGTGGCAGCCCTGGCTCGAACCCAGAAAGAGGATATTGATCGGGCCTGGGAGGCCATCCAAAAAGCAGCCAGCCCCCGGCTGCATCTCTTCGTGGCCACCTCCGATATCCATTTGAAGTTTAAGTTGCGGCTAAGCCGCCGGGAAGTCCTGGACATGATAAAAAAATCGATTACCTATGCCAGGAAATATCTCAGCAATATTGAGTTTTCGGCCGAGGACGCTTCCCGCACCGAGTTTCCTTTTCTGGTCCAGGCGGTCCAGACGGCTATTCAAGCCGGGGCCACTACCATCAATATACCCGATACGGTCGGCTATGCCCTGCCTGAGGAATTCGGCGATCGATTTCAACTCCTCCGAGAACAAACCGGAGATCCGGAGCGGGTCATCTGGAGTTGCCACTGTCACAATGACTTGGGCCTGGCCTTGGCCAACTCATTAGCGGCTATTAAGAAGGGCGCCCGGCAGGTTGAGGTCACGGTCAACGGCATTGGGGAACGGGCCGGAAATACTTCTCTGGAAGAACTGGTCATGGCCCTGCGGACCCGCAAGGATCTGATCCCCCATTATTCCCAGATTGATCCGCGTCAAATTTATCCCAGCAGCCGCCTGGTCAGCCGTATCACCGGCCTGCTGGTGCCGGCCAACAAGGCCATCGTAGGCGCCAATGCCTTTGCCCATGAATCGGGAATCCACCAGGATGGGGTCCTGAAGAAACGAACCACCTATGAGATCATGACTCCCCAGGATGTCGGCCTGGACCAGAGTGTCCTGGTCTTGGGAAAGCATTCCGGCCGCCATGCCTTTCAGGAGCGGCTCCGGGATTTGGGGTATGCCTTAAGCCGGGAAGATTTTCAAAAGATCTTCGAACGCTTCAAAGAACTGGCCGATAAAAAGAAGGATATCGTCAATGACGATATCGAGGCCCTGATCGCCGACGAATTGCTGATGGTCCCCGACACCTATAAGTTGATTTATTTGAATGTCATCAGCGGCAATGTGGCCGTCCCCACGGCCACGGTCCAGATCGAGGTAAACGGGGAACTCATTCAGAAGGCCGGTTTCGGTGTGGGTCCGATCGACGCCACCTTCAACACCATTAATAAAATCACTCGAACCCGCTGTAAACTGCTCAGTTTTTCCGTCAATGCCATTACCGGCGGCATGGATGCCCAGGGGCAGGTTAACGTCCGGATCGAAGAACAGGGGATCGTGGCCCTGGGCAAGGGATCCGATTCCGATATCATTACCGCCAGCGCCAAAGCTTATTTAAATGCCCTGAACCGGCTGGAGTCATTAAAGAAGAATCCGATTAAACGACTTTCATAGCATCCAGCAATCAGCAGTTAGCTGTCAGCTATTAGCAAAAAAAAAGAAAACCAACCTGCGAACCGCTGAATGCTGATTGCTTTTTGCTTACGCCGAACGCTGAACGCTTTCTTATTATGCCCCAAACCATCACCGAAAAAATTCTGGCGGCCCACAGCGGCCATAAAAAAGTCCATCCCGGGCAATTGATCGAGGCCGAAGTGGATTTGACCCTGGCCAATGATATTACGGCCCCGATTGCCATCGATGTTTTTCGCCAGGCCGGCGGCAAAAAAGTCTTTGATCGAAAAAAAGTGGTCCTGGTCCCGGACCATTTTGTGCCCAACAAAGATATCCCGGCTGCCGAGCAATGCCGCCGGATGCGTCTTTTCGCCCGGGAGCAGAAGCTCCCCTATTTTTTTGAACTGGGGGAAATGGGCATCGAGCATGCCCTGCTGCCGGAAAAGGGTCTGGTCCTGCCGGGGGATCTGGTCATCGGAGCCGACAGTCATACCTGTACCTACGGGGCCCTGGGCGCTTTTGCCACCGGCATGGGCAGTACCGATCTGGCCGCAGCCTGGATAACCGGCACCACCTGGCTCAAGGTCCCGGAGTCGATCAAATTGTATTATCATGGCCGTCCCCGGCCCTGGGTTTCTGGAAAAGATCTCATCCTCTATACCATTGGGGATATCGGGGTGGATGGCGCTCTTTACCGGGCCTTGGAATTCAGCGGCCCGGCCCTGTCCGGGCTCTCGATGGCCGACCGTTTTACCATGTCCAACATGGCCATCGAAGCCGGGGCCAAGGCCGGCCTTTTTGAAGCGGACGAAACGACCTTCCGTTACCTTAAAGAAAGGTCGAAAAAAAAAGGGCGGATATACCGCTCCGACCCCGAGGCAGGGTACAGGGAAATTCGGGAATACGACTTAAAGGCCATCGAACCCCAGGTGGCCTTTCCCCATCTTCCGGAAAAGACCCGGCCCATTTCCAAGTGCGGTCGGGTGCCCATTGACCAGGCCGTGATCGGATCCTGCACCAACGGGCGTTTGGAAGATCTGCGGATCGCCGCCGGGATCCTGAAGGGGCACAAGGTGGCTCCGGGGGTCCGACTGATTGTTATTCCCGCCACACCCTGGATTTATCGTCAGGCCATAGTCGAGGGTCTGGTCGAAATTTTTTTAGAGGCCGGCGGCATTGTCAGCACCCCGACCTGCGGTCCCTGCCTGGGCGGACATATGGGGATTCTGGCCAAAGGGGAAAGAGCCATTGCCACGACCAACCGGAATTTTGTGGGGCGTATGGGGCATCCGCAAAGCGAAGTTTATCTGTCCGGACCCGCCATAGCAGCGGCCTCGGCCGTTTTAGGGAGGATCGGGCCGGTGGAGGCCCTGCCGGGTTTTAAGAAAGGAAAGCGAAATGAAGGCTGAGGGCCGGGCCTGGAAATTCGGCGATCACCTGGATACGGATGTCATCATTCCGGCCCGTTACCTGACTACCTCGGACCCCAAGGAACTGGGGCGCCATTGTCTGGAGGACGCTGATCCGGATTTTGCAAGGAAGATCCGGAAGGGGGATATCCTGGTGGCCGGAAAAAATTTTGGGAGCGGTTCCTCGCGGGAGCATGCGCCCTTGGCCATCAAGGGGGCCGGTATTTCCTGCGTGGTGGCCGAAACCTTCGCCCGTATTTTCTACCGGAACGCCTTTAACATGGGCCTGCTTATTTTTGAATGCCCTGAGGCCGCGCAGCGGATCCAAACCGGGGATCAGATCCGGATCGATTCCAAAAAGGGGATCATCGAAGACCTGACCCTCCGGGAAATCTTCCAGGTTGAACCGCTTCCGCCTTTTATGCAGCAATTACTTGATGAGGGCGGATTGATCGCTTATATTAAGAAAAAGCAAAGGGACCGGGGACCTCGGTCCAAGATCCAAGGGAAACAGGAAAGGAAAAGGCATTAACTTGGCCAGCAGCTTGAAAAATGAATATAAAATCGCAGTCCTCCCGGGAGATGGAACCGGCCCGGAAGTGGTCGCCGAGGGTTTGAAGGTCCTGCGGGAAGTTGCCCTCAGGGAAAAGATATCCTTTGATTTCAGGCCTTATGATTTGGGGGGGGATCGTTACCTGAAGACCGGCGAGATCCTGCTGCCCTCAGTTCTGGACGAGTTAAGACAGGCCGATGCCATTTATCTGGGGGCCATCGGCCACCCGGAGGTAAAGCCCGGCATTCTGGAGCAAGGGCTTTTGTTGAAGCTCCGCCGCGAGTTGGATCAGTATATCAATTTAAGACCGGTAGTCCTTTTCCCGGGAGTCCAAACCCCGCTGAAGGATAAAGGGCCGGCGGATATTGACTTTGTGGTGGTCCGGGAGAATACCGAAGGACTTTATGCCGGAGCCGGGGGATTTTTGAAAAAAGGTACTCCCGATGAAGTGGCCATTCAGGAATCCATCAACACCCGGAAAGGGGTTGAACGCTGCCTGCGTTATGCCTTTGAGTTTTGCCGGAAACGAAACCGGAGAAAAAAGCTGACGCTCTGCGGCAAAACCAATGTTCTGACCTTTGCCTCTGATCTTTGGGAGCGGGTCTTCAGGGAAATTTCAACCGATTATCCCGAGGTGAAGACCGATTATGCCCACGTGGATGCGGTTTCCATGTGGATGGTCAAAAACCCCGAATGGTTTGATGTCATCGTCACCGATAACTTGTTCGGAGATATCATTACAGACCTGGGGGCCATGATCCAGGGAGGCATGGGTATCGCCGCCGGCGGCAATATCAACCCTCACGGGGTATCCATGTTCGAGCCCATCGGCGGCTCGGCCCCGAAGTATACGGGCTTGAACCAGATCAATCCCCTGGCGGCCGTCATGGCGGCTCAGATGATGCTGGCCCATTTGGGTTTGGAGAAGGCCGCCCATAAAGTGGACCAGGCGGTCCGATCGGTTGTTCAGAAGGATGTCCGAGATCTGACGGCCGGTAAAATGGGCTTCACCACCCGGGAGGTGGGGGATTTGGTCGTTTCGTATTTGTAGGCCCTGACAAAATAGTTGATTTTTTGTTTTCAATTTCGAAATTCGAAACAAGCTTGTTTTGATCATTACTATTTTTGAATTTTGTGCTTGTTTCGGATTTCGGGTTTCGTATTTCGAATTTAGGGTACTGAGAAGTAGTATTTTCCAGTCACAAGTCGAGAAGGAGAACGAATTCCCATGAGCAAATTATGGCATGTGGCTGTCGCCGGGGCAACCGGCGCAGTGGGGAATCAGATGATTCGCTGTTTGGAAGAGAGGAATTTTCCCGTCAAAAACCTGAAATTGTTGGCTTCGGCCCGTTCGCTGGGCAAGACCCTGCCCTTTAAAGGCCGGGAGATTCCGGTGGAAGAGTTGAAGGAAGATTCTTTTCAAGGCATCGAGATCGCCTTGTTTTCAGCCGGGGCTTCAACCAGTCTGAAATTCGCACCGCTGGCGGCCCGGGCCGGCAGCGTGGTGATTGACAATTCCAGCGCCTTTCGCATGGATCCCGAGATCCCCCTGGTGGTTCCGGAGTGCAATCCCCAGCGGATTTTGAAGGGTCCGGGGATTATCGCCAATCCGAATTGCTCGACGATCCAGATGGTGGTGGCCCTTAAACCCATCCATGACCGGGCCCGGATCAAAAGGATAATCGTGTCCACCTATCAAGCCGTTTCCGGCACCGGGCAAAAAGCGGTTGTTGAATTACGAAACCAGATTCAGGCCCTTTCGGAGGGGAAAACCCCGGAAAGCACGGTTTACCCCTATCAGATCGCTTATAATGTCCTGCCGCATATTGATGTTTTCCTGGAAAACGATTATACCAAGGAAGAGATGAAGATGGTCAACGAGACCCGAAAGATCCTGGAGGATGAGTCCATTCAGGTAGCCGCCACCACCGTACGGGTGCCGGTTTTTTACGGCCATTCCGAGGCCGTAAATATAGAAACCGAAAAGAAACTTTATCCCCAGGAAGTACGGGATCTGCTCAAAACTGCGCCGGGTGTGATCGTAGTGGATGATGCGGCCGCCAAAAAATACCCGATGCCGATCAGGGCGGAAGGCCGGGACGAGGTATTCGTCGGCCGGATCCGGGAGGATATTTCCACGGATAAAGGGATCGTCCTCTGGATTGTATCCGACAATATCCGCAAGGGAGCGGCGACCAACGCCGTCCAGATCGCCGAGCTCTGGGCTCGGCAATAAACACCGGAAGACAGGAGTCAGGAGGGTGTCTCTTAAGATATTAAATCTTCCCAAAGGGCTTCAGGGGTCTTGATTTCAAGGATTGTCCGCCAAAACGCCGGCAGCCCGAACCCGGGCAGGGAGTTTATAATAGTTGCGTATTATCGCCGGTTCTCATAAAGGATTTCACCTGGCCGCGCTTCCCGGTCAAAGTATTCGACCCACTCAGGACCGGATTCGGGAGGCCCTGTTTAGTATATTAGAGCTCCGCGGTCCTTTTTTAAAAGTGGCCGATTTATTCGCCGGCAGCGGCGCCCTGGGATTGGAGGCCTTGAGCCGCTGGCCGGCCGCAGCGGTTTTTGTGGACTCCTCCAAGCCGGCCGTCGATTTGATCCGAAAAAATATCCGGCATTTGAATCTGGAAGCCAGGACCCGGGTGATTCAGCGGGACTTGAGACGGGGAGTGGGTTTTTTGGCCCAGGCCGGAGACCCCTTTGACCTCCTTTTTATGGATCCTCCCTACGGGCGGGGATGGGGGCAGAAGATGGTCCCCGCTGTCTTGCTGAAAGGCCTTGTTTCCGAACAGGGGCTATTGGTCTTGGAACATGAAGCCGGAGAATCCGTCCCGGAAAGCGTTACCGGTTGGGGTTTGTCGGAACAACGTGCTTACGGCCGGACTTGCATTTCATTTTATCAACGCAGTGAAAGGTGAAACGGTATGAGTCGCCTAGCCATCTATCCGGGATCTTTTGACCCTATCACCAACGGCCATCTGAGCCTGCTCCGTCGGAGTCTTCAGATTTTCGATAAAATAGTGGTAGCTATCGCCGTCAACCCCGAGAAAAAGCCTTTATTCACCCTGGATGAACGGCTGGACATGTTAAAGACGGTTTTGAAAGATTACCCCCGGGTACAAATCGATCATTTTCAAGGCCTCCTGGTGGACTATGTGGAAAGGCAGGAGACTAATATCGTCCTCAGGGGACTCCGGGCCCTGTCGGATTTCGAGTATGAATTCCAAATGGCCCTGATGAACCGAAAGCTGAACAGGAAAGTCCAGACTATTTTTATGATGACGGATTATAAATGGTTTTATATCAGTTCTACGATCATCAAAGAAGCGGCCTCCCTGGGGGGGAATGTGGACGGTCTAGTCCCGGAATTGGTCAATCAACTCCTGAAAGTAAAATTTGGTTTTCAAACTAAACTGCCTTTGGTGACCAACAACAAAGGTCAGAACCCACCCAAAAGCATCAACCGTTCTCTGGCCAACAAGGAGATCTGGAGTTAGCCTCTTAGAGGTGGCCAACGGTGAGGAAAAGCTTCATGATAAAAAGCGCTGCTTTTCAGGTGGGGCACCGCTAACATGACCGGGATCAACGATCTTATCCTGATTTACCTGGAAAACCAGCCGGCCTTTTTTGCCCGAATCGAGGATATCTTTCCGGACATTAAACGCGGCTGGGTTCGAATGAAATTTTTAATCCTGCAAGTCCCGCTATCGGTAGGGGAATGGATTCTTCTGCCGGAATATATTCAGGGAGAAGAGTTCACCATGGGGGGCAAACCCGTTAGAATCGTCCGGGTGGAAACGCCGGCGGAAGAATCCGGACCCCAACCTTCGGCCGGGCCGGGAAAGGTCATCCCGCTCGGCGATCGCAAAAAAAAGGCCGTTAAACCGCTTTTATAATCGGTTGTTCCGATTCATTCTCGCCTCTAACAAAAGGAACGAGCCCTATGGAAAACCTTCAGGAGTTGGCTCGAACGTACCGTCGGATTCTCAAACTCAAGTCCGACCCGGTGGCTGTTAAGATTATTAAAAAGAATGAAGAGACGCCGGTTCTTTTCAAGAGGCCGGAGGCCCCTCTGCCCGGTATCTGTTTTGCCGTAATGGAGGCCTTTAAGGGGAAGGGTGTTTACTGCACCCGGGCAGACCTGTCGTGTGTCATGGGCTTAACCGCCTTAGGATTTAAGGGAGAATCGGCGTTGCCCTTAACCTACCGGCAACCGGTTCAGATGGGGGTTTTTGAAAGCCGGGAGGCGGCCCGGAGCTATTTTTCCAACGGCTTTCAATTGCCGGCCGCTCAGACCAGAGCCGTTGCCCTGAGTCCGTTGGAAAAAGCCGTTATGGGTGTTGATGTGATCCTTTTCAAATGCGATGCGGACCAGACCCGGTGGCTGTTCACCGCCAACCAATACCGGTCCGGTGAACGGGATCTCTTGTCCCTGGGGACAGGCTATCAGTGCATTTGCGGTCATGGCATCGCCTACCCTTATCTGCAGCGCAAAATCAACCTGACGCTCAACGGGGTAGGGGACAGGACCTTCTCCCTCTTGGGGAAAAATGAATTCTTAATCGGTATCCCCGAAGGCCGGGCCGTGGAGATCGCTGCTAACTTGGTCGAAATCACCCGTAAGCCTATTTTTAAGCTCCGTCCGACCTCGCGGAATTTTCCGAAAGCCAACGCCGGGCGCGGCGGGCCCCGGCCTTAAGGGCCTGGCTGTTTTTTTCCAACCCTTCCTTTTTAAAATGGACCGCCATCGTTTTCTGAAGCGCAGGCAGGGAGACCTGCCGGGTTAAAACGGCCAGGGCCCCCAGGGCAACCATGTTGGCCGAAAGGGGGCTTTGGGCGACCTCCTGAGCCAGACCGGTCAGGGGCAGGGAAACCGCCTGGGTGGTTGGCAGATCCTTAACCAGGTCCGCATCGATAATCAACAATCCCTTTTCCTTAAGATCCAGAAAATTACTATCCAGGGCTTTCTGATTCATGGCCAGCAAAACATCCAGATGGAGGGCCTTGGGAAAATCAATTTCCTCATCACTGATGATGACATCGGATCGGCAGGCCGTACCCCGGGCTTCCGGACCGTAGCTCTGGGACTGGACCACATAGCGGTTTTCCCAGAGGGCAACAGCCTCAGCCAGGATTAATCCGGCCAGGATTAATCCCTGTCCTCCGGAACCGCTCAGGCGAATTTCATAGCGTGGGACCATGGTCTCCTTTGGCCTTGCGCAGATCCGCTTCCTGCAGGGTCCGGGCATGCTCTTGGACCTTCCGGTATTCATCCAGAAAGGCCGGTAATTCCTTGTCCATCAAGACCCCGATGGTAAATTTCCCTTCCCTTTCTTCGGGAGTCAGTTGGGAGGCCTTTTCTACCGGCAGGGCCTGATCCCGCTGCCATTCCATCATTTTTACGGCCGAGCCCAATTGATTCCGGCGGCCGTAAAAGGTGGGACAGTGGGTAATAATTTCCACCAAAGAAAAGCCGTTTTTTCGGAGGGCCTTGGCGATCAGTTGATAAAGTTGCTGGGCATGGAAAGCCGTCCCTCGGGCTACAAAAGAGGCCCCGGCCGTGACGGCCAGTTCGGAAATATTAAAAGCCGGCTCGATATTATGGAGGGCCGTGGTGGTGGCTATCTTCCCGTAGGGGGTGGCCGGGGAATGCTGCCCGCCGGTCATACCGTAGATACTGTTGTTGATGATCAGGGCGGTCAGGTTGATATTGCGCCGGGCCGCGTGGATAAAATGATTGCCGCCGATGGCCAGGGCGTCCCCATCTCCCATAATGACAATGACTTTCAATTCCGGTTTGGCCAGTTTGATGCCGGTGGCGAAGGTCAAGGCCCGTCCGTGGGTGGTATGGAGGGTATTGAAATCGGCATAAACACTCATCCGCCCCGAACAACCGATCCCCGAAACCAAGACGATCTCGTCCTTGCCGTATTCCAGGGAATCAATGGCCCGAATCAAGGCCCCCAGGACGATCCCGTTGCCGCATCCCGGGCACCAGAGATGGGGGAATTTTTTATCATGGCGGAGATACTGGTGGATGAGTTTGGTAATGTCTTTCATGGACTTATTGCTGCGTCAACATTTTCAGTATTTCCCGGGGGGTGATCAGGGTGCCGTCGAATTTATTTAAGGTGCTGACCCGGCTCCGGCCCCGGTTGACCCTTTTAACCTCTCGGGAGATCTGCCCCCAGTTCATTTCCGGGACCAGGAGAGTTTTGGCTGTCAGGGCCACCTCTTCTACGGCGGCCCGGGGAAAAGGAAAGAGGGTGATTAATTTCAGCAGTCCGGCCTTAAGGCCCATTTCCCGGGCTTGACGAACGGCATGGAGGGCCGAACGGGCCACAGCCCCATAAGCAATCACCACCTGGTCCGCGTCTTCAACCTGGGTGGTTTCCACCCACTGAATATCGGTAAAATTTTCACTGATTTTTTGTTGGAGACGGGTTTGGAAAGCGGCTACTTCCTCGGGACGATTGGTTGGGAAGCCGCGGACATCATGAACCAGCCCGGTAACATGATAGCGGTATCCATCTCCAAAAGCGCTCATGGCCGGCACCAGCCTTCCCTGGGTCTCAAAAGGCACAAACCATTCCGGAGGCATAGTCGGGCGGATCCGGTCTACCAGGTGGACCTCTCCGGGAGAGGGCTGCAACAGGACCTCGCGGGTATGGGAAACCACTTCATCAGAAAGAAGGATGACCGGGGTACGGTATTTTTCGGCCAGGTTAAAGGCCTGAACGGTGACAAAAAAACAGTCCCGGGTGGTGGAAACGGAAAGAACGATCATCGGGTGGTCCCCGTGGGTGCCCCAGCGGGCCTGGAGGACATCTCCCTGGGCCGGACTGGTGGGAAGACCGGTGCTGGGACCGCCGCGCATGACATTAACTATCACGCAGGGCACCTCGGCTACGCAGGCAAAACCCAGGTTCTCCTGCATCAGGGAAAATCCCGGACCGCTGGTGGCCGTCATGGCCTTCAAGCCGGCCAGGGAGGCCCCGATGACCGACCCGAGGCTGGCGATTTCATCCTCCATCTGGATAAAAGCACCCCCCAGGGCCGGCATCTTCTGGGCCATGATCTCCATGATTTCGGTGGCCGGGGTAATCGGGTAGCCGGCATAAAAACGACACCCGGCAGCCAGGGCCCCGGCGACAATGGCCTCGTTTCCCTGCCAAAAGACCCGGCTAGGTTTCGTTTTTATATTTCTCACGCTCTTTAACCGAGATGGCGAAATCAGGACAAAGCAATTCACAAAGCCGGCACCCGACACAAGCCTCGGGATCAGCCAGAAAGGGGATTCCCTCGGCGTCCCGTTTGAGGGCCCCTTTAGGACAGAAGGCCGTACAAATGCCGCATCCCTTGCACCAGGATTTAAAGATTTCCATTTTATGGGGCGGCTTTTTCTCTGCTTCAGAACCAGACGTTTGGCGCATGGTAAAAAAGTCTAACCGGTCAGGGGGTGGAAGTCAAGAGCAGGAAATAAGTCACCCTTCTCAATCAAACCCGATCTTGTCATTCAATAGGTTACACTGTGTCTGATTGTTCAAAGCAGTAAGAAAAAACATGCGTCACACGGGAGTTAAATTTATGTAAAAACAATAAGATAGCTTTTTGGAGAGATTGGCATAAATCTTGATGAAGTTAAATAGAAATTTTATGGCAAATCAACCTTAATCAATCTACCAGGGAAAAAAGGGAGGTGACTAAGCATTATAAGGACGCGGTCAAAGCGCCCCCCATTTTGAAGATAACATCGGGGATAGGCAACACCTTAAAAGGAGGGAAAGGAGAAAAGATGACTTTAAAAAAAATTTTTGGGTGTTTTCTGGGGTATTCTTTTTTTTGCAGGAACGCTCCTCTGGTCACCCGCTGGATTTGCGGCCACTGATAAGGAGATCCTTGATAAGATCGAGCAGTTGAGCCAAACCATCCAGAACCAGCAAAAGGAAATCGAGGCCTTAAAACAGCAACTTCAACAAAAGATGGATGTTTCGGCCGCTCCCAGGAAAGAGGATATCAGGGCCGCAGTAAAAGAAGAGGTTAAAGATCAGGTGAAGGATTCCCTGCCCGAGTGGACCAAGCGTTTATGGTTAAGCGGGGATCTGAGACTGCGCTATGAAGGGCTGTTTAACCGGATTGAATATAAGCAGGTAGGATCCGCTTATAAACAAGTAAACACCATCGACCGAAACCGGTTTCGGTACCGCTTGCGCTTCGTAGCCGACGGCACTGTCAGTGAAGACCTGCATGCCATCTTTTCCATCGGTTCCAGTTCACCCCTGTCTGGTTCGACCGACAATACGACTACGGTTTCCAATTATACCTTCGGACATGAATGGACCCAGAATCCCGATTATGAACTTCTGGCCTATGCCCGATACAATCCCAAGTGGCTGCCTGGGCTGGCTCTCTATGGCGGGAAATTCAAACCCCCTTTTATCCACACGGATATCATGTTTGATCCCGACACGGCCATGGAAGGTTTTTATGAAACCTACAAGGCGGTAAATTTAAGCCCTTTCAGCCTTTTGTCGGGTTAGGCCAGTTCGTCGTGAGTGAACAGTCCACCAAAGCCGATGCCATGCTTTATTTGTATCAGGCCGGTTTCGAAGCCGATTTCGGCCCGGTCAAATGGACCCTGGCCGGAAGTTTTTATGATTACTGGGGGATGGCAAGTTCAAGGATCGGATCCACCTCTTTCGGGGGAGGGTTTGGGAACAGCCTCACTCCGGCCGGCACCCTCAAGTATGACTATAGGCTGTTGGATGCCATCACCTATCTGGATTTCAGGATCGGTAAGTGCCCCTTGCGGTTCTTTGGAGAATATGTCCAAAACATCGCTAAGGACGTGAAAGAGGATACCGCCTATAATCTGGGTTTTATCTTCAACAAAACGGTCAAGCCGGGCGACTGGGAACTGTTTTTTAAATACTCCATGATTAAGGCGGATGCGGTGGTGGGGGCCTTTGCCGACGGCGACTTCTATTTCGCCAACCGGCAGGGCTGGAAAGCCATGTTTACCTACCGTTTGCTGAAGAATGTGGATTTCCGCAGTTCTTTCTTCATGACCGATAGGGTCACCCGGTCGAAAGAAATGCCGGATGGAGACCCGGAACAACGATTCCAGATGGATTTCATCCTCCGCTGGTAATTGACGGTTAATGCTGAAGGCTGCATCTGGAAATTGAATCGTTCCGGATGGAAAGACCTTAGTTAGGGCTGTTAAAAAGGGGGCTTAAAGGCCCCCTTTTTATTTCAAGGTTACTTCCTCGGCGATGCCGTTTCTTTCCTGGAGGACTTCCTGGACCCTGGCCCAATTGATCTGATTGCCGATCTGATGCCAGGAGGCTAATTCCTGGGCCTTGGTCCAGTAGGAAATATTTTTCTGGTAGGTGTTGGGGTGGGCTTCCAGGAAAACTTTTTGATCGGCGGTGACGGCCATTTTTAGAGGTTCATAGACGATCTTAATCGGCAACCCGGGCTTCAGACGTTCGTACAAGTCTTCGATATCTTCCGTCAACATCCGGATGCAACCGTGGGAGGTCGAGTGTCCGATACTTTCAGGCCAGATAGTGGCATGAATACCATAGCCTCCGACTGAGAGGGGAAGCCAGTATTTCCCCAAGGGGTTATCCGGACCCGGGGGCACCTTTTCCAGAACCGCTTTACCTTCCTGTTTAAATTCCTCCTGGATGGATTTCGGTACGGTCCAGATGGGGTTGCGAACCTTCCCGATAACGCTGAAGGTCCCGCTGGGGGTGGGCCAATCCGGTTTTCCAATCCCCACCGGATAGCGTTTGATCAGCAGGCCGTTCTGGAACAGATAAAGCATATGACCGGGTAGGTTTAAGATCAACCCCTCGCCCAGAAGGTTATTGGGAAGGATGTGACGGTTATTAGCCAGGATCTGCTGGCCGACCGAAAGGCCGTAGGGAGGAACGAATCTGTTGAGGCGGGCCAAGTATTCCCAACGGGATCCGAAACGGCCGGCTATGGAATAGAGCGATTCTTTTTTTTGCACTTTATGCCAATACGCCCCGCCCTGGACCTCTGCAAAGAGGGGCCAGGTGCTACCCCAAGCGCCGGCAGGCAGCATAAATACAAAAAAAATACTGAGAAGCATCGCCGGGGGGATCGATTTTTTGAACAAGGGCCTCATCGTTCTAATCTCTGTTTTCCAACTTATTAAGGGTCTCATAATAGTCTTGACCTGAAATTGCGGGGCTTGCCTTAAATGGAACCTGTTGGTCACTATTATTTTGAGGCCTTAATAAGGCATTAAAGGCAATTTGATTTTCATAGGATCCTTTGCCTGTCTTGTCAATAGCTAAATTAAAAGAAGGCCGGCTGATTATACGATTGACCCCGATCCAATTATTTTTTAAACTACCCAAATATGCATCCGGAAATCCAATAATTTAGGATCGTTCAAAAGTTTTGGTATTGGCGAATTATTGCCTGACTGAGGCCCGGGGGGATTGATGAAAATTTTTAACGACATAGCCGAAACCATTGGAAAAACACCTTTAGTCCGAATAAACAAAATCACCCAGGGGTGCCTGGCCGAGGTGCTGGGTAAACTGGAGTTTTTTAACCCCTTGGGCTGCGTCAAAGAACGGATCGCCCTGGCTATGATCGAGGCCGCAGAAAAAGAAGGCGCTCTTACCCCGGACAGCGTGATCATTGAACCCACTTCCGGAAATACCGGCATCGGCTTGGCCCTGGTCTGCGCCCTCAGAGGCTACCGACTGATCCTGACCATGCCCGAAACCATGAGTCTGGAACGGAGGAAACTACTGCGACTCATGGGCGCCGAGCTGGTCCTGACGCCGGGCAGTCAAGGGATGAAAGGGGCCATTAGCACGGCCTCGGAACTGGCCGAACAGACGCCCGGTTCTTTTATCCCTCAGCAGTTCAAGAATCCCGCCAACCCCGAAATCCATCGCCGAACCACGGCCGAAGAGATCTGGCAGGATACCGAGGGCCGGGCGGATATTCTGGTGGCCGGGGTCGGAACCGGCGGGACCATTACCGGCGTAGGGGAGATTATGAAATCCAGAAAACCCACTTTTCGGGTCGTGGCCGTGGAACCCAAGGATTCCCCGGTCCTCTCGGGCGGCAGTCCCGGTCCTCACAAAATCCAGGGGATCGGGGCCGGTTTTATCCCGGAGATTTTAAACCGGAAGATCCTGGATGAGATCATCCCGGTCGGCAATGAGGAGGCCCTGGAGACCGCCCGGCGCCTGGCCCGGGAAGAAGGGATCGTCTGCGGCATCTCCTCCGGAGCGGCTCTTTGGGCGGCCCTGGAGGTGGCTCGGCGAAACGAAAACAAAGGAAAATTAATCGTAGTGATTTTTCCCGATACCGGTGAACGCTACCTAAGCACGGCCTTGACCGAATTTCCGGAATGAAGGCTGCCGGAAGAGGGTAACGAGTGGAAGATCGAAGGGGAGAAGGCATCATGGAAAAATTTTTTTATCCTAAAAGTCTGGCCGTTATCGGGGTTTCGAACTCGGCCGACAATCTGGGAAGAAATATCATCTCCAATCTGATTGAATTTCAGTTTACCGGGGAGATCTATGCCGTCGGCCCCAAAGGAGGGGTCCTCTACGGGCAAAAAATATTTCCCGACCTTGGTCAGGTCCAGGCTGAAATCGATCTGGCGGTTATCTTAACCCCGGCCCTGACCATCGCCGATATCCTGGATCAGTGCGGGCGGAAAGGGATTAAACGGGTGGTGATCGAATCGGGAGGCTTTCGGGAATTCTCCCAGGAACGGGCCCAACTCGAGGAGAAACTCATCTCGGTGGCCAACCGCTATGGAATTCGCTTTATCGGCCCCAACGGCATCGGGAATATCAACATGGAGAACGGGCTCTGCCTGCCCTTTATGGCCATGCACAAGGAAATGAGGTTGGGCCATGTGTCCATCCTGGCCCAAAGCGGCGGAGTAGGCCTGAGCTACATCGGCTTCCTGGCCAGTGAAAATATCGGGATCAATAAATTTGTCAGCATGGGCAACAAACTGAACGTGGATGAAAACGACCTCCTGGAATACCTCATCCAGGATCCCGGCACCGAGGTGATCTGCCTTTATCTGGAGGGCCTGACCAACGGCCGACGACTGCTGGAAATCATCAGTCGCTCCACCAAACCCATTGTCGTCCAAAAGTCCAACATCGCCCCGGTCAGTGCTCAGATCGCTTTCTCCCATACGGCCGCTCTGCTGTCGGATAATAACGTGGTCGAGGCCGCCTTGAAACAGGCCGGGGCCATACGGGTCCAAGACTTCGAGGAGGCCATTAATTACCTCAAAATCCTGACCCTGCCGCGCTTAAAGGGAAACCGCCTGGCTGTTATCTCCCGGTCCGGGGGACATGCCGTTATTGCAGCCGATACCTGTTCCAAATACGATTTTCATCTGCCGGCCTTCCCCCGCACCTTTTTGGAGGAAATTGAGAAGCACCTTCGGGCCAGCGTCATCAAGCTGTCGAACCCCCTGGATCTGGGAGACTTGTTTGATCTGCCGATCTATGTCCAGATCGTCGAAGAAACTTTGAAGCGGGAAGACATCGACGGGGTCCTGCTTATTCACGGCTACCGGGAAGGCCGTGAGAAGGAAGGTTCACGGAAATTAATCGAAAAAGCCGAAGAACTGACCCTGCGGTATCAAAAACCCGTGGCGGTCTGCATCTTTTCCGACGACCTGGAGATCTCCTACATCAAGAAACAATTCAGCATGCCCATCTTCCTCTCCCCGGAAAAGGCCACCCAGGCCCTTTATCTGTCGCTCCGGTTTACCCGGCAAAAGGTCCAGGGATTAAAAAGCGAGGTCAGGAAAAGGAAACCTGACCGGGCAGCCGTCAGTCAGGTGTTTGAAAGGGCCAAGGCCGCCAACCGGCCCCTCTATCTTTTTGAAGGCCTGGAAGTCCTGAGCCACTATCACTTTCCAGTGGCTCCCTTTGCCTTGGCCCAATCCCTGGATCAAACCCTCCAACAAGCGGAAGCCCTGGGCTATCCCCTGGCCCTTAAGCTGGCCATCCCCTATGTAGCCCATAAATTCGATATTGGCGGGATCATCCTTCACATCAAGGATGCCGAGGATCTGAAGCAAGCCTATTATCAGATGCAGGAGGTGGCCCAGCGGGAACCGGGCGGGATGGAAGATTTCACCGTCGTTTTACAAAAAATGAGCCCCCGGGGAAGGGAGGTTATCCTGGGGGGGAAACAGGACCCCAACTTCGGGCCGGTTATGCTTTTCGGCATCGGGGGCATCTATGTGGAAGTGATCGGCGATGTGGTCCTGCGGGTGGCTCCCATAAATCGTATCGAAGCCCGCTCCATGATCCAAGAAATCAAAGGGATCAAATTCCTGAAAGGAGTACGGGGCCAAAAACCCTCCGATATTGAAGCCATTGTTGAAACCCTCCTGGGCCTTTCCCGGTTGCTGGTTGATTTCCCCGAGATCGCCGAGATCGATATCAATCCCATCATGGTTTTTGACGCCGGTCAGGGCTGCCGGGTTCTGGATGTGCGGCTGGTCCTGGGAAAATAAACCTCAACTTTCGCAACATCGAGATAAAAGAAGGCACCCCCTGGAAAACCCATTAAAACCGAAGATGCCGATCACCCTGGAAGGCCAGGTGGAGCGGGTGACCTATTTTAACGAAGCCGACCACTTTACCATCGCCAAGTTAAAGGTCAAGGGCCTGAGAGAGCTGGTCACTATCATTGGAAATCTCATTTCTGTCTCTCCCGGCGAAATTTTGAAGATTACCGGCAGCACGGAGCAGCACCCCCGCTACGGCCTTCAGATCCGGGTTGAAAGCTATGAATCCCAGGTCCCGGCCACGGTCCTGGGCATTGAACGCTATCTGGGATCGGGGTTGATCAAGGGCATCGGCCCGGAGATGGCCAAGCGGATCATTAAACAGTTCGGCCTCAAGACCCTGGACGTAATTGAAAAAGAACCCCGCCTGCTGGCCAAGGTGGAAGGCATTGGCCCCAAACGCATTGTCCAGATTAAAGCCGCCTGGCAGGAGCAGAAAGAAATCCGGCGGATCATGATTTTTTTACAGGGCCACGGGGTGACGACCGGGCTGGCCTTTAAGATCTTCAAGGCCTACGGGCAGCAGTCCGTCAGTAAAATCAGAGAGAATCCCTATGCCCTGGCCGCCGATCTCTTCGGGGTGGGATTCTTGACGGCCGATCGGATCGCCCAGAAGATGGGTATTGCCAAGGAGGCCCCGGTCCGCCGGCAGGCCGGGCTGATTTATTTTCTGCAGCAAAAAAGCGATGAAGGGCATGCCTGCCTTCCGGAAGAAGAGCTGTTGGAATCAGCCTCGAACCAACTGGAGATCCCCAAGTCCCTGGTCAAGGAAACCCTGGCGCTCCTGCTGAAGGAGCATCAGCTTCAGCAGCGCACCCGATCGGACGGCCTGCCGCTGATCTTCCTGCCCTATCTGGATCTTTCCGAGGAAGGCATTGCCCGCCGGGTGACCGCCCTGCTTCAGGGCCTGCCTAAAAAGGAAAAAGGTCTGGAAGCGGTCCTGGCCCAGGTCGAGGGGGCCTTGCGGCTTCATCTTTCCGAGCAGCAGAAGGAGGCCATCCAAAAGGCCCTGGAACACAAGGTGCTGATCATCACCGGAGGGCCCGGCACCGGAAAGACCACCATCATTCGTTCCATCCTGGAGATCTTTAAACGGCTGGGGAAAAAGGGAGTTTTGATGGCGCCTACCGGGCGGGCGGCCAAGCGCCTGGGGGAAGTGACCCATTACCCGGCCGCCACCATCCACCGGGCCCTGGGATATAATCCCAAATTGGGGAAATTTCAGAAGGACCAGGACCACCCTTTCAACGCCGATCTGGTGGTGGTGGATGAGGCCTCCATGGTCGACACCTTCCTGATGCATCATCTCCTCAAGGCCGTGCCTGATCAGGCGGTGGTCATACTGGTCGGGGATGTTTTTCAGTTACCTTCCGTAGGCCCGGGCAATGTCCTTTCCGATCTGATCCAATCCGGCCGGATCCCGGTCGTTGAATTAAAACAGATTTTTAGGCAGGCCGAAGGAAGCCTGATCATTGTCAACGCCCACCGGATCCATCAGGGCGATATGCCCATCATTCCCCAGGAGGAAGACCGGCGAAACCAGGAATTTTTCTTTATCCCGCAAGAAGAACCGGAAAAGGCGGCCCAGTGGATCCTGGAACTGGTTCAGGGAAAAATTCCCCAGCGCTATCGACTGGACCCCTTTCAGGATATCCAGGTCCTGACCCCCATGTATAAAGGCGCAGTCGGGGCCGAGAACTTAAACCTCCTGCTGCAGCAACGCTTAAACCAGGAAACCCTGACCCTCCAACGGGGGCCGCGGCTTTTTAAATTAGGGGACAAGGTCATGCAGATCCGCAACAACTATGAAAAGGAGGTTTTTAACGGGGATATCGGCCGCCTGGTTAAAATTGACTCCGAGAACCAGGAAGCCTGGGTGAACTTCGACGGCCGTTTCGTCCTTTATGAATTTAATGAACTGGAGGAACTGGTGCTGGCCTATGCCATCTCGGTCCACAAGTCCCAGGGCAACGAGTATCCGGCGGTGATCCTGCCGGTCATGACCCAGCATTATATCCTCCTGCAGCGAAACCTCATTTACACCGCCATGACCCGGGCCAAGCGCTTACTGATCCTGATCGGGACCAAAAAGGCCCTGGCCATCGGCATTAAAAACAACAAACCCCAGGGGCGTTACAGTTTTTTAAAGGAAAGGCTGAGGCAGCTCTCCAGTTTTTAATAGATTTAGGGACGGTTAAACGCGTAGCCCTTATAACCATAGCAGCGATAGATATAAAAGGTCCGCAGGGGATGGGGTCCACGATAGACGGTAAAAGGCCGGACTTTTTCGACCTTTGCAAAGTACTGCTCCAGGAGTCCGGATTTTTCTTCCGGAAAGTTTTCAAATTCCGACCAGATAAAAAGGGCATCCCGCCCGATCAGCGGCGCCGGATCGAACCAATAGTCATAGGCCAGGGCCTTTTTGCCCAGCACCGTCTGGGCCTGGACCGGAGGCCGCCCTTTTAAATAAAAACGAAGCTCCGAGGCTGTTTTGTGGCCCCAGGCGAAAATGAAGGGTTCCCGGGAGCCTGGGAAACCTTGTCTATGCCGGTCCACCTCCGAGGCTAGCTCTGGCCAGCCGGTGGTGGTGTCCAGGGAGCCTGAAACCTTGATAAAAGGCGACAGGGGCCAGAGGTGCAGCAGCACAAAAAAAAGCCCGGCCAAGATCCAAACCCACCTGGCATACCAGGCATAAACCCCAGGCTGTTTAAAAAACTGCTTTTGGTGATAGGCGACCATCAGCAGGATCAGAGGGGCATAGGCCGGGATCAGCCAGTTTATCTTGACCCATTCCAGGAAGGCCACGGCGGTAAAAAAGAGGACCAGGGGCAGCCCCTGGCTCAAAAGAAATTTTTCCTCCCAAAGACCGGGCTGGAAGAAGCGCCTGAGGCCCAAGCCGATGGTCCAGACCAGTCCCCAAAAAACCAGAGGCGTCAGGATGCCCATCTGGGAGCCCAAAAAAGCGACCAGTTCCTTCAAGGAAAACTGCCTCATTTCCAGCGCCCTTTCGGAAGACTGGAAGGCAAAGGAGGCCCATTCGTGGCGGGTGTTCCAGAAGACGACCGGGCTGAAGATCAGCAGGGCCAGCGCCAATCCCAAATAAGGGCTGGCGGTTTTCAAGTGCCGGCGGTGGTCGTTGGAAAGCATCAAAAAGAGGAAGAGGGAAAGGGGAAAAAAGACGGCCGTATATTTGGAAAGGAGGGCCAGTCCCAAGCTGCACCCGGCTCCGATGTACCAGCCCCGGCTTTCCTGCAAGGCCTTCAGGACCAAGAGCAGGCCCAGGGTCCAGAAAAAGAGGAGCGGCCCGTCAGGCGTCATGATCAGGGCCGTAATGGAAAAAGTCGGCAGCAGATGGATCAAGAGAGCGGCCAAGAACCCGGTCTGCTCATTCCACAATCGTTTTCCCAGATAGAAGACAATCCACCCGAAGCCGAAAAAATAAAGCAGCCCACCCAGGCGGATGGTAAAGGGCTGGGTGCCGAAAAGCCGGGTCAGGGGATAAATGGTATAGGCCGTCAGAGGAGGGTGGTCAAAGTAACTGAGGTCGGGATGGAGCGTATAAACCCAATAATAGGCCTCCTGGGGGCTCAGGGGCAAGATCCAGGCATAAACGGAACGCCCCAGAAAAAAGACCAACTGAAGACAAAAATAGGTTTTAAAATAAGGGCTGTTGAAAAGCTGCCTCATTCGTCAGGAGGACTGAAAAAAGGCAGCGGGGGTGTCTGAAAAAGCCCCGGAGGCTTTCAATGAGTCAACCCGCTGTGGAGGGGCCCTAACTTCTTAAGGCGAAAAATATGGGTCAGCTCCAGGAGGAGGTGGTTGGTGGAAACTTCAATTTTCAGCAGGTCCGGCTCAGTCAGGTCCTGGGGTTGAAAATGGGAGATCAGGTCCTTTAAGTTTTCCAACTGCTGGACAATCTCTCTTTGAATCGTTCGGCCACCCATAAATTCATGTACCTCCAGGATCGTATCCAAACAATGCTGCAGGCGGAGTTGTCTCTGGTAAGTCCGGGAAGCCATCGGCAGCCTATCTCGAGACCTCTTCCTGAGTTTGAAGGAAAGCCTGGTACAGCTCCTTCCATTCCTTCCAGGAATCGTTAATCAGGTCCACCAGACTCTCCAGGTAATCGGGATGGATCGTCAGATGAACACTGAGCGCGAAGGCTGATAAGTAATCCTTGGTTTTTGCTTCGGCACTGATCCAGACCAGAAAAAGGTTCCTGCGATTGGCGGCCGGCATTTTTTGGAGAAAGTTAAGCAGGGGATTCTGAAGAGGATGGTGGGTGGTAAAACCGGCACAAAGAATAATAAAATCGGGCGGTGAAAATTGGATGGTGTGGACGGCTTCCTCCAGCGTGCCCACCTGTTTGGGCAGGGCCCCGGCTTCGATCAGAAGCGGGGAAAGAAGCTCATTTATGGAAGACGGTTCCATGGCCAAAAGGACTTTTTTCCCTTTCAGGATTTCCGGACTCGGCTCCAGCCAGAGGTTAGACATGCTTCCCCTCCTCAACATTATTCACGGAAAGCCTTTTTTTCATAATCGGTATCCAGCTTCAGCCCGACAATATCGGTTGTTTTTTCGCCGCGGCCGGCCTTCAGCTTATCCACCCCCATGGTCACAGCCGAGCGCCTGGAGGCGTAAAGAATGGCCGTTTCTTCGCTGATAATCCCTTTCAGGTAGGCGGCGATAATATCCTGATCAAAAGTCTGGCCTCCGAAGCCATGGGTGGCTTCGATCACTTCGTAGAAGCTCTTGCCTTCCGACTCACCGTTAAGGATCAGATCCTGGATCCGGAGTGAGGTCATCAGGATTTCAAAGACCGCATACCGGCCCTGGATGTCCTGGCGGGGTAGAAGTCGCTGGCAGACAATCCAGCGCAGAGACCCGGCCAGCCGGGTGCGGACCTGTTTCTCCTCCTCAAGGGGGAACATGCCCATAATCCGGTTCAGGGTATGGGCGGCATCCACGGTATGGAGGGTACTGAAGACCAGGTGCCCGGTCTCAGCCGCAGTCAGGGCGGTTTCCATGGTTTCCCGATCCCGGATTTCACCGACCAGAATGACCTTGGGGGCCTGCCGGAGAGCGGCCCGCAGCCCGTGGGCGTAGGTATCAAAATCGCCGCCCAGCTCCCGCTGGTTGAAGGTGGCCTTCTTGTGGGCATGGACATATTCGATCGGGTCTTCGAGGGTAATGACGTGGACGGCCAGCTTTTCATTAATTTCTTCCAGGATGGCCGCCAGGGAGGTGGTTTTTCCGGTGCCGGTCGCCCCGGTGAAGAGGATGATGCCGTTTTTTTCCTGGGCCATTTTTTTAAAGACCGGGGGGAGATTCATCTGCTCGATGGTCGGGACCTGGACCGGCAGCTTCCGCATAACGCTCCCCAGGCAATTGCGATGGGAAAAAACGTTCACCCGGAAACGGACTTTCTCTTCGATCTCATAGGAAAAATCGCAGGAGCCTTCCCGCAAGAGATTCTGCAGCAGGCGACGGTCGGACCGGAGGAGGTTGAGACAAAAGACCTCGGTCTGAAAAGGGGTCAGGGCAGGGATCGGAGGATTCAGTTTTACCGGGACCAGTTGTCCATAGGAATCCACCTGAAGGGGGCGCCCCACGGTCAGGTTGATGTCCGAGATTTGGGGAAAGGTCCGTACAATGCGAGAGAGGACGGCATCCAATTCGGCCTGGCGCATAGGTTATACCTCTGTAAAATCCGTTAGATATTCACTGACATAGGGTTTGAATTTTTCTTTGTCAACGCATTTCATATAGGCATCGTCTCCGGAGATCCAGCCCTTTTTCAAATAGTCCATAATGGCATCATCCAGGGACTGCATGCCGAATTTTCTCCCGGTTTGAAGGACCGAGGGGATCTGATAGGTCTTACCCTCCCGAATCATATTCCGGACGGCATGGGTGGCGATGAGGATCTCCAGGGAGGCCACCCGTCCTTTACGATCAATCCGTTTGAAGAGAGTTTGGGAAATAACCGCCCGCAAGGCATCGGCCAGGGTGGCCCTGATCTGGGCCTGCTGGTAGGCCGGGAAGACCTCGATAATTCGGTCTACGGTCTTGGAGGCGCTGATGGTATGAAGGGTGGCAAAGACCAGGTGGCCGGTTTCGGCGGCTTCGATGGCCAGGGAAATAGTCTCCAGGTCCCGCATCTCCCCGACCATAATGATATCCGGATCCTCCCGCAAGGCCCCCCGCAAGGCCGCGGCGAAAGAGCGGGTATGCCTTCCGACCTCCCGGTGATTGACTACGCAATTGATGCCCTGGTGAACAAATTCGATCGGATCTTCAACGGTGATAATATGGTCCTTGCGGATCCGGTTGGCATGATCGACGATGGCCGCCAGGGTGGTTGATTTGCCGCTTCCGGTAGGCCCGGTCACCAAGACCAATCCCTTGGGCAGCAAAGCCAGGCGTTTGACCACCATGGGCAGCCCCAGCTCATCCAACGTCAGAACCTTGTTGGGGATTTCCCGAAACACCCCGCCGATGCCGTAGAGTTGCCGGAAATAGTTGACCCGGTAGCGGGCCACACCGGGCAATTCGTAGGCGAAATCAATATCTCCGGTCTCTTCAAACTGCTTGATCTTTTCTTCCGGGGTGATCTCGAAAAGCAGGACCCGGAGTTCCTCATTGGTCAATTCTTTATACTTGATCCGCTCCATTTCCCCCCGGATACGCAGGATCGGCTGGCTCCCGGAGACCATGTGCAAGTCCGAGGCCCCCTGTTCGTGCATCAACCGGAAAAAGGCATCGATTTGGGCCATAGGTTGTTATCCTTTCGCAACAGGCCTTTTAATGGATTAACCAGTTCAAAAACCAGCTTACCAGGCTGATGATCAAGGCCCCCCAGAAGGCCGGCCCAAACCCGTGAAGGATGAATCCCTTAACCAAGAGCGAGACCATCCAGAGCATGAAACCATTAATGACCAGGGTAAAGAGCCCTAAGGTAATGAGGTTGATGGGGAGTGTCAGGAGGATCAAGATGGGCCGGACCAGGGCATTAAGGATGCCCAGCAAGGCTGCGGCCAGGATGAGACTTCCCGGACCGGCTACATCAATCCCCTTGACCAGATAGGAGGCGGCCATCAGGGCCAGGGCATTGATTACCCATTTCAGGAGAAGTATCCGCATGGTCCTAATAAATAGCATAGCCGATTGTCGGTGTAAATCCTATTTTTCATTTTTTTCGACCTGAGTCCGGGGTCCTCCAGTCCATTTGGGGGGTTTCCCTTGGCTATGAAAGGATGATTTTTATTCGGCCAACTTTTATATTGACTCCCTTCGGCTTTCTTTGATAATTAAAAGAGTACTTACGACGATCTTTTTATTAAGGGTCTCATAATAGTCTTGACATGAAATTGAGGAGCTTGACTTAAATGGGACCGGGGGGTCTTCTTTTCTGGGTTGTCCACCTTCAAGCCCAATGCTTCTTTGCCGGGCCAAATTCGGGATCACATTCAGAGACAGGCCTACACTAATGCCCGAAACGGACTTGAGTGAATGCCCTGCACCTAACCCCTTTAGCCGTCCGGGCCGGGATAGGGCGATGAGTTACCCTTTGGACAACCCCAGAAAAGAAGACCCCCCGGTCCCTGTTGGTCACTATTATTTTGAGACCCTTAATAAGACAGCCCTGAGGACTTTTGGCGAGGTTGTCAAAAATAAATTTTTTGAAAGGAGAAAGGCATGGCTGCGAAAATCATCAGCGGCGTTGAAGTGGCCAAACAAATCCGCGAAGAACTGAAACAGGAAGTCGATAAGCTGAAGGCCCAATACGGTGTCGTCCCGGGCCTGGTAACGATTCTGGTCGGGGAAAACCCGGCCTCGGTCAGTTATGTGACCGCCAAAGGGAAGACCGCCAAGGAATTGGGGTTCTTTTCCATTCAAGACAATCAGCCGGCTGATATTAATGAAGAGGCCCTCCTGGCCCTCATCAACCAATACAACCAGGACCCTAAAATCCACGGCATCCTGGTTCAGTTGCCCCTTCCCAAACATATCAACGAAACCAAGGTCCTCTTCGCCATTGACCCCAAAAAGGACGTGGACGGGTTTCACCCGGTCAATGTCGGGAAGCTCATGATCGGGGAAGCCGATTATCTTCCTTGTACCCCGGCCGGGATCCAGGAACTCCTGGTTCGGTCCGGCGTTAAGACCAAAGGGGCCGAATTGGTCGTGGTCGGCCGTTCCAATATCGTCGGAAAGCCGATTGCCAATATCATGCTCCAGAAGAAGGAAGGGGCCAATGCGACCGTTACCATCGTCCATACCGGGACCCCGCCCGAAAAAATCATTGAACATTGCCGCCGGGCCGATATCCTGGTTGTGGCCGCGGGCGTGGCCAAGTACGTCAAAGCGGATTGGGTTAAAGAAGGCGCAACGGTGATCGATGTGGGCGTCAACCGGATCGGGATGAGCGATTCGGGCAAGGCCATCCTGGCCGGGGACGTGGATTTTGAAACGGTAAAGGAAAAGGCCGGGCTGATCACCCCGGTGCCGGGCGGCGTAGGCCCCATGACCATTACCATGCTGATGAAAAATACGGTCAAGGCGGCCAAGATCGCTGCCGGGAATTAACTTGCTGAATCAAATAAACTCGGAACCTCGTTAGCTCGATTTTTCCGGGCTTGTTACAAAGGAATCCGCTTGGATCCGGCAGATGGACTGGGACGGAAAATTAATAGACTCTTAACCACCCCTGGGGCTGCTGCAGGGGTTTTTCTTTTTTAAGGAGGCACCCATGGAACGAAAAAAAATGTCCATTCCTGATTTGTGGGCCAAAAAAAAGGCCGGCCAAAAAATCACCATGCTGACCGCCTACGATTGGGCCATGGCTTCCTTTATCGACCAGGCCGGCTTGGACATGATCCTGGTCGGGGATTCCCTGGGCATGGTGGTGCTGGGCTATGACTCGACCGTTCCGGTAACCATGGAGGAGATGATCCACCACTGCCGGGCGGTCCGCCGGGGAACCCGCTACGCCTTTCTGGTAGGGGATATGCCTTTCATGTCCTATAATATCAATCGGGAAGAGGCCATCCGGAACGCCGGACGGTTTATGAAAGAGGCCGGCTGTGACGCCGTAAAATTGGAAGGAGGGCTGGAAGTCGTGGAGACCCTCCGGGCCATCGTGGCGGCCGGTATCCCGGTGGTGGCTCATATCGGGTTAACCCCGCAAACAGTCACCATGCTGGGCGGTTTCAAGGTCCAGGGAAAAGATACGGCCTCGGCCCAGCGCCTTCTGGATGCGGCCCTGGCCCTGGAAGAGGCCGGGACGTGCGCCATTGTCATGGAGTGTATCCCCGACAAGCTGGCCGGATTGATCAGCCGCTCCCTGCGCGTTCCCACTATCGGGATCGGGGCCGGGAACGAATGCGACGGCCAGGTCCTGGTCACCAATGATCTTCTGGGATTGTTTGAGAAGTTTCTGCCTAAGTTTGTAAAACAATATGTCCAATTGTATCCCCTTATCCGGGAAGCCTTGGGGGCTTACAAGACGGAAGTTGAGGCCGGGACCTTCCCTTCCCCGGCTTACTCCTTCGGCATGGCTGCTCAGGACCTGAAGAAGCTGCGGGTCGGAAAGAAAGGGCCAAGCAAGTGAAGATCGGAATCATCGGACCCGGCGCTATGGGCTGCCTTCTGGCCGCCTACCTGGCCAAGGCCGGCCAGGAGGTCATCCTTTTGGACCACCAGGCCGAACGGGCCGCCTTTATCAACCGAAAAGGATTGAAAATAGAGGGGATCCGGGGGTCGGTGCGGATGAAGGTCCCCGCCACCCTGGAGCCGGAAAAGTTGTCCGGGTCCCAATTGATCGTCCTGTGTGTTAAGGCCTACGATACGCGAACGGTGGTTGAAAACATCGGCAGTTTAGGCTCCGGTCCTTTATGGTTGACCCTGCAAAACGGGGTGGGGAATGTGGAGATTTTAGAGGAATATCTCTCCAGGGCAAATATCCTGGCCGGGATTACCTCACATGGGGCCACCTTGTTGGGACCAGGGCGCATCCGCCATGCCGGGGAAGGGGACACCTTTATCGGCTATGCTTTTCCCGGGAAGAAGGGCCAGACGAAAAAAGAGGAGGATCTTTTCGCAATCAGCCGGATCCTGGAGGCTGCCGGTTTTAAGACCCAGATCGTCGGACAGATCGAGAATTTAATCTGGACCAAATTGCTGGTCAATGTGGGCATCAATGCCCTCACCGCCCTGACTCACCTGCCCAACGGGGCTCTTTTGGATTATTTGGAAACCGAAGAAATCCTCGAAGAAGCGGTCCGGGAGGCCATCGAAGTGGGCCGGGCCAAGGCAGTTGCCTTTACTTATCCCGACCCGCTGGAAAGGGTCAAAAAGGTCTGTCAAATGACCCGGTCCAATATTTCCTCTATGCTTCAGGATATCTTGAAGGAGAAGAGGACGGAGATCGATTTTATCAACGGCGTCATTGTCCGGGAAGGCCGGAAAAGAAAAATCCCCGTGCCCGTCAATACGGTCCTGACCCTGCTGGTAAAAACCCTGGAAAAATCATTCTCCCAAAGGATACGGCAAACCCAACCCTCGGAGATTTAATAGGGATGAAATCCTTCCGGTAGGTCCTGGATTTGAACTCGGTAGGCTAACTGGTTGGAATGGCGGCTTGTTTGGCCGTCTTGGCTTCCATCTTTTTCCGTTTTTCTCTCCTCCGGCGTCTCCGTTCTATTTCCCTGGTACGTTCGATTTTTTTATGCCTGCCCAAAACACACCCCCCCTTTATTATCAGGTATTAGGCCTATCTTAGTGTATCGGGGCCGCTCCTGTCAAGCCCGATCCAAAAGGGAGGTCTTGTTGACCTTAGGGGTCATTCTATAATTTGCTTGACAAATTAAACGGTTATACTATGCTCGTCCGGTATAAGACAATTTTTTTAAACCTGTTTGAAAAATTTCTTGATGACGACTCCAAGGATGTCGGTAAAGATCTCGGCCAAATGCTCATTAATTTTCAATAACGCTCAAAAGTTGAGGGGCTGGGGTTCTCCTATAAGGGGGACCTCCCCGGATTTACTTTTTTAAAAAATAAGAAAAGCAGAAAGGAACGTTTAACCGGATAATGAGAGACGATAATTCTAAAAAAGATGATCAATCAGACGGCCAAGACCTCTTAGAAGTTTCGGTTGGGGAACAGGGCTCCCCGGATATCCCGGGCAATCAGGTGGTCGAGCCGGAAAATGCCCTGCCGGAGATCACCTTAGAGGAACTGCCGGAGGGGCTGCGGCAGGCAGCAGCCAAGGCGGGTTGGGACCGGCTATTGCCGGTCCAGGCCAAGGCTATTCCCTATTTCCAAGCCCGGAGGGATTTGATGATCCAGTCCCAGACCGGAAGCGGCAAGACCGGGGCCTATCTTCTGCCTATCCTGAACCGGATCGTTCCAGGCCAAGCGGCCTGTCAGGCCCTGGTCTTAGTGCCCACCCGTGAATTGGCCCAGCAGGTGGCCAAGGAAGCGGAAATGTTGGGTGAAGCCCTGGGGGTACAATCCATTGCCGTTTACGGCGGCGTGGGCTACGGCCCCCAATTGGAGGCCTTTCAGAAAGGGGTTCAACTGGTTATTGGAACCCCGGGCCGGGTTCTGGATCATCTGTTGAAACGCTCCCTGTCGTTGAAGCAACTGGAGGTCCTGGTCTTTGATGAAGCCGATCGCCTGCTTTCCATGGGTTTTTATCCGGACATGCAGCAGGTACAGGAATACCTGCCTTCAAAGCGCATCAACGGTTATATGCTTTCGGCCACCATTCCGTCCTTTGTGCTGCGCCTGGCCAAAGAATTTCTTCGCGAGCCCGAATTCCTCAGCCTCAGCCAGGACCAGATCCATGTGGCCGGGACGGAGCACTTTTACTATGTGACCTCGGGCATGGAGAAGGATCGGGCCCTGATCCGAATCATCGAGGTCGAGAACCCGGTCTCGGCTATTATTTTCTGCAATACCAAAAGCATGGTTCATTACCTGACGGTGGTCCTGCAGCGTTTCGGGTACGACGCCGATGAGTTGAGCTCGGACCTGTCTCAGGCGGCCAGGGAAAAGGTCATGGCTCAGGTTCGGAAGGGCGATCTGCGTTTAATGGTAGCGACCGACGTGGCGGCCAGAGGCATTGATATTCCGGACCTGTCCCATGTCATCCAGTACGAACCGCCTGAGGACCCGGAGATCTATATCCATCGTGTCGGGCGCACCGGCCGGGTCGGCGCCAGCGGGATTGCCCTGGCTTTGGTCACCCCTCTGGAGGAAATCAGGTTGAAGCAGATTTCCAAACGGTTCGGCATTGAGCTCCAGGAGCGGCCCCTGCCCGGTGATGTCGATGTGGAAGCCATCGTCTCACAACGGGTTACCGCATTGCTGGAGGCGGATCTGCGCTCCCATGACAGCCTGCAGGCCGAACGGATGAAACGGTTTATCCCCCTGGCCCGGAGTCTGGAACAAGGCGAAGACGAGCTGGCTTTGATCGCCATGCTGCTGGACGATTATTACCAGAAGACGCTCCAGACCCGGCCGCCCCAACCACCCCTGACCGAGCCTTCCAGACCTGGGGCCGGACCCGGACGGGGAGGTCGAGAAGGCCGTCCGGAAAGAAAAGGCCGAGGGCGTTCTCGAAAGAAATAAAACAAGCCGGGACATGGCGAGTCAGGGTGCCGATCGCTGATAGCTCTCAGCCGAAAAAATTTTTTCCGGATGAGAACGATATGGGTGTCTTGGACCATTCCAGCCGGGCCTGAAAGGCCAAGGTCTGCCCGCCGTTTTTTTGCCCCTCTAGGCCATAGATCAAGGCCTCCTTTTCTTCGATCTTCTTTTGGCAGAGGCTAATTTTTTCGCCGAACCGAGTTTCGGCCAGAAAGTTGATCTGCAGAAGGGAAAGATGCCGATCCCGGTAAACGGAAAAAGGGAAAACATCCTCAATCCACCCGATGTATTGAGCATTGTTGACATGCTGGTTTAAATCGATCTGCCCATAAGCCGCTTCAACTATTTTTTCCTCTTGGGGATCGGCCAAGCGCGAAAGTTTTCCCAATTTTCGATCCAAGGCCCGTTGCTCGGGCGCAACCGCCATTTGTTTAAAAACGGTTTCCAGTCTTTTCGGTCTTCGGGTGGACAGGTCCAACAGCAGCCAGTTGGAAGTGGCCCGGCCCAGGACTTTCCCTTGAGAACTGCTTATTTGAAATTCGCGGAGGGCGAATAGACGATCGAATCCTCTGGGCCACGTTTTAACCCTTATTTCATCACCCCAACCCGGATAAAAATCCATGGCAATCATTAGTCGGGAAAGCACCCAGACCTCGTTCCGGGTCTTTAATTCTTTTAGCCCGACCCCACACCGGGTGACATGATTGGAAGCCGTTTCTTGCATCATGTTGAACAGGGTACTCAACCGCAGGCGGTTTTGAAAACCGACCTCATAGGAACGAATAACATAAGACTCTTCCCAATCAACAGGATTCTTCACCATATTTTCCTTTTTGGCTTGCCGTTTATGAGTTTATTAATAACCGGAACCCTACCATAACAGCCGACTATTTCAAGCGAGAAGAAAGGGAGCCTACTCTCAGGTTTAAGGCCTATATAACGTTGGTGCAGGAATTGTCAATGCAATCCCTGCACCAACGTCCCCTTAGTTCGTTTTCTCTTAACGCAAATCCTTCCAGGCCGGCAGGCGGCCCAAGCCGTCTGCGGCTTTCACCGCCCGGATCACCCCTTCCTGAACGGCCTCCTGGGCCAGAATCCCCACCTGCATTAGGCCGGCCTCGATCCGCCCGACCGATAGGGCAAAAATGATGTCGCCGTCATAGAGGCTGTGAACAGGGGCAATAACCCGGGCCAGGGCGTTCTGGCCCAACTGAGCGAGCTTCCGGGCATCGGTTTTATCCAGTTGGGCATTGGTCAAAATAACACCCAGGGTGGTGTTCTGGACCACGAACTGTTTGGGCTGGACTCCCTGCTTCATACACTCCCAGGTGCCGGCGAAGGTGTGATCATTGGGTCCGGTGCGGGCCCCGGCAAGAATCTTCCCATCTGAATCAACCACATCCCCGAAGGCATTCACCACTACCAGGGCGGCCACGATCAGGCCTTCTGGGGCCCGGATTTCGGTATAACCCAATCCACCTTTGGTGGCCTGGGTGACGCTGAACAGTTTCCCTATTGTGGCCCCTGTACCGGCCCCGACGCTTCCCTCCGGAACCGCTTCCGCAGAGGCATTCAGGCAGGCCTGATAACCCAGGGCCTTGTCCGGACGCACGGCGGGATTGCCGAAGGCCAGGTCAAAAAGGATGGCTGAAGGGACGATCGGGACCCTGGTTACCGTCACGTCAAACCCGATATTTTTTTCTTCCAAATATTGCAGGACCCCACCGGCGGCATCCAGGCCGAAGGCGCTGCCGCCGGATAGGCAAAGGCCGTGGATCTGGGATACCCGGTGAAGGGAGGAGAGGGAGTCGGTCTGTCTGGTGCTTGAGGCCGAACCGCGAATATCCAGTCCGGCCACCGCACCTTCAGGGCAGAGGATGACCGTACAGCCCGTAGGGCCGTCCGGATAGGAGGCATGGCCGATGAGTATGTGGGGAATTGTTATTTGAGCCATGTTTTCGGATGAGGTAGGGAAGGTCTTGGACTCTCTGGAATGGCCAGCAGTATGGGCTTAAACCCGCCCTTAACGCTTTGTTTTAACCTGATCATTTAGAAGCCAAATTATTTTTCAAGTAAGGCAATAAACCACCGGATAAAAGGATGGCCGTTTTGTCCCCTGGAACAAGGGCCTTGAAAAGCAGGTGCCTCATCTTCGTACGATTAAAGGCCTTGATCTCCACCCCTTTCCGCAGACTCTGGCGCAGACCGGTAAATTCGAGGGTATCCTCCAAAGCCAACTTCTCATAATCCTGCGGATCTTGGAAGACCAGGGGTACAATCCCATAATTGATCAGGTTGCTCAGGTGGATGCGGGCAAAGGATTTGGCCAGCACGGCCTGAATACCCAGAACCATCGGCACCAGGGCGGCATGCTCTCGGGATGAGCCCTGGCCGTAATTTTCCCCGCCCACGATCAATCCCATCCCGGCCTTTATGGGCCCGCTCCGAAAAGGAAGGATCGATCCTGCTGAAGGCGTAGCGGGAGATGGCCGGGATATTGGAGCGGAGCGGCAGGATCTTAGCCCCGCCGGGCAGGATATCATCAGTGCTGATATGGTCTCCCAGCTTGATCAGGACCCGGGCCTGAAAGGCATTGGTTAGAGATTTTCGCTTAGGTATGGGTTTGATGTTCGGACCCCGGATGACCTTGACCTGGTTGGGATTTCGGGGCGGCGGCTGAATGAAGGGATCCGGATGTTCAGCCTTAAAAGGCCGAAGGCGTTTCGGCAGTTTAAAAGGGGAGCGAAAGGGGTCGACCACTTCGCCCTTGATGGCCATCAGTGCGGCGGTGACAGGACTGCACAAATAGACCTGCGCATTCGGTGTCCCGCTTCTGCCCTTGAAATTCCGGTTGTAGGTCCTGAAGGAGATCCCTCCGTCCGGGGGGGCCCCGCCCATACCGATGCAGGGACCGCAGGCCGCTTCCAGCATCCTGGTCCCCGAAGCGATCAGAATTTCCAGGTCATTTTTTCGGGCCAGCTCCCGGAGCACCTGGCGTGATCCCGGGTTGATCAAAAGACTGGTTGAGGGTGCAACCGTATTACCCTTTAATAACTCGGTCACCGTTTTAAGCATGGCATAGGAAGAGTTGGAGCAACTGCCGATACAGACCTGATCGACCTTCAAACCCTGAAGCTTTTTAAGGGGAACCACGTGATCGGGACTGAAAGGTTGGGCCACCAGGGGCTCCACAGTGCTTAGGTCGAGCTCCAGGTGTTCATCATACCGGGCATCTGGATCGGCCTGGAGTTTCCGCCAGTCCTTGGCCCGACCCTGGGCCTTTAAAAAAGAAAGGGTTAGGCGGTCGCTGGGAAAGAGGGAAGAGGTGGCCCCCAATTCGGCCCCTAAATTACAGATGGTCGCCCGTTCCGTAAGGCTGAGATCCTTCAGTCCCGGTCCGTCATATTCCATGATCCAACCCAGGCCGCCACGAACAGTCAGGCGCCGGAGCATCTCCAGACCTACGTCCATGGCCGTGACCCAGGGCCGCCTCAATTCCCCGGTTACCCGGATTCTCCTGACTTTGGGTTGGGGAAGGCTGTAGGGGAAGCCGGCCATGGCGGCAGCGATATCAATGCCTCCGCAGCCCATGGCCAGCATGGCCAGACCGCCGCAGGTCGGGGTGTGGCTGTCTGAGCCAAGGAGAACCTGCCCTGGTTTGGCGAAATGCTCCAGATGAAGCTGGTGACTGATACCGTTGCCCGGCGGGGAGAAGTAGGCCCCGTAGCGGGCGGCGGCGGTTTGGAGATAGCGATGATCGTCCGGGTTTTTCGCATCACCCTGGAGGGTATTATGATCGACATAGGAAACCGCTAAGGGAATTTGAATCCGATCGATTCCAATGGCTTCGAACTGCAGGTAGACCATGGTTCCGGTGGCGTCCTGGGTCAGGACCTGGTCCACGGTCAGGGAGAGGGATTCTCCCCGCCCGGCTTTTTTCTTCCCCTGATGAGTTTCTATAATTTTTTCAAAAAGGTTCAGTCCCATATTCAGATTTCGAATTTTTTCTTACCTTTTGGAGTGATTATTCTTCCAGGGGCAACCGAATGATAACGGTGGTACCAAAGTCGACCTCGGATTCTAATTTGATATCCCCATTGTGGTCTTGGATCAGCTTAGAAGATACGGCCAGGCCCAAGCCGGTTCCCTTTTTCTTGGTAGTCATAAAGGGCCGGAAGAGATTTTCTTTGACCTTGGCATCGATACCTGTGCCGGTATCCGCTATCTGAATCATGACGCCCTGGCGTTCTTTCCGGGTCATAACAGAGAGGGTGCCTCCTTCAGGCATGGCTTCAGCCGCATTTTTCATCAGGTTAATAAAGACCTGTTTCATTTGCCCCGGATCAAAGCAAAAGGCCGGCAGGCTGTCATCCAGACTGGCCTGTATTTGTATGCCGTTCTCCTGAAGGACAGGGCTTGACAATTGTATTAATTCTCTAAAAACCTGGTTTATATCGGCCTTGACCTTACTGGGTGTTGTCGGACGGGTAAAATCCCTGACCTCGATCAGGATTTTTTCCAGACGGCTTACCTCGGTGGTAATCAGTTCCAGTTTCCCCTTTTCTTTTTCATCTAAATGGGGGGAGCGCTTCAGTTGTTGGGCCAGACCCCCGATGGCAATCAAGGGATTTTTTATTTCATGGGAGACGTGGCTGGCCATGGATCCAACGGCTGCCAGCCTTTCCGAATGAACCAGCTTTTCTTGGGATTTTTTCAGCTCCTCGGTTTTTTGTTCCACTTCAAGGGATAAATATCGGGACCAGCGGCTGGAGATCAATACAAAAAACCCTGTTCCCATGATGATTAGGATCTGAAAGATGCCGATCAGGATAAACTGCTGGAAATTAAGGCTGCGAACCAGCCCTGAGATTTCCGCCACCGGGGCAACCAGGGCGACCGACCAGAGCTCAGAGCTCCGTATCGGCTGGGGGCGCCCGGCCCGCTCCGGCGTCTCATAGAAAGGAATGGGTGTATAGGCGATTAACTTTTCTACGGCTGTTTTCTGGGAACGATGCCAGCCGCTGATGTAGGTGGAAGTGCCTTCCTTTCCCTTAAGTAATTCATTGCGTGTCAGATCATCGATTTTTTGATAGGACAGCTTTGGATTTCTGACCTTGCGGACGACAAAAATACTTTTGCCAATAAAGTCCTTTTCGTGATGATCCAGGAGGATGCCCTCGCGGTTGATGATCCAGGCGTAGCCGGTCCTCCCTGAAATTACCCCTCCGGTAGCTTTTTGGGCAATGTGAATGGCATCCAGTATAAAGAACAGGGCCCCCCGAACGACTACCCTTCCCTTTATTTTCCTGGACACAGGCACCCCCAGAGGCAGAACCCACCTGCCATCCAAAAGCAAAGTGGATCCCATCCAGACCCGATTGCTCAGCAAGGGGGTTAGCAAATAAGGAGCGAGCGCTTCGGGTTTGGCCAGGGGAATTTCTTCGGGATTCCAGCCAGGATCCTGAATGCGACCGATAATCTTTCCCTCCTGATCCAGATAAAGGATGGCCAGGACATCACCGCCCAACAGCTTCTTATTGGGCAGGAATATTTTATCCGCCAGAGTCTCGATTCCTGCCCCTTCCAGTTTAGAAATATTTTTTAGTCCCAGGAGGGAAATCTGAAGGTGGGAGATCTGATTTTGAATCTGATCGGAGATTTTTCGGGCCAGGATCAATTGTTGCTGATTGAATTGATGGCTGATGGTCTCCTGGATCTTTTTCGTGGTAGAGTAGCCGGTATAGATAACAACCAGGGTCAACAAGGCGGCCAGGACATAGACGGCCGGCAAGGACCTTCTTAAGATCATAGAAAAGGTTTGTTCTTTCATTGCCGGATGGTCAAAAGAAGATAGCCGCCGATCATTAAGAAAAGGAGGTTCGAGGCCCAGGCCGCCCAGAGCGGGGGAAAAATACCGGAAATTCCCAGGGAGCGGGAGAAGCCGAAAAAGATCCAATAAATAAAGGTGACGGCCAGGCTGCCCACGATTCCCTGGGCAACGCCGATCCCTTTTTCCTTTCGTAAAGCCATGGAAATTCCAATCAGGGCCATGATCAGGCAGACGAAAGGAAAGGCCAGCCGGATTTCTTTTTCCACTCGATAGCGGGTGGCTTCATAGCCTTCCTTTTCAATTTTCCGGATATGCGATCGTAATTCAGCGTAGGTCATTTCCTCGCTTCCTTTTTCCTGAACCCGAAAGTCTTCCGGGGTTTCAGGTAGAACGAGGGTCTTTTCGGCAAAAGGCTGACTGGTGTAATTACCCTCTCCCTGAAAGGACTGGGACAGGCCGTTGTAAAAAAACCACATCCCGTTTTTCCATTGCACCTTCTCGGCATCCAGGCGCAAGGTCAGGTTGAACTGGGAGTCGAAAAAATAGAAGGTCACCCCTTCGGCGACCTGATCCCTAAAATTGAACCGGTTAAAGGAATAAATGCCCTGATCTCCTTTATACCAGATTCGCTCTTGAATTAAAACGGCCCGGAGTTCCTTTTTTTTGACCTGAATGTTCCAAATCTCGGCTGCCCGGGCATTGGTAAAAGGGATCAATCCTTCTCCTATGATAAGAAGAATCAGGGAGGCGGCCAAGGAGAACAGGATAATTGGAAAGGAGAGACGGACCATGTTAAGCCCGCTGGACTTAAAGGCAATGAGCTGGTTGTTCTTTGATAAGAATCCGAAGGTCAATTGGGTCCCCATCAGAATCGCCACCGGGACCATTTGTTTAAAGATGGCGGGCAGGGTAAATAAAAAATACCAGATAATGAGACGGGGGGAAACCCCGGCCTGATTAAAATCATTCAATTTTTCCATTAAATCAACCAGAAAATAGATAAAAACGAAAATGGCCAGACAAAGCCCGGTCATCTTCAGGAACTCCCTCGAAATGTAATGGCTGACGATTCTCATGGAAACGGTTTGATTTTTGAAGAAATTCTATCCCTCTTAATTCTGGGAATTTATCTCTAACTTTCCAATATCAGGTGGTGGGGGGTCTTATTTTTTGAGTTGTCCACCCCAAAGCCATAAGTCCCGCCTCGGCGGGATGAATGCCCTGCTCTAACATAAACTTAGTTATTCGGGCCGGATTAGGGGTTCTTAGTCACCCTTCGGACAACTTAAAAAAATAAGACTCACCGCCACCATTTCTTCAGAACTTTAGAAAAAATTTCAAATAGCTTTGCTTGGTAATTTCTGAGCATTTTTCCTCTGATTTCCAATAGAAGGGGTAAGGGGATCCGGAAGCGGATTCCCGCGGCTAAAAATCAGGGGGCTGCCTGTGAACTGCTTTGGGCTAAGAGTAGCCCAGGACGCCTTTTTTGTAAACAAAAATAACCAGATAGGAAATAGACTTGTTTTTTTTTAAATTCTTGGTAAAAATGAAAACCCATGGACCTCCTGGTATGGATATCCGAGTAACCATAGAAAAAAAAGAACAGGATCAGTTATCTCCTTTGGCGGCCCGGAGTTCCGCCAGCCGGGGGAGGCTCCGGCCTGAGGAGGCCTGCCCGATCCGGACCGCCTTTCAGCGGGACCGAGACCGGATTATCCATTCCAAAGCCTTCCGGCGCCTGAAGCATAAGACTCAGGTCTTCTTAGCTCCGACCGGGGATCATTACCGGACCCGCCTGACCCACACCCTGGAAGTCTCTCAGATTGCCCGCACCATAGCCCGGGCCTTGAGTCTCAACGAAGACCTGACCGAGGCCATCGCCCTGGGGCATGATTTGGGTCATACACCCTTCGGCCATGCCGGGGAAGAGGTCCTGAACCAAATTGTTCCCGGAGGTTTTGTGCATCACGTGCAGAGCCTACGGATTGTCGACCACCTCGAAAAGGGGGGGCAGGGCTTGAACCTGACCTTGGAAGTGAGAGACGGCATTCTAAAACATTCCAAAGGCAAGGGCGATATCCTGCCCGAAAAATCCTCTGAAAAACCCCTGACCCTGGAAGGGCAGGTGGTTCGGGTGGCCGACATCATCGCCTATATCTGCCATGATCTGGATGACGCCATTCGGGGCGGCCTCATTGCTGAAGAAGAAATCCCCCCCTTTTGTTTGAAGGTCCTGGGTGATCGAAGTTCCCAGCGTATCAACACCATGGTCCATGACCTGGTCTATCACAGCCTCGAAGAACCGTTCTCAGGCCTGACCCTGGGGGAGGAAGTCCTCCAGGCCATGGTCCACTTGAGGGAATTTCTCTATGAACGGGTTTATGAAATCGGACGGGTCCATGAGGACTTCATAAAAGCCCGGAAGATCATCAGCGAGTTGTATCAGGCCCTCTTGGCCAAACCCGCTCTGATGGAAACCGGCTGGAGTGGTGGCGGGGAACAGCCGGAAACCATCGTCCAAAAGGTGACCGATTTCATCGCCGGCATGACCGACCGTTATGCCCTGAACCTTTATGAAAAGATCTTTCTGCCCAAACCCTGGGCCGTTCTGTAGAAATTTGCTTGATAAATAAAGGGGCTCCGGATACCATACAAAAAAAGAACCCCGGTCAGGTAAAGACCGAGGCGGTTGCCTTTAGCTCCAATCATACCCGACACCAAAGCACGATCCAAAGATAAGGTCCTCCCATTTTTCGGGATGGCCCCGCAGTAATATTACTATTTAGGTGGAGTTAATCAATCCAAATAAGGAGGAACGGTATGAAAGCAAAAGGTTTCACCCTATGGGTATGGCTGGCATTTTTTCTGGCCGGATTATTTCTTCCGGCCGCCGGCAGCGCTGCGGCCGAACCTATTGTCATCGGCGCCCCGCTGGCGACGGCCTTTCTTTATGGTTGGGACGCTGAGCGGGCCATCCGGCTGGCCGTCGAAGAAATCAACGCCCAGGGCGGCGTGAAGGTGGGGGGGACCAAACGGCCCTTTGCCGTGGAGGTGATCGACACCCGCGACTTGGAACCGGGGGTACCGGTCAGTGACGCCCTGCTGACGGTCGAGAAGCTTATTTTGGAAAAAAAGGCGGATTTCATCGTCGGCGGGCCGGTCCGCTCCGAGGCTGCCCTGGCCGCCATGGACCTGCTTTCCAAATATAAGAAGGTTTCCATCCTGACCACCGGGGCCCTGACCCCGGCCTATCATGCCCGGGTGGCGAAAGAATACGACAAGTACAAATACTGCTTCCGGATCAGCGGAGAGGCCGTATGGATGGTGAACGGGGAGATGATCCCCAGCCTGCTTGAGATCGGGAAAAAATACAATATCAATAAATTGTTCATTATGATCCAGGATGTGGCCCATGCCCGATGGGGCGGGGGATTGATAGCCAAGGTCATGGCCGAAAAAGGCTGGACGGTGATAGGCAACCCGGAGATCTACCCCACCGGCACCACGGATTTTTCCATGGGACTGCTCAAGGCCAAGAAGGAAGGGGCCCAGATAATACTAATCTGGATGGACATGCCCGAAAGTTCTATCCTGTTAAAACAATGGTATGATCTCAAAATTGCAGCCTTGCCTTTCGGCTCCATCATCGCCCCCGCCGAGCAGCCCGGATTTTGGAAAGCTACGGAAGGGAAGGGGGAATTCGCCCTGGCCAATGTGGTCAACGCCGGGAATGCTCCCTCCAAAGCCACGCCCTGGACCATGAAATTTTATGACGCCTACACCAAGCGCTGGAAGATCGAACCGGAGGGGTACGGGACGTCCAGCAGCTACATGGCGGTCTACACCTTGAAGGACGCCATCGAAAGGGCCGGGTCCCTGGAGGCCGACGCGGTGATCGCCGCCCTGGAAAAGACCGACCTGATGGGGGTTTACGGACGGATCCGCTTTGATCCCAAGTCCCACCAGGTGATCCCCAGCCTGAATCCCAAGGAAGGGGCTGTCGGGACCATCTTTCAGTGGCAAAAGGGCAAACGGGTCGTGGTCTTCCCGGAGTCCATCGCCACCGGGCAGATTTTACTTCCGCCCTGGATGAAGAAGTAGAGTAAAAACTGATACTGGATAAAGACTAACAACGATACTGGATACTGGATAAAAAAGGATGATCTGAACACCTCCCCCTCCCTAATCCCGCCGCAGGCGGGTCCAAGGGGGGGGGAATATGCGGATCGAAATTCGGATTTCGGATTTAAACCAAGATTAGTCCGGTTAGGGCGGCTATGGAAATACTGGTCTACGGGATCGTCAACAGTGTCACCCTGGCCCTGATGGCCCTGGGGTTTACCCTGGTCTACGGTATCAGCGGCCTGCCGAATTTCGCCCACGGGGCCTTGTATATCGTCACCGGCTTTATCGTCTGGAGCCTGATTCACACCCTGAATCTGAATTACTTCCTTTCCATCCTCCTGGGTTTGTTCATTATCGGATTGATCGGGGCGGCCATCTATTATTTCATCCTGATCCGCATCAGGGGCATGGTAACTTCCGAGATCATCGCTTCCTACGCCATCGGGCTGGCGATCCTGGAGGGCCTGCGCTGGGGAGGGTTCAAGGGCATGACCTACACCCTCCCGGCTTTCATCCCCGGAAGTTTCAATCTCCTGGGGGTGATGATCGATTACCAGCGGATTTTTGTGGTGGTCATCGGGGCGGTTGTCATGGGCCTGCTCTGGCTGTTTACCCATTATAACCGGGTCGGCCTGGCCCTGCGCGGCATGGCCCAGGACGAACGGGCGGCCATGATGCTGGGGATCGACTCCGACCGCATGGCCATCCTGTCCATGTTCCTGGGTTCGGTGCTGGCCGGACTGGCTGCAGTGGCCCTGCTGCCCCTGGGGAACATCGTCGTCGAAGCCGGGTACAACGTGCTGATCATGGCCATTGCCGTGTGCATCGTCGGCGGACTGGGAAGCTGGGTGGGGGCGGTGCTGGCCGCTTTTGTCATCGGTTTCGCCCAGATCCTGACCGTGGTCTACCTCGAGCCCCACTTTCAAATGGTGGTGGCCATCCTGGCCATCATCATCACCTTAATTCTCAAACCTTCGGGACTCTTTGGCCGCCAGAAGGAACTGGAGGAGCGCGTCTGATCATGGCCGGCACCGATGTCCGCAAAGAACGGTTGGACCGGGGGATCAAAGTCCGGACCAGCGGCATTTACGCCATTTCCGGCGGCAAGGAGATCGGCTACCTGATCCTGCCCCGCCTGGTCTTGATCGTGGGACTTCTCCTCCTGCCGCTGGTCATTACCAATCCCTACTGGCAGCGGGTGATCTCCATTGTCGGCATCTACGCCCTGCTGGCCCTGAGTTTTGATTTCCTGACCCATTTTGTCGGCCTGGTTTCCCTGGGGGGGGCTTTTTTTGTCGGGGTGGGCGGCTATATAGCGGCCCTGCTGAACACCAAACTCGGCCTGTCACCCCTCTATTCCATTCCCCTGGCCACCATAGGCGGAGGGGTTTTCTGCACGCTGGCCATCCTGCCCTGTTTGCCGCTGCGGGGGGTCTATTTTTCCATCGTGACCCTCATGTATCCCTTATTGGCCATGCGGGTTATCGAGGCCCTGAACATTTTCGGGGGCACCGACGGGATCCTGGGCGTTTCCAGCTTCCCCAACCGCTGGGTGGAACAGTATTCCCTGATCCTGGTCGTGCTGGTGGCCATGTTCGGTTTACGTCGCCTGGTGAATACCGACCTGGGTTTGGTTTTCCGGGCCGTCAAGGACAACGACCAGGCTGTAAAGGCCTCCGGGATCAACATCACCCGCTACAAGACCCTGGCCGTGTTTATTTCCTCCGCTTTGGCCTGCCTCGGTGGGGCCTATCTGGTGCACATCTATATGTGGGCCGGCATCTCCACCCTGGCCCTGGATTTTTCCATCATTCCTATCGCCGCCACCGTCATTGGCGGGGGCGGGACGCTGGTCGGTCCGGTCCTTGGCAGCCTCATCCTGGTACCCGTTTCCGAGCTGCTCCGGGCCTTCGGCACCCTGCGGATTGTTTTTTACGCGTTGATTCTCATGGCCTTTATCGTTTTCCGCAGCGAAGGGATCATGGTCTATGCCCAGCGGAAATACCACCAGTTTGAAAAGTGGGTGAAGGTATGAATCCGGAAACGGCCCTTCTCGAAGTCCGGGAGGTCAGCAAGGCCTTCGGCGGGATCCAGGCCTTGTCCAGGGTAAGCTTTAAACTCAACCGTGGAGAGATCCTGGGGATCATCGGACCGAACGGGTCAGGGAAAACCACCTTGATTAATTGTATTACCGGTTTTGTCAGGACGGATTCGGGAAAGGTTTTCTTTAAAGGAAGGGAGATCACCAACTGGGCTCCCCATAAAATCGCCGACCTCGGGGTCACCCGGACTTTCCAGATCATGCGCCCCTATTACAGCCTGCCGGCTTATAAGAATTTGATCGTCCCTCTTTTTTCCCCCCGGGCCCGACGCCAGGGTGGCTGGCGAGGGGGCGGAAAACTGGGGGACCGGGACACGGTCGGGATCGACATCCTGGAGGAAATCGGTTTTGAGAGGGATTCGCAGGTGCCCTACAAGCTGGCCTCGACCCTGCCCACCGGGTACCTGAAAAGGCTGGAACTGGCCCGATGCCTGGCCCTGCGGCCGGAGCTGATCCTATGTGACGAGGTCTTTTCGGGGTTGAGCATGAGTGAGATCGCCAGCATGCTCCCCCTTATCGAGCGCCTGCAGATGGAGGGGATTACCCTGATCATGATCGAGCACCGGTTGAAAGAATTGTTCCGGGTGGCCAACCGTGTGATGGTGCTCAACTTCGGGCAAAAATTGATCGAAGGTTCCCCGGATGAAGTCATGGCTGATAAAAAAGTCAAAGAAGCCTATCTGGGGTCAGAGGACCTTTCCGATTATGTTTGAAGCCCAGGGATTGATGGTCTTTTACGAGAATATGCTGGCCTTGAACAATGTCAGCCTGAAGGTGGACGAAGGCCAGATCGTCGGGATTTTCGGGGCCAACAGCGCCGGTAAGTCCACGCTGATGTACACTATTTCCGGAATCATCCTGGACATTAAGCGCAAGGAGGAAATGGCCGGCGGGGAGCGTATTACGGTCTTGGGCCAAGTCCATTACCAGGGCCGGGACATCATGCCACTCAAGCCCAGCCAGCGGGCACGACTGGGGATCGTCCTCTGCCCGGAACGGCGGCGTATCTTCCCGGAGAGCACGGTCCTGGAAAACTTGATGATCGGCGGCTACCTGGCCTCGGGCCGGCAGAAGAAGGAAACCCTGGAATACGTATTCAAGATCTTCCCAGCCCTGGTCCCCTTGAAAGACCGGGAGGGCGGGTTCCTGAGCGGCGGCGAGCAGCAGATGCTGGCCGTCGGCCGGGCCCTCATGGCCCAGCCCAAGATCCTTATGCTGGATGAGCCGCTGATGGGGTTGAGTCCCCTGGTCCAGGCCATGCTGGTCCGGGCCATCCGGGAGATTCATAAGGAGCGGGGGATCACCATCCTGGTGACCGAGCAGTATGCGCGGCCGATCATCCCGATCATCGATTACGGTTACATCCTGGAAAACGGGGCGGCCGTCCTGGAGGGGACGCGCCAGGTACTGCTCGACAATCCGGACGTGCGCTCGGCCTATTTCGGGGTGTAGGGCATGACGACGAATAATGAATATCGAAGGAGAAGGAGATCAAAAGCTTCGGCATTTAATATTCTCTTTTTATCAAAACTTTTGAACTGAACAAAAACCCAAATGCCTATACCTGCTGAACATTATCCAGCCGAACCGGTCTTTGCACGCTTCGAAGCCATAGTGAAGCAGTATCCGGGGAAAACCGCCGTGGTCTATTTGGGGGAGAAATTTTCCTATCGGCGGCTCAAGGACCTGGCGGACCGCTTCGCTGCCGGCCTGGCCGAGATGGGCGTAAAGCCGGGCGACAAAGTCATCCTCTATATTTCCAACTGCATCCAGTGGGTGGTGGCCTTTCTGGGTATTCAAAAAGCTGGGGCCGTCGTTGTTCCCGTATCCCCCATCTATACCTCTCATGAGATTGAGTACATGGTCCGGGATGCCGGGGCGGAAACTATCATATGCCACGACACCAATTTCGGGTATGTGAAAGAGGTCCTGGGTAACACCAATCTGAAACGGGCCATTGTCACCAACCTGGCCGACCTGCTCCCGGTTTGGAAGCGGATCATCGGGACCCTGTTTGATAAAATCCCCGGCGGCAAAATCGGACGGGACAGCAAGGTCGTCCCCTTCAAAGACCTGCTGAAATTTCCGCCCAACCCTCCGACAGTTACCATCGATCCCTGGAACGACCTATCCTACATCCTGTACACCGGCGGGACCACCGGGTTCCCTAAGGGGGTGCCCGGTAATCATATTGGGATGACCTCCTATATCCAGGACATCATGGAGGATGTGGTGGGGGGAACCATCCAGGAAGGGCAGGATACCTATATTGCCGTAAACCCCCTTTTCCACATCATGGCCTTGGGTTTTTTTATGGCCGTAGGGCTCAACCAGGGGAACACCACCATTTTAATGCCTGTTCCCCAGGTGGACGCCATCCTGGAGGCGATCCACCGCTACCGGGTCCGTTGGCTGCTGGGCGTTCCGACCCTCTACCGGATGATCTTGGAAAACGACCGCCTGGAATGGTACGACCTCGGCAGCCTGAAATACTGCTATTGCGGGGGGGACGTCCTGCCGCTGGAGGTCTACAACCGCTGGAAGGAAAATTTCGGCGTCTCCATTTATCAGGTCTACGGCTCCACCGAGGCCGGCCATATCACCTACAGCCCTCTAAACCGGGAGACGGATCCCCAGTCCATCGGCCTGCCCCTGAAATCCAGGGAGTGCCTTGTAGTCGATCCGGAAACACTGGAACCGGTCCAGGACGGGGAGGTGGGCGAACTGATCGTGACGTCCGAATTCACCATCAAGCAGTACTGGAACAAGCCCGATGAAACGGCCCGGGCCTATATGAACCGGGACGAAAAGGTCTATTACCGCATGGGAGATTTTGTCCGCCGAACCCCGGAAGGAGAACTGGTCTATGTGGAGCGTCTGGCCGACATCATCAAGCACAAGGGTTACCGGGTTTCGGCTTCGGAGATCGAGGCGGTTTTGCAGGACCATCCAACGGTCATCGGCGCCTGTGTCGTGGGCATTCCGGATCTCAAGGTGGGGGAGCGGATTAAGGCCATCGTGGTCATGAAAAGCGATGCCAAAGGGGTCGGTGGAATAGAGCTGATCAAATGGTGCCGGGAACGGCTGGCTGCTTATAAGATCCCCCAGTATATCGAATTCAGGGATATGCTCCCCAAATCCAAGGTAGGGAAACTGCTCCGGCGGGAAATTAGGGATGAAGAAAAAAGGAGACTGGTCAAACAAAAGAACCCGGAACCGGGGGGGGAGGCGCATGGGAAAAAATAAAAAGACCCCGGTGCCTGTGACGGCCCTTATCTTCTTGGCGATTTCCCTGATCCCGGCGGCAGCGGGCCGGGTCTTTTCCCAGGGAGGAATCCTGCCGGAGATGCAATGGCCGGGGAGGTCTCCCTATTGGCAGACCCAACCTCTGGTGACCTATTACCGCATTACTCCGGCCGGCCTTTTTTTTATTATTTTTCTTATCCTGCTCCTTTTGGCCCTGGTGGGGGCGGCCGCCTTTTTGTTCTTAAAATATAAGAAGAGATTGGAGGACCTGGAGAAAAGAGCCGCTTCTTTTGACGAGGCCGTAAAAGAGGTCTATAAAAAACAAAAAGAAGACTTTGACGGCCTTATCCGCCATGTGGGTTATGTCTTGAAAAAAGAGGAGAAAAAGGAAACCCCGCGCCCTGATCTGGAAAAGGATACCCACGTGGGTAAAAAAATCAGCCCAGGGGAACTCCCACCGGAATAGATTCTACCATCTTTTAGTTTGGGAATTTATCTCTAACTTACCAAAATTAGCTGTAGGGGTGCCCTATTTTTTATGTTGTCCAAAGGGTGACCAAGAGCCCCTAATCCGGCCCGAATAACTAAGTTTATTTTATAGCAGGGCATTTACTCCAGCCCATTTCCCGCTCGGGTGAAGGCCTGTCCCGCCAGGCGGGATTCATGGCTTGGGGGTGGACAACTTAAAAAATAGGGCACCCCTACAGCATTTCATCACGATACCAAAATTTTCAAGGTTCTTTGTTTAGAATTTTTCCCTTACGGTTTTTCTTAAGGAAAGTCCCCATCCAGATATAAACGACCAGTGCGGCACCGGCCCCTATGGCCCCCAGTACGGCTCCGGCCAGGACATCAAAAGGATAATGCTCCCCCACATAAACCCGGGAATAACCTACCAGGGCTGCTGTAAAAAGCAAGGGTGGGGACCAAGGCCGGTAGAGATAGCCGAGAAAAAAGGCCGCCCCAAAGATATTGGCGGCATGATTGGAGGGGAAGGAAAAGGAGCGGGGGCAGGGCCAGAAGCTATGAACTCCGGTCAGGAAATTACAGGGCCGGGGGCGGGCGAAAAGGTGTTTAAAGAAAAAACTATTGGAATAGTCCAGAACCCCCACTAGAAGAACCAATACGCCTAATCTGATTTTTACCTTCCGGTCTCCCAGGAAAAAAAGAATAATCCAGGCCGATAATAGGAACCATTTCCAGTGGTCAAATTCGGTAACCCAAGGCATGATCCAGTCAAAGAGGGCGTTGCGATGCCCCTGGTTAATCCAATAAAACAACCTGGTGTCGAGGCTCAGGAGGTCCATGGCAGGTTGTGGCCCGGAATCCGCTTAGTGCTTTGGAATCCAATAGATATTGACATGTCAGGGGAAACATACTATATGATCCTCCTGAAGTCATCTAAAAAGACGGACGGATCCGGGAGTTCCCGGGTGGAGGGCCTCCATGGAAGAAACAGCTGCAAAAATAATTGATTTAGTGGATGTGGTCGCCGAGCCGGAGAATCCTGTAACGACGGAATCTTCGGCGCAGGCCGAGTATCCCAATGTCTTAGGCTTGACCCCTGAGATGGAAAAGAAATTGGAAGTATGGGTCAGAAAGGAAGTGGAACGGATCATCCGTTCCAGCGCCCAGGAAGAAATCAAGGGGCAGATCAGAGAGATACTGATAGACGAAGTTGAAAAGGCCCTCCAACGGGAGATCGAGGCCCTTAAGGGAACCGGAAATTAATTCCCGGCCTATTAAGTTTAAAAGGGGGTTAAGGTGTTTAATCCCCTTTTTTTATAGGATGATCCTGATCGACGGCCCGGTTCCTAAGACGACTTGGACGCAGTTTATTTCGGAGTAAGAACGATGAAAGAAACACCATTACCCAAGGGATACGAACCCCGGCAGGTGGAAGAGGAGTTGCTGGGTTTTTGGGAAGAACAAAATCTCTTTCAAGCCCAACCGGCCGCCAAAGGGATTCCTTTTGCTATGGTCATTCCGCCCCCCAATGTAACCGGGACCCTGCACATGGGCCATGCCCTGAATACCACCCTCCAGGATATCCTTTGGCGTTATCACAAAATGAAGGGGCATAATGCCCTTTGGCTTCCCGGAACGGACCATGCCGGAATCGCCACTCAGAACGTAGTGGAAAGGATGCTGGCCCAGGAAGGTCTGGACCGCCATCAACTGGGCCGTGAAAAATTTATAGAAAAGGTCTGGGAATGGCGCTCCAAATACGGCGGGATGATCATCAACCAGCTTAAGCGGCTGGGGGCCTCCTGTGACTGGAGCCGGGAACGGTTCACTATGGACGAGGGTTTATCCCGGGCCGTCCGGGAAGTCTTTGTCCGGCTCTATCAGGAAGGATTGATTTACCGGGGGGACTATATCATTAACTGGTGCCCGCGCTGTCATACCGCCCTCTCCGATCTGGAAGTCGAACATGATACCCATGATGGGAAGCTCTATTTTATCCGCTATCCCCTGGTTCAGGGTTCGGGTTATGTCCTGGTGGCCACCACCCGTCCTGAAACCATGCTGGGAGACACCGCGGTGGCCGTCAACCCGGAAGATGCGCGCTACCGGCACCTGGCCGGTCAGGAGGTTCACCTGCCCCTGACCCGGCGAAAAATCCCGATTATTTTTGATTCCTATGTGGATATCGCCTTCGGAACCGGGGCACTCAAGATAACGCCGGCCCATGATGTAAACGACTTTGAAATCGGCCGCCGTCACGGCCTGGCGATCGTCAAGGTCATGGATTCCGAGGCCCGCATGAATCAGGAGGCCGGCCCTTATCAGGGTTTGGACCGGATGGCCTGCCGACGGCAGGTGCTCGAGGACCTGACCCGTGAGGAACTCCTGGAAAAGACCGAGCCCTATCAACTCAATATCGGACATTGTTACCGCTGTAAGACCATGATCGAACCCTTCCTCTCCAAACAATGGTTCGTCAAAGTAGGGCCTTTAGCTGAAAAAGCCCTGAAGGCGGTCCAGGACGGGGAAACCGAAATTTTTCCCAAAAACTGGGAAAAGACCTACTACGAATGGATGACCCAGATCCGGGATTGGTGCATCTCCCGCCAGATCTGGTGGGGTCATCAGATCCCGGCCTGGTATTGCGAGGCCTGCGCCGAGGTGGTCGTTTCGCTCCATACCCCGGCCTCCTGCCCCAAGTGCGGTTCGGCTGATCTGCGCCGGGAAACCGATGTCCTGGACACCTGGTTCAGTTCCGCCCTCTGGCCTTTTTCTACCCTGGGCTGGCCGGAGGAAACCGAATCCTTAAGCTTCTATTATCCGACCTCGGTCCTGGTGACCGGTTTTGACATACTCTTTTTCTGGGTGGCCCGGATGATGATGATGGGCCTTCATTTTATGGGCAGGGTGCCTTTTCGCCAGGTCTATATCCACGCCCTGGTCCGTGATGCCGAAGGACAGAAAATGAGCAAGTCCAAAGGCAACGTCATAGATCCCCTGATCGTTATGGACCGCTACGGCACCGATGCCTTCCGTTTCACCCTGGCTGCGCTGGCCGCCCAGGGCCGGGATGTCAAGCTCTCCGAGGAGCGGATCGAGGGCTATCGTCATTTTGTCAACAAGATCTGGAATGCCGCCCGGTTCAGCCTGTCCCATTTTGAAGGAGCGGCGGATCTCGGCCGGGAGCCCGGCCGAGTTGAAAACCGTCTTAATCGCTGGATGCTGAGCCGTCTGGGTCGGGTTATTCTGGCCGTGGAACAGGGCCTTCGGGAATACCGTTTTAATGAAGCCGCCCACGAGCTGTATCACTTCGTCTGGCATGAATTCTGCGACTGGTATCTGGAGCTGATTAAGCCCATTCTGTATAGTTCGGAGGACGGGTCCCTGAAAGAGGAAACCCAGGTCTCGCTCTACCGCACCCTGTCGGCCATATTAAAGCTAGCCCACCCTTTCATACCCTTCGTGACTGAAAAGATTCATCGATCCCTGCCCCATACCCGGGAAAGCATCCTGCTGGAAGCCTTTCCTGAGGCAGCCGCCTTTTCCCAAGATCCAGGGGCTGAAAAAGAAATGGCCACCGTTCAAGGATTGATTTCCGAGGTCCGAAATCTGCGGGGAGAAATGAATATTCCGCCCTCCAAGGAAGTCGAAATTTTTCTTCGAATTGCCGAACCTGCGGTCAGGGACTTGATCGAGGAACACCGGGAGCCTATTTTAATCCTGGCCAAAGCGTCGGCCATCCATTACCTGCCGGATGCCCAAAATCCTGCCAATGCGGTTGCCGGAGTATTCGAGGCCCACGAGGTCTTCCTGCCCTTAAAAGGTATTATTCAATTTGATGAGGAATTGGAGCGTTTGGAAAAGGAGCTGGCCAAGCTTCAAAAGGAGTCCTCTCAATCGGAGAAAAAACTGGCCAACGAAGATTTCTTACGGAAGGCCCCTGCGGAGATTGTGGCCAAAGAAAAAGACAAGATAGCTGTCTTGGGGAAGAAGATGGAAAAGCTATCGAATCAGGCCCGGAAGATCAGGGAGATGATGGCTTAAATGAACAAAACTCGAAATCCGAATTTCGAAATTCGAAACAAATCCAAATGATCAAATAGTAAAACCCGAATTTAACCAGTTAGTACCCCTAATGTCCAACAAAATATCAATTCCTAAGAATAAGCGGCAAATATAATTTATTTGGAGAAAACTCGTTTATTACTATGACTTGAAACTCTTTGGCAACTCCTGAACTGCTAACGGTTATGAGGGCTTCTCCAATTGATTTGGTTTTTAATTTCCCCTCAGGGGATATCTCAACAATGTTTGGATCCGAAGAATTATATTGGGTCCCAAGGTTGGGAGAAGTTATATTGCGTTCAATCGAATCACTATAAAGCCCGAAAACCTCTAACGGAATTTCCATGTCGCTTAAGAGATATAAGGGATTTGAGTTGGGATAAATAATTAAATCATTCAAAGTGGCTGTGGTTTGAATATTTATGGTGACTTTTGCTTCCCCAATAAACCCCTGATTATCTTCAGCCCCCGCAATTATTGCAAGAGGACCAATGGCATCATTTTTGACCTGAAAAGAAAAAGTATAAGGAACAGAATTTAATAATCCAGTTTCCCCTGTTGAGGCCCCAATTAACACCTTGGGATTTAATGAATTTATGCTAAAGGAGACAGTTACCGTATCGCCAGGGGAAAACAATTGTCCTTCCATTGGAGTGGTGATTTGGAAATCTTCTGGATTAGATATTCTTTTTGATGGGAGAGAAGGTTTTCCTCTATGTGAAAACTTATAAAAAGAATTATTAAACTTATTCAATAAATTTTCGGACGAAAGCGGTTTCCCGTGCAAAAAATTAATAATGTCGGAAATTATCAGACTATTCTGGGGCTCTTTAATATGCCACTCAACCATCTCGTCTTTCCTGTTCCCAGAATCTCCGTATTGGCTGGTTATTGAAACTATCCAGTCATTGGGTTCATCAAAAAGCAGTTCATTTAATTTCGAGTAGTCGTCAGACCAATTTAGAAATCCACGTATTTTGGCAATAAATAACAAAGCTTGGCGAAAAGCAAAATAAAAAGGATCTAATGGATTTGAGATCCCAGCAAGGGCGAGATGGGGAACCTGATTTAAACATGGATTATAGGAACAATGTTGCCCACCGGTAACTCTTAAATCTTTTATCGCTCCATCTGTAGCCGAATGGCCAATATTTGAAAGAATATCTGCGATGAGTTTTTCATTTCCGTCATTTTCAGCATCATCAACCAAACCCCAGAGAAAATCCGCAAGCGGACTCCCGTAATGTGGAGTCCCAACCGTAACAATAGACCTGATATTCTTTTCATTGTTTAGCAATTTGGCGATCAATCCCCCCATGCTATGTCCGACAATATCAGCTTTTTTGCAGGCAAAGTTCTTTTTATTGATCTGTACAATAGCATTTATAATTCTTTTTTGAACTTCAGCGCTTATCTGTGAAAAGGAGGCTGAATTGAAATATCCTATATTTATGATATCTTCATATCCGTAATTAGATCTTAATCTGGATTCAAGTATTCTCCAAGTTGAGGGGTAGTCCCAAATCCCATGTAAAAGGACAACTGGCGGCTTTTTTAAAGTAAAAGTGGGATGAGGAATTTCCTTGCCATTGATCGTAACCTGGAGGCTGGTGATTTCCCGCTGACCTTGGGTGAGATCATCGGAATTGCCATTTCGAACATAATTAAGAGGGGCTTTATATGTCCTTTTATAAACCCCACCCGCAAGGGTCGGAGAACCTTCCAAGGTACCATCTGATGGATCAAGGGTTATTAGTATATCGTTGATATTGGTACCCGAAGGGACTCTGTTAATTTGAATTATTACTTCAGCGGCCCCAGTCTCCAACAGCTCCGACCACATCTGTATAGGGCCTTTCTTTATCACGAAATGAGATATCCACAAGTGAAGAGGAGATAACATAGATCCCGACTGCCCCTTTATCATCAACTACGGTCAGCTTAACCGGATAAGCCCCAGTTTGGGTATATTGGTGGGTTATAGTCGGTCCGGTTCCTTCAATAACTGTCCCGTCTCCGAAATCCCAAATGTATTTAACGATTGTTCCGTCGGTATCATAGGAATACGACCCGTCAAAGGTAATATTATCAAAAGGGACAATTATCTGAGGTGAAAAGGTAAAATGGGCGACCGGGGGATTATTAAGGATCAATCCATCATTATCAACCCCAAAGGGGACTGAGGAAAACTTTATGAATTTTAAATTACTATTGAAGGTTTTTTGATCAGACACAGGACCAGGATTTTGAACAGAAGTATTTAAATTTATTGATGCAAAAACCGTTAAGAACCACCCAATATTAGTGATGGGTAAGGAATTTGCTTTTTCAGCATAGAACAAATGCGGAGGAGAGGTGTTAATTAAAGGGGGAGATAGAATTGTTTTGTCCGGGGAGGTTTCATAACCAAAGGCAAGATAAACTTGGGGATAGTTAATGTCGGCTGCGGCTGCCTGAAAGATCCAATTAGTAAAACCGGTTTGGGTCGGGACAATTACGTTATTCCCGTAAACCACCCAAAGGGGGCTTATACTCCCTATTTCGACGCCTTCAGGATTAAGAAAATCGGCCCTAATGTAAGAAAGACATTGAGAGTTGGCATTATTGACTAAAAAAAGATGACGAATAGAATGGCCAAAAAACGGGATATGATTTTTAGCAAATCCGCCTCCTGTTCTCTCTGTTAAAAATATGTATTAAAAGAAACAAGCAAGATGATACTCGCCAGAGAAAACAGCAATCTAATTCATTTGTGTTTTTCGCTTTTTTTCAGGACCGGGTTTCTTTAACAAGCAGCTCCCGTAATTCCCTGGAACGCTGGGTGGCAGCTTCCACGGCATCCATCAGAATGCCTCGGAAACCTGCCTTTTCCAGGGTATGGAGACCGGCAATGGTGGTCCCTCCCGGGGAAGTCACCATTTCCTTCAACTGACCCAGCCTGATATCCAGGGAGCGGGCCATCTGCGCCGAGCCCCAGACGGTTTGAAGGGCCAGTTTCAGGGCCAGGGCCCTGGGCAGGCCCATTTTGACGCCGGCATCGGCCAGTCCCTCCAGAAAGGTAAAGACGTAGGCCGGCCCGCTTCCCGAAAGGCCGGTAACAGCATCCATCTGGCCTTCATCCACACGCACTGTCTCTCCCACGGCCTTGAACAGCCTTTCCGCCAACTCCAGATCCTCCTCCTTGGCCGCAGAATTCTTAGCCAGGGCGCTCATACCGGCCAAAACCAGGGCCGGGGTATTGGGCATGACCCGGATAAGGCGCGGGGTTTTCATAAAAAATTGGGCCAGGTAACTCATGGGGATCCCGGCCGCAATGGAAATGAGCAGTCTATCCTGTGACCAGTGGGGGGCCAGGGCCTGGAGGGCCTTGGCCACGTTCTGGGGTTTCACGGCCAGGATAATGGCCTTGGAGGAAACCAGGAGCTGCGAGGCTTCCTTTATGGCTTTAATGCCAAATTTTTTCTTGAGATGAATGAGACGTTCTTCGAGTATGTCGCATACCCAGCATTCGCCCGGTGCAATCGTTCTGCTGGTTAAAAGTCCCTGAATCAGGGCTTCGGCCATGTGGCCTCCCCCGATAAAGCCTATCGGTATTTTTCTTTCCATAGGTCTTGCTCCCTTCAATAAATTAACAGGTTGCTGAAAAAGGCCCATCTATCACGCGCTTCGCGTGATTGCCCTCATCCCTCGTCATTGCGACGTACCTCTATGTACGCCTCATTCCAATGAATTTGTTCGCGTCCACGGCAACGCTCACTCCCACCCCTTCGGGGCGGGACCCAGTTTCGGGCGCCTTGTATCTGGACCTTTTTGAGCAACCTGTAAAAAATGAGTTTTCCCGCATCCTGTTAATCAGGCTTGACCGATTCGGACAAAAAATCCCGTTTATAGATCTCAAAGAGGGTCATCAGAAAAGAAAGAACCACCGGGCCTAAAATAAAACCCAGAAATCCAAAATAGCTGAGCCCGCCCAGGATACTTAAAAAAGTAAACAACGGATGAAGATTGGCCTCCCCGCGCAACAAAAGAGGGCGCAAGACATTATCGGCCCCGGCTACGATCAACATCCCCCATAAGGCCATCCCCAGAGCCATCCAGAATGAAGAGGTGAAGGCCAGGTAAAGAACCGCCGGGACCCAGATAATGCTGGTGCCCACCAGGGGGATGACCGAACTGAAGACCATCAGGGACCCCCAAAAAGCGGCCGATGGGATTTGGAAGATCCAGAAACCGATGCCTCCCAGGAGGCCCTGGACAAAGGCGACAATAATGGAGCCTTTTAAGGTGGCCTTGATGGTCCGTCCGGCCTGATCTAAGATCCGCTCGTGATGGTGTTTTTCAAGCGGGCTGACGATCTTTATTTCCCGGAGAAATTTTTCCCCGTCGATTAAGAGGAAGAAGCTGATAAACAAGATAATGATGAAATCGAAAAGAATCCCCAGAACCCCCTTGGCCAGAGAGGTCATCTGGATATATATAAATTCCGTCAGGTTTTTCAGGCCGGTCCACAGTTTTTCATCCAGTTGGAGACTGCCGGCATCAATATTCCAATTTTCCAGAAGGTTGGAAAAGTAAATCATTTTTACATTCAAGGTCTTTTTCAGGCTGCCGTCCTGAAGACCTTCTGAGATGGTTTTATAGAGATCCAGGGACTGACCGGCGACAATGCCCGAGATAAGGGTAAAGGGGACCAGAAAAACAACGACGATGAGCAAGACGGTCGCCAGGGCGGCCGGAATCCGCCTTCCCCAAAGCCATTTTTGCAGCACATGGTAAACCGGGTAAAAAACCATGGCGATCATAATGGCAATAAAAATATCTTTAAGGAAGGGACGAATCACCAGATAAAAAACATAAAGGACCCCGGCCAGAAAAGCCAGGAAGAAGTAATTGGAAAAGGGACTTACCTGGTCCCCTTTTTTCCTAAGATAAGGCGAGCTCATTTATTCTTTCCCTTGTCTGGGATGCCGGTTCCAGCAGTTGACCTGGGGGCCAGTCCCTGGCCGCCCGGATAGCAGTCGGTCAGGGTTGCGTACTGCAACCCCGGCCGATAAGATAAGCCAGCAGCAATACCAGCAGAAGCATAAAAAGTTGACGCAGTCGGGACACGGCAGACCTCATTCCTTTTTCGGGGGAGACCCTTCTTTTTTATCGCCGGTCCAGGCTTTTTTGACACCCTTACCCATATTTTTAAAACCCTGGCCGATGCCCTTTCCAATATCCTTCACACCGTGACCGACCGATTTTCCCCCTTCCTTGATATCTTCTTTGGGGGAGGAATCGGATTTTTTCTGTTCCTCACCGGTCCAGGCTTTTTTAACGCCTTTCCCGGTATTCGTAACCCCTTTACCGATTCCTTTTCCGATCCCTTTTACCCCCTGGCCGACGGCCTTTCCGCCTTCTTTGATTTCTTCCTTGGGAGATTCGGCATTATCTTTTTTCTGAATCGTTCCGGATTTGAATTTGGGTTCTTCCACTGCCGTCTCCGGTTTTTGCGGGCCGGCCGCCGGAGGGTTCACGTTCGTGGCGGAGGCTGGGTTCCAAAAGGGGCCCAGGAAAAAAACCATAAAAAGGATTGAAAGATGTTTCATGGTTGTTGTTCTCCTCTCCCGTTTCCTCCCATCCCACCCTTTCCCCGCCCGGGGGGAAGGGGCCATTTAGTGCTGATGGCTGAGGCCTCTCATCCGGAAAGGATTGTTTCCGGATGAGGACTGATTATATTCGATTCCCGGGATTAAATGCAATAACCATCTAAGGGCCGAAATGATTTCACCGTTGGGATCTGGAATTATTCGGATGGATGCCTTATACTGGATGGCCATGAATCCTCTTTTCCATCCCTATCTGGTAAACGGGCCGGAGGGCGATCCCACCCTTTATATTGATATGAAATTTGCCCGCAGGGCCGTGCTCTTTGATCTTGGTGAAATAGGGACGGTGCCTCCCCGCAAAATCCTGCGCCTTTCCCACATCTTTATCAGCCACACCCACATGGATCATTTTATCGGGTTTGATCGTCTCCTGCGCCTCTGTCTGGGGAGAGAGAAACTGCTCCGCCTTTTCGGCCCGCCTCATTTCATCGACCAGTTGGAAAACCGGCTCTCCGCCTATACCTGGAATCTCATCGAAAATTTCCCCTCGTCCTTGGATTTATTGACCATCGAAGTCCATCCCGGGTTCCTCAGAAAAGCCCTTTTCCGCTCCTCCCGGGCTTTTAAAAGAGAGCGGCTCGAGGAAGAACCTTTTTTTCAGGAAACCCTCCATGAAGAGGACTCCTTCAGGGTTAAAGCCGCCTTTTTGGACCATAAGATCCCTTGTCTGGGCTTCAGTCTGGAGGAGAGGTTCCATATCAATATCCTGGAGCCGGAATTGGTGAAATTGGGATTTCCCAAAGGGCCCTGGTTAAGGGACCTAAAGGAAGCCCTATGGAGAGGGGAGAAGGATGCATTTCCAATCCCGATTCCGGAAGCAGGGCAGGGGGGAAGGCGGGAAAGAACCATTCCCCTGGGGGAGTTGAGAAAAAAGGTAGTCCGGATCACACCCGGGCAAAAGATCAGTTATGTCGTGGACACCCAATTAAACCCAACGACCCACCCCGTCATCAAAAATCTGATTCAGGGCTCGGACCGGCTTTTTATCGAAGCGGCCTTCCTAGAGGAAGACGCGTCAAAAGCCGAAGAAAAACATCACCTAACCGCCAGGCAGGCCGGAAGGCTGGGCCGGGAGGGAGGGGTCAAGGAACTCATTCCCTGCCATTTTTCCCCTAAATACAGCCGGGACCTTAAACGTATCTACCAGGAGGCGATGGCGGCCTTTCAGAGCGATTCCTGAAGCCCAAACAAAGATGTTTTAAATTTTTTTCACATCTTGAAGAAATGGTGTTGGGGGGTCCCCCCAACACCTTATTTTGGAAAGTTAGAGATAAATTCTCAGACTAAAAGATGTAAGAATCTATTGGGTGCCCGTTCCCTTTTTGATTTGGAAAAACCCCGGGACTGGTGGTATAAGGTATTCAAGGAGAAAAATATGGAAGAAGATCACCGCCCCTGGGGTTTCTATCAGGTCCTATCGGACGAACCGGATCATAAGGTAAAAAGAATCGTCGTTTACCCGGGAAAACGTTTAAGCCTCCAGAGGCATCAAAGGCGTTCCGAACATTGGTATATCCTTTTTGGACGGGCCCTGGTCACCCGGGATGAAGATCAACTCGACCTCAAGGCCGGGGAGGCCGTCGATATCCCGAAGGGGGTTCTGCACCGGATTCAAAATCCGGGTTCAAAGGACCTGGCTTTTATCGAGATCCAGACCGGGGACTATTTCGGAGAGGATGATATCGAGCGGCTGGCCGATGACTTCGGCCGGGATTGATGATCTGCCCGGCAACTCAGGATCCTTCAGCAAAAGGCTTCCCTCCATGGTTTTGAATAAACGCATCGGAATTCTGACCGGCGGCGGCGACTGTCCCGGATTAAATGCCCTTATCCGGGCGGTGACCCGGACGGCCATCCTTGGCTACGGCCTGGAGGTAATCGGCATCCAGGATGGCTTCCTTGGCCTTCTGCTCAATAAAACCCGCCCCTTGTCCGGTGAAGATGTGGCCGGAATTTTGGATCAGGGAGGGACCATCCTGGGGACCTCCAACCGGACCGATCCTTTTCATTTTTCGGATCCGAATCAGCCGAAAGAAAATCCAAGAGATTACTCGGCGGAGGTGATCCGGAATTTCGAAAGGCTTAAATTGGATGCCTTGCTCTGCGCCGGCGGGGACGGCACCCTGGCCATTGCTTCCAAATTAGTGGACCAAGGACTGCCCCTGATCGGCATTCCCAAGACCATTGACAACGATTTGATGGGCACCGATCTCTCTTTCGGTTTTGATACCGCCGTGGCCAACGCCGCCGAAGCCATCGACAAGATCCATTCCACCGCCCAATCCCATCACCGGATCATGGTGGTGGAAACCATGGGACGCTACGCCGGCTGGCTGGCCTTAATGGCCGGTTTGGCCTCCGGGGGCGATGTGATTTTAATCCCGGAAATTCCTTTTGATCTTTCCCGGATAGTCCGTCAGGTTAATAGGCGGACTCAGGTCGGCCACCGCTTCAGCATCATCGTCGTGGCCGAAGGGGCCCGGGCAAAAGGCAGAAAGGCCATGGTCAAAAAAAGGATATTAGGCAGTCCGGATCCCATTCGCCTGGGGGGGATCGGGAACTGGTTGACCGAACGGATCGAGGGAAAAACCGGCATTGAAAGCCGGGTGTCGGTCCTGGGACATCTGCAACGGGGCGGCACCCCGACCGCCTTTGACCGGAATTTTGCCACCCGATTGGGGGTGGTTGCCGTCAGAATGGCAGCCCAAAAAAAATATGGCCGCATGGTAGCCCTTAAGGGCAACCAGATCACATCGGTTCCTCTGGAGACCGTAGGAGGAAAAACCCGCTTCGTCCCATTGGACTCTCCCTGGGTCAAAACCGCCCGGGCCATCGGCATCGGCTTCGGAGATTAAATTTCCCTATTTTAGCCACCGACCCAGACCAACGCCGTTAAGGATAAAACAGGAATGAATACCATAGACCCGGCTTATCTTGAGCCCACCTCAATTATCGACAGCGACCATCCCAGCATAATTGCTTATGCCAGGAAAGCAGCCGACCATAGCCTGGACCCTGTTGAGAAAGCAGTGAAGATCTATTATGCCGTCCGGGACGGCATCCGCTACACCCCTTATTATCCCTTTTACCTCCCGGAGCATTACCGGGCCAGCAATGTCCTCAAGAGCGGGCAGGGTTATTGTGTCTGCAAAGCTTCCCTGCTTTGCGCCCTGGGACGGGCCCTGGAAATTCCCTCCAGGGTGGGTTTCGCAACGGTCCGCAATCATTTGCTTACCCGTCAATTGCAGGAAAGGATGGCCTCGGACCTGTTTGTCTATCATGGCTATGTGGACTTTTATCTGAATGGGATATGGGTCAAGGCCACCCCGGCCTTTAATAAGGAGTTGTGTGAACGACACAAGGTGCAACCCCTGGAATTCAACGGTCTGGAGGATTCCATCTTCCAACCCTTTAATCTTGAAAACAGGAAATTTATGGAGTATGTGGGGTTCTCTGGAACCTATGCCGACATCCCTGTGGACATCATTATCGCCGGTTGGGAAAAGGCCTACGGCAAAGAGAGGGTCCAAAGCTGGATTCGCGAGTTCGAACAGGCCGGGGCTGGGAGCTTTTCCGATTTCTATCAGGAAGAGGTTGTTACCTGATTCAAGAGGCACCCGGATTATTCGGTCAAGAAAATGGTAAAGTTCAAGTGCTGAGGGAACTAATAAAGCGAAGGCATTTTTTTCACCGCAGAGACGGTTGCGCCGGGAGACCGGCAGAAAGTAGTGGATGAAAGTTCCATACGATGAAGGCATAGCCAGCCACATCGGCCCCGAGTCATGCGCAGATGTCCGTAAGGGCATAGGCGAAGCGTTGACAGGGGAAAAGGCGGGCCAGGTATTGAGCCGCGAAAGGTGGCTCAAGATCGGGGTGCCGACGGCGTCGACGTGCACGGAAGGCAACACGATGCACTTCGCTAAGGCGAGAAGTGTATTGGCCCCGCGTGGTCGGAGACCCTGCGCACGTCTGGAAGCTTTCTGCACGGGAACCGGGAGATCCCTGGTTTGCCCTTGGGAGATGGAACCAGGGGACGCGCTGTGAACCCCAAGGGGACACGACAGCGATGAACGAACCGGGGAAGTCGGACAGGCCCATAGGTACCGGAGAAGCCTCCGAACAAGAGTCGGTGAGAATCCGACTGGCGGAGGAGGTGGAGGGAAGGGGCCTGACCAAGGGGAAGACGTTCCACCAAAACAAGCACCGGACCCAGGGCCGGAGAAGAGGACGGGATGGGAATCACTGAAGGACCATTGATCCGGAAGGAAGACCAACTCGAACTGAATGGCTTGCCCAGTGCGGTGGAACGGATACGGCAGGCTGCCTGCCGGGATAGGAAGGATGCAGTTTACCGCGCTCTGGCACCATGTCTATGACCTGGACCGACTCCGGGAGGCCTACTTGGGAACTGAAACGGGAAGCCGCACCGGGGATAGACGGGGAGACGTGGCGGCACTACGGGGAAGATCGGGAGAAGAACCTCCAGAGATCTCTCCGAACGGCTGAAACGCGGAGCGTACCGAGCCAAGCCGGTTCGTAGGGCCTACATACCGAAACCGGATGGGAAGACAGCGGCCGCTGGGGGTGACGGTCCTGGAGGACAAGATCGTCCAGCGGGCACTGGTGGAGGTATTGAACGGCATCTACGAAACGGATTTCCTCGGCTTCTCGTATGGATTCCGACCGGGGCGCAGTCCCCATGAGGCGCTGAACGCCCTGATGGCCGGGATCATGACGAGAAAGGTAAGCTGGGTGCTGGACGCCGACATTCGGGGTTATTTTGACTCCATCGACCACGAATGGCTGGTGAAGTTCGTCGAGCACCGGATAGCGGACAAACGGGTAATCCGGCACATACGGAAGTGGTTGCAGGCCGGTGTAATGGAAGAGGGGAAGAAATCCCTGCCGGAAGAAGGAGTGCCGCAAGGGGGGAGTATCAGCCCTCTGCTGGCCAACATCTACCTGCACTATGTGCTGGATCTTTGGGCCGACCAATGGAGACGAAAGCAAGCCCACGGGGAGATGATCATCGTGCGATTTGCCGACGACTTCATTATTGGCTTTCAGTATCGGGAAGAGGCCATCCGGTTTCTGGAAGCGCTGCGAGAACGTTTTCACCGATTTGGACTGGAACTGAACGCCGACAAGACCCGCCTTCTGGAGTTTGGGCGGTTTGCGGCGGAAAACCGGGCCAAGCGGGGCCAAGGGAAGCCGGAGACCTTTGATTTTCTGGGGTTCACCCATAGCTGCGGACGGACCCGAAACGGTAAGTTTGTCGTGAACCGCCGAAGTATGGGGAAACGAATCCGAGGAAAGCTGAAGGCAGTTGAAGGAGGAACTCAGACGAAGGCTTCACGACCCCATACCGGAGGTCGGGCAATGGCTTCGAGTGGTACTGCTGGGCCACTACCGGTACTATGGTGTACCGGGGAACAGCGATAAAATGGAGGCCTTTAGGTATCATGTCAGTCATCTGTGGTACAAAACGCTCCAGAGACGAAGCCAACGACACCGCCTGAACTGGGAGCGTATGAACCGATTCATATCCCGATGGTTACCCCGTCCGCGAATCTATCATCCTTATCCCGACTTGGGCCGGTACGTCATTACCCAAGGTAGGAGCCCAGTGCGGTAGTCCCGCACGCTGGGATCTGTGGAGGGGGTCAGGGGCAACCCTGATTCCTACTCCAACCGAAGGACGCAAAGAGGAGTAGTCTTTGTTTTCCGCTGAGAGGGCGGAAAGCAAAACGAGCTTCTTTCCCCTTTGCCTGTCAAGCACAGGCAAAGGAAAAATATCTCTCTTGGGGGTCTTTGCGTCTTGAGCTCGTCACGCCATGGGCGTGACGAGCGGGCGGTGAGAAAGCGTCTTTAGATGGAGGGATTATGGCAGCGGAAAGGACTGATGGAGACCAACTTCCCGAAATTGAAGTTGTTCAACCGAGGCAAGGTTAGGGATATTTACGACCTGGGGGAGAATCTTTTGATCGTCGCCAGCGACCGGATTTCAGCCTTCGATGTGATCATGCCTAATCCGATCCCCGGAAAGGGTATCCTGCTAACCCGGATTTCCAAATTTTGGTTTAAGGTTATGGAACCCCTGATTCCCAACCATCTTGTTTCTACCGAGGTCAAGGATTTTCCCAAGGAATGTTGGCTCTACGAAGAAGACCTCAAGGACCGCACCATGCTGGTCAAAAAGACCAAACCCCTGCCGGTGGAATGCATCGTGCGCGGTTATCTATCAGGATCGGGCTGGAAGGATTATCAGGAGACCGGGGAAATCTGCGGAATCAAATTGCCGTCCGGCTTGAAGGAGTCCGACCGTCTGGTTGAGCCCATCTTTACACCCTCGACCAAAGCGGAACTGGGAACCCATGATGAAAACGTCACCCTGAAGGCTGCGGTAAAAATCCTGGGAGCGGATCTGGCCCATTATCTGGCCAACAGCAGCCTGGCTATCTATGAAAAGGCCCGCTCGCTGGGCGAAGAAAAGGGGATCATCATTGCCGATACCAAATTTGAATTCGGGGCTTTAAACGGCAAGGTGATCCTAATCGACGAGGTCCTGACCCCGGATTCTTCCCGCTTCTGGCCCAAGGCCCAGTACAAACCCGGTGGCCCACAAATGAGCTTCGACAAGCAGTTCTTGCGGGACTATCTGGAGTCCCTGCACTGGGATAAAAAGCCGCCGGCTCCCTCATTGCCCCAGGAAATCATCGCCAAAACCAAAGCCAAGTATGAGGAGGCTCTGCGCATCCTCACCGGATAATCGCTTAAATCCATCTTCAATGATAAGAAAAATTCCATCGAATCCTTGACAGAATCTGTTGGAAATGGTAACTATTCGATTAACGGGACGTAGCGCAGTTTGGTAGCGCACCTGAATGGGGTTCAGGGGGTCGCTGGTTCAAATCCAGTCGTCCCGACCAGTAAAAAATAAAGGGTTAGCCGTATCGGTTAGCCCTTTTTTTTCCTAAAAGTGAGAAAGAATTCAATGGATTTAATGACCGAAGAAAATAGAGTCCATTCCGTTTGGCATCAGCTTAATTCGGACGAGGTCAGGGATCGGCTTAAATCTGCAAGCACCGGTCTCACTCAGGAGGAAGTTCGGAAGCAGGCTGGAGCGCTTCGGTCCCAACGAACTGATCGAGAAGAAACGCAAATCGCTGTGGATGATGTTCCTGGATCAGTTCAAGGATTTCATGATCCTGGTCTTGATCGCCGCTGCGGTGGTGGCCGGAATAATCGGCGAGCCTTCGGATACCATCGCCATTGCCGTTATCGTGCTGCTGAACGCCGTACTCGGGTTCGTTCAGGAATACCGCGCCGAAAAGGCTATGGCCGCCCTGAAAAAGATGGCCGCCCCTTCGGCGACCGTTATTCGAGGCGGGCGGCCCGAGAAGATCACCGCAGACCGGCTCGTTCCCGGAGACCTGGTTATCCTGGAGGCCGGCCAGGTGGTGCCGGCAGATATACGGCTGATCGAAGCGATACAGCTCCGGACCGAAGAGGCGGCTTTGACCGGCGAGTCCCTGCCGGTGGAGAAGGAAACCACGTCGCTGAGGGAAGAGGACCTGCCCATCGGGGACCGGAGAAACATGGCCTATAAAGGGACCTTGGTCACTTACGGCCGAGGCCAGGGCCTGGTGACGGCCACCGGAATGCGAACCGAACTCGGCCGGATCGCCACCCTGCTCCAGGCCCAGGAAGAGGGGAAGACGCCGCTCCAGAAGCGGCTCACTTCCTTCGGTAAGAAGCTGGCCTACGCGGTTCTGGCCATCTGCGCCATCGTCTTTATCGCCGGCCTCCTCCGGGGCGAGCCGCCCCTTTTAATGCTGCTCACGGCCATCTCTCTGGCGGTGGCGGCCATCCCTGAGGCCCTGCCGGCGGTCATTACCATCTCCCTGGCCCTGGGGGCTAAAAAGCTGGTCAAACAACAGGCTTTGATCAGGAAACTGCCGGCGGTCGAGACCCTGGGCTCGGTTACCTATATCTGCTCCGACAAGACCGGAACCCTGACCTTAAACCGGATGACCGTGGAAGAAATTTATGCCGACGGCCGTCTGTTCCGGTCCGAAGAACTTCCGACGGCCGGCCCTGAAAGCGCGGAGGTGCCTCTTTCAGGCAGGAACCCCCTGGGGATGCTGCTTACGGCCCTGGCCCTCTCCAATGACGCCCGATTGGATACCTCCGGGAAAGTCATAGGCGATCCGACCGAGGTGGCCCTGTTCAACCTGGCCCGGGAAAAGGGCTTGCTCAGGGAAAAACTCGATGAAAAATTCCCTCGGCTGGCCGAGATCCCTTTCGATTCGGACCGGAAGTTGATGACCACCTTCCATCCCTGGGAAAACGGCCGGGTGATTTCCTTCACCAAAGGGGCGGTGGAGGAAATAGTAGAGCGCTCCGAAAAGGCGATCACCAGTCGGGGTCCGGAGGATCTCGATCGGCCGCAGATCCTGAAGATCGCCGACCGGATTGCCGGAGACGGCCTGCGGGCCCTGGGGTTCGGCCTGCGGATCTGGGACGAAATTCCGGACCCGTTGATCTCGGAAGGAGTCGAAACGGGACTCACTCTAATCGGGATCGTCGGGATGATGGATCCGCCGCGGCCGGAGGCGGGAGAGGCCGTGGCCATGTGCCGGTCCGCCGGCATCCGGCCGGTGATGATCACCGGGGACCACCCGCTGACGGCCCGGGTAATCGCCAAACGGATCGGGATCCTCGAGGGGGACGGGAAAGCCGTGTTGACCGGTCGGGAACTCGATCAGCTTTCTCTGGAGGAATTTGAAAACCGGGTAGAGAAGATACAGGTTTACGCCCGGGTCGCGCCGGAGCAGAAGCTGAAGATCGTCAAGGCCCTGCAGGATAAAGGGCAATTCGTGGCCATGACCGGGGACGGGGTCAACGACGCGCCGGCGCTGAAGCGGGCGGATATCGGTATTGCCATGGGCATAACCGGCACCGATGTGTCCAAAGAGGCCTCCCATATGATCCTGATGGACGATAACTTCGCCACCATCGTCAAGGCCGTGCGGGAAGGACGCAAGATCTATGACAATATTCGCAAGTTCATCCGCTATCTCCTGACCACGAATTCCGGGGAAATCTGGACCCTCTTTCTGGCCCCATTTCTGGGGTTACCGATCCCCTTGCTGCCTATTCACATCCTCTGGGTTAATCTCGTGACCGATGGTCTGCCGGCCCTGGCCCTTTCGGCTGAAAAGGCTGAGAAGGACGTGATGAACAGGCCGCCGCGGAACCCCCGGGAGAGCATCTTCGCCCAGGGATTGGGCGTTCATGCCATCTGGGTCGGGCTCCTCATGGCCGGGGTGGTTCTCGGACTGCAGGCCGGGGCCATCCACCAGGGCGATACCCATTGGCAAACCATGGTCTTTACCACGCTCTGTCTTCTCCAACTCGGCCATGTGATGGCTATCCGGTCGGAACGGGAGTCACTTTTTAAGCAAGGTCTTTTTTCCAATAAACCGCTGTTGGCCAGCGTCCTGCTGACGCATACTGCTCCAGATGGCGACCATTTATATCCCGGCCCTGAACCCCGTGTTTAAAACCGAACCGCTGACCGCCGGGGAGTTGTTCCTGGTGTTTGGTCTTTCCAGTACGGTTTTTTGGGCCGTGGAAATTGAAAAATTTTTTAAGCGTCGGTTTAAAAAGACTTCATCCCTGTTTGACTAAAAAGGATTTTTTCTATACCTTGTATAGAAAACCGTAACACTTTGACCCCGAGGGATGGCTCACAATCATACACAAAAAAATCTAAATTATAACCGGGCCTTTGCGGCGGCGATCCTGCTGAATGTTGTTTTTGTGACGATTGAAGCGGGGTATGGGATACTGAGGGGGTCACTGGCGCTGCTGGCCGACGCCGGCCATAACCTGAGCGATGTCTTAAGCCTGCTCCTGGCCTGGGGCGCCGGCTGGCTGGCCGCCAGAGGTCCGTCGCCGGCCAGGACCTATGGTTTTCGAAGGGTGACCATTCTGGCCCCGGTGGTCAGCTCCGTTCTGCTGCTGGCCGCCATGGGCGGAATCGGCTGGGAAGCGATCCGGAGATTTTACAACCCGCAACCGGCCGAGGGCGGGATCATCATCCTGGTTGCGGGAGTAGGCGTGGTGATCAATTCCTTGAGCGCCTTGCTTTTTTTCTCCGGTCAGAAGCAGGACCTGAATATCAAGGCGGCCTTCCTCCACCTGGCCGCCGATGCCGGGGTTTCGCTCGGCGTGGTCGGGATCGGTGCGGCCATCCTGATAACCGGCTGGGTCTGGCTGGACCCGTTGATCAGCCTGGCCATTATTATCGTCATTCTGGCCGGAACCTGGGGATTGCTGCGGGATTCCATTAATCTTTCTCTCGACGCCGTTCCCAGGGGGGTTGATATGTCCGGCATCCGGGATTACTTGACCGGGTTGAGAAGCGGCACGAAAATCCATGATCTGCATGTCTGGCCGCTCAGCGTAACGGAGACGGCCCTGACCGTTCATCTGGTAGTGCCCGGCGATCCGGCCGATCAGGATTTGACGCCGGCCATCCAGCGTACCCTGCATGAACAATTCGGGATTGATCATGCAACCATTCAGATCGAACGGGACCCGGCTGAACAGTGTTGTCCCTTAGATCGTCCGAACTGTTTACCCGGATGCGATCAAGGCAACTCCCTTGAAGGGTAATTCAATTTGAAGGAATTTTTAAGTTATATTGATTGACAATTATCAGATAAAATGATAATGAATAGTTTAACAATTATTTGAGAGGGCGGCCATGCGATTTATATCAGTAAGGGAATTGAGCACCAAGCCCAAGCAGGTTTGGAGCACGGTCCAAGAAGAGGAGATTATCATCACCTCCAATGGAAAACCGATTGCTTTGCTTTCCGGGGTTACGGAAAAAACGCTGGAAAAGACCCTTCAGGCCATAAGGCGCAGTCGGGCGATCCTGGCCTTGGAAGAAATGCAGAAAAAAGCTCTGGAAGCAGGGTTGGACAAGGTGAGCGACCTCGAGATTAATGGCGAGATTCAAGCCGTTCGGAAGACCCGCAAACGATGATCATAGTTTTGGACACCAATGTCATCGTTTCTGGAATTCTAAGGCCCTACAGCAAGTCGGCAACCATTCTCCGTTTTGCCGCCTCGGGACTAATCCGATTGGCTTACGATCTACGGATTATCTCCGAATACCGGGACGTGTTAAGCCGTCCCAAATTTGGGTTTTCAGAGAACCAAGTTGAAGGGTTTTTGGCACAACTGGAAGGGGAGGGGATCGCCATCTCAGCCAAGCCCCTGCCTTTCCACCTGCAGGACCCTGAGGATGAACCCTTCCTGGAAGCGGCCTTATCTGCCGGGGCTATCTGCCTGGTAACCGGCAATAAGCGGCATTTCCCCAAAAAAAGCTATAAGGAATTAAAAATCGTTTCCCCTGCAGAATTTTTGGAAATTTGGGGAGGTGAATTATAAGGAAGCGCCCCCGTTTTCAACAAAAGCGTTAAATTACAGTCTCTCTTAACTTTCGGTATTTTTCTATAAGGACCTGCTCATGGTGGCGTTCTATTTGCGCAAATTCCTCAAATATTTTTTGAGCTTCCGGATCCGAGGTATCGGCGGCGGCCTTCAGGTAAAATTCCTGGGCCTCCCGTTCCTTTTCCGCGGCCAACTTAAAAATATTTAACAAACCCTCTCGATCCAACATGTTGTCCTCCTGGTATACTGAAAAATAACCTTACGCCCTTTTTATCACAAAATTTTCCCGAAGTGGTAGGAAAATAGAGCCAGGGAAGGGGCCGGCGTTCTTCCCGGTCGACGACCTGGGCAACAAGATTCTTTTAGAACTTCGTCAGCCCCATCACGATCCGCTTATTCCCCGTCCGCTTTGATAGGTCAGACTGCATCACTATGAGACTGGCGATTGCGGGAGCACCGGTTTGATATCGACTATCGGCGTTCCGTCAATCGCCTCTATCGGTCCCACTTTTAATCTATTCCCGTTGATTTCCAGAACCGTAACCCGGTGTAAGCCGACTGGATTTGGTCTATCGGGGGAGCGCGTTGCAAAGACACCGGTCAGAGGCCTGTTCTTGTCCCGGCGCGGGTGCACCTTCAATAGGTCGCGATGAGCCTGGTGAAACCAGGTGATCACGACAATTTCATCGCCCGCAGTAATACCTTCAAGTCCCTCAACAAGCGTCGAATCCATTTCAAGCCAGGCATCGGGCGCGCCTTCATATCCCTGGAAGGGTGCCGCCTCGCGGCTGGTCAAGGCGGAGCGGATGACCCCAATTGGTTTGATTGTATAGCCGGTTTCGATCATATCTGGTCCTTATTCGACCCTCGTCCAACCGGCAACCCCTTCAAACATGTAGCCAACGAGATAACCCTTCTCGCGAAGAGCTTCGACAATTCGCTTGGGCACTTTCATCGGCAAGAAGTTCATGCCGGGGGACGCTCTTTAATAACTTAATAATTCATCTTTGCTATCAGAAGTTTTTAAGTTTTTAAACAGCATCCCGGGTTCACGAAGTAACCCGCAAAGGCGACTGCAATAAGGGCCCAGAAGTAGCCTACTCGTTTCCAATAGAGCTCGATCTCAAATTTCCTTATGTCCGAGACCTGATCAAATGCTGCCTTCAACTTCTTTGAATCAGGATTCTTAGTCTCAAATTTGCTATCCTACTCATCCTGCTCCACCAAGTCGTCAAAAGTCACGATTTTCAGCAGTTTTAACCCTCTCGCCTCCAAGGTTGCTTCTCCTCCTCAACGCTTACCGCTTTCCGCGGGTGACTCGATCGGTTTGCTTCGATAGGGATAGTTTTTCAGGCGCGTATCGGTGCGCTCATGGGTCTTGGCGATCGTCTTTGCAGGGTCGATCCAGTCTTCCCATTTGAAGTTCTCTATAACCTCGGCTTGGTAACTCTCCTCCAGAGGGTGTTCCAAGATATCATTGACATGCAGCCATTGCTGGTAACGCATGAGATCAACCTGATAGGGCGTCGGCTTGCCGCCCGATTTCTTCACGACCGCCTTGAGCGCCTCCACTTCTTTCATAGTGACCTTGGGCTTCCAGGTGATCTTGCCGGGCAACATGACAGGCTCGCCGGGAATATTGTTGATGCCCTCTTTCCAGGTAGCCAGCACGGCGACTTTTGTGTCTTCCCGATAGAGGATAATGGCGTGACTGTACCGCTTGTCCTTAAAGATGCCAAGATTGCCGTATTGCAGGCGCGCACCCGTCAGAAAAGCTACGGCATCCGACCAGCATGGCGATTCTCCGCTTATTCCCCATAACACGCTCCGGTCGATAATGCCGTCCGGGAAGAGTATCTTGAAAGCCACCCAGGCAGCACTCGCTGCAGTCGTCGTGCCCTCGCAGTCATGACCGTGGAAGCGCACGAGGTCTTTCAATGTCACGGGATAGGTGTAGGGATAATAGCGGCCCTGCGTTCCCTGCGTGGCCAGCATCTCGAACACGGGCGCGTACGGCTTGGCAACCATGGAGGCATACCAGGTCGGATTGCGGTCCGGCGCTTCCACTCCCGTCTCAATGAAAATGGTCTCGCCCTGTTTATAGGTCGGTTCCCCGGCCATAGCGCCGGTAACGACCGGAAAGATAATGACAAAAACCCACACAGACGACTGTAAAACCCTGCACACAAAATTGTTCATATATCCTCCTTTCTCGTAATAAATGATAGGCCCAACGGCGAAGCTAAGCGGAGGCACGAACCTGCTGGGCTGCGAAGCAGACCTTGCAATTATTATACTGGATCGGTTTATTTCTTCGATTTATGCTTAACCATACTATTTTTTACCAAAGAAACAAATAAGTTATGAAGAAAAATCTCCTTGACTGCCGTAAATAATCCCTAATATCATATTATACAGAATCCGGATATCGTAGACAGGAACTTTATATGAGAGAGAAAATGTCAATTTCACAAACCCTTCCCGATTTTCAGCAATATCTGCCCTCACGAAAGCTCGTGCCGGGAAAAAGCGTAACACGCCTATTGGGCACGTTCTCGAAACGCCTGAAGGATGCTGATGCGGAAGAGGCGCTCCGGCTATTTCTGGAGGAGCTGCAATAAAGGATTGGGCCTGGCAGTATGTTTTCCCCTCTTCGAAGCTGTCCGTGGATCCCAGAAGCGGAATAGTCAGGCGTCATCACCTGGATGAAACGTCCATCCAGAAGGCTGTGGGTACAGCCACAAGGAAGGCGGGCATTGCGAAGCAGGCGTCCGTTCACACCTTGCGTCACAGTTTCGCCACGCATCTCCTCATGAACGGCGTCAACATCCGTGAAATCCAGACCCTTCTGGGACACCAGAATGTCGAAACGACCATGATCTACACCCATGTCATGCGGGACATTACGACAGCACCGAAAAGCCCACTGGATCTCCTTCTGGAAGGATCACCAAAATCCGTAGAATCCGGCGACGCCTAACAGGGCGAGCTACAGGCATTTTCAGGAACTCGCCCTTCGGGCTCAAACACCTGAAAATTTACCTTCCGATTGTAACAGTTCTTCTTAAATTAACGGCATTGGGTCCGACCCCCCATTGCAGGAGTTGAGAGGAAATCGGAGTGGCCTCGGCACTGAACAGGATTGCGGTGGAATGAAATGATGTCCCCTTAATCCCGGCAACCAACCAGGATCTAATAAGCCTCCTCGTGGGATCCCAGTTCGAGAAGCAAGATATGATCTTCGTTTGGAAAGATCATTCATTAGATCTTGCACGGTTCCTTCTTTTGTCTTTCCCTGGGCGTATTCGGCCCTGGCCTCCTGGACACGGAGGACCAAGGTGTCCCTTTTTTGCTCAATTAATCTTACGACGAATGATATCGATAAGGTCTTCCTGCTGGTATTCCGGCAGGGATTCGATCGTATCCAATGCTTCTTGAAAGGTAATAGGCATGGTTAAAGCCCCCTCAAAATGTTCCATAATAAGCTTTTATTTATGATTTTGTCATTAAATCAGATCATTGTCAACTGGGCTAGTTCCCAGGCTCAACTCCGCAATTTGGACAGATTGGGAAAAGAAGTCGGGAGGTCATTGGAGTAAGTTACCCAGTTCCCTTGACCCCGGTTTCCCTTGAGTCTCTTGATCATTTCCCGGTAGTTGGCGTCCAAGGAGGTCTGCAGGCAATCAGGGCCGACAGTCCGCGAGCCATTTCCGTGACATAACGGACTTCGTCAGGAGTAACTCCACGGCCAAGGATGGGCTTTCCGCGGTACGACAACCATTTCTATCGTTCCACCTGCTCGGTCCCGGCCACCCGGCGGACATCTTCAGACGGAGGCTTGGCTTCGATTACACCGCTACGTGTTCGGGCATGATCCTTTGCCTCATCCCGGTGAAGCCGGCTATCCAATCCGAACAAAAAGGATTTTTGCCTTAAAATAAAAAACCCCTATCCTTTTTGAATTTGAGATAGGGCCTTTTGGTCCGTCCGATTCTCCTCCGGTTAGAGTTAGGGGAAAAAAGATGGAAAATTAATTAGATAGCCTGTGAATAGCACAACTTTTTTGGGATGTCAATAAAATGGGAATGGGTAGCAGGAGTCACTTTTTATTGCCGGTCATGGTGGGAGTTACCCGTTAAAAAAACAACTTGATCCTATCTTCTTATTGGAGTATAAAGGTAGTATGAAAGTTAAGACATCTATCACCGTATCCCAGGAACTGCTTGAGGTTATTGACGTTCGGGCCAGGCAATCGCAAAGAAACCGGTCCGATTTCATTGAAACCGCTGTTCGGACATTTATCCAACAACTGGAGCGGGAAGAGCAGAACGCCAACGACCTGGAGATTATCAACCGACGCGCGGATTACTTAAATCGGGAAGCGGCCGAAGTCCTCACCTATCAAGTCCCGTTATGAAACGCGGTTTTAACTAATTTCATCGGGACCCTGCCGCCGCCCAAAATCGAACACCTCGACCGAGCTTTGCGGATGGTGTTGGTATCCAAAACATACATCAGACAGGTTCCCTTTCGCTATCCGCCCCCATATTTTTTCGGATTTCCTCGGCAGTCGGCATATCCTTCCAAGCCCCAGCCATTTTTCGTATATGGTCCGGCCAGACATTAGCGGTCTTTTCACGGATCAGATCGGCTATCCATTTGCTTTTGGATAGGCCGTTTTTTTTGATCATGGTTTTCATTTTGGTTTCTGTATCCTGATCAAGATAGATAGTCACTTTCCCCATGCCCGATCTCCTCACTTAATTCTTCATAGCGGAAGCAATCAACGACGTGGTCATTCACCATCCCGACGGCCTGCATGAAGGCATAGCAAATAGTCGATCCGACGAAGTTAAATCCCCGTTTCTTCAGATCTTGGCTTAGCGTGTCGGATAGGGCGGTTCTGGCCGGCAGCTCGGCCTGCGATCGCCAGGCATTCTGTATAGGGCGATGGCCGACATAACCCCAGAGGAAAGAGTCGAAGGAGCCGAACTCTTCTCTGATGGCCAGAACCCCGCGGGCATTTCTAATGGTCGATTCGATCTTCAGGCGATTCCGGACGATGCCGGGGTCTGCCAGCAGGCGCTGAACATCCGTCTCCGGTATAGCCGGCGATCTCCTGCGCATCAAATCCGCGGAAAGCCTTTCGATAGTTGTCCCGTTTCTTGAGTATGGTCAGCCAGCTCAGACCTGCTTGCGCGCCCTCGAGAATCAGCAACTCGAAAAGACCGTGATCGTCATGAAGAGGCGTTCCCCATTCTTCGTCGTGGTATTTCACATACAGCGGATCCGATCCGCACCATGCGCATCTGATTTTCATAGGCTTCAAGCCCAAGGGGAAATAAGGTATTCCGGGCGGTTGCGGCCGGTTCTTCCTTTTTCAAAAGAGCTGGGCAAAGCTACTTCATTTTAAGATACTCCCGTATTTCCAGGGCGGCGCTGGCCCCCTCGCCGGCGGCGCTGGCGACTTGCTTGGTGCTGCCCCGGCGAACATCCCCGGCGGCAAAAACCCCGGGCAGGCTGGTTTCCAGAAGCAGGGGATCCCGATTCTCGTAGCCCGGGGGACGGCCGTTGCCGTGCATAAGCTCGTGACCGGTGATTACAAATCCACCCGGATCGAGCCGTATGGAAGTCTCCTGAAGAAAGGCGGTCTGGGGTGTCAGGCCGATAAAGATGAAGGCCCCGTCCAGAGCCATTTCCTCCTCCGCCCCGCTGGCATTATTGACCAGCCGGAGTTTTTCCAATTTGGATTTCCGGCCCACAAACTCCCGGACTTCCGTGCGCCGGCGTACGGCGATCTTAGGGTGTCCCAGGACTTTTTCCTGGAGTATTTTGCTGGCCTTAAAGGCCTCCCCCCGCATCAGAACCGTGACCTGATCGGCGAACTGGGTCAAGAAAAGACTTTCCTGGGCGGCGCTGTTACCGCCCCCGATTACCGCCACTTTTTTGCCCTTATAGAAAGGCCCGTCGCAGGTGGAACAAAAATGGACGCCGGCGCCCAGGTACTCGTCTTCTCCGGGGATATCGAGCCGCTTGTATTTACCCCCCAGGGCCAGAAGCACGGCCTCGGCGCTGTAAGGTGTGCCTTCACTAGTCCGGATCGTTAAGTAAGGATCCCGGCTCTGAAGGACCGCCGCCTTCTGGGCCTCCAGCATCTCGACGCCGAAGCGGAGGGCCTGAAGGCGCAGACGGCCGGCGAAATCAAGGCCGGTGATGCCCTCCGGGAAACCCGGGAAATTATCCAATCGCTCCGTGGCGGCAATCTGCCCGCCGAAAGAAGCCGATTCCATCAGCAGGGTGTCGATCCCTTCCCGGGCCGTGTAGATCGCCGCCGTCAATCCGGCCGGTCCGCCGCCGATAATGATCACTTGATAATGGCGTCGGCTGGCCACGGTCTTGAGCCCTAACTTGACCGCCAGATCCGTATTGGTCGGCTCAGGAAGGAAGGAGCCGTCTTCGAAAACGACGGTCGGGATAAGACGCTTGCCCTGATTCATTTCCATGATCAACTGCTCGGCCTCCGGATTCTCTTCGATATCAATCCAGCGGTAGGGGATCTGCTGTTCCCCAAGGAATTGCTTGCTGCGCCGGCAGTCAGGGCACCAATGGGTCCCATAGACGGTCAAAGTCGCTGCGGACATGGGCTCTCCTTCGCCAATTTTTTCACACCTGTCTTCCCTCGAAGTTGCATAAAAATTGATCGATAAATATTTTTTATCAATCATAGCAGCTTGTTCTGACGATTTTGGAATAAGGGTCAAAATTCACCCCGGGTGAAGTTAGGCATTCAAAAAATTATCGATCAATTTTTACCCTTCGGGAAAATCTGGGAGCCGTCCCGCCGCGGCGGGATTGTCCAGGGCTCGCAGTATGCGTATACAGCGTCACCCTGGACGTCTCGGATCTGCAACCTCCGAAACTTTTGCAACAGCGAGGTTCCCGTCTAAAGAATATACCACAAAAAAAACTTTAAGGCCTGGTTTTCGAAGAGAAATGGTAAGGAATCCTTTGAAATTTTAAGGAGTTTGTGATAATTTAAGCAGATACCGGTTCATTGGCCGGAAAGCTTTAACTGTCTGTTTCATAACAAAAATACCGTGTTAGCTCCTTGAGGAAACCCTTTGAATCCTTTTTATAAGAATTTAGGCCTCTGGTTGGTCATCAGCCTGGTGATGATCGCCCTTTTTAACCTGTTCAACAAACCTCAAACCACCAAAGAGCCTTTAAGTTATACCGACTTCCTGGGGATGGTCGAAAAAGGGGAAGTCCTGAGTGTAACCATCCAGGGGGATGATATTCAGGGTTTCCAGGTGGGTGGGAAAAAATTTAAAACCTATGCCCCCCGGGATACCGACCTGATCAAAAACCTCCGGGATAAAGGGGTGCGGATCACCGCCAAACCTGCCGATGATTCTCCCTGGTACCTGAGCCTTCTGATCTCCTGGTTTCCCATGCTCCTTTTGATCGGGGTCTGGATCTTTTTTATGCGCCAGATGCAGTCCGGGGGCGGCAAGGCCATGGCCTTTGGGAAAAGCCGGGCCAGGCTCCAGTCGGATCAAGGGCCCAAGGTCACCTTTAAGGATGTGGCCGGCATAGAAGAAGCCAAAGAGGAACTGAGTGAGATCATTGAATTCCTAAAGGACCCCAAGAAATTTACCCGTCTTGGAGGCCGTATTCCCAAAGGGGTCCTCTTGATGGGCGCACCGGGAACCGGAAAGACCCTGCTGGCCAAGGCCATTGCCGGAGAGGCCGGAGTGCCTTTTTTCAGTATCAGCGGTTCGGACTTTGTGGAGATGTTTGTCGGGGTCGGAGCTTCCCGGGTCCGGGATCTTTTTATCCAGGGAAAACGGAATGCCCCCTGTATCATTTTTATTGATGAAATTGATGCCGTAGGGCGTCACCGCGGGGCCGGTTTGGGCGGCGGGCACGACGAGCGGGAACAAACCCTGAATCAGCTTTTGGTGGAGATGGACGGCTTCGAGTCGAATGAAGGGGTCATCCTGATTTCCGCGACCAACCGGCCCGATGTCTTGGACCCGGCCCTGTTGCGATCCGGGCGTTTTGACCGCCAGGTGGTGGTCCCGGTCCCCGACGTCAAAGGCCGGGAGGAAATCCTCAAGGTCCATACCCGAAAAACTCCCTTGGGGGAAGGGGTCAACTTGAATGTCCTGGCCCGGGGGACGCCCGGGTTTTCCGGGGCCGATCTGGAGAACCTGGTCAATGAGGCGGCTTTGTTGGCGGCCCGGCTGGGAAAAGACCAGATCCGCATGGAGGATTTCGAAACCGCCAAGGACAAGGTCATGATGGGTACGGAGCGGCGCAGCATGATCATCAGTGAAGAGGAACGGAAAAACACCGCCTATCATGAAGCCGGTCACACCCTGGTGGCCAAATTATTGCCGGGCACCGATCCGATCCATAAGGTCACCATCATCCCCCGGGGACGGGCACTGGGTTTAACCCAGCAATTACCGATTGATGAAAAGCATACCTATCCCAAGGATTTTCTGATCAATAACCTGGTCATCTTTATGGGAGGACGGGCGGCGGAGGAGCTGGTCCTCAAGCAGCTGACCACCGGAGCCGGCAATGACCTGGAGCGGGCTACCGAGTTGGCCCGCAAGATGGTCTGCGATTGGGGGATGAGCCCCGAATTAGGCCCCTTGACCTTCGGAAAAAAGGAAGAGCAGATCTTTCTAGGCCGGGAGATTTCGCAGCACCGGGATTACAGCGAAGAAACGGCCCGAAAAATTGATATGGAGGTCAAACGTCTGGTCCTGGAGGCTTATCAAAAGGCCCAGACCCTTTTGACGGACCATATGGATATCTTGCACCGGCTGGCTCAATCCCTGCTTGAGAAGGAAACCCTGGACGGCCATACCATCGATATCCTGATCCATGGGGCGCCCCAAGAGGAGGGCGCTTCGGCAGCGTAGCTCCTGGGGGCGGCCTGCGTAGCCTAAGAATCCAAAAATGGTTAGACTATTGGTCCATGATTCAACGAAAAAAGTTCGAACTTAAATGGAAAAATCACTCCCTCGGACTGGGCGAAAAAACCCGGATCATCGGGATCCTGAATGTGACCCCTGATTCTTTTTCCGATGGGGGATCTTTTTATCAAAGGGATCAGGCCGTGGCCCAGGGGGAGCTTATGGCTGCCCAAGGCGCTGACATCCTGGACATCGGCGGAGAATCCACCCGGCCTTTTTCCGAAGCCGTATCAAGCGCTGAAGAGATCAGCAGGGTTATCCCGGTTATCGCGGAATTGGTGAAAAGGATTTCGATCCCCATCTCCATCGATACCTGTAAGGCCGAGGTAGCTAAAGCCGCTTTGGGAGCCGGGGCCTCGATAGTCAACGATATCAGTGCCCTCAGTTTTGATCCCGAAATGGGACGGGTGATAGCCGCCCATCAGGTCCCGGTTATCCTGATGCATATGCAGGGAACCCCCCGGGACATGCAGCGCCGACCCCATTACCAAAATCTCCTGGAGGAAGTCCACCTTTTTTTTCAGGAACGCCTGAAAGCCGCCGGCCGGGCCGGCATTCCCCGAGAGATGGTTCTGCTCGACCCGGGAATCGGCTTCGGGAAAAACCCGGCTCATAATCTGACCTTGATCCGCCGTCTCGACTTTTTCAAAAAGCTCAATCGGCCCCTGGTTCTGGGGACCTCGCGGAAGTCCTTCATCGGAAAAATTACCGGCCAGGAACCGCCGGACCGGGATTGGGGAACCGCCGCTACCTTGACGGTCGGGGTGGGACAGGGAGCCCACCTGGTCCGGGTCCATAATGTAGCCGCCGCCAGGGATTGCCTGGCCGTAACCGACGCCCTTTATCAGTCTGCTGCCCAATGAACAATTTCCTGCTTATTTTCCAAAATATCCGCTGGCAGGATGGTGTCGACATCCTGATCGTGGCCTTCTTGATTTATCAGATCTTTCTCCTGATCAAGGGGACCCGGGCCGTCGAGATCCTGATCGGCATGATGGTCATTTTTTTGGCTTTTCTGATTGCCCGGAAGGTGGAACTGCTGACCTTGCATTGGATTCTGAACAGTTTCCTGACCTCCATCATCCTGGTCATCATTATTCTATTTAAATCCGAGATCCGTAGGGTGTTGGCCCAGGTGGGTCGGAGCCCTTTTGTAAAATCCTCGGCCGAGACTTTGCAGACCATTGAAGAGGTCATCCGGGCCGCCGTCTATCTTTCAAGCCATAAGACCGGGGCCCTGATGGTCCTGGAAAGACAAACCGGACTGAAGGACTATTTGCGGACCGCCACGGTCATGGACGCCCAGGTGAGCTGGGAACTCCTGATCAGCCTTTTCCATCCTCAATCCCCGCTTCATGACGGGGCGGTGATCATTCAGAACAGCCGCATTAAAGCCGCCGGATGCTATCTGCCCCTGACTAAAAGTACCAAGGTCAGCCGGAGTTACGGGTCCCGCCACCGGGCCGCCCTGGGATTGAGCGAGGAATCCGATGCCGCCGTTGTCGTGGTTTCCGAGGAAACCGGCAGAATCTCGGTAGCCATCAACGGGCGTTTTACCCGGGGCTTGGATTCCACCACCTTGAAGAGGGTCCTGCAGACCTTGTTCTCTCAGGAGAGACCCCTCCGCCGCTATTGGGTATTCGGACCCAGACGATCGGCGGCTCATAAGGATAAAAAGCCGTGAAAAACCTCCCCTATAAAATACTGGCCCTGGCCCTGGCCGTCATCCTCTGGTATTTTGTGGTAGGGGAGGAACGGGCTGAAGTCGGTTTGACGATTCCCCTGGAACTGGTCAATATCCCCCGGGACCTGATCGTGGTTAATACCGTTACCCATGGCATCGAGATCCGAATCAACGGACCCAGAAGTCTGGTGCGGGCCCTGTCCACCGAAAACCTGAGCAAGAGCCTGGACCTGTCCAATACCAAACCGGGAACGGTGACCTTTTCGATTTCCTCGGAAGGGATTCCTCTTTCCCGGGGAGTCAAGATCACCCGGATTCATCCCACCACGGTGGTGGTCGTTCTTCAGAAACTGCACATCCGAAAAGTCCAGATAAAGCCCCGGATTATCGGGAAACCGGCCTTCGGATATGAACTGGCAGCCGTAAAAATCAGCCCGGAGCAGGTGGAAATTGCCGGGCCGGACAACGTGGTGGATGAGATTGAGAGCCTCTGGACCAAACCCGTTGACCTTCAGGGGACCAAAGCCAATCTGAAGCAACGGACCAGCCTGGACTTCCGGAATCTTCAAATCTATTTAACCAAAGAGGTCCCGGTCGAGGTCGAGGTCGTCCTCAAAAAAATAAATTCCGATTAAGGAGCGGCTATGAGAAAACTTTTCGGCACCGACGGGATCAGGGGGGTGGCCAACGTCTACCCCATGACGGTCGAGGTGGCCCTGCAGTTGGGCAAAGGCTGCGCCCATCTCTTCAGAGATAAAGACCGGCGGCATAAAATCGTCGTCGGTAAAGATACCCGCCTCTCAGGGTATATGATCGAGACCGCTTTAACCGCCGGCATCTGTTCCATGGGCGGGGATGTCCTTCTGGTCGGCCCCTTGCCCACCCCGGGCATCGCCTTTTTAACGGTGAGTATGCGGGCCGATGCCGGGATCGTCATTTCCGCCTCGCACAATCCCTATCAGGACAACGGCATTAAAATCTTTTCCGGGAACGGTTTCAAGCTGCCGGACAAGATGGAGGAAAAGATCGAGAGTTTAATGTTTTCGGAAGATCTCTCCTCCCCCACCATTACCGCCGGCAAAGTCGGCAAAGCCTTCCGGATAGACGATGCCATCGGCCGGTATATTGTTTTTTTGAAAAATACCTTTCCCCAGGATCTGACCCTGGACGGCCTGCACCTCGTCCTCGACTGCGCCAACGGGGCCACCTATAAAGTAGCCCCGACCGTCTTTGAAGAGTTGGGAGCCAAGGTTACTCTTTTGGGGGCCAAACCCAATGGAGAAAACATCAACAAAAATTGCGGGGCCTTGTATCCCAGCGTGGTCAGTACGGCGGTCAGGAAAAGGAAAGCCGATCTGGGGATCAGTTTCGACGGCGACGGGGATCGGGTGGTCCTGGTGGATGAAAACGGCGAGACCGTCAATGGGGATCAGATCATGGCCATTTGTGCTTCCCGGATGTCCAAGGAAAAGCGTTTAAAAAAGAATACCCTGGTGACCACGGTCATGAGCAACATGGGATTGGAAGTGGCCATGCGGGAAAAAGGGATCCGCCTGATCCGGACCCAGGTCGGTGACCGCTATGTGGTGGAGGAGATGGTCCGCCGGGGGTGCAATTTGGGAGGGGAACAATCCGGCCATCTGGTCTTCCTGGATCACAATCCCACCGGCGACGGGATCCTGAGCGCCTTGCAGGTCCTGGCCATTATACGGAAAGAGGGGAAAAGCCTTTCCGATCTCTCGGATGTCATGGATCGCTTCCCTCAAAAATTGATTAATGTGCGGATCAAGGAGCGTAAACGGCTGGAAGATCTGCCTGCGCTATCCCAGCAGATCAGGAAGGTGGAAAAAAAGTTGGGCGATAAAGGCCGCCTCCTGATCCGTTTTTCAGGCACCGAACCCCTGGTCCGGGTTATGGTCGAAGGGGAAAACGAAGGCCTGATTCATTTATTGGCCGAAGAAACGGCCCAGGTTATTGAGAGGGAATTTAATGTCTAAGGAGACCGAAAACCTGCTTTTAGTCATGGATGTGGGCAACACCAATACCGTGCTGGGTGTCTATCAGGAAAGGCAGCGGATCTGTGATTGGCGGATCCGAACCGAGAAGGATGCCACTCTGGATGAATGGGGGGTCCTGATCCGGAATCTTTTTTTAACCCGGGAATTGGAGCTGGGACAGGTGAGCCATCTGATTGTCTCCTGTGTGGTACCCCCGATGCTCAATACCCTGGAAGAATTCGGAAAGCGCTATTTCAACCTGCGGCCGCTTTTTGTCGGTCCGGGAATCAAGACCGGCATGCCGATCTTTTATGATAATCCCAAGGAGGTCGGAGCGGATCGGATCGTCAATGCCGTAGCCGCTTATGAGAAATATAATACCAATCTCATCGTAGTTGATTTTGGGACGGCTACCACCTTTGACTATGTTTCCGAAAAAGGGGAATACATGGGAGGGGCCATCGCCCCCGGAATCCTGATTTCCTGTGAGGCCCTCTTTCAAAAGGCCTCCAAACTCCCCCGGGTTGAAATTTTTACCAAACCCAAAACGGTGCTGGCCAAGGATACGATCAGCAGTATGAATGTCGGCATTATTTTCGGCTACGCCGGACTGGTGGACGGACTGGTGAACCGAATCATCGCTTCGGTCTCCAGAAAACCCAAGGTGATTGCCACCGGGGGGCTGGCCCCCTTGATAGCCACTGAGGCCAAGACCATTGAAGAGGTGGACGGTTTTTTGACCCTGGAAGGGTTGAGGATTATTTTTGAGCGAAACCGAAACGGATGAATGGTAACGCCGTTCCCGGCAAGTCCAACACATCAAAAAAGATGAATAGGGAATAATGAAAGCTGACAAGTGATCGCTGACGGCTACACTACTATGACAGGAGGTTGAAGATGACACCGGAAGAGATGCGGAAAAGGGCCATCGAGTTATTTTTGGACAAATTTCATTGAAGCCAGGCGGTCCTGGCCGTGGGTCAGGAGAAGATGAACCTGCATGATGAAAACGTCGTCAAGGCCATGGGGGCCTTCGGTGGAGGGATTGCCAGCACCGGCCGGGTCTGCGGGGCCCTGCTTGGCGGGGTGGGTTTTATCTCAAGCCTTTACAGCCGGGGGAACTTGGGCGATAAGGAAGATCCCCGCATGTGGCGCCTGAGCTATAAGTTGAGCAAAAAATTTGAAGGGTTGACCCGGGAATTTGGCGGGGTGGACTGCCGCGACATCGCCCAGGTGAACTGGTCGGACAGGGAACAGACCAAGGAATTCTATACCAACCCGGAAGGCCGCCGCAAACACTGCATCCAGTTGGTCGGAGAGACGGCCTATGCTTTGGGAGAGATATTGGATCAGGCGGATAAGGAAACCAAATAAACCTAATAGTTGTATAATAATTGATTCTGCAGCATCCGTAACTTTTCCAACGTTCAGGTAAACCATGAGCAACAATAGTTAAAGTTTTCTAATGTATTTGAATTATTACGGTCTTTCGGATAAGCCTTTTGAAATAACCCCGGACCCGAAATTTCTTTTTCTCACGCCCGGCCACAAGGACTCTTTGGAGGCCTTATTGAGGGGAATAGAGGAACGAACAGGCGTTATTATCCTGACGGGTGAGGTAGGAACCGGGAAAACGGTCCTACTCTATAGCGCCCTGGGGAGGCTTTCCAACGAGGTAAAAACCGCCCTTGTTTTCCATTCGACTTACAATTTCCAGGAATTGCTGAAGCAGGTATGGGTTGAATGGGGCCTGCCGAACCCGGCGGAGGCACTCGAGGAACTCAAAGCGCAATTCCTCGAGGTTCTACGAACGGCAAGGGAACAGGGGAGGGTCCTGGTCATTCTGATCGATGAAGCCCAAAAGCTTTCCCGGGAGGTAATCCGTGAACTGTTTTCTCTGCTCCGTTTGGAATCTTGGATAAGGGATTCTCTCCAATTGGTATTAGCCGGACAACCCGAATTGGATTCCCTGCTGAAACCTGAGATTCTAAAAAATCCTCAGAGGAAACTGGGCCTGCAACTAAAAATTTACCCATTGACCCGAACCGAATCATCCGCCTATATCGAGCACCGACTGCAATTGGTCGGCAGTTCTTCGGCTCGATTGTTTTCTCCCCAGGCCTTGTCGTTAATCTGCGAGTTTTCCCAGGGGATTCCCAGGCTGATCAATATCGTTTGTGATAATGCACTCCTCAACGGCTACAGCAAATCACAGCAAAAAATCGACCTGGAAATCGTTGAAAAGGTCATCGGCAACCTTGATGGCCCGGGTTATAAACCAAAAACCCCTATCAGGACTCCCGAGGAAACCGGTTCTTCTCCCTTTTCTTCCGGCTGGTCTCTTAGAAAAGGGTTGATTATCTTATCGGTTTTGGCCCTGGGAATCGGCATCTTTTTCTGGGGAGGCGAAATTAAGAACCGACTAGTAAGTTTAGAGGTTTTGAAAGAGATTAAAAGCTTGTTTAACAAGGGACAACAACTTATCAGCGCAAGCGTTTCTCGCCAAGAAAATCACGTCCATCCAAAAGGCAACCTTTCTATTGCCGGCGATCATCAGAAAATTCCCCCAAAAGGATCCTTCGAGCAAGGTATTCAGCGACCCGGTTTGACTTCAATCCGTAGAATCCAGGCAAAAAAAGGGGAGAGTTTATCTAAATTAAGTATGCGTTATTATGGTAAGTCCAATGCCTCTTTAGTTGATTTAATATTAATGGCTAATCCTTCCATAATAAATGCCGACTACATCCGTGTGGATCAAAAAATTCAACTCCCGGAAATAAAGGAAGAGGCCTTACTTCTTCATCCTCCTGATAAGCCCTTTGGTATCCATTTAGGAACCTTTATGACTCATACCCAAGCCCATAAATTTAAAAACGAACTCGATTTAAAAGGTAAAGAAATTACAATCCAACCCCGTAAAATCTCTCCGACGCATACCTGGTATCGTGTTGAAGCCGGGAGTTTTGAGCGAAAAGAGGAGGCCCTGGAAATGATAAAAACCCTTAGGGGGAAAAAGCTGTTGCCCTTCTTTTAAAGAACCTCTCCGGGATCGCGTTTGGTGATGATCTATCTGGAAAGGATTTTTTTCGGCTGAGAACGATCAGTGATTAGCTTTCAGCGATCAGCAAAAGCAGTTAAAAAACCGAGGTAAGCTGATTGCCGTGTGCTGACGGCTGAACGCCCCCTACGGATGCGGGTTAGAGGGGCGGGCGACGGAGGTGGTGATCGGTGGCCTGCTCAAAGGCAAAGGCGGCCTGGAGGATTTGTTCTTCTTCAAAATGATTTCCCAGAAGCTGGAGCCCGATGGGAAGACCCCCGGCGCTGAAACCGCAGGGCAGGGACAGGCCTGGAATTCCGGCCAGGTTGGCAGAGATGGTGCAGATGTCGGTCAGGTACATCTGCAGGGGATCGGCGGTTTTCTCCCCAAAGCGGAAGGCCGGGGTGGGGCTCACCGGGGTCACCATCAAATCGCATTTTTTAAAAGCCTGTTCAAAATCCTCCCGGATCAGGGAGCGCACCTGGGAGGCCTTCCGGTAATAGGCGTCATAATAACCGGCCGAGAGGACATAGGTTCCCAACATGATCCGGCGCCTGACTTCCGCTCCGAAACCCAGGGAGCGGGTTTTTTGAACCATCTCCATTAAAGTCCGGCTCTCCTGATCTCGGAAGCCGTATTTCACCCCGTCGTAACGGGCTAGGTTGGAGCTGGCTTCGGCCATGGCCAGGATATAGTAAACCGCGATGGCATACTCGGTATGAGGCAGGGAGATTTCCAGGCAGGATACACCCAAGCCTTCCAAGACCGAGACGGCCCGGCGGATACAGGATTCGACCTCCTGATCCATTCCTTTTTGAAAATATTCTTTCGGGATGCCGACCCGTAAACCGGAAATCTCTTTTCCCAGGGAGGCCAGGTAATTCGGCACCGCCCGAGAGACGGAGGTCGAGTCTTGGGGGTCGTAACCGGCTATGATCTGCAACAGGAGGGCGCAATCGGTGACATCCCGGGCCAGAGGGCCGATTTGGTCCAATGAGGAAGCATAGGCCACCAACCCGAACCGGGAAACCCTTCCATAGGTTGGTTTCAGACCCACCACCCCGCAATGGGAGGCCGGTTGCCGGATGGATCCTCCGGTATCGGAGCCCAAGGCCCCCAGGCATTCCCCGGCGGCCACCGCCGCAGCCGAACCCCCGCTGGATCCTCCCGGCACATGACTCAGCTTCCAGGGATTACGGGTTACTTGTAAGGCCGAATTTTCCGTGGATGAGCCCATGGCAAATTCGTCCATATTCAGCTTTCCCAGCAGGACCAGGCCTTCCGCCTGCAGACGGGTCATAACCTGGGCATCATAGGGCGGGTCATAGCCTGCAAGAATTCGGGAGGCGCAGGTTGTCCGTAATCCTTTGGTTGAAATCAGATCTTTAACGGCCAGAGGAATGCCGGTCAGGGTTCGTATTTGTCCCTGCCTGATCCGGGCATCGGCCTCCTGGGCTTGTTGGAGGGCCTTTTCCGGCGTCAGGGTGATGTAGGCCCCGATTTTCGCCTCCACCTCTTCGATCCGGCGAATTACCGATCGGGTTAATTCCAGCGAACTGATTTCCCGGCTCTTTAATTTATTATGGGCCTGGGCGATGGATAATTCATAGAGTTCCATAGTCTCTTAAATTCCTTATCCCAACTTCTTTCTTAGCCCCTCTGAGACTGCAATGCGCTCAGCAGAGCCGGGGGAGGGGGAGAGAAGAGGGATTCTCAGACCATGATGCCGGGGGATAGCGGCATCCCGATTGAAAGAGGAGCGAACTTGTCTCCTGGTTCCAGTTATTAAGGGTCTCCTAATAGTCGTGACCTGAAATTGAGGAGCTTGTCTTAAATGGGACCGGGGGTCTTCTTTTGGGTTGTCCACCTTCAAGCCCAAAGCTTCTTTCCGGCCAATCGAACTAATCCAGAGACAGGCCGACACTAATGCCCGAGACGGACTCGGGTGAATGCCCTGCACCTAACCCACTAGCCGTTCGGCCGATAGGGCGATGAGTTACCCTTTGGACAACCCCAGAAAAGAAGACCCCCGGTCCCGGTTGGTCACTATACTTTGAGACCTTATTAAATCACTTTGGGGACCACAAAGGAAGAACGAGCCTGCCGGGGCGCCAGGGCCAAGGCCTCTTCCGCCGGCAAAGAGGGCAGGACCAGGTCTTCACGAAAAGCATTGGAGAGATGCCGGGCCTGGGGGGCGGGTTCGATCCCGGTGGTGTCCACTTCCGCCAGTTTTTCCATGTAGATCAGGATATCATTCAGTTGCTGGGTAAAAAGATCGATTTCTTCCGGGCTGACCCGGACCCGGGCCAGAAGGGCTACGTGCTCTATTTCCTGGGGGCCTAATTTCATATGGGCCTAATCCTTTTTCCAGTAATTTTTTTGAATCGACCAGACCTTGTCTACAATCGCCAGATTAGGCCTTCCATCAGGCTGCCTTTCTTCCGGCCTAAGAACGGAGTTTCCCATGAGTTCGTTAATTACCGCCAGTACGGACAGGCGTAAGCCCTCAAGGTGATAGCCTCCTTCGAGAGTGAGCAGTAAACGACCCTGGCAGACTTCTTCGGCTAACTGCAGGAGGAGGCGGGTCTGGCGGGCAAATCCCTTGGGGCTGACCAGCATGGCGCCCAGAGGGTCTTCGAAATAGGTATCAAATCCGGCTGAAACCAGCAGCAGGTCCGGTTGGAATTGGCGCCCGATCGGCAGGAGCACCCGCTCAAAGATCTGGGCGAAGTCTTCGTCGAGATAGCCGCTGGAAAGGGGGACATTTACCGTAAATCCAGGGGCCATTTTCCCACCAATTTCATGGACGGCCCCGGTACCGGGATAATAGGGATATTGGTGGGTGGAAAAATAAAGGACCCGGTCCGAATCCCAAAAGGAATGCTGGGTGCCGTTGCCGTGGTGAAGATCCCAGTCGATAATCAGGATTTTGTCCAACCCGTGTTTGATCCGGGAGTAAGCGGCTCCCAGGGCGACGTTGTTGAAGAGGCAAAAGCCCATAGCCCGATTGGATTCGGCATGGTGTCCCGGAGGACGCACCAAGGCAAAACCGTTGCCTATGGTCCGGTTCATTAAGGCATCGATAAGAACAAAAAGGCCCCCCGCGGCCATTGTGGCGGCCTCATAAGACAAGGGGGAGGTTTGGGTATCCGGGTCCAGAGAGACACAGGCCTTCCCGGCAGTGGCCGCCACCCGCCTGATATGGTCCTGAGAATGGATATAAGCCAGTTCATCGTGGGCGGCCGGCCGGGGGGAAATGATCCGGACCCGGTCTTTAACAGAATGGTTCAAGGTCTCGTAAATGACCTCCAGCCGATGCGGGCTTTCCACATGGCCGAAATCCTTCAGGTGTTCCAGATAAATAGGATCCGTTACAATGCCGGTCAGCAAGGCACGCCCCCCCCTAAAATTTCCTGTTTCAGGTTTCAAATTATCAAGCGGGGTGGGGGGATGTCAAGGATAAAGGCGGCAGTAAGGGTCAGGCTTGAAAGGATTCACAAGGGGCAGAGTGTCAAAATAACTGTTTGACAGTCCGGAACCGGAATGAGTAAAGTGAAGAGCATGATCGGTATTTTTGATTCCGGAATCGGCGGATTGACGGTTGTGCGCGAGGTGTTGGATAAACTCCCCAACTACCGGATCGTCTATTTCGGGGATACGGCCCGCACCCCCTATGGGACCAAAAGCCCCAAAACCATTATCGACTACGCCGTCGAAGACACCCAATTCCTCATTGACCAGGGGGCCAAAATTATTGTCGTGGCCTGTAACTCGGTGTCTTCCGTGGCCATAGAGGTCTTGCGGGAACGCTTTGCCATCCCTCTATTTGAGGTCATCGGCCCGGCTGTAAAAAAGACCCTCCAGGTAACCCGAAACCATCGTATCGGGATTATCGGGACCAGGGCTACCGTAGGAAGCCATATTTATAAAAGGCTGCTTAAAGAGAGCCGGCCGGACATCCAGGTTTTTTCGCAGGCCTGCCCTTTGCTGGTCCCCTTGGTGGAGGAGAACTGGCTTAAAAGACCTGAAACCAAGCGGATCGTCCGCAAGTACCTCCAGCCTATCAAGACCAAACAGGTCGATACCCTGGTATTGGGCTGTACCCACTATCCCTTACTCAAATCCGTGATCCAGGCCAAGATGGGCCGGAAATGCCAAATCATCGACTCTTCGCAAGAGGTGGCCCTGTGGGTTAAAGAGTATCTGGGAAAAAATCCGGAATTGATGCGATCCCTGGAACCGGCGGTTGCTCAGGCCGGCCATCGTTTTTTCGTCTCCGATTTGACCCCGAATTTCGAACTAATCGCCCAAGAATTTTTAGGGCGTCCTATTCGATTGGAGCTGGCCTAATCAGATTTTAAATTCGAAATCCGAATATCGAAATCCGAAACAAATCTAAATTTTCTAAGTCGTAAATGTTCAAAACCGATTTGTCTATTTGTTTTGGAATTTGAAAATTAGGTTTTACTTCGAGTTTCGGATTTCGTGCTTCGAATTTGATGGTGCCAATCCCTCTTGTAAAATGGGTAACAATTTTCCAAAAAAAACCGGCAAGAAGTTAAAACTGGATCTCCATGGCCTTATAAGCACAGACCGGCAGGCAGGCCTCGCAAATGATGCATCGTTCTCCGCGAAAGGTAACCCTCATGTCCTCCCGGTCGATCGAGAGGGCCTCCGTGGGGCAGTGGGGGATGCAGGCGCTGCAGTGGCTGCAGCGCTCTTTCAGGTATCTGACTTCCTGGGCCAGGGGTTCGACCTGAACCCCGATTTGTTTTAAATAGCCCAGTCCCTTGGCCACCGCCTCCCGGCTGCCGTTCAATTCAATAACCAACCGGCCTTTTTCTTTTGGTCGAACCGTGGCTTTGAGTATGTTGATTTTGCAGTCGTAGTTTTTGATTAAATTATAGGTGACCGGCTCTTCAATGAGAGCCGGAGGAAAGGTTAGGATCACTTTTTTCTTGGCCATGGCTGACTCCTGTTAAACCAGATTTAATTCCGCTTGGTTCAGACCCCGGGGAGAGGGGCCACCGGTTCGGTTAAAAGGAAATTACCCTTCAATAACCATTTTTTTAAGGTCTCGGCAACTTCCCTGGCCTTTAAATAACTGGAAAGACCGCCGGTGGGAATCTCTTTGTTCTTAAAAACCATTTTCCCCGACTTCAGTTCGGCATAATTAACCTCACCCAAAACCTTGCCCGTCCCTTGAGGATAATCATGGCTGTAGTCGATGATCTTGGTCCAAAGGTCTTCATCCCGGACACTGGTAAAGGCCGCCATCTCTTCATCCAGGATGGGAATGGGAACCCCGATGCTGACGGCCAGCGTAGTTCCGTATCCGGTAAACGAAACCCCTCTCAACCATTGGGCGCTCATTCCTTTTAAATCTCCGATAACCGCCAGGGTTCCGGCCGGTCCTCGCGGCACTTTATTCTCACCCCTGAGAACCGAAGGATTGTGCTGGGTGCCGTGCCAGCAGACATAGCCGATCCCCCCCCCCTAAAAAAATCTTAGTGCCTATACCGATGGTTCGGTAGATGGGGTCGTTCAGCAAGGGCGAAAGCTGGCCGGCACTGCAGTAATTGGCATTGCCCATTCGGGGACGCAATACCCCCATATAGGTATAAATGACCTTGTCGGACAGGTTGACCGCCACGTTATAATTCTGATACCCGTTGCGGGGGTTAAAAAGAACAGCGTCATTAAGGTCCTTAAGGGTTAAAACCGTCTCACGCTTTTTCAGGGGATAGCAGTCTGTCCCGTAGGCCGTAGCCGTCAAGAGCACCTTTTTCCCGGCGACCAACTCTTCTATGACCTGGGCGCCCCCATAGAGAAATTGGCCCGGATAAACGGCATTTCTGGGGTCGTCGTCGGGCAGGGCGGCAGCCCCAATATAGACATCGGCGGCTGCAAAACCGGTATAGACGGGAACCCCGTTTAAGGTGGCCCGGCCGCCGCCCAACTTCATTTTTTGCTGGGGCTGTTTGATATTGAGGTAGGCCCCGGAGGAACACATGGGAGAAAAAGTCCCGGTCGTAACCACATCAACCTCCTGGGCCACTTTTTTAACCCCTTTTTTCCGGGTCAGTTCAATAATCTCCTCAGCCGTCACGACGACGGCTTTGCCTTTTTTGAGTTTTTCATTAATTTCAGCTATGGTCTTGCTCATCTAAAACCTCTTTTCGTTCTTCCAAACCAATGAATAGGTCACTATAAACCTGTCTCTTGGTTATTAAAGCAGTTTTTAGCCGAATCTGTCAAGGGCAATTTGGGGCGCTGGTCTATGATTTGGAGGGCAACAGATAAGTCTTGATAAAACGCTGGGTGTCTTCCGGATTGAGTTCCACCACCCGCCAAATTCCGGCGTTTTTTCGCAGTCCCATCCGAAGTTGATCCCGGTCCATTTTCAAGGTCACCAAGGCATAATCTCCCTTGGCCTTTACTCGGGCGATAAAAAGAACCCCGAACGAGGAGGGCAGGGTTGGATTTTCATGATTTTCAAGGTACTCCCGCAAGGTTTGGATGGCCAGCCGGCTCAGGCCCTGATTGGTTTCCGGAGAGAGCTGGATCTTGATTTCTCCCAGGGGGGCGATCCATTGACTGATCGGGTTGGAAGAGGGGATTGATTTTAATAAGTCGGATAGGGATTCCGAGGCCTGCCGGCTTAGAATCGCTTCCAGATCCACATAGGTCAGAAAGCCGTTGACATCCCGATTCTTTAAACCGGCCCCGATTTTATAGAGGGAAAAATAAGGGGTCCCCTGGACCCAATGCCAGCCCAGGCCCAAAGCAAAGGCTGCTCCAACCGCCAGGACGACCCAAATAATTTTGTGATTTTTCCGTATCAAAGCCTAACCAAAGAGATTTGAAATTTTTCTCTCCCTCTTGTTAAATTTGGTATTAGGGGGTCTTGTTTTTTGAGTTGTCCACCCCTTGGCCATGAGTCCCGCCTCGGCGGGATGAATGCCCTGCTCCTAATCAACAAAAATAAGACCCCCTAATACCTGAAAGTTGAAAGGGTGAGATAAATTTTCAAAATTGGCTGTAAAAGCATCTATTCGGCATCCAGGCCGTGCTTCAGCAAGCGATAACGAAGAGATCGCAGGTTGATCTTTAATAAATCGGCGGCCCGCTGTTTGTTCCCCATGGTTTTTTGCAAGGCCTGGAGAAGTAAATTTTTTTCCACCTGGTCAAGGGTTTGGTCCAGGTCCATGCCCTCCCCGGGAAGGGTAAAAACCGGGCCTTCTTTCGGAGCGGCCGGGACGTCTTTATAATGGGCCAGGGCCAGACTCTCCGGCAGAATGATGGTGGAGCGCTCCATGGCCACCGACCGCTCAATAATATTTTCCAGCTCCCTGACATTCCCGGGAAAATGGTATTGGGAAAGGATCTTAAAGGCATAGGAGGAGATCTTTCGGATCTCCTTACCCAACAGCCTGGAATACTTCTCCATGAAATGATGGGCCAGCAAAGGAATATCCTCAGCGCGTTCCCGGAGAGGCGGTAAGGGGATGGTGATGACATTAATGCGGTAATAAAGGTCGTAGCGGAAGCGCCCCTCCATGACCTCTTTTTCAAGGTCCCGATTGGTGGCCAGGATAAACCGGACATCTACGGATTGCTCCCGGGTATCGCCCAAGGGGATGAAGGTCCTTTCCTGGACCAGTCTGAGGAGCTTGACCTGCATGATGGCGGACAATTCGCCGATCTCGTCAAGGAAAAGAGTCCCCTTATTGGCGGTTTCCACCAGGCCGGTTTTATGGGTCAAGGCGCCGGTAAAGGCCCCTTTGCGATAACCGAAGAGTTCGCTTTCAACCAACGATTCCGGGATCCCGGCGCAAGATATGGTCACGAAGGGCTTGTCCTGGCGCGGGCCGTTTTCGTGAATGGACCGGGCCACCAATTCCTTTCCCGTACCGCTTTCCCCGGTGATCAGGACATTGCTGATTACCTGGGAAGCCTTCAAAATTAAATCATAAACCCGCTTCATCTGGGGACTATTTCCGATGATGGGCCGTCTGCTGGTGGGCAGGGCAGGGGTTTCTACTGTCCCATCCGGTTGGCCGTAATAACGGGTCAGGGCGTTTTGAATAACGGCCTTCAATTCCTGGTTGTCGAAGGGCTTGGGAAAGAAATCGTAGGCCCCCTCGTTCATGGCCTCTACCGCTGTCTCGGGACTGGCATAGGCCGAGATCATGATAACCTCGGTTTGGGGCTGGAGGCTCTTGATGGCTTTCAGCAGGGCCAAACCATCCATAGGGCGCATGCGGATATCGGTCAGGACAACCGGAAAGGTTTCTTTCCGAAAAATTTCCAGGGCCTCCGTCCCGCTGGCGGCGGACAGAATGCGGTAGCCCTCCCGGCTGAAAACAATTCTCACCTTTGAAAAAGCATTCCTGTCACCGCTACCGAACACCACCAGGTCGCCGACCTTCGCCTGCGCGCCGGTGCCGGAGAGCGGGCAGTCGAGGAGGGTGATGCCCTTCCTCTTCAGCGTGTCGCGCGCCTTCATCTTTTCCTCGATCGGCAAGGTGCTGGTCTCGATGACGATGGCGCCTTTGCCGTTCAATTCCTTGCAGACGGAATGCAGCGCCGCAGCGCTCGGCAGCGACGTGATGATGATTCCGGCTTTGATCTCGGAAATCGAATCCACCGGCAAGCCGCCGGCGCGCTTGAGGGCGCTCTTCGCCCTGGCCGCGATGTCGTAGCCGCGGACCTTGAAGCTCCTCCTCGCCAGGTTGGCCGACATCGCCGAGCCCATGATGCCCAGGCCGATGACGCCGACGGGGGATTTCTTCATTTCAGCGGCTCCGCGTCGACCAGAACGAAGGCGACCAGGCACGGCTCCCTGCCGCGCACGCTCCAGGAGTGATTCGTGCCTCGCTGCACCAGTACATCTCCCGCTCGCAGGAGCGTCTCGCCTTTTTCCATGACCGCGCAGATTTCGCCCTTGACCACGACCGCGTAGTCGACGGTCGCGGTCCTGTGCATCATCGGGTCGGAGTGGGCGGCGTCCTTGACGTGGCCGGCGCCGATGGCTTCGAAGCCCTCGCGGCTGTCGCCGCCCTGCGGCCGATTGGCATCGGGCGGGAACTCCACCATGCGGACAGACGCAAATGGACAAACAGCTGGCTGAATCGATTGCTCGGGTGTCGGCGCTGTATTTTGGGTTTGTCAACGATCTGCGCACAGAAGAGGAGTTGCGTAAGAAAGGCTAGATTTGCCCTTCAGTCCGGGTCCCTGGCCCGGCCTGCCCCCCGATCGGCCGGATCCACAGGAGCACCGGATTGCCGGTGTAACTCACTCCCACCACCATGAGCCCGCCGGCAGCCGATTCACGGCTGATGCAGATAAGCGAGCGCGTATCGAAAGTGTCGACCAGGTACCGTCCGGATGGAATTCGGCAGGTCAACTGGCTGTTCACAGTGCCATCGTCAAACGTTGCAGTGGTTCGCAGTAAAGCCACAAGTCATTGCCGTCACGTAGGATATTAAACCGCGATACCCACGTGGGAATCCTTTCCACGATGCTCTTGTCCAGGCTTGACGCATCGCCTGCCGCCAGCTTTTTCACGACTTGACCGATGTCAGGGACCATAGTTCAGACCAATAAGCCACCGGTGTGGCTGCCCTGCCTTTACAATCTGTCGACCCGGGATGCTTCCCTCATTTCAGGAACCGGCCGACCCCATCCTCCAGCACCTGCGTCAATCCCGGACATCCCACAGTTTAACCGATGATGTTGCTGCTCCTTCATTGTAAGACTCAAGAATGGCAAGCAGCGTCGACAGATGCACGCCGACCCGCCTGGCAAGAGGGAACCTCGCGTCATTCACCGAGGTCCACGCCCTGTCTTTTTCTCCCATACCCGGGTTTGGCGTCTAACAGGAATGCCTGCGCCTTGGTTGCATCTCCCCATTCCCGGTGTGACAGTCCCCGAAACGAAATCCGAGGAGGGCTCGAGCTTCATCGAAATTCCTGCCTCGTCCAGGCTGAGGATCGCGGCGGCGGCCACATCGATGTTCTTTGGATTTGCCACTACCATCCAGGCCAGGTGCGAATCAGGGCCGGATTCGTGGGAGGCCAAACGCGATGTTCACCGACTCCTTCTTGAGAAGCTGAAGGATGGCGTAAGCAACTCTCTCGGTGAGATTCCCCTTCGGCTTTTCCGGGATATGCGCGGTCGAGGTCGCGCGCTTCCGAGCCATCAAGCTCCTCGCTGGAATTCGGGTGGCGGTACTCCGGCGGGTCGCCTTCACCCTGGTGCTCCGGTTTTGTGAGGCGCGAGCCATATCTGAATTCCCGTTTGCCGCTCGAGGTTTCGAGAGTGATCGAGGATGGGCCCTGCCTTTTTGGATCGACATAGCTCACGGCCGAGTTGTTCGCGTGTGGGACTACGATCAGCCGTCCCTTGCTCACTCGCGCGTGCTCGACCAGCACCGTTGCGGCCATGATCCCGGCAATTTCGTTGCCGTGGGTACCGGCGGCGACAAAGACGGTTCCACCTTTCTGATCACCATCCATGACGTATACAGCGGTGTCGCCAGGCGTCTTTGCCAGAGAAGGAAAATAGTCCGACAGGCGCTTTACCGAGGTCACTCCGGATCCCGGCCGGACGTCATGCGTAAGCTCCTGAGCCATGGCGCTGCAAAAATACCAGAAACACAGTAGAACCGTATACGGCCACCATCGAACGATCTTCATAGAACCATCCAGTTCCTTGCAGGTTTCACTTTACCAGAAATAACCGCAATAGAAGCAGGACGAGGACCGTACCGCCGGTAATCTGGCGCCCGAGGTTGCGCTCGCGCACGGTCACCGCGGCAACAAGCGTGGCGATCAATCCGGTCAGACCGACAGACTGGCAGCATCGTCTTCATCCTCGATCCTGGCCGGGGCCGTCAGCCGGAGGGAATGACCTCCCCGGAGCCGATTTCAGTTCAGCTTCTATCTCAGCCATCTCCCTAGAACGGGAGCATAAATCAGCATTATGATTGCAAAGGCAACGATCAACAGCGCCGGAATAACGCACAGGCGCAGCACCCGCATGCGATCCCGCACCCCCGCGACCTGAGATGCAAGAGTGGCAGCCAACGCCGCCGGGAGCATCAGATCGCCCAATCCTGCCAGGCGAAAGCGCGGCTGTCGTGACAGTCTCATCACGGCCAAGCAGAGCAAGCAGAAAAGGCACTCCAAGGACTGAGGCCGATCCGAACGCGGAGACGGCTCCGAAGAGCGGGATGCTGATGCCTGCCGAGGCATAGAGCGCCCAGGGCGGAGCCCCGGTCATCAAGGAGACCAGCCACCCGCGGGCTCCGGTCAGAGTCATGACCTGGATGAATGCGCCTACTCCGCAGAGAATCCCCAGCACGGGGAGAGCTTCTTCCGTGGCCTGAAGCATTGAAGGAAAAACCCGGAACTTCGGAAGAAGCGCGACCGCGAGAATGGCGGCGGCCAGAAACATCAAGGGAAGCCCCAAGTCCGGCAGGCGATGGGGATCCAGGCGAGGAGCCAGCATCAGCAGACCTGCAGCCGCAGGCGCCGCAAGCGCACGCACCAGCGAAACCTTCCGGGTGTGCGGCGGCTCATCCGCGACGACGACGGATTTTCCTGAAATCCGACCGTTCATCCCACGGCGGCGCAGGACCGGCCAGGCAAGGGCGTACACAATGACAATTGCGAGCGGAAACGAAGCGATTGCGAGCGGGGCGTCGAATCCCGAATAGGGCAGATCAATGCCGCCCCCGATGATCATGGCGGGAATATTCACCGGGGGCGCAACCATGCCCAGCACGCCACCGAGTGCTATGATCGCGGCCGTGCGCTCGCGCGAGAGTCCCAGGCCTGACGTGATGGAGGCGGCCATCGCGCCTGTGGTGATGACCGACGCGGTCGAGGACCCCGTGATCATTCCGGGAAACATCACGATCAGCATCAGGACGGGGAGCAGCAACCAGGGACGTGCCCCGAAGCGCCGCTCAACGGCCTGGCCGATGGCGTTTAAAGCCCCTCCATCAGCGAGAATGCGCATGAAAATCATCGCCGATGCGATCACCAGGATCGGGTCGATGTAGGAAAAGCCGCCTTCGACCAGATGCCGGAGCGGAAGAAATTCGCCGTTGACGGCAGCTCCCAGCCAGGCGGCAATCAGGAGCGCCAGGCCGATCGGCCAGCGCGTGATGGTCGCAAGCAGCCCGAAGCATGCCAGCATCAGGCCGAACGTCAGCGGTTCCGCCCAGTTGCCGGCCAGCGATCCCATCGGATTGACCATTGCGAAACACAACCGAACTATCTGCCGAAGAGGGACTTGACGACGTCTCCCGCACTCGCCAGGTTCGCCGCCTCGATGACCGGGATGTTGCGCCTGGATGCAAGCGTGTTGAACAACTTGTCCTTGTTGCCTGCGGCCACGACGACGACGTGATTCGATTCCGGGACGACAACCTCGATCAGGTCGTTGCTGGATTTTCCGCGCCGCGCTTCCCCGCCGACATGCATGGTCAGAATGCGAATGCCTTTTTCCTTTGCGGCTTTCAGCAATGCCTTCGTGCGCTCCATTTCCTGATCCATGTTGATACCCGCGCTGCCCAGGCCTTTGGTGCTGGCGCCCATGACCATGATGAGCGTTTTGGCATTACCGAGATCAGGTGTCTTGGCGAGCGCGTTCACTTCGAAACCAAGCTTCAGCCTGGTATTGAGCAGAGCCTTGACAATGGCCAGATCCGAACTCTGGCCGATCGAGGTGATCAATCCCGGCGTTGAAAAGTTCTGGGCGGTACCGGCCGCCGGCACCAGCGAGATCACGACAATAAGAAAAAACAGTCTGTGGAATCCATGCATAGAAAGCGTCCCTTCGGAAATGCCGATTCGTCTATTCATGATTACCGCGTCTCACGATCGCGGCCGGCGGCGAGTCAGAATCCCGCCACAACACCGTCCCGGCGTGGGTCCGCGCCTCCGATCTTCTTCCCGGTCGCGGGATCGATGACAATCCCCTGCGCGCCGCCAAAAAACAGATCATACTCGCCCTGTTTCTGGATTGCATAACCAAGCTTGGTCAGTTCGGCCAAAGTCTCCTGCGGCAATCGGGTTTCCACATATAGCGATTTATCAGTGTCGCGGGCGTAGAATCTCGGCGCCTCGATGGCTTCCTGGATCCCCATCTTGTGATCGATCAGGTTGGAGATCAGGATCACCATGGTGGAGATGATGCGGGCGGCCCCCGGGGTGCCGATTGCCGCCAACGGCTTTCCGTCTCTGAGCAGGATTGTCGGGGCGATCGTAGTCCGCATTCTCTTTCCCGGCGCCATCGCGTTGATGCCCCTGGATGAAAAGTTCTTCATTTCATTGTTCAGGATAATTCCGGTGCCTGCGATCGCAACCTTCGCGCCGAAGAAATCGGAGATCGTCTGCGTGATCGCGACCACATTGCCCTGCCTGTCGATGGCACAAAGGGAGGTCGTGCTGCCGCTTCCGGGTTTATCCGGTTCTCCGGCCGTGATTTTTGGAGTGATCATGCCCGGTTGAATTTCCGCTGCCCTCGCTTTCGCATAAGACCGGGAGAGCAGGCCGGGTAAAGGTACCTTTACGAAACCTGGATCGGCGATGTAGGCGCTGAAATCGGAAAAGCCCCTTTTCATGGCTTCGGCCATCAGATGCACGTTGGCCGCCGAAAAAGGCGGATTCCTGGCAAGATCGAAGTGGTCCAGGATCTGCAGGATTTCGATAACCGAAGTTCCGCCGACCGGAGGCGGCGCCGAAATAAGCGAGCAGTCGCGATAGGTTCCGCGCACGGGTTCACGGCTTATGGCCCGGTAATCCGCCAGGTCCGATTTGGCAATGAAGCCGCCGCGCGCCGCCATTTCCGTCGTGATGGCCTCGGCCAGTTCGCCCCGGTAAAACACATCCGGGCCTCCTGCAGCGATTTTGCGCAGGCTGCGGGCGAGGTTGGGATTTTTCAGAGTCGCGCCCGCTTCGAGCGGGAGTCCTTCCGGACAGACAATGGAGGCCAACGAGTCGTTTTTCATGATCTCCTCGAAATTATCGGAGATCGCGCCGGCAAGGGTCGGGCTGATCGTGAATCCCTGTTCGGCCAGCCTGATTGCGGGCGCCAGCACCCTGTCGAGTTTCATCGTGCCGTACTGCTGAAGAGCAGCCGTCAGCCCGGCAACCGTCCCAGGAATCGCGACCGCGGCATGGCCGGTTGATGGAATTGCAGATGCGAATTTTGCCGCCGCAGGCGCCGCGGATCGGTAGTCAACGGCAATCGCCGTCTTTTTATCCGCCTTGTAGATAACGATCACGCCCTCGCCACCGATGCCGTTCGCATTCGGTTCCACGACACCGATGGCGAATCCCGCGGCGACCGCGCCGTCAATTGCGTTGCCTCCCGCCTTCATGATTTCCACGCCGGCCTGCGATGCCAGGGCATGAGCCGAGGCGACCATGCCGTTTTCGGCCACAACCTGGACATTCCTGGTCGTGCCCTGATCCGCGGGTGCGAAGGCAGATGCGCTGAAGACCACAAGGATCGCGGCGCAGAGAAGCCAGAGAGGGGCGCTCCCATGGAACAGCGTGCCGTTACGATTCAGGTTTTTTCGATTGTGCATTGATCACCTCAGGTATCTTCCGAATCCATTTGCGACAACGGCTTCGTATTCTGGTACATCGACCAGTTCGACCGGCCTATCGGGAAACAGGTCGCCAAGGCTGCCGGCGTATTCGGCGACTCCCGCGAGATGCCGCGCTACCCGCTTCGCCAGAGGCCACCCGCTTTCGGGGAAAGGCACCGAAAGCTTGTGGCGGCCGGAAGCAAGGACGTAGAATCTATCCATTCCGAGCGTCACGAGTTCTTCCGAAGTGCGGCCTCGGAGCCGGCCCTGCGCCGGATTCGTTGCCTCAATCAGGACCGAGAGCGTCCCGGTCGAATCGCCCCACTCGCGGTGGGACAGCCCGCGCAGGTTCACGGGCGATGCTTCGAGTCCGATGGGGATCCCCTTAGCCTGCAAGTTCATGTTGACGATTGCGGATAGGTCCATCGCCTTTTCGTGCGACACAATCGTGTTTACGACGGGGTATTCGGGGGAGGCCTCGTGCAGATCGATGGCCAGATCGACCTTTTCCTGCTTTATCAGTGCCGTGATGGCGTAGGCGATCCGCTCGGTCAACGAGCCGTCCCGGCGGCCCGGATACGCCCGATTGAGATTTCTGGTCTCGATTCCCGAGAGTTGCTGGCGTGATCCCGCGAGCGTGTAGACTTGGGGATCGGGCCATTGGTGGATCGGATTCGTTACGCGGGCGCCGCAAGTAAAGGTCCGGCTGCCGCGCACCGTTCTGACCTGAATGCGCTGCGGGTGCGCTTCCTGTGGCATGCTGTGGGTGAAGCCGCTGGCGTTGGCGCGGGGCAGGACAATCAAACGTCCCGCCCGGACCCGTGCCTGCTCTATCAGGAGGATGGCGGTAAGATAACCTGCCGTTTCATCTCCGTGCGTGCCGCCCAAGACCAGGATCGTTCCACCCGGGACTTGGCCATTCATGACATAGACCGGCGTATCGCCAGGTGTCTTGGACAATCCGGGGAAATAACTGGAGAGAGGAACGGTTTGTGTGACTCCCGGACCGGGCACGATGACATCCTGTCTGTGCATGGCCAGGAAGTTTTGCGATGCAAGGGCTGCGATGATGCAGGCACAGATAACGACGGCAATCCCGCTCCTTGCGGCATTTCGGTGAAACAAAGGGAAAACACGAGTCTGGAGCATCGAATTCGGCCAGTGAGCGAACAGAATTCCTTCGCGTCGCGTCTATGTCAAGCCAAAATTATGCCTGAGGTGCGCGCCCCGCGCATGGAAGGCTGCTCTGAAAATAGCCGCTTAACTGCTTTGAGCCTCTTCGAGGATTTTGGGCTTTGAGACGAGGCTGCCACACCTCCAGGACTCAAAGGGCTCAGAGAATCTCGAAGGTCCACTCCCTGTTCAATGCGCCAATTTTACAGGACCGAGCCCTGATGGGAAATCCTCCCCGAGACGGCAAATGCAAAATAAGCAAATTTTCGGGGACCCATATCAACATAAGTGGCAGTTATAAATGACTTACTTTTGGTCTCACCCCCCGGAAGCGGCTCAATGGCTCAGGGGTTGCTTCACCACTAAAGCCCCACCCAGGGAATATTCCTGTGAAACAAACGAAAGAGATGCAGATACAACCGGCAATCTGGGCGGAGTCGGTGCCGGATGAAGAATGGGAAGTCTACGAACGCGTGATTCGGGGAATTGCTGCTTCCGGTCCCCCCTTCGCGCTCGGAGGTGCTTTTGCGCTAGCCACTTACACCGGCCACTTGCGAAACACCAAGGACCTGGATATCTATGTCCTGCCCGAAGACCGGGAATCGATGATCAAGGTCATGACGAGTTGCGGCCTGGAAGATTATCATTCGAAACTTCCATATGACCGAGGCTGGATCTACCGTGGATACTCATCTGGCATGATCGTAGACATTATCTGGGGCATGCCGAACCGGCGCTCGATGGCCGACACCCATTGGCTAACCCGTGGTCCATCAGTCGAGATCCGGGGCCATCGGTTGAAGATCCTGCCGGCGGAAGAGCTGATCTGGGGCAAAATGTACGTCATGCAGCGGGAGCGTTGCGACTGGCCTGACGTGATGAATTTGTTGTATCACACCGGCGCCGCACTTGATTGGCAACACCTTTTGTGGCGGGCCCACGACGACACGCCGGTCCTGGCATCCGTGGTGACGCTGTTCTCCTGGTTGTGCCCGGACCGCGCGGATGAGTTCCCCCGGTGGCTTTGGGACGCACTGGGCATCACGCGCCGCGAAACTCGGGAGTGTGGCAGCCGTTCGCACTTGCTGGACACCCGTCCCTGGTTTGGCGAGGATTTCCCGCACTGGCCGGACAAGTGACCGCCCACTCGGGAGGAGACCACATGCTGATCGGCGCCATGAACCATCCGGCATCCGAGATCACTGAAGAGATTCAGTGGATGTCTGAGATGGGGCTGGACTTCCTGGACTTGACCCTGGAACCCCCGCGTGCCGCGCCGTGGCAGGTGGATCCGTCGAAGTTGCGCGCAGCGCTTGCCCGTCACAGGTTGGGCGTCATCGGACACACTGCCTATTACCTGCCCATCGCAAACGCTTTCGAAGAAATTCGCAGAACGGCCGTCGAGCAATGCCGCAAATGTCTGGACATTTTTTCCCAGGCCGGCGCCCGCTGGATGAATGTTCATCCCGATAGCCACAGCCCGCTGCATTCCAAGAAGTTCTTCATGGATAAGAACCTGCAGTCCCTCGAAGAGCTTCTGGCTCACGGGCGCAGAGTCGGGGTCGGGATCATGGTCGAAAACATACCCGGCGACGACTTTAACTCGGCAGCGGACCTGGGCGTTCTGCTTGAAGCCTTTCCGGAACTCGGATTGCATCTAGACATAGGGCATTGCAATCTGTGCCCGATTCCAAATAATGCTGAGACGATCCTCAATACATATGGAAAGCGCCTGCGCCACGTTCACCTGCACGATAATAAGGGAGGCAGGGATGACCTGCACCTGCCCTTGGGAGCAGGCACCATCGATGTGCCCCGGATCATCCGGGCACTGAAAGGTTGCGGGTATGACGGCACCATCACGCTCGAGGTGTTTTCACCCAACAGGCATTACCTCGAATACAGCCGTGACCTCCTGCGGCGTATGTGGGACACAGGGGACGATTCACTCGCGCCGAAGGAGAAGGCAAAATGACAGTGGCAAACCAGACAAGACAGCAAAGACTCCGGGAATTGCTGCATGAGAGCCGGCAAGAGGTGTGGGCCAAGATTCATGGAGACATCTTTGCGAATCTCAGTCAGGATTACAGGGCTGAATTGGATCGAGGCATGGACAGTGCGGATATGTCCATTCTTGATGTTCTGCAAACGGTCGGAGTCAGACTGATCGACATTCGCTCGGCGGAGCTGACTCAGATGGCCGAAGCCGAACGAAAATTGAACGAGGGCACTTACGGGATTTGTGAACGGTGCGGCAGAGAGATCGGTGAAAAACGGCTGAAAGCCATCCCATACGCGACCCACTGCCTGGAGTGTGCTGAAGAAGTGGAAGGCGAGACCATTCAGGGCAAGGGCAGCCCTACGATGTAAGACCTGATTCGTGCCACGAATTCGCACGAATTCTTTGCCACTAATTGCACCAATTGCACGAATAAGCCGAAGTCGCCATGTGCGGAGTCCTGGGACGCCGGCGTCGCCGGCGTCCCGCCGGCGCTTTTCCAAACACCCAGCGACAGTTGTTCGTTTTTCGATTAAGCTCTGCAACCTGTTTCATCGCAAACGTCGTCACATAGCATTTTCATGCGCCGTGGGTGCGCGCCCCCGCGCATGGAAGGCTGCTTCGAAAACAGCAAGAACTGTTATCCTGACGAAGCCGCCGTGCCCTTTCTTGAGAAGTAACCCTTGCGCGTGCGGACAACGGCCTCGGGACGATCCCTGACCTCAACTCGGATCGCTCGCCAGCGCCCGTCCTGCGATTGGTTGGAAGACGCGTAGCTGAGCAGGTACTGAATCCTGAGATCGTCGGCCACTTGCGAGTAAGCCCCCGAGAGATCCTCTGCCCTTTGCGGCGAATAATTTCTGCCGCCGGTCTGTTCGGCGATTTCCTCCAGCTGCTTTCGAGCAATCTCGTAAGCAGTTCTTTCATTGCCGCCGGGATAGGGATTTCCGGTAGGGCCCGGTATCGGCAGAGGCAATGGAATCGGCAGTCCCAAGCCACCTCTGGGGAATCGACCACCCCCGCCCGGCCAGCCTCCCGTATTGCGACCCGAACCGGGAAACTGGCCTTCGCTGTCGAGAAAAATCGTATATACGATCGTGTCGCTCTCCTGAATCCTGCGATAGAGCTGATTAAAGGTGGTCCGCGAACCTTGTCCTCCACTGCCCATCAGCTGATTGTCCACGCCGTCGGTGAAAACCACGATTGCCTTGCGCCCCTCGATATTGCGCATGTACTGATCGATGCAGGTCATCAATGCATCGTAAAAAGCCGTACCACCGCCGGATTTAATCCGCGAGATGGCTCTTTCGGCGGCTCTCCGGTCACTCGTGAAATCCTGCAGCAACTGCACGTCGGAGTTGAATTCCGCAACGGCGATCTTGTCATTCTCATTGATTTCCTGAGTAAATTGAGTGGCGGCCTGTCTCGATCAGGTGGATAAACGACTGCGTGCTGCCGCTTACATCCATCAGGAGCAGGAGGTTGAAAGGCCGCGTCCGTGGTCAAGAGCTGCTGGAGCTCCTGGGGCACGCCGGTGCTTCATAAACCCGAAAGTCGTCCTGTTGCCAGCCCGGCGATGCTTCTGTTGCTGTAACGATCCCGAACCGACACGTTCAACAAAACCGAGTCGACACTGACCTTGATCGCCACGCCCGGCCCGCCGGGTGTGGCGGTTGTCGATTGGGGGACGTCGGCTGGAGGAGCGGGAGCCGGAGCAGCCTTTGGTATTTCCGGCGGTGGAATCTTCGTAGCAGTCTTTGCCTGCGAATTGGGTTCGGAACTCGCACCCTGCCGCGGGACTGAAGTCGGCAACGGCGCAGGCCGGCTCCCTGGTGGGCTCAAGGTTGCCCTGACGTTGCCGTTCAGGCTGACGGCGTTTATCAGCGGGCCAAGCGAACCAAGCTGCTTTTCGATCCAGGTTCCGCGCTCTTCGGATTCCTTGTCCCAGGAGACAGCGCCACCGGCGCGCAACCATGCCCGCAGATTGAGGTTATTTGCCAGTCGCAGCGGATATTCCCGTTTGTGGATTCAATGCGCACGTCGCCGCGCGGCTGCGTGCCCGCATGATAGGCGATGTCGCCCCGATCTGAACTGGCCGAGACTGAGGATGAGAGGTCGTAGAGGGTGATATTCCCCGTGATGTTCTGAACCCGCACCGAACCCTGTATTCCCTGTATTTCGATCTCGGGATTAGCACCCCAGACCACGACGTTCAGAAACCTGGGCGCCTGGATTTCGAGATTGACGGCTTCCTGGGATTGACCCGAAAAAAACGAGTAGAGGTAAATCTCCCGACCGTTTTTCTGCGTTGCGACGAGAAAATCCGGCTGGATCTTGCCCGACGAGACCATTTCCAGACGCGCCAGGACTTCCGAGCTGTCGACGCCTCGAATCCGAACCCGGCCAAAATCGTTTTGCACGACGACCGTGTCTCCCGGTGCAGCGGCGAAAGATTTTGTCTGGACCTGGGTTTGAGCAATCAGCAATCCGACGGAGCAAAGGAGCGCGACAGCACTCCCAGCTGCCATGACGAAGATTTTACGGGTCACGAATCTTCTATCCTCCGACTAAGAAGATGATGCGGCCCGAATGGATTAGGTTCAAGTGTGGGCGGTAATAGTAAAACCTCCTGCTCGAATCCAAGGCTCTTGCGGGAAGTTTGGAATCTCTCCCTTTCACCGCACTTGATGTCGTTACGACGTCACGGTACTTTGATTTCATGTTGAGATTGCTCTGCATCACGGCACATCCCGATGACGAGGCGGGCGCTTTCGGCGGGGTGCTGCCTCTTGTTCGTTCCCGGGGAGTCGAAACCTTTCTGATCTGCCTCACTCCGGGACAGGCCGCAACCCATCGGGGAGGCGCCCGCTCCGATCAGGAACTCGCCGAAGTGCGTCGGCGCGAGCTCGCTGCCTCCTGCAGGCTGCTCCGGGTGGGCGACTGCCAGGCACTGGATTACCCTGATGGGAAATTGGATTGCCTTGATTTCTACGCGGTCGTGGGTGACCTGACGCGGCGCGTGCGCCGGATCAGGCCCCACGTGATTCTGACGATGGGGCCGGAAGGCGCGGTCACCGGCCACCCCGACCATTCGATGGCCGGCATTTTCGGGACCATGGCGTATCACTGGGCGGGGCGCACGAACCGTTATCCCGAACAGCTGGCTGAAGGGCTGGCAGCGCATCGAACTCAGAAGCTTTACTACGCCACGGCCGCTTTCATGCTCCCGGACCGGCAGCCGGTCAGTCTTGCGCCTGCGACAACAGTCATCGACATTTCCGATTTCGTGAGTCTCAAGCTGAAGGCGTTTCGTTCGCATTCGACCCAGGCGCCGCTTTTTCCGCTGTTTGAGAACTCGATGCGGCATCGAACGACGGAACTTTACCACCTGGCCGCGACGACTCACCCGTCCGTCATGCAGCCCGAGACGGATCTGTTTGCCGGCGTGACTGACGACTGAACATCCAGGCCACGAATGTACGCGAAGTGAGCTCTGGGAGCCTGGGACCGCCGGCGGTCCCAGTACTCCCAGATGGTGAAGTCCTTCGCGCTATCGCTCTCTATTCCCCCAGACGAAGCACGATGCCGAACGACAGCCTTGCGTTGTTCTGGCGCTGTGAGAAGAAAAGATCCGGACTGGCATTGAATCGGGTCATCAGGTAATCCGCCTGGATCACCCGCACGGCCAGCGAATTGCTCACCTTGATGTCCAGGCCTCCGCCCACTGCCGCCGCGATCGACGTATCCGATAATGAAAATCCGAACGCGCTGGTGCCGGCCCGCGCCGCCCCGATCAGGAAGTGGGCAAACGGAGTCAACCTCCCGCCATCCCTGTATGACAATTTGGGGCCGGCCATAAAGGTATGAGAGCTGATGTTAACTCCGGGAATCCGGAATCCGAACTGGCTGGGAGCGCCGTAGTGGCCGCTGAAATCACCGACAATTCCGAACCAGGGGAGAATATTTCCCGAAATCGAGGCGTTCCATCCATTCAGATTGTATCCCTCGGGATTCGCCCGAAAATAAGAGTAGCCGCCGAACACTTCGGCTTTAGGAAATTCCTGCGCCGGCAGCAAAGCCGGCAACAACAGGATCAACACAGAACCGAATAGTAATCTCCGCATATATAAACCTCCTGCAACGCGTGAAGAACGAATAAGGTGCGACGTTGAACCCCCGCTCCCCACACCTCAATTTGATTCGAAGAAGTCCGAAAACGTTCACGACGCGATAAGGCGCCTTGCCCGCGATATCGCGTTAGGTCGCGCCCTCCGCGCCTGACGCAACTTGACACAGCGGCGCTGGGGGTATAATCAAATGGGACGGTTTTAATGCCGGTCGCGTTTCCCCCCGACTCACTCTCAATCAATTCAAGGAGCACGTTTTATGAAGCAGTCGAGGCGGGTTATATTGATTCCTGTGCTTGTGATGACGGCATTCTTGCCGGCGCTAACGGCATGGCCGCAGGCAAAACCGGAAGTCTTTCCCGCGATCAAATTCGAAAAATACAAACTGGCGAATGGGCTCGAAGTGATCTTGAGCGAGGACCACCGCCTGCCTCTTGTGGCCGTCGACCTTTGGTATCACGTCGGGCCGGCGAATGAGCGGCCCGGCCGCACCGGCTTTGCCCACCTGTTCGAGCACATGATGTTCCAGGGCTCGAAGCACGCCGGCGATCAGCCGTTCCAGGTGCTGGAGTCGGCCGGCGCCACGTGATCAACGGCACCACCGACTTCGACCGCACCAATTATTTCGAAACCATGCCCGCCAACCAACTGGAGCTGGCCCTTTGGCTCGAGAGCGACCGCATGGGTTGGCTTCTGGACAAGCTCGATCAGCGCAAGCTGACCACCCAGCGCGACGTGGTGCGCAACGAGCGGCGCCAGGGCGAAAACTCACCCTACATGCTGGTGGAAGAGGAGCTGTTTCATCAGCTGTTCCCCAAAGATCATCCCTACTATGGGAACGTGATCGGTTCGCACGCCGACATCGAAGCCGCCGAGCTGAACGACGTGCGCGACTTCTTCAAGCAGTACTACGCGCCGAACAACTCGAGCCTGGCGATTGTCGGCGATTTCGATCCCAAGACGATCAAGGCTTCCGTGGAGAAGTACTTTGGGCCGATTCCGTCCGGTCCGCCGGTGCCGAAGATCGAGGCCGTGACCCCGCCCATCACCGCGAACGACGCGTGACCGTGACCGACAAAGTCCAGCTGCCGCGCGTCTACATGGCCTGGATAACGGCGCCGATTTACAAGCCGGGAGATGCCGAAGCCGACATGCTGGCGCGCATACTCGGCGGAGGCAAGTCCAGCCGTCTGTACAAGAAGCTGGTGTATGAAAAGCAGATTGCGCAGGACGTCAGCGCCTCACAGAACTCACTTATTCTCGGTTCAGTGTTCCAGATCGCCGCCACGGCCAGGCCCGGTGTGAAGCCGGAAGATCTCGAAAAGGCGATCGACGACGAACTCGACGCTCTGCGGAAGAGCGGCCCGACGCCGGCAGAGATGGAGCGTGCGCGCAACACGATTCAGACCGGAATGATCCAGGGACTCCAGCGCTTCGGTGGATTCGGCGGAGTCGCCGATGTTCTCAATCAGTACAACCATTATCTCGGCGATCCCGGTCACCTGCCGAAGGATCTGGCGCGCTATGAAAGCGCAACGCCGGCATCGGTGCAGAAGGTCGCGATGCGTCTTACGACGAATTCGCGCGTGGTGGTCTATGGCGTTCCCGGCGAGAAAGTCATTCATGATGTGCCGCGGCGCCCGATCCGAAGACCGCACAACAACAGAAGATGCCCGGTGGACCGGGCGGAGATGAATGGCGCGACACGCCTCCCAGGCCCGGCAAATCCATCGCCGTGAAGTTGCCCGTGCCCGTTGAATTCAAGCTGGCCAATGGCATGACCGTGCTTCTGATGGAACAGCACAATCTGCCGGTATTCAGCGCGGAAATCGCGGTGCTGCGCGGCAGCGACAGCAATCCTGCCGCCAAGCCCGGGCTGGCCTCATTCACCGCATCCATGCTGACGGAAGGCACCGACAAACGGACTTCGCCGCAACTTGCCGACGACATTGCACAGATCGGGGCATCGCTCAGTGCGGGATCCAGCATGGACGCCACGCGCATCTCCGGCGGCGCTTTGACCAGAAATACTGACAAGCTGTTTGATCTGCTCTCCGACGTCGCTCTTCATCCCGCTTTTCGCGGCGAGGAAATCGATCGCGTGCGCCAGCGCCGGCTCACCACGCTGCTGCAGCAGGCCGACAACCCCAACGATCTCGCCGGCCGCATGTTCAACCGTCAGGTGTACGGCGAAAACAGCCCCTACGGATACCTGGAAATCGGCACAAAGGAGTCCGTACAGGGGATCGATCGCGGGGACTTGCTGGATTTCTACAAGGCCGGCTTTGGCCCGAAGAACGCCGCTCTGGTCGTTGCCGGCGACATCAACGGGTCGCAGCTTAAGTCTCTGGCTGAAAAATATTTTGGCGGTTGGTCGGCAGCCGCTGCTCCTTCTCAACCTCCCACGGTATCCTCGACGATGACGCGGCACATTGTGATTGTCGACAAACCCAAATCGCCGCAAAGCGTCCTGCAGATCGGTCAGGTCGGTTTGGCGCGGGACAACCCGGACTACGTTTCCGTCCAGGTCATGAACGCGATCCTCGGAGGCTTGTTTTCGAGCCGGATCAACTTGAATCTGCGCGAGGCTCACGGCTACACCTACGGTGCATTCTCCGCCTTCAACTATCGGCGCAGCCCTGGACCGTTTTACGTGAGCACGATGGTCCGAACCGACGCGACGGCGCCCTCGGTCAAGGAGGTATTTGCCGAATTGGTCCAAATGCGCGAAACGCAGGTCAAGCCGGAAGAGTTGGCGATGGCCAGGGAGGCCCTCGTACGCGGATTGACGAGCATTTTTGAAACCACGGGCCAGACGGCAGCCACCACCTCGAATCTGTTCATTTATCGGCTACCCCTTGACTACTACAGCTCTTTGCCCAGGAAAATCGAGGCGGTGATTATAGCGGAGGTTCAGCGGGTGGCGCAGAAATACCTGTCGCCCGACAAGATGGTGATTGTGGTTGTCGGCGACCGGTCCGCTGTGGAGCCGGAGTTGAAGAAACTCGATCTCGGTCCGCTCGAAGTTTATGACGCGAACATGCAATCCGTGGGCAGCAAGCCGTCGCAGTCTGGCAAGTGAAACAGGCCACGAATTCGAACGAATTCAGCCAGAACCTCCTCGGAATCCTGCGACGGCCGGCGTCCCGCCTAATGCCGCATAGTTTTTGCGGGTCGCTTATCGCAATGTCATGCCATGAGGCAAGATAACAGAGCCGCGACCGTGAGAAGCTGTGAAAAAATCAAAACCTCGACGCGGAGAACGCCGAGGGCGCAGAGAAACGCAGAGTTTTCTCAGCGTCCTTTGCGGTCTTTGCGCTCTCTGCGTTAAGTCTTTTGAGGCTCCAAGCATTTTTTCACAGCTTCTAAGCCTCGCTTGTGGAAACAGCGCCAGGTTAGAGACCTCGGCCTACGGAAACCAAGCCCCGATACATCCATCTTCACGCTACACGGGCGCCCCCCGCGCATGGATCGCTCCGAAACACCACTCGGATAATTTCGAGATTCCTGGAATCTTCGAGCCTCCCCAAAATCAGTCACGAATTCACGAGCTGAAATGCGTGATGCAGCGGCCAGCCCGGCTTCGCGGCAGAGTCGAACAAAGAGACCGATATGCGAAGTGATTCTTCATCTGGGCCGGGGCTTGAAGCCGCCGCAACGGCAATATCCTTTGTAGTTCTCGTCGTCCCAAGACATGCAGCCCCCCATGGCGCGAGAGTGATTCCTCCTGGGGTGGTCACACCCTACGCATTTTTCGCTCCAGTCGATTCTTGGACCGTGCAGGACCATCGAGTAGCGCTTCGCTTCCGATCTGTTGATGCTTCGATCCCGTACGGTATCCTGCACTGGCGCAAAAGTTGGCGCTGATGGAGTTGATTGGCGCTGATCTTGTTGAGTCCCATTGTCTCCACTGTATGCCATCGCTCAGACCTCGCAGAAAATTATTCTCTGGTTTCAAACCGGATTCTGTAATTTGGTGACCGGAATCACCAAGTGCAAGAGAAAGGCCAGCCCCCGATTCATCTGAAGCCCTAGCTTACTGTCTTGCTAATTCATTGAATGAACAGAATATCTGTTGCACGGTTATGACGTCGATTTGTGTTTGTCAGCCGGTGAAGGTGCATCCTGCAGCCCGAAATCGGGGAGACACTCCCCTATTTGCGATAGACGTCATTTCCTGGGCTGACACAGGACCGTCAATAGCGCGATATGATAAATCGAATTTTAAAGATGGCGCTGGGTGGGCAGGTTGGGGCGGTATTCCCGGCGGGGAAGACGGTCAGCCGCCGCATCAGTATCAAGGGAGACGAGAAGCTGGAACAGAAGCGCTGGGCCCTTGCATCGCTATCGACAGAGCGGCAAGCCTGCATGTGGCCGAGGGACTGACGTCAGTCATATCATCAGGTTCACAGCGGACGATATCGTGTTACCATGAAAGCGTTTTTCGATTGCATCTCACCAGCTTCTCGGGTCGGGCGGGCAGGAGAATTGTCATGGGATCGTCGATGCCTTGCCGTGATTACCGTCTGAGACGAGGTCTTCCGATGATGACAAAAGGTTTGGTTCCCTCCACGATTCTGGTGTTTTTTTTCTTGTTTCCCTCACCCGGCACTGCCTCAGGAAAACGAGAGCCGAAGGGCGTGTGCGGTCGACGCCAAGCTCGGAACCCTGGGGATCGGCGCCGATTTAAGCTGTTCACTCGTGCCGGGGATTCTCAACGTGCGGGCGGGAGCCGGTTTCTACTCATACAGCGGCGATTTCCGTGAGAGCGGCATCGGTTACAATGGAAAGCTCAAGCTTGGCGCAGTGCCGATCGCCCTTGACGTCTTCCCGTTCAGGAACTGGTTTCGTCTCGGCGGAGGACTGATCATCAACCTGAACGAGGTGACAGCAACTGCCGCAGGCCAGACGCTCGAGATCGGCGACCGGCGTTACAGCCTGCCGGAGATCGGGCAACTGACGGGAAAGGCGAAATTTAACCGTGTGGCCCCCTACTTCGGAATCGGCTTCAACAATCCGGTGAAGAAGAGGGGACACTGGGGCTTTTTCGTGGATTTGGGCGGCATGTATCACGGGCGCCCGTCTATCACGCTCCAGACGTCCATAACCACACCGCTGCTGCAGCAGGATCTCGCGAAGGAAGTGCTGCAGCTCAACCGCGAGGTGGAAAAATACAGGTTTTTCCCTGTTGTCCAGCTCGGGATCAGCTACCGCTTCTGATTGTAGAGTCCAGGTCTCCTGGGACGTCGTTGTCCCCAGTGACTAGGAGCCTGTCCGAGAATTGGGAGGGGCCGCGTTCCGAGCGCCGCGGGGGCAGATGCAAGGCGGCGCGACGCAGGCGATGTCGGTGTACATCGTCGAGGAGCGCCAACGCAGCAGATGCCCCCGCGCCGCCGGAACCCGAAGGGCGCATGGGGATTGCGGGCGATCTCTTCGTTGCTCGTCGTCGACGATGTGCACCGACATCGCCTTCCTCCTCGCGCCTCGAGCTCGCCTCGCAAGCCCCATGCGCGCGACCCCTCCGAATTCTCGGACAGGCTCCTCTGGGTCGAGCGCAAGAGATCTCAATTGCGCGGAGCTTACCCCTAAGAGCTAATGAAGGTGTTGGTGAGTGAAAAAAGAAAATATTCGTCCGGGACAGAATGGGAGCCGATCATCGGATACTCGCGGGCTTTGCGGACCGGAGATCAGATCTTTGTCACCGGCACAACGGCTACCGACCAGGCTGGAGAAATTGTCGGAGTCGGTGACGCCTACGCGCAGACAATCCAGGTGATTCGAAACATCGAGAAAGCTTTGCAGGCGTTGGGCGGATCGCTTGCCGATGTGGTCCGAACCAGAATGTTCGTAACCGACATCTCCCGTTGGGAGGAATACGGCCGGGCTCACGGCGAATTTTTCCACGAAGTGCGGCCCTGCGCGACCATGGTCGAAGTGTCGCGCCTGATCGACGCGCGCATGCTCATCGAGATGGAAGTGGACGCGGTTCTGTAGAGCATTCACGCTGCGATGGTGTGTAAACGCCTCGTGATATGGACCAGTCGAATTGGACATTGGTCCAACCCGGCCTGCGGTCGGTTCGCTGGCCCATGCGGTCGCGCCGAATTGTGCCCGAAACCGTGCCGGTGGCCCTAGCTTATTAATTAGGCCACCGGATCCGATGTTGAAGAACGATAAATCTTGGTCGTAACCGTTCGGCAGAGCTTAGATGCAAAAAAGGAGGTCCAAAATTGCGTCTAAGCCCTGTTTTTGAAGCGCCAACAGCAGTTAACTTGCCTGGAATGTTAGAATTATCTTGGTCCGTCCCCGTACAGCAGGACCTTGCGACGAGCGGCCTCGTAGGCCTTCAGGCCCTCCTGCCATGAGGCCAGGATCTGATCGACGGTTTTGCCCGCGTCGATCGCTAGTCGCACCTCGTCCGAACCCGTAAGACGATCGATCAAGCTTTCCCTCCACTGAAACTGTGTCGGATAGATTTTCTTCAGAACAGTCAGGATGTGGAGCGCCACGCGCACCGGCTGATAGGCCCGCCGATCCGTTACGTGGACCTGAATCCCATGGCATCCCTGCCCCTGGTATTTGGAAAAATAGGGCGTGAAAGAAGCGGGCCGGAAGAGCACCCCTCCGAGCTTGAGGGCTGTCAGTTCATCGGCGAGCTTGAGACCGTCGGATCCAGGGTGCCCCGATCATTTCGAATGGTTGTGTTGTTCCTCTTCCCTCGGAGAGATTCGTTCCTTCGAACAGGCACATCCCCGGATAAACAATGGTCGTCGCCATGGACGGAATATTCGGGGAGGGCGCAATCCAGGGCAGCCCTGTCTGGTCGTACCAGAGACTGCGATTGTAATTTTTCATCTTCACGACCGTAAGCTTGACCTCTTTTTTCATTCCGGCTTTGACGAATTCCGCCAGTTCGCCGATCGTGAGGCCATATCGAATCGGCACCGCGTATGCCCCCACGAAGGATTTGAATCGCGCCAGGTCCAGCATCCGCCCTTCAATCGCTGTGTCCGCCAGAGGGTTGGGTCGGTCGAGCACGATATACGGAATCCCCTTGTCGGCGGCTGCCTCCATGCCTTCGCCCATCGTTGAAATGTAGGTATAAAACCGGACGCCCACGTCCTGGATGTCAAAAATGAGCACATCGACATCCTTGAGCATCTCCGGTGTGGGTCGAAGGGTCTGGCCATAAATGCTGTAAATCGTAACTCCAGTCCGTTCATCAGGCGCATTCACAACCTTGCCGCCGGCCTGAGCCATGCCGCGAATCCCGTGTTCCGGCGCAAAAAGCGCGGTCAGCTTCACGCCGGGCAGATTCGCCAGCAAGTCGATGTCGTGACGCATCTGTCGGTCAACCGCGGTGTGATTCGTAATCAACCCGATGCGCTTTCCCTTGATCAGGGATGTCTGCTCGGTGACGAGCACCTCGATGCCGGGAACAACCTGCTGGGCAAAAACGAAGTTTGAAAGGCTCGCGGCGAGTAACAACACCGGCAATAGTGCCGTGACCCTGCGTGAGTTTGGCATATCGATTCCGAACCTCCTTTCGAGATTCACCGCTTTGAGTTGGATGATAGCATGGCGCGCGGCCGCGCGCTCCCCCGTGAAAAGTCAAAAAGCTGCCGTCGCAGCAACCCCTGACGCCGGCAAGGCTTCAGGGCCTGCCCTTTTCCCTGCGATAAACCCGATTTCTGAAAATGCCACTGGATTCGCGGACACTCCATGTTAGAAATGATAGATGCGTGATCGTGGACGTGAGATTGCCGCGTTTTTGTTTCTTCCGCTCCTTTTTGCTGCGCTGATATCCCTCAGCCCGTGGATAAAACACGAATACCTTTTGTTTCACAGCCTTACCGAGATTGCCGCGGCTACCATCAGTTTCAGCACTTTCCTGTTTACCTGGAACACCAGACGTTTTCAGAATTCGTTCCTGCTGATAGTGGGCATTTCGGCCCTGTTTGTGGGTTGCTTCGAAATGCTTCACTGCCTGGCCTTCCCGGGTATGTCCGTATTTCCTCATTATGACGACAACCTGTCGCCGCAGCTGTGGCTTGCCGCACGAGGCTTTCAAGCCGCTTCATTCATGCTCGGCGCCGCCCTGATCCATCGATTGCTCAAATCGGCTTCCCTTCTATTGATGGGATTCATCGTGGCTTTCGGCCTGGTCTGCTCGGCGGTTTTCCTGAGAGTCATGCCAAATGTTGTCGTTGCCGCCGGGGGACTCACGACTTTCAAGATCGCGTCCGAATGTCTGATTGCGGGGATCTTTATCGCCTCCATGGCGATGCTGTACCGCGCGAAGAGCCGGTTTTCGGACCGGGTATTCCGGTATGTCATGCTGAACGGGCTGTTCATGGTGGCCACGGACATATGCTTCACCCTCTATTCAGATCCCTACGATTTTCTCAACTTCCTTGGACACGTTCTGCTGATCTGCGGAGTTTACTGTCAATATCGGGCGGTTCTTCAAACCGGTCTGACGAATCCGACGGCCGTGCACTTTCACGATCTCGCACGGGCCCATCAGGAGAGTGAAAGGACGAGGGCCTTCTTGAAAGAGAGTGAAGAGCGCCTGGAGCTTGCCCTCGAAGCGGGGCGCTCGGCCACATGGGAAGTCGACCCGGCGAAACCCGTCATTGAGGTGTCGCGAGGCCATGGCAGGATTTATGGACAGGAGGAAAACTTTCCCACATGGACGCTGGATACTTTTTACTCTCGCATCGAGCCTGAGGACAGGGGGCGGGTCGAGCAGATCATCCGCGACGTTTTTGAAGGCCGCCTGAACTCCTATTCGGTCGAATTTCGCACGACGTGGCCCGATGGCTCACTCCACTGGTTGAACTCGACAGCTCATGTGACGCGCGACGCAGGCGGGAGACTGCTGAGATTGCGGGGGCTGATTACGGATGTCACTCGGGCGAAAGAAGTCGAAGCCGCACTCCAACAGGCGATCCAGCTCCGGGAGGATCTTGTGGCCGTCGTCTCGCACGACCTCAGGACGCCGCTCGCCGCGATCAAACTTTCCAAGGACGTTCTGCAGCGGGGGCTGCAATCCGGCATGGCCCGGGAGATGCTCATCAGAATAGTCGAACGGCTGAACTATCCGATCGAGCAGGCAGAACAACTCATTGCCAATCAGCTTGACATTGCCACCATAGAGTCAGGAAAACTCTCGTTAAGTGTGGACCGCCAGAACCCCGTCGACCTGGTGGCGGATGCCGTCAGAGGCGTCGCGGCGCTTGCCGAAAACAAAAATATTTCCATCGAGACCGAGGCGCCAACCCAGGGAAAATACGTTTTGTGCGACAAGGCCAGGATTCGGCAGGTTTTTGCCAATCTGTTGAGCAACGCAGTCAAATTCACTCCCGAGGGCGGCCGAGTCCGGCTGGGTTACGCCGCGGACGATTCTGAATTCCGCTTCTTTGTTGAAGATGACGGCCCGGGGATTGAGCCGGGCCTCGCACCGCATGTCTTCGACCGGTTCAGGCAAGGGAAAAGAAACGATCGCCGCGGCACCGGGCTCGGTCTGGCCATCGCCAAAGGAATCGTTGAAGCTCACGGCGGGCGCATTTGGGTTGAAAGCCCGGCCAAGGGAAGCATCTTCCTTTTTACGCTCCCGATTGCCGCTGAGCGGGCCACGAATTAACCCGAATTCTCAGCCACGAATTACGCGAATTTTCTCGAATTGAGCAGAGTCGCGTTATGCGGAGCCTGCCGCCTCCGCCTCGCAGTTGCTTTTCCAGGGCGCAGCAAGTTTGCGCACTCCAAGGCCTCCGCCCTCGCCGACATGATCCTCAAGGTGAAGGAGCCGCAGCCGCAGGAGTACGAACGGTTCCCGCGAGGGACAGATCCTGTTCACATACCTCCACCTGGCGGCCGACGAGCGGCTCAACGCGGTTGCGGAAGCGAAAGGTCGCCGCGGTCGCGTACGAAGACCGTGCAGCTTCCGGGACGGCCGTCTGCCGCTCCTGGCGCCGATGTCCGAGATCGCCGGCCTGCTCCGGACAGCGCCTGGCGCAGCACCTGCGGCGCGGTGAACCTGGAGCGACCCAAGGGCGGCCGGCGTGCTGATGGGCGGCGCGTCGGGCGTCTCGCCTGCTCGCGTCGTGGTGCTGGGTGCGGGCATGGCCGGGGAACGAACGCCGCATGGATCGCCGCGGGCATGGAGGCGGAGGTCGCGATCGTCGACAAGAACGTCGAGCGGCTGCGGTTCGTGGACCAGATCTGGCGCGGGCGAATCCAGACGGCTATGTCGAGCCGCCTCGCGATCGAGCGGCTCGTGGCACAGGCGGACCTGGTGATCGGCGCGGCGCTCGTCCCGGGTGCGAAAGCGCCGCACCTGGTGACCGAGGACATGGTGGCCGGCATGCCTCCGGGCGCGGTCGTCGTCGACATCTCGATCGATCAGGGGGGCTGTTTCGAGACGTCGCGCATGAACGACGCATTCGGAATCCGGACCTACGTGTCACACGACGTGGTCCATTACCTGCGTGGGCAACATGCCGGGCGCGGAGGTCCCGCGCACGTCGACGTACGCGCTCACGAACGTCACGATCCCCGTACGCCGTCGAGATCCGCGAACCGAAGGGTTGGGGAGCGCGCTATCCGCCACGACCCGGTGCTGGCGCTCGGCGTGAACGTCTTCGCCGGCGAGGTGACGAACCGCGGGGTCGCGGAGGCGCACGCCATGCCGCTGACGCCGCTCGCCGCGCTCGTCGACGTCGAGAATTCTGGTCCGCGCCACGAATTGGGTGGGGGACGCCGTCATGAGCCTGCCCGCCTTGCAGGCCATTCGAGGGCGGTTCCCGAGGGCCGACCGCCGCCCGGCACGACCGTGGGTAGGCGACATATACGCGCGGGAACCTTTCGCGGACCGCGTAATTCTTCTCACCGCCGGCCGCGGGACCAAGGACCTCGGAGGCATATGGCGTGCCGCTCAATCTCTCCGGCCGGAGCGCTTTGATTGCGCCATTCTCCTGCAGAATGCCTTCGAGGCCGCGCTGATCGCCTGGCTGGCGGGCATTCCGCGGCGCATCGGGTACAACCGGGATGGACGCGGTCTGCTGCTGACCGACCCCATTCGCCTGCCCGCAGCCGCCGAGATACCCAGTCATCAACGCTTCTACTACCTGGAGATGCTCAGACGCGCGGGCCTCCTCGACGGTAATCCCTCCGATGCCCCGATCCGGTTGGAGAAGACCGCGGGCGCGCCCGGCCGGATCGTTGGCGTCAGCCCCGGAGCCGCGTTCGGGAGCGCCAAGCGCTGGCCTCCCGGCCGATTCGCCGAGGCGGCGGCCGAGGTCGCGGCGAAGCTCGATTGCAGCGTGGCGGTGTTCGGCTCGAAGGACGAGCGCGAACTCTGTGAACAAGTCGCGCGTCTGGTCGAGGCGCGCGGTCCCACAGCACGCAACTTCGCTGGCGAAACGTCGCTCCAGGATTTCATAGACCTTGTGGCCGGCTGCCTCGTGTATCTGACGAACGATTCCGGTGCGATGCACGTCACCTGCGCCCTCGGCGTGCCGACGGTAGCGGTTTTCGGCTCGACCGACGAGACCGCCACTGGCCCGGTCGGCTCCTGGACCAGGGTGGTTCGCGAACCTGTCGAGTGCAGCCCCTGTCTCCTCCGGGAATGCCCCACCGATCATCGCTGCATGGAGCGCGTGGCGGTCAGCCGGGTCGTCGCGGCGGCCTTGGACCTGGTCCGGTCATGAGGGGCACTTCGCCAGTTCTGGATCGAATTCCTCACGGCGCCCGCCTCGCCGTGGTCCGGCTGCGATCGATGGGTGATTGCGTCCCACCACGCCGGCCATCGAAATCCTGAAGGGCGCCCGGCCGGACCTCACGGTCGGGATCGTCGTGGAGGACAGATTCGCCGCCACGACCTTGCCGCCGATCGCCACCGGGCGGTCCTGGATCTTGTGCATGCCGAGAATGGCGGATTGCGGCGCATTCAGGATCGGCGTCGACATCAACGAGCCGTAGATGCCGCCATTGGTGATGGTGAAGGTGCCGCCCTGCATCTCGTCGATCTTGAGCTGGCCATCGCGGGCGCGTCGTCCGAAATCGGCGATGCTCTTTTCGATCTCGGCGATCGACTTGCGGTCGCAATCGCGCACTACCGGCACCACCAGACCCTTGTCGGTGCCGACCGCGACGCCGATGTGATAATAATTCTTGTAGATCAGATCAGTGCCGTCGATCTCGGCATTGGCCGCCGGAATATCCTTCAGCGCCTGCACGCAGGCCTTGGTGAAGAAGCCCATAAATCCCAGTTTGCTGCCGTGCTTCTTCTCGAACACTTCCTTGTACTGGGCGCGCATCGCCATGATGTGGCTCATGTCGACCTCGTTGAAGGTGGTCAGCATCGCCGCGGTGTTCTGCACGTCCTTCAGGCGGCGCGCGATGGTCTGGCGCAGCCGCGTCATCTTCACGCGCTCTTCGCGCGCGGCATCATCGGCGGGCGACGGTGCGCGGACCTGGACCGCGGCCGCGGGCTGATTGACCGGCGTCGGCGCCGATGCCGCCTTCTCGATCGCGGCGAGCATGTCGCCCTTGGTGACGCGGCCATCCTTGCCCGAGCCGGGGACCGTGGCGGCATCGATCCCGCTTTCAGCCGATATCTTGCGCACCGAAGGCGCCAGCGGCGCGTCAGCCGGCGGCGCTTTCTGAACCGCAGCGGCGGCAGCAGGTGCTGCGGTCGCGGGCGATGGCGGGGCGGCGGCCTTGGCAGGCGCAGCGGCCGGCTTGGCGGCGGCTGCCGCACCGTCATTGATCTGTCCGAGCAACGCGCCGACGGCAACGGTTTCGCCATCCTTGGCGGCGATCTCGCCGAGAGTGCCCGCCGATGGCGCCGGCACTTCGATGGTGACCTTGTCGGTCTCCAGTTCGACCAGCGGTTCATCGACCGCGACGGCGTCGCCGGCCTTCTTGAACCAGCGGCCGATAGTGGCCTCGGTCACGGACTCGCCGAGCGTCGGAACGCGAATTTCAGTCATGGTCTGTTTCCTCTCACAATCTTTCAGCGTCGTCCTGAGGTGCGAGCCGCGGCGCGGCGAGCCTCGAAGGACGCAGCCGCCATCCTTCGAGGGTCGCTCACGCGACCGCCTCAGGATGACGTAACTAGTTCAGGGCCTCGTCCAGCAAAGCCTTGAGCTGCGCCAGATGCTTGGTCATCAAACCGGTGGCCGTCGCCGCGGCCGCGGCGCGTCCGGCGTAGCGCGGACGCTTGTTCGGCGCGTTGATCTGGTTCAGCACCCATTCGAGATAGGGCTCGATGAAGTGCCACGCGCCCATGTTGCGCGGCTCTTCCTGGCACCAGACCAGTTCGGCATTCTTGAAGCGTCCGAGTTCCTGCACCAGCGCCTTCAACGGCACCGGATAAAGCTGCTCGACCCGCATGATGTAGACATCGTCGATGCCGCGCTTTTCGCGCTCGTCGTAGATGTCGTAATAGACCTTGCCCGAACACAGCACGACGCGGCGGATCTTGTCGTCGCTCACGAGCTTGATCTTTTCGTCGGGCTGCATCGCCGCGTCATCGTAGAGCAGCCGATGGAAGGTGGTGTTGGCGCCCATTTCATCGAGCCGCGACACCGCGCGCTTGTGCCGCAGCAGCGACTTCGGCGTCATCAGGATCAAGGGCTTGCGGATCTCGCGATGCAATTGACGCCGCAGCACGTGGAAGAAATTCGCCGGCGTAGTGGCATAGACCACCTGCATATTGTCTTCGGCGCACATCTGCAGGAAGCGTTCGAGCCTTGCGGAAGAATGCTCCGGTCCCTGGCCTTCATAGCCATGCCGGCAGCATGCAGACATCGAGGCCCGACATCCGCAGCCATTTGCGCTCGCCCGACGAGATGAACTGGTCGAACAGCACCTGCGCACCGTTGGCGAAGTCGCCGAACTGCGCTTCCCAGATCGTCAGCGCCTTCGGCTCCGCCAGCGAATACGCCGTATTCGAAGCCGAGCACCGCTTCTTCCGAGAGCAGCGAGTTGATGACCTCGTAATGCCCCTGATCACCGCCGAGATGATTGAACGGCGTGTAGCGGTTCTCGTCTTCCTGGTCGATCAGCACCGAGTGCCGTTGCGAGAAGGTGCCGCGCTCGCTGTCCTGGCCAGGACAGCCGGACGTGATGGCCTTCCTCCAGCAGGGTGCAGAACGCCAGCGCCTCGCCGGTGGCCCAATCGAGCCCGACCCCGGTATCGATCGCCTTGGCCCGGTTTTCCAGAAACCGCTGCACGGTGCGGTGAACCCTGAACCCATCGGGCACCTTGGTGATCTTGCGGCCGATAGCCTTCAATTCGGCGACGTCGACGCCGGTAACGCCGCGGCGCGGATCCTCCTCCTGATCCGCCGACTTGAACCCGGCCCACTTGCCGTCGAGCCAGTCGGCCTTGTTGGGCTTGTAGCCGGAGCCGGCCTCAAGCTCGGCATCGAGCCGGGCGCGCCAGTCGGCCTTGGCCTTCTCGACCTCGCCCTCGGTCATCACGCCTTCGGCGATCAGGCGCCTGGAATAGATCTCGAGCGTGGTCGGATGCGTCGCGATCTTCTTGTACATCACCGGCTGGGTGAACATCGGCTCGTCGCCTTCGTTGTGACCGTGCCTGCGATAGCAGAACATATCGATCACAACCGGCTTGTGGAATTTCTGCCGGAACTCGATCGCGACCTTGGCCGCGAACACCACCGCTTCCGGATCGTCGCCGTTCACATGGAAGATCGGCGCGTCGATCATCTTCGCCACATCGGACGGATAGGGCGAGGAGCGCGAATAGCGCGGATAGGTCGTAAACCCGATCTGGTTGTTGACGATGAAATGCAGCGAGCCGCCGGTGCGGTAGCCTTTCAGGTCGGACAGGCCGAAGCATTCCGCCACCACGCCCTGCCCGGCGAACGCCGCATCCCCGTGCATCAACAGCGGCAACACCGAAATACGCTGGTCCGGCGGATCGCCATGCTGATCCTGCTTGGCGCGCACCTTGCCGAGCACCACGGGATCGACGATCTCCAGATGCGACGGATTGGCGGTCAGCGACAGGTGGATCCGGTTGTTGTCGAACTCGCGGTCCGACGATGCCCCGAGGTGATATTTGACGTCGCCGGAGCCCTCGACGGCGTCGGGGTTGGCGGAGCCGCCCTTGAATTCATGAAACAGCGCGCGGTGCGGCTTGCCCATCACCTGCGTCAGCACGTTGAGGCGGCCGCGATGCGGCATGCCGACCACGATTTCCTTTACGCCGAGATTGCCGCCGCGCTTGATGATCTGTTCCAGCGCCGGGATCAGCGATTCTGCGCCGTCCAGACCAAAGCGCTTGGTGCCGGTGAATTTGAGATCGCAGAATTTCTCGAAGCCTTCAGCCTCGACCAGCTTCATCAGGATGGCGCGGCGGCCCTCGCGGGTGAAACTGATTTCCTTGTCCGGACCCTCGATGCGCTCCTGAATCCAGGCCTTTTGCGCCGCGTTGGTGATGTGCATGAACTCGACGCCGAGCGTCTGGCAGTAGGTGCGTTCGCAGATCGCGACGATCTCGCGCAGGCTGGCGTATTCCAGGCCGAGCACGTGATCGAGGAAGATCTTGCGGTCGAAATCGCCCTCCGCAAAGCCGTAGGAGCGCGGATCGAGTTCCTCACGATCGCGCGGCGGCTCGATCCCGAGCGGGTCGAGCTTGGCGTGGAAATGGCCGCGCATGCGGTAGGCCCTGATCAGCATCAGGGCGCGCACCGAGTCGCGCGTCGCCTGATGGACGTCGGCCGTCACCGCCACGGCGCCCTTGGTCGGAGCGCTGGCCTGGGCCTTGGCCGCGAGCTTGCCGCCGATGATTTTTTCGACTTCGGCCCAGTTGCCGTCGAGCGCGGAGGTCAGATCGTCGCGCGGCGTCAGCGGCCAGTTGTCCCGGCCCCAGGACGGTCCTTCGGCGTTTTTCAGGACGTCGGCCGGCTTGTCCTTCAGGCTCTTGAAAAACTCCTGCCACTCGGCATCGACCGAGGCGGGGTCCTTCTCGTAGCGGGCGTAGATGTCGTCAATGTAGGGGGCGTTGGTTCCCTGGAGGAACGAGGAGAGAGCAAATGCGGCATTCGCGTCTTGGCGAGACATGATTGCGTCCTGGTGATTTCGGTTCGCGCATGGAAGACGGCGCAACAGCCGATCCAGGCACCGGATCAGCGTGATAGCGACCTTTTAATCTATATAACGCGAATGTTCGCGCTGAAAAGGACCAAGAATTGAATTAAGACTTCAATTTTTCGACAAGCGTGTGCCCGAGCCGCGCGGGCGATGGCGAGACCGTAATTCCGGCCGATTCCATCGCCGCGGTCTTGGAACCGGCGTCGCCTTTGCCGCCGGAGATGATCGCGCCGGCGTGGCCCATGCGGCGCCCGGGAGGCGCTGTGACCCCGGCGATAAAGCCGACCACCGGCTTCTTGCGGCCGCGCTTGGCTTCGTCCTTGAGGAACTGCGCGGCGTCCTCCTCGGCCGAACCGCCGATCTCGCCGATCATCACGATCGAGACGGTCTTGGGATCGGCCAGGAACATTTCCAGCACCGCGATGAATTCGGTGCCCTTGACCGGATCGCCGCCGATCCCGACCGCGGTGGTCTGGCCGAGGCCTTCCTGGGTGGTCTGGAACACCGCTTCATAAGTCAGCGTGCCCGAGCGCGAAACGATGCCGACATTGCCGGGCTTGAAGATATTGGCCGGCATGATGCCGATCTTGCATTCGCCCGCGGTCATCACGCCCGGGCAGTTCGGGCCGATCAGCCGCGATTTCGATCCGGAGAGCGAGCGCTTCACCCGCACCATGTCGAGCACCGGGATACCCTCGGTAATGCAGACGATCAGCGGAATCTCGGCATCGATGGCTTCACAGATCGCATCCGCAGCACCGGGCGGCGGCACATAGATCACCGATGCATCGGCACCGGTTTTTTCGCGCGCCTCAGCGACGGTGTCGAACACCGGCAGACCGAGATGCGTCGCGCCGCCTTTACCCGGCGACACGCCGCCGACCATCTTGGTGCCATACGCGATCGCCGCCTCGGAATGAAAGGTGCCGTTCTTGCCCGTAAAACCCTGGCAAATGACTTTGGTATTTTTGTCGATCAGGATGGACATGGTTGAGATTGCTTTCGCGGGGGATGCGGTCAGGGTTCAGTTGATTCGCCGGTAAACGCCGGTGAGCACGTCGGTCCACCCTTCGGCGTCGGGCGAAAACTGGATTTTCATGGTGTAGGATTTGTCGTCGATGACTTCATAGACATGGCGCGCATTGCCGCGCAGCGAACCGCGCACCAGGATCAAGCTCTTGCCGCTCCAGCCGCCCGAGGCCGGCGACGGCGGGTAATAGCCCAGCGAATCGTGCCAGAACAATTTGTAAAGCCGATCCTCGCGGTCATAGGTGAACACGCCGTGGGTGGCGAAGGTTTCCCTGCCGTCGCGAATCTGGCGGGTGTCCTGAATCAGATAAAAACCGTTGAGATCGATCCGGGCCGTGACATGCGAAGTGGCCGGTCCTCCCGCGGTCCAGCGCGACGGATAGACCATCTCTTCGCCGCTCCACTCGCCCGCGAACACGGCAAGCTTGCGATGCTCTTCCAGTGGCGTCGGTGCGGCGAGGTGGTCCTCGGCCATCGGCTTAGCCTCCCTTCACGGCCTTGACGATTTTCTGCGCGGCATCGTCGAGATCGTCCGCCGGCAGCACGTTGAGGCCACTTTCCCGGATGATCTTCTTGCCGGCATCGACATTGGTGCCTTCCAGACGCACCACCAGCGGCACCTTCAATCCGGCTTCCTTCACCGCGGCGACCACGCCCTCGGCGATGATGTCGCATTTCATGATGCCGCCGAAGATATTGACCAGAATGCCCTTCACGTTGGGATCGGCGGTGATGATCTTGAATGCGGCGGTGACCTTGGTCTTGTCGGCGCCGCCGCCGACGTCGAGGAAATTCGCCGGCGCCATACCGTAGAGCTTGATGATGTCCATCGTCGCCATCGCAAGGCCGGCGCCGTTGACCATGCACCCGATATTACCGTCGAGGGTGACGTAGTTGAGGTCGTATTTGGAGGCTTCGATTTCCTTGGCGTCTTCCTCGGTCACGTCGCGCAGCGCCACCACGTCGGGATGCCGATAGAGCGCGTTGCCGTCAAACGTCACCTTGGCGTCGAGCACCCGCAGGTCGCCCTGCTTGGTGACAACCAGCGGATTGATTTCCAGCATAGCCATGTCCTTGGCGACGAAAGCGGCATAGAGCTGCGCCACCAGTTTTTCCGCCTGCTTGGCGAGGTCGCCGGTCAGGTTCAACGCCTTGGCGACGGTGCGGCCGTGATGCGCCATGATGCCGGTGGCCGGATCGACCGAGAACGTCACGATCTTTTCCGGTGTATGATGCGCGACGTCCTCGATGTTGACGCCGCCTTCGGTGGAGACCACGAACGACACTTCGGAGGTTTCGCGGTTGACCAGGATCGAGAGATAGAACTCCTTGTCGATGTCGGAGCCTTCCTCGATGTAGAGCCGGTTGACCTGCTTGCCGTGCGGGCCGGTCTGCACCGTGACCAAGGTCGCGCCGAGCATCTGCTTGGCGAATTCATTGACCTCGGCGACCGATTTGGCGATGCGGACGCCGCCCTTGTCACCGGCCGAGGCTTCCTTGAACTTGCCCTTGCCGCGGCCGCCAGCGTGGATCTGGCTCTTCACCACCCAGATCGGGCCGCCAAGCGTTTTCGCGGCCGCGTCGGAATCGGCGGCCCGGAGCACCGGCACACCCTTCGAAATCGGCACGCCGAATTCGTGCAGCAGCGCCTTGGCCTGGTATTCATGGATATTCATTGGACGGCCCCCGGAAACCCTAAACGATCAATGCGGATCGGATGCGATCAGCGGCCGAGCAAGTCCGGCGCGATCTTCTTGCAGGCATCGACCAGACCCTGCACCGCGCCGACCGACTTGTCGAATGCCTCGCGGTCCTTGCCGGCCAGTTCGATCTCGACAATACGCTCGACCCCCTTGGACCCGATCACGACGGGCACGCCGACATACATGTCCTTGACGCCATATTCGCCATTGAGATAGGCGGCACACGGCATCACGCGCTTCTTGTCGCGCAGATAGCTCTCGGCCATCGCAATCGCGGAGGCCGCCGGCGCGTAGAACGCCGAACCGGTCTTCAACAGGTTGACGATCTCGGCCCCGCCATTGCGGGTGCGATCGACGATCTCGTCGATCCGCGCCTGCGAGGTCCAGCCCATCTTCACGAGGTCGGGCAGCGGAATGCCGGCCACCGTGGAATATCGCACCAGCGGCACCATGGTGTCGCCATGGCCGCCGAGCACAAAGGCGGTGACGTCTTCGACCGAGACGTTGAATTCATCGGCGAGGAAATAGCGGAAGCGCGAGGAATCCAGCACGCCCGCCATGCCCACCACCTTCTTGTGCGGCATGCCCGAGGCCTTCTGCAGCGCCCAGACCATGGCGTCGAGCGGATTGGTGATGCAGATGACGAAAGCGTCCGGCGCATATTTCTTGATGCCGGCGCCGACCTGCTCCATCACCTTGAGATTGATGCTCAGGAGATCGTCGCGGCTCATGCCGGGCTTGCGCGGCACGCCGGCGGTGACGATGCAGACCTTGGCATTGTCGAGCGCCTCATAGGAATTGGCGCCGGTGAAATGCGCATCGAACCCGTCGACCGGGGAAGATTGGGCGATATCGAGCGACTTGCCCTGTGGCACGCCCTCGGCGATATCGAACATCACGACATCGCCCAGTTCCTTCAGGCCGATGAGGTGAGCCAACGTTCCGCCGATCTGACCGGAGCCAATCAAAGCAATCTTGTCGCGCGCCATGGGAATCTGTCCTTTGAACACAAAGAAAGAAGGAGGGTGGAAGGAAGCTGAATGGCTGGTTATCCCTTTCGAACGACCCGTTCAAGTCGGGCCGTGCCCAATTGTCGGCACTGCCTCGATTTCGATCAGGCCGTCAGGTCTCCACCAACCCCGTGCTGGAGCCGCTCGCCGCGGAATCCTTGCGGCCGTGGGGTAGCGCCAGGTAGGATTCCGAACTCATCTCGATCAGCCGCGACGACGTGCGCTTGAACTCGTTGGCCTCATAGCCCTCGGTCGCACGATACAGCGACACCGGATCGGTCTCCGCCGACGCCATCAGTTTCACGGCATTGTCATACAGCGTGTCGATCAGGGCGATGAACCGCTTGGCGGCGTTGCGCTCGGGATAATCCATGACCGGAATGCGATCGATCAGAATGGTGTGATAGTCATGCGCGAGCCGCAGGTAATCCGATGCGGCGAGCGGCTTCTCACAAATATCGGCGAACGAAAATCGCGCCACGCCACGCGCCGAGCACGGCACGTGCAGAACGCGGCCCTTGATCGGGATGTCGCGCGGCTTGCACAGCGCATTGCCGGTCATCTTGAACCACGCTTTGTCGAGCGCGGCAGCGGCAGCCGCATCCGCCGGCACCAGCCACATTTTCACGCCCGCCAGCTTCTCCAGCCGGAAATCGGTGCGCGCATCGAGCCGCAGCACATCCATGTGATCGGAGATCTGCGCGATGAACGGCAAGAACAGCGCCCGGTTCAGACCTCCCTTGTAGAGATCGTCGGGTGCTACGTTGGATGTTGCCACCACCACGGTGCCGAGTTCGAACAGCTTGGCGAACAGCCGTCCGAGGATCATCGCGTCCGCGATGTCGGTGACATGAAATTCGTCAAAACATAAAAGCCAGGCCTGGTCGAAAATCGACGTGGCGGTGAGCGCGATCACATCGCCATCGGCGATCTCGCCGCGCGCGATATCCTGACGAAAGCCATGGATCCGTTCGTGCACCTCGGCCATGAATTCGTGGAAATGCGCGCGGCGTTTGTGCTCGACTGGACTCTGCTGAAAAAACACGTCCATCAGCATGGTCTTGCCGCGCCCAACCTCGCCATGAATATAGAGACCACGTGGCGGTACCTCATCCTTGTCGGCAAACAGCCGGCCGAACAGGCCCTGCTTGCGCACCGGCTTGTAGCTTGCGAGCCGCTGCTCAAGCGCGGCAAAGGCCTCCACGGCGCGTGCCTGCGCGGAATCGGGCTCAATCGCGCCAGAGGAGACGAGGGCCTGGTAATGGGCGTGGAACGAGGCGGGCGGGGTCGACAGCATGACCCACCTTACGGCCCTACTGCCGCGAAAATTGCAAGCCGCGAATTGGTGCAGGGGGCTATGCGCTTTGCGATGTCCCAGACGCGGTGCAACGTCCTTCACGGTGCCGCAGAGCCGTATCCAAGGAAAACCACGTTGTCATGGTCCCGGATCAGCAGTGCACCGCTCACGCGCTCAGCGCGTAGGAATCCTCGACCACATAGGGCCCGCCGCCGGTGGAGGCCCGGGACGAGAACAGCACGAACCGCGAGGCCGTGAACACCCGGGTCGGAAAATAGCCGCGCACCGACAGGTAGTCGGCGACATCCTGATTGGAGGCGTCGCGCAGCCGCGCCAGCGTCACATGCGGGGTGAATTTCCGCCCCTCCGGGTCAAGCCCGATGCGCTGCATCAGGCGTTCGAGTTCGGCCTGCAATTCGATCAGCGGCCGGCTCGGCACCACCTGGGCCACCACCGCGCGCGGCTTTTTTCCGCCGAAGCTCGACAGGCCCTGCAGCGCTACCTCGAACGGCTTGCGATTGACCCGAACCAGCAGCGAGGCGATCTCGTTCGCCGCGACGCCATCGATATCGCCGATGAAGCGCAAGGTGACATGATAATTTTCGGGGTCGATCCAGCGCGCGCCCGGCAGGCCGCCACGCATATTGGAAAGCGTCTGGCCGATTTCGGCCGGAATTTCCAGTCCAGTAAACAAACGCGGCATCGCAAGACTCCCGATGCTGAGGCATGATCCCGGAAAGATCTTGCCCTGTAACAAACCCGGCAACGAATCACCGATGCTGATTTCTACCGTACTTATGTGACTCTGCGAAGCATCCGCGACCTTCGAACGACGACAGCGCCGGGAAAACACCGTGTCAGGGTCATCGCTGCCCTTTTTTCAACTCCGTTGCCCGGGTAACGCGCCAAGAAATGCCTGCACCGTGGGCAAGATGTTTTTAACGATCACATCAACTCCCTCCTCCGTCGGGTGCAAGCCGTCCGTCTGGTTGAGCTTGGCATCGCTTGCGACGCCCTCAAGGAAAAACGGATACAGCGGCACCCCGAACGATTTCGAAAGATCCGGATAGATAGTGTTGAAGCGGGCGGCATAATCGCTGCCGTAATTCGGTGGCGCGAGCATTCCGCACAGCAGGACCGCGATCTTGCGCGCCTTCAGCCGGGTCAGGATGTCCGAAAGCGCTTCGCGGGTGATCTTGGGATCGATGCCGCGCAACGCATCGTTGGCGCCAAGCTCGACGATGACAGCCTCAGTCCCTTCGGGCACCGACCAGTCGAGCCGGTCACGGCCACCGGAACTGGTATCGCCGGAGACCCCGGCGTTGATCATGTCTACATCTATCCCATTGGATTTCAACGCTTTTTGGAGCTGCGCCGGGAAGGCTGCGGGTCCCGGCAGGCCATAGCCCGCGGTTAGCGAATCGCCCAGCATGACCAGCTTGATCGGCTTCGCGCCGTGGCCCTCGGGCGTTTGCGCGCCGGCCGATGGCGCGATCGCCAGTTCCCCGGCGAGGCCCAAAAACAGCAGGCCCAACACGAGCATGTGCACGAACATCCGCCGCTGCCCCTCGACCGGGGCGGCGGAAGTGCCATATGACCGAGCCATGGACAGTCTCATCGAACCCTCGTCATTCGCCGGCCTCGAGCCGGACAGCATCGCCATCTCGAACGTCAATCTCTCGCTCGGCGCGGGCGCCGCCCGCGTTCACATCCTCAAGGATATCAGCCTGCGCGTGGCGTCGGGGGAAGCGATCGGCCTGATCGGACCGTCAGGCTCGGGCAAATCCACCTTGCTGATGGTGATGGCGGGACTGGAACGTCCCGACAGCGGAGAAGTGGTGGTCAACGGTACCCCTTTCAATGCCCTCGACGAGGACGCGCTGGCGCGCTTCCGCGGCCGCCAGGTCGGCATCGTGTTCCAGTCGTTCCACCTGATCCCGACCATGACAGCGCTGGAAAATGTCGCGGTGCCGCTGGAACTGGCGGGCAATCCCGATGCCTCGCGGCGCGCGGCGCAGGAATTGACATCGGTCGGCCTCGGCGACCGCCTGCATCACTACCCCACGCAATTGTCCGGCGGAGAGCAGCAGCGCGTGGCCCTTGCCCGCGCGCTGGCGCCCGATCCCGCCATCCTGGTGGCGGATGAGCCCACCGGAAATCTCGACGAAGCCACCGGCAAGCAGATCGTCGATCTCTTGTTCACCAAACACACCGAGCGCGGCATGACGCTGGTGCTGGTGACCCACGACACCTCGCTGGCGCAACGCTGCGATCGGGTGGTGCGGCTGCGCTCAGGCCGGATCGATGGCCAGTCGGCGGATCGCATCACCGCGCCATGACCCTCATCGCCGAACCGATCCCTGGCAAACGCGCGGCATGGCTTGCGCTGCGCTTTGCCTTGCGCGAATTGCGCGGGGGTCTGCGCGGCTTCTACGTTTTCATTGCCTGCATCGCCCTCGGCGTGATGGCGATCGCCGGTGTCGGCTCGGTCGCGGCCAGTCTCAGCGAGGGACTGGCGCGCGAGGGCCGCACCCTGCTCGGCGGCGACGCCGCCTTCTCCTTGATGCAGCGTGAAGCCAAACCTGACGAAATTGCGTTTCTACGTTCCCGCGGCGAGGTATCGGTAGCGGCGACGTTGCGCGCCATGGCCCGCACCGGCGATGGCCGGCTCGCCTTGGTCGAACTCAAGGCGGTGGACAGCACCTATCCCATGCTCGGCGCATTGACGCTCGATCCGACGATGCCGACGACCGAGCTGCTGGCCGAGCGCCAAGACCCTTCTCGCCAAGACCCTTCTCGACAAGACCCTTCTCGACAAGGCAATTCGCCGCAAGGCAACTCTCAACACGATACCGGGGCCGTGTTCGGCGCGGCCGCTGAATTCAACCCTGCTGGCGCGGCTCGATCTCAAGATCGGCGACCGCGTCACCATCGGCAATGCGAGCTTTCAAATTCGCAGCGTGGTCAGCGCCGAGCCCGACAAGCTCGCCGGCGGGGTCGGCTTCGGCCCGCGGTTCCTGGTCAGCGAGGCCGGCTTGCGCGCGACCGGGTTGTTGCAACCCGGCAGCCTGGTGCACTGGATCTATCGGGTAAAGCTGCCGGACCACGCGGCCAATGATCGAGCGGTAACTGCGCTGGTCAACGATGCGAGAAATGCGGCGCCGCAGGCCGGCTGGGAAATCCGCTCCCGCGACAATGCTTCGCCGCAGCTCGAACGCACCATCAGCCGCTTCACCCAGTTCCTCACACTGGTCGGGCTTGCCGCGCTGCTGGTCGGTGGCGTCGGCGTCGCCAACGCCGTCAAAAGCCACATCGATCGCCGCCGCGACGTGATCGCGGCGTTCAAGGCGCTGGGCGCCACCGGCGGCGACGTCTTCACCATCTATCTCACGCAAGTGATCGTGCTCGCCGTGGTCGGCTCGGTGATCGGGCTTGCCGCCGGCGCGGCACTGCCGTTCATCGTCGCCGGCGTGTTCGGCAAGCTGCTGCCGTTGCCGGTGGTGCCGGCGCTGCATCCCGATGCGCTGTTGCTGTCATTGGTCTATGGCTTATTGACCGCGCTTGCCTTCGGACTGTGGCCGCTCGGCCGGGTGCATGATGTGCCGGTCGCGGCATTGTTCCGCGAAGCGGTGACCAGCGAATGGCACCGCCCGCGATGGCGCTATCTCGCCTTGATGGCCGCGGTGATCGCGTTGCTGGTCGCGGTGGCGATCGGGCTCGCCTACGACAAGCGGGTCGCGGCGGTATTCGTCGCTTCCTCGATCGTGGTGTTTGCGCTGTTGCGCGGCATCGCCGCTATCCTGATGGCGGTGGCGCGCCGCCTGCCGCGCACCCGCATCACCATGCTGCGGCTGGCGATCGCGAACATCCACCGGCCGGGCGCGTTGACCCCGTCGGTGGTGATGTCGCTCGGCCTCGGTCTCGCCGTGCTGGTCACGATCACGCAGATCGATGGCAATCTGCGGCGGCAATTCCTGGCCGCCCTGCCCGACCGCGCGCCGTCATTCTATTTCATCGATATTCCGAGCACCGAAGCCGACCGCTTTGCCGCGTTCCTCAAAGCGACCACGCCGCAATCGACCGTCGATGACGTGGCGATGCTGCGCGGACGCATCGTCGCCGCCCGCGGGGTCAAGGCGGAAGACCTCAAGCCTTCGACCGACGCCGAATGGGTGCTGCAGAGCGACCGCGGGCTGACTTCCGCCAGCGAAGTCCCCAAGGGCTCGAAGATTGTCGAGGGCAAATGGTGGGATGCGAATTATGACGGGCCGCCGCTGGTGTCGATCGAGAAGAAGATCGCCGACGGGCTCAAGCTCAAGATCGGCGACGAGATCGTCGTCAATGTGCTCGGCCGCGATATTCCGGCCACCATCAGCAACATGCGCACGGTGGATTGGCAGAGCCTCGGCATGAATTTCGTGCTGGTGTTCTCCCCCAACGCCTTCAAGGGCGCGCCGCACACCCATGTCGCGACGCTGACCGAGACCCACCCGGACCCCAGCGGCGACGCCCGGATCATCAAATCGGTGGCCGACGCATTTCCGATGGTGACGAGCGTGCGGGTCCGCGAGGCGCTGGACACCATCGGCGCCGTGGTCACCAACCTGGTGCTGGCGATCCGCGGCGCCAGCGCGGTGACGTTGATTTCCGCGGTACTGGTGCTGGGCGGAGCGCTCGCCGCCGGTCATCGCCATCGGGTCTATGATGCTGTCATTCTCAAGACCCTGGGCGCCACGCGGGCGCGGCTGCTCGGCGCCTATGCGCTGGAATATCTGATGATCGGCTTTGCCACCGCGATTTTCGGCGTGATCGCAGGCTCGGTCGCCGCCTGGCTGATCGTGACCCGGCTGATGACGCTGAGCTTCATCTGGCAGGCCGGCAGCGCCACCGTCGTGGTGGCGGTGGCGCTGATCGCCACCGTGGGACTGGGACTTGCCGGCACGTTGCTGGCCCTGAACCAGAAGCCGGCTACGGTGCTGCGGAACTTGTGACACAAATTGAAACAATCGGCGCCGCAGCGTGAGGGCGTATTCACCTGAAATCTCGCCTGCGGAGCGACATTCAGCCGCGCATGGAAGCTTGCAGGGAATGTGCTAGTTTCCCACATACCAGTCAGGCTCGGACGCCAGCTTGATGACTTAAAATTAATGTCAGCAAATGGCGGTATCTGGGATAGCTTTCTGCACCGGCGTCGCGAACCCTTTGCGCACTGCCGGACAAACAACGGGAATTCGACCATGTCGGACCTAGACCGCAACTACGCTTCTCCTTTCGGCCGGGCCGCCGGGCGCACTGACGCCGCGGCCGTCGACGCCGGTCTGCGCGCCTACATGCTGCGCATCTACAATTACATGAGCATCGGCCTCGCCATTACCGGCCTCGCTGCGCTCGGCATCTATATGGCGGCGGTGACGACGGATCCGGCCGGCGGCGCTGCCAAGATCGGCAATGCCTTCCTGACGCCGTTCGGTTACGCTATGTTCGTCAGCCCGCTGAAATGGCTGTTCATGCTGGCGCCGCTGGCGATGGTGTTCGTTATCTCCGCCGGCATCAACCGGCTGCGGCCGGCGACGGCCCAGATGCTGTTCTGGGTGTTCTCGGCGCTAATGGGCATTTCGCTGTCGTCGATCTTCCTGGTGTATACGCACACCTCGATCGTGCGGGTGTTCTTCATCACCGCGGCATCGTTCGGCGCGCTAAGCCTGTATGGCTACACTACCAAGCGTGACATGACCGGTATGGGCTCGTTCCTGATCATGGGCCTGTTCGGCATCATCATCGCAAGCGTGGTCAATATCTTCGTTGCCAGCTCGATGCTGCAGTTCATCGTGTCGGTGGTCGGCGTGCTGGTGTTTGCCGGCCTCACCGCCTGGGATACCCAGCGGCTGAAGAACGATTACATCTACGGCTACGCCTCGCAGGGCGGCGACGTGGCGGAGCGGGCTGCGATCACCGGCGCATTGTCGCTCTATTTGAACTTCATCAACCTGTTCACGCTGCTCCTGCAATTGCTCGGCCAGCGCGACTGATCGCCCGCGCCATAGCGGATGGTTCGAGCCCCGGCCTTGCGGCCGGGGCTTTTCTTTTGGAACGGACAAAAATAGTCTCCGCGCCATGTCCGCTGCCGAAATCAGACCTGCCGCCGCCGCCGACCTGTCAGCCATTACCGAGATCTACGGCCACGCGGTCCGCTACGGCACCGCGACCTTCGAGTTGATCCCGCCCGATCTGGCCGAGATGACACGGCGTTTTGGCGTGTTGATGGGCGGCGGCTTTCCCTATCTGGTCGCCGTGCTCGAAGGCCAGGTAGTCGGATACGCCTATGCCGGCGCCTACCGGCCGCGGCCGGCCTATCGCTTCACCGTTGAGAATTCGGTCTATCTGCAACCTGCGATTCACCGGCGCGGGATCGGCATGCAATTGCTGCAAAGACTGATTGCCGAATCCGAGGCGCGCGGCTATCGGCAGATGATCGCGGTGATCGGAGATTCCGCCAACGCCGGATCGATCGGCGTGCATACCCGGACCGGATTCCGGCTGATCGGGACGCATCCCGACGTCGGCTTCAAGTTCGGCCGCTGGCTCGACACCGTGATGATGCAGCGGCCGCTGGGCGATGGCGGGAGCACGTTGCCGGCCGAACACGGCACCCAATATTAATTAAATTCGTTTTCAGGGGCGGCTCAAACGGGTCGCGCGAATGCGCGACCGATGGCAGGCTCCAAGCCGAACCCGGAATCTCGCGCGGCAAAAAAATTCAATAACTCTGGATTCCGGTTCCAGCGCTGCCCGCTGGTCCCGAATGACAAGCAACGGGGCGGTTAGACCACCGACAGCTTGCGGTCGATCACCAGCAGCACGCGGTCAAGTTCGTGGCCGCGGCGCAGGATCAGCCCGGTCGCCGAGATCACGCTGTAGATCCCCTGCTTGCGCGCCAGCCTCGGATCTTTTTCGATTCGGTAGATCGGAACTTCGGAAGCGCGGCGGAACACCGAAAACACCGCGCGGTCTTTCAGAAAATCGATGGCGTAGTCGCGCCACTCGCCGTCGGCGACCATGCGCCCGTACAGATTCAAGATACGGTTGAGTTCGACGCGATTGAACGTCACACGGCTCGGCAACGGCCCCGCAGCGGCAATGCGCGCCGCTGCGCGATTCTCGCTTGGATCGGCTTCCTCCGGCATCAAACTCATGGAGCGCCTCCTGCTGTCATTTCGGTGACATGATCGCGCCAACTGCGCACGGCTGCAAGAGGGTGGCGGCGGGCGCGTTCGAATTAGTGCGCGACGGAGGATCGCAACCTCTGATCAAGCGGGAAATATACCGTCACGGGATCGTTAGCGGAATCATAATACTGCCCAATTTCCGCCTATCGACCGCCCTTCTGGATTGCGACAAGGGGATCCTGCGTTGGCCCGGTCCTTTCGGCACCGGATTCCTCAGCCCCCAGCCCCCCGGGGTCGTCAGGATCGGGCCTGTTCGCAAGACCCCAATACTGGGCCAACGAGAGTTGGTCCTTTTTCTTTTTGGGCTTTCTTGCTGGGCTCGTGTTTCCGTTTGGCCTTGCGAACCGCAAACTGGCCTCACGAAACAAAAAGTACCGGTGAGATCAATCAGAGCCTTTTCCGTTCCGACTGAATCGGAACGGAGGCTCTACTCATTTATTTGACGCGTTTTCTTCACGCGAACCGGTTTCCACTTCGCTCAAAAACGCTTTAATGCAGCGACGTATATGCCGCGCCCAGCATTGGGCCGGGCCTGTCGCGACTGCCGTCCTGGATATAGACCACAGCGGCATCGATTCCCTCGCGCGAGATATTTTCCAGCGGCACCGTCCAGCTCCCGGAGCTGCCGTTCCAGTCGCCGACCTTCAACAGGTTACGCACCACATTGTAGTAGGTGACTTCGCGGCCGCGATTCTCGCCGCGGCCAATGGCAATCGGCACCGCTTTCGAGATCGAACCGATCCAGATTTCGCCGTGCATCGCGGCAGGACCCTTGCTGGAGGCCGCGACCGCAACATTGATTTGCTTGCCGGTCAGCGTCATCGAAACCGGCACCGACATCACACCGTCAACTCTTTGGTATCGCCGATTGCGCCTTCGATGCCGGCGCGATCGCTGCCGATCACATGCACCGACCCGTTGACGACCACTTGCGGCGTGTAGACTTCGCGATCGCCGCGCATCCGTGAATAGGCTTTCTGACGGGCACTGAAGCGCGCATCCGCCAGCGTGTCTTTCCAGCCGAGATAATCCCAGTAGTCGATCGGCATGCTCAACGCGACGATCGATGGATCCTTGGCGAGTTCACCCATGATCTCGTCGGCCGCGGGGCATGACGAGCAGCCTTGCGACGTGAAAAGTTCGACCACCGCGCGCGGATCGGCCAGGGCTGGACGGACGATCGCTACAATGGCGCAGACGCCAAGCGCACCCGACCACCGCGAAATACAATTATAGGCCATCATCGCTGTCATACTGGAAACCGGGAGACTTTCGCGCCGCTGCCGTGATTGCATCTGCCCCGCGGCACCCGAGCGCGCCGGCCTTCGAACGCAGAAGGCGACCCTTCATAGGCCGCCTCCCCTTCACTCGCCACTCACTTCGCGGTGAGGCACCGACCACAATTCGCATCAGGCGGCCAGCTTGCGCAGCACGTAATGCAGAATGCCCCCGTTTCGATAGTATTCGAGTTCGTCGAGCGTATCGATGCGGCACAGCAACGAGACGCGCTGCAGCGAGCCATCGCCGCTCACGATCTCCGCCGTCAGCTTCTGGCGTGGTTTCAGATCGCCCTGCAGGCCGCGAATCGTCACCTTCTCATCGCCCTTCAGCCCGATCGACTGCCAGGACGCGCCCTCCTCGAACGTCAGCGGCAACACGCCCATACCGACCAGATTGGAGCGGTGGATGCGTTCGAAGCTCTGGCAAATCACGGCGCGGACGCCGAGCAGCCGCGTTCCCTTCGCGGCCCAGTCGCGCGATGAGCCGTTGCCGTATTCGGCGCCGGCGAAAACCACCAGCGGCACCTTCTCGGCCTGATACTTCATCGCGGCATCGTAGATCGACATCTGCTCGCCATCGGGCCAATGCTTGGTCAGGCCGCCTTCGGGGATGTTGCCGTCGGCGCCCTTCAGCATGAAGTTCTTGATCCGAATATTGGCGAAGGTGCCGCGCATCATGACTTCATGATTGCCGCGCCGGGTGCCGTATTGATTGAAATCGGCCGGGCGCACCTGGTGCTCGGAGAGATATTTCCCCGCCGGCGACGTCAGCTTGATCGCACCGGCCGGCGAGATGTGGTCGGTGGTGATCTTGTCGCCGAAGATCGCCAGAATGCGCGCGTCGACGACATCGACAATCGGTTCCGGCTCTTTCTTCATGCCTTCGAAGTAAGGCGGGTTCTGAACGTAGGTCGAACTCATGTTCCAGCGATAGGTTTCGCTCTCGACGGTCTTGATCTTGCGCCAGTTGGTGTCGCCCTTGAACACATCGGCGTAACGCTTCTTGAAGATCGCCGCGGTGACGAACTTCTTCATCAACGCGTTGATCTCCTTGGTCGTCGGCCAGATGTCCTTCAGGTAAACCGGCTTGCCGTCCCTGCCGTTGCCGAGGGGCTCGACCGCGAGATTTTTCGTCACCGTTCCGGCCAGCGCATAGGCCACCACCAGCGGCGGCGAAGCCAGATAATTGGCCTGCACGTCCGGGCTGACGCGGCCTTCGAAGTTGCGATTGCCCGACAGCACCGCGGCGCCGATGATGCCGTTATCGTTGATCGACTTCGAAATCTCTTCTGGCAGCGGTCCGGAATTACCGATGCAGGTGGTGCAGCCGAAGCCGACCAGATTGAAGCCGACCTTGTCGAGATCAAGCTGCAGTCCGGAATTGGAAAGATACTCCGCGACCACCTGGCTGCCGGGCGCCAGCGAGGTCTTGACCCAGGGCTTTGCGGTAAGGCCCTTGGCGGCGGCATTGCGCGCCAGCAGGCCGGCGCCGATCAGCACGCTCGGATTGGAAGTATTGGTGCACGAGGTGATCGCCGCGATCACCACGTCGCCGTGGCCGAGATCGAAATTGCGATTTTCCACCGGGTAACGCCTGGAGGTGTCGGCGGCTTTCTTGTATTCGCTGGTCATCGCCGCGGCGAAACCCTCCGCGACCGCGGGCAGCGCGACACGCCCCTCGGGGCGTTTCGGGCCAGCCATCGACGGCACCACATCGCCGAGGTCGAGCGTCAGCGTTTCCGTGAAGACCGGATCGGGTGATTTGGCGGATCGAAACAGGCCCTGCGCCTTGGCGTAGGCGGTCACCAGCGCGACCCGATCGGACTTGCGGCCCGAGGTCTTGAGATAATCGATGGTCTCGGAATCGACCGGGAAGAAGCCGCAGGTCGCGCCGTATTCCGGCGCCATGTTGCCGATGGTCGCCTTGTCGGCCACCGAGAGATAATCGAGGCCGGGGCCGAAAAACTCAACGAACTTGCCGACCACGCCCTGCTTGCGCAGCATCTGCGTCACGGTCAGCACCAGGTCGGTGGCGGTAACGCCTTCCTTCAACTGCCCCTTGAGCTTGAAGCCGACCACTTCCGGCAGCAGCATCGACAGCGGCTGGCCCAGCATCGCGGCTTCCGCCTCGATGCCGCCGACGCCCCAGCCGAGCACGGCAAGGCCGTTGACCATCGTGGTGTGCGAATCAGTACCGACCAGCGTGTCCGGATAGGCGACCTCGAAGGTGCCTTTCTTCTTGCCGACCGTCAGCTTCTCCTTCCGGGTCCAGACTGTCTGGGCCAGATATTCGAGATTGACCTGATGGCAGATGCCGGTGCCGGGCGGCACCACGGAGAAACTCGAAAACGCCTTCTGGCCCCATTTCAGGAATTCGTAGCGCTCCTGATTCTGCTTATATTCCTCGACCACGTTCTTGCCGAACGCCTTGTTGTCGCCGAAGAAGTTCACGATCACCGAATGATCGATCACGAGATCGACCGGCACCAGCGGATTGATTTTTTCCGCGTCCCCGCCGAGCGCCTGCATGGCGTTGCGCATCGCGGCGAGATCGACCACCGCCGGCACGCCGGTGAAATCCTGCATCAGCACCCGCGCCGGGCGGAAAGCGATTTCATGTTCGAGCTTGCGCTTCTTGAGCCACTTCGCAACCGCCAGGATGTCCGCCTTCTTGACGGTGCGGTCGTCTTCATTGCGCAGCAGGTTTTCCAGCAGCACCTTCATGCAATAGGGCAGCTTGGAAATTCCCTTCAGACCGTTCTTCTCGGCGGCCGGCAGGCTGTAATAGACATAGGTCTTGCTGCCGACCTTGAGGGTCTTCCGGCATTTGAAGCTGTCGAGCGAGGTCATGTGAGGCAATCCCAATTCATCGTTGTCCCCGGCAAGGGTATCCAAACACCGTCAGCGAGGCTTAGCCTGATGGCTTGCAGCCGCGGATTGTGTGCTGCATCAAGTTCCGGCTTATAGAACCTTTTAAAATCTTTCCAGTGGCATCGCCACAGCGACAACCGTGCCGCAGCAATGCGGTATCCATTATTCTGGAAGGCCACGGAAGGGCAAATGCGGCTCCTGGGACGCGGCGTCAAATGCGTGCGGGGCGGCCGGGAGGTGTTCTCGGAGCTCGATTTTACAGCCGCTTCCGGCGAGGCGCTGGCCGTTACCGGACCCAACGGATCGGGCAAAACCTCGCTGTTGCGGATCGTCGCCGGCCTGCTGACATTGGCCGCCGGATCGATCGGCCTTGAGGACGGCGATCGGGAACTGACGGTGGCCGAACAGGCCCATTATCTCGGTCATCGCGATGCGATGAAACCCGCACTGAGCGTGCTGGAAAACCTGGTGTTCTGGCGGGATTTTCTGGGCGGCGAGGCGTTGAATGCCGCCGAAAGCCTGGTCGCGGTCGGGCTCGATCACGCCGCGCATTTGCCGGCGGCGTATCTGTCGGCCGGACAGCGCCGGCGGCTCTCGATCGCCCGGCTGCTCGTGGTGCGACGGCCGATCTGGCTATTGGATGAGCCGACCTCGGCGCTCGATACTGCCGGCCAGAGCCTGTTTGCCACCCTGATGCACGATCATCTCGCGCGCGGCGGCCTGATCATCGCCGCAACCCACGCCCCGTTGGGGATGGAAGCAAAGGAACTGCGGATCGGGGGCGGCGTGACATGACCGCCCTCATCGCACTGATTCGACGGGACATCCGAATCGCGCTGCGCGTCGGCGGCGGTGCGCTGATCGGCGTGCTGTTCTTTCTCATCGTGGTCGTGCTGATGCCATTCGCGCTCGGGCCCGATCTTGCCTTGCTGGCGCGGCTCGGTCCGGCGCTTCTCTGGCTCGGCGCCCTGCTCGCAAGCCTGCTCACGCTTGACCGGCTGTTCATGGCCGATCATGAGGACGGGTCGCTCGATCTCATCGTCATGAGCCGGACGCCGCTGGAATTGACCTGTGCTGCGAAAGCACTGGCGCACTGGCTGGCCGCGGGATTGCCGCTGATTATCGCCACGCCGGTCTTGGGACTGTTGCTAAATCTCGACGCCGGCTCGACTTCGGCCGTTGCCTTGACGCTGCTGGCAGGTACGCCGGCATTGACGTTTACCGGCATGATCGGCGCGGCACTGGCGGTGACACTGCATCGCGGCGGATTGCTGCTGGCGGTGCTGGTGCTGCCGCTGTCGATCCCGGTACTGATTTTCGGCGTCGCCGCGTCGGAGGCGGCGATCTCTGGACCGTTGTCGTTCGGCACCCCGTTTTCGATCCTGTGCGCGCTGTCGCTGATCAGCTTCGTGATCGGACCGTTCGCCGCCGCCGCGAGCCTGCGGCACGGCCTGGACTGAATGCGGAACCGGTGCCTATCAACTCTGGCTGAGACCAAATGAAACAGCACAAGCCGCATTGTCTGCCAGAGCCGCAGCGACTATCAGGGACGCCATGACGCTGATCGATCTCGCCAACCCGACCCGGTTCCTGACGCTGACCGCGCGGCTGTTGCCGTGGCTTGCCGCTGCCACTGCTGTTCTGCTGCTGATCGGCCTCTATCAATCGGCCATGGCGCCCGACGATTACCAGCAGGGTGCCACCGTCAAGATCATGTTCATCCATGTGCCGAATGCCTGGCTGTCGATGTTCGTCTGGGGCGTGATGAGCTTCGCCGCACTGGGCACGCTGGTGTGGCGGCATCCACTGGCGGATGTCGCAGCCAAGGCCGCCGCCCCGATCGGCGCGGCCTTTACGTTTCTGGCACTGGTCACGGGATCGCTGTGGGGACGCCCGATGTGGGGCACCTATTGGGAATGGGATGCGCGGTTGACCTCGGTGCTGATCCTGTTTCTGATGTATCTCGGCCTGATGGCGCTGTGGCGCGCAGTGGAAGATCCGTCACGGGCCGCGCGCGCCGCGGCGGTCCTGACGCTGGTGGGCGCCATCAACCTGCCGATCATCAAATTCTCAGTGGACTGGTGGAATACGCTGCATCAGCCGGCCTCGGTGCTGCGGATGGGCGGCTCCACGCTCGACCGTGCGTTTTTGGTTCCGCTGCTGGTGATGGCACTGGCGTTTTCGCTGTTGTTCGTCACGCTGCATCTGGCAGCGATGCGCAACGAAATCCTGCGGCGCCGGGTGCGCGCATTGCAATTGATGCAGGTGGCGCAAGTGACGCAATCAAGCCAGCGTTCGGCGTGACGGCGATGTCGCTCGGTCCCTATGCGTCCTTCATCGTGACATCCTACGCGCTGGCAACAGCCGTGGTGCTGATCCTGATTGTCTGGATCGTGATCGATTATCGCCGCCAGAAGCAACGCCTGCGCGAGCTCGAGGCCAGCGGCGTGGTTCGGCGCTCCGGGCGCAGCGCGGCGGACATCCAATGAGCGATCCCCATTCATCAGATCCCATGACATCGCTGCCCGAGACATCGGGCCGATCCCCGCAACGCCGCTCCTGGCTGATGGCGCTGCCGCTGCTCGCATTCGGTTTGCTGGCTGCGATCTTCTGGTTCCGGCTCGGCGACGGCGATCCATCGAAAATCCCTTCCGCCCTGATCGGTCACCCCGCGCCGCCAACCACGCTGCCGCCGCTGCAGGGTCTGCTCGATAGTGGTGCGCAGATACCCGGGCTCGATCCCGCCACGTTCAAGGGCAAGGTCAGCGTCGTCAACGTCTGGGCGTCATGGTGCGTGCCTTGCCATGACGAAGCGCCGCTGCTGACCGAACTGGCTAAGGACAAGCGGCTGCAGATGGTCGGCATCAACTACAAGGACATGCCGGAGAACGCCCGGCGTTTCCTCGGCCGCTATGGCAATCCGTTCGGCATTGTCGGTGTCGACGGCAACGGCCGCGCCGCGATCGAATGGGGCGTCTATGGCGTGCCGGAGACCTTCATTGTGGGACGCAACGGCACCATCGTTTACAAGATGGTCGGCCCCATCCTGCCTGACAATATCGACACCGTGCTCAGGGTAGAGATCGACAAGGCGCTGAAGGCCGGATCTTGAAGTGAGCGCTGCTCATCGGCTCACCCCTTCGACACATCGCCGGCCTCCGCTTCGCTCACTTCGAGCGAAACCGGCTCGACCTGATAGCGTTTGATCAGCGGCATCTGCGTCAGCGCAAAAATCATCGTCAGCGGCGTCACGCCGAACACCTTGAAGTTCACCCAGAAATCGGTGGTCTGGGTGCGCCAAATGATCTCGTTCAAATCGCCAGCGCAAAAAAGAACAATGCCCAGCGCAGCGTCAGGCTACGCCAGCCCTGCGGCGTGAGATTGAACATCTGATCGAACATGATCTGGATGAAGGAACGGCCGAACAAAAGGCCGCCGCCGAGAACTCCTGCGAACAGGGCGTAGATGATGGTCGGCTTGACCTTGATGAAGGTCTCGTCGTGCAACACCAGCGTCAGCGTGCCGAACACGATGACGATGACGCCGGTGACCAGCGCCATGATCGGCACGTGTCGCGTCACCACATAAGAGGCGATCATCGCCGCCACCACCGCCACCATGAACGCGCCGGTGGCGACGAACAGATGGAATTTGAAGTTGGCGATGAAGAAAATCACCAGCGGCCCAAGTTCGGTCGCGAGCTTGAACAGCGGATGCGGCGTGGTCTTGTCCATTATTCCATTCCGTCGAATTCGTCGCGTTGCCATCCTTCGAGACGGTGCTTCGCACCCCCTCAGGATGAGGATATTGCCTTTGGTCTTCCGTCATCCCATCCTTCATCTCAAGCAAGCGCGCATCTAGCGTGCGTCTCGAAGGATGAAGCTTACTCAATCCCGGCGATGGCCCGCGCGAAGTCGTGCGCGGTAAACGACGCAAGATCGTCGATGCCTTCGCCGACGCCAATGAAATGCACCGGCAGTTTGTATTTTTCGGCCAGCGCCACCAGAATTCCGCCGCGCGCCGTGCCGTCGAGTTTTGTCATCACCAGGCCTGTCACGCCTGCGGTACGCTGAAACGCCTCGACCTGCGACAGCGCATTTTGTCCCACCGTGGCGTCGAGCACCAGCAGCACCGCATGCGGCGCCGAAGCGTCGACCTTCTTGACGACGCGAACGACCTTTTCAAGTTCGTTCATCAATTCCGCCTTGTTCTGCAGCCGCCCGGCGGTGTCGATCAGGAGCACGTTGATATCCTGCGCTTTCGCCGCGGTCACCGCATTGAAGGCAAGGCTTGCGGAATCCGAACCCTGCGCGCCCGCAATCACCGGCGATTTGGTGCGATCGCCCCAGATCTTGAGCTGCTCGATCGCAGCGGCGCGAAAGGTGTCGCCGGCGGCCAGCATGACCTTGCGGCCTTCGGCGCTGAACTTGGCCGCCAGCTTGCCGATGGTGGTGGTTTTGCCGGAACCGTTGACGCCGACCACCAGAATGACGAATGGCTGCTGCGCCGGGTCGATCATTAGCGGCTTTGCCACCGGAACCAGGACTTTCTCCACTTCGGCCGCGACCACGGTTTTGACATCATCCGCCGAGATCGCCTTGTCGTATCGGCCGACGCCGACCGCGGCGGCGACGCGTGCGGCGACCTCGGTTCCGAGATCGGCGCGCAGCAGCACGTCCTCGATATCGTCGAGCATCGCGCGGTCGAGTTTGCGCTTGGTGACGAGATCGGCGACCGCGGTTCCGAGCGAACTTGATGTGCGCTTCAGTCCGCCGGACAGCCGCCGCCACCAGCTCAATTTGGTCTTTTCCGGAGGTGTATCGTTCATGTTGGGGGTGTGTTAGCGGTTTCACGCCGTGAGCGAAAGTCTTGACCGATCGATGGATGTTCCCGAATTAACCGCGGAGGAAATTCAGGCGCGCGTGCTTCATCGCGACGGGCTGATGCTGGTGATCGACAAGCCCGCGGGCCTGCCGGTGCATCGCGGCCCCAAGGGCGGCGCCAATCTGGAATCCTCCTTCGACGGGCTGCGGTTTGGGCTGCCGCGCCCGCCGGTTCTCGCCCACCGGCTTGATAAGGACACCTCCGGTTGCCTCGTCCTCGGGCGACATCGCAAGGCGACCGCGTCGCTGGGCCTGCTGTTCAAGCACGGCAAAATTTCAAAGACCTACTGGGCGGTGGTCGAAGGCGGCCCGGTCGAGGATCAAGGCACCATCGACATGCCGCTCGGCCGCCTCAACGCCGAGCGCGGCTGGTGGCAGAAGCCCGATGCGGATGGCCAGCCGGCCACCACCAACTGGAAAGTGCTCGGACGCGGCGATGGCCGCCTCGCCTGGCTTGCGCTCGAACCGGTCACCGGCCGCACCCATCAATTGCGGGTTCACTGCGCCGCGATGGGCTGGCCGATTGTCGGCGACAACATTTATGGAAACGGTCCCCGCTTCGGCGAACCGAGACTGCACCTGCATTCCCGCGAAATCGGGATTCCGATTTCGAAGAACAAGGACCCGGTGCACGTGGTCGCACCGGCGCCGGCGCATTTGCATGAACGGCTTCGGGCCTGCGGCTGGAACGGGGAGTGATGGTCAAGCCGGGCGATAACCGCCTGAGATCAAACGCGCCCCGTCATGCCCCGCCATCTTCAGCGTCAGCACCACGCCCGGCGTCTCGCCGCTGATAGCCACCGGCATGAAGTGTTCGGTGCGACCTTGCCTTTTGCTCTCGATCAGAACCCGGCGGGTCGCGCCGATTTCCGAGCTGAGCCGCCATTGCAAGGCGGCCTCTCCCGCCATCCGCAAGCGCCTGGCCCGTTCCTTGACCTGCTCCCCCGATACAGGCGGCATCCGCGCCGCCGGCGTGCCCGGCCGGCTGGAATAGGGAAACACATGCAGGAATGTCAGATCGCACTCTTCCACCAGATCCAGCGAGCGCGCGAACATCTGCTCGGACTCGGTCGGGAATCCGGCGATGATATCGGCGCCGAGCGCGATATCCGGCCGCAGCCGCCGCACCTGCGCGCAGAATTGAATCGCTTCGCTACGCGAATGCCGCCGCTTCATCCGCTTCAAAATGAGATCGTCGCCGGATTGCAGCGACAGATGCAGATGCGGCATCAGGCGCTCCTCATTCGCAATCACGTCGAAGAGATCGCGATCGACCTCGACCTGATCGATCGAGGAAATCCGCAGCCGCTTCAAATCAGGCACATGCCGCAGGATTTGCTTCGCCAGCAGGCCGAGTTTCGGCGCGCCCGGCAGATCCGCGCCATAACTGGTGAGATCGACACCGGTCAGCACGATCTCGGCGTGGCCGCGCTCGACCAGCGCGCGGACCTGGGACACCACCGCGCCCATCGGCACCGACCGTGAATTGCCGCGGCCATAGGGGATAATGCAGAAGGTGCAGCGGTGATCGCAGCCGTTCTGCACCTGCACGAACACCCGCGGCAGGCCGCGCTGAAAGCCCTCCAGCAGATGCGGCGCCATCTCCTTGACCGCCATGATGTCGGCGACCGCCACCTTTTCGCTTTGCCCGATGCCGAAGCTCCCGGCGGCAGCGAGTGCCGTGCGCGCGGCGCGCCACGCCTCACCGCGCATCTTTTCGTCATTGCCGACGACGCGATCGACCTCGGCCATACGAGCGAACATCCCGGGCTCGGTCTGCGCCGCGCAGCCGGTGACGACGATCCGCGCCGACGGCCGTTCGCGCTTCAGCCGGCGGATCGATTGCCGCGCCTGTGCGACGGCTTCGTTGGTGACCGCGCAGCTATTGATGACGATGGTCTCGGTGAGCCCGGCGCGTTCCGCCTCGCGGGCGATCACTTCGGATTCGAAGGCATTGAGCCGGCAGCCGAAGGTGATGACATCGACGCTCATGTCAGGCGACGCTGGCAAACAAGGCCGGATCGAATTGCCCTTCATACTCAAACGTGGCGGTGCCCGTCATCAGGACATGGTCGTCGCGTTCGCGCCATTCGATGCCGAGTTCGCCGCCGGGCAGCGTTATCTGCACCATGCGATTGGCGCGCCTGAGCCGGGCCGCGGCCACCGCCGTGGCGCAGGCCGCCGAGCCGCAGGCCTTGGTCAGTCCCGCGCCGCGCTCCCAGGTGCGGATCGTAATGTGATCGCGATCGACGATATGGGCGAGAGTGATATTGGCACGCTCGGGAAAAATCGGATGGTTTTCCAGCAATGGCCCGAAGCGGGAAAGGTCATAGGCATTGACGTCGTCGACCCAGAAGATCGCGTGTGGATTGCCCATGCTGACCGCGGACGGCGTGTGCAGCACCGGCGCGTCGATCGGGCCGATCTGCAGTTCGATCGACCGCGTGTCGCGGAACTCTTCTGCGAGCGGAATATCCTGCCAGCCGAATTTCGGCTGCCCCATGTCGACGGTGTAGAGATCGTCGGATGGGCCGCGCCAGCAATTGAGGAGCCCGGCCCGTGTCTCGAAGGTGACTTGGGTCTGGCCGGTTTTCTCGAACAGCCGGCGCGCCACGCAGCGCATGCCGTTGCCGCAGGCAGCAGCTTCGGAGCCGTCATTATTATAGATTCGGATGAAGGCCTCGGTGCCCGCAAGGCGTGGCGGCTGCAGCACCATCAACTGGTCGTAATGCACGCCGCTGGGCGAGGCGACCGCGCGCGCTTCCTCGGCCGTGACAGCGGCCGCCGAATCGCGCAGATCGACCACGACGATGTCGTTGCCGATGCCGTTCATCTTGGCAAACGCATGGTTGGCGAGCGCGCTCATGAAATTTCCCGAATTAGCCTGCCTTATATGGCGAATAATGGCGGATTGGCCAGTGTGGTGATTTTGTGTCGGTATCCGCCGGCCGCGAGAACTACCTGACATGAGCAACCTGAGACGGGACGAAAGCGGGCCTTGCGTGTTAGATTGGCGGCGCTTCGCCGCCGTGATCCGGGACACGAAGGCAAGACGCCGCCGACGAAGACGACGATCGCTGAATGCGACCAAGGAGAATATCATGAATTGCTTCCGCTCTATCCGCCTAGCCATGGTCGCGCTGGTCCCGGCAGCCGCGATCTCGCTAGGCATCGCCAATGCATTGGCGGAATCGCCCGCTGCGACGGCTCCCGCGGCGACACCAGCTCCGGCAGCCAGTCCTCCTGCCGCGCCGGCAAAACCGGCCGCCGCGGAGACCCCCGCTACATCATCGCCGGCTGCAGCGCCCGTTCAGATCGCCGATCCGTTCGGCGAGGAAACCGCGCTGACGCCGAAAGCGGTTGTCGTCCTCAAAGGCAGCGCCAACTGGGATTCAGCGTTCGAAACCCTGATCGGCTCGTTCAAGACGCTGTCAGCGTTGCTTGACAAGCAGGGCATCAAAAGCACCGGCAATCCGCTGATCGTCTACACCTCCACCGACGATACCGGATTTACCTATCTGGCGGAAATTCCGGTCGATCAGGATCCGAAAAACCTGACCAAGGATATGAGCATGGGCAAATCGCCCGATGGCAAGGCGCTGAAGTTCGTCCATCGCGGTTCCTACGACAATATGGACAACACCTATGAGGCCATCACCAATCACCTCGACGACAAGAAGCTCGAGGCCAAGGACACCTTCATCGAGGAATACATCACCGATCCCTTGAAGACGGCGGAGGACAAACTGGTGATCAACGTCTATGTGCCGCTGAAGTGAGACCCATGAAACATCATGCTGTGTTCGTCGCCCCTCTCATGGCGGCCATGCTGCTCGCAACCCCCGCGCTGGCGGAGGCCGAACGCCCGGCCATGATTTCCGTCACCGGCGAAGCCACCGTATCGGTGCCGCCCGATCTGGCGGAGATCGATGGCGGCTTCACCTCGGAGGCCAAAACCGCGCGCGAGGCTTCGGACGCCAATAACGCGGCGATGGGCAAGGTGCTGCTGGCGCTGAAGGCCGGCAGCATCGACCCCAAGGATATCCAGACTTCGCGCCTGTCGCTGCAGCCGCAAACGCAAAACGCGCCGAACCGCTCCGGCCCGCCGTCCATTGTCGGCTACCGCGCCAGCAACCACGTGACGATCCGGCTGCGCGACGTCGCCAAGGTCGCCAGCGTCATCGACATGCTGGTAGGCGCCGGCGCGAACGATATCGGCGGCATCAACTTCATGGTGTCAGCGGCGTCGAAACTTCTCGATGAGGCCCGCGAACAGGCGTTTGCCGATGCCCGCCGCAAGGCCGAGATTTATGCCAGGGCCGCCGGCGTCACGCTTGGCACGCCGCTCAGCATTTCGGAAGGCAATGCGTCGGCACCGGTGTTCCGCAGCAAGATGCCCATGGCGCCCATGGCTGCCGCCGCCCCGGTAATGCAAGGCGAAGAGACGCTGTTCGTCACGGTGAACGTATCCTGGGCCATCAAGCCTTCGTCGTAGCGAGGGGCTCGATCTCCACCACCTGCCCCGGCCTGAGCGTCGCAAAACGCTCTCGCGGAATCTTGGCATCGTCCAGGGCCGCACCGAGTGCGGTGACCGGCGCGTCGATCGCTTCATCGGTGAGCTGGAAGGTGCCGTGATGATGCGCCAGCGCCTGTTGCGCGCCGCAATCGGCCAGTGCCTTCACCGCATCGGATGGGTTCATGTGCTGATCCCGCATGAACCAGCGCGGCTCATAGGCACCGATCGGCAGGATCGCCAATCGAAGCGGACCATGCGCTTGCGCGACGCGGCGGAAATGCACGCCTTCGCCGTAACCTGAATCACACACGATGTAGAGCTTGCCGGCGGCCGTCTCCACCACAAGACTCGCCCAAAGCGCCTTGTTGCGGTCGAACAATCCGCGCGCCGACCAGTGCCGCGTCGGCACCAATGTGACCGCAACGCCATTGCCAAGCTCGACGCGGTCATGCCAGTCGAATGCTTCGGCGCGGATCGCAGAGTTGGCCTCGCGCATCGTGAGGTCGTTGCCGAGCGGCGTGATCACGCGCGGCGAGAATTTCGCTGACAGCCTCGACAATGTCGCGGTGTCGAGATGGTCGTAGTGGCCATGCGACACCAGCACGATATCGATCGCAGGCAGCGCGTCGAACGCGATGCCGGGATCGTTGCGACGTTTCGGTCCGGCCCAGGCCATCGGCGAGGCGCGCTCCGACCACACCGGATCGATCAGGATGTTCAGCCCTGAGGTCTGGATCAACCAGCTGGCGTGGCCGACAAACGAAAATCGCACCTTGTCGCCGGTTACCCGCGCCGGTGGCGTATCGGCGTAAGGGCTCGGCGCCCGTTCCGGCCAGGCGTGGCGTTGCCGGCCGCCGCCGAATTGCCAGCGCAGCACTTCCCCAAGCGATTTCGGCGTCGCGCCATCTGGATCAAAGAAATGGGTTCCGTCGAAATGATCGGATACCGGACCGGCGTAGGTTTTCATGCGTAAATCCAGAAGGACGGGACGCCGACGACAGTAGCCGCGCCGGCGAGCAGACCGAGAACACCTCGACGGGTCGTTTTCATGCCTGATTGGCCTCAAAACCTGCGTTTCGGCAAGGGGGAACCGACCCGCAAGGCTCACCGAAAATGTCGCTTTTCAGTGACGTTTCTTGACTTTTGGGGGCTGCGGGGGTTTAACCGCCGCCACTCATCGGAAAGACGTTCTTTTCGACCCGCCGCCCGGCCCTTGAGACCGGAGGTCAACGCCCGACAGCGCGATGCGCCCTCGGGCGCAAAAGTGTTTGGAATATCATCTCGACGTTCGGCGCGGAGATGAGGAGATGAAATGAGACGTCATCACCTGCGAAAGCGGGGCATGACGGCAACAAAGTTGGACGAAGGACTACGGAATTGTTCGACAATCTGTCGGAAAAGCTCGGTGGCATTCTCGATCGGCTGACGCGGCGCGGTTCGCTGACGGAAGCCGACGTCGATGCCGCGATGCGCGAGGTGCGCCGCGCGCTGCTTGAGGCGGATGTCTCGCTCGACGTGGTCAGAAGCTTCACCGAAAAAGTTCGCGAGCAGGCGATCGGCGCCACCGTCGTCAAATCGGTGACGCCCGGCCAGATGGTGGTGAAGATCGTTCACGACGAACTGATCGCCACGCTCGGCTCCGACGGCCAGACCATCGACCTCAACGCCGTGCCGCCGGTGGCGATCATGATGGTCGGCCTGCAGGGCTCCGGCAAGACCACCACGACAGCCAAACTGGCGCGCCGCCTGACCCAGCGCGACAAGCGCAAGGTGCTGATGGCCTCGCTCGACATCTATCGTCCGGCGGCGATGGAGCAACTCGCAGTGCTCGGTCGCGATCTCGATATCCAGACCCTGCCGATCGTCGCCGGCCAGAAGCCGGCGCAGATTGCCAAGCGCGCGCTCGAAGCCGCCAAGCTCGGCGGTTACGACGTGGTGCTGCTCGACACCGCCGGGCGCACCACGCTCGACGAAGAGATGATGGCGGAAGCCGCCGAGATCAAAACAACCGCCAACCCGCACGAAGTGCTGCTGGTCGCGGATTCGCTCACCGGTCAGGATGCGGTCAACCTCGCGCGTTCCTTTGACGAGCGCGTCGGCCTTACCGGCATCGTGTTGACACGGGTCGACGGCGACGGCCGCGGTGGCGCCGCGCTGTCGATGCGCGCGGTCACCGGCAAGCCGATCAAGCTGATCGGCACCGGCGAGAAAACCGACGCGCTGGAGGATTTCCACCCGAGCCGGATCGCGGGACGGATTCTCGGCATGGGCGACGTGGTGTCGCTGGTGGAGAAAGCCGCCGCCAACATCGATGCGGAAAAAGCCGCTGTTGTCGCCGAGAAGATGCGCAAGGGTCAGTTCGACCTGTCCGACATGCGCGAGCAATTGCTGCAGATGTCGAACATGGGCGGCATCAGCGGGCTGATGGGCATGATGCCCGGCATCGCGAAAATGAAGAACCAGATCGCCAATGCCGGCCTCGATGACAAGATATTGAAGCGCCAGGTCGCGGTGATCGATTCGATGACGCGCCAGGAACGCAAGAACCCCGACATCCTCAAGGCCAGCCGGAAGAAGCGCATCGCCGCCGGCGCCGGCCTCAAGGTCGAGGAAGTCAACAAGCTCCTCAAGATGCACCGGAACATGGCCGACATGATGAAGGCTATGGGCTCGGGCAAACGCGGCCCGATGGCCGGCATCGCGCAGGCGATGGGGTTCGGCGGCGGCATGCCGTCGCCCGAGCAGATGAAGGCGCTGGCGGAAAAAATGCCCGGCGGTGCAGGGCCGGGAGGAATGCCCGCACTGCCGAAGGATCTGCCCGCGGGCTTGCGCTCAGGCCTGCCGAACCTGCCCGGACTCACCGGCCTCAGCGGCAAGCCGACCTTGCCGGGGCTGGGTGGCTTTCCCGGTTTGGGGAAGAAGAAATGACCTCATTCGTCATTGCGAGCGTAGCGAAGCAATCCAGAAACTCCCGAGCACACTGGATGGCTTCGTCGCTTCGCTCCTCGCAATGACGCGAATTCACACCGTTCAGATTTTGAATCAACAGGAGAACTAAATGTCAGTCGTTATCCGCCTTGCTCGCGCAGGCACCAAGAAGCGTCCGGTCTACCACGTCGTCGTCGCCGACTCGCGCTTTCCCCGTGACGGCCGCTTCATCGAACGTCTCGGCCATTTCAATCCGCTGCTGGCGAAGGACAACGAAGCCCGGCTGAAGCTCGACATGGACAAGGTCAAGGGCTGGCTCGCCAAGGGCGCGCAGCCGTCGGATCGGGTGTCGCGTTTCCTCGATGCCGCCGGTGTCGCCAAGCGCGCCGCGCGCAGCAACCCGGAAAAGGCCGTGCCGCGCAAGGAACGCAAGGCCAACGCCGAAGCCGCCGCTACTGCCGCAACTGCAACCGCAGCCGCCGCCAAAACGGCCGCCGCCGCAGCCAAGAAGTAAGCGCGACGGCGCGCGGCGATGGCGGCATCTATCTGCATCGCCCGGATCGGCGCCGCGCATGGCGTGCGCGGCGCGGTGAAGTTGTGGACCTTCACCGAAGATCCGCTCGCCGTGCTGCGCTATGGTGCGCTCGCGACCAAGGACGGCGCGCGTCAGTTCGTGGTCACACACGCCCGCGAGGCGAAGGGCCATCTGGTCGCGACACTGAAAGGCATCGCGACGCGTGAGGACGCCGAACGCCTCAACGGCATCGAACTCTACATCGCGCGCGACAAGCTGCCGGCCACCGACGAGGGTGAGTATTACCACGCCGACCTGATCGGGCTCGCCGCGGTCAACGCCGCGGGTGAACCGCTCGGCCGTGTCGCCGCGATTCACAATTTCGGCGCCGGCGATATAATCGAAATCGCGCCGCCGCGTGGCACGCCCATGCTGCTGCCTTTCACCAACGCCGTGGTACCGACGGTCGATCTGGCGGCCGGGCGCGTGGTGATCGAATTGCCCGCCGAGATCGAGGGCGATGATCCGGCCGACGCCTGATCCGGGCTGTCAGCCGATATTGATTCGCGATCCCGCGCCATTACCTGCTCGCAGTCTCGATTGGGAATCATGGCAATGACAAATGCCCACAAGGCTTTCACCCACAAGGCTTGGCGCCTGCATGCGCACAACGACCTGCGGTTCGACGATGTCGAGACCCCTGCTCCGGCGTTCGACGGCGTGGTGGTCCGGATCGAAGCCGGCATGGTGCTGTCCTATACTGGGAGGGTGCTGTCGGGATCGGTGCCCTACAGCCTGCCGCCGATGCCGTTCGTGCCGGGCACCAACGCGATCGCGCGCGTGGTCGCTGCGGGCGGCAACGTGACCCATGTGCGCAGCGGCGACCGGGTTTTCCTGAGCCCGCATCTGCGCGGCGACGTCCCGGATCCGGAACCGCCGCAAATCCTGATCGGGCTGACCGCGACGGTGACCACGCCGGCCGCGTTGGCATTGCAGGCCCGCTGGCGCGACGGCGTATTCGCCGAGATCGCGCATTGGCCGGCGGCGTGTGTGACGCCGCTGACGGGACTGGACGATAAACCCGCAACCGAACTGATCGGCCTTGCCAAACTGATCGTGCCGTTCGGCGGCCTTCAGCGCAGCGGCTTGCGTGGCGGCGACACCATTATCATCAACGGCGCTACCGGCTATTTCGGTTCCGGCGCGGTGATGCTGGCGGTGGCGATGGGGGCCGGCCGCATCGTCGCCGTCGGACGAAATGCCCCCGCACTCGAATCGCTGCGCGCGGCATTCGGCCCCCGCGTGGTGCCCGCCGTGGTCAGCGGCGAAGCCGACCAGGACCTCGCCATCATCCGCAACGCCGCCAGTGGCGGCGCGGATGTCGCACTGGATCTGCTCGGCAGCGCCAAGAGCACGTCGACTACGCTGTCGTCGTTGCGCGCGCTCAAGCGCCGCGGCCGTCTCGTCGTGATGGGCAGCGCCGAGGTGCCGCTGGAAATCTCGTTCCGCGAACTGCTGGCGAATGACTGGGAGATCGTCGGCCAGTTCATGTACGAGCGATACGCGCCGGGCCAGCTTGCGGCGTTGGCCGCCGCCGGCCTGCTCGACCTCGGCAAGATCAAGGTCAACACGTTCAAGCTCGATCAATTCAGGCAGGCGGTCGAGGCGGCCGGCATCGATGCAGGGGCTCGATCTCACCGCCGTCATACCGTAACGCAAGTCATGACTTCCAAACCCGAAACTTCCAAACCCACGATCTGGCGCGCGACCGTCCTGACCCTGTTCCCGGAGATGTTCCCCGGTCCGCTCGGCCTCAGCCTTGCGGGCAAGGCGCTGGCCGCCGGGTTGTGGGCGCTGGAAGCTCGCGACATCCGGGCCTCGGCCACGGATCGTCATCGCAGCGTCGACGATACCCCGGCCGGCGGCGGTCCCGGCATGGTGTTGCGCGCCGATGTTCTGGCGGCCGCCATCGATGCCGCGGACGTTGCTTCGTCGCCCGATCCCAACGATCGACCGAGGCTGCTGATGAGCCCGCGGGGTCGGCCATTGACCCAGTCCCGGGTGGCCGAATTGGCCGCAGGACCCGGTCCCCTGATCGTCTGCGGCCGTTTTGAGGGCGTCGACCAGCGGGTCATCGAAGGCCGCGGGCTCGAGGAAGTATCGATCGGCGATTATGTGCTGTCCGGCGGTGAAATCGCCGCTTTGGCGCTGATCGATGCCTGCATCCGGCTACTGCCAGGCGTGATGGGGAAACCCGAGTCCGGGGCCGACGAGAGCTTTTCCGAAGGACTACTGGAATACCCTCAATATACCCGCCCGCAGGAGTTCGAAGGCCGCCCGATCCCCGACATCCTGCTGTCGGGCGATCATGCCCGGGTTGCCGCGTGGCGCCGGACCCAGGCTGAGGCGCTGACAAAAGCGCGGCGGCCTGATCTTTGGGTCATCAAGACCAACCAAAAACGCCCAAAAAACACGACGGAAGGGTGACAACGCCGAGTCTTTGCCGTATACGAGCGCCAAATCCGCGCACGGATAGATGGACGTTCGCGCTGCCCGCGCCTGACAGGCTGGGGCGCGCCGCCGATGGAGATTTTGCGATGAACCTCATTCAAGAGCTCGAAAAAGAGCAATTCGATAAATTGTCCGCCGGCAAGACCATTCCGGAATTCGGCCCCGGCGACACCGTGATCGTCAACGTCAAGGTGGTCGAAGGCGATCGTTCGCGCGTCCAGGCCTATGAAGGCGTCTGCATCGGCCGCACCGGCGGCGGGCTCAATGAGAGCTTTACGGTTCGCAAGATTTCCTACGGCGAGGGTGTCGAGCGCGTATTCCCCGTGATGTCGCCGATGATCAACTCGATCACCGTGGTGCGCCGCGGCAAAGTGCGCCGCGCCAAGCTGTATTACCTGCGCAATCTGCGCGGCAAGTCGGCCCGCATCGTCGAGAAGAAGACCGACCGCGCCGCCGCCGTCGGCGAGTAATTTCCTACCCGATCGATCCGACGAAAAGCGCTGGGCTCACCGGCCCCGCGCTTTTTTGCTGCGCGGTTGTCATCGCAATGACGGTGGCGGCAAACGCATATCGCGCTTAGATACCTCATGTGCTATGAGGTTGGAATGTTTCCAGATCGCCCAATAATGACCGCTCGCGTCGTTCTCGACGATCGTAGCCGTTTGCCCTGGCGCTTCTTCGGTCGGCTGACGACGGCAGCTCTCGCGGCTTGAGGCTCGGCGTGCCGCCGGTCGCCACGCGACGTCGCATTTTTCGATTCAAATCCCGAATTCAAGGCCTGATCCCATGTCCGATAAAAACCCGACCACGCTGTACGATAAAATCTGGAACGATCATCTGGTACACGAAGCCGATGACGGCACCTGCCTGCTCTATATCGATCGCCATCTGGTCCACGAGGTAACCTCGCCGCAGGCGTTCGAGGGCCTGCGCGCCACCGGCCGCAAGGTGCACGCGCCCGAGAAGACGCTGGCAGTGGTCGACCACAACATCCCGACCACCGACCGCTCCAAGCCCAATCCGGATCCGGAATCCACTGAGCAGATCAGGGTGATGGCGGAGAACGCCCGCGAATTCGGCATCGAATATTACAACGAGTTCGACAAGCGCCAGGGCATCGTGCACGTCATCGGCCCCGAGCAGGGCTTTACACTGCCCGGCACCACCATCGTCTGCGGCGACAGCCACACCTCCACGCACGGCGCGTTCGGTGCGCTGGCGCACGGCATCGGTACGTCCGAAGTCGAGCATGTGCTGGCGACGCAAACCCTGATCCAGAAAAAGGCGAAGAACATGCGCGCCACCGTCGACGGGCAATTGCCCGACGGTGTCACCGGCAAGGACATCATTCTCGCCATCATCGGCGAGATCGGCACCGCCGGCGGCACCGGCTATGTGCTGGAATATGCCGGCGAGGCGATCCGAGCGCTGTCGATGGAAGGCCGCATGACGGTCTGCAACATGTCGATCGAGGGCGGCGCCCGCGCCGGCCTGATCGCGCCCGACGAAAAGGCCTTTGAATTTCTCAAGGGCCGCCCGATGTCGCCGAAGGGCGAAACCTGGGACGCCGCGATGCGCTACTGGGAGACGCTGCGCAGCGACGAGGCTGCGCATTTCGATCACGAGATCAGGCTCGACGCTGCAAAATTGCCGCCGATCGTGACCTGGGGCACCTCGCCGGAAGACGTGGTGTCGATATCGGGCATGGTGCCGGATCCCGACCAGATCGCCGATGAAGCCAAACGGATCTCCAAACATCGCGCGCTGAATTACATGGGCCTGAAGGCGGGGACCAAAATCACCGACATCAAGCTCGACCGCATCTTCATCGGCTCCTGCACCAACGGCCGGATCGAGGATCTGCGCGCGGTGGCCAAGGTGGTCGCCGGCAAGACCGTCAACGGCAATCTCAATGCGATGATCGTGCCGGGCTCGGGGCTGGTGAAGGAGCAGGCGGAAGCCGAAGGGCTCGACAAGATTTTCATCAAGGCCGGATTCGAATGGCGCGAACCGGGCTGCTCGATGTGCCTGGCGATGAATCCCGACAAACTCGCGCCCGAGGAACGCTGCGCCTCGACCTCGAACCGCAATTTCGAGGGCCGCCAGGGTTTTAAAGGCCGCACCCATCTGGTGTCGCCGGCGATGGCCGCCGCCGCGGCGATCGCCGGCCATTTCGTCGATGTCAGGGAGTGGCGGTGAGCCGCGCAGCCTTGCCTCAACATCGAGGCGTTTTGGAAAGAAGTCCTTAAGCTACCGGGAGCAGACTTGCGTTCACGAAGGCGAGGCGTTTCGCAAGGAGCGGGCCGTGGCCGACAAGCCTGAATTCGTCGATATGATCAGCGAGGCGACGCGCCAGTCGCGGCGCCGCTACGCCGCTCGCGTCGAAGCACCTGTGGTCAAGGAAAGATCGCGCCTCAGTCACTGGCCGCCGGATCGGTGGGAACAGTGGCGCGTCGAGACGCTGACGCCGTGGAAGCTCAAGTCCTGGAAATTCAAGAACTGGAGTTGAGCGCGGCAACGCCCGCTAACGGCGGATACAGATAACTGCGGATACAGAACAGGCGCCGATCCGGCGCCCGTTGTTTTTGCGGCCATCGCGTTGCGCAAGCGGTCCGGCAGGAACCGCTTGGAAGATCAACGGTGGTGGCGATGATGGTGATGCCGATGCACCTCGGGCGGCTAACCCGCGCCGCAGCGCAGATCGCAAGCAATGTCGGCGACATGAACAGGAAATGAAAACCTGTGTTGCGCAGATGAATGCCGGAGATCCAGTTCCTGCTTCGCCTCCGTTCCGATTCAATCGGAACGGAAACGGCCCTAGCCGCCGCGCCAATAGCAGTTCATGCGAGGCACAATCACCGTGCCGCTCGGCCGGTATTCCTGCACGTAGGTTGCCGTGCATTCCCGCACCGCATTGCGGCCCGGGAAATAGCGCGGATAGACACCATCCGGTTCCGGCTGATTGCGCGGATAGACCGGCACGCGTCGCGGCGACCGTCGAACCCGGACCTGACTGTCGGCGTCCGTGGCGGCCGGTGGCGACGCCTGCGCTATGCGCACTCCGGACGGTGCGGTTTGCGCGCTTGCTCCGGCCGCGGGCAGCGAAACTGCCCCGATAAAAGCCAGCCAAATTGCCGCCGTCTTGATCCGCTTCATCACGCCCACCCAAACCTGTTGTCGATCCTACGGTCTCCGATTGCCGCGCCAACGTCAACTGGACCCGGGTCCAAAACCGGTCCCCCACATCACGTGCCGGGCGCTCTCGCTCTAAAATGCTATAAACGAACTCCATGTGGAAATCCGCCAAAGCGCCATCGCTGGCCGAAATGGAAGCCATGGCGCACGAGGTTTTCGAGCGCCTGCCGGAGAACTTTCGCCAGTTGTGCGAGGGCGTGATCGTTCGCATCGACGATTTTCCGACCGATGAGGTGCTCGACGAGATGGGCGCGACCAGCGAATTCGACCTGCTCGGCCTGTTCCAGGGGATCGGCCTGCCGTTCCGCAGCCATCAGGACGTTGCGCGGCTGCCCAACATGGTCTGGCTCTACCGCCGCCCGATCCTGGATTACTGGGCCGAACATGACGAAACGCTCGGCCATATCGTTCGCCACGTGCTGATTCACGAGATCGGCCATCATTTCGGCCTTTCCGACGACGACATGGAGGCGATCGAGGCTGCCGAATAAAGCGTTCTCGAGCGAAAGCCTGGTACCGGTTCGCGTGAAGAAACGCGTCAAATAAAGACAACTCCTTTTTGCGCGTCTTCCATGCGCGATCCGCGCAGTGCGGATTTGCCCTTTAATGCCGGCGGCATTCGCGATAAACCACCGGCGAAACGTTTCGGTAAATCCCGACCAGGCAAGTCCCAACCGAGAAGTACGACCGATGGACAAGTTCACCACGCTGGAAGGCGTCGCGGCGCCGCTGAAGATCATCAATGTCGATACAGACATGATCATCCCGAAGCAGTATCTAAAGACCATCAAGCGCACCGGCCTCGGCAAGGGACTGTTCTCCGAACAGCGCTACAAGGACGATGGCAGCGAGAACCCGGATTTCGTCCTCAACCAGCCGGCCTACCGCAACGCCAGGGTTCTGGTCGCGGGCGATAATTTCGGCTGCGGCTCGAGCCGCGAGCACGCGCCATGGGCGCTGCTTGATTTCGGCATCCGCTGCGTGATCTCGACCTCGTTCGGCGATATCTTCTACAACAACTGTTTCAAGAACGGCATTTTGCCGATCCGCGTCACCCAGGACGATCTCGACAAATTGTTCGACGACGCCGAACGCGGCGCCAATGCAACGCTGACGATCGATCTTGCCAGTCAGGAAATCCGTGGACCTGACGGCGGCACGGTGAAATTCGAGATCGACCCGTTCCGCAAGCACTGCCTGATGAACGGCCTCGACGATATCGGCCTCACCATGGAAAAGAAGGCCGCGATCGAAAGCTACGAGGTGAAGGCCAAGACCGCGCGCGCCTGGGCCTGAGCTTACCCGCGAGCCGTCTGTCTGATCTTGCTGATCTTGCTGACTGCAAGAAACGCGGCGCCAGAGGCGAGATGAATGCGGCCCGAAATCGTTACCTTCTGGCACGGCCCGCTCGACGCCTTGAGAACCCTGTGCCTGAGATCGCAGGTCAAAGCAGGCCACAAGGTCACCGTCTATAGTTTCGAGCCGCTCGCGCAATTGCCCGAGGGCGTCGGCAATGCCGAGGCCGAGGCGATCCTGCCGCGCGCTTTCGCCGAGAAGCTGCGCCCGACCGGCCCCGACGGGGTGTGGCGCGACTGGACCACCTTGCAGTACAGCGATTTCTTCCGGATGCGGCTGATGGCGCAGAACGCCGGCCTGTGGCTCGACGCCGACGTGCTGCTGCTGAAACCGGTCGAGATCGATCCGGCAAAACCTTACTTCGCCTGGGAGCGACCGCGCCAGCTTGGCAATTCGGTGCTTTATCTGCCTTCAGGCAGTTCCATCGTCGCGGCATTTACCGCGCTGATGCAGCAGGACGAACTGACGCCGGACTGGCTGGCGCTGCGGCACCGCCTGACGTTCGGTTGGCGCAAGCTGCGCGGCTCACCTCGGCTCTCGGATATTCGGGTCGCGATCTACGGTCCCGCGGCGCTGACCGCGCTCGCCCGCCGCGCCGGCGAACTGCGCTACGCGCTGCCGAAAAAATCGTTCTACGCAGTGCATGCCGAACCGAAGCTGTTCTTCGAGCCGCGGGACTTTTCCGCGCTGATCAATGATCCCGAAATCATCGGATTTCACATCTCACCGAAAGGCCGCGGCAACGAACGGCCCATTGCGGGAAGCCTGTATGCATGGGCGGCGGAGTATTTTGGCTCGCGTTGAGATTTTGCGCCCTGCTGCTTTTTTCCCTCTCCCCTTGCGGGGAAGGGAAAATAATCAATTCCCCATCGCCGCGATCGCGTCCGCAATCGCAATGGTGCGCGCGGCCATCTCGGCGTGCAGCCGCTCCACCATCTGTCCGTCGAGCTGGATCGCGCCACGCGAGGCGTTTTCCGGCCGCTCGAATGCCGCGATGATCTTGCGGGCATGCGCCACTTCCTCGGCGGGCGGCGTGAAGATCGCGTTGCAGGCCTCGATCTGACCCGGATGAATCAGCGTCTTGCCGTCGAAGCCGAGATCGCGCGCTTGCGCGCATTCCTGCCCGAAGCCGTCGAAATTGCTGAAATCGCTATAGGGGCCGTCGAGAATTTCGAGGCCGTAAGCGCGGGTGGCGAGAATGCACTGCGCAATCAGCGGCAGCATCGCCGCGCGGCCCGGCAGCATCCGGATTCGCGTCTCGCGTGAAATATCGTTCGGCCCGAACACAAATCCGGCGAGCCGCGTCCCGGGATCGCGCGAGGTGGCGGCGAGCTCCTCGGCATGCAGCACGGCGCGCGCGGTCTCGATCATGGTCCAGACCCGGATCGAAGGGTCGGCGCCGATGCTGTCGAGCCGATCGGCGATCGCGTGGATCTCCTCCACGCTGGACACCTTCGGAACCAGAATGCCGTCGGGCCGCGCCTTGCCGGCCATGGCGATGTCGTCGATCCACCATGGCGTATCGAGGCAGTTGACCCGGATCAGGATCTCACGCTTGCCGAATCCCCTGGCCGCGATCGCCTGCGCGATCTGGTCGCGCGCGAGCGCCTTGGCATCGGCCGCCACGAAGTCTTCAAGGTCAAGAATGATGCCGTCGGCCGGGAGATTGCGCGCTTTTTCCAGCGCCCGCGCGTTCGACCCCGGCATGAACAAGAGACTGCGGCGCGGACGGATCATGAGCTTGTTCCCTGAATAGTTCCGATACGATAAGCCCGGTTCGGTCTGATCGGATCCGACATATCAGCATCATACTTTTTGAGCATGTTCTTTGAACAAACGAAGCCGTTTGCTCGGGAAAACCGGTGCTCAATTTTCCGAACCCCTGCTCTAACAGTTCAGTCCCCCGCCCGAAAGACTTGTTCCAACCCGGCGCATATGGTTAGCCACTGCCATGTCATCGTTTCCGCAACATCTGCTCGAAGGTTATCGGACCTTCACCTCGCAACGCCTGCCTACCGAGCAATCGCGCTACCGCGAATTGTCCGAGATCGGCCAGGCCCCCGAAGTGATGGTGATCGGCTGTTGCAATTCCCGGGTGTCGCCGGAGGTGATCTTCGATGCCGGCCCCGGCGAGTTATTTGTGGTGCGTAACATCGCCAATCTGGTGCCGGTCTATCAGCCGGACGGCGGCGCGCACGGCGTATCCGCGGCGCTGGAATACGCGGTGTCGGTTCTGCGCGTCAAACACATCGTGGTGCTCGGCCACGCGCAGTGCGGCGGCATCCGCGCCTTCATCGACAATATCGAACCGCTGTCGCCGGGAGATTTCATCGGCCGATGGATGTCGATGTTCATCAAGCCGGGCGAGCGGGTTAAGCAGCGCGACCACGAAACGATGCAGGATTTTACCATCCGGATCGAGAAGGCGGCGGTGTTCCGAAGCCTGGAAAACCTGCTGACATTTCCGTTCGTGCGGGCCGCGGTCGAGCGCGGCGATCTCTCGTTGCACGGAGCGTATTTCGGCGTGGCCGAAGGCTCGCTGTTCGTGCTCGATCCGGCGGCGAAGGAATTTCACAGCGTCAGGGAAAAAGTGAGCGAATAGCGAGTGGCGAATGGAGGAAATTTTTCCGTTCGCCACTTCCTGTTCGCCGTTCGCTATTCGCCCTTGTGATCGCTGCCCCATCGATCTGACAGCGCCAGCACCAGGGCCGAGATCATGCCGCCTTTTTCTTGGCGCTGATCAGCTTGCGGTTGATCAGGCACTCGGCGATCTGGATCGCGTTCAGTGCCGCGCCCTTGCGCAGATTGTCGGAGACGCACCACAGCACCAGGCCGTTCTCCACCGTCGCATCCTCCCGGATGCGGCTGATATAGGTCGCATCCTCGCCGGCCGCTTCATACGGCGTGACGTAGCCGCCCGGTTCGCGCTTGTCGATCACGAGGCACCCCGGCGCATTGCGCAGGATGTCGCGCGCCTCATCGGCCGAGATCGGATTCTCGAACTCGATGTTGACCGCTTCGGAATGGCCGACAAACACCGGCACCCGCACGCAGGTCGCGGTAAGCCTGATTTTGGGATCAAGAATCTTCTTGGTCTCCATCATCATCTTCCACTCTTCCTTGGTGTAACCGTCCTCCATGAACACATCGATCTCGGGGATCACGTTGAAGGCGATACGCTTGGGGAATTTCTTGTTGATCAGTTCACTGTTGGTGTAGACCGCCTTGGTCTGCGAAAACAGTTCGTCCATGGCGTCCTTGCCGGCGCCGGACACCGACTGATAGGTCGAGACCACCACGCGCTTGATGACGGCGCGGTCATGCAACGGCTTTAACGCCACCACGAGCTGCGCGGTCGAGCAGTTCGGATTGGCGATGATGTTCTTCTTGACGAAGCCTGCGACCGCATCCGCATTGACCTCGGGCACGATCAGCGGCACGTCGGGATCCATCCGCCAGGTCGACGAATTGTCGATCACCACCGCGCCGGCGGCGCCGATTTTCGGCGACCATTCCTTCGACACCGCGCCGCCCGCCGACATCAGGCAGATATCGACGTCGCTGAAATCGTAATGCTCGAGCGCTTTGACCTTCAGGGTGCGATCGCCATAAGATACTTCGACGCCCATACTGCGGCGCGACGCCAGCGCCACGACCTCGTCGGCCGGAAATTTGCGCTCGTCGAGAATGTTGAGCATTTCCCGCCCCACATTGCCGGTCGCTCCGACCACCGCGACTTTGTAACCCATCGTTCACTCTCCGAAGAAAAATGCCTCGTGCCCGTCCCCGTGGAAAGGCAAGAGGCAGCGCTTCTATGCGAGAAAAGCCGCCAAGACAACGTTTCAAGACAACGTTAGAGCCGCGCGCCGCCCCTTCGGCGCCCGGTCGTGCCAGGACGGCTGATGCGATCGATTTGGGCCATCCGGCCGACCGCTCCAGATCCAACCCAAATTCATCCGGTGCTGAACAGCTTTGCCGACGAATGTCGCGGCATGCTGGTGCATCTGGCTGCCTATGTGGGGGTTCTGGCGTTACTTGTCATCATTGGCGCCCATCTATGGGGAGAATTGCAGGATAGCGCGGGTCTGGAGCCTGCCACCAAGCCCGGTTGGAGCCTGGCCACCCGCTCGCACCCGGCTTTCGCCGTCAGCCAATTCGATTTGTACGGGAAAACAGAGACTTACGAAATCTTCCGGCATCCCGAAGGCGGCCGCAAGGACGTGTTGCGATGGGCGGCCCAAGGCGAAAAGCCGGTCGCAGAACTCGAAATCTATCGACCTGGCGGCGAATTCGAGCGGATCAGGACCCGCCATCGCCGAAATCGCCGCGCGCATGAACTCCGAAGGCTCGCGCGAACTGGAAGCGGCTGGCGTCCGAGAGCAAATTCGGCCCGGTTACGCTGCTTCGCCTGGCGGTCGACGCCGACGATGCGGCGTCCTGTCTTGGCTTCATCAAACACCTTGATGAGCCGAATGTGCGGATATCCGGCTGGTCGTGCCAAGGCGACGACATGCCGGCCCGGTGCGCCGCGGTCGGCTGCACGAACCGGCTGATCCTCC
>CAVQFQ010000004.1:0-495606 GCA_963711835.1 uncultured delta proteobacterium | reverse complement strand
TGATGTAAGGACTTTTGGAGCCGTTATGTCAACAGGAGTAAACTGTGGGCAGGTCCGTGGTCCAGTCCAGTTGAATTTTGCACGAAGTTTAGAGTCCATTGTCCCAATGGAGATAAGCATAACTCGAATGGCGGTTGCCACGGAAAAAGAAGCTGAACAACAGAGCGGCGACAACCGAACCATGGGCCGCAAACACATCGTCCCTTATGCCCTCTATCGCGGCGAAGGATATATTTCCGCCCATCTCGCACAGCAGACCGGTTTTTCTGAGGATGACCTTTCATTGTTATGGGAGGCCTTGATAAATATGTTCGATCATGACCATTCCGCAGCCAGGGGTAAAATGAATGCTCGGAAACTGATTATTTTTAAACATGACTCTGCCTTGGGAAATGCCCCGGCTCATAGACTTTTTGACCTGGTAAAGGTCAATCGAATGACGGATGTTTTAACCCCGGCAAGGGCTTTTTCTGATTATAATGTTCAGGTGGAAGAAGATAAAGCCCCCCAAGGGGTTGCAGTTGAGGAAAAAATTTGAGGATGGTGGTAAATCTTACAAATATTGAACACCCTTTCCCCATATCCCTCCCCGCGGCTGGTCTCAGGTTCAGTCGCCGCGGAGAGGAAAGCAGAATCACGCCTTCGTCGTGATGGAGGGAAACATGGCTTCCAGCATTATCAGGTTGATAGTACGGAGGAACAATGGAGACAAACATAGCGATTTTCAAAGGCAAGGAAATCAGGAAGACGCTTATTAAGAATGAATGGTAGTTTATTATTTTGGATATAGTGGCCGCACTCACCGATTCTGTTGATCCAAACGGATATATAAAAGATATGAGGCGCCGGGATGATGAGCTTTCCAAAGGGTGGGGGCAAATTGCCACCCCCCTTTCAGTTCTGACAGATGGTGGACCTCAAAGAATGAATTATGCCAATACGGAAGGCATCTTCCGTATTATCCAGTCCAGCCCTTCCCCAAAGGCGGAGCCGTTTAAGCGCTGGCAGACGATTCGAAGAATATGTTGTGGTTTTCGATTAAGGAAGTGAAGTTGTGACATTATGTGACAGGTTGAAGCTGTTGTTGAGTTGTCGACAATTTATCGACAACTGAATATGGAATCCAGTGACATCCATCCCTTCTCCTAAGTTGAAAGAGCGGGAGTAAAAAAATCGTTCGGACTGAAAAAGGGGCTGATAATGAGCAACCAATCTGAAAAGCCTACTCTCATCCCTCCTCACGGCGGCTACCAGGACCTCCAGTCCTTACAAATGGCCGAGATCGTCTATGACGGCACGGTGGTTTTCTGCGACCGGTTTATCAATCCGCCGCTCCCGCACCCACGACCAGATGGTCCAGGCGGCGCGGAGCGGCAAGCAGAATATCGCCGAGGGCAGCATGGCCTCCGGCACCTCCAAGAAAACCGAACTCAAGCTGGTGGGCGTGGCCCGGGCCAGCCTGGAAGAGCTGTTGGTGGATTTCAAGGATTTCCTGCGCCAGAAAGGCCTGCCCCTCTGGGGCAAGGACCACCCCAAGGCCAAGGAAGTTCGGGGCCTCTGCTACCGTAAGGATAGGTCCTATTTGACTTATAAGACCTATATTGAGGCAAGGTTCCCGGAGGTGGCCGCCAACACCCTGATCTGCCTGATCCACCAGACCAACTACCTGCTGGACCAGCAACTGCGGGCCTTGGAAAAGAGCTTTCTTGAAGGAGGGCGGTTTTACCGAAAGGCTTTACCGGACCCGGTCACAGGTGCGGGGGCCATGGAAAGAACCATGAGCTATGCCGAAGACAACCTGATCATGATTTCCGCCCTGCAGCATTATGTTTTCTGCGAGCGGCAATGCGCCCTGATTCACCTGGAGCAGGTGTGGGAGGAAAACCGTCTGACCGCCGAAGGCCGGATTCTGCACGAGCGGGTCCACGAGCAGGAAGGGGAGACCCGGGCCGGGGTGCGAATCGAGCGGGGACTTTCCTTTGCGCTCTCTCGGGCTTGGGCTTGGTGGGGGTGGCCGATGTGGTGGAATTTCATCCAGCCTGGGGGGGTTGGCGGCCTTTCCCGGTGGAGTACAAACGGGGCAAGCCCAAGCCGGACCACTGCGATGAGGTCCAGTTGTGCGCCCAGGCCATCTGCCTGGAGGAAATGATGGGGGTGGAGGTCCCGGAGGGCGCTCTGTTTTATGGAAAAATCCAGGCGCCGCCATGATGTAGTTTTTACTCCGGAATTGAGAAAAGAGACCGAAGAAACGGCCGTGAAGGCGCTCCGTAACTTCTTGATCTCGGGGATAACCCCGCCGGCCGGTTTATGATAAGAAATGCAAACAATGTTCCCTGATCGAGGTCTGCCTGCCCAAGTCTTTGGGCAGGAAAAAGGGATCATTGAACGTTATCTTTCGGGGGCCATGAGCCATGAAAAAACATCTGAACACCCTATTTGTGACCACCCAGGGGGCCTACCTTTCCAAGGAAGGGGAAACCGTGGTGGTCAAAAATGAGAAGGAGGTCCTCCTGCAGCTCCCGATCCACACCATCGGCGGGATCGTCTGCTTCGGCCAGGTTTCCTGCAGCCCTTTTCTGATGGGCTTTTGCGCGGAGAAGGGGGTGAGCCTCAGCTTTCTTTCGGAGCATGGCCGGTTTCTGGCCCGGGTTCAGGGGCCGGTCTCGGGTAATGTGCTCCTTCGGAGGCAGCAATACCGCTGGGCCGACGATGAGGGTCATTCGGCTCGGATGGCCGGGTCCATTCTCACCGGGAAAGTGGCCAATTGCCGATCGGTCCTGGGTCGAACGCTCCGGGATCATTCGGAGAAGGTTAAAGAGGATGAGGTCAGGTCGGCTTACGACCGGCTTAAAAATAATCTTCAGATCTTGCAGAGAGACAAGCATCCCTGGATGTGCTCCGCGGCATCGAGGGGGAGGCGGCCCACACCTATTTTGGCGTCTTCGATCACCTGATCCTTTCCCAAAAGGAGGATTTCACCTTTCCCGAACGAAACCGGCGCCCGCCTCTGGATCGGGTTAATTGTCTGCTGTCGTTTCTTTATACCCTTGTTGATGCATGATGTCCGGTCCGCCCTGGAGTGCGTGGGGCTCGATCCGGCGGTCGGGTTTCTGCACCGGGATCGGCCGGGTCGGCCGGGGTTGGCCCTCGACCTGATGGAGGAGTTCAGGCCGGTTTTTGCCGATCGCCTGGCCCTTTCCCTGATCAATCTCAATCAGGTCCAGAAAGGAAGGCTTTACCACCAAGGAAAACGGAGCAGTGCTCATGGATGACGACACCAGAAAAACCGTCCTGGTGGCCTACCAGAAAAGAAAACAGGATGAAATCTTTCATCCTTTCTTGGAAGAAAAGGTCACCATGGGTCTCCTGCTTCATCTGCAGGCCATGCTCCTGGCGCGATATCTGCGCGGCGACCTGGATGGGTATCCACCTTTTCTGTGGAAGATAGGAGATGGCCATCTATGATGGTCTGGTCGTGAGTTATGATGTTTCCTACGATTAGAGGAGCGGCGGGCCGGCGCCGTCTGGCCCGGGTGGCCAAGGTCTGCAAAAACAACGGCCAGCGGGTGCAGTATTCGGTATTCGAATGCTCCGTTGATCCCGCGCGCTGGGCCTTTTTTCGAGACCGGTTGATCAAAGAGATTAATCCGGAACAGGACAGCCTGCGATTTTATTTCCTGGGGGCCAACTGGAAACGCCGGATGGAGCATGTGGGAGCCAAAAAAGGATATGATCTGGAAGACCCGCTGGTGGTTTAAAGCCTGGTGCGAACCATAAGCTGCCATTCCGGGAGAATGGGAAGTTCTATGAATATATTTCAATAGGTTATGAATGGTTTGCGCAGAGCCGGTTCGCACTGAGAGATTTGTTCTAGAAAAATCAACAAGTTGTAAAAATAGCTCTTTGAAAAATGAATAGTGATTGATCATTGAACTGGGGACAGGTTCGCAAAATTGGCGTGATAAATTTAATCTTTTAAAGCAGTTGGAAGTAAACAGTCGCCCCCCGCGCGGGGGCGTGGATTGAAACGGCACCCATGGGCGCATGGTTCATAGTAGCCCGACGGTCGCCCCCCGCGCGGGGGCGTGGATTGAAACATCAATATGAGCACGAGTCAGATCATGACTGTGTAGTCGCCCCCCGCGCGGGGGCGTGGATTGAAACATGCTAATGACGTCGTCTGCTACGGAAGTTTGCATGCGTCGCCCCCCGCGCGGGGGCGTGGATTGAAACATTGCCATCCGTGATTGCTGCAGGCGTCAATGGGTCGCCCCCCGCGCGGGGGCGTGGATTGAAACCTGCATGGCCTTCAGGCGGTCTACCTTGGCATTCAGGTCGCCCCCCGCGCGGGGGCGTGGATTGAAACATCATAATACGACCTGCATTTGTCATGACACCGGATGTCGCCCCCCGCGCGGGGGCGTGGATTGAAACGTAATGTCGAAGCCTGCACATCGTCTTAGGCGCAGGTCGCCCCCCGCGCGGGGGCGTGGATTGAAACTGCAGTAGCCTGTCATGCGGCTCTACTATGATTCAGGTCGCCCCCCGCGCGGGGGCGTGGATTGAAACATCAGAATCGACCTCGTCGCATGATCATTAGCGGTAGTCGCCCCCCGCGCGGGGGCGTGGATTGAAACATAATGTCGAGCTCGTCCATCCGTTGCAGGCTCATGTCGCCCCCCGCGCGGGGGCGTGGATTGAAACACAACAGTCTGACCGAGTCTATCACGTCGATTCGGAAGTCGCCCCCCGCGCGGGGGCGTGGATTGAAACAGCTGCAGCAAGTCGCCGATGAATTGACATCGCGCTGGTCGCCCCCCGCGCGGGGGCGTGGATTGAAACTATGGACCGATGTACGTCGCAACGTGTCTATGGCCGGTCGCCCCCCGCGCGGGGGCGTGGATTGAAACTGCATGGCCTTCAGGCGGTCTCGTTATGACTTAGGTCGCCCCCCGCGCGGGGGCGTGGATTGAAACAAAAGACCGCACCGGCGTAGCCGAGTCCGTCGCCCCCCGCGCGGGGGCGTGGATTGAAACACTATCAGCTACAGACCATAGATATTTTCCGGTGGTCGCCCCCCGCGCGGGGGCGTGGATTGAAACTGGATCAGTTCGACCTCTTACCTGACCATCGGGAGTCGCCCCCCGCGCGGGGGCGTGGATTGAAACCCCCTGACAACTTCAAGTTCAAGATCCATAAAGGTCGCCCCCCGCGCGGGGGCGTGGATTGAAACAAGGGACGGGCGGACCGTGCTCCCCGCCCCCCGCGCGGGGGCGTGGATTGAAATTATGAAAGGTCGTAGTGGAGTTTTAAGGCCCGGTCTGTCTTAAGTATGATTTCCAGTGGAAGGCGGCCGATTTTTTTAACCAGTCGGGTTTTATCCGCGGTCCGAGTCTGATTGACCCGGCGGATTTCCCCGGCGGCTTCCTTATAATCAGCGGCCAGTTTCTTGGCCTTTTCCTATTTCAAGGAATATCGGATGGCGGCCCGGTCACAAGGGATGTTTTCTGGTCCGTCGAGTAGCTATCCTGCCGGCTCCTAACGGGCCATCAGGGCCTTGCCGATGGTCATGATCTCGGCTTCTTTGGTGCCCTCGTAGATCTCCAGGATTTTGGCGTCGCGGTAGTAGCGCTGCACTTCGTATTCTTCGATATAGCCGTAACCGCCGTGGATTTCCAGGGCGGCATTGGCGCAGAAGACCGCGGTCTGGCCGCCGAAATACTTGGTCATGGCGGAGAGGGTAAAGTCGGGACGGCCCTGATCGATCAGCCAGGCGGTCTTGTAGACCATTTCGCGCAGGGCCTCGATGCGAATGGCCATCTCGGTCAGTTTGGCCTGGGTCAACTGGAAGCTCCCCAGGGGGGCGCCGAAAACGGTGCGCTCTTTGGCGTAGCGGACCGCGACATCAAGGCAGGCCTGGGATAGTCCCAGGGCCTGGGCCGAGACCATGGGCCGGGTGGTATCAAAGAAGTGCATCAACTGATAGAAGCCCCGGCCTTCGCCGCCGACCAGATTCTCCTGGGGGACCCGCGACCTCCTCATAGCTGACCTCGGCCGTGTTACTGGCCCGGATGCCGAGTTTGCCATGGATCTTGTTCCGGGTCAGGCCCGGGGCATCGGCGGGAACGATGATCATGCTGAAGCGGTTATGCCGCTTCTCGTCAGGGTGGGTCAGACACTGGGTCACCAGAAAATCGCAGATCGACCCGTTGGTGATGAACATCTTGTTCCCGGTGATGATGTAATCCTTCCCGTCCTTAATCGCCCGGGTCCGGTATCCGGCCACGTCGGTCCCGGCGTCCGGTTCGGTATAGGCGCCGGCGCTGATCTTCTCGCCCCGGCAGACGGAGGGAATGTAGGTTTTCTTCTGCTCCTCGGACCCATAGGCGAAGATCGCCTCGCACCCAAAGCAGGCGGTAATGATGCTGGTGCAGTTTCCCATGTCCACCCGGGCCAGTTGTTCAGTCATAACGACCGTACCCAGACTTCCCACACCGGCCCCTCCATACGTCCTCCGAGGCCCAGGGGGCCACCAGGCCGTTTTCGGCCGCCTTCCTGACTACCTCCCGATCGTATTTTTCCTCGGCGTCGCATTGCCGGGCGATTGGGGCCAGTTCTTTTTGGGCGAATTTATAAGCCATGTCGCTGAGCATCCTCATTTCTTCGGTCAGATTGAAATCCATGCCTTTCCTCCTTTATCGGGGTTCGGCAACGGGGCAATGCCTGCCAGGCTGCCTGAATAAGATTAGGTTTCTGATAAGTTGGATATATTATGGAAGATAACGTTTTGTCAAGAAAATCAAACGGCACCTGGGCCGGATTTCTTGATCTCCCAACTGACTTTTCAGAGCGAAAAATCCCGTTTGACTTTTATCCGGGGCCTGACTATCCTTCCTTTCCAGTGGGAAAAAAAGCGCTGAACATAGGGATCCTTTACGGCGGGATCAGCGACCAGAAGGTCGGAATGGATCATTATGTCCATCAGGTCCTTTTGTCCATGAAGCGCATGGCTCCCCAACATCGCTACGTTCTGATTGATCACCGCCGGGCCGGAGGCCCTTTCCGGGACCGGTTCGAACAAGTCATCCTGGATCTTCCGGGTCCCCCGGTCCGGGTAAGCCGCTGGAACCTGCAAATCGTCCCCAGGATTTTGAGTCAGTTTGATGTATTTTTTTCTCCCGGGCTTTACGGTCCGGTAAGGATTCCCATCGGTGTGGCCTCGGTGATGGTGGTGCATGACCTGGTCCGCCGCCTTTATCCGCATTTTTTTGCCTTTAATCCGGTACAGAAGCTGTTGGACCGGCTGGCCTATCCGGCCATGCTGAGGCGCTATGATCATATCCTGACCGTCTCTGAATCCACCCGGAAAGATCTTATGCGGCTTTATAAAGTGCCTCCGGAAAAAATTACGGTCACCTATCATGGGGCGGATGAAACCTTCCGGCCCATCCCTGAACCTTCGAAACTGGAAGGCTTTTTACGGTCTTATAAGATAGACCAGCCTTTTATCCTTTTTCTGGGAACCCTGGAGCCGCGCAAGAACATTTCCAGCCTGCTAACGGCCTTTGCCGGGATCAAGGCCCGCATTCCCCATCGATTGGTTTTGGTGGGACAGAAAGGCTGGAAGGTTGCCCCGATCTTTCAGGAGATCGAAAGACTCGGTCTTCATGACCGGCTGCAGTGGACCGGTTATGTCCCCGATACGGATCGGGTGCTTTTCTATAATACGGCCGCATTTTTAGTCCTGCCGAGCTGGTACGAAGGGTTTGGGATGCCTCTGTTAGAGGCCATGCAATCCGGCTGCCCGGTCATTGCCTCCAATACCAGCGCCATGCCCGAAGTCGTCGGGGAGGCCGGACTCTTGGTGGATCCGGGAAACCCGGAGCAATTGACCCAAGCCATGCTGCGCCTGGCCTCAGAGCCTGGTCTTTGCGAGCGGCTCAGGCAGGCCGGCTTGGAACAGGCCAAAAAATTTTCCTGGGAAACGACTGCCCGGAAAACGCTCGGGGTTTTCGAACAGGTTATGGAGAAACGGGTTTGAAGGTCGCTTTTCTTGGAGACCGCCTGGGGCTGGCCACGGGAGGGAATCTCTATGTGGCCCGGGTGGCTGAAGAGCTGGCAAAACTTGGGGTTGAGGTCACCCTGATTACCCTGGTGCCGCCGCAGGATGTCCCCTGGTCGCCTGAACTGAAAATAATTTCCGAGAAGGTGGATCTCACCTTTGGACAAGGACCGCGGCCAGGAAGCCTGGCCCGGTTTTTTCAGGCCAAGATAGGGGCGGTTACCCGGCTAAGAGCCCTGATCCGGGAACAATACGATATTCTCTATTCGGTAGGCGGTCCTTCCAATATCGTTCAGGCCCTCTGCCGCTTCGGTCCCTTTAAACCCAGGGTTTCCGTGGCGGCTGTCTTTCATCTTTTCCGACAGACCTCTTCCCTGCGTTTTTTCCTTAATCCTGAGACCTATCGCAAACCCTTCCAGACCTTTTATCATCTAAGCGGTGATGCCCTGGCCAAACGCTTTCTGGTGGTGACCGTTTCGGAAACCTGGCGAAAAAAGCTGATCTCTCGGGGATTTTCATCTGACCGGATCCGGGTCATTTCGGTCGGGGCGGATAAAGAAGGCTGGCCCGTTCTTCCTTCGGATAAAGCCAAAGAGCAGTTGGGGCTGTCGGGCCGCCTGGTCATATACACGAATCCTTTCCGAATAAAGAAGGGGGTCCTGCGCCTCCTGGAAGCGGTTGTCCGGCTTCGGGAGCACTATCCGGGATTGTTGCTGCTGGTCTCAGGCCGAAGCGATGCCGAAACCCCGAAGCGGGTCGATCGGTTCCTTAAAAGAAATCAACTGGAAAACCATTTCCGTTACGCCGGGCTTGTTCCCAGAGACCAGTTGCCTCTTTATTATTCGGCCGCCGATATCGTGGCCCTGATATCCCAGGAAGAGGAAGGCTGGGGACTTACCCTGCTCGAAGGCCTGCTCTCCGGAAAACCTGTTATTTGCAGTCCCTTGGGGGCCATGCCCGAACTGGTAGGGGAGGTCGGGCTGGTCCTGAAGGAAAACAGCCTCCCGGATCTGATCCGGACCCTGAAGCCTTTGCTGGATTCAACGGAAGAGCGGGAGCGACGGGGGGAAGAAGGACCGTCTCAGGCGGCCCGCTTCTCCTATCAAAGCGCGGCCCGGGCCCACCTTAGACTATTTGAAGAGGCCCTGTCCAAGGCTGGGGTAACATTATATTAAGGGTCTCAAAATAATAGTGAGCAACAGGTCCCATTTAAGGCAAGCTCCTCAATTCCAGGGCAAGACTATTATGAGACCCTTAATAACACGCTTTGGTTTGGAATTTTTTTGGCTTCAAAATTGAAAAAGCATGATAAGATCCCCTCAAAGAACAGGGGCCGTTTCTTGAACGATTCCTGAAAAATGGTGGGATAACCTCTTTGAAGAAACGGAGAAAGAAGGCATAGCAGCATGGGCTCGAATAAATTATTTCTTGACTACCCCGACCTGTTTGAACACTACCTGAATAAGATCAGCAACCTGATCGTGATCGTCCTGGATTCAAATAAAATGATTTTGAATTGCAACCAGGGGTTCCTCCGGTTTCTGGATTTGACGGAAAAACCGGTTAAAAAGGATCTTCAGGAATTCATCAGGATGGAAAAAGGAGAAAGCCTGACCTTTCCGCCTCCCCTTTCGGTGAAACCGCCCTTGCGGGGGGCCTCTTTCGGCCTGGTATCCTTCAAAAATATGGAGATCCCTTTTCTGGATCGGAGATCGAAGCGGCTGCCCCTCAATTGCCATGTGGTCAACCTGGGACAGCATTATTTGCTGATCGGGGAAAAAGAAGGGGCCGCCCTTTCAGGCCGGGGAACCATCAGCCCTTAAGGATCATGGAACCGGCCTGACCGGCGACCAAAACTCAAAAGAAAAGATCAAGGGCCTTTTATGAACATTCGTAAAAAAATCCTCCTGATCCTGGGACCCTCTCTGGTGGTGCTGATAGCCCTGCTGGCGGCCTTCATCCGGGTTTTCCCCATTGAACGGCTCACTCCCTATACCCTGATTCCCCTGATCATCCTGATTATAATCTTCGGATTATTGGCGGCCTTGCTGATCGAGCGTCTGGTGGTCTCTCGGGTGGGTCTTTTAAGCGATAAGGTGACCAACATTAATCCCGCCACCTTCACCGGAAGACTGACTATCGACGGCAACGATGAACTCTCGATCCTGGCCGAGGGGGTCAATAAAATCATGGGGACCCTGGGAGATTCTCAGGAAAAATTGCGGGAACGGGAGGAACAATATCGCCGGCTTTTTAACCAGGATCTTTCAGCCAATTATGTGGCCAGAGCCGACGGTGAAATCCTTCTTTGCAACCCCAATTTTGTCCGCCTCTTTGGATTCGGTTCCCTGAAAGAAACGATCGGAACCAATCTGTTCTCCCTCTTTCCCGGAAACGAGGCCCGGGAAAAGCACCTCCAGTTCCTGCTCCGGGAAAAGAAGCTGGAAGCCCAGGAAATGGAATTCCGAAAAAAAGACGGGCGAAGACTTGAGGTGGTGGCCAACATCTTCGGAAATTTCAACGAGCAGGGCGACCTGCTCCAGATCCAGGGGCACCTTTTCGATATCAGCGACCACAAGCAGGCCCAGAGCAACCTGCAACGCTTAACCGACCGGGATCAGTTGACCGGTTTGTACAATCGCACCTATTTTGAACGAGAGATGCAGCGTCTTGAAAGCGGGGAATTCGACCCGGTAGGCATCCTGATCAGCGATATCGACGGATTGAAGTTTATTAATGAGACCATGGGGAATGCCGTGGGGGATCAGGTGCTGCTCAGTGCGGTGGAGATCGTAAAAAAGGCCTTCCGGGAATCGGATCTTATCGCCCGCATCGGCGGGGATGAATTTGCCGTCCTGATCCCCTTTTGCGACCGGACCCTGATGGAAGAGGCCTACCAAAAGATTCGAAAGGGGGTCCAGGAGTACAACGAGGAGAACCCCCTGATTCCTCTCAGCATCTCCATGGGCATAGCCGTCAACAGCGACTCGGGGACCGGGGTACAGGAGTTGCTTAAGGAAGCCGATAATACCATGGTCCGGGAAAAAACCCTCTCCAGCCAGAGTATTCACAGCTCGGTGGTGGCTACCCTCAAGAAGGCCCTGGAGGTAAGGGATTTCATCACCCAGGGCCATGCGATCCGGGTCCAGGAATTATGCGAAAAAATGGCCCGGACCCTTCGCCTTCCGGAACGGACTATCATGGATCTGCGGCTCATGGCTCAATTTCACGACATCGGCAAAGTAGGCATTCCCGACCGCATCCTGATGAAACCCGGGTCTTTGAGCCCTGAGGAGGCCATGGACATGCAACGCCACTGTGAGATCGGCTACCGGGTGGCCTTGGCGGCTACGGATCTGGTCCCCATAGCCGACTGGATCCTGAAACATCATGAATGGTGGAATGGAGAAGGCTACCCCATGGGGCTTAAAGGGGATAAGATCCCTCTGGAGTGCCGTATTCTGGCCATTGCCGATGCCTTTGATGTCATCACCAATAACCGCCCCTACCGAAAAGCCGCTCCCCGGGAGCAGGCCCTGAAGGAGATTCAAGACTACGCCGGGATTCAATTCGATCCCTATCTGGTGAGGATATTTACGGAGTTGGTGGAGAAGGGGGAAATTAGGTAAGACCCATCCGAAAATTTCCGATTTTCGAAGGAAGCGTTCAGACGACAGCTTCGTCAAGGGCTTTGGGGGTAAACTTCCTGCCCGGGTCAGGCTGCCGGCGTTTTGGCGGACAATCCTTGGAAACAGGACCCCCAAAGCCCTTTGGGTGATTTAATATTTTAAGAGGCTACCCCTTCGGTTTGAGAATCACGTAACTTTGGGACTATCCCTAAGGTTTTTAGCTGATTGCTGAAAGCCGATCGCTGATGGCTCTCATTTTAATATAGGACCTGCCCGCTCAGAGACAGGTCGTAGCCGCCCAGAGCCGATACGGCCTCTCGAAATTCGGCGGAACGAACGACCGCCAACAAGGCCTGTATCTTTTCTTCTTCGAAATAAGTCTCAGGGATGATGAGATCGTAGCGTTCCTCAACGACCGGAATAAAATCCAGGTCCAAGGCCCGGGCGGCGGCATAAATGCCCAATCCCAGATCGGCCCGTCCGCTGAGGATACTTACCGCCACCGCCATATGGGTAAATTCTTCTTGGTCATACCCTTGAACGGCCGCCCGATCCATTCCCAATTCATTTAAACGGAAATCCAAGAGAATGCGGGTCCCGGAGCCTGCCTGGCGGTTGATGAAGGCCAGGTCTTTTCGGGTCAGGTCTTCCAGTCCTTTAATATGCTTGGGATTGCCTTTGGGGATGATGAGTCCCTGCTGGCGAAAGACCAGGTTGAGGCCTTTGACCGGAAGGTCCGGGATCAGCCGTTTGATATAAGTGGTGTTGTATTCTCCGGTTTCCGGATCCAGTAGATGGGACCCGGCCAGGTGGGCGATACCCCTTTTTAAGGCCATTAAGCCTCCGGTGCTGCCCACATTACTGGAGGTCAGACGAAATTGGGGGAAGTGTTTGGTCAGGAAATTTCCCAGAAGGTCCAGGGTATTGTCATGGCTTCCGACGATGACCACCGTGCGGGAAAGGGTCCCTTCCTCCCGCAGGAGCTCGGCCTCGACCGCCTCATTTTGATTGAGCCCCTCGGAGTTCATGGGGATACGAATGATGCCGTCGGCCCGGGTCAGGGAGGTGATGGTTCCGGCGCCCCGGGGCAAAGGGTTGGCGATGACCTTGTCCCCCACCTGTCCCAGGTTGACCCGGAGAAATTCTTCCTGGCCCAGTTTGGAGGGGAATGGGCGGGCCGGAAAGACCGAGACCTTTTTCCGTTCCGGGGCGGCCAGGCCCTGCATCTTATAGAGGACAGGCCGGCCGAATTGCTCAAAGGAGATCGCCGCCGATACCGGATAGCCCGGATTGCCGATGACCGGTTTACCCTGAATGATCCCGAGCAGGGTGGGTTTGCCGGGCATGATCGTCACCCCATGGACCAGGACCGTTCCCAGGCTTTCAATGGCCTGAAGGGTATAGTCTTCGCTGCCGGCCGAGGAACCGGCATTGAGGATCACCAGGTGGGCTTCAGAGGCAATGGCTTGGCCAAGGGCCTCGACGATTTTTCCCGGGCTGTCGCCGACAATCGGCCACCGTTGAGGTTCAGCGCCGCAATCTCTGACCAGGCCGGACAAGATCAGGGTATTAAATTCAGGTACCTTGCCGGAAGGCAGACCTCGGCTTCCCAACTGTTCCCAGTCCACCAGTTCGGATCCGGTGGGGATCAAGACCACTTTGGGTTTTTGCACTACCGGTATCTCAAAAATCCCTCCGGCGATCAAGGCCCCCAGATCATAGGCATTAATACGGTGGCCCTGGGGCAGAAGGAGTTCGGTGGCCACCAGATCTTCCCCCATCTTACGTACATATTGCCAGGGGTAAGCGGCGGACTGGATTTCAACCCGATCCTCCTCGACCTGGAGGTTTTCGACCATGATCACCGCATTGGTCCCCGGAGGCAAAGGCTGGCCGGTATTGATCCAGAAGGCCTGCTGACCGATCCTGAACTGTTTGGGTGATTCAATCGAAGCCCCAAAGGTATCTCCGGCCGAAAGGGCAATGCCATCCATGGCCGCGGCATGGAAGTTTGGGGAGGAGAAGCGGGCGAAGACCGGCTCAGCCAGGACTCGTCCCAATCCTTCAGCAGTGGGGACTTTTTCCTGCCCCACCAGGGAGCGGTAATCCAGACTGTTGAAGAAAATTTCCCGGGCCTCAGGCAGGGTTTTCATATGAAGATAAATCGTTCGTTTCATGAACACATCCTTTAGGTCAATTGATTAAATTAGATGCGGGCGTGCCCGGCTAAACGGACTAATAGAATTTCAAGGGTTCAAGTGAGAAATAACAGAAACTTGGTTCAGGTTATGACGATCATTAGACCCATGATAAAATGACAGGCAAGCTCTCTTTTTCCTTGAACCCTGGGGCCCCTGGAACCCTTGAATCCCGGTAATCAGAAGGGCAGTACTTCCACCCATTCCCCTTTTTCCAATCCTTCGCAGTCCTGATCGATGCGAATCAGACCATCGGCCCGGACCATGGTGGAGATCAGGCCGGATTTCCCGAGGATCGGAGCGGCTTCCCAGATCCCATCGACCTGTTGGAGGGCGACTCGGATATAATCCTCTCTTCCCTGGGCCGAAGCCACATTCCGGGTCAGGCGGGCGGTGAGGCCGGGTAAATTGAGAACGGCCTGTTCCCCTTCCAGGACCTGGAGGCAGGGTTTGACGAAAAGAGAAAAGATAACCATGGCCGAGACGGTATGGCCGGGCAGGCCCCAGAGGATACGATCCCCAATCCGGGCCAGGATAGTCGGTTTGCCCGGGCTGATCGAGATTCCGTGGGCCAGGACCTCGGCCTCGGGGAAACTGGTAATTACCTCCAGGGTATGATCCCGGCTGCCCACGGAACTGCCGCCTGAAATCAGAAGGACATCACAGCCTTCCAATCCAACCCGGCAAAGATCTTTTAATTCCTCAAAGCTATCTTTGACCAGTCCCAGCCCTTTGGGGATGGCTTGGCACTGGGTGGTCAGGGTCTTCAGGGTAAGGGAATTAATATCCCGAACGAGGCCGGGGAGGGGTTTTTCTTCAATGGGAACGATTTCGTCTCCGGTGGAAATGATGGCCACCTTAGGGCGGCGAAAGACCGGAATCGCCCGGATCCCTACTCCGGCCAGGAGGCCCAAGTCCTGGGGTCTGAGACGGAGGCCTTTATTCAGAAGGGTTTGACCTATCCGGATGTCCTCGCCGGCCTGAATCATATGCTCCAGCGGCGAAACCGGTTTAAAGATTTCAATGGTCTGCTTCATCCAGGCCCTGGGAATGCTCGATCATGGCCACGGCGTCGGCCCCGGGCGGCAGCATGCCGCCGGTAGCAATCCGGTAGCAATGGCCGGGCCGGATCGGGCTGAGGGCCGGCCGGCCCATAGCGATTTCACCGCTGAGATTCAGCAAAGCCGGTATGGACTCGGAGGCCCCGAAGGTGTCCTGGGCCCGGAGGGCGTAACCATCCATGGTGGCCCTGGGGAAAGGGGGCAGGTCCTCCGGGGAAAAAATGGTCTCCCCTAAAACCCGGCCCAAGCCGTCGTCTATGGAAACGGTTTCCCGGTCCAGGATCGGAAAGGCCCGGATAATGGTCTTTATCTCCTCGGAAGTCTTGACCTTAAAAAAAGGCTTCATAATCATCCAATATCGGTAAGGACTGTTGACAGCATGGCGGTCAGAGGTTATTATGTTAAAAATGGCATAAATATGCAACCCCTAAATAGGGCGCATCCGGAAACAGCCGTGTCCGGATGGACACTTATTAACAGTCTCAAAATAATAATGACATTACCCAGGCAGGTGGGGCTGTTTTTTCTGGAGTCATTGGCGAAAGGGCGCTGTCTTTTGTTCGCGTCCAAGACAACGCTTACACCCACCCCTTCGGGGCGGGACCCGGTTTCCGGACTTATCCATGGGGGAAACCGCAGCTCGGCCGCTGATTTTTAGCGGGCGAGAATGCGGAGGGGGTAAAGGGTCTCCCATGGATAAGTCTGCAGAAAAGACCAGCCCGAAAGCCGCAGACGGAAGAAAATGCAGCCTCACCCGGGAAATACAACTATGAGAACTTTAATATTTAGGTAACGTGACTTAGCATGCTCTTCGATTCTTACCACCGCCGCCTCAATTACCTGCGTCTCTCCCTAACCGACCGCTGCAACCTGCGCTGTATATATTGCATGCCCGAGGGAGGAATTCCCAAATTCAGCCACGATGAAATCCTCAGTTATGAGGAACTGCTTCGACTGGCGCGGCTCAGTGTGAAGATGGGCATTGAAAAGATACGCCTGACCGGCGGGGAACCTCTGGTTAGAAAAGGGGTGATTCCCTTTATGGCCCTGCTGAAACAGATCCCGGGTCTTAAGGATATCAGTCTGACCACCAACGGCGTTTTATTGACGGAACGGATCGAGGCCTTGTGGGAGGCCGGCATACGAAGAATCAACATCAGCCTGGACACCCTGATCCGGGAAAAATTCGAACGGATCACCCGGGTTGATGATTTCAACCGGGTCTGGCAGGGCATTGAACGGGCCAAAGAAATCGGATTCGAACCTATTAAAATTAATGTCGTGGCCATGCGGGGCATCAATGATGATGAAATACTTTCTTTCGGCCGGCTTTCTCGGGAAGAACCGTTTCATATCCGTTTTATTGAATACATGCCCATAGGGCCGGAAAATAACTGGAAAGAAGAACGGTTCCTTTCGGCGGAAGAGATTCAGCAGCGTCTTGAAAGCCTGGGGCCGCTTCATCCCGTCAATGGCTCGGGTCTGGACGGGCCGGCCAGGCGGATGGCCTATGCCGGAGCAAAAGGGGAAATCGGCTTGATCAGCCCCATCAGCGATCATTTCTGCCCGGCCTGCAACCGTCTCCGGGTGACAGCCGAGGGCCGGCTCCGGGTTTGCATCTTTTCCGATAAGGAAACCGACTTGCGTCTCCTGCTGCGGCTGGGGGCTTCCGATTCGGAACTGGAAGAGGCCATTCAGGCAGCCATTGCCCAGAAACCCAGGCAGCCGGCCTTTTCCTCAGATCCCATTCCCCGAAAGTGCCAGCGGCCGATGATAAAAATCGGAGGTTGATTAGAGGAGCTACGCCTGGTATAATTCTGCCTACGATCAAACGCAATCCTTATCTGCTCAGCCTATGTTTTTCTCTCACCTTATCGCCGAACGAAAGATCCAGGAAGCCCTGCGCAACGGCGAGTTCGACGACCTGCCCGGCAAAGGGGAACCGCTTCGTCTGGAGGACGAGAGCGGCATCCCGGAAGAATTGCGGCTGGCCTATAAGATCCTCAAAAATGCCGACTGCCTCCCCCCGGAACTGGAGCTGAAAAAGGAGATCAATAACCTGGGGGAAATGATTCAGGGCATAGAGGACCTGGACGAGAAGTACCGCCAGATGAAACGCCTCAATTTCATGATCATGAAGCTCAACATGATGCGCAAAGTCTCCCCCCTTTTTGAAGAAAATCAGGTCTATTATGAAAAAGTGGTCGAACGTGTGGCCCAAAAAGGAAAAAGCCGTTCGAAGTAATTGATAAAAAAGTATTGCCTAATGGGGCAATCAATGCTATCGAATAAGTGCAAAATTTCACGATAAGAAGGCGATATGGATCGAAAACGAAATTATTACGAAGATGTTCAACTGTTTGATAGCGGGGTGATTTTCTTTTGGGCCATGGCCTTGCTGGCCTTTCTGGTAACCTTTCCCCTTTATGCCCCATCTTATTATGTTTTTCTGTTCAATATCATTCTGGTCCATGTCATCATGGCCGTAGGGCTCAACATCCTCATGGGCTATACCGGTCAGATCTCATTAGGACACGCCGGTTTTTTTGCCATCGGCGCCTATGCGACAGCCCTGTTAATGGCCAAGCTGCAAATCCCTTTTTTTCTGGCCCTGCCTCTGGCCGGCTTTATTGCGGCCTTTTTCGGCTTTATTCTCGGCCTGCCGGCCTTGCGCCTGGAAGGACCTTACCTGGCCATCGCCTCCATGGGCTTCGGTTTGACCATCATGCATGTCATCGGCCGCTGGGAGGTCTTTGGGGGACGGATGGGTATTCATGCCCCGCCACTGGATTTGGGCATCCCGCAGTTCGGGTGGCCACTGGATCCTGGAAACGGATCTCAGCAAGTACTATTTGATTCTGATCATTACCATTTTTATGGTCATATCGGCCCGGAATCTGATGAAAACCCGGGTGGGCAGATCTTTTGTGGCCATCCGGGACAGCGATATCGCCGCCGAAGTAATCGGCATCAACCTGACCTTCTATAAGACCCTTTCCTTCATGGTCAGCGCCTTCTACACCGGCATTGCCGGGGGTCTCTTCGGTTTTGTCTTGGGTTTCTTTGATCCCTTCACCTTCACCTTGATCCTGTCCATCATTTTCCTGGTCATGGTGGTTGTAGGAGGCTTGGGATCGATTATGGGCTCCATCTGCGGGGCCGTACTGATCACCTATCTGCAGTACAACCTCTTAAAGAACATAGCTGAAAAGCCTATTATAGGCGACCTGCTGGTTGCCGTTTCGAGAAAGTGGTTCACCGTCATCGGCCTGGAAAATTTCAACAGCATCATCCTGGGCCTGATCATGCTTGCCATCATTATTTTTGAACCTTTAGGGATTTTCGGAATCTGGATACGGCTTAAGAAGTACTGGAAAGCCTGGCCTTTTTAAAGAAGCGTACGGCGTGCGGAGTTCAGAGTTCGGCGAGAGGCGTAGGAGCGTATGGCGTAGGAGTTCGGCGTTCGGCGTTCAGGACGTAAAAGACCGACAAAAGCGACAGATCAAAGACGTAAACCAGACCGAATAGACCAGAATAGACTAAATAGACTAAATAGACTAAAGGGACGAAGAAAAAGCAATGATTGGACAATTGATAATTGAAGGTTTGGCCATAGGGGCCTGTTACGGCTTGTTTGGAATTGCGGTGGTCATTATTTATAAGACCTCCGAGGTGGTCAATTTCGGCCAGGGGGAAATGGCCATGTTTTCCACCTATGTAACCTACCACTTGTTAACCATGTATCAGGTTCCCTTTTGGCTGGCCTACCTGATGACCATGATTTTCGCCATCCTTCTGGGCATGGTTATCGAGTTCATTTTTCTGCGTCCGGCCAAAAATCCCAACCTCCTGGGTTTGATTGTCATAACCCTGGGAGTGGAAATGCTGCTCATGGGTCTGGCCAGTTGGAAATGGGGATCGGAGCAAAAGGAATTCGTCTTGCCTTTTTCCGTCCTGAAGACCTACGAACCTATCAAGGGGCTTATAATCAACGACTGGTCCATTGCCGTATTCATTGCCGCCGGTGTTCTTATGATCCTGTTGTTTCTTTTTTTCAGATATACCAAATTGGGCGTGGCCATGCGGGCCACCCAGCAGAATCAGCACGCGGCTAAAATCATGGGGGTTAGAACGGAGCGGGTCTTTTCCCTGGCCTGGGGATTCAGTTCCTTTATCGGGGCGACGGCGGCCATGTTTTTTGCCGGCCGGGCCACCCTGGATCCGGCCTACATGATGGAGCCCTTCATGAGGGCCTTTGCCGCGGCGGTACTCGGAGGATTGATGAGCATTCCGGGAATTGTCATCGGCGGGGAACTGCTGGGGTTGATTGAGAATTTATTCGGGTATGTCTGGCCGGAGTGGAAGCCCATCGTGGCCTTTGTCGTCATCGTCCTGGTCCTGTGTGTCAGGCCCAGCGGGCTGTTCGTCAAACATTACGTAAAGAAAGTGTGACGTCTTGGCATTAGAAGGGTTCAAGGGGTCGAGGGTTCAAGGGTTCAAGGGAATTCTTTTTTTGGGATTCCTTCTTACTCTTTTTTACACGCCCTTCGCCTGGTCTGGGAACACGGAAACACTCAACGATAAGCAAAGAGAAGTTGAGAAGGCGGCCAAGCGCTACCTGGACGCTGAAGTGAGAAGGGATTTCAAGGAAGTTTATGGAAGCCTCTATCCGGCCTCTGAATATTGCAAGGCCAACAATTTTGAGGCCTATCGGGCCGAGGCCCAATCTTCTCCAGTACGAATTGCTTCCTATAAGATCCTTACTATCCGAATAACCCCGGAAAACCCGGGAAAAGAAAAATATCCGAACCTGGAGGGCTTCGCCCGGGTGGAAGTGGACGTGATCATCCGCTATCGGGATAGCGAACAACAGTCTCTGGTGAACTATGACTTCCCTTTCGTGAAAGAGGGGGGAAGATGGTACAAATTATAGACTGTCTCGGGAGGTCGGGTGATCTTGGGAAAAGGTCAATGCACCTTGAAGACTCAGTCCTCATGGCTCCTTTGGCCGAGGGCAGCGATCCGTTTTTTTAATTCACAAAATTAAATATTTGAGGAGGAAAACGATTATGAAGAAAATTGTTGTTTATGCTAATGCTGTCTCTGACCGTCGCTGGTGGTTCTGGCGCCCTTAAGTTTCGCCAATCCTCCGGGATTTGACGACAAGGAAATCCGCATCGGCCAGTGGGGGCCTCAGACCGGCCCGGCGGCCCCCTGGGGTTCCGTGGCCCGCGGCAGCGGCCTGCTGTTTACCATCGTCAATGACGAAGGAGGCATTCACGGCCGGAAAATCAAATATTTTCTCCGGGACGATATGTATAACCCGGCCCAGACCAAAACCGTGGTCAAAGAGCTGGTGGAAAGAAACGGCATCTTTGCCTTTGTGGGCGGAGTAGGTGCGGCCTGCGGTATGGCGGTAAAAGATTATCTGAGCCAAAATAAGATTATCTGGGTCGGCCCGGCCACCGCGATCAAAGAATACGTGGAGCCCAATGACCCGTATCTTTTTGCCCTCTATCCGCTCTATGACGACGAGGTCAGCATCCTGACCAAGTATATGGTGGAAAAAATGAAGGCCAAGAAAATCGGCTTCCTGTATCAAAATGATACCTACGGGAAAAACGGCCTCGATGGCTGCAAACGAAGACTGGCGAAATATAAGATGGATTTGGTTGCAGAGATACCCTTAGAACCGATGGAAAAGGACCTTTCCTCCCAGGTTCTGAAACTTAAGAACTCCGGGGCCGAGGTGGTCTTTATGTGGTCCAACCCGACCCTGGCGGCAGTTACCTTGAAAACAGCGGCCTCTGTTGGTTTCAAACCCCAGTGGGTCTCTTCCAATACCTTGTCGGACTATCCCTTTATGAATAAAATCTCCGGCGGGTTGTGGGAAGGCGTCATCACCGGGGCCTTTGGCGAGACCCCGGATTCCAAGAACCCCTTGATGGTTAAATACCGTGAGGCGGCCAAGAAGTACACTCCTGATGAAAGATGGGGTACCTTCTATTATGCCGGGATTATGTTTGCCGAGCCCCTTGTGGAGGCCTTAAAAAGGGTCGGCAAAAACCTGAGCACCGAAGCCACCCTGAAGGCCTTGAATTCCATGAAGGACTTCCAGGGGATCGGTCCCAAGATTACCTGGACGGAAAAGGAACACCAGGGAACCGACTCTGTCATGATCCAAAAATGCGGTCCCAATGCTTCTTATATTACGCTGCAAAGTTGGGAAGCGAACGAAATGGCCATCTGGAAAAACAAATAGGAACAGAACTGAGCATTCAGGAGTCAGAATTCAGAAAGATTTTTATTCTGGATACTGGCTCCTGACCTCCTGAATTCCTGAGTGAGAACGAATTATGACTCATTTTGGTGTCGAAAACCTGACCATCCGCTTCGGCGGTTTAACCGCCGTCAATAACGTCAGTTTCAACGTAGAGAAAAATTCCATCTTTTCCATCATCGGTCCCAACGGTTCCGGCAAGACCACCATTTATAACTTGATAAGCGGTATTTATAAACCCGATGAGGGCCGGGTTGTCCTGGACGGGGAAAATCTGGTAGGCCTGACCCCGGATCGGATCGCCCGTAGGGGCATTGCCCGCACTTTTCAAAATATCGAACTTTTTTCCAAGGCCACCGTTATGGACAATCTGATGCTGGGCCGGCATATCCATATGAAAACCGGCATCTTTTCCGGCGCCTTCATGTGGGGCAAGAGATCCCCGGCGGCCCGCGAAGAAATCAAGCATCGCGAAATCGTGGAAAATATCATTGACTTTTTAGACCTGCAATCGGTGCGGGACCAGTTTGTCGGCAATCTGCCCTATGGAAAACGCAAGTTAGTGGAACTGGGGCGGGCCCTGGCCCTGGAGCCGAAAGTCCTCTGTCTGGATGAGCCGTCAGCCGGCATGAACACCGAAGAGAAGGAAGATCTCGGCATCTGGGTCCGGGATATTCGAGAAGATTATAAAGTAACCGTCCTGCTGATTGAACATGATATGAACATGGTCATGGGTATCTCGGACCGAATCCTGGCCATCAACCATGGGATCCAGATAACGGAAGGAACACCCCAAGAGGTCCAGAATCATCCCGAAGTCGTTAAGGCCTATCTGGGGGAGGGAATATAATGCTTCAGGTTAAAAACATAGAGACCTGGTACGATCTGATCCGGGCCCTGCACGGGATCTCGTTTGAAATTGAAGAAGGCCAGGTGGTGGCCCTGCTGGGATCAAACGGGGCCGGCAAGACGACGACCCTGAAAACGATCATGCGGCTGCTCTACGATCAGAAAAAGGAACAGCCGGAAAAGGGAACGATTGAGTTCCTGGGCGTTCGCATCGATCGTCTGGACACGGATCAGATCGTCAAAATGGGTATCAGCTATGTGCCGGAAGGCCGCGAGGTCTTTCCGGAACTTTCGGTTATGGAAAACATCCAAATGGGGGCCTATGTCCGCAAGGATAAAAAACAGGTCCGGGAGGATATTGAACGAATCATGCAGTTCTTCCCGATTTTGAGGGAAAGAAAGGACCAGGAAGCGGGTTACCTAAGCGGCGGGGAGCAACAGATGCTGGCCATTGGAAGGGCCTTGATGAGCCGCCCCAAACTGTTAATGTTGGATGAACCCTCTCTCGGGATGTCGCCCCTCTTGACCCGTGATATATTCAACATCATTAAAGATATAAACGAGAAGGAAAAGGTAACCATTTTCCTGGTGGAGCAGAACGTCAATATGGCCCTCCATTATTCCCACTTCGCTTATTTGATGGAAAATGGTCGGATTGTCCGGGCGGATAAACCCGCAGCTTTAAAGGAAGACGAGGACGTCAAGGAATTTTATCTCGGAATCGCCAAGGAGAAATCAGTCAAGGGGTATAAGCGCTATCGGCGGAAAGTAAGATTCAGGTAAAAAGAAACAAAATTTCGAATCCCTTATGGAAGCTTAGAGAATGAAACCTATGTGATGAATGGTGTTGATACGCTACCCAAAGCCTTAATCCAAATGGTTCAAAAACAGCCCACTCGGGTTGCCCTTCGTGAAAAGCACCTGGGGCTTTGGAGAGACATCACCTGGGTGGAATATCTGGAAAATGTCAAATATGTGGCCCTGGGGCTTAAGTCCCTGGGGGTGAACCCTGGGGATCACGTGGCCATCATCGGGGAAAACCGGCCCGAATGGCTGTATTCGGCCTTAGGCGTCATGGCCTGCGGGGGAACCTTCGTCGGGGTTTACACCACCAACCCGACCGCGGAATGCGAGTATGTGGTCGGCCATTCCGAATCTGTGGTCTACATCTGTGAAGACGAAGAGCAGTTGGATAAGGCTTTGACTTTCCGGGAGCGGACCCCCCTCTTGCGAAAATTGATCGTTTGGGAGATGGAGGGCCTCAAACATTTTAAAGATCCCATGTTCATGAGTTTCGACCAGTTGCTCGCCTTGGGCAAAAAGGAGGAACAGGAACATCCGGGACTTTTTGAGCAATTGGTTGCACCTGGAAAAGGAGAGGATGTAGCCGGCATCGTCTATACTTCCGGGACCACCGGTCCTCCCAAAGGGGCGATGCTGACCCACGAAGGCTACCTCTGGATCGGCGAAAAAGCCAATTCCATTTCCCAGGGCACCCGGGACGACGAGAGCATTTCTTTCCTGCCCTTAAACCACGTTTATGAACAGATCTATGATTTAATGATTCATATGACGGTGGGGCATATCGTCAATTTCACGGAAAATACGGATACGGTCATGTCCGATATGCGGGATGTCTCACCGACCCTTTTTCATGCCGTTCCCCGAATTTGGGAGAAGTACTATTCCGGTATAGTTCTAAGAATGAAGGATGCCACCTTATTCAAGAAGTTGGCCTTTCAGCAGGCATTAAAAATAGGCACCCGTTACAACGAGGCCAAATTAGCCGGGCAGGCCGTTTCCTCTTGGTTGGCGCTGACCTATTTTCTGGCGCATTTTATCGTATTTCGAAAGCTGAAAAAAAGGCTCGGCTTTGACCGGGTCCGGATCGGATTCTCAGGGGCCGCCCCCATTTCGCACAATATCCTCAAATTTTTTCAAAGCATCGGCATTCCCATCCGGGAAGGCTATGGAATGACGGAAACCACCGGTGTGACCCATATGTCCGATGAGCATCATTTCAAGCTGGGTACGGTCGGTCGGGCCTTGCCGGGCACCGAAGTCCGGATCGCTGAGGACGGGGAGATCCTGGTTCGTCATAAGGGGATTTTTAAGGGGTATTACCGGGATGAAGAGCATACCCGGGAGGCCCTCTCCGAAGACGGCTGGCTGCAGACCGGAGATGTGGGGGAGATCGATGCCGAAGGTTACTTGAAGATCACCGACCGCAAGAAAGACCTGATTATTACCGCCGGCGGGAAGAATGTCGCTCCCCAATTTATCGAGAACCTGCTCAAATTTTCGCCCTATATCAACGACGCCGTGGTCATCGGGGACCGCCGCAAGTTTTTATCCGCCCTGATCGTGATCGATGAAGAAAACGTGGTCAAGTTCGCCCAGGACCAGAAGGTCCAGTTCACCACCTTTGCCACGTTAACCAAGGCCCCGGAGGTGATGGAGTTGATTCAGCAGGAGATCAACAAGGTCAACAAACAAGTCGCCCGGGTGGAGAATATCCGCAAGTTCCGCATCCTGGACAAAAAACTTTATACTGAAGACGGCGAAGTGACCCCGACCATGAAGGTCAAGCGGAAGGCCATCAACGCCCAGTATAAAGACCTGATCGAATCCATGTACAAAGAGTAACGCAAGATCTTTGATTTTTAAAGTTTCAAATTCGAAATCCGAAACAAATCCAAATGCCCAAATATCAAAACTCAAAACCTTTTGTTTCGAACATTTGGATTTTATAAATTCGTGCTTGTTTCGGGTTTCGTGCTTCGGATTTATCAATTACCATTTCAAAGGAAAGCGCATCCCAACTCCGAAGACGATCGTCTCCGGTCCGATCACCCGTTTATCGGTAAACCCTTCTCTCCAGAGCTTGCCGCCGTTGCTGAAATGTTCAAAGCGGACAAAGGAATAAAGGGGGATTTTTTCTATCTTCCAATCTAAACCCAATCCTCCGGTCATGAGGAAATTCCACTGGGTGCCCTCCTCAATCAGCGGTTCAGTGAGGAAGGTAAATCCCAAACCGATCTCACCATAGATGCGTATCTGATCCGACAGGGGATAATAGAGGCGGTAATAAGGGGTCAGGCCGATCTGATATTGGTCCCAATTTGTCCGGGGACGATGGCCTTCCCGTTGCGCCTTTTCCCAGGTTTCCGGGGAAACCTGATCCCGGACCAATTCAATGTCTTTGCCCCAGATCCGGGAAAACCGGAATTCAAAGAGCAGAGATTCGACCAGCTTTTTATTGTTGAAAAAAGGCCAGAGACCGCATTCTTTTTCCAGGGAAAGGCCGAGACCGGTCATCCGAAAATTTTCATAGAGGATTTCGGAAACATATTGGTAAGGCCAGCAATATTGGGCATGGATCAGGACACTCCAGGGTCTGGTCGATTTAGGCTGCTTAAGAGGTTCGGTCTGTGTTTGGGCGATTCCTGGAAAAAAGAGAAGAAGGCCCAAAAGCAAAAGCGAGGGCCGAATAAAAAGCCGCCTCAAGAGGGGGCTTCCATTTCTTGGGAAAAGGCGGTTCGGAAAAATATCAGCGGTAGACCCCATAAAAAGGATGATTCCATTTATTCTTAAAAAGGCCGCCTCTTTTGGCGGCCTGTGTCCGGCCCGGCCCTGCGGTCTTGGCGTTTCTATATCATGAGTAACGGGGTATGAAAATAGTAAAACTTCCGAATCGTGTAAAAAAAAGTCAGCCCATTCGGCTGACCCGGTGAATTTCATTGGCGTCCCCAACGGGATTTGAACCCGTGTTGCCGGCGTGAAAGGCCGGTGTCCTGGGCCAGGCTAGACGATGGGGACACATGGGTGGTGGGCCGTGCTGGACTCGAACCAGCGACTCTCTGCTTAAAAGGCAGATACTCTACCTCCTGAGTTAACGGCCCATTTTAAAAAATCGTACTATCATCCATTTTTTAAATTTTGTCAAGGAGATTTCTCTTAAAAAGGTTTTTTGAAATATTGCATTACGTAGTTAGGGGGTTAGGAAAAGGAGGAAAAAATCCTTGAAGCCGTCCGTCTATCGGATATAATGAGTCTTGATGTGGTATAAAAATTGATCCATAAAGGGTCTTTCTGAATTAAAACGGTCTGTTTTAATTTGCAGATTAAGTTGAACAGGATATGAAAAAACTGAAACAAAAAATGAAATTTTCTTATACCCGTGGGGCTCTGACCTGGGTCTTGGCCTGCTCTCTGGTTTTTGGTCTAACCGAGGCTTCCTGGGCCCAGGAAAAATCGGCCCCTTTTCCTGCCCTGCCTCCGCGCTACAGTTCGATCAAGGTTTTCGACCTCCAAGCCCGTTTTGTGGGTCGGATCCTGCCGGAAAAACGATACTGGGTTCCCATTGAACGGATACCGGTTTTTCTTCAGAATGCCCTGGTGGCCATTGAGGATGCCCGCTTTTTCGACCATAAAGGCATTGATCTGAGGGGGATCGCCCGGGCCTTGGTCAAGGATGTGATTAAAGGGAAAATGGCCGAGGGCGGTTCAACGATCACCCAGCAACTGATCAAAAACAAATATCTTTCCGGTGAAAAGACCCTGCAACGGAAGGTTAAAGAAGGTTTCTTGGCCATGGAGTACGAACGGAAGTACACCAAACGCCAGATCCTGGAAATGTATTTCAATGAGGTCTATTTCGGTAATGGGGCCTGGGGGATCGCTCAGGCCGCCCACCTGTACTTTGATAAAAATCCGGAGGACTTGAGCGAGCCGGAATGTGCCCTGCTGGCTGCCATTCCCAAGGCCCCGGCCCGCTATAATCCTTTCGGGAAATCTTCCCAGGTCCTGGGGAGGAGAAATCTGGTCCTGCGCCGGATGGTCGAGTTGAAGATGATTCCTCCCCAGAGGGGAGAAAAAGGCCTGGCCAGCCCTGTTTCGGTGATCAGGCCGGGGGAAGCGCCCTATTATCTGGCGCATATCCGCAACAAGCTGTTGGAACTTGTCGGCCCGGAGGCCCTGGAGCAGGGGGGGTTGGAAGTCACCATCCCTATCGACCTGGGCCTTCAGAAACTGGCCGAACAGGTCTTGCGGGAAGGCGTATCCCGGATCAATTCCGGGTTGCAGGGGGCCTTAATCTGCCTCGATCCCTCTACCGGAGATGTTTTGGCCGTAGTGGGAGGAGTCGATTTTAAGCAAAGTCCCTACAACCGGGCCTTTTATGCCAAACGCCAGCCCGGTTCGGCCATTAAGCCCTTGATTTACGCCGCAGCCCTGGACCTGGGTTTTACCGCCGGGTCCATTAAAGAGGACACGCCGGTTTCCTATAATAAAGGGGGCGGTGAAAAATGGACCCCCCTGAATTACGAACGGAAACACTATGGGCAAGTCAGTCTCCGTCAGGCCCTGGCCTACTCCAACAACATCATTACCGTCAAATTGCTCGATGAAATGGGTATCCCTTATTTTCTCAATTACGCCGGCCTCATGGGGATCTCTTTTCGCTCTCCCAATGACCTGTCTTTGGCCTTAGGGACCGAGGAGGTTTCCCTGAGCGAGCTGGTAGCGGCTTATATGCCCCTGGCCAATCAGGGCCAGCGTCCGGAACCCAGGACCTGGGTGCGATTCTTCGACCGCACCCGGCAAATCTGGACTGAAAACCCAACAGTTGTTAATCCGGCCATACCCCCGGCCACGGCCTATGTCATGACCCAGATGCTGAAGGATGTCCTGATCTACGGGACTGCTAAAGGGATTTCCAAATTTGCCCAGGAGCGACCGTCGGCCGGCAAGACCGGTACCACCGACGATTACCGGGACACCTGGTTTATCGGCTATACGCCTCAGTTGATCACCGGGGTTTGGGTGGGATACGATAAGCCGAGGCCCGGCGGAAAGGGATTTACCGGAGGGGCCATCTGCGCCCCTATCTGGGCGCGGTTCATGAAAGCCGCCTTGGAGGATAAACCGATTATGGATTTTACCCGCCCCGAAGGGGTGGTGACGGCCCTGATTGATCCCAGGAGCGGCCTGCTGGCAAACCCCAATTGTCCGGTCACCAAGGAAGAGGTCTATGTCAGCGGCACGGAGCCGACCGAATTCTGCCCCAGACATTAAGGCCTGCCTGAGGGCCGTTTTTTATTTTTTTGAAAGAAAAGGAGGCTTGCGGGATCCGGGACTTTCCCTAATTCCGGCCGACTTGGATTCCCTGATATAACTATCGAGCCCTTTCATAATCCCATCGACAACCTGCTCAATATAGTCATCCTGCATCAGCCGTTCGCTTTCCTTAGGATTGGAGATAAAGGAGGCTTCGACCAGCACCGCGGGCATCTGGGCACCGATCAAGACATAGAAAGGGGCCTGCTTGACCCCCAGATTTTTCACCGGCCCGAATTTTTCGTTTAAACAGAGGATCAGGTTCTGCTGGACGTGGTTGGCCAGACGGCAAGACTCGTCGATCTTGGTGTTCAACATCAGGTCTTTGAGGATTTTTTGCAGTTCCCCGATCCGTTTGTTGGAGGTGGCGTTTTCCAGAGCCGCTACCCGGATGGATTCTTCATCGGAGGTCAGGTTCAGGAAGTACGTTTCTATGCCCTCGGCCAGGGGGTTGGGACTGGCATTGACATGGATGGAGACAAAGAGGTCGGCATTCTTGGTGTTGGCAATGGCCGTCCTTTCCTCCAGCGGGATGAAACGGTCCGTATCCCGGGTCAAAAAGGTCTGCAGCTTGAGTTCCTGGTGCAGCCGCTGGGACAGCTTTTTGGCGATCTTCAAGACCAGATCTTTTTCATACAGGTTTCCGTTATGGCCGCTGGCGCCCTTGTCCTTGCCTCCGTGTCCCGGATCAATAACCACCCGCCGAACGCCCAGGCCCAGTTGCTGGGCCAGGGACAACTTCTGGTCTTTGACGGTCGGGTCCGGAGGGCGGACGGCGGCCGCCTTCTCTTTCCCGGTCACATCCACAATCAGGCGAAAGGGGTTTTCCAGGAAAAAGATCTTGTAGCCCTTAATGCTTTCTATATCCAAAACCAGACGGACGGTGGAGGCGTCATACTGGCCGATCCTGGCGCCTCGAAGCAGACCGTCATCAATAGTCAAGGGAGAAATCTGTCCTTTGACCAGCCGGGCCGGATAGAGGTCCAGATAAAGCCTCTCGGGTTTTTCAATGGTTGGATCTTTTTTAAGCAATCGGTGCCGAAAGGAGATTTTTTCCGCTACATCAACGGCCACCCGGGTATACTGCGGGGTGGACCAATGCCGCAGGCCGGTTATCTGGGGATATTTTGGACCGGCCTCCGGCTCGGAAGTTTCTTTACTGGTCTCCTCGAAGTAAAGGTTTTCCAACGGTACGGATTTGGGGGTCTCTTTCAAGGAGGTGCCCTTGTCCACCTGGGCCAAAAGCTCCTCGGCCTTTTTTCTCATATCTGCCTGAGGATAGGTTGTAATCAGCGACTGAAGTAACTGGCGGGCCTTTTCGGGGTTTTTTTTCTGCTGAAAGGTTATTTCGGCGCTCATGAAAAGGGCGTCATCGGCCAGGGAACTCTGGGGATAATGGTTCACAAACCGCGTCAGATGGTCCAGAGACAGGTCCAGATCGGATTCCAGGCCGGACCACTGATGAAGACGGTAATAAATCCGCCCGACCATGAACATGGACCTTTCTCCCCAGGGGGTCTGGGGAGACTGCTTGTAGATCTCCTGGAATTGATCGATCAGGGGCTGCCAGTGGTGGCGAAATTTTTTTTGGGGAGATTTCTCCAGAGCGGAAAAGGCCTGCCTGGCCTGGGTGTAGCGTTCCTCCAATTCCTGGTCGGTCAGAGCGGACCAGGCCGGCCGGCCAAAGGAAGCGAAGGCCAGAAGGATCCCTATCAGACCTGCGCAGAGGATTGGAAGTAGTCGCTGATAATGCAATCTATCCATGTTCAAGGAGATCTTTTAATTCTTTCAAAGTTATCAAGGCCTGCAGTGGAGTCATTTCATCAAGGGAAAGGTTTCTCAACCGTTCCTGGACCGGACCTTCGGCTTTCGAAAAAAGGTCCATCTGAGCGGACCATTCCCCCTGTCTTGGGGCCGCGGAATGAGACAGGGCCGGCTGCCCCAAAAAATCAAACTCTCCTTTTTCGATATTTTCCAAAACTTCCCGGGCCCTCTCGATAACCGTCATTGGAAGGCCGGCCAGCTTGGCCACCTGGATCCCATAACTGCGGCTGGTTCCCCCTTCCTGCAATTTGCGCAAAAAGATGATCTGCTGGTTAAACTCCTTGACCGCCACATGAACATTCTTAACCTTTTTTTTGGTTCTGGTCAAGTCGGTCAATTCGTGATAGTGGGTGGCGAAGAGGGTCTTGACTCCCCGGCCTTTCAAGTCATGGAGGTATTCGGCCACCGCCCAGGCGATACTTAAGCCGTCGAAGGTGCTGGTTCCCCGTCCTATCTCATCGAGCAGGACCAGGCTCCTGCTGGTAGCCTGATGGAGGATTTGAGCCGTCTCCTGCATCTCGACCATGAAGGTGCTTTGCCCTGAGGACAGGTCGTCGGAGGCCCCCACCCGGGTAAAGATCCGGTCCACCAAGCCCAGTTCGGCTGCCTGGGCCGGAACAAAAGAGCCTATTTGAGCCAAAAGAACGGCCAGGGCCACCTGGCGCAGGAAGGTGGATTTTCCGGCCATATTAGGCCCGGTAATAATGATCATCTGCTCTTCGTCATTGGTAAGGACAATCGAATTGGGAACGAAACGGTTGGCCGGAAGGTTTTTTTCTATTACCGGATGGCGGCTTTCTGTTAGCGCTATTGTTTCTCCATCCCGGAGGACCGGTTTGCAATAGCGGTTTTCCTGGGCGACTTGAGCCAGGGCGCTGAGGCAATCCAGATCGGCTATGATTTGAGCCGTCTTCTGCAAACGGCTGCTTTCCTGAGCTACCTTTTCCCGGACCTCCTGAAAAAGCTGCCTCTCCATCTGCCAACGTTTTTCTTCGGCCTCCAGGACCTGGATTTCTTTTTCCTTAAGCTCGGGCGTCAAAAACCGTTCCCCGTTGGTCAGGGTCTGCTTCCTTTGATAATCATCGGGTATCAGATGAAGGTTGGCCCGGGAGACTTCAAGATAATAACCGAAGACCCGGTTATAGCCGACTTTTAAAGAGGAGATGCCGGTCCTTTTTTTCTCCTTTGTTTCCAGGGCGGCAATCCATTGTTTTCCTTCCGAACCGGCCATTAAATAGTTATCCAGGACGGTATGGTAGCCGGGACGGATTACCCTGGCCTCCTTATCCTTCAGGACCAGGGAAGGCTCATCCAGCAAGGCCTGGGAAATGAGAAGAGCCACATCCGAGAGCAGATCCAGTCCCGAACCTAATTCCTGCAGTCGGGGATGGAGGCTTTTCTGAAGGGCCTGAGCGACCCACGGGAGCTGCTGTAAAGAATTCTTTAAAGCCACCAGATCCCGGGGATTGGCCTGGTTCAGGCAGGCCTTGGCGACCAATCGTTCGATGTCATAGATTCCCCTGAGGCGGCTCCGGAGATCCTGGCGCAGGGATGGGTCGTCCACCAAAGCCTCCACCCGATCCAGCCGTTCCTGAATCTCTTCCCGCTCCAGCAAGGGATATTGAAGCCAGTGCTTCAACCTCCGGCTGCCCATGGCGGTCAGGGTCAGATCCAGGACGGAAATCAAGGACCCTTGCCGTTTCCCCCGGTACAAGGTTTGGAAGAGCTCCAGATGCCGCTGGGTTGTTTCAGACAAGACCATAAAATGAGACAGGTGATAGACCTGGAGCGGCTGAATATGGATTAAGTCTCCTGGCTGGGTTTCCCTCAAATAAAAAAGCAGGGCTCCGGCGGCCCGGATGCCCTCGGTCAGGGTCTCAGCCCCAAACCCGGCCAGGGAATGGACCTGGAAATGCTTTTCGAGAAGGTCCTGGGCCCGGGCAAGATCGAAGGATCCCTCGTCCTGGAAGGTCAGGAAATACGGCGAAAGCCGATTCATGAATTCTTGGGCAGCGGGATCATCCTTAACAGACCTGGAAAGGAGGATCTCCGGAGGGGCGATGCGGCCCACCTCTTCAAAGGCCTTCTCCATTTCAGTTAATTCCGTGACCCGGAATGTCCCGGTGGAAAGATCCAGGGAGGCAAGTCCGAAGAGGCTATCCCGGAAGGAGAGACAGGCCAGGTAGCGGTTGGTTTGACCCTGGGCTTCGTCGATAAAGAGGCCCGGGGTAACCAGCCGGGTAACTTCCCGTCGCACGATCCCTTTCGCCTGGGAGGGATCCTCCACCTGCTCGCACAAGGCTACCTTGTACCCCTTTTCAACCAGCCGGGCCACATACCCGGAAGCGGCCTGCACCGGCACCCCGCACATGGGAACTCGGTCCGCTTCCCCTCTGTTTCTGGAGGTCAGGGTAATTTCCAGGAGACGGGAAGCCAGCAGGGCATCCTCAAAAAACATTTCAAAGAAATCACCCAACTGGTAAAAAAGGATAAAATCCCGGTATTTTTCTTTGATCTCCAGGTACTGCTCCAACATCGGGGTGATTTTCGACATACCGGGGGAATGACCTTTATCGTTTCAGGGCCTTTTTCCGAGGGCCGGAAGGGCTTCCGCAACGCTGAAAGACATAGGAAGCGGGTTTCGAATCCAAGGGGTTCCTGGTGTTGAAAGGAAGGATCTTCCTGAAGAGGGGAAGAATCATCCCGTCCCTTTTCCCCGCCCGGACAAACCGGGGCTATCCGATTTCGCAGGTAGGGCTTCCCGTGGAGGAGTCTGGGACTTCAGTTTCTTTTCCAACTCCAGGTTGAGGTTCCGGGCCTCTTTCAACGCTTTGGTCAGCCGGCGGCGATCAAAAACGCCCATCAGGGCGGCTAAAAAAAGGCCGGAGAAAAAGGTCAGGACAACGACCAAGTAGAAGGGCAGGGGCACTGATTCAAGCAGCAAAACGCCGAGATTCAGCCGCAGGGAATGGCTGGAGGTCAGGGTGGAATAATTCTGGAGCAGAAAGATTATAAAGAGCAGGATGAGCAGACCATAAAAGAATAGTTTGAGATTACGCATCATCGTTCTCCTTCACAATTTTGAACAGCCGGGATAATCGGGAGTAGGTCTCTTCCAGATGCTCGGGAATGACCCGAACGTCTCCAAAAACGGTCATGAAATTGGTATCGCCGTTCCAGCGGGGAACAATATGAAAATGAAGATGCTCTTCCACCCCGGCCCCGGCCACTTTTCCTAGATTCAGACCCACATTAAACCCTTCGGCTTTCATGGCCTTCTTAAGGATATGAAGGGAATGGTTGACCAGGCTCATCAGCGCTACGATCTCGGGCGGCCGCAGTTGATCCAGAGCCGGGACATGGCGGGTAGGGGCCACCAGGAGATGCCCGTTGATGTAAGGATACTTGTTCATCATGGCTAGGGAATGTTTCCCCAGATAAAGGATCTGCCTTTCCCTTAAGCTCCCTTTCTGTCCCGGGCAAAAGATACAGCCGTTTTCTTTAGTATTATTGGAGATATATTCCATACGCCAGGGGGCCCATAAGACCTTCATGCTCTTCTCGCTTTCCTCTTAAAGTTGTATAATTTCTCCGGTCAGGCGGTCATTCAGGTGCATAAGACCCACCGAGGAACGGCTGCGCAGGCCGGCTTCGGCAGCGGAGCCCGGGTTGAAAAACAGAAGCCCTTCTTCCCGGTGGTTGGCGGCCGTATGGGAATGGCCATAGACCAGACAATCAACTCCGGAAAATTCAGGACGAAGCCGGCCTTCCAATCCCCAGGCAGAACCCCAGCCGTGGATCAATCCGATTCGGAAAGCGCCCAGAGAGAGGACCTTCTTTCGGGGAAGGAGTTCCCGCAGAGAGGGTCCATCCATATTCCCCTGGACCGCCACCACCTTCCAGGCCTTTAGAAATTGATAGACCTCCAATCCGACCATATCCCCGGCATGAAGGACCAGATCCACCTCCTTAAAATAAGTCGCCATAAGCTGTTCCAACCAGGGGGTGACCCGGGCCAAGTGGGTATCGGAGATTACGCCGATCTTCATATTCCCTCGATGCTTGCCGGTAACCTTCTCATAATGGCCTGTACCGACTGATGCTGTCTTTTCCATCTGTATTATTTTGCGCCTGTTATTAAGGCTTGGATCCGCGGTTGACCAGCCTCCAGATAGACTTAAGAATAATAAATTCAAGGTTTTTGTCAAGTCAAAGTTTCCCGTAACAGGGTTCTGAAGGAGGTTATGGTCGGGATAAAGTTCTTGTTTCCTGATTTTTCCTTTGGTATATTTCAATCAAGGGACTTGGTCGTCCGGTCCAACTCAGGGTGTACCAGAGGAGACTTTTTATGGAAGAACCCAAAGAAGAAAAGGGGTACGGCGACCTCTTGGAAAATATGAAGGATTTTTCCCCTTCCGCAGAAGCGGATTTTTTGGACGGCATCAGTCGTTCTTCGGGAATGGTTGAGGAGGTCCCGATTTCCCAGTCGGTAGGGGCGCGGATAAAGGCGGTTCGGGAAATGAAGCAGCTCTCTCTGCTGGATGTGGCTCAACGAACCGGGTTCCCGGAATCCCTGATATCCCAGATTGAAAACGGCCAGGTTTTGCCTCCCCTGGGCGATCTGGTCAAGCTGGCCCGGGCCCTGGAAATGAAGATGGGCTATCTGCTGGTCCAGGGGGAAACCAGGCCCTATACGGTAGTTCGGAAAAAGAACCGTAAAATTGTTTCTCGCTACGGGTCCCAAAAAACGCTTCGCTACGGATATTCCTACGAATCTCTGGCACCGGAAAAAAGAGACCGGAATATGGAACCCTTTTTGGTCTCTCTGGAACCGACCACCCAGGAGGAACCCACCTCCACGCATGACGGGGAAGAGTTTATTTATGTTTTAGAGGGGCAGATTGAAGTGCTCCTGGGGGAGAACCGGGAAATTCTGGGATCGGAAGATTCCATCTATTATGATTCCACTATGGCCCATCGGGTGCGTTGTTGGGGAAGCCGGAATGCCAAAATTCTGGCCGTACTGTATACGCAGGAAAAGTGAAAAAGAAGGGTCCCGGGATTCCAGGGGCCGGGTCAAGATTAAGTAAAAGCCTTTTTTGGCCCTAACCCTCGAACCCTTTCCGCCATAGCGGACTCGAACCCATCTTTTTTGGAGGTTTCATGGCTCAGGATATTTTTGGAGAGGGACGGGACTCCCACGAAGTTTTGTTGGACACCTTAAGCGGGGAAGAGAAGGGCCAGGAGGCCCCGGATGCGATTTCGGTAGGAGAGCGCATCAAACAGTTGAGAAATGATAAAAACCTCTCCCTGCAGGTTTTGTCCGAACGAACGGGCTTTTCCCAGGCCATGCTTTCCCAGATTGAAAATCATGTCATATCGCCCTCCCTCGGGACGCTGATTAAACTGGCCAAGGCTTTGGAGATGAAGATGGGGGCGTTGATATCCGCCCCGGGGGAAAAGGCCTTCACGATCGTCCGCCAAGGGGAGGGGAAGTTATTATCCCGGTTTGCCTCCAAGGCCGGACTGTCTTACGGCTATTCTTACCAGTCCCTGTGTCCTGAAATGAAGGAATGGCACATGGAGCCTTTCCTGGTCACGCTCGAACCGGCTTCGGGTTCCAAGAAACCTTCCCGGCACGAAGGGGAGGAATTTATCTATGTGCTGAACGGAATGGTCAAAGTAACCCTCTCCGATTTTACGGATGTTCTCTGTCCGGGAGATTCCATTTATTATCATTCCACTCTCCCCCACCTGGTGGAATGCCATGAGGCCGAACCGGCCCTGATCCTGGCCGTACTTTATTCCGACAGTCAATAGTCCTTTAAAAATTAATATTAAGCAAAAGCCCGGGAGTAAGGCCAAATTCAGTATTCTTCCCACTTAGGGGAAAAGAAACCCCGGCCAGAGCGAAGGTATTATCGTGGACTCTCCAACCTAAAGCGAGGATGAAAGCCAGGGTGCGGGCATCTGTGTAATCTACCGGCTGGCCGTTTTCCCTGGTTTTTTCTTGTTGCCAACCATTCAGTTCGGCGATCAAATCCCAATTTTTGTCAAACGACCATTCGGCGGCCAAATTATAGAACCAAATGTTTCCGTGTTTAGTTTGGACCCCGTCGACAGAGACTTCCGTTGTCCAGTTATAACCCAGATTAAAATGAAGACACCAGTCCCCCCAAGTTTTTGAAACAATGGCCGAGAGGTAATATTCATAAGAACCATTCCCGGTCTTATCGGTCTCCAGTTTATCCGGAGAGAGGTGTTCGTATTCCCCGGTGGGGAACTTGGCCTTAAAAATTCCGGTCAGAGAGGGTTGCCAGCTATCCTCTTTCCCCTCCCAAAAGCGGTATTTGGCCCCCAAAAAAATATCAGCCAGGCCTCCGTCCTGGGCTGAGGCACTCCCCTGACGGGCGAAGTTAACTTGGTAGGGGATCTCGGCGAAGAGATCCATCGTGTTCAGCAAACCGTAAACGGGTTTAAGAACCGCAGTTAGCTTATTATTGCGATCGCCACCGGGAAGAACCTTTTTCCCCCCCTGATCGTCGTAATCACCGGCTTTGATGAAGAGAAAAGACGAAAACTGCAAGGCCAAGTTATGTTTGCCGATGGGATCGGCTGTTTCGGTAATTAAGGGGCCTAAAATATCCGCTTTTAGAGATGAGGCGGTTATCAGAAGACTCACGAGGAGGATCAAAAACCCCCCCCCCCTTTTTTTTTGTCAGGGCCATAGATTATCCTAAAGGGCTTTAAGGAAATCGAGCACCTTATGATTAAACGATTCGGCGGCCTCGATAAAAAAGCAATGGCGGCCGCCGGGGGAAAAAAAGAGTTCCGCCTGGGGAAGGAGTTCTTTCAGCAGACGCGAATTTTCAGGGGGAACCAGGGGATCGTCATCTCCGGATAGGATCAGGGTGGGATGGGTTATCCGGTGGAGGAGGTCTCCGGTATCATGGGCCTGGCAGGCGGCAAATTGCCGCAGGAAGGCCTCGGGGGGCTGATAGTAGCGCATAGAAATCTCAACGAACTCCTTGATCTTTTCCGGGTTTTCTTGGATGAATCTTTCTGAAAAAAAAATATCCATATCCTTGCGCAGGATTTGTTCCGGGGTGAGCCCCTTATTGGCAATAAAAGTGGCCAGCCGCTCCGGGCTCATCAGGACCGCCCTGCTGCCGCCGGGACCGGTGCAGCCCAGGATCAGGCCCCTGACCGTCCCCGGGTAGTTGATGGCCAGTTCCTGGGCGATGTAGCCGCCCATGGAAATCCCCAGCACATGGGCCTGGTGGATACCTAGGGCCTGCATCAGGGCCGCCGTATCGTCGGCAAAGAGGGGAATGGAATAATCCATGGCCGGTTTGTCCGAGCGGCCGGCTCCCCGGTTGTCAAACACCAGAACCTGAAACTTTTTTGACAAGGCGGGGAGCTGGCCGTACCACCACTCGGCATTTCTCCTGAGCCCCATGATCAGGATCAGGGGATCTCCCCGGCCATGAATTTCATAATAGATTTCGATTCCGTTGGCTGTTATTTTTGGCATTGGTTCAATAAATATTTTTTGCCCAAGACAATACAGGACAAAACAGACCATTCGATAAAAATATACCACCGGCTTTTATCCGCTTACAAGGAAATTATTTGAAGGAAAACCCGAGGTTTTTATTGACAAAGACCTTGATTTTTCATAGATTTTTTTAATGAAAAGCCCTTTACTCCAGAAAGTTCTGATCTGCCCCTACACCCTGATCGAGGAGGAACCCCTGGCCTGGTCTTTGATATTGTTTGACCAGGTTACCTTTCTTCATCCCTTCCCTTTGCGGCTTCCTGTTCCTTATGAAGGCCTCATCGTTCAGGGCTTGGTTCAAATCCTTTCCCCTCAAAGAACCCGGGAGGAGATCCGGGAAAAAGATAAACGATTAAGGGAAATTCAGACTTTTCTGGCCGGCAACCCTGACCGGAGTTTTCTTGAGGTGCTCAAAGAAGCCAGGCCGGCAGTGCCCCTGGAAAGCCGGGACGAAATTTTAAGCCTCCTCCGGGGGAGACCTCCGGCCGAGAATGAAAAGCCTGAAAACCGGCTGGAGGGGGATATTCTTCTCAGCCTGATCCACGATTGGATGCTGCAGGAATGGGAAATCGTTCAGTCCCTGAAAAAAATTGAGGCCGGCGAAAAATCCTTGTCCGAGGGATGGCAAGAGGGTTTTGAGGAAGCGGTGAATTGGGGAAAATTTGAATCGGGATTCGTTGAACGCCGGCAGACCGAGATAGTCTGTACCCCAGCTCTTAAGGCCTGGTGGAAATTGAAAACCGAGCTTGGACCCGAATCCTCCTGTCTCCTGAGCACCCAACGATGGGTCGGTTCGGAGTTTTTCGGGTTGGACTTTGAAGACAAGCAGGCTTTATGGATCCCCTTGCCGGAGATCGGGTCCATTCCCTTTAAAACCTTTCAAGATAGGTTAAAAAGTTGGCCACAAAAAGAGGTCCTGAGGCCGATTCGAGAAACCCTCAACAACCTAATCAAGACCTCGGCGCCGTCGGAAAGGGAAGGATTGGCCCATGACCTCCAGACTGCCTTGACCGGGCTTGGACTGGCAGCAAACGGCAGAGCCTATCTGACCCTGTCCCCGTCGAGGCCTTCTCCCGGAGAATCCCTCCCGTTAATTCTTTTTGTCCTCAGGGGATGAGGCCCATAGGTTCCCTTGGGGTAGGGTGGCAGGAGAGGTGCCTATGACCAGACCTATTCGTAAGGCCATTACCCTGGCCGCAGCCTTCATTATTCTCGGTTTCATTCTGTTTGTTATAAACCAGACCAACCAGGTAGTTCAGTTGGCCCATTCCGTTCATGAAGTCTTCGGAAAGGCCGTCTTATACAGTCTGATCCTGTTTTACGCCGTTGCGATTCTGATTCCGGTGTATTTATTCCTGAGACTTCCCAAACCCCTCATACCTCCAGACCGTGAACCCTCTCCCGAATTCACTTCCTTTTTAACCGCACTTGGCCGGCGACTTGTGTTTAATCGTCACTTAAAAGAGATGGTCTCCGATTTTTCAAGGCGGGCGGACATAGAAAAGGCCATCCGGATTTTGGACCGAAAGGCGGATGAGACAACCAAGAAGGCCGCCGCGACCGTTTTCGTCAGCACTGCCGTTTCCCAGTCGGGTCGGCTGGATGCCATTACTGTTTTGGCGGCCCAGTTAGGTCTAGTTTGGCAAGTCGCCCACATCTATAACCAGCGACCGGCTGTCCGAGATATGTTTCATCTTTACGCTAACGTCGGGGCGGCTACTTTTCTGGCCTTGGAACTGGAGGACCTGGATATCAGCGAACAAATTGAGCCCATTATTACTAATGTGGTCGGGACGTCTCTGGCCGGCCTGGTTCCCGGCGTCAAGGTGGCCGCTGCGATCGTTACCAATTCCCTCCTGGACGGGACAGCCAATGCCTATCTGACCCTGCGCACCGGGATCATTACAAAAAAATATTGCGGGGCCTTGGTGAAATTGGAAACCAAGTCCATCCGCCGTCTGGCCAGCCTGGAGGCGGCCCGCCTGCTGGGGGGGATTGTGGTGGCTTCTTCCAAGAAAGTGATTTCAGCCATCTGTGAGGCGGCAAAAAGAAAGACCTCCAAAATCGGTTTAAGAGGTGGGGCCGCCTGAAACCCAACCTAAAGCTATTTGAAATTTTTGAGTTTGTCCCAAGGTCAGGTGATTTTTAGGCCATCCATTCGTCGAGGGCTTCGGGGGTCTTGATTTCAAGATTGTCCGAAAGGGTATCCATAGCCCCAAACTGGGATCCACTCCGCAGGAGTGGGACTGAGCATTGTTTTGGATGCGAAGAACCCGGCCCGTCCGCCGCGGCGGACTAAGTTGGTTGGGATCCGGGAATTCATCCAAGATGGTAAATCGCTCTGGTGTTGGCCTGTTTCAAAACCACTTATAAACTACTTGCCGGGGTCAGACTGCTGGCGTTTTGGCAGACGATCCTTGAAATCAAGATCCCCGAAGCCCTTTGTGGTGATGTAATTTTTTAAGAGGCTACCCCTTCGGGTTGAGAATCACGGAACCTTTGGCTATTCCATATCTTTTTCTATCCTTGAAAGTTAGAGATAGATTTTCTAAACAGGCTGTCTAAACAACTAAAAAATGAAGTTTTAGACCATAGTTGGGCCGGTCAAGGCGCCTCCAATTTTTCAGTCCAGGCTTCTAAGTCGTTTTAATTAATTATTTTGATAGGTTATTTAAATCGCTTTTCCGCCCCAAGGCACCTAAATCCCGGGAATAGAATTTGCAAATAATTTTGGGGGGTTTTATAGTGTTGGAGCTCTCTAAAAAATTAGTATCGTTCAAAAGTTTTGGCATTGGCGCATTATGGCCTGACTGGGGACCGGTGGTCTTGATTTCAAGGCTTGTCCAAAGGGGGATCTTTCCCGCCAATCCGGCCCAGATTTCTAAGGTTGGTTTAGAGCCGGGCATTCACCCAACCGGACAAACAGCTTTGGTGAAGGCCTGCTTAAGGCATTATCGTCACCCTTCCAGCCCGGTTTCAAAGTGAGGAGTTTATGGTGGACAACCTTGAAATCAAGACCACCGGTCCCCTTCCCTCCGGTATCAGAAATATAATGCCACAACTTTTGAACGATACCAAAAAATTACCGCCCTGCCAGAGGGTATTTCGGAAGGGGTTGTTTCTCAAGTGACATGAAAAAAAACCGAAAAAAAATCCGGCTTAGCCTGGCCACCAAATTCAATTTACTGACTATTTTCTCCATTTTGATGACGGCCGTCGGTCTATCCTATTTTGTTGTCAAGGCCGAGATGAAAAATGTCCGCCAGGAGCTTTTGGATCACGGCCTGGTGCTGGCGGAGATGACCGCCAAGACCTGTGAGCCGGGAATCCTTCAGGGCAATAAGGCCTCCCTGTCGCAGATTGTTAAGGGGCTGGCCCTGAACTCGGACATTGTCTATGTCCGTATTAAAAGCGCGGCAGATACCATTCTGACCGAAATCCTGTTTAATCCCAGTGTGGCCTTATTAAAGGAAGGTAGCCGATTCAGGGCCTCACCACCGGAGCAAACCGCGTTTGGCGAATTTATTAATGAGAGCGACGGCAAGGAATATTTCGAAGTCCGGGCACCGGTCTGGAAAAGTTCAGAGGGGGTCATCCTGCCTGAATTCTCCATTGACGACCCGCGAAATTCCAAAAAGCAACCCCAACTGCTTGGGTTTGTTTATTTAGGGCTGGGCCAGGAGAAGATCAATACCCGGATCTCCCATTTTATCCTGAATACCGCCTTGATTACCGTTCTGCTGGTTTTAGTCGGGGTGGGGTTAACCTTCTTTTTGACCAAGAGGATAACCTCTCCGGCCCAGCGTTTACAGAAGGCCGCTGAAGAAATTGCCGACCGGAAATTTGACGGTTATATCTCCATCAAGTCCAATGATGAGATCTCTGACTTGGCTCAGGCCTTTAATACCATGCTGGTACAACTCAAGCAGTATCAAAACCAGGTCGATGGGCGAACCTCTCAATTAACCCGCGCCAACGAATTGATGCAGCAGGAAATCGAAGAAAGAAAACGGTTCGAAAGCGCCCTGCTCGACAGCGAGGAACGGTTCCGGTCCTTGATCGAGACGGCCAGTGAAGCCATCTTTACCCTGGACGGCCAAGGAACCATTTTAACCTGGAGCCCGGCTGGCGAGGTCATTTTCGGCTATACCGACCAGGAAGTGATCGGCGAATCGGTTACCCTCCTGATCAAGGAAAGTGACGACCACCATTATTATCAAAATGAATTTAATCGGCTGCTGATGGAAGATCCCGAACCGGGAGCCGAGATTACCATCCAGACCCTGGGCCTTAAAAAGGACGGAACCGAATTCCCTATTGAAATCTCCGCGGCTTCCTACCGGACCGGAAATGAAAAATTCTTGACGGTCATACTCCGGGATATCACCGAAAGGCGACAGGCGGAAGAGCAGCTCAAACAGGCCGCCACCCATGATCCTCTAACCGGTCTCTATAACCGCAACTTTTTCGAAGAAGAAATGAGGCTTCTTTCCAATGAGCGGGAGATGAAAGTCGGCATCCTGTTGCTCGATATCGACGGCCTGAAATTCGTCAATGATACCTTCGGGCACCCGGAAGGGGATCGTCTATTAAAAGAGGTGGCCGGCCTGCTGAAGAAGAGCTTTCGCCCTTCCGATGTGATCGCCCGGATCGGCGGCGACGAGTTCGCCGTAATTTTAAAGAATATCGACCAAACCAAGATAGAAGCCGCTGTCCTGCGTTTTAAAAACAGCCTCCTTTCGTATAATAATGGATTGCCGAAAGGAAAGCATCCGATCAGTGTTTCGATGGGTGGTGATGCCCGGGATGATTTCTCAAAAACATTGCTCGAATCCTTCAAGGAAGCGGACAGGCGGCTTCTTCGGGAAAAGATCCCCAAACGGGAAGATGTCCGAAAATCAATCCTAACGGTCCTCAAGGCCACCATGGTTGAAAAGGACCACGGCACCGAAGAACACATGGGGCGTATGCAGAGCCTGGCCCAAAAGTTTGCTGAAAAAGTCGGGTTGTCCGAGGAGGAATCCAAGAAGGTGGTCCTGGCCACGGAACTCCACGATATTGGGAAGGTCGTTATCCCGGATGATATTTTGAATAAAAACGGCCCCCTGACCGATCAAGAATTTAAGATCATAAAGAAGCACCCTGAAACAGGATACCGCATCGCCAGGGCCACCCCGGAGATTGCCTCGGTTGCCGAAGCGATCTGGTCGGCCCATGAACGGTGGGATGGGAGAGGATACCCCAGAGGCTTAAAGGGTGAGGAAATCCCCTTGGTCGCCAGGATGGTTTTTATCCTGGATGCCTTTGATGTCATGATGAACGACCGGCCCTATCGCAAGGCCCTCAGTCCCGAAGAAGCCAAAGCAGAGCTTGAAGGCCACGCGGGATCACAATTTGATCCGGATTTGGTGGCTGTCTTTGTCAAAGAGGTCTTAGAAGAGAAGGATTGAACGTTAGGGATAAATTCTCAAAACAGACTGTCTAAGCAACCAAAGGGAAAATAAGGAGAAAGTTTTTCCCACCTTCCGGGCGGTTATTTGTGGCCCTTTTTAGCCCCGAAGTTTCCTCAAATTGAAATCTCTAATATTATCAGCAAGTTTTTACGACGACGGCCCTCTTTTTGAAAATGCAGGCGGGAGGAACGCTATTTGCATAATTATGGTTCATAAACATTTCCTTCAAACTTTTAGTCATGGGGATGGGGTCTATGAAACAACTTACCGTAGAAAAAATTATTGAAGAAATTGTCACTATCCTGATGGAGAGTGCTCTCTATTGGGATCTCCCGGTCAAGGAAAGACATCAGCTCATCCGAAGACTGGTCTATTACTGGAATTAATCTGAACAGCCGCCTTGCCCGCTTAGCATTAATCTCTTCTTAGACAGGAGATCTCTCCTTTCCCTGTTTTCTCCTTGACCCTCGTTACTTCCCTGTCCTATACTTTTTTCATTGGGTTCCGAAAAGGACAAGGGGACCCCCGGTCCCCTTTCATCGGCTATCAAAAAGATAAAGCCCAACCTTTTGAACGATACCGACGGGTTTGCCCGGAAAGAGAGGATCAATGATGGAGTGGCATAAAACCTCCTGTGTGCTCTGCGCTCAGAACTGCGGCCTCGAGGTTCAGGTTCAAGAAAACCGCCTGGTCAAGGTGCGGCCGGACCAGGACAACCCCCGCAGCCAAGGCTATGTCTGCCGCAAAGGCCTCAACATAGCCTTCCATCAGCATCATGCCCAGCGGCTCGATCATCCGCTGAAGCGAGTGGGAGGTAATTTTGAGCGCATTTCCTGGGAGCAGGCCCTGGCTGAAATCGCCGAGAAGCTTCGGGCGATCGTGTCGGCCCATGGTCCTCGGTCCTTGGCCTACATGGGAGGCGGGGGCCAGGGTTGTCACTTTGAAGCGGCCTTCGGGGTCCGGCTGCTGCGCGGCCTGGGCTCACACTATCACTACAGCGCCCTGGCCCAGGAACTGACCGGCAATTTCTGGGCCTGGGGCCGGGCCGTGGGGCGCCAATACCTCTTCGGCATCCCCGATCACGACAACACCGAGGTCCTCCTGGCTGTCGGCTGGAACGGCATGATGAGTCATCAGATGCCCCAGGCCCGTCGTTTTCTGACGAAATTCGCCAAAGACCCGGATAAGGTCTTGGTGGTTATTGATCCCAGACGCACGGAGACGGCGGCTATTGCGGATATTCACCTGCCGATAAAACCGGGGACCGATGCCCTGCTTACCCGGGCCATGATCGCCATCATCCTTCAGGAAGGGTGGCAGGACGCGGATTATTTGTCGCAACAGGTAAAGGGGTTCGAAGAGGTGCTGCCCTGGTTTTCGGGCTTTGATGCCCGGGCAGCCGTGAAGGTCTGCGAACTGAACTATGACCAAGTCCGCCGGGTCTGTCAATTGGTTGCCGGTCGCAAATCAGCCCTGCACCCGGATCTGGGGGTTTATATGAATCGGCACAGCACGGCCACCACTTACCTGGCCGTCATTCTCCTGGCGATTTGCGGGCGCATCGGCGTCCCGGGGGGGAATGTCATCCCCGGTCATCTCATGCCCATCGGCTCCCATTCCGATGAACGGGATCCCCGGACCTGGCGAACCGTAGCCACCGATTTCCCGGCTATCATGGGTACCTTTCCTCCCAATGTCATGCCCGAAGAGATCATGAGCGACCACCCGGAAAGACTCCGGGCTGTCTTATGCTCCGGATCCAATCCGCTTCGCTCCTATGCGGATACCACCGCCTATGAGCAGGCTTTCCGCAGCCTGGATCTGCTGGTGACCTGCGAACTGGCCATGACCGAGACCGCAGTCCTTTCTCATTATGTCCTGCCGGCCCGATCCGGCTATGAATCCTGGGACGGCACCTTCTTTGCGTGGAACTATCCGGAGATCTATTTCCAGATGCGGCGGCCCGTCCTGACTCCTGAAGGGGAGCGTCTGGAGGTAGGCCAGATCATGGTTCTTCTGGCTGATCGACTGGGATTAATCCCCGAGATTCCCCCAAACCTTCGCGAAGCCGTCAAAGGAGACCGGCTGGGATACGGTTTGGCCCTGATGCAATTTATCCAGGAACACCCAGAGGCCATGAAGGCCATGCCTTTTGTCCTGGCCAAAACCTTAGGGAAGGAAATGGGATCGGCCAACCTGGCGGCCCTCTGGGGTCTGCTCCAGACAACCCCGAAGGGTTTTCAGGAGAACGCCGCCCGGGCCGGGTTCACCCCCGGACCTCTTATGGGGGAGCAGATTTTTCAGGCCATACTGGATCATCCCGAAGGGCTCTGGATCGGACGATCGGATACTGAAAATAATCTGGAAGCCCTATCCACGGAGGATAAACGGATCCATATCCACATCCCCGAAATGGCCGAATGGGTTCAATCCATCGAGCCCCAATCCGAGGCGGCCTCCCTGGAGGGAGGAAACCAGGACTTTCCCTTTATCCTGATGGCCGGCCGGCACATGGATATGAACGCCAACACCTTGATGCGTGATCCGGCCTGGAACAAAGAACGGCGGGCCTGTACCCTGGCCATGCACCCGGGGGATGCCGCCAGGCTGGGTTTTAAGGACGGCCAGAAGGTCCGGGTCATCACCGAGGCCGGAAGCGAAGAAATAGAACTGGAGACGGCCGAGTCTTCCCGGCCGGGAACGGTTATCATCCCCCATGGGTTCGGGTTGGAGTATCCGGGGAAGATCTACGGGATCAACGTGAACCGGCTGACTAAAAATACGCACCGGGATCCGATCGCGGGAACGCCCATGCACCGCTATGTGTGCTGCCGGATCGAAGCGGCCCCATGACCAGGGTCGGCGCCATCGCTCTTGAGGATTACCTTCAAAAGGTAGAGGCTTTTCACGGCCACCCGGCCCCGGGTATGGTGCTCGGCGGCTTCATGGTGGATCTGGCCCTGAAGCATCTGCCTCCCGGGGAGTTCTATGACGCCCTGAGCGAGACCCCCAAGTGTCTTCCCGATGCCATTCAGTTATTGACGCCCTGCACGGTGGGAAACGGCTGGCTCCGGGTCCTGAATCTGGGCCGATATGCCCTGATTCTTTACCGAAAACCAGGCGGAGAAGGGGTGCGGGTATTCGTTGATCCTCTTAAGCTGGAAGCCTGGCCGGAGATCAAGGACTGGTTTTTCAAACTGAAACCCAAGGCCCAACAAAACCTCCAATCGCTCAATGAACAGATTTTGGAAGCGGGATCAACGCTGTGCAGTTTTCGCCCCGTAAAGCTTGATGCGGATTTTATCGCCGTCCGCCGCCGGGGGGCCTTTGCCGTCTGTGCCCAATGTCGGGAATCGTACCCGGCGGCTGACGGGCCGATCTGCCTGGCCTGTCAAGGGCAAGCCCCTTTCCGGATGTCGTAATTGATTTCCTAATCAGGAGGATACATGGATTCGATGAGTTCCCTGTATTTCTCCATGATCACCTTGCGGCGGAGTTTCAGGGTCGGGGTCAGTTCGCCGCCCTCCTGGCTGAAGGGGGTTTTGAGGATCCGGAATTCTTTTACCTGTTCATATCGGGCCAGGCGCTTATTTTTCTCCCGTACCTTATCCCGAACCCAGTCCAGGATACGCGGGTCGTCCATCAGAGCATTTAAGTCCGGATCTATCAGGCCAAGGGCCCGTCCCTTTCGCGAGACCTCATCCGGATCAAGGTTGAGAAGGGCGGCCAGAATTTCCGCCGTTCCCCGATAATGACCACCTGGCTGAAAAGGGGATCGCCTTTGAAAAGGTTCTCGATATTCTGGGGGGCTACATTTTTGCCGCCGGAGGTAATGATCAAATCTTTAATGCGGTCGGTAATAACCAGAAACCCGTCTTTATCCAGGTGCCCTACATCGCCGGTGCGGAAAAACCCGTCTTCGGTGAAGGACCGGGCCGTTTCCTCCCGGGAGGTTGGTGTAACCCTTAAAGATATTCCCGCCCTTAACCAGGATCTCGCCGTTTAGGGGATCAATCCGAATTTCCACCCCGGGCAGCGGTTTGCCGACTGTTCCGAAACGATAATCATCCAGGACATTGACCGAGACCGGAGCCGAGGTTTCCGTGGCCCCGTACCCTTCCATAACGTAAAGACCAGCGGCGCTGAAAAACTCGACGATTTCTTGGGAGATGGGGGCACCGGCGGAAACCAGGAACCGAATCCTTCCACCTAAAGCCTGTTTCAATTTTCTAAAAACCAGTTGATAGGCCAGGGCATGTTTCCAGCGCAGGCTGAAGGGCACGGCTTGATTCAACATCTGCCGGCGACCCTTTTCCCGGCCTATTTTTTGGGACCAGTTAAAAATTGCCTGCTTGGTGGAGGACTCCTCCTTGACGCGATTCTGAATCGTGGCATAGACCTTTTCCAGCAGTCGAGGGACGGTCATGAGAATGGTGGGCTTAGCCTCCTGGATATTCCGGGCCAGGGTATCCATGCTTTCGGCAAGGAAAATGGTTACCCCGACATAGATGCCGTTGAAAAAGCCTCCGATCCTTTCAAAGACATGGGAGAGAGGCAGAAAGGATACGTAGCTGTCCCGGTCGGTGGCCGGAACAACCCGGCCGAGCATCCGGATTACGGAGAGGATATTATCATGGCTGAGCATGGCCCCTTTGGGAGGCCCGGTGGTTCCTGAAGTATAGACAATGGTACAGATATCTTCCGGGAGAGCCTGAGAAGAAAGCCTGGGGAAAAGGCCCGGATCCGTTTTCAGCAGGCCCAGGCCTTTGGCCAGAACATCGAAAAAGGCCAAACGGTTTGAGGTGGAATGAGGGAGCCCGTCCATTTGGATGACCGTGTTCAAATCAGTCAGTCGGTTCTTGACCAGGGCAATTTTTTGCCACTGATCGGGGTTTTCTACAATGACAGCCTTGCATCGGGCGTCTTGAAGGATAAAGGCCGCCTGATCAGCGGTGTTGGTGGCATAGATGGGAATGGTCATAGCCCCCAGACCTAAGATGGCCAGATCGGCGGTCATCCACTCGGGGCGGTTGTTGCAGAGGATGGCCACGGCATCTCCGGGGCCGATCTCCAAGTCATGAAGTCCCAGGCCGAATGAGGCCACCTGTTCATACCAATCCTGCCAGGAAAGGGGCTGATAGGTCCCTTCCTTTTTAACCATCAAAGCAGGACGGGTTTGGTATTTCATGACCTGCCTGAGGAATACCGTGGAGATGGTTTCCATCATTTCCTCCTAAAGTCGTAAGGCCTGAAGTGCAGGGTATTGATGTGGGACTAAAAATTAAGGTGTGAAACTAAAGGTGTAAGGCTCAAGGGGCAAGGTGCAGGACTGGCGTCCTGCACCTTGCCCCTCGAGCTGTTTATTTATTGCAGATTTTCAAAAATCCCGGCTGCGCCCATACCGCCGCCGATACACATGGAGACCACGCCGTATTTGGATCCTCGGCGTTTCATCTCAGAAAGGATTTGGACGGTCAGCTTGGCCCCGGTGGCTCCCAGGGGATGACCCAGGGCAATGGCGCCGCCGTTGACGTTGACCTTGTCAGGGTCGATGCCCAATTCACGGACGCTGGCCAGGGCCTGGGAGGCAAAGGCCTCATTGATTTCAAACAAATCGATCTGATCCAGCTTCAGGCCGGTGACCTTCATCACCTGGGGAATAGCGTACATGGGTCCCACACCCATGATTTCCGGCGGTACCCCGGCCACGGCAAAACCCACATAACGGGCCAGGGGCTTCAGACCCTTGGCCTTGGCTTTTTCAGCCGTCATCATTAAGACGGCGGCAGCGGCATCGCTCATCTGGGAAGAATTGCCGGCTGTGACCGTGCCGTTTTTCATAAAGGCCGGTTTGAGGGAGGCCATCTGTTCCAGGGTAGTGGCCCGGGGGCCTTCATCCACGGCAAAGACCTTGACTTTCTCTTTTATCTTGCCGTCGTCGCCCACCTGGACGGTTTTGACCTCCAGGGGAACGACCTCGTCCTTGAATTTTCCGGCCTTGATGGCGGCCAGGGCCTTTTCATTGCTGCGCAGACCGAAGGCATCCTGGTCCTGACGGCTGACGTTGTATTTCTTGGCCACCTCTTCGGCCGTCAGACCCATACCCATATAGAGTTCGGGGAACTCGGCTACTGCCGTCGGGTTCGGCGAAAAAAAGAGGCCCGGCATAGGCACCTGGCTCATGGACTCCGCGCCCCCGGCAATGACCACTTCGCACATACCGGTCAGGATCTGCTGGGCGCCGATGGCGATGGCCTGCAGCCCGGAGGAGCAGAAACGGTTGATGGTTTGACCCGGAACCGTATAAGGAAACCCGGCCCGCAACAGGGCCAGGCGGCCCATATTCATGCCCTGGGTGTGTTCGGGAAAGGCGCAGCCCAGGACCACATCATCGACCTCGCCCTTCTCTACCCCGGGGGCCCGTTTAATGACTTCATTTAGACAGACGGCGGCCATATCATCGGGGCGCTCGTTTACCAGGGTTCCCCGTTTGGCCCGTCCCACAGCGGTCCGTGCCGCTGAGACAATCCAGACTTCTTTCATCATAATTCCTCCTTAATTCCGCAAGGGCTTGCCGGTCATCAGCAGATGTTTAATGCGTTCAATGGTTTTTTCCTGCCCGCAAAGGGAGAGAAAGGCCTCGCGCTCCAGGTCCAGAATAACCTGTTCATCCACCCACTGGGGGGCGCTGAGCGGGCCGCCTGACAGGACATAAGCGATCTTATTGGCGATGAACATGTCGTAATCGGAAATATAGTCCCCCCAGCGCATGGTCTTAACCATTATGCCCAGGGCGGCTATGCCGCGTTTCCCCAGTGCGTAGACGGACTTGGTCCGCGCCGGTGGGGCATACCCTGCTGCAGCCATTTCCAACACCATCCGTTTGGCCTCAGCCAGGATGTGTTCGGCCTTCATGACAATCGGGTCGGCCTCGGTCAGAAAGCCCATCTCCCGGGCCTGCAGGGCGCTGGCGCTGACCTTGGCCATGGCGATGTTTTCAAAGACCTTGCCCAAAAAGGGCAGGGGATCCGAATCGGCGATCTTCATGGGCGGGCTGACCACTCGTTTCAAGAGCTCCCGGCAGCCGCCGCCGGCCGGCAGCAGGCCGACGCCGACCTCGACCAAGCCGATATAGGACTCGGCTGCGGCGCAGATGCGGTCGGCGGCCAGACAGACCTCGGCTCCGCCGCCCAGGGCCATACCGTACGGGGCGGCCACCACGGGTTTGGGACAGTAGCGGAAGCCCATCATCAGGTCCTGGAGACTTTTGGTGCCTTTTTCTATTTCATCCCACATCTTGTTCTCGGCCGCCATAACTACGTTAAAGACATTGGCGCCGACCGAGAAATTCTGGGCCTGGTTGCCGATGACCAGCCCGACATAGGCGTCCTTTTCCAACTCCTCCAGGGCCGTGTAACCCATGGCAAAGATATCGGGATCCAGGGCGTTCATCTTGGAATGGAATTCCAGGCCGAGCACCCCGTCACCCAAATCAATCAGGGAAGCGCTGAAGTTCTTGGCCACCACCCCGACCTCTTCCTTGCGATCGGCCAGGATGATGAGATTGGGATCCACCGGCATAGGCCGGTAGGCCCGTCTGTTCTGATCCCAATATAATTTTTTAATCCCTTCTTTCTGATAAAAGCTTTCTCCGCCGGCCTGGATCATTTCCTTTACCCAGGCTGCGACGGTAAAGCCGTCGGCTTCCATGCGGGCGGCCGTTTCCTTTACCCCCAGGGCGTCCCAGATTTCAAAAGGGCCCATCTCATGAAAGAAGCCCGACTTGACGGCGTCATCCACCGCAAAAAAAGAGTCGCTGATTTCCGGGATCAGGTAGGCACAGTACGCCAGGGCCAGAGCGGTATTGTTCCAGATCAGCCTGGCCATCCTGTCATCCTGCTTAATGATGAATCGAAGGCGGTCCGGCAGGGACTCGATTGCCTTGGCCTGCTTGACCAGGGGCAGGGATGGTTTCTGTTCATCCCGGTAGGCCAAGGTTTTGAGATCCAGGACCTGATAGGCCTTCTTGCCGTTAGGCGTTTTAATTTTTTTATAAAAGCCCTGGCCGGCCTTGTTCCCCAGCCAGCCTTTTCCCACCATGTTGGAGATCAGGTCTTTGACCGGACCAACAATGGCTTCCCGGAAAGGATCATCGGGTATGGCCGGATAAAGATTATTGGCTACGTGGCTGCTTACATCCAGACCCACCAGATCCTGGAGGCGGAAGGAAGCGGTTTTGGGATGGCCGATCAGGGGGCCGGTTACGGCATCGACTTCTTCGATGGTGTAGTCGTTCTGCAGGATGTAGTTCAATCCCGAGGTCCCGGTAATGGAGGCTACCCGGTTGGCGATGAAGTTGGGAGTGTCTTTGCACAAGACCATGGTCTTGCCCAAACGGCGTTCCCCGAATTTCATCATGAATTTGACCAGCTCGGGATCCGTATCCGGCGTGGGGATGATTTCCAGCAATTTCAGGTAACGGGCCGGGTTAAAGAAGTGGGTTCCCAGGAAATGGGCCTTAAACTCATCGGACCGGCCTTCGGCAATCCGGCCGATAGGCAGGCCGGAGGTATTGCTGGAAACAATGCTTCCCGGACGGCGGGTTTCCTCAATCCTGGCCATGACCTGATGCTTAATCTCCAGGTTTTCCACGACCACCTCGATAATCCAGTCGGCCTCTTTAATCCAGTCCCACTGGTCCTCCATGTTCCCGGCGCTGATCAGTTCTAGACGGGTGGGGCTGAACAACCCGGGGGGTTTGGATTTTTTTAAATAGTCCATCCCCTGATTGACGATCCGGTTTCGCACAGCCGGACTCTCCAGCGTGAGGCCTTTGGCTTCTTCCGCAGGGGTCAGCTTGCGGGGCACAATGTCCACCAGGTAAACCGGGATACCGGCGTTGGCCAGATGGCCGGCAATCCCGCCGCCCATGACCCCGGAACCGATGACCATGGCGCGTTTGATTTGATAACTCATGGGATCCTCCTTACAAGTTTAATAATGGATTTCTCGCTACAGGTTAAGGACTGGAACGCTCCGACCCTAAACCTGTTTTCGGATTGGCGCAAGGCGCACGGTACAGGGCGCAAGGGATTAAAAATATCGTTTCCCTTGTACCCTGGACCCTGAACATTACGACTAAAGAATCATTTTTGAAATGATCTCCTTCATGATTTCCTGGGTGCCCCCTCCGATGGAAAGGATGCGGTTGTCCCGGTAAAGCCTTTCCACCAGATATTCCCGCATATAGCCGTAGCCGCCGTGAAGCTGCACGGCATCATAAGTAACCCGGTCGCTGACCAGGCAGGAAAAATTCTTGGCCATGGAGATCTCTTTAATGACATTGAGACCAGCGTCCATCTTGGCTGCAATCCGATAGGTAAATTCCCGGCTGGCTTCAATCAAGGTGGCCATGTCGGCCAGTTTGTGACGGGTGACCTGAAAGCCCTCCAGACGCCTGCCGAAGGCCTCCCGCTGTTTCACGTATTTCAGGGATTCTTCATAGGCCAGTTGAGCGGTCATGTTGGCCATCAGGGCCAGTTGCAGCCGTTCGTTCTGAAAATTGGCCATGATCCCATAGAATCCCTGGTTCTCTTCACCCAGTAAATTTTCAGCCGGAACCAGGCAATCTTCAAAAACCAGTTCGGCTGTATCCGAGGCCCACCAGCCCATTTTTTTGAACACAGTAGCCACGGAAAAGCCCGGTGTTTCTTTTTCGATAACCAGCAGGCTCACCCCGTGAGGGCCCGGTTCGCCGGTGCGAACAGCGCAGGTCAGGACATCAGCCCGGCCGCCGCTGGTAATAAAGGTCTTGCGGCCGTTGACCCGGTAGTGATCGCCCTGGCGGACGGCCCGGGTCTTTATGCCGCCCACATCAGAGCCAGCGTCGGGTTCGGTAATGGCCAGGGCGCAAATTTTATCACCTCTCAGGACGGGCGGGATGAGACGCTCCTTCAGCGAAGGTTGGCCGAACTTCACGATCGGCGGCAGGCCAATGTCCAGGGAGCCCAACCCCGCGGCCACTCCGCCTGAGCCGCAGCGGAGGATTTCTTCAGCGGCGGCTACTTTAATAAAAATATCGCCGCCGCTGCCGCCGTAACCTTCCGGGTAGCCGATTCCCAAAATCCCGGTCTCTCCGGCCTTGCCGTAAAGTTCTCGGGGAAATTCGCCCTTCTCCTCCCACTGATTTACGAAAGGCTTGATTTCCCTTTCAACAAACTTCCGGACCGTCTGCCGGACCAGGTTGTGGGTTTCGCCGAAATATTCCTGAAATGACATAGCACCCTTACCATTTAAAGATTAGAGTTTGTCCCAAGGTTACGTGATTTTTAAGCTATCCATTCGTCGAGAGCTTCAGGGGTCTTGATTTCAAGGTCGTCCGAAAGGATGTCCATAGCCCCAACCCGGCCCTAATTTCTAAGTTGGCTAGGAGCCGGGCATTCACCCAAGATGATAACTCGCTTTGGTGTTGGCCTGTTTCTAACGCCACTTATAAACTTCCTGCTCGGGTTCAAGCTGCCGGCGTTTTGGCGGACGATCCTTGAAATCAAGACCCCTGAAGCTCTTTGGGGTGATTTACTATCTTAAGAGGCTACCCCTTCAGTTTGATAATCACGTAACTTTGGGACTATCCCAAAGATTAAAGCATTTAGCCTGTTTCTTCCCCAGCCCGACTGGCCCCGGTCGGATCGCAGGGGCGGGCCTGAAGCCCGCCCCTACAGGTAACCTAATAAACCGATAGGCAGGGAAGCAGGAATGTCCTTTGAGGCACCATCCCCCCGTTGGATTAACTCCAGTCAGCTTCCAGGTTAGTTATTACAGCGGGAAGAGTTGGGTGACCCGCTGGGCCAGCATGATGTCGCCGCTGGCTTTCAGCTTGCCGCTCATGAAGGCCTGCATGCCATTCAATTCCTTGTTGACAATGGCCAGCCAGGTATCGGCAGCCATGGTCATGGTTACGCTCGGAGAGGCATGGGACCCTTCGGTAACATTGCAAGTCCCTTCCTTAACCTCAACCGCCCACTTTCCTCCTCCGTCGCCGGTGATATCGTACTGAAATACCGCATTGAGGCTGCCGGCGGCACTGGGGTTGAAAACACTGGCCATCTTGTCAAACACTTCTTTCACGTTGGTAAAAGCCATTTTAATTTCCTCCTTTGTGTTGAATTCGGGGTTCTCCCCTTTTGGTGTTAATAACAATCTCACGATAAGACTGACGTTACCCAAACCGGTTGGGCTGTTTATTCTGGAGTCATTGGCGAAAGGGCGCCGTCTTTTCCGGACTTACCCATGGGGAAATCCCGCTACAGCGGGACTCGACCGCTGATTTTTAGCGGGCGAGAATGCGGAAGGGGTAAGGGATACCCCCTGGATAAGTCCGGAAAAAAGACCAGCCCGAAAGCCACAGACGGAAGAAAAAGCGGCCCCATCGGTTAGATACCATTATAAGGCGGTTATTAACTCTTCCATCTTCGGCGGGGGGATGACCAAGGCTTCCCCGTCGCCGATAAGTTCCCGGCGCTGATTGGTCCAGGTCAGTTTCATCCGGACCCTTTTTTTAATCTCGATCTTTTCAATCACTTCGGCCGTGGCCGTGACCGTATCTCCGAAAAAAGTCGGTTTTCTAAAACGGGTGGTTATTTCTACGGCCACGGTTCCCAGACCCGGGAGTCTGGTACCCAAGACCGGTGCGATCAGGCTTTGGGGCAAGGCCCCATGGGCAATCCGGGTCTTGAAAGGCGTCAGCTTGGCGAATTCCTCATTGACGTGCATGGGATTGAAATCCCCGCTGATGCCGGCAAAGAGGTAGACATCGGTTTCGGTAATGGTCTTGGAAAAGGAGGCCTTATCCCCTATCTGTATTTCATCATAACTTTTGCCGAGCTGAAAGTCCATTGTAACTCCATTAAGCAACGCCGCTATCGATTCCGCCTTATCGCCCCTTAAATTTTGGCTCCCGTTTTTCGATAAAGGCCATCATCCCTTCCGTGGCATCCTCGGTGGAGATGGCCCGGCCCAGGGCCAGGCAGAGATAATCAACCGCCTCTTCAAAAGGCAGGTCGCCGGCGGCATAAAAAGCCTCCTTGCCGATCCGCAATCCTATCGGACTCTTGGAGATCAAGAGGTTTAAGGTCGCTTCGACCTCCTGGTCGAACTTTTCGAGTTCAACCGCCCGGCTGATCAGGCCGACTTGCTCCGCTTCCGGAGCATTGATTTTACGTCCGGTCAGAACCATGTCCATGACTTTCTTCGGAGACAAATGGCGCATCAGAAGGGCTCCGACCATCATGGGAAAGATACCCACATTCACTTCCGGCGTCCAGAAGGCCACATCCCTGCGGGCGATAACGATATCACAGGCCAGCATCAATCCCAATCCGCCGGCCAGGCAGGCCCCGTTGACCCGGGCGACCACCGGTTTATTGAAACGAACGATCTTCTTGAGAAGGGCGGCGTAGTTTCGGGCACCGGCCAGCCGATCTTCATCCTCCCTGGCCAGCGTCACCAGGAGGTCGGCTCCGGCACAGAAGGACTTGTCACCGGTTCCGGTGACACAAACGGCCCGGATTGTTTCATCCTGATCGGCTTGGTCCAGGTAGCGGTGAAAGGCGGTAATCATATCCTGGCTGATGGCATTTCGGCGGGCCTCCCGGTTCAGGGTGAAGGTCGCCACATAATCCTTGACCGTGTACAGCAGATCCTCACTCATCTTGTGTCCCTTCCTGGATTTCCACCAGTTTGTCGCCCGGCATGACCTTGGCCTGGAGGGCGGTGTTGATTTTAATTACTTTTCCATTATGCGGGGCCTTCAGCGTGGTCTCCATCTTCATGGCCGAAACGACCATCAATCCCTGGTCCTTAACCACCCAGTCCCCTTCCTTGACCAGGATGCGCACCACTACCGAAGGCATCGGCGGGGTAACCTCCCCCGGGGTTTCCTCCGGCCCGGCGGAACGTCTTTGGCGGCCTTTCCCTTGATCTCCCTGGGAAACGCGAAAGACCTGGCCGTCAATACCTATATGCTTTTGATCACCGTCCCTGACGATAAAGGCCTTTATCGGTTCACCGTTCACCAGCATCTGCAGCTGATGAGGGGATACCGGTTGATAGGCGACCTGGTATTGGTTTTCACCAATCAGTGCTTGACCTGTCTGGGGAAGATCGCCGGGGATCAACTCAACCTGAACCGCCTCTTGGCCGATTTTTAATTCATATTTCATGGGCTATCAGATCCTCCAATGCCCCAGGGTTTCCCAGGGGGTGAGCAGGCCGGATCCGGCAAAGGGGACCTGGGGCCGGGTAGCGCCGGTAACCTCATCCAGCGCATAGATGATCCCGGCCAGATCCCGGCGCTTATTTTCCTGCCTCCAGTTGCCGAAGTGTCGATCGATGAAAACCGTGTTGGTTTGACCTTCGGCAAACGGGGAGGATGCGATCACATCCAGTAAAAAAGGCAGGGTGGTTTTAATCCCCAGGATGACGCAGTTTTTAAGCGCCCGAATCATCCGTTGCCGGGCCGCTTCCCGGGTGGAGGCAAAGACGATCAGCTTGCTGAGAATGGGATCGTAATCCACCGGTACTTCGGCCCCGGCATAAATACCACAATCGTGGCGGATCCCCGGCCCGGCCGGTTCATTTAGAAAGAGGATGTTGCCCGGATCGGGAAAGAAATTATTTTCCGGGTCTTCGGCATAGATCCGGCATTCGATGGCATGGCCTGTCTGCCGAAGGTCGTTTTGCGAAAAAGACAGGGGCTCTCCGGCGGCCACCTTTATCTGTTCCCGGACCAGGTCCAGCCCGGTGGTGCATTCGGTAATAGGATGTTCGACCTGGAGCCGGGTGTTGACTTCCAAAAAATAAAATTGTCCCTGGCCATCGAGTAGAAATTCGACCGTCCCGGCATTGACATAGCCGGAGGCCCTGGCTGCGGAGATGGCTGCCTGACCCATAAGGTCTCGAAGGTCTGGGGTGAGGGCCGGGGAGGGGGTTTCTTCAATAATCTTCTGATGCCTTCTTTGAATCGAGCACTCCCGTTCAAAGAGCTGGACCACATTCCCCCAGTTGTCGGCCAGGATTTGGAATTCAATGTGCCGGGGAGATTCCAGGTGCTTTTCAAGGTATACGGATTCGTTCCCAAAGGCCTTTTCGGCTTCGCTTCGGCAGGAGAGGCAGGCCTCCTCCAGGTCAAGCGGATTCCGAACAATGCGCATGCCTTTTCCGCCGCCGCCGGCTTCGGCCTTAATAATAACAGGATACCCAATCCGATCTGCTTCCTGAGACAATAGTTTGGGATCAATCGCGGTTCCCATCATGCCGGGAATGACCGGAACACCGGCTTCTGACATGATGCGTCTGGCAACGGTTTTGTTGCCCAATGCGCGAATCACCTTGGCCGGGGGCCCGATAAAAACAATCCCGGCCTGGTGGCAGGCCTCGGCGAAATTTTCATTTTCAGCCAGGAAGCCGTAGCCCGGGTGTATGGCTTCGGATTGGGTCCGGCGGGCAGCCTCAATAATCCGGTCCTTATTCAAGTAGCTTTGAGCCGGTTCCGCCTCTCCCAGATAGACCGCTTCATCGGCCTCCAGGACATGGAGGGCCATGCGGTCGACCTCGGAATAAACGGCTACGGTCCGGAGGCCCATTTCCCGGCAGGTCCGCATAATCCGGACGGCAATCTCACCGCGATTGGCGATCAACACTTTTTTAAACATGGACATTACCCATAAGACCTTTATTCCCTGTTGGCAGCGGGGCGGCAAAAGTCGCCGCACCCTAAGGTCATCCGTTTTGCTTACATCCTGAACGTCCCATACCCATAAACGTCATGCCGCAGCGGGGCATTCAGGGCCGCCGATATGGCCAGTCCGAGCACATCACGCGTTTTGGCCGGATCCAGGATGCCGTCGTCCCAGAGATTGGCCGTAGAATAATAGGCATTGCCCTCTCTAAGGGCCGAGGCGATAATGGGTTCCCGGATCTGCCGGACCATCTCCTCCGGCAGGAAAGGCTGCCCTTCCCGGCCCAACTGGTCGTTCTTGACGGTGATCAGGACGTCGGCTGCTTGTTCTCCTCCCATAACGCCGATTTGGGCATTGGGCCACATCCAAAGGAAGCGAGGCCCATAGGCCCGGCCGCACATGCCGTAATTGCCGGCCCCGAAGGAGGCCCCGATGATAACCGTGAATTTGGGGACGGTGGCCGTGGAGACGGCATTGACCATTTTATGGCCGTCTTTGGTGATGCCGATGCGTTCGTATTCCTTGCCGATGATATACCCGTTGATATTCTGCAAAAAGACCAAGGGGATGCCGCGCTTGTCACAGAGCTGGATGAATTGGGTGGCCTTCAGCGAGCTGTCCGAAAAAAGGATGCCATTATTGCCCAGGATCCCCACCGGGTAGCCGTGGATATAGGCCCAGCCGCAGACCAGGGTTGTTCCGAACTGGGCCTTGAATTCCAAAAACTCACTGCCGTCCACCATCCGGGCGATGACTTCCCGGACATCATAGGGTGTGCTTAACTTCTGGGGAACGATCCCGTAGAGTTCCTTGGGGTCGTAAAGAGTTGGTTTGGGTTCCTGCAGGCCGATCTCGGTTTTTCGGGTTGGAGGAAGGTTCTTAACGATCTGGCGAATGATTTCTATGCAGTGGGCATCATCCTCGGCCAAGTAGTCGGAAACGCCGGATTGGCGGCAATGGACCAGGGCCCCGCCTAATTCATCGGCCGTGACTTCTTCTCCGGTGGCGGCCAGGACCAGGGGCGGCCCTCCCAGGAAAATGGCCCCGGTGCCCTTGACATGGACTACCTCGTCGCTCATGGCCGGGATATAGGCGGCCCCGGCGGTGCATAGTCCCATAACGCCGCAGATCTGGGGGATCCCCATTTTGGAAATTACGGCCTGGTTGTAAAAAATGCGTCCGCCGTCATCGGCATCCGGAAAAATCTCGGATTGCAGGGGCAGATAGGCCCCCCCGGAATCGACCAGGTTGATGATCGGCAGGCGGTTTTCCATGGCCAGGGTTTGAATCCGGAGCCCTTTCTTGACGCCCATGGGGTAGATGGTCCCGCCCTTGATCAGGGAATCGTTGGCATGAACCAGGACTTCCCGGCCTTCGACCATCCCGATGCCGGCTATGATTCCGGCCCCGTAAACCTTTTTATCGTAAAGGTCGTAAGCGGCCAGAGGGCCGATTTCCAGAAAGGGGGTATTCCGATCTAGAAGAAGGTCCAGGCGCTTTCGGGGCAGGAGTTTTCCCTGCTCCTTCATGCGGGCGATAGACTTGTCGGACCGATCCTCCCGGGCCTTCTTCAACTCGTGGTTGAGAAGATCCACCAGGCCCAGGTTGTGCCGGAAATTATCTTGATACTCCTGGGAACGGGTGTCGATGCGGGTTTCGATGGTTTCCATAGCGCAATCCCTTGTCTGTTAGAAAAACAAACTGCCTCAAACCTTAAGCCTGTCGGTCCTCTGGCCCAATCTTTTTCAGTACTTTCCCAAACAATCATCGGCAATGCGCATCCGGAGTACTTCTGAGGTTTCTCCGGCCACCGGACCCAGTCGGGCATCCCGGAAGCATTCCTCCAAGTCATGGCCGGACTGATACCCTTCGAAGCCCATGATCTGCAGGGCCCCTCTGGTCACCTCCTCAGCCGACTCGGTGATAAAGACCTTGGCGGCGGCAGCCACTGTTTCCGCTTCGGACATCCGAGCCTCCAACATCCAGGCTGCCCGGTAGAGCAGCCACTGCGAGGTCTGCAAGAGGGTAAACATCTCCGCCAGCTTGAAACGGATCTCCTGATAGGCTTGCGGCGGCTTGCCGCCGTCCTGGCTTTTTCCGGAATAATGTTTGGCGGCCTTGATGGCCCGTTCCATGATTCCAAAAGAGGCCAGGGTGTAAATCAGATTTTGTCGGATTTGGATAGGAAGAAAAAGGGCCTCATCGGCCAAGGGTCCGATGACCTGGTCGGCCGGAATCAGGCATTGGTTTAAGTGGACCTCGGATTGGGTCAAGCCCTGAAAACCCAGGGTTTTCAGGGAAGCCCCAACCTGCAGACCTTCCTGGTCGGCGGAGAGTAAAAAGACAGCCTCTTGCCCGTCGATCCGGCCGGTTAGGGCAAAAAAATCGGCGATCGGGGCATTGATGACCTGTTTTTTTAATCCCGATATACGATAAAAATCCCCCTCCTGCCGGGCGGTAGTCTCTATTTCATTTTTGGGAAAATTTCCGGAAGATTCGGCCAGGCCCACCGCCCCGATCTTTTGTCCCTTTTGAAGAGGCATCAGGAAGTCCCGGCGGTTTGTTTCCATTCCAAAGCGGGCAATGATCCAGCCGAACAGCCGGGTGCTCGTCTCCAGGGCGATATATAAGGAGGGGGAGACCTTGGCTAATTCCTGGCCTAAAAAAATGCTGTTCAAGGCTTGAGCAAAGGTCGACTCCTTCAATTCCTGGGGATCGAGCCCCAAGTGAAGGTATACGGTGCGGCCTTCCAGTTTTTGGAAAAAATTCCGCATCCTCTGTTGAAGCGTCTTGGGATCTTCATCTCTCAAGGCAGCGAATCGGCCGGCCTCCTCCTTTAATAAGTCGGCCAGGTCCTTTCGTATTCCTTTTTGATAGTCGCTTAGATCAAAATTCATGTTGGCCTCTACATCAAACGGGAAATAATCATCTTTTGAATCTCGGAGGTTCCGCCTCCGATCGGGGCCAGGCGGCTGTCACGAAAGGTTCTTTCCACATCGTATTCGTGGCAGTAACCGTAGCCGCCGTGGATGATGACGGCATGATTGGTCGGGACCAGACTCCAATCCCCGATAAAGAGCTTGGCTATGGCCGCTTCCAGGTGATTGAGAGGCCGGCCCTGGTCCTTGCACCAGGCCATGCGATAAATCAAGGAACGGGCCGCTTCCAGGAAAACCTTTATATCGGCGATTTTGTGTTTAATGGCCTGATAGTCGGCAATGGGCCGGCCGAACTGCTGCCTCTCTCTGCTGTAGCGGCAGGACTTTTCCAGGATATAGGTGATCCCTCCCAGGAAAGGGGCCATCAAGGTGCTCCGGTCCCATTCCACGGTCTGCATGGCCATCAGAAATCCCAGGCCTTCCTGGCCCAAAAGATTCTCGGCCGGGACCAGGCAGTCTTCCAAATAAAGGGCCGAGGTATAAGAGGATCGGACTCCCATTTTGTTCAGCTTGTTGCCGGCGCTGAAGCCTTTGGTCCCCTTCTCGATGATAAAAGCAGAAATACCTTCATGCCGTTCACCGGCGGTTGAGGTCCTGGCATAGACGACCGCCACATCGGCAATGGGACCGTTGGTGATGAACATCTTCGAGCCGTTCAGAAGATAATGGTCGCCTTGCTTGACCGCCCGGGTGGAAAGGGCGGTAACATCGGAACCGGCTCCGGGTTCGGTCAAACCCATGCAGCCGATCAACTCGCCGCTGGCCAGTCGGGGAACGTATTTCCGGCGCTGGGCCTCTGTGCCGTGGGAAAAAATCGTATCGGCGCAGAGATAGGTGTGGGCCCCGTAGGAAAGGGTCAGGCCCCCGTCCACTCCGGCCTCCCCAAGGGCCTCGGCCGCGAGTACGGAAGTGACCACATCGGCCCCGCTGCCCCCTAATGCTTCGGGAAGATGCAGACCCAGGAGGCCGAATTCGCCCAATTTCCGAAAGGACTCAAAATCAAATTGACCCTTCAGATCATGGTCCTGACAGCGGGGAACTATTTCCTTGCGGGCAAACTTGAGGACCTGTTCCTTAAAAAGCAATTGTTCCTCGGTGAAGGCAAAGTCCATAAGAATTCCTTTTACCTATTGGCTGATCGCTGACCGATAGGAACGGTTTCTGGCTCCGTTAAGAAAAACCTCCAACATACTCTGGGTGATCCGTTCCTTCTGAAGATCGTCTTTGATCTTCTGGTTCCCCAAAACCATGATGGACATGAAGGTCTCCAGGGCCCCTAAAAATATATAGGTCAGATAGCGGGCTTCAAAATCCTTTCGGAGAAATCCCTGCTGCTGCCCTTCCTGCAGGATAGTCTCGGTCAGGGAAATAAATTTCTTGAAATGTTCCAGGCGGCTCTTGGTCATGTTATTGGAGGACCTGGATATCTGGGTAATGAAAATATGGATCAGGTCGGGTTTATGCTGGTAAATATCCAAAAAGTAATGAAGAATTTTTTTTAACTTTTCAGGGAAATCCCCGCCGCTTTTTCGAACCGATTCCAGCAGACGATAGAGTTCCTCCCACCACTGATTGAGGATTTGATTGAACAACCCTTCCTTGTTCTTAAAGTAATGATAGACCAATCCGTAGGAAATACCGGCGGCCTGGGCAATATCGGCCATCCGGGCCTGGTGGAATCCCTTTTCTTTGATGACCTTGAGGGTGGCCTCAAAGATGACCGACTGTTTTTCCTTCTTGAATTCTTCCCAGTCCTTTTTCATATGGATAGGCTGTTAGCAGATATTGATTGATTTGTCAATCAATATTTTCCCCGGGAGAGACCAGGCCCGGGAGGCTGGGCTCAAAAAGAGACCGATGGCCGGCCCGAAGGGCTGTTATTCAGCGGCTGATTTCAACCAAAAAGACCCCGATCAGGATGAAGAGGACGCCCAATATTCTGGGCAGGGTGACCTGTTCCTGGAATAAGAGTGAGGACCCCAGAAGGACGATTAGGTAACCGAGGCTGGAGAGGGGATAAGCGTAGCTGACTTCCTCTTTGGCCAGAACTCCCAGCCAGAGCAAAGCACCGGCTCCAAAGAAGATAAAACCGGTGAGCACGTATCCGTTCAATAAACCGGAGAGAATCAGTTTACCGAGGGCTGCTTTTTCCTGGGCGGCCTGAATCCCGGCCATGCCTTTCCGGAAACATAACTGGCCGGCCGCGGTCAGTATAACGGATATGAAGATTAAAAGGAGATGGGCCACGATTTAATTCCTTTTGGCCAAGATTAAAAGAGAGGAACCCATAGGAAAGCTTAAATATTTCAACAGCCTCCCTTCCCAGGATAACAGCCTAACCAGTAACCCATTGATTGAATTGGGAGTTTCTTTTAGATCGGAACGGATTTCGGGCTGGCTAAGGGCTAATATTATTTTGTTCGCCAGTCTGGAAACCGCCACCAACGGAAAAAGTACAAAGTAGAGATAGGTTTTTTTTATAATGGTAAACCCCTGGCCCTGAAGTTTATCGGTAAGCTCTCTCAGGGTATAGCGGTGACGGGCCATGACGGCCAGATCGTGCCGGCTTTTCAAGAATTCGAAGGCCGAATCGGTAATGATGAGGGTGCCTCCCTGGGTCAACAAATCATAGGCCTGTTCCAGGACGTATTGGTCGTTTCCTATTCCCTGGTGGTATAATAAATCAAAAGCGCTGATAAGATCAAACGAGTTCTTTTTAAAGGGAAGGCGGTTGGCATCTCCCCGGACCAGGGGGAACTCTTTTCGACGGCGGGCAAAATGGCAGGCCCCTTGGTGAAAGTCCAATCCGAAAACCGCACCATATTCCTGCAACAAGTCCACCATCCGGCCCGTGCCGCAACCCAGATCCAATATTCTCAGGTGTTTCTTTTTCAGGAACAGATCCAGGACGGTCTTTACATAATTTCTTTTGGCCCGGAACCACCAATGCGTGTCCTCCAGCCGATACATCTTTTCATATTCGTTTTCGATCATTTAGGATTCCGGCGAGACCCTCCTGACTTGTCGGACACTGTTACAGATCATTTAAGGGAGATAATCAGGGGGATGGCATGAAGCGTATTGGAAACCGGCAGGGTCTTCCCCAAAGACCAACGGCTCCCTTCGGCCGTCTTTCCTAACAGCTTTTCAATCTCCCTGACGATCCCATTTATATTAATAACAGGGTGCCGCGAAAAGACTTCCGGCAGGCCGTAAGTCAGGTTGCAAACAAGACATTTCCCTTTTCTTTCAATAAGTTCAATTAAAAAAGTGAGATTCTTTCGAGCCGGATCATGGTCTTTAAACTTCAACCTGATGTCATAAGCCCCTTCCTCCACATCCCCATATAAGGCCTCAAAAAACTGGTCCGCCTTTTGAGCTGGAAAAATCATTTTGAGCGTTTCATCGGTAAACAAGGCCTTAACATCCTTAACTTCCATAGCTTCTTCCCGTCCTTTAAATTTCATTGAATTATTAAGATGTTATATAAATTTTAAAAAAGTGTCAACCGAATTTTATCTTGGATCAATAAAAATTTAAGAGGGAACATGTTCGGACCGGTGCAGCATCCGGGTTCCCTGATCCAGGATCATCGTTCAGCCAGGGCCAATTTGACGCCTAAGGAAGCCAGGATCCCGGCTGTCAACCAGTCACAAACCTTCGCGATCTTTGGCCGGGCCAGGATGAACTTGCCGATACTGCCCGAGAAATAGCCGATCAGAGAAAAAATGATTACGCCCTGCACCATGAAGATGAATCCCAGCAGCAGCAGCTGGAGGGGGAAATAGCGGGTCTGGGAGGTCACGAACTGCGGCAGAAAAGCCAGAAAGAACATGGCCACCTTCGGATTGAGGACATTCATAATAAATCCCCGCTTAAACAAGGCGACAGCAGTCCGATCATCAGCGATCGCGAGTTTTATGGCGGAGCGTTGCTTCAGCGTTTTATAGGCCAGGATCAGCAGGTAGGCTGCTCCGGCGTACTTGACGGCCTTGAAGGCAACGGCCGAGGAATAGAATACCGCCGAGATTCCGAAAGCCGCTGCCGTGGTATGGATACTGATCCCGCTGCACATCCCAATGGCGGTAATGATGGCCGGCTTCCTTCCCCGGGTAATTCCCTGCGTAATGACAAAGAGGTTGTCAGGACCGGGAGCTAAGGTAAGGGCGATCGATGCGCCGAGAAAATAGAGCAAGGTGGATAGGTCCATGGTGACCGCTTATCGTCGTGGACGAAAGACTGAAATCGGCGTTTGGTGCCAGCCAGGGGAAAGCGTTTAATGAACCAGTATTTTTATATTAAAAAAAATACGACACCTATGCTATGGTTGTCAAAATAAAAAAAGCGAAATTCATTTATACATTCCGAAAGAATGGACGGAGAAGCTGCCGGATAGGGTCGGGGAAGGTTTCCGGATAAACCCTGACGGCCGGCGAAGGGATTTCAGGAAACGCCCGCAAAGGAGGAAAAATGAAAAAGGTCAATCTTTATGAAGCCGATGATTTCGCCGACCTGTCCTTCAAGAGGCTCTTGGTCCACGATTCGCCTGACCTCAAGATCCTGAATTTCAACTTCAAGGCCGGAGCCAGCATTATCCCGCCGGTCCACTGCCCACGACAGTCGAGGGACACGGTAAACTGCCTGGTCGGTCCTGGAAGGCTCCGGAAAGTTTTTAGGTAGACAACAGCGAGATGCCGGCCCGGAAACGTGACGTTCCGGTCTGCGACATCAGCGAACCCATGGTCTGGCAGCCGATACCGACCTCAGGCTTCTGGTGACCATCGCCCCTCCGATATGCCAAATTGGTTTGTCCCCGACTCTAACAGGGCAATAATGTCACTTCCTCTTCCGTCAAATTATTCCAAGTGGGGTGTGTGGGAAACCCTTCATTTGGCAGCCGCGAAAAAACGCTTTTATAATAGTAAGTTAAAAACCAGCCCAAATCTAACCGCTTAATTCGTTCCCCTTTTAAAATAATTTCGTCTGGATTTTCCTGCATCAAAGTGGATTTGAAGTTTTCTTCCTAAAAGATAAGCAGACGATATTTAATCGTATTTAACAATGAAAGGCTGGTGGAACAAAAAATGCATCGGGTTTTTTAGTTAATCAACCAAGAAAATAATAAATCCATTTGAGGAAGTCACTCAGTAATTCGCTAATCCTAATAAAGGTTAAAGTGATGGATATATAAAATGGCTTTTATAGATTCCCAAAGAAACCGGGTGAAGGGATTCCTATCCCTCCTCTCAAGGTTTTGTCTTCCCACCCTGGTCTTATTCTTCCTCTTTATTCTTCCATCAATCAGTTTTTCGGCCCAGGTCACCCTGGCCTGGGACCCCAATACCGAATCAAATTTGGCAAGATATAGGCTTCATTACGGAACAGCATCCATGACCTACTCGCAACATATCGATGTGGGTTTGAACCTCATTTATACCCTCACTAACTTGAATGCTGGAACAACTTACTACTTTGCCTTGACTGCCGAAAATACCCAAGGCGCGAGCAGCGGCTATTCCAACGAGGTAAGCTATTCTTCATCGGTTCAAACAGCTGACCCTGACGGTGACCAAGCAGGGGAATGGGACCGGGACCGTTTCAGCAACAGGCATTGGTTGCGGGACAGACTGTTCCGAGGCCTATGCATTGGGGGCGTGCGGTGACCCTGACGGCGACAGCCGATGCCAGTTCGGTTTTTAGCGGCTGGTCCGGGGGCTGCAGCGGGACCAGCCCCACCTGCACCGTGACCATGAACAGCAATACCACGGATAACAGCCGCTTTCAACCTAAAGACCTATACGATCACGGCCACGGCCGGGGCCAACGGCTCTATCTCCCCTGCCGGCACTACCACGGTCAATTCATGGCGCCAGCCGAACCTTTACTATTACCCCGGCCGCGGGCTATCGGGTGGCCGCGGTTACCGTAGATGGGACCTCGGTAGGGGCGGTGACAAGTTACACCTTCAGTAATGTTACGGCTAATCATACGATTTCCGCGACTTTTGCTATTGGCACTACCTATACGTTGACGGTTTTGAAAAATGGGACTGGAACCGGCTCTGTCACCAACAGTCCGACAGGATCTTCTTTCAACCCAGGAACGTTGGTGACTCTGACGGCGACAGCCGACGCCAGTTCGGTTTTTAGCGGCTGGTCCGGGGGGTGCGGGTCCAGCCTCACCTGCACCGTGACCATGAACAGCAATACCACGAAAACAGCCGGTTTCAATCTAAAGGCCTATACGATCACGGCAACGGCCGGGGCCAACGGCTCTATCTCCCCTGCCGGCACCACCACGGTCAATTATGGCGCCAGCCGAACCTTCACTATTACCCCGGCCGCGGGCTATCGGGTGGCCGCTGTTACCGCGGATGGGACCTCGGTTGGGGCGGTGACAAGTTATACCTTCAGTAACGTCACAGCTAACCACAACATCAACGCTTCCTTCTTAACTCTCACCAATATCAATTATTCTCTCCAAGTTTTCAAAGTTGGTTCGGGGCGCGGTACCATAGTAAAGAACCCTCCCGGAGACAGATTTAGTGCCGGGACGGTTGTGACCCTGACGGCTACACCCAATTCCGGATCGGAATTTGCCGGGTGGTTAGGGACGCCTGCAGCGGAACCAATCCTTCCTGCACCCTGACCATGAACAGAGACCTCTATATTACTGGGATTTTTAAGACAGCTAATAATTCAAGTCATAAGATATATCTTCCCTTAGTTATCACCGATTAAAAAATTTTCAGAATTACATTACCTTCCGAAAGTGAGAAGGGATAATCTTAATTTAATATAATAATTAATTGGTTAGCATAACTTAGATGCCAGTTTGTTTGACCATAATACCGGCATCCTAGTCATTTTAATATGGATGTAAGGGAAGAAAAACTTTATATTTAAGGGGGAAAAAGGTTAAGAGAATGAAAAAGGAGGAAAGATGAAAAAGGTCAATCTCTATGAAGCCAATGATTTCGCCGACCTGTCCTTCAAGAGGCTTTTGGTCCATGACTCACCTTACTTCAAAATCCTCAATTTCAACTTTAAGGCCGGACAGCTTTTACCGGTCCACGCCCACGACATCGAGGGACAGGTGTGCCTGGTGGTCCTGGAAGGCTCAGGAAAGTTTTTGGGCAAAGACAACAGCGAGATACCGGCCCGGAAAGGGGACGTTTTGGTCTGCGACATCAGCGAACCCCATGGGCTGGCCGCCGATACCGACCTCAGGCTTCTGGTGACCATCGCCCCTCCGATATGAAAAATTATTCTTATCGGCCGACAAGACGGTGAAAGCATCCCAGGACCCTCGACCGCCCGGAAACTGCCGGGCACGGTCTTGGCCGATAGGGGGATAATTTTCTTTTCGGATAGTGAATTTCAGCGTCGGAAAGGATCCCACCTTTTTCCTTGACCAAAGGGTGCTTTTCGATTATAATACGCCTAATCGAATGTGATGTTTGAGTTCAGGACACCCACTCAAGACAAATAATTTTAGTAAGTTCAAACCGTTGAGAATAACCCGCCGGGACTACTAAAATCAAGGCGGGTTATTTTTTTAGGCAGTAACCCTTATCTGAAGGAGGAGACCCAGCATGGAGAAAAAAATTTACATCGGCAATTTGGCCCAGGAAGCAACCGAAGATGATCTGCGTCATAATTTCGAGCAACTCGGAAAGGTGGTTTCGGTCCAGATCGTCCGGGATCGCTATACCGGCCTTTCCCGGGGTTTCGGTTTTGTGGAAATGGATACGGAGGAGGAAGCGGCCGAGGTCATTAAATCGTTCAACAATGGAGAACTTTACGGCAAAAAACTGATTGTCAACGAAGCCAAACCCCGAAAAGAATCGGGAGGGGGAAGAGGCTTCGGTGGCGGCCGCAGCGGCGGGGGCGGTCGAAGCGGCGGCGGAGGAGGCGGCCGGAGGTACTAAAACACGTCGCCGATTATAACTTGTGAGGATCTGGCCTAAACTTCCTTCAGGGCCAGATCCAGAACTTCAATCAGAAAATCCACATCCGGCCGAGTCAGGCACATGGGGGGCTTGATACGAAGGACATTCCCGAAGAAGCCTCCTTTTCCAATCAGCACCCCCAATTCCTTAACCCTCTCAAAGACCCGGGCACATGCCTCCGAGGCCGGTTCTTTGGTCTTTAAATCCCGTACCAGCTCCACCCCGATCATTAATCCTTTACCGCGCACCTCCCCGATCAGGCTGTGCCTGGAGGCCAGTTTTTTTAAGCCATCCAACAGATAGTCACCCTGTTCCAGGCAGTTTCGCTGAAGACCTTCCCGCTCGATCACTTCCAGGACGGCTTTCCCTATGGCGCAGCAGAACGGGTTTCCCCCGAAGGTATTGAAGTGGATCCGCTCGGCCAGAACCCGGGCGATTTCCGGCCTGGTAACGACCGCGGCCAAAGGGATGCCGTTGCCGATGCCTTTAGCCATGGTGACGATATCCGGCAGGACCCCTTGGGTTTCAAATCCCCAGAAATGGGTCCCGGTGCGCCCGAAACCGGTTTGAACCTCATCAGCAATACACAGCCCCCCAGCCTGGCGGACATGGGCATAGGCTCGTTCCAGGTAGCCGTCGGGATAAACCACGGCCCCGCCGACGCCTTGAATAGACTCGGCAAAAAAGCCCGCCACCCGGCCCGGGGTGGCATAGTCGATCAGGCTCTTGATGTCCGCGGCATAATTGGCCCCGGCCTCGGGATCTTCTTGGCCCCAGAGGCCCCGGTAGGGGTAGGGCGCCTGGGCGTGATGGACTCCAAAGCTATGGGGTGTGTTATATTTCCAGGTGCTGTGGGCCGTCAGCCCCATGGTCGAGGCGCTGTTGCCGTGGTAGGCATTACGCAAGGCGATAATCTCGTAGTTGCCGGTGTAAAGGCGGGCCATCAGCAAAGCCAACTCGTTGGCTTCCGATCCGGAATTGACAAAGTGGCAGACCTTCAAATCCCCGGGCATCTTTTCGGCCAGCATCCGGCCATATTCGGATATCCGGGGGTGCAGATAAAGAGTGGGCAAGTAAGGCAGGAGTTCGAGTTGCTCCCGGGCCTTCTGTAGAACATAAGGATGGCCATGGCCGACGCTGATGGAGACCACCCCGGCAAAGGCATCCAGATAACGGCGCCCCTTTTCATCATAAACATACTGCATGGATCCTTCGACGATCATGAGCGGCTGCTGATAATAGGTGAGCAGCCCTGGGTTGAGAACCTGCTTCCGGAGGGCCAAGACCTCTTCCGGGGATGGACCGGAATAAGGTTTCGGCTGATGGTCGTAAGGAGGCAATTGGGGTGACGGCATAATCTTTCCTCCCAGGGGGATTCTTTGGAGACAACTTTAATTCCTATAATACTCCTAAAAAAAAGAAAAGATTTAATTTGTGCTTATCCGAAAATCTGTGATTTCCGGGTGGAGACACTTAAGTAAAAACCTATTGACAAACCCTCTTCTCTGTTTTACATATACAGATAAATCAGAATAATCTGATTAATTATATTTTTCTGATAAAAGAGTGGAGGTGATACGGTGGCTGGAAAAAGCAAGGAGCCCTGTTGCAGCCCTACGGCCGGCCGCTACCGGATGGAATCCCTGGTCAGTGTCGATGACCGGGGCCAGATGGTCCTGCCCAAAGAGATCCGGGAAAAAGCCCAGATCCGACCCGGCGACAAGCTGGCGGTGATGAGCTGGGAGAAAGACGGCAAGGTCTGCTGCCTGTTTCTCCTCAAAGCCGACGAGCTGTCCGAGATGGCCAAGGATATCCTGGGGCCCATGGTGCGGGAGTTTAAAGAGAAGAACTAAAAGAAAAGTAACGTTCAAAAGTTGAGGCATACTATTTCTGATACCCAAAGGGATCGGGGGTTTCGATTTCAAGGATTGTCCGCCAAAACGCCGGCACCCTGACCCCGGGCAGGAAGTTATAAGTGGATTTAGAAACAGGCCAACACCAAAGCGATTTATCGTCTTAGGTGAATGCCCGGCTCCCAACCAACTTAGAAATTCGGGCCGGGTTGGGGGCTGCGGATACCCTTTCGGACAACCTTGAAATCGAGACCCCCGGTCCCCCAGTCAGGCAATAATACGCCATTGCCATAACTGTTGAACGTTACCAAAAGACAAAAAGGAGGGGTGAGCATGAAGGAAGAGGAAGTCAAAAAAGTGGTTCGGGAAGGGTATGCCCAAATAGCCCGGCAGGGGGGGTCCTGTTGTCTGCCCAATACTTCCTGCTGCGGCAGTCTGACAACGGCAGAGGATCTGAGCCGCCGGATGGGCTACTCCGATGAGGATTTGCAGGCGGTTCCGGAGGGAGCCAACCTGGGGTTGGGTTGCGGCAATCCCCTGGCCCTGGCTTCTTTGAGAGAAGGGGAAGTGGTCTTAGACCTCGGGTCAGGGGCGGGCTTCGATTGTTTTCTGGCCGCCAGGCAGGTCGGGGAGCAGGGCAAGGTGATCGGGGTGGATATGACTCCGGAGATGGTCGCCAAGGCCCGGGAAAATGCCCGCAAAGGGGAGGTTAACAATGTGGAGTTCCGGCTTGGGGAAATCGAGAACCTGCCGGCAGCCGATAATACGGCGGATCTGATCATTTCCAATTGCGTAATCAATCTGGCGCCGGATAAAAGAAGGGTTTTTCAGGAAGCCTGGCGGGTCCTCAAACCCGGGGGACGGATCATGATCTCCGACGTGGTCTGGCTTAGAGATTTGCCTCAGGCGGTCTCGGAGTCCGCGGGCGCCTATGTGGCCTGTTTGGCCGGGGCCGTCAGGCGGGGAGATTACCTGGCCGCCATCGAGGCCGCCGGATTTGAAAGGGTGGAGGTCTTGGAGGAAACCCCGGTGCCGTTTGATCTTTTTCAGCATGATCCCCTGGGCCGGGAGGTGATGGAGCAATTGAATCTTTCTCCCGAGCAATTGAAGGCTGGCTTTGATTCCGTGGCCAGCTTGAAGGTCCAGGCCTTTAAACCAAAGGTTCGGTAGGTTGCCGGCCAGGGAAAGGCGGATCAACGACCCCTCCCGCGAATCCAAACCCGGTTTATCCCTTGGTGACCGAAGGATGGGTGATTTTTCGGTAATAGCTGTCTTTTTGATAGATGGCGGCCAGGGGGTTGTGCCCGGTAACGCGGTCCTTGACCGCCAGGACTGTTGACGGGGCTTGGGCATATTTAAAGAAAAGAGAATCGTGTCCTACGCAGAGCCCTAAAAGGACATTCAATTCCGTCTCGGCCTGATTAAGAATCCGGGCCTGATAGATCGGGTTGCACATAGCCTCGTCCGTACCCTGGTAGATCTTTTCCTCATCCCTGATTCCGATCTTTTCCTTGGGGGTTCGGCCGGCTTTGCAAAGCACCGAAACCACTTCAAACCCGTAGGCCTTGAAGACCTCTTCAACGGTCCTGGCTTCCCTGGACAGGCCGATACAGAAGGCCAGTCCCAGGCGTCGGTAGCCCATCCGTTGGGCGAATTCGCAGATTTCCGTGATTCGGGTCTTGGTCGGCTGCATGACATAGGGCCGCTGGTGGCGGTTGGCATAGCAGGCGGCCTCCTGAAGGGAGGCCTGGCGGGCAAATTCCCGGGTCCGGGGATCCTCATATTCCTGATTGGCTTCGTCCAGGGTCTTTTTTTCCGTCAGGGTCGGACAGCCCTTAGAGCCGATCCCCTCACGGGTATAACAGACTTTTTTGTTTATGACCACCTCACAGGATGCGCAGGAAGGAAGAACTCTCTTTTTCGCCATAGGGGCTTCCTTTCAAATAAAGAAGTTGAGGAAAGCGGAAATCTAACAATAACATACTGAATTCCGGGTCAAGCCCGGAATGACAGCCTCGTAAAGGTAATACCAGGATACTCCACTAAAGTGTGCTTTAAAATGAAAGCTGAATCTGACGGCTGAAGGCTCTCATCCGGAAAGGATCTTTTCCGGATGAGAACTCATTATTCAAAAATCTTTTTCAAAAATTCCTTCAAGGCCTCCCAGGATTTTTTGTCAGCCGCGGCGTTATATCCGATCGGGATTTTATACTTCTTGCCTAATTCGTCGGCCTCGGGATTGGTGAAGCTGTGAACCGCTCCCGGGTAGGAGATGAATTGGAAATCGGCACCGGCAGCCTTCATCTCATCCTTAAATCCTTGGATTTGTCCGGGTGTGATGAACTTGTCCTCTTCTCCGTGGAGGACCAGGATTCTGGCCTTGACGGAACCGGGTAGGGCCGGTTTGATTGCGGTCAGATTTCCATGAAAACTGGCACCCCCCTTGATATCCACCCCTTGCCGGGCCATATTGAGCACCACGCCCCCTCCGAAACAATACCCTATGGCTGCCACCCGGTTGGGATCTACGCTCGGCTGCTGTTTCAGGAAATCCAGCCCCGCCAAAAAACGCGCCTTGGCCGCGTCGAAATTTTTCATAAGCTCCGATGAGAATTTCCCGGCTTCTTCCGGGTGCAGGGCTGTTTTGCCTTCCCCGTACATATCCAGGGCCAGAGCTGTATATCCAAGCTCGGCCAGCATATGGGCCCGCTTCCGGGCATAGTCGTTTAGTCCCCACCATTCATGAACCACCACAACCCCCGGACGCCGACTTTGGAGACTCTCATCATAGGCCAGGTAACCCTGCATTTTGACTCCCTGCGCCACGTACTCCACAGTCTTTCCCTGGATATTAGTCTCCGCGCCGACCCATCCTGTCAGGCCGACCAGCAAGGTAAAAAACGTGATAATTTTCAATGGGTTGTTCATGTTTTCCTCCTTCTGAGCTTTATGGGGAGATTTTCCTTTATCCCGTCCTCCCGTTATGTAAATAAAAAATAGGTATTGCTTGTGGATTATGCAATAGCCCGGACGGGTATTGTTTTTTGGGAGGCGCTGCCCCGGAGAAAACTATTCGGATCATCAGGATGAGCAAAAGCCCCTTTCCCGATGGAAGGGAGGCGTTGCTTTTGGCCTCTCCCCGCGGGTCGGCTTTTTCGGGAGGAGCTTAAAGCCCCAGGAATTGAACGCTCAATCCGCAGATGAGAATGACCGCCCCGGCCAGGGCATGGGAATAAGATTCCAGCCTTCCCAGGCGGATGAAGCGCATTCCCCAGGAAGAGGCCGAAATGACGGCCAGCATGGTCAGGATCGTGGTCAGGCCGAAGGCGACCGTAACTACGACCACTCCCAAGAAGTTGTGCTTGGCCGCCGGATACATGACCAGGGGAATCAGTACCTCGCAGGGGCCGAAGACAAAGATCGTGAATAAGATCCAGGGAGTGATGTTGGCTTTTGGTTCGGGCCGGAGACCCGGGTTATGATCTGAAGCCTTTTGGTGGTCATGGACGTGGACATGTTCATCCTGATGGCCGTGGGGGTGTTCGTGCGCTTCCCCGTCAGGATGGAGGTGGGCATGGTGGTGCTTCCTGTTTTTAACGGCCCGAAGCAGACCCCAGATAAAGTAGGCCAAGCCGAAGCCGATCAGCAGCCAGGCCGCCACTCCTCCCCGGGCCGACTCGAACTGCTCCAGCCGGGAGACAGCCAGGCCGAGGGCAATCCCGATAAATCCCAAAATGACCGAGCTGAATACATGCCCAAGGCCGCACAAAAATGAGATAATGACTGTTTTGGAATGAGACCAGCGGCGGGCCCGGCTCATGGCAATAAAGGGGACGTAGTGGTCCGGGCCGATCAGGGTATGGACAAAACCCAGCGAGGCGGCCGTCCCGGCCAGGACCCAAATTTCATTGGACATCATGCCTTTTCTCTTCCGACTTTCTTCGGTATAAGAAAGTAATCCCCGGTGTCTATTTTGACCTGCTGGGCGGGATGCCGGCCAGGGCCTTGGCCAGTTTCACCTTTTTATCCAGATCCCCTTCCCGCAGGATCATCACCCGCTGGGCCTGGGGGGAGCCGGCCCCGTGCATGGATTCCACCAGGGCGGTGCCGCCGGTCATGGCCTCGATCAGGCGTCCGATCTTGATCCGGTCCTCGGTGGGGATATCCGCCACCCCGGAGAAATATTTTCTCACCAGGTGCCCCACCTCCTCACTTTTCAGATCATACTCACTGGGCAGGGTGGCTAAAAAGCCGCCGGCTAAATCCGTAGCCAGGCGGGCTACTTCGAAATGAAAGCGGGTCACATTCTGCTTGCAGACATTGGCCAGCATGGTATCCACCAGGTATGCCCCGGAGGGGGTGGGTAGGCCTTCGGCCGAGCAGGCGATGGAGGAACTGTAAAGGGTTTCTGAAAGATGGATCATTTCGGTGATCTTATCCCGTACATGGGAAGCCTTTCCCGTTCCCTGAATCTGAGTCAAATAAGCCACCGCCCCGGTCAGGACATCAATCAGCCCGGTCTTGCAGGCCCCGTAATTGGCGCGGTGATGGGCGGCAAAGCGATAAACTAAGACGCCGGTGAATTCGGTTTCTCCGTTCATAAAGACCCGATCCCAGGGCACAAAAACATTCTCGAAAGCGATGACGGCTTCGCCGCCCACGGCTCCGAACGTGGGCTTCCCGGAATCGATCCGTTCCTTCTTATCCCGGCGGTCATCGCTGGCCTGGCGCCCGAAGATCATGGTCACCCCCGGGGCATTGGCCGGTACGGCACAGATCACGGCATAATCCTTGGAATTGGCATCCATGGCCGTCGTGGGCATGACCAGGATCTCGTGGGAGTTAATCCCCCCGGTCATGTGCAATTTCGCCCCCTTGATGACTAGCCCGTCTTCCCGTCGTTCCACCACATGAAGATACTGATCCGGATCGGATTGCTCGGCCGGTCCTTTGGAGCGGTCGCCCTTGGGATCGGTCATGGCCCCGACCACCATCAGATTTTCTTCCTGGATATAGGTCAGCCACTTTTTAAATCGCTCCAAATAGTCGGTCTTGTATTTTTGATCAATCTCATAGGCCACGGAATAAACGGCATTAATCCCGTCCAACCCGACGCAGCGCTGAAAGCAGGTGCCGGTCTTCTGGCCCAGGACCCGAAGCAGCTTTACTTTTTTGATCAGATCTTCAACATTTTGATGGACATGAGTAAAGCGGCTGATGGTCTTCCCGGTCAGGTGGGAGGTGGCCGTGGCCAGGTCTTTGGTTTTGGGATCATTGACCAAGGCATAGGTCATGGCCGCCGCCCGGACATGAGGGGCGGTGGCCGGATGTCTGGTTACATCTTTAATCCTTTTACCTTTATAATAGACAACGTGATTGAGCTTTCTTAAACTCTGCAGGTAATCCTGGGCGGTTTTTATCTTCATGTTTTTTGCACTCCCTCAATCCATTTTGGTTTGTCTTGGCAACACCGGTTGCCGACTCGACTGTCAGCCCCGTTGAAGCAGGACTCCGGAATCAGTTCTTTCTCCCCCCAGCGGCGGTCCGCCTCAGACGGACTTCCCTGGCAATGAGGTCAAAAGTTTTATAAACCTTGTTCGAAAGCCTGCTCTCTTTTAAATAATGGTTATGTCCGGCCAAAAAATCAAGTTATTTTGAGAAAGAAATAACCCTGCCCCTCTGAAACGGGTTTTCCGGAAAAAAGGAAAAACCCCTGACCGAAAATTTCAACGAGCTCAGGCAGGTCTAATATTTTGATCCTCAGTTGCATCGGAAAATTTCTTGGTGTAAAAATAATTGGCCAGTATGGGGTGATTCAGTTGACTGTGGAAGAGATGGCAATAGGGAAGACATTTGGACATTAACATGAAAGCAATGTCTTTTTGAAGAGGTCTATCTTCATCCAAGGTATCAAAATTCCCTCCACCCTTAGAGATGATTAAGTCCGATTCCTCCATCCTTTTTCTCAATTCAGGTGAACACCGGGATAATATCGTCCCGGGGACTGGGCCCTCAAGACCATTTTCAATAACCTCAACGATCTTATCCAGCCCCACCTGGCGGACCTCTTTCAAGGTGACATCATTTAAGGTGGGGACACTCCGGGCTACGAATAGAATTTCAGGTTGATACATCTCCTGGAGGGTTTCTATGAGCACCCGGTCAAATATGATTTCACCGGCATTGTCTCCCAGATAGACTATCCGATGGGTCTGGATTATTTTTTTCTGAAAAGGAACAAAGTCTTCCTTGGGAATTGGGCTCATTGCGTCGCTGAAAGGAGATTTTTCAAAATCCGACCATTGACCCAACACCATTAGGTCTATCGAATTGCCGATGATAGCCAGCCGAACAGCCGCCTGAAGAGGGTCGGCGGCCTCTTCCACCATTTTTTTTAATCTTGGGTAAAGCGATAAGCCTTGGTTGTTTTGCTGAAATTTAAGATCAGAAAAGGGATCAGGGTTATTGACGGCTTCCGTGATCTTTTTCATAACCTCTTCCACTACCTCGGCACTGGTCAAATTCCAGTTCAAACCCCGAAGGGAGGAGATTTCTAAAATGGGGGGCAGCAATTTTTTAAGGAAGTCATCCGGGGTAGAAATTTTTCTCATCGATATGACGACCATGTTTACAATGCAGGAAAGACAATCAGGTTTAATTAACAACGTGGCCTCTCAGCGCTTAATGGGATAATACCGGGTCTCCAAAGCCTCGATCCCTTCAGGGCCGCCTTGACCTTGTCGGGAGTTGCCGGCAGATCCCGGATTCGGGCCCCGCAGGCGTTGGCGACGGCGTTCATAATCGCCGGGGCCGTGGGCGCATCGGCATATTCGGCCGTGCCCGAAGCTCCGAAAGGACCTTTCTTCCTCGGGATGTTCAGGGTGATCACCTCCATAAGGGGGGTGTCTTTGGCCCGCGGTATCCGGAATTTGGCAAAACTATCGGTGACGTTGTCAACAAATTCCTCCGTCAAGGCATAACCCAGTCCCATCAGGATGGCCCCCTCGATCTGCCCCTCCACAATCTGTCGGTTGATTACCGTGCCCAGATCATTCACCGAAGTCACCTTCAACACCTTTACTCGGCCGGTCTCCACCTCCACCGCCACTTCCGCCATCTGGACTCCGAAGGAGTAGGTCTCCCAGGGGACTCCCCGGCCGTCTTCGGGGTCCAGTTTCGTGGTTTCCGGCCGGTTGACTGCTTTAAAGAGAGTGGGCAAACCCTTGGCCTTCATTTGTTCATAACCGGCGGTCCCATTATCCTCCATGTTTTTTTTCAGTTCCTCGACCGCCATCTGGACCGCCCGACCCGATACATAGGTCTGTCGGCTGCCCGCGGAAAAGTTGCCGTCAGGCGTGAAGCGGGTATCGGTCGTGCACACCTGGACTCGTTCGAGGGGGAAACCCATGGTCTCGGCGGCCACCTGCCAGAATAGCGTTTCCGCCCCCTGGCCCATATCGGCTGCACCGATCCAAACCTGAAGCCGGTCATCCGGTAACAGCTCGGCCCAGGCTTCGGATTGATCGGGGGCGCTGCGGCCGGGACCGAACCAAATGCCCGCAAGACCGACACCGCGTTTCACCTCGGCGTTTCCGTTGCTTTTCGCCTCCGCCAAGGCCCGCCGGTAGTGGGGTTGCAGGGTTTCCAGGCATTCCCGGAACCCAAAGGCGTCGGCCAGGGTCTGCCCGCAGATGGTTACATCCCCCGGGACAAAGGCATTTTTAAGGCGCAGTTCAAGCGGATCGATCCCCATTTGGAGGGCCAGTTCATCCACCGCCGATTCGAGGGCGAAAATTGTTTGGGGTACGCCGAATCCCCGCATGGCTCCCCGGATGGCGGTGTTCGTGTAAACCGCTCGGCCCAGAAGATTCGCCCAACGAAATCGATAGGGACCGCTGGCGTGGGCTAGGCCCCGGGTGGTGACGCTTTTGGAAAAAGACTGGTAAGCCCCGCCATCGGCCAACACCTCACCCTGGAGGCCGGTAAAGGTGCCGTCCTTATTGGCTCCGATTTTCAGGTTCAGATAAAAGGGATGCCGTTTGGTCGTAGCCTGAAAGGTCTCGGCCCTGGTGAAAACCAGTTTCACCGGCCTCTTCAGTTTCCAGGCGGCCAGGCCGAGCAGACCGCCGACGGAGACATCAAGGTGCCCACCGAAGGCGCCTCCCATGGGCGGTTGGATCACCCGCACCTGTTCGATGGGGAGCCCGATCGCTCCGGCGATTGTTTTTCGGTGAGCATGGATATTTTGGCTTCCCGATAGGATTACCAGTTGTCCGTTTTCATGGATGAAAGCGATCCCCGAATCCGGCTCCAGGTAGGCATGATCAACCGTCTGGGTGGTATAGCGGGCCTCTACTGTAAAATCGGTCTCCGGGAAACCCTGCCCGCCGCCCCCGAAGATAATCGGTTGTTGGAAGAACAGGTTATCCCGATCGTCGTGCACCTTCGGGGCCCCCTCCCGGAGCGCCTCCCAGGGGGTCAGCACCGGTTCGAGCGGCTCGTAGGACACCTCGATCAACTCGAGGGCCCGCAAGGCCTCCCCCTCGGATGCCGCCACCACGGCGGCTAAGGGGTCGCCGATAAACCGGACCTTGTCCCGGCAAAGCAGCGGCTGGTCGTCCGCCGCCATCTTCAGGATATTGGTTCCGTCCACATCCTCAGCCGTGAAGACCGCCACCACTCCGGGGGCCTGTTCGGCCTCCGCCTTGTCTATTTTGAGAATTCGGGCGTGTGGATGAGGACTCCTCAGGACCTTCAGGAAGCAGCAGCCATCAACAGCGATATCATCGGCATAGAGGGCCGTGCCGGTGGCTTTTTGCAGGGCATCCATCCTGGCCACCGGCTGGCCGATGAGACCGCCTTCCGTCTTGAGGGAAATCGGGCCGGTTTCCCCCCTCAGGACTGCGGCCGCCAGTTCGATGGCTTCGAAGACCTTCTGATAGCCAGTGCAACGGCAAAGATGGGGTTGGAGAAAGGTACCTATTTCTTCCCGGCCGGGCCTCGGATTTTTATCGAGCAGGGCCTTTGAGCGAACGATCAGGCCCGGCGTGCAGAAACCGCATTGAATAGCCCCGGCCTTGGCAAAGGCCAATTGCAGAGGGTGGGGTTGGTCGGCGGTGCCTAAGCCTTCGATGGTGGTAACCGACCGCCCTCGTACCTTTGATACCGGAATCCGGCAAGCCAGAACGGGCTTTCCGTCCAGGAGGACCGTACACGTACCGCAGTGTCCCGCCGAGCAACCCTCTTTGGTTCCTGTTAACCTCAGGTCCTTCCGGATGACCTCCAAGAGCTTTCGCTGGGGATCGGCGATCACCTTCCGCGGGACCCCGTTAATTAGGAAATGTATCGCCTGCATGGTATCCCCCCAATCTCCAGCTTCCTCCCAGGCCGTTAATATTTTGGTAAGGGCAGTTTGAGGTCTTCGGCTATGACCTTATAACAATTATAACTTGAGCCGCGTCCTATGCCCGGACCGCCGTATACACCGGATGAGCACATATAAAGGTTTTTGATAAAGGTCCGATAACCGCCGGGCATGCCCCTGAAACGTCCATTCTGAACTCCGGTGACGTTTCCTTCACACCAACCCCCTTCCCGCATGTCCAGGTGCGTATCCTGGATATCAACCGGATTGGTAATGCGATGGGTAATCAGGTTATCTTTGGTCATATTGGGGGCATACTCAGACCAGACCTCGAAAAGCACGTCCACAAACTGCTCGGTCATCTGTTTCCATTCCCGCCGGGAAAACAACCGGGCCGGACAGGTAAACTCTTCGACATGCAAAGAATACTTCCCTTCAGGCACCCGGCTGCGATCCCAAATGCTGTCGGGGGCGGTCAGGATAAACATTTTGGAAGGCAGGCCGAAAAGAAAGATTTCATGCATATATTTATCTTCCATGAACCCGAGATCTTTAGGAGCAAAATAGGTGCGCGGCGTGGCGTTGATGTCCGGGTTGGATTTGGCCGCCTTATATTGCGGAAGTTCATGAACCCCTACCGTGCCCCAAAACAGCTCGCCGCGATCGAACTGGTAGACCCGGGCCTTGCGCTTCATATCCTCGGTAATCCTGTCTTCCCCGATCAGCCGCAGGAAGAGCTGAGGAGAGGCATTGTCCGACACCACCAATTGCCTGGCGGAAACCTCCGTGCCGTCCATCAGCTTTATTCCGCTGGCCCGACCGTTTTCCAGGAGTACTTTTTGCACCTCCGAATTAAGGGAGTAGGTTACCCCCAGTTTCTTTCCAACCGAAACCAGCGCATCGGTGATGGCCTGGGTTCCGCCTTTGGCGATGGCGGCCGGTTCCCAGCCTAAGGTTAAGTGAATCGTGGCAATGGTAACGGCAATACCGGGGACATCATCCGGAAAACACCCCCAGGAGGTTAGAAAGCCCCTCAAGGTAAGTATTCTCAGTTCATCGCTTTCGAAGAAATAGCGGGCAATCTGCCTGCAGCTCATGAACTGCATGGGCAGATCCAACCCGCTCTTGGGATCGGAGAAAAGCTCTTCCAGGGCGTCCGGCACTCCCCAGAGCGTGGGAGCTGAATAGCGGTGCTTATGAAAAGCGGCGCGCCACTTCTCTTTATATTTTTCGGTCAGATCCAGATAGGTGTCCGCATCCTTTTTGGAAAAGCGGGCGATCTGATCATAGGTCTTTTTGACGTTCGCCTCATTGAACCGGGTTTCACCCGTCTTGGGATCGACTACGGTAAAAGCGGCATAGGCTATATAGCTGGTCTCGTCATCAAAGATAATGGCTTCATTGGTCTCGGGAAACGTATATTCCAGTCCTTCGTCGCGAAGATTGAATTCCTTGTAGGCGGGGTGACCATAGAAGCGGGTAAAATGGGCGCAAAAATTCCCGCGAAACCCGGGAGCGGGGAGGTCTTCCGTCACCGCTCCACCGCCCAAATGGTCCAAACGCTCAAAGACCCCCACCTTCAAACCGGCTTTGGCCAGGTAAGGGGCCATGATCGTTCCGTGATGGCCTCCTCCGATAATTACCGCGTCGTACAGTTGGTCAGACATTTCGTTACCTCCCTATTTATTTTGTGATTTCCTTGAAAAAAGCGGCCAGCTTGTCCGCCTTTTCTTCAGGCGATGCCCCTTCTATGATCAAACACTCCCTGCGCATGTCCGGCGGCGGCGACAACTCAACCAGTTGGATTTTTTTGAGCCTTTCGAGGTCATCGACCAGGTCTTTGGCTCCCCACTTGGGTATCGGGGTCGGCCGCTTGAGCAGCCCCATCATCTTGCTCCGGGAAACATATCTCAGTTCCCCCACTTCATTGCTCACCGTTATCAAGGCCGGCAGCCCGGCCTCCACCACTTCATAGCCCTCTGGGATGGTCTTCTCCACCAGCACCCGGTCCCCTTCCACTTTTACCGAACGGGCCAGGCTGATGGCTGGAATTCCCAGCCATTCAGCCAGGATCAGGCCCACTTGACCGGAGTCCCAGTCTCCCGCTTGTCTCCCGGTCAGGATAAGATCATAGGCGCCAATCTTCCGGATGGCGCGGGAAAGCACGTAGGCCACCGAATTGCTGTTCAGCCGCTCGAAGCCCGAATCTTCAATAAGGATCAGGGCGTCAGCCCCGGCGGCTATCGTCTTTCGGAGGACCGTATCCGAGACCTTCCGGCCCAGGCTCAAGACCGTTATCTTCCCCCCCAGCTCTTCCTTTATCCGGATGGCCGCTTCCAGGGCATTTTCATCATAGGGACTTATGACATTGGGAGCGTCGACGATGACCTCTTTCTTCTCCCTATCTACACTGACGTTGGAGAAGGGTACTTCCGGATCCGGTATCTGTTTGGCACAGACAATTATATTTATTTCTTTCATGCCAGCTCCTCCAATTTTTTTACCAAAGCCGGGATGAGCGCCTTATAATCCTCCACAACGCCCACATCGGCTACTTTAAACATATTGCAGCCGGGGTCGGTATTGATGGCGATGATCCTCTTGGACCTTATCATACCCACCAGATGTTGAATGGCTCCGGATATCCCTACGGCCATATAGGTATCCGGGGCAATGATCGAACCGGTCAAGCCTACCTGGCGGTCGGAGGACAGCCAACATTTATCTACCACCGGTCGGCTGCAGCCGATCATCACCTTCCCCTGGGATTTGCTCAGCGCCTGGGCCAAAGCGCCCAGCATTTCAAAATCCTCTTTGGCCACGATCCCTCTTCCACCCGCTATGACCATATTGGCTTTGTCCAATTCGACGACTTCTTCTTTTACCGTCTTCAGTGATTTAACCTTGATTAGGGATTCATCCAGCGCAGGAACCATAGCCACCAGATCACTCTGCGTCGTGACTTTCTCCATGGGCCCAAAGCAATTTTTTCTAACGGTGACCATCTGAGGCAGGCCGGCACACTTCAAAAGGGCGATAGCGTTGCCCCCGTAAATGGGCTTGGTGCGAATAAGCAGGCCGTCCTGGGGATCGATCCTCAGGCCCAGGCAATCGGTGGTGAGTTCCGTATTCAACCGATAGGCCAGCCTGGGCGCTACTTCCTTGCCGACGAAGGAGTGACTGATGAGAAATATCCCGGGCGTTATTTGCCGGCATAACCACTCCAATGCCCCTACCCAGGCCTCAGGCTGGAAGCCTTTCAACAAAGGATGTTCCAGCTTGTAGATCTTCTTTAATCCATAGGAGGCCACAGAGTCCGCTAATCGGGAGGTCTCATCTCCGACCACTACGGCGGAGGTGCCAATATCCAGATCCTTAGCCAGGTCGCTTCCCCCTCGTATCAGTTCCAGGGTCGTCTTATCCAGGTGTCCTTCTTTGGCCTCAACCAACAGTAAAATCTCCATCATCGCCAGGTAACCTTTCTATTTTGGATTATTTCTATTCCAAAGACAGCAAAACCAGCTCATTTAAATCCATTACCCTCAGTTTACCTTCCAAATCCAGGGTCTTGGAAGCATCTTCCAGCATGATGAGACACAGGGGACAGGCCGTTATCAGGATCTCGGCCCCGCTGGCCTGTGCTTCTCTGATTCTGATTTCGCTCATTCGGGCCTCACCATGCAGTTCTTGCCCCTGCCACATCCTTCCGCCCCCTCCGCCGCAGCAGAGGCTGTCAGCACCATGATGCGTCATTTCTATTAATTTCGTGCCGGGGATGGAGCGAATAATTTCCCGGGGCTCCTCAAAGATGCGATGGTGTCGCCCGAGATAGCAGGGATCATGATAGGTCACCGCAAACTTCGCAGGCTTTTTTAACCGGAGCCGTCCCTCGGCGATAAGCTCCCTTAAAACCAGAGGATAGGGCCGTACTCCAAAAGGCCTTCCTGAATAGTTATTAAGAAAGGTGTGGAAGCAATGGGGCGAGGAGGTTACCACCTGCTCCAGGCCAAACTGGCCAAAAAGGTCTAAGCAGTTTTCCATCTTCTCCTGAAATAGACCCGATTCTCCCACCACGCGGGCGATATCCCCGCAACAGGGCTCCTTTTCGGCCAGAATCCCGAAAGGCACCCCGGCCCGCTTCAGGATGGTCGTGAAGGCCCTGGCGATCTCCTGGGCTCTCGCGTCGAAGGAGGTGGTGCAGCCGACAAAATAGCAAAGCGGCGCCTCTTTCCCGCCCGGGGTCAGGACCGGGATATCCAGGCCCTTGGCCCAGACAGCCCTTTCCCGCTTGGACGCCACCCAGGGATTCTCATATTTAAAAAGCCTTTCCAGGGTCTGGTTCATAAGATCCGGCACGTCTTTCCCCTCTTCAACCAGCAGGACCCGTTTTTTGGCCACGGCCTCGAGGGGGGCGCCGTATATTGGGCAGACTTCCAGACAGGCGGCGCAGGTCGTGCAATACCAGGCCGTTTTACTGTCGAGCGACTGAGTTGGATTTAGAAACCGGATATCGCCGACCGGGGAATGTTCCCGCCAGAGGACCTGGCGCGTGGCCTGGACAAATTCCCGGGGTGCAAAAGGCTCGCCCGCACCGGTCGAAGGACAGGCCTGGACACAACGCCCGCAGCGCATGCAGGCATCATAGAAGACGACTTCTTCCAGTTTTAAGGCCTCCTCTTCTTCCGGTGAAGAAGAAGCGGTCCCTCCGGACTCTTTGGCCGCCCGATGAAGGTAAAAAGCCGCCGGTCCTCCCACCAGATGAAAGAGCTTGGTGAAGGGGATCAGGGCCACCAACCCCAGACTCATCAGGGCGTGACCCCACCAAAGATAGGGATAGGCCGAGACCGCCGCCCTCTCCGGGACGAAACCGGCGATCCATGAGCCGACAAAGGACCAATAGCCCCAGGGAGGCCTTTGAGCGGCCAATCGTATCCCTTCCAGCAGGAAGCCCGAGCAAACCACCAGCAGCAATCCGATGGGCACCAGCGCATCTTCCAAATGGCGCTCCAGCCTCGGGATACGTTGGATATATCGGCGAACCAGGGCCCAGATAATCCCGGCCAGAAGGATAAGCCCCCCGACTTCCATGGAGACTTCAAAAAGGAGATGGCCCTTCCCCACCAGAAAGGAAGACCAATACTCGTGTACGGCCAGCAAGGAAGTGCCGACAAACAGAATGACAAATCCCCAGAATATCAATAAATGCATCAGGCCGGCCGGCCGGTCCCCCTTGAACACGGTCAGGCCCAGGAAGGTGTCCAAAAGGGCTTGTTTCAGAGCTTGTCTCGAAAAAGCTGTCCGACTCCCGGGGGCGCTTTTCAGCCAGACCCGGAGGTGAGCGGCCAGCCCGATCAAGAGCAGACCGGTAGCCAGGGCCGCCAGGACATAAAAGACCCAGACTTCCCCGATCTTCCAATAGATGGGCCTCTCCGGCATCATGAAAACCTTCTCCGTCTCACACCTAGAACTTTTTCATCATCTCACTCATCAGATAGGGTACTTCGATTCTTCCGGTGGGGGCCAGGATACGACTGCTGTAATCCGTGGCGTACTGATTTTTAAGGGTGCGGACCAGTTTTCTGAAGAGGGAGGTGTCGATGGCTTTAGCGATATCGACAATACTTCGACCGGTAGATTCAGCCAGGATCCTTGGCCCGTTGCCGACGATCAGACGCCAGCCTCCGGTGATGGGGACCTTTAGTTCTTCCATCCCCGGAAGACACTCTTCCTTGACAAATTTGAAATGTTCCTCTTCCTTGCCCCGGAGGATATTATAATACTGGTTGAATTTCCAGACCCCGGTCTGAATGCGATAAGGTCCTTCCTGGATGTGACCGCTGGGCACATAGACTCTATTGGAATACTTCCAGACATATTGGAGCAATTTGGTCGAAAGGATCCCGTACTCCCGGGAAGAAAGGGTCTGGCGCAAATTTTCGGTTTCATCTACCGTGGCCACGGCCACAATCCTGGGACCTTCCCCCACCGCCACATAATAGCCGCCTACCAATCGAATCCCCAGTTTTTGCAGGGATGGGATGTACTCATGGGTAACAAAAGACGTATATTCCTCAAATTTACCGGGAATCACATCCCAATATTGCGTGAACAGCATGGCCATCGTTTCTCCTTTTCCGGCCTGACGAAAGGAATTACCACTTAAACAGGCGGGTCATCAGCTCAGCCAGATATTCGGATTCCTTTTCTTTGACCTGGGCGTATTTAGCCGGCCGGGCCTGGACCCAATAAAGACTATCAGGAATGGATTGAAAACGATCCAGGACCCATTCCATATCCTGAGGCGTTTGAAAATGGTCCTCCACTTGTTTGGCAATCCGCACGATTTCTTTCAATTCTTCCGGATCGACACAGGGCTTTTCCTGGATCTCAGCCGGAACCTGGGCGGTGACGGTCCCCCCATCATGATAAACAACCATCTTGGTTTTACGATTGACGGTAATTTCCACCGTCCCGTCGTTTTTATCCACGATAAACTGATCGGGGTTAACCTCTCCGCTGACCACACTCTCACCCAAACCCCAGTTACCTTCCACGACCACCTTCGAAAGGTCTCCGATCGTAGGTAAGACCGTCAGGACCACGCCGGCGGACTTGGCCTCGACCATCTTCAGGACAGCGATGCCGATCGGAGCTTTTTCCATGGCCATCCCTTTCTCCAGCCGAAAGGCTATGGCCCGGGTGGTGAAGGCGCTTCCCCAGACCTGGATCACTTTTTGGAGTACCGATTCCTTCCAGCGGACATTGAGATAACTCTCCATCTGGCCGGGCATGCTGACCGCCCCGCTGGACCGGACGGCCACCGAAAGCTCCTGGGCTTCGGCCCGTTCTTTCAACTGGTCGTAATACCGGAATAACTCCTCCCGCATATCCGGGGGCATTTCTTTGGACTCAATAATGTTCCGGATAGCCTGGCTGGCTATTATTTGATTTTTGACTTCCTTTAAATGATCCCGGTTTTCCCGGACATAGCGCCGAATCTCCTCGCCGGCCCCGGTTTCGGCCATAAATCGTTCGTACCCGTCTATGGAAATAGCGAATCCGGGGGGAATGCGCAGGCCCAGTCGGGTCATCTCCCCCAGGTTGGCGCATTTTTTCCCTACCCGGTCGTTGTCCCCGGTCCCCAGTTCCTCAAACCAAAAGATCCATTTATCGCTCATGGAATCTGCTCCTGGAAGACCTTTCCCTCCCCAGGGCAGGGAAGGAAAGGTCCCCAAAGGTTTTTACTTGTCCAGAATAAACACGGCCCCCAGGTTGGCATCGACCTTGATCCGCTGACCGGACTTGATCTTGGCCGTACCCTCAAAGACATTCATGACCACCGGGATACCGTATTCCCTTCCCACAATGGCGGCATGGGAAAGGCTGGCCCCGCGGTCAACGACCACGCCTTTGATCATGGAAAATACCGGGGTCCAACTGGGCGAGGTACTGGCCGCTACCAGGATATCTCCTTCTTCGACCAGGTGGAGTTCGTCTTCGTTCAGGATCACCCGGGCCGGGCCTTCGGCCACTCCGGGGGAACCGCAGGTCCCATAGAGGTCGGCCTTGAGCTCCGGACGGACCTGGGGCATGGAACCGACCACTACCTTAAGGGCGATAGGATCCATGGATTGAACCAGGACCCCCATGGCCATATCCAGATCAAAGCCCTCCTTTAAGAAGGCCGGTGGATTGGGGGTCTTTTGCCACTCCTGCCAATCCGCTTTTCGACGATCCACAATGTAGCGCAAATCAAATTGATCGGGGTTGATCCCGGCCCGGCGAACCTCATCGGGGATGAGGAAAAACATATCTTCGGCCTCGTTGAGGGTCCCTTTCTGGGCGAAACGCCGTCCCAGACCCAAGGCGCTTCGACGCATCATGGCATGGGTATAGAGATCCAGATAATGATCATGTTCTTCGCTGAAGACCCCGCTCTTTTGGGCCAAAAGCATCAAGCGGCCAAACCAGCCTCGCTGCTCCTGGGGAACCTTGGCCAAAACCTCTTTTTCCGCCTTTTTCCGCTGTTCGGTAATTTTACTCCTCTCCTCGTCGAGGTTAAAGCCTCCGCCCTTCTGGAGAAACTGTTTCACATTGACCAAGGCCGGGGTGGGATCTTCTACCCAGGTAGGCATGTTCATCTCGGACATACGCTGCATGCGCCAGCCGTCCTCATTCATGAAGGCCATAAAAGCTTTCATGAATTCTCTGCCCTTGGATGATTCCTGGAGACGGCCCTGGATTTCAGTGGGCTTGCTTCCCAGGAAGAGTTCGGCCAATCCGTCCTCCCGGGCTCTTTTGGAAAACTCCCAGAGGCGGCGATCCACCTGGAAGACCTTATTGTCAAAACCCGAGACCAGGTTATGAAAGAGCGGTGAGGTATCGTCGATTCCGGCCAGGTCCCGGCACATGTTTTCAAAAAGGATATAGGCCGTATAAGTGCCGTACATCATGTACATGTGGATTTCCCACATACGTCGGCAGGTATTAATCGTCTCTTCAAAATTGTCCAAGAGTTCGATGTTGGAAGCCTGGTCCGGATCCAGGGCCTTTAACTTTTCATAGCGCCCTAAAATCTCCTTGACAAATCCTCCCCACAACCCGTCATAATCTTCAATAAAAGGGAGGATGGCCTTACGAAATTCCGTCTCTCTTCTTTGTTTTTCTTCCTCACTGTGGACCAGCAACAAAGTCAGGTACCCACCCCCATTATGGAAACGCCAATCCCAGCCCTTAACCGTCGGCAGGCTCAGCTTTTCCGCCCCGTACTGCATACCGTGACGGCAGAAGTTGATCCAAAACCAACCAAACATGGGGGTCCAGGGCGGGACGGAATGGGTGCCGTCCAAAAACCAGGCGGGTGATTGGGCAAAATCTCTTTCGGGTTCAAATTCCAAACCGGGGACGACATCATACACTTTCATGGTTCCTCCTCCTTTTGGGGGTTATTATTAAGGTCTCTCGAGAAAGAGACCAGGATTCTGCCCGATCGTTGTGCTGCGTTGCCGGTAAACCCTTTCCTCTCCGGAGATGGCGCCTGCCCTGGAAAGGAAGTAGGGAGATGGAGCAGGGTGGGTGGAAGTTCCGGGATTCACCCACCCCCCAACCCCCGGAGCCTGTCCCGCCGCAGGGCGGGATCAAGGGAGGGGGAGATGTTTTGATCATTTGGACATTGGTGCTTGTTTCGAATTTCGTGCTTCGGATTTCGAATTTTTATTTCCGGCTAATGCATGGCCCGTCCCCCGTCGATCAACAGGGTCTGCCCGGTAATAAAATCACTTTCCGGGGAAGCCAGGAAAAGGGCGGCCCCTACCAGATCTTCCGGCTTTTCCAGCCTGTTCAGGGGCGTCTTGGAAACATCGTATTTGGAGACATCGGCCAGTCCCCGGCTGGCTTCGGTATCGGTGAAACCGGGGGCAATACAGTTGATACAGATATTATGCGGCCCCAGTTCCACCGCCAGGGCTCGGGTCAGACCGATAATACCCCCTTTGGAGGCCACATAATGGGCAAAACCATTGGATCCCGTAAAGAAAACTTCCGAAGCCAGATTTATAATCTTTCCGTATCCCTGCTCTTTCATGAAGGGAAAGACGGCCCGGGTGGATAAAAAAGCCCCTTTGACATTCACGTTCATAACCAGATCCCATTCCGCCAGGTCAATCTCAAAAAAGGGCTTTCTTTTGATCCCGTCGTAAATAGCCGCATTGTTGAGCAGGATATCGAGGCGGCCAAATTTCTTGAACGTTTCCTGGGCCATGGCCAGGGTGTCTTCCTCCACGGCCACATCAGCTTGAATCATTTCGGCTTCCCCGCCCAGGGAACGGATCATCCGGACGGTTTGCTCCAGGTTGTTCAGATCCTTGCGGGTCACGGCCATGATTCGGGCCCCTTCCCTGACCAAACCCAGGCAAAATGCCCGGCCCAGGCCCTTAGCCGCACCGGTCACTACAGCCACTTTATCCGTTAGACGCATGGGGCTTCCTTCCTTTATTCCGCAAAACAGGGGGAGAATAATCTTTTTTCGTTAATAAGGCAAGTTCAATGCCAAAAACTGCAAAAAGAAAACTGATTGAATTCAGAGTGTTATTTTGAAGGGGACCTATTCGACTGATGATTACCCCGGAAAAAAATTTGCCAAGGCCGGAAAGATCTTTGCCGGTTAACCCTTAACGAGAAAGTCGGTACTTTTGAATTTTAGTCCTCGTTGATATAAGACCTACCAGCGCCACCATTAAGGAAAACTGGGATATTTTAGTAAATATCGCCTGGATATACAAGTCTAACTTTTTGGATCTTTCCCTTGTTTTCTTTTAGCTGCCATAGTATTTTCCCCGTCATGGATTGGACTGAATTCATCCGGGAGCTTTTCCGGCTGGCTGCACCTTATTTAAAGCAAAGAGGGGATCTTCCCCATGCCCAAGTTTCCCACCGATATGCCTTGCGCCTATTGGAAGCAGAGGGGGGAGAATCGTCTATCGTGGAACCGGCCGTTATTCTGCATGATGTGGGCTGGTCGCACCTGACGCCCCTACAGATCCGGATCGCCTTTGGGGTTCGGGCCGGGGGGGAGGAAGCCGAGCGGCTTAACCGGATCCACGAACTGGAAGGGGCGGCCATTGCCCGTCAGGTTCTTCAATCCCTGAATTATAATCCCCAATGGATTGAACGGATTGCTTTCCTGATCGAGCGGCATGACTCCGGGGACCAGGCCGATTCCCTGGAAGAGAAATTAGTAAAAGATGCCGACAAACTCTGGCGTTTTTCCCCCTTTGGATTCTGGAATGAGATTGAAAGGCAAGGCCTGGATCGGAACGAGCTATACCGGTTTCTTTTGGCCCGCTACCGCGGTTGGTTTTTTACTCAAACCGCCCTGAAATTGGCTGAAGAAGAACTCACCTCTCGAGGTCAGGAACAACCTCCCCAATTCCCCGGACCAATTGAAAACGTTTAAGCCTCAGCCGGGTGGCCAGATAGATGGGCCAGAGAAGAAGGCTTTCCACAAGAAAGACGAAACTGTTCTGACTCCAGAACTCGGGCACGGCGATGTCCCGGATCATATAAGGAATGATCGGGAGGCTGGAAAGAACCAGTTGGTCTGAAAAGGGCCAGAAGAAGGGAAGTCCAAAGGGGAATTTAAGGTCTTCGCAGTAGTAATCCAAAATCAAATGGGAAAAGACCAGCAAAAAAACAAACCCGGCGATCTTAAGAAAAGGGGAATCTTTTTTCATGGCTTTGAAGATCATCCCGGCGATCAACGAAAGCCCTAAGGCAAGTCCCAGGCTGTGAAAAGGTCCATGGTGAAAACGGGCCGGATCTCCCATCAGGATACCGGGGAGAAAATCCAGGTCCGGGAAAAGGGCGGCCAGGAGAGTCCCGCCCATAATCAATCCGGATTGTTTTGACAGGGCCGCAGGCCGGGGAAAGCAAAGATTTAAAAGACTTAGGCCCATCAGGGCATGTCCGTAGGGGGTGGCCATTTAAGGATTGACATTCCTTCTCTAATTTATTAAATTACCCAATTCGTTTTAATTTTCGTAAAACTGGTCAGCCAGCGGAAGGCCCCCGTCTTTAACCATGACCGACTTGTATCAAAAAGCAGGAGTTGATATTACCCTGGGCAATACGTTTGTGGAACGGATCAAACCCCTCATTCGGCAAACCTATTCGCCTGAGGTGCTTACCGATATCGGGGGGTTCAGCGGACTTTTCCGGCTCGACCCTTCCGCTTATGCCGAACCGGTTCTGGTTTCCTCAACGGACGGGGTGGGGACCAAACTTAGAATAGCCCAGGACCTCAATCGCCACAACACGGTCGGCATCGACCTGGTGGCTATGTGCGTCAATGATATTATAGTTCAGGGAGCCCGTCCACTCTTCTTTTTGGATTACCTGGCCACGGGGAAATTGGATCTGGAAACCTCCACGGCTATTGTCGAGGGTATCGTCCAGGGCTGCCGAACGGCCGGGTGCGCCCTGCTCGGGGGTGAGACGGCTGAAATGCCGGGCTTTTATCCGCTGGGGGAATATGACCTGGCGGGTTTTGTGGTCGGTATCGTTGAAAGGAAACAGCTCATAGACGGCTCGGCGATTCGACCGGGAGACCGGATCATCGGATTGGCCTCCGCCGGACTCCATAGCAACGGCTTCTCGCTGGTCAGGAAAATTTTTTTTCAGGACCATCCGCTGGACCTTCAGGAGACCCTTCCGGAATTGGGGCGCAGCCTGGGGGAAGAATTGCTCACCCCAACCCGGATTTATGTCAAGCCTCTCCTGTCCCTGATCCGGAAATATGCCGTAAAAGGGATGGCCCATATTACCGGAGGCGGTCTAACCGAGAATCTGCCGCGGGTCCTGCCCAAAGATTGCCAGGCCCGGCTGGTTCGAAATTCCTGGGGGGTGCCCCCCATATTTACCCTGATCCAAAAATGGGGGAAGGTCTCCGCCGATGAGATGAGGCAGGTTTTTAACAACGGTCTGGGAATGATCCTGATTGTACCCGACGACCAGACCAAAGGTATTATGGCTCACCTGGAAGGGCAGGGCGAACACTGTTATTTGATCGGTGAGGTCCTTCCCAAAAGTCCGGACGGGGAAACGATTACCTGGATCTGATTTAGATTGTATTCCAACGACGCGAAAAGTCCCAGGAAGACCATTCCTGGCCTTCTCTGCGATTCGGCGGTGAAAAAGATTGTTTTTGAAAGAAAGGAACAACGTATGGCTCAGATATGCGCCGTCTGCGGCAAAGGACACCAAATAGGACACAACGTCAGCCACGCCAACAATAAGACTTTTAAACGCTGGCGTCCCAATCTGCAACGGGTTAAGGCCGTCCATCAGGGGTCAATCAAACACATCAACGTCTGCACCCGCTGCCTGCGGTCCGGGAAAGTAACCCGGGCTTTATAACATAATTTTGGCAGCACCTGCCTAAATTCACAGCGGTCACCTTCGGAACTGAATGTGGGGGGCATCCTCGAATTGGAAACCCCTGCACCAGGTATCCTCTTTGTTCGATTGCTGAAAGAAATTCATCAGACCCTATTTATTGGATTTGGATTATTGTTTATGGTCCAGGCAGAATTTTGAGACTATTCTTCCTGAGCCATCGGCAGCCGCCTGAATCCGAGGCATTCTACGGCCTTTAAAGAAAAAAACCCTGTGTCTCCTCCGGCATGGGGTTTTTTTCTTTGGTCTTGTCCGGATCTGATAAACGACTCCAACCATGCGCTGTCTCCCTAATCCAACCATTCCGGAATATCCGCTTGACAACAAAGAACACCAAAAATATAATTACAATTCTTGGCGTTAAGTAGTAGTATTCTGATAAACTATGGGATCTTTTACGGGGCAGCTTTAGAAGGGGAGGGGTTAGGTTTATGGAGAGACAGAAATATCGGATCAGGACCAATGCTTCACAAAAAGAGGGCTTCAGAAAGCATCGGTCTTTTCCAGTGAAGATTCTGACGGCCATAGCAGTTCTATCCATAGCGATGGCCTTATCTTGCCCTAATAGTTTTGCCCTTGACCCGGCGCCGGGCAGTCAAAACGCATTATTTTGGGGGGATTGGGGCACGCTGAACATCAGCCCAAAGATAATCAACCTCGGCGACACGGTGACGATCACAGCAACCATCCTGCCTAATTCGGCCCCGGCGCAGGGGTGGATCTGCGCCTACGCCGCATGGAGGGCGCAGGGGACTGACGGCGTAGCGATCTATTATCCATCCGGATGCTTCACTTTACTTGACTACAGCCCGAAAGCGGATGCCCATCATGGTGCCGGTCCTAGTCCTGGTGACGTCGCCTGGACCGCAGGCACAAGCACACCGCCTGCATCTCCGCGGCTCAACGACCACTGCTACTGCGAGTCATGCGGAGAGGGCCAATGTTCCGACTTGAGCGCGTGTACCATGGTGCCGGAGGGCGTGTTCAAGCGAGGGCAGAGCTTCACGGTCACGCTTAGGGCAACGTGCCCAAGCAACACGACTACCGGAGCACTGAGAATGCGACGTTCCGCGGCATGGTCGGTGGGATTGGTTTTTGCAATGATGCGGATGACTACTACAAATTTGGCGGCACCGAGGTGTTGACGTTCACACCCGTACCGCCCAGTGTACCCGCGGACGGCACCCAGCACGCTAACGGCTCCGCGTCTTCGAGCAGAACTCCGGCGTCAACCTGTCGGGCGTCTGGCGTAAACTTTACTCCGCAGTTCGGCACCTTACCCCGGTCTCGGCACAGACGGACTCGAGTGGGATTGCCTCAGCCACGATCGCCTCGCCCGGTCGACGGGAGTGGACCTGGTGACGGCGTCAATCGCTACGGCGGTGAACCAGGCCACTGTCACGTTCACCCAGCCTACCACCACGCCCGTGAACCGAAATAGCAACTTCGGCAATGGTGACGGCAGGTCGCTCATCGCAGAGCCGGTGCATGCCGGTCTCGGGAACTATGTTACCTCCAAGCCTCTGTTCAGCTTTCCCGGCAGACTCCTGCCTTTTACCTTCTCAACCAACTATAACTCCTTAGACACTATTTACAACGGCCCCCTGGGGTACGGTTGGACCCACACTTACAACATCAGGCTCACGCTGCCAACGCCACCCTCCACCGACGTAACCATCAAGTGGGGCGACGGGCATGAAGAGACCTTCCACGGCGATGGCTCAGGTAATTTTACACCTATCAACTGCAACACGCCGGTCATACTCACCATGCCCGACCCAAGCCACTACTTGGCCACACTCTATGACAAGACCGCTTATCAGTTCGACTCAAGCGGCAGACTGCTGGCTATCTCAGACCTGAACGGCAACCAGATTGCATTTACGTATTCAACGACAACACCGAACCAGATCGATTACATCACCGACACTGCAGGGAGGCAGATCATTTTTACCTACGACGTTTCCGGGCATCTCACAGCGATTACATCGCCGTTAAAGCCTGGCAACACGGTTTCATTCCAGTACGACGGCTTGGGTAATCTTACAGGCATCGTGGACCCTCGTGGCAAGACCTGGGGCTTTGGCTACGACAGCTCACACCGTATTCTTACCGTGGTTAACGCAAAGGGCGTGACAACCTTGACCAACAGCTATGATGCCTCCGGCCGTGTAACACAGCAAATGGATGGCGCCGGAAACATTACAAGCTACCAGTACACTGTTGATGCGAATGGTACAACCACCCAGGTCACTCTGCCTTCCGGAAACACTATCACGCATACTTACGATTTGGCATACAACCTGACGAGTGTAACCGATGGCGAAGGACGCCAGGCCAACTCTACCACAGACTCCCAGGGTCGGTTGGTCAGCATGACCGACAAGAATGGCGGGAATGTGCAGATGCTCTATGACGCCAACAACAACCCGAACCTAGCGAGCGACCGGTCCGGCGCCATGGCACAGTTTTCCTTCAACGCGCAAAACCGACCTACATCGATAACAGGTCCCCTCGGATATACCACTGCCACCTTCGGGTACGATGCCAACGGCAACCTCACCTCCATGCAAAACGCCCTTGGATCTGGTCAGAGCATCTCGGTAAACCCCAGCGGTCAACCTACGACAATATTAGACTTTAACGGCAAGAACTGGAGTTTTGCCTACAATGCCAACGGACTGCCACAGACAATGACCGATCCGACCGGAGCCCAGATCAGCCTTACTTATAACGCGGCGGGTCAGCCCACGCAGGTCAGCTTTCCTGTTTCGGGCATAACATTCCAGACGACGTACGACGAAGTCGGCAACGTGCTCACTCGCACCGATCCCCTGGGAAATATCTCACATCTCACTTATGACGACAATGGAAACCTGGCCACCCGCACCTTCGTGCCGACGGCCGCAATGGCAACGTATACGTACGACTGGGCTGACCGGCCAACGCAAGTGACGAACGCTCTCAGCGGCATAACAACGTACTCTTATGATGTTGACGGCAACCTGGTGAGTGTCACCGATGCTGATGGTGTTACCATTATGCGTCAGTACGACAAATCGAATCGGCCCACGGCTGTCGTCGACGCCCTCGGCCACCATGTCTACTATGGTTACGACTCAAACGGCAACGTCACCTCGGTGAAAAACGAGAACGGCGATACGTGGACCACCACATTCGACGAGGAAGGCCGGCCTCTGCAGACCACCGATCCACTCGGCAACACAAGGACGACCCTGTACGATGCGGCGGGAAGGGTCATCAGCGTAACCGATCCGCTTGGCAACACCCAGACTTTTCAGTACGACAAAGTGGACCGCGTCATCTCCACAACTCTGCCGGATCAGGGCGTGGTCCAATACTCTTACGATTATAGTTACACTGGTAGACTGACAGGCATCACCGACCCGCTCGGTCATTCATGGTCGTTCTCCTACGACAACACCGGCCGCCTCTCTTCGAAAACCGATCCCAATGGAAAAGCGGAGAACTACGTCTACGATGGAATGGGCAGGCTTACGCAGAAGACCTTGCGTGACGCCACCGTGATTACTTACGCTTACGACGCCGACAGCCGACTGACAAGCATTGCGTTGCCCGGTCAGACCATCACCTATGTCTACGACGCTGCGGGGAATCTGGCCATCGTCACCGACGCCTCCGGTACGACGACGATGACCTATGACCTGCTTGGCCGTCGTCTCACACGCACCGACCCGAGCGGAAAGGTTATGGCCTATTCGTACACCGCGGCTGGGCGATTAAAAACCCTCACCTACCCTGGCGGAAACGCCCTGACCTACACCTACGATACTGCCGGAAGGCTGACGGATATCACCGACTGGAGAAGCAACCAGACGACCTTTCAGTACGACGCCTTGAACCGGGTAACCCAAGTCAATCTGCCCAACGGAACCCGCACCTTATACACCTATGATACGGCGGGAAGGGTTGCTACCCGTGTAAACCAGAAGGCGGCTGCCACTGTAATTGCGAGTTATACCTATACCTATACATCAGCCGGCCAAATCGCCACCGTGCAGGGCAGTCAACCTGTAACCGGCAACCCGACCCCTCAGTAGTCAAGTTACAGCTTTGACCCGATCAACCGTATGCTTAGTGCGAACATCAACGGCGTCCTAACGACCTACACCTTCGACGACCGGGGCAACCTGATTTCGAAGGAATTGGGCGGTACTACCACCACCTACACCTACGATGCCCTAAACCGCCTGGTCTCGGTCGCCGACGGGACGAACACCACCACCTACACCTACGATGGCGTAGGCAACCGTTTGGTCAAAACGTTTAACTCCGCGACGGCGCGTTACGTGCGCGAGGGCGGCACGATCTATTGTATCCTCGACGGATCAGGGAACGTCCAGAGCTACAATAGAATGCAGGCTCGCTTCTTTACAGCCTCGACGGCTCGGGGGCTGTCAAAGGTGTACCATGGTGACGAGCGGGGCAGTATCGTGGCGATTACCGATGCCTCACAGACTGTAGTGAAATCATACGGCTACGATCCCTATGGGAAGGTGCTGGGTGCCTCGGGCAGTCTGGTCAACGCTTTTCAGTACATCGGTACCCATGGTGTGATGGCCGACGAGAACGGTCTTTATCACATGCAGGCGCGCTACTACGACCCTGAAGCCAAGCGGTTCATAACCGAGGACCCGTTGGGCCTGTCGGCGGGTCTCAATCTGTACGGTTATGTAGGTGGCGACCCGGTAAACAAAACCGATCCGCGGGGCTTGGACGTGAGCTCGGGAGTTTTCTATCCAAAGGTCGTCGACCCGATTGATATCATCACCATCAAACCACCCACTGAGGACATTTACGGCTGGAACGGTAAAGTCTTTGACTCGCCGACCTACAACGTAACGCGGCAGGGCGTTACGTACGTCTCAGAGACTCACCCAGAGGCATTTTCCCGCGCCAGCGAACTCGTTTACAGGGAGCAAGTTCCGGGCTTGGCCAGCGCTTCCGGAGTTCAACGCCAACATCGAGTACAGCTCTTCGCAAAGTAAGGCGTTGGTCCTGGTCGTGGAACCCCCAGGAGTCGCTCTGATCAAAGGCCACCCCTATAATATCGATGACCCGCGAGAGCTGGAAAAGATCATCCCGAAAGGGGGCCAGGTAAAGGTTCTGACGACCGAGACAGTAGCAGAAGAGGGGGTCGGAGCCATAGAGAAAGACATAGCGGTCAAAGGCGGTGCGGCCACCGGAGGAAGGGGCGCAGCCTTGGTAGAAGGGGCGGGGTATTTTGTTATGGGACTTATAGCCTTTGATTGGTACATGGATCAGGGTAAAGTCTGGGACTCGTTTGACAACAAGTGGACAACCTGGGGCGAGTATAAGGAAAAGTACTTGTGGAGCCACGTCCCACCAAAGATAAGATCGACTGTGAACGCCGGGATGCAGTATATCGGAAAAGGCTTAAACCTCATCACCGGGGTGGGTCCGAACGCACACATTGTCAACTATGCGTTGGATCGGGCCAAGGCCTTCGGTGATGGTTCCTGGCATCCAACGCTGCTTAACAGGTAGGATGTCCCGGTCTACAAGCCCTCGTCTACGACCCAGGGACGAAAATAAGGAGAATTTTATGAAAAATAGGATATCAGGCCTCCTCCGGTCATGCTGCCGATCATGGGCTTAATCATCGTTTTATTGTTGCCTTGGACCGCTGCCCGAGGCGATACGGTTCAGAACACTTATACCTACGACCGGGCCGGGCGTTTGATCCAGGTCGAATACGGCAACAGCATCTTCTTTCGTTATTTATATGACCGGGCCGGCAATCTGATCGATCACGAGGTAACCGGACCCGTCCTTAGAAATTTAACGGTCAATTATACTTCAGGCGGGGTGGGCAGTTATTTTACGGTTCACGGCAGCGGGTTTCCGGCCAACAGCTTTGTTCGCTTGAGCGTCAACCAGATTCCTTTGTCCCCCCTGGTCCAATGCAACGCCCTGGGCGAATTCGAAACGGTCCTTTTTTTTGACGGCTCCGATCCGGGTCTTTACATCATCGAAGCCATGTTGGCGGTTGACCCCAATAGCACGGGTCAGGTCATCGGGGCCAGTCCGGGGGTCTGGCCTGCGGTCAGTATTATTATCACTTCAGGCGGTATGGCCCGGCCTCAAGAAAGCCAGGCCGTTTTGCTCACCATACCTGCCGGTTCCTCCCTGGTACCTTGGAGATTATTTCTACCAGTCATCTTTAAGGCTACCGGCAGTCCCCCTGCTCCCGGGATACGTTTCTGGCTCCAGGCCGATAAAGGAATTACCAAAGACGGCAGCGATCGCGTCAGCCTTTGGGCGGATCAAAGCGGCAATGGATTCAACGTCCAGTCCGATTCAGCCCTTTCGAGCCAACCGCTCTGGATAGCCAATGCCACCACCAACAATATGCCGGCCGTGCGGTTCACCGGCACCAATCATACGGTCCTCTCTACGGCCAACGCCGTTAATATCTTGCAGGGGGCGAATAATTATACCCTCTTTATTGTGGTGAAACCCGGGGCTACCCAGGCCACCTATGCGGATATCATTGATTATAATCACGCCAATTGCCGCAATTTTGTTGTTCAGCAAAACGGGTCTTCCTTGAATCAATATGCCTACCCGCTTCAACAATTGGATTCGTCTAAGTTTCAGGTCCTGACCTTCGGATACGAATTCGCTGCGGCCCGCTTTTTCTCGGCCGTGAACGGGACCAACTGGCTATCGTCTGTCAATTGCTCGCAAACGTATCTCGAGCCGTCCCGGCTCTCGGTGGGCGGCAATTTAAACTTTTCCTTAAGGGTCTTTAACGGCGACATCGCAGAAATCATCGTCTATAACCAAGCCCTGACTTTGACGGAGGAGGCGGCCGTCGAGAACACGCTCGAAAACGAGATACGGCATTCAATAGTTGGGGGAGTGGATCCGGGGCTGTCCCGGTTTCTATCCGGGAAGGCTGCCGGCCTGGAGGGTTAGCCCATCCGACACTTCCGCTAAGGGCATGGGGCTTTCTTTTAGACCCAATTTTTCGAAGGAATGGGTGACGGTCAGGACGCCTTTGATCTTTTACAGGCCGGACATGACGGTTTGCAAATGGCGGGTGTCCGTCACTTTATGATATTTTGTTAGCCATAAGACATCTAAAAAGAAGAAAGGAGGTGTTGGTGTGGATACAATTGCCAATGAAACCGTGGCTGTTCCTAAAGAAGAATACAGGATCCTCAAGGAAATATATCAGAGTGTGAAAAGGCAAAATTTCCTGCTCCGGATAGCCGAGGCCGAAAAAAACCTAAAAGCCGGGAAGGTTAAAAAAGTCAGTCTGGATAATTTTATCGAACAGATCGGGTAAGGCATGAAGCCTAAATCTATACTTTTCGATGCGGCCTTCGATAGAAAGTTTAAGAAATATATCGTCGGGCTTTCTGACTCCCAAAGAGAAAGGTTTAAGCAAAAAATGAAGTTATTTAAGGAGGATATCTTCGCCCCTGGCTTGAAAACCCACAAACTCAAGGGCAATCTCAGTGATTATTATGCTATTTCAATAAGTTATTCCGAGAGGCTGGTCTTTAAAATACTCGACGACGGCAGTGTCTATCTTATCGAGATCGGCCCCCACGACATTTGTTATTAAACGCCCCCCAAATTTTACTCTGCAATAATACTCTCCCCAACCCACCAGGCAGTTCTTTCATAAAAATTTTTTTGTTTTTTGAAAAAAATTTTAAAACCTGGCCATGTTCCCGCTCCTCTCCAACCGGGATATTGAACTGGTTTATCTGACCCTGGGGCCCTCCACCAGGCCCTGGTGGAAATCACCGAGGTCAGCGAAGGGGGCCATGTCCCGATGTTAAATTCGATCAACCAGCGCAGACCAAGGTCCAGTTTCCTTACATTGACAACAGGCCTGATATATGCTATTTCAAGCCTATCTTCTTAAAGTTCCTTTTATTTTCCCTTTAACCTTAAACCGGGAGGTTGGATGAAACTTAAAGGCCCTTTCTCATCATAAAGTTAGGGCCTTTTTATTTCATCCAACCTCCCGGGTCCGTTTTTACCCCCTAACCCCCTCCCGTCGAGTGAAGGGGAATCAAGGTTTGTTAGGAGATTATTATGCACCAAAAATTTACCGCCATTGTTCGTAAAAGCAAACTGGAGTACGTGGATGTGTGCTTGGAACTGAATGTAGCCGCCAGGGGAGATAATCTCGCCGACGTAGAGATAAACCTGAAGGAAGCCATTGAATTATATCTCTCCGACCTCAAAGAATACCCGGAGACGGTTTTGGAGCCTATGCCGATTGAGGACTTCATTGATTTTTTAAGGGATACCGAACCTGACTGGGTTAAAGAGCCAAAGGAAGGATTTATCCTCAAGCCGTTAGAAATCCACGAGGTCCCATCCTATGTCTAAGTTTCCGTCTTTATCCAGTAAGGAACTGGTAAGGATCCTTGAAAAAGGCGGGGCTGTTTTTGTTCGTCAAGGACCCAGCGATCATGCCATATAGGCCAGGGTAGTTGAAGGAAGGCGACATTCAGCTCCGGTCCAAACCGGCAAGAAGACCCTGGATCCGATTTATTGCAAGCGTGTATTTCGTCAACTGAAATTTACAGATCAGGAAATTGAGAAGTTGATTACGAAAAAATCCTCTTTGTTTTTTGCTTCCGAACCGAAAGAACAATATCGGTCCCCGGAAGTAAGCGATAAAAAAGTTCAAAAAAACAAAAGGAAGAGAAAATAATGGCTCAAACCGCATCTCGCCGGCCTGGGCACGCTGGGTGGGGGAGAAGATCTGGCACGAGAGCCGGAAGGCTAAAAGGCTTCCCGAGCGTTTAGGGTTGGGATCAATGTGTCTGCCTGATAAGGTCGAGGGAATGAATGGAACAAAAAGGGTTAGTGCCGTAGGAAATTATTGAAAGTAAAATCCTTCTACTAAGAGGGAAAAAGGTCATGCTTGATCGTGATCTGGGTGTTCTATCTGGCGTGGAGACAAAGGCTTTAAAACAGGCGGTCAAAAGAAATCTAAAACGCTTTCCCGATGACTTCATGTTTGAGTTGACCCAGGAAGAGTTTAATGATTGGAGGTCACAATTTGTGACCTCCAAATCGGATAGAAAAGGTTTAAGATATCGCCCTTATGCCTTCACCGAAAACGGGGTCGCTATGCTCTCAAGTGTTCTAAACAGCGAGCAGGCCGTCATGGTCAATATCCAGATTATGAGAACCTTCACCCGGCTGAGGGAGATCCTGGCGACCCATGGGGAGCTAAAGCTGAAGATTGAGGAGATGGAGAAAAAATACGATGGCCAGTTCCGGGTGGTTTTTGAAGCGATAAGACAGCTCATGGCCCCGCCGGTTAAACCCAGAAAGAAAATCGGTTTTTTGGCCAGGGAGCCCCGGGCCAAATATGGCAGGAAATGATTCAAGGACCTGGAGTTTTTGTTGATGCCGGAAATGGTAGCTGAAGGAAGCAACTCCTGCACCAACCTCCCGGGTCCCGATGCTGATCGAAATTGGTAAGTTACTAAAAAGAAAAAAAACATATTTTACGGACGATACCTTTAGGACATTACAGGTTTTTGCTAAGGCGATTAATAAAATAGATCATCGGTGAGAACATAAAAATGGAAAACCGATTTTTTGAAAAACCGATCCTAAACTCCCTACCATTTCCCGGTTTGTCACTGGGAGCTTGATGACCAGGGCCAGCCGACCCAGCAAATCATCCAGAGCCGCCGTCGTGCTGAATTCATCACGCCGATTCTGCGCTGGGGGGTAATAGCCCAAACGGTCTTTTCTTTGCCGGTGACCTTGGGAAACGGATCTTCCACGCGGTTTCCTGGAAAGCTCTCGGCGTTGATGTCCGCGGGCGCTCCCGGAGATCTGCCAAATCAACTACCGGACATCGCTCGTACCAGACACGAATACAGGCCGACCGACTTTTAGGTCCAGAACTATCCGATGTTGACGGTAATCTGGAAGACCGCCGGGGCACAATTTCGGCATTCAACGGGCCGGAACCGATAATCATGTCGTTCGCTAGTAAAAAAGAGGAAATAGAAGCAGTCGGACAGTGGCTTAAAGATCGAAGAGCCGAAGGAGTCGCACCCCATGAGATCGGCCTATTCGTACGATCTGAAAATGAGCTGGATAGAGCCCGGGCGGCCGTGGAGAAATCTAAAATCCCCTATAAAATACTCGATGACAAGGTTGAGACAGCCAGCGGGCATATTGCAATCTGCACTATGCATCTTGCAAAAGGGATGGAGTTCCGAGCCGTTGTCGTTATGGCCTGCGACGACGAGGTTATTCCCTCACAAACGCGCATCGAAACGGTGGCCGATGACTCGGACCTACAAGAGGTCTATGACACTGAGCGCCACTTGCTTTACGTAGCCTGTACCCGTGCCCGGGATCATCTTCTGGTTACAAGCAGCGATAACCCATCAGAATTCCTGGATGATCTACGTGTGTAATACAATCTTAAAAGGATAAAGTGGAATCGGGGGCGTTCGTTCCGAGAGTGCAGAAGAAATTAGCATAGAGACTGGGACGTTCTTGAATTCGTGGAATTAAATTGATATGGCCCGCATGCACCCTGAGGATATCGAAGGCCTGGAAAGCGCCACCGAGGGCGAACGGAAGGTCTTTCGTTTCCTCCCATTTTACTTTTTAACTTGGTTTAACCCACACAAGCATATTCATTTGTATGCCGATCCTCTCCATTCGATTGTTTTGACCCATACGGTATCTTCAGAATCGTCTATCTCGTACAGGATGCGCAGATCGCCTATACGGAAGCGATACAGGTGCTTGAGTTCCCCTTTCAATTTCTTGATAGGTCCGTCCAGGCGGGGATTCCGGGCCATGGCGTCAACGGCATTCACAATTCTGTTCTTAAGAACTTCGTCGGCATTCCGGTAGAATTTGGCTGCGTTCCGATGGAGAATGATCTTAGGCATTTTTCAGCTTGTCCCAGGCGATGAAGGAGCCTTTTTTGCCGACTGCCCGGTCCCGGTCCGCCTGTCGGATCTGATTCATGAGTTTGCTGTCCGCCATGATTTCATAGGTTTCTCGCCAGGCCTCCATGTCTTCGGCGATCACTTCATGGATGACACCCTTCAGTTCGTCTACTGTCATATCCGTCACTTTACGTTTTACGGCTTTCATAATATCCTCCACTTTTTAACGGCTCATTTTTGTGATTATCCTTGAACGCGATGCTTCTGTCAACAATCCCTTTTCTCATACCAATTCGTTGGTGATGGTAATGAAGCCTCAGCCCAAATCACCCCACTCCAGTTTTCGCCAAGTCTTCTGCGTTAGGTCCTTTTTTCACCTGATTTTTGAAACGGAGGGGACGTAAGTACTGAGTGAACTTATGGAACCAAAGACGTTCTTAAATTCGTGGAATTAAATTGACATGGCCCGCATGCACCCCGAGGATATCGAAGGCTTGGAAAGCCCCACCGAGGGCGAAAGGAAGGTCTTTCGTTTCCTCCGGGAAGCGGAAGGTTTCTGAAGCCCGAAGAGCGTTTAGTCGAGCCTCTGTGGGTGAGATGGGGTATCCCGCGCGGCCGTGGCCCGGTTCCTCAGCCTGACTACTTCCGCGGTGGTGCAGGCCGCCCGGGCGGAAGAATTGCCTGGCCGGTTGCCCACCGGGTAGAATTATTCGGAAATAACCTCGGCTTTCTGGTATAATCAAGGCTATTCAGGCTATGGGAGGTGATTTATGTCCGTTGTTTTACAGATAGATATGCCCGAAACCGCTTTTTCCGCCATAAGGAAAAGTCCCTCGGAGTTTGCGGCCGAAATGCGCCTGGCAGCCGCCGTCAAGTGGTATGAAATGGGAATAATATCCCAGGAAAAGGCCGCTGAGGTAGCCGGGGTCAGCAGGGCTGACTTTATTTTTTCTCTGGCCCGGTTTGAAGTTTCGCCTTTTCAGTACACGGCCGATGAGGTAGAGAAAGAGCTTAGAGATGCAGATTAATCGTGGAATTGGGGACGTTCGTTCTGAGAGTGCAGAAGAAATTAGCATAGAGACCGAGACGTTCTTGTTTCCGTGGAATTAAATTGATATGGCCCGCATGCACCCCGAGGATATCGAAGGCCTGGAAAGCGCCACCGAGGGCGAGCGGAAGGTCTTTCGATTTCTTCGAGAAACGACCCGGCCAGACAGGGATTTCATAGCCTGGTATGAGCCAACCATCGGGGAACAGGGCAAGGAACCCGACTTCGTTCTTTCAAAAATAGATAAAACAGGCTAAAATAAACTTCAATCCGTGGAAGTTGTCGAACAGACATCCCTCTATTTGTGGGTCAACACCTTGGCAAGAGAAACCGCTCGATACAATTTTAAGGAGAAAGTTATGTTAAGTACCTTCAAAGCCGTTGTTCGTGAAAAGAAAGTGGTGCTTCTGGAAGAGACAGACCTTCCGGAAGGTACAGAGGTCTTGGTCACCGTCCTCCCGAGTGATTCCGCCACAAAATTCTGGCAGACCGTCAGCCAACCTTCTTTAGATAAGATATGGAATAATCTTGAGGATGAGGTCTATGCCAAACTTCTCTAAGTCTGCGGTTGTTCTGGTCAGGTATCCCTTTTCAGATCTATCAAATTCAAAAGTAAGACCGGCAGTTATCGTGGGCACCCAGGAGGAATCCAAAGATTTATTCATCGTTCCCCTTACCAGCAGGCTTTTGTCGTTATTATCTGGAGAATTTGTTTTATCGGGCTGGAGGAATTCGGGCCTGAATGTTCCCACGGCTGTCAAAAGGGGCCTTTATACCATTGACAGTGGTCTGATTTTAAAAACCCTCGGAAAACTTTCCCTTAATGATGCAAATCAGTTGGACGGTTCCTTGCGCCTTTGGCTTGAAATTTAGAGCAGTGGGACCGGGCTTTCAAATATCCTCAAGATAATTAAAGACCAGCCTCTCCCTTTAGCACAAATTTACAGGCGATGGAATCCAGACGGTTTTGAATACGTGGAATTAAATTGACATGGCCCGCATGCACCCCGAGGATATCGAAGGATTGGAAAGCCCCACCGAGGGCGAAAGGAAGGTTTTTCGTTTCCTCCGGGAAGCGGAAGGTTTCTGAAGCCCGAAGAGCGTTTAGTCGAGCCTCTGTGGGTGAGATGGGGTATCCCGCTGCGGCCGTGGCCCGGTTCCTCGGCCTGACTACTTCCGCGGTGGTGCGGGCCGCCCGGGCGGAAGAATTGCCTGAGCGGTTGCCAACCGGTAGAATTATTCGGAAATAACCTCGGTTTTCTGTTATAATTTGGATAAGTCAGGAAATGAGGAGGTTTTATTACACCTGGCCGGCAGAAACGGTGTTTTGTTATTAAATTCTATTTCTTCTCCGATAAAGAAATTCGGGAAGAGGAGGTATGATCATGACTAAGGAAGAACTGCTTTCAAGAATTACCATCCATCCCGAGATTTGCTTTGGAAAGCCCTGTATCCGTGGCCGGAGAATTTGGGTGTCGTTGATCCTTGACTTCCTGGCCGGCGGAATGAAAATCGAAGAAATCATGAAGGAATATGACTTGGAGGAAGAGGATATCCTGGCCTGCATTGCCTATGGGGCGGAGATGGCACGCGAACGCTACTTTGAATATCCCATAGAGGTTCGGCAATGAAGTTAAAACTGGATGAAAATCTTAGCAAGGCGGCGGCGGAAATATTTCGTCAGGCCGGACACAACACCGAATCGGTGATCAGCCAGGGGATGGCCGGGTCTCCTGATAAAAAAGTTGTTTCCGTCTGCCAATCCGAAAAACGATGTATGGTTACGTTGGATCTGGATTTTGCCAATCCTTTACTTTTTCCTCCAAATCATATTATGGGATTGCGGTTTTTCGCCTTCTCCCGCCCAAGCTATAGCGATTTGCTCATTCTTTGCCGGACCCTATTGGTTGCCCTGGGGGAAAAAGATATTCAAGGGAAACTCTGGATTATTCAGAAAAACCGGATAAGGGAATATCAAACGGACACTGATATTGAGGTAGTAGACTAAAACGGAGCTCCGCTCCGAAATATAACGCAGGTCGTAGGGTGGGATGTTGGTTCTAAGTTGCATTACTTGTTAATCGGTATCTGGAATCAGACCAAGGGGACTATGGGAAAAATTAAATGGAGACCGGGACGTTCTTAAATTAGTTGAATTGGTATTGTATGGCCCGAAGAGAGCCCGAAAGGATCGAATCGTTAGACCAGGCCACCCCGGCCCGAAGAAGGTTTTTTGATTCCTGCATGAATGGAGAAGAATACGTCCTTCGTCCCCTTAACTTTCGACCTGCTTTTCTCCTTGCCCCGGTCTTTTTCTTGCCTTATACTCTTCCCATCAAAGAAAATTCTTAAGCATCCTCGGCTTTTGCAACATCGAGGTAAACATAAATTCCCTGGATTCCCCCGGATCAGGTCAGGGGCGGACCTCCCTCGAATAGCTCGGGATCTACAACTTGCCTTATGCCAATACTTTCGCCATCATGTTCAGCAGGTTAAATTGATTGAATAAATTAAAACACTATTTCTATTGAAGGAGGGAACTGAATGGATATTAGAGCCAAGATCAACGTGGAAAATCAAAAGAAGAGTGCCCTGAAAAATCTTGACGCCCAGCGGGCTTTTCTGAAGGAGAAAGGGCTCAAGAACGACGATATCAAGAAAAATGTTATAGTACGAAAGCTGAAGGCTGAAGTGAGAAAAGCTGATTTTCGGGTGGCCCGCATTGCCGATCAGGAGAAACAAGACCTGGATCTGGCGCAAGCGAAGGCTGAAAAGCTGGCATCTGGGAAGAACGCCAAGAAAGAATCAAGGAAAGAGGCCAAAGTAGAAGTGCAGGGAAAGAAAGGGGAAAAAGAAAAATCGGAGAAGAAGACCAAATCCGAGGGAAAGAAAGACAAGAAATAATAGAATACAACCCAATCAGACCCATAATAGTCGGAGGGGAACGTTGTTGCTGAGTGAACTTATTTGGACTGCCTTGCTGAGCCTTTAAATGGGGAGGATAGGGTACCAGATATCCGGATGGACCTGTTCGGGAGGACCTGGGATCTTAGAGACACTGAGTATTTTTCGCCTTGTGAAAGGGGGCTGATCTGGCCAGTGTCGGCCGGGCAAAAATATTATAAAAAAATTTTCTTCAGGGGCGGCACTTCTTCTATTCGGGAGGGTTGCCAGCGGGGACGGTTGTCCCGATCCAGGAGGCGGGCCCGAATGCCTTCCAGGTAGTCGGGGTGTTGGATGATAAAATGGGCCGCCCCGGCTTCTACGGCGAAAGCCTCCTCCAAAGGGCGCCTTTGATTGAGGCGAAGCAGTTCCAGGGTCAGGACCAGGGCCGTCGGGGAGCGTTCCTCTAAACGCTGGAGGGCATCGAGACTTAAGGGATGGTGTAAAGGGTCTTGCGATAGAGAGGCCTTGATCTTTTGAAGAGATTTCTTCCCCGAAAAATGGGCGGCCACCCAGCGATCCATTTCCGGCCTTTGTGTAATAACCGGGTCAACAAATGGGTTGATAAGATCCCAAAGCTGCAATACGGCTTCTTTTTTATCCTTGGCCAACCTTCCCGAAAAACCCTCCAATTTTTCCCTGACTTTCGCCAAGCGGCCGGCCTGAACCAGAACCGATGCCAGCCCGACCCGGACACATTCTGCCCCGATCAATTCATAGCCCGTCAGTCCCAGGAATTCCGGATAGCCGCCGGGGCACTTGTCAAAGAGCCAGCGGCTGGCGCCGACATCAGGGAAAAAGCCAATTTGGGTTTCAGGCATGGCCATGCGGGAGTTTTCAGTGGCGACTACGATATCCGCACCGGCGCTCAGCCCCAGCCCGCCTCCCATGGTAATCCCGTCGGCCAGGACAATGATGGGTTTGGAAAAGCGATGGATACTCAAATCCAGGGCATATTCCTGCTTAAAAAACCGATCGGCCTCTTCAAAATCTTTTCGTCTTACCGCCTCCGCCAGGGCCCTCAGGTCGCCTCCGGCACAAAATCCCCTGGCTCCATTCCCCAGGAGCAGCACAAACTGAAGGTCGGCTTCGTTTTCAGCCTCATCCAGGGCGATTTGAAAATCCCGGATCATCTCCAAGGAAAGGGCATTAATAAGGTGGGGACGATTGAGGGTGATGGTCATCCGGTGGAGATGACGTTCGACGAGCAGGGGAGGCGGTCCCTGGAATTTCCGCTAAGGTCATGGGGCCTTCTTTTAGACCAGCTTTTCGAAGGAACGGGTGACGGTCAGGACGCCTTTGATTTTTTTCAGGCTGGACATGACGGTTTGTAAATGGCGGGTGTCCGTCACTTCGATGATAAATTGGAGATAACCCTTCCTGTCGGTAGTCGTTAAGACGTCCGCCTTTAGGATGTTGGACTCGGCCGAGGCGATGGTGCTGCTGACCTCGGCCAGCATCCCTTTTTTGTCGTTGGACCAAATTTCAATCTTGACCGGATAGAACTGCTTCTCGGACAAATCCCACTGGACCTCCACCAGCCTCTCCGGGTCTTCCAGGGCGGCCTGGGGGCAGGCCCGGGCGTGTACGGTAATGCCCCGGCCTCGGGTAATAAAGCCCAGAATGGGATCGCCGGGAAGCGGGTTGCAGCATTTGCCAAAGCGGGTCATGACGTCATGAATCCCCTTAATCAAGACCCCCCCCTGTTTCTTCCCCTGTTTTTTCCGAATCAGGGGGGGGCCTGGGGCTTCTTTTTTCTCTTCGGCCTCCTCCTTCGGCAGCAGGCGGTTTATGATCTGCCGGGGTGAAATTTTACCGAAGCCGATGCCGGCCAAAAGGTCCTCCAGCCGTTGAAACGAAAGATCCTGAGCGACCTGCAGCAAGGCTTCGCCCTTCATCTGCTGGGCCAGATTCAGCGGACTCTTGCGGATTTCCTTTTCCAATAAATCCTTGCCGATATCAATACTGCGTTTTCGTTCCTCGGTCTTGATCCACTGCCTGATCCGGTTTTTGGCCTTAGACGTTTTGACGATCTTCAACCAATCCTTACTGGGCAGGTGTCCGGCTGACGTGATGACTTCCACCAGGTCGCCGTGTTGCAGGACATGACGCAAGGGGACCATTTTTTTATTGACCCGGGCCCCGGTGCAGTGGTGTCCCACATCGCTGTGGATGGCATAGGCAAAATCAATGGGGGTGGATCCCTTGGGCAACATCTTGACGTCCCCCGCGGGGGTAAATACGTAGACTTCGTCGGGAAAGAGATCAATCCGGACCGATTCCAGAAACTCCTTAGGGTCTTTGACTTCCTTCTGGGATTCGAGGAGCTGGCGCACCCAGCTAAATTTTTTGGCGTCGGTTTCATCCGGGGACTGGCCTTCCTTGTATTGCCAGTGGGAAGCGATCCCTTCTTCGGCTGCCCGGTGCATCTCCTCGGTCCGAATCTGGATCTCGATCCGTTCTCCGACCGGGCCGATCACTTTGGTGTGCAGGGATTGATAGTGGTTGGCCTTGGGCAGGCTGACGTAGTCTTTAAATTTTCCGGGAATAGGCTTCCAAAGGGAGTGGATATGACCCAGGGCCTCGTAGCATTCGGCCACCTCTTTGACGATGACCCGAAAGGCAATCAGATCATACAACTGGCTGATATCGAGGTTCTGGGTGATGGTTTTTCGGTAGATGCTGTAAAAATGCTTGGGTCTGCCCTCCACCCGGGCCGAAAGTCCCTCCGAGTCCATTTTTTTCTGGAGGATTTCTTTGACTTCCCGAATGGTGCGCTCCCGCTCCTCCCGGTTGCTGGCCACGCCTGCTTTGATGATCTGGTAAGCCTCCGGTTCGAGATAATAAAGGCAGAGGTCTTCCAGTTCGGATTGGATACGATGCATGCCCAGTCGGGCAGCAAGCGGGGCGTAAATATCGAGGGTTTCCTGGGCGATGTTCCTTTGTTTCTCAAGGGGATGATAGCCCAGGGTCCGCAGGTTGTGCAGGCGGTCGGCCAGCTTGACCAGGATCACCCGAATATCGTCGGACATGGCCAGGATCATCTTGCGGATATTTTCGGCCTGCCTTTCCTCCTGGCTCTGGAAATGAATGGCGCTTATTTTGGTGACCCCGTTGACGATGCCGAGGACCTCGGGGCCGAATTTTTCTCTGATCATTTCCGGGGTGGCCAGGGTGTCCTCAATGGTATCGTGGAGCAGGCCGGCGGCAATCGTAATCAGGTCCATATTCATCTGGGTCAGCAGCCAGGCCACTTCCAGGGGATGAGAAAGGTAGGCTTCACCGGAAAGCCGGACCTGCCCCTCGTGCACTTTGGCCGAGAAGACATAGGCTTTTTCGATCAGATCGATATTGGCCTGGGGCCAATAGGACAAGATCTGATCGATGATGGTATTGATGCGGATCATGAAGGGCTAAGGGGTCATGGGTTTATGGGGTCGAGGGTTCCAGGGCCTCAGCAATAATCCCTTTTATAGAGGCCAGGGCCTGATCCTTGTCCACCAGGATAGTCTCCTTCGAACGGCGCCGGCGGATTTCCACTTTTCCCTCGGAAAGCCCCTTTGGGCCAATGGTTACCCGGATGGGGATCCCGATCAGGTCGGCGTCTTTGAACTTGATGCCCGGTCGTTCATCCCGGTCATCCAAGAGGACCTCTACCCCCTCCCGCCTCAGAGATTCATAAAGCGAGGCCGCCGCCTCCGTAACCGGGCTTCCGGGCTTCCATTCCACCGGACTGAGGATCACCTGGAAGGGGGCCAGGGCCATGGGCCAGATGATGCCGTCCTGGTCATGTTGCTGTTCAATGGCCGCCGCTACGGTGCGTCCCACCCCGATCCCGTAGCAGCCCATGATCATGAGCTGTTCCTTCCCCTGCTCGTCAAGATAGGCGGCCTTCAAGGACCGTGAATATTTGTCGCCCAACTTAAAGACATGGCCCACTTCAATTCCCCGATAGGCCTTTAAAGGGCTTCGGCATCGGGGGCAGGGTTCTTCCGGGAAGACCTGGCGCAGATCGGCCCAGAAGGGCCGGGGAAGGTCCCTGCCCCAATTGAGATCAATAAAATGGGTGTCGGCTTCATTGGCCCCCATGACGAAATTTTTAAGTTCCTGGAGGGTTTGGTCGGCCCAGAGGGGCAGCTTTAAACCCAGGGCTCCGGCGAAGCCGACGGGCGCCCCGGTCAGGGTTTCCACCAGAGGTCCTTCGGCCAGGGTCAATTCCTGGACATCCAGATGCCTGGCCAATTTGGTTGGATTGACTTCCTGATCCCCCCGGATTAAAACGGCCTGGGGACCTTTTTCGGTCTGATAGATCAAGGTCTTCACCAGACGCTGGGGCGGAAGGGATAGGAAGCCGGTTACCTCGGCAACGGTTTTCCGGCCGGGGGTATTTTTTTTCCGGCCGGGTCTTTCAATCTCTTCCGGGTCAATATGGAACAGGTCAAACGATTCGGCCCGTTCCACATTGGCGGCGTAACTGCAGGCCGGGCAGGCCAGGATGGCATCTTCGCCGCTTTCGGCCAGGACCATAAACTCATGGGAAAAGCTTCCCCCGATGGTCCCGCTGTCGGCCTCCACCCCCTTAAACAGCAAACCGCAGCGTTGAAAAATCCGGGTATAGGCTTCAAACATGGTGAAGTAGGTTTTTTCGGCTTCCGCCTCGTTCCGGTCAAAGCTGTAGCCGTCCTTCATGCCGAATTCCCGTCCCCGCATCAAGCCGAAGCGGGGGCGTATTTCGTCCCGAAATTTGGTCTGGATCTGATACAGATTGATCGGGAGCTGGCGGTAGGAGCGGACCTCATAGCGAATCAGATCCGTGATCACCTCTTCATGGGTGGGTCCCAGGCAGTAGGGGTGGTTGTGGCGGTCCAGGAAGCGGAAAAGCTCTTTGCCGTATTTGTCCCAACGGCCGCTTTCCTGCCAGAGTTCGGCCGGCTGTAAGGCCGGGAGAAGGACTTCCTGAGCCCCGGCCCGCTCCATCTCTTCCCGGATAATGGTCTCCATTTTTCGGATCGAGCGCAGGCCCAGGGGCAGAACACTGTAAATTCCGGAGGAAAGCTTGCGGATCAGGCCGGCTCTCAGCATAAGTTGGTGGCTGATGATTTCGGCCTCGGCCGGTTTTTCCCGAAGGGTGGGAATATAAGTCTGAGAGTAGCGCATGCTTATCCTTTCTGCTTGACCAGGTTTTCGATTTCCTCGAGCAAGACCGGCACCAACTGCTGCTCCGGTATTTTTTTAAGGCGGCGGCCTCCGGCGAAGAGGAGACCGTAGCCTTTGCCGCCGGCGATTCCGATATCGGCTTCCCTGGCCTCCCCCGGGCCGTTGACGATGCAGCCCATGATAGCCACTTTCAGGGGGGCGGCCACCTCCCGGACGGCCCGTTCGACTTTTTTCACCAGGGCCATGAGGTTGATTTGGCAGCGGCCGCAGGTGGGGCAGGAAATGATCTCAATACCCCTTTTCCGCAAACCCAAGGCCCGCAGGATCTGGTAGGCTACCCGGACTTCCTCTCGCGGCGCGGCCGTTAAAGAGACCCTCAGGGTATCCCCAAGGCCCTGAACCAGCAAAAGCCCCAAGCCCAGGGCCGATTTGACTGTTCCCGAAATCAGGCTGCCGGCTTCGGTAATACCCAGGTGAAAGGGATAAGGAACCTGGCCGGCCAGCAGACGGTAGGCCCGGACGGTCTGCAGGACATCGGAGGATTTCAGGGAGATTTTCAGGTTTTTAAAATTGGATTGCTCGAATACGGCGATATGCCTTAAGGCGGAGGTCACCATGGCCTCGGCCTGGCGCTGGGGCGGAAAAGGGAGCAGATCCTTTTCCAGGGACCCGGCATTTACCCCGATCCGGATGCAGACCCCCTGGTCCCGGGCCGCGGCAATAACCTGGCGAATCTTTCGGGTCCCGCCGATGTTGCCCGGGTTGATCCGGATCCCGGCCACCCCGGCTTTCACGGCTTCCAGGGCCAGGCGATAATCGAAATGAATATCCCCTATGACCGGCAACGGGGACTTGGAGACGATTTCCGCCAGCCCTTCCAGTGCCCCCTGATCAGGGACGGCTACCCGGACCAACTCGCAACCGGCCTTCTTAAGCCCTCTGATTTGTCTCAAGGTAGCCGGGACATTTCGGGTATCGGTGCTGGTCATGGATTGGACGACCACCGGATGCGTTCCTCCAATGAGAACTCCCCCGACCGAAATGGGCCGGGTTTTTCTCCGGGGAGCGATTAAATCCAATTTTTTTGGGTTATCTTTTTTCATGGATCCGGATTGGTTGCCTCGATGTTGCAAAAGTTTCGGCACGGGCGCATTATGGCCTGACTGGAGGACCGGGGGTCTTGATTTCAAGGTTGTCCGAAGGGTAATCCATAGCCCCAACCCGGCCTGAATTCCTAAGTTGGTTGGGAGCCGGGCATTCACCCACGATGATAAATAGCTTTTGTGTTGGCCTGTTTCTTAACCCCATTATGAACTTCCTGCCCGGGGTCAGGCTGCCGACGTTTTGGCGGACAATCCTTGAAATCAAGACCCCCGGTCCTCTTCCAACGGGAATCAGAAATAGTATGCCCAAACTTTTGAACCATGCCGATTGGTTGAAACCAGGATTGTTCCTCTTTCGGGACAGGAAATAAATTGACAACTCAGAGCAACTACGGTAGAAAATGAACTCAGTGCCCTGGGTCCTAATCTAAATTTACTATAGTTTTTATCAGACCATTATGCAATGGATTTTAATCCATATTTGAGTTCACCGGCTTCGCTGCGGTTGGAAAGAACCTCCCGAAAAGGGCTGCAGGAAATCATCCAGCTCATCAGCAATGTAACCGAGGCTTTTACAGCCGCCCTTTTTTTGTATAATGCCAGCCGAGACCGGCTTACCTTAACCTGTTATCACAGCTTAAGCCTGAATATAAATCCTGATACCGAGATGCAGGTCGGAGACAGCCTGATTGGCTGGGTGGCCAAGAACAGGCGGCCGGTTAATATCGCCCAATTCGACCGGGATACCCGGAACTTAAAACTATACCGGCGGGACGAAGGGATCAAGGCCTTTTTGGCCGTTCCCGTGGGGGAGGACGGGGTCCTGTGTATCGACAGTAAGCGAAATTATATCTTTACCGAGAAGCATCAGAAAATACTTCAGGATTTTTCCTTGATCGTCCTGATGGCCCTGGAGAGTGAAGGCGTTTCTCAACGGGAAAAGCGCCAGACGCGAATTCTTGATTTTCTTTACCACATAAACGACCTCTCCATGGAAGGGCCTCCCTTGCCCGACTATTATTTGAAGGTTCTTAAACGCTGCCGGGAATTTTCCAATACCGATGCGGCCTTCATAGCCCTGGTCCCCAAGAAAGGCGACCGCTATAAGGTAGTGGCCTCCGAAGGAAAGCTTCGGGCACCCCTGAAAAAGACCCATCTGGGGGTGGATATGGGCTTGACGGGCTGGGTGATTCGGGAGGGAAAACCCCTGGTCAGGCCGGTTATGAAGCCCAGGCAGCACACCTCGTATGTCTTTTTCCCCGAGGACCCCTGTATGCACTTTCAATCCTATATGGGCTTGCCCCTCTATTTTTTCAGGAAGGTTTACGGGGTCATGAATTTAATCGGCTATCAGGAAAATCATTGGGAGGAGGATGAGATTCGGGCCCTATTGTTTGCCGGCCAGATCATCATCACCTCCATCCTTTCCTTAATGGACACGTGACCGGGAGGAGACCGTGTTTATTCACAAAATGCTCGGCTTTCTTGCGGAAGATCTGGCCATGGACCTGGGAACGGCCAATACCCTGATCTTCAAAAAAAACCAGGGCATAGTTTTGAATGAGCCTTCGGTGGTGGCCATCAATAACGAAACCGGACAGGTTATGGCCGTAGGGAAAGAGGCCAAAGATTTTTTGGGGCGAACCCCTCCCCGCATTTCAGCCATCCGTCCGATGAAGGACGGGGTGATCGCCGATTTCGACGTCACCCGCGAAATGATCACCTATTTTCTCTTTAAGGTGAAAGGGAATTCCAAATTTTCCCGCCCCAACCTGGTCATCGGGGTACCTTCCGGGATAACCCAGGTGGAAAAAAGGGCCGTGGTCGAATCGGCCTTAGGAGCCGGGGCCCGGGATATTTACCTGATTGAGGAACCGATGGCCGCGGCCATCGGGGCCGGGTTGGACGTGGACGGAAAACGGGCCACTATGGTGGTGGATATCGGAGGGGGCACGACCGAAGTGGCCATTATCTCGCTCTTTGCCACAGCCTATTGTGAATCCATCCGGGTGGCCGGGGATGAGATGAACGAGGCCATCATCTACACCCTTCAAAAGAAGTACCATCTGCAGATCGGGGAGAATACGGCTGAAGAGATCAAGATAGCCTATGGTTCGGCCTATCCTTTTGAAAAATCGATCCGTTTCCAGGTTTCCGGGAAAGACGTTTATTCCGGTATTCCCAAAAGCATTCAGTTAACGGATAAGGACATAAGGGAGGGCATGGCCGATCCGATCTGGGCGATCGTGGATGCGGTCAAAAGGGCCTTGGAAAAGTCCCCGCCCGAGTTGGCCGGGGATATCAGTGAACAGGGGATGACCCTGGCCGGCGGCGGGGCCTTGCTTAAGGGACTGGATAAACTGCTGCAAAGGGAAACCGGTCTTAAGGTCCGGATGGCCGATGATCCCCTGACTTCGGTCGTCTTGGGCGCCGGTAAGGCCCTCATCAAGTCGGATTTTTACGCCAAGGTGTTTATCAATTGAACAGCACCCGATCATTCGAGGCGGCCTGGGCAGCGGTTCAGGAAGCGGGCCGGATTCTCAGAAAGGGTTTTCGCAGCAGGCCGTCCTATCAGCAAAAGGGCGCCATCGACCTGGTCACCGAGTGGGACCTGAAGTCCCAGGAACACCTTATTTCCCGCCTGAAGTCCAGCTTTCCCAAGCGGGCCTTCCTGGCCGAAGAAACCCCTAACCCGGAGATACCTTCCGGACCCTACTGGGTAGTGGATCCCCTGGATGGGACCACCAACTTCGTCCACGGCTTTCCATTTTATTGCATTTCCCTGGCCCTGGTACAGGAAAACGACCTTCTTCTCGGTATGGTTCATAACCCGGAATCAAAAAAAACCTATTGGGCCGTAAAGGGGAAGGGGGCTTACTGCAACGGGCAGCCGGTCAGGATTTCTTCGGTAAAAGAGATCTCCCGGAGTCTGCTGGCAACCGGGTTTCCTTATTCCATCCGAAAAGCCTCCGGCCCGATTATGGAACGGTTTCGTCAGGTGACCACCCAGGCCCAAGGTGTGCGCCGCCCCGGATCCGCGGCCCTGGATCTTTGTTGGGTAGCCCAGGGCATATTCGATGGGTTTTGGGAAGAACAGCTTAAGCCCTGGGATACGGCCGCCGGGGTCCTTATTGTGGAGGAGGCCGGCGGAAAGGTGACCGACTTTAAGGGGGGACCGTATAACATCTTTAAAAAAGAAATCCTGGCCAGCAATGGGCTGATCCATCCTGCCCTGACAAACCTCCTGCGTTTGAACCGGTAATCCCCAAGTATCGTATTTATTAATAAAAATAATAAGTTAAAATTAATGGATCCTCTCTTGGACCGGGGCCTTCTTTTGTCTGGACAATCCGGCCGGTCTAAGATATGATTCCGGCTAAATCACTCCCTGTTTTTAAGACAGCGTTTTACAATTCCCCTTTAACTCATGAGGGTTTTCCCCAGGAAAGTTCGCAGTAAGATCCCCGCAAAACACTAACCGATTAAAATGATGGAGGAATTTATGATCACCCAATTTACCGCCGATCAGTTGCAGGGTCGCTTTGAGTGTTTTAGTCAATTCAATCGCCATGACCGGCTCTGCTTAAAATATTGTGGACTAAACATCCGATGTGCCTTGGCCAAACAAGAGTGGTTTGATCAGGAAGGCTTTGAAGATTATCCCCAGTCTTTTGCCCCTATTGATACCGATTTCGGTCCGGGAGAAGGGTGAGCCCTTTTTTAAGATCCAGCCCCTTCAATAAAAAGACCTTTTGGCGGGATCGCTCTCCCTTGAGCAGGACCACAGCGGACTTTTTTAACCCAAACCATCCGGCCAAAAAGGCCAGGCAGGCCTGATTGGCAGCCCCATGGACCGGGGGAGCCTGGACCTTGAGCCGCAGGACAGCCTCCTTGGGTTCCTCCCAGCCTGTTTTCCTGGATTTGGGCAGAACCAAAATAGTCAGAGAGATTCCTTGAGGGGTTTCTTTAAGGGTGGAGGGGAGGGGGGTATCCGAACCGGGTGGTGAGGTCGTCAGGGGGCGGGCTTTGGTCACATTCGAAAACCTAATTGCATCAGGCTCCGGATTAAAAACTCCTGCAAAAAGACAATCGCCAGCAAAAGGATCAAGGGGGAAAAGTCGAAGCCGCCCCAGATCACCGGCAGGCGCTGCCGGATGGGCCTCAAAACGGGTTCGGTGACGGAGTAAAGAAAACGGACGATAGGGTTATAGGGGTCGGGTTTGACCCAGGAGATGACGGCCTGGGCTATGATGATCCAGGTATAGGCCGTGAGGAGGATATCCAGAATCTTGGCCAGGGCTATTAACAAATTTCCGAACACAAACATCCGGGCACCCTTTCAGGAAAATAAGATAGTATTCCTTAACACAGACCAGCGGGGGATTCAAGGGGAAGAATAAAAAAAGATCATCTCCAAAAAAGTTGGCGATGATCCAGGGTTCAGGGAGTCAAGGAGTCAAGGATTCGAGGGGAAGGCATAAAAACTAAAAAGAGTTAAAGCCTTGGCTGTTAAGATCAACCTGTATTCAGCAAAAAACCTTTAGCCTCCGATTTTCAGGCCAGTCCGAGGTTTACTTGAATTTAAGAAAAATTTTTGCTATTACTTTACGGCGAAGGCGCCCGTAGCTCAGTTGGATAGAGCGTCGGACTTCGAATCCGCAGGCCGCCCGTTCGAGTCGGGCCGGGCGCACCAGTCGGCATCCCTTCTTAAGGTGTATCACCTGAAATGTAAATTCCCTGCTGAATGAAGCCGTTCAGGTTCGGGGGTGTTTGTGAAAGGTTTCATCATTGCCGCCTGATACGAATTGATGGATCCCAGTGAAGTGAGACCATTTCTGAAAAAGAAAACAGCCTTCTGGGGAATTTTTTGGTTTATCTTCGGCCTTTTTCTCCCGGGCTGTTTCCCTCAAAGTTCCTCCCAGGTCGAATCCCTGACCCTTGCCGGATCGACCTCGGTCCAGCCCTTTGCCGAGAAATTGGCGGAAATCTACATGGAAATCAACTCCAATAAGGTGATTATCAATGTTCAGGGCGGTGGATCAACCGCGGGCATTAAGGCCTGCCAGGAAAAGGCGGCCCAAATCGGAACCTGTTCCCGGGAACTGAGGTCGGACGAAAGGAACCTGAAAAGGATCATTATTGCCTGGGACGGAATTGCCATCATCGTCCATCCCGCCAATCCGGTCCGGAATATGACGACGGAGCAGTTGCGGGATATCTTTTCCGGAAAGATCGCGACCTGGGATGGCCTGGGGTGGCTGCCCAAGCCGATTTACTTTGTTACCCGGGAGGAAGGATCCGGCACCCGGGACGCCTTCGAGCATCTGGTCATGAAAAAAACCCCCATATCCGATGAGGCCCTGGTGCAGGATTCGAACGGAGCGGTCCGGGAAATCGTGGCCAGCAACCCGCAAGCCATCGGCTATATTTCCTATGGCGTAGTTAACCGGCAGGTAAAGGCCGCGGCCGTGAATTCAGTCCAGCCCAACCTGGAGACCATTAAGAACAACACCTATACCTTGACCCGGCCCTTTCTGTTCGTTACCCTCGATCAGCCCTCCCTACCCATCCAAAAATTTATTGATTTTGTCCTGAGCAAGGAAGGGCAGGGGATCCTGGAACAGGAGGGACTGGTAGGGGTTCATTAAGATGCGGGAAAAGATCATTGAAAAGATCCTGATGATCCTGGCCTTTTCGGCCATCGGTCTTCTCTTGCTGATCACCATTTTTATCTTCAGGGAGGGTCTGCCCGTAATTCTAAAGGTCGGCCTGTCAAATTTTCTTTTCAGCGACCAATGGGCCCCCACCAAAGGCCATTTCGGCATCCTCTCGATGATCATTTCGTCCCTGGCCGTAACGGTTATGGCCATCATCCTGGGGGTGCCCCTGGCCCTGGCCTGCGCCATCACCCTGGCCGAGTTCTGTCCCCGCCGCTGGCTGTTGATCCTGAAACCGACCATCGAACTGCTGGCCGGCATACCCTCGGTGGTTTTCGGTTTCCTGGGTGTGATCCTGCTGGTGCCGATTATCCGCGATTATCTGGGCGGCCCCGGGCTCTCCCTGCTGGCTTCCTCTATTATCCTGGCCATTATGATTCTGCCGACGATCACCAGCATTTCCATTGATGCCCTGCAGGCCGTGCCGCTCCTGTACAAGGAAGGGGCGCTGGCCATGGGGGCCACGCACTGGCAAGCCCTGTGGTATGTCCTGCTGCCGGCGGCCCGATCCGGGGTGGTGACCGCCATCATCCTGGGTATGGCCCGGGCCATTGGAGAAACCATGGCCGTGATTATGGTAGCCGGAAACGCCCTCAAAATACCGACCTCCCCGCTCGACCCGGTCAGGACCCTGACCAGCACCATTGCCCTGGAGATGGGCTACGCCTCGGGAGATCACCGGACGGCCCTGTTCGCCGCCGGTATTGTATTGTTCATTTTTATTATGGGCCTTAATATCCTGGCCAGTACCCTGATGCGAAAGAAATGATCCTTCTAAACGCCCCCGGGCGACAGACCTTGATGAAGATCCTGCTTTGGATATTAACCGGGTTGACGATCGGCGTCCTGATCTTCATTATCGTTTTTATCTTTTTCCATGGTCTTCCCCAACTGACCTGGACCTTTCTTTCCACCAACCCGGCGGATATGGGCCGTTCCGGCGGTATCTTCGCCACCATTGTCAGTACCCTTTATCTGATCGTCATCGCCCTGGCCTTTGCTACCCCGCTGGGCCTGGGGACCGCCATTTATCTGACCGAATATACCCATGAAGGTCTGATGACCCGCCTCATCCGCTTCGGGACCGAGTGCCTGGCCGGCATTCCTTCCATTATTCTGGGTCTGTTCGGTTTTGCCATCTTTGTCATGGCCTTCGGCTGGGGCTGGAGTCTGCTTTCCGGGGGCTTAACCCTCTCGGTCATGCTGCTGCCGACCATCATCCGGACCTCGGAAGAGTCCATCCTGGCGGTACCCCAGGAATACCGGGAGGTGGCTTATTCGCTGGGGGTCGGGAAATGGAGGACCATCACCCTGGTGGTTCTGCCCAGCGCCCTGCCGGGGATTGCCACCGGCCTGGTCTTGAGCATCGCCCGTTCCATCGGGGAGACGGCGGTTATCATCTTCACCGCCGGGTCATCCCTGCGCTTCCCCAATTCCATCTTCGAATCCGGCCGAACCATGGCCGTGCATTTTTACATCCTGGCCCGGGAAGGGATCTCCATGCCCATGGCCTATGGGACGGCGGCCATCCTGGTGCTTCTGATTCTGGTGATTAATATGAGCGCCTACCTGATCATGAGGCGCTTTATCAAAAAATATACCTAACCCACCATGGACAAGATCCGGATTATCAACTTAACGGTCCTTTACGGGGAACAACCGAGCCTGCAATCCATCAACCTGTCTATCCCGGAAAAACGGATTACCGGCATCATGGGACCCTCCAACAGCGGCAAGAGCACCCTGTTGCGCATCTTGAACCGGCTGACAGATCTTATCCCGACTATTTTGATCCGGGGGCGGGTACTCTTAGACGAGGAAGATATCCTTTTACCTAAATGTGACGTCAACAGCCTGAGGGCCCGGGTGGGGATGGTCTTTGCCAAGCCGATCCCATTGCCGCGGACGATTTATGAAAACCTGACCTTCGGCCCTCGCATCCACGGGGTCAAGGATAAATACCTGTTGGACCAGCGGGTGGAGGAAAGTTTACGGGCCGCCATTCTTTGGGATGAGGTGAAGGATCGTCTTTTCGAATCGGCTTTGAAATTGTCCGGAGGGCAGCAGCAACGATTGTGCATCGCCCGGACCCTGGCCATGCAGTCCGAGGTCATCCTGCTGGATGAACCGACCTCCGGGCTGGATCCGATATCAACCGCCAAGGTAGAAGAGGCTTTGCGGAATTTAAAAAAGGACTATACCATCATCCTAGTCAGCAATAACACCAAACAGATTGCCCGCATCTCGGACAAGGTGGCTTTTTTTCTCCTGGGTGAACTGATTGAAGTCGGACCACCGGAACAGCTATTTACCAATCCTCAGGAAAAGCGGACTGAAGATTATGTCTCCGGAAGATTCGGGTAAGAGGGGCCGGCTTGCCTGCCATTACCGTTAAAAATCTCAATTTGTATTACGGGTCTTTTCATGCCCTGAAAGGGGTTAACTCTTACTTTAAGGAAAAGACCATCACGGCCCTGATCGGGCCATCGGGATGCGGCAAGTCCACCCTGCTGCGCTGCCTCAACCGGATGAATGACTTGATTGACGGGGTCCGGATCGAAGGCGAGGTGATTATCGGGGAAAAAAATATCTATGCCCCCGGCACCAATTTAATCGAACTGCGCAAAGAAGCCGGTATGGTCTTTCAGCGGCCCAACCCTTTTCCTCTGTCGATTCTGGAAAATGTCACCTTCGGCCTGAAGGTCCACGGCCAGTTGCCGTCAAAAAGGAACAAGCAGGTGGCGATCGCCGAGAAGGCCTTCTCGGCGGTCGGGCTGTGGGAGACCCTGAAAGACAAGCTGAACCAGTCGGCCTTGTCCATTACCCTGGAACAGCAGCAGCGTCTGTGTATTGCCCGGATTGTGGCCCTTCAGTCCCGGATCGTTCTGATGGACGAACCCTGCTCGGCCCTGGATCCCATGGCCACGGAAAAAATTGAAAGTCTGATGCTGACCCTGAAGAAGGATTACACCATCGTCATTGTCACCCATAACATGCAGCAGGCGGCCCGCATCTCGGACGAGACCGGCTTCATGCTCCTGGGAGAACTGCTCGAATTCGGTCCTACCGGCCAGATCTTCACCAAGCCCAAGGACGACCGCACCAACGACTACATCACCGGCCGCTACGGATAACCAATTCCGGAGAAAGGGTGAGGGAAGGGATTTGACTGGGGGATGACCAAGGGACGGTTAACTTCAACCGGCTCCCATCATGGCGGTCTCCTATGGCCCTATTGTCCTCATTATGCCCCTGGAGTGATTTTTTTGTGAACAAATCCAGGAGCCGGGAAACAACCCCCCATCTTTCTTTAAACGAATAGTGATCCCCAATTCCATCATAAGCTGTCGCCAACCCTTCCTATTTTCACCCGTAAGGAAGCTCTCATCCCGGTCCGAAACCGTCAATTCAATAACGGATGATAAAGGAACATTGTTTTTTAAAAAATGTTTTAGATTTTTCAGGAAAATTTCCCGGCGCACCAGGTCTCCAAAGGCCGGGTGAAAAGGGCCGGCCAGCAGATCCTGTCCCAATTTCATTTGGTTCTGATTTTGGAGGCCGATTCTTATGACCGGGATGCCCTTTGCTTCGAATAGCTCAACTGCCCAGGCGCCTAAGGCCACGGCTTCATCCAGGGACACGGGTTCATAACGTCCCTCTTCATACCAGTGGGCTAAGGTGGTTCCCCGTAAAACCAGGGTGGGATAAATCCGAACCCTGTCGGGTTTCAAAATTAGAAGCCTCTCCACCGTCTCCCTGAAGGCCCGTCCGTCATCACCGGGCAGCCCCAGCATGATCTGAGCGCCGATATTAAAAGACCATTTTTTTAAAAGCCCGAAGGCCCGAAAGGTATCCCGGGCTGTATGGCCCCTCCGGGCCTCGCTTAGGACTTGGTCATTTAGGGATTGGACGCCCAGCTCAATGGTTTTTACCCCCTTCACCCAAAGCCCGTTAACAATCTCCGGGGGAAGGGCATCCGGCCGGGTGGAAAGCCGCAGGCCGTCCACCCGGCCCTGCCGGACGTAGAGGCTGCCCCATTCCAACAAGGCCTCCTGCGCGGTTGTTTCAATACTGGTGAAGGTTCCGCCATAAAAAGCGATCTCAGTCTGCTGTCCCGGCTTTCTTTTCCTGGAGGCCAGGCCGGCCTCCACCAGCGCAGACAAGGTCTTAAAATCGATAGAGTCCCTTTGCAGGCCGGTTATGCTCTCCTGCCGGCAGTAGACACATTGAAAAGGACAGCCCCATTGGGGCAGGAAAATGGGAATAATAAATGGGGAGCTTCGTCTAGAAAGTTGAGCCATAACAAACACGAAACTAATAAATTCGAATTTCGAAGCACGAAATTCGAAACAAGCACGAAGGTCAAACGTCCAAATAATCAAAACAAAAACGGAGTTCGTCCCAACGTTACGTGATTTTTAAGCACTCCATTCGTCGAGGGCTTCAGGGGTCTTGATTTCAAGGTTGTCCGAAAGGGTATCCGTAGCCCCAATCCGGCCCGAATTCCTAAGTGGGTTGGGAGCCGGGCATTCATCCCGCCGAGGCGGGACTTTGGTGTTGGCCTGTTTCTAAACCCCATTATAAACTTCCTGCCCGGGTTCAGGCTACTGGCGTTTTGGCGGACAATCCTTGAAATCAAGACCCCTGAAGCCCTTTGGGGTGATTTAATATTTTAAGAGGCTACTCCTTCTGTTTGAGAATCACGTAACTTTGGGACTATCCCAAAAATTCAAATATTTTTGGTTAGCCCTTCCAGGGCCTTTTGGGCCGCTTTCTGCTGGGCCTCCTTCTTGGTTTTCCCTTTGCCCCGAGAAACGACCTGATCCTGAATCCTGACCTCCACAAAGAAAACTTTTTTGTGGTCCGGTCCTTCTTCCCGAAAGACGGTATAGCCTGGGGTGATTTTCAATTTTCCCTGACAATACTCCTGGAGCAGGGTCTTAAAATCACTTTTTGGAAGCCCCTCTTGATCCGCTAAGGTGGATTTAAAAAACCGGGAAACCCATTCGGAGACGGGGTCTAAACCGCCATCCAGATAAACGGCCCCCAGGACCGCCTCCAGGGTGTCGGCCAGGATCGAAGGTTTTTTGCGCCCCCCGGTTATCTCTTCACCCCGCCCGATCAATAAATAATCTCCCAGTTTCAGTTCCTGGGCCAGGTCCGCCAGGTGGCTCTCATTAACCAACCCGGCCCGGATCTTGGAAAGATCCCCCTCCGGGAGATCCGGGAATTGTTCTATTAAAAGATGGCTGAGCGATAAATTAAGGACGGCGTCTCCCAGGAATTCCAATCGTTCATTATTCTTCCCCTGTAATTCTGGGTGTTCATTGGTGAAAGAGCGATGGGTTAAGGCCTGCTCCAGCCGGGAAGGATCCTGAAAGGTATAGGCAATATTCTTTTGAACTTCGCTTAATCCGGTCTCTTTCCGATTCCCCAACATTAAATCCCCTTTCACCGTGGCCCACCCTTTCCATAAACCGGTTTAAAGACCAGGCCTGGAAGGCCTGAGAGTTAAAAAAGGTTCGATTCAACCATCTTAACCTTTTTTATTAGAATTTTCAAGCAGCTATAAAAAATAAACCCCTTCCCAAGGCTTTGAGAAAAAAAGAACATTTTTTCTTGACCAATATCCGCCCCTATGTTAATTTCCAATTTTTATTTCATTTTTTTAAGATCCCTATGAAAAAAGGCAAGACCAAAGTGGTTTTATCCGGCCAGGGGATGGCTGAGGCCTTGGACCAAATGGTGGCCAGGATCTTGGCCGATTATTCCGATACCGGAGCTTTGGTCCTGATCGGAATTCGGACCGGCGGGGCCTTCCTGGCCAATCGGATCCGGGAAAAAATTAATCAGGCCAAGACCCACAAGGTCCCTCTGGGCGTCCTGGATATTACGCTCTACCGGGATGATTGGACCCGTATTAATCACAAGCCCATCATAGGGAAAACGGATCTTCCCTTTTCCCTTGATGATAAAATCGTCATCCTGGTGGATGATGTCCTTTATACCGGCCGGACCGTTCGGGCCGCTTTGGATGCCATGATCGATTTCGGCCGGCCCCGTCGTATTGCCCTGGCCGTTTTGGTCGATCGTAGCGGCCGGGAACTGCCCATTTGCGCCGATTACATCGGCATCCAAATCAACACCCGGCCCGGCGAACGGGTTAATGTGGCCTTTAAAGAATTAGAACAGTTAGATCAGGTGGTTATCGAAGAAGGAAGCGGTGTCTAATTTTTATTAACCAAAACCCCCGCACCTAAGATTCTACGGAATACTTATAGGTTGTAACATCCTCAGCTTTAATTTTACTCACCCGTCTGATCCCGAGGTTGGAGGGGATATCAGGCGAAGGAGTTCGTCAACGTAAACAGGAGATCCTATGGCTTCGCAACAAAAAAAATCGATGAGTGATCAGGTAGGAGCGGTCTTGGTGGTCGGCGGCGGTATCGCCGGCATGCAAGCCGCCCTGGACTTAGCCAATTCCGGTTTTTATGTCTACTTGGTGGAAAAATCCGCCTCGATTGGTGGGGGTATGGCCCAGTTGGACAAGACCTTCCCTACCAATGACTGCGCCATGTGAATTATCTCCCCCAAATTGGTCGAGGTCGGCCGACACATCAACATCGAATTACTCACTATGGCGGAACTGACCGCCATCTCCGGTGAAGAGGGCAACTTTGAGGTCCGGGTACTGCAAAAACCCCGCTATATCGACATGGACAAATGTATCGCCTGTGGTCTATGTGCCGAAAAGTGCCCCAAGAAAGTTAAGGACGAGTATAACGAGGGCTTGGCGCCCCGCAAAGCGGCTTATGTCCAGTATGCCCAGGCCGTACCCCTGAAATACGTCATCGACGCCGGAAATTGTATTTATTTTCTCAAAGGCAAGTGCCGAGCCTGCGAAAAGTTTTGCCCCACCCAGGCGGTAAATTTTCAGGAACAACCCAAGGAATTGAGCCTGAACGTGGGCTCAATCATCCTGTCGTCAGGATTCAAATGTTACGATCCCACCCTGTATGACACCTACGCCTACGCCAAGATGCCCAATGTGGTTACGGCCATGGAATATGAACGGATCCTGTCCGCCTCCGGTCCCTACATGGGACACCTGGTTCGGCCTTCCGATCATAAGGAACCGAAAAAAATCGCCTGGCTTCAGTGTGTGGGTTCCCGGGACATCAATCACTGCGACCACGGCTACTGTTCCGCCGTCTGCTGCATGTACGCCATCAAAGAGGCCATGATTTCCAAGGAACACAGTAAAGAGGCTTTGGAGGCCACCGTTTTTTTTATGGATATCCGATCCCACGGCAAGGACTTCGAACGCTATTACAACAAAGCCAAGGATCAGGGGATCCGGTTTATCCGATCCCGGATCCATACGGTGGATCCGTTACCCGAGAGCAACGACCTGCGCATCACCTATGCCACCGAAAATGGTCAGGTGGTCATCGAAGATTTTGATATGGTCGTCCTGTCCGTGGGCCTGGAAACCCCCAAAGAGAGTTTGGACCTTTTCCAGAAATTAGGGATCGGGGTTAATGCCAACCAGTTTGTGGAAAAAAGCAGTTTCACCCCGGTGGAAACCTCTGCCCCCGGGATTTATGCCTGCGGGGTGGTGCAGGGCCCGAAAGACATCCCTCAATCGGTCATGGAGGCCAGCGCCGCCGCCTGCGCCGCGGCTCGCAATTTGGCGTCGGTCCGGAATACCCTGACCAGGGAGAAACAGGTCCCCAAGCCCCGAGTAGTGGCCGGGGAACGGCCCAGAATCGGGGTCTTTGTTTGCGACTGCGGCATCAATATCGCCGGGGTAGTTCGGGTGCCCGAGGTGGTGGAATACGCCAAGTCCCTGCCCTATGTGGAATTCGTAGAAGAGAACTTGTTTTCCTGTTCCCAGGATACCCAGGAAAAAATCAAAGGGGTTATCCGGGACAACCGGCTGAACCGAATCGTGGTGGCGGCCTGTACCCCCCGAACCCACGAACCACTCTTTCAGGAAACCTTGATTGATTCAGGCTTGAACAAGTATCTCTTTGAAATGGCCAACATTCGTAACCAGAATTCCTGGGTCCACGCCAATGACCCGGAGGCGGCCACCGTCAAAGCCAAAGACCTGGTTCGGATGGCTGTGGCCAAAGCTACGCTTTTGGAACCCCTGCAGGATACCTCGGTGGAGGTTACCCATTCGGGTTTGGTGGTTGGAGGCGGAATATCCGGACTTACCGCCGCTTTGGAATTGGCCGACCAGGGCTTCCAGGTCTACCTGGTGGATAAATCCTCACAGCTTGGCGGCCAGGCCCTTCATCTGAACACCACTTGGCGGGGAGAAGACATCCAGGCCTATCTGCTTGATCTGGTCAAGAAAGTGGAGGAACATCCCCGGATCAAAACTTACCTCGGACACCGAATCCTCGATGCGGGCGGCTTCGTAGGCCAATTCACGACCCGGCTCGTCCGGGTCGACAACGGTTCTGAACCAACCTCCATCCAACATGGCATTGTAGTCATCGCCACCGGGGCCCAGGAACTCAAACCTGAGGAATACACCTATGGGCAGGATCCCCGGGTAATGACCCATCTGGAGCTGGACCAAAAGATGGCCGGAAAAGATCCCTTGGTGGAAAAAGCCAAGTCCGTGGTCTTTATTCAATGCGTGGGTTCACGTGAACCGGAACGGCCTTATTGCAGCCGTGTCTGTTGTACCCACTCGGTTCACTCGGCCCTGAAACTCAAGGAAGAAAACCCCGACCGGGACATCTATATCCTTTATCGCGACCTGCGAACCTATGGGGAACGGGAAGACCTCTACAAGCAGGCCCGCCAGGCCGGGATCCTCTTCATCCGTTACACGGTAGACAACAAACCCCGGGTGACCGTTGAACCAGAGGGCTTGAAGATAACCGTTTTGGATCATATCCTCAGTCAGGAAGTCCAGATCCAGGCCGACCTCTTAGGTCTTGCCGGGGCCATCGTTTCCTATAAGGACCATGAACTGGCCCAGCTCTTCAAGGTTCCCTTGAATGACGACGGGTTTTTCGTGGAAGCCCATGCCAAACTGCGGCCGGTCGACTTCGCCACCGATGGGGTCTTTCTCTGCGGGTTGGCCCATTACCCCAAACCGGTGGATGAATCCATTGCCCAGGCCCAGGCAGCCGTTGCCCGGGCCGTCACCCTGCTTTCAGCATTAACGATCGAAGTAAGCGGCACCGTGGCCCAGACCATTCCCAGTCTTTGCAGCCAATGCGGGGTTTGTCTGGCCCTCTGTCCTTACTCGGCGCCCGGCTGGAACGAGAAAACCGCGAAGGCCGAAATCAATCCGGTCCTCTGCAAGGGCTGCGGCCTTTGTGTGGCCTCCTGCCGGTCCGGGGCCATTACCTTGAAAGGTTTTGATCAGGGGCAAATTTTCGCTATGATTGAGGCGGCCTAAAAAAACAGGGTCCCAGGGGTCAAGGGGTCCAGGCTTCACGGGAAATCAAATCCCGTCGCTTGAACCCTTGAATCCTTGACCCTTAATTCTTAAGGAGTTTTTAGATGAGTGAACCGTTCGAACCGAAAATTATTGCCTTTCTATGCAACTGGTGCAGTTACGGAGGGGCCGATCTGGCCGGTGTGAGCCGCTTACAGTACCCCCCGAACATCCGCGTGGTCCGGATTCCCTGTTCCGGCCGGTTGGATCCGAAATTCGTTCTGGCTTCATTTCGCCATGGCGCCGACGGGGTCTGGGTTTCAGGCTGCCATCCCGGCGACTGCCATTATATAGCCGGGAACTATTATGCCCGGCGCAAATTCGCTGTCTTGAAGGGCCTTTTGGAGCACATGGGCATTGAACCGGGGCGCCTGCATTTTTCCTGGGTATCTTCAGCCGAAGCGACAAAATTTCAGCAGGTGGTAACCGAAGTTACCGGGGCCGTCAAGGCGCTGGGGCCGGCCCAACATTACATTAAGAGAATGCCTGAGGTGGCTTAGCATGGTGGAATATACCCAAAAGATCCGGGAAATAGCCAAGAGACTCTTGACCGATAAAAAAGTGGACGCCGTCATCGGCTATCGCCGCGGGAGCGTTCCCATGATGAACGAGCCGATCCTGGTCCGGGACCCGGAAAAGACCGATCAGCTTTACTGGGACTCCTTTTGCGGCGTAAACCTGGCCAACTACATAGGCAAATCGAAAGAAAAGCTGGCCGTAGTAGCCAAGGGCTGTGACAGCCGGAATATCGTCGTCCACCTCCAGGAAGGACAGGTAACCCGGGAGCAGATCCATATCATCGGTGCACCCTGCCGGGGGATGGTCGACCGGCGAAAGATCTGGGCCAGGGTCAGCCAGCAGGATATCCTCCAGGCCCATGAATCGGAGACCCAGCTTACGGTTGGAGGGAAGGGTTTCACGGAAACCCTGGAAAAGAAAGATTTCCTCCAGGATAATTGCGCCATTTGCATCCATCGAAATCCGGTCATTTACGACGAATTGTTGGCCGACCCGGTTCCCGAGCAGACCGATGTGGACCGTTACGAGGACGTCCGGGCGGTTGAGGCCCTGGATCCCCAAGCCCGCTGGCAATACTTTGAGGACCTGATAGCCCCCTGTATCCGCTGTTACGCCTGCCGCAATGCCTGCCCTCTTTGTTATTGCCCTTACTGTTTTGTCGATGAATCCAAACCACAATGGGTCGGCAAGAGCTTGGATAAAACGGATATCCGGACCTTTCATTTTCTCAGGGCCTATCATTGTGCCGGCCGTTGCACCGATTGCGGGGCCTGCGAACGGGCCTGCCCGGTGGGTATCAAGGTCCGTCAGTTCACCAAAAAACTGGAAAAGGACATCTGGGAACTGTATCATTTCGAAGCCGGTGTAATTCCGGAAGGCCGCCCGCCCCTGGATGTTTACCTCCCTGATGATCCGGAAGGATTTATAAAATAGCTGCCGGTGTTCGTCCATCAGCTTAGAGCTTAAAATCTTCCACCAAGGAAAAGCCGGCCGCCGGGCGCTGACGGCCGGCAATTAAAAAAGGACTTGTGTTATGATCGAAAAAATTATTTTAAAAAAGGATCTTACCCCCTGGCTGAAGGAGTTGGGTAAATCCTACCAGGTTTATGGACCGGTCCGGGACCAGGAGCAGGTCAACTTTACCCCTTTGAAGGACGGTCTTGAACCGGATCTATCCTTTCAGAACACCCGGCTTTCCCCCAAGGCCTTTGTCCAGCCCCCCTCGGAGCGGATGTTCCAGTTCACCCTGGATCAGGCCGACCCGGAGGCCCATATCCTCAAAGAATTACCGGCGGTTGATAACCCCCGACTGCTTTTTGCAGTCCGTCCCTGCGACGCCCGGGCTTTAAATCTGGTCCAGATCAACTTTACCACCCCGGAATATACCGATCCCTGGTGGAAACAGGGCCGGGAAAGCCTGGCTCTGATCGGTTTGGGTTGTAATAACCCCTGTTCCACCTGTTTCTGTCATTCCGTGGGCGGCGGCCCTTTTGACAGTGCCGGCCTCGATATCCTGCTGACCGATTTAGGAGAACGGTTCCTGGCCCAAGCCCTGAACGAAAAAGGTCAGGCCTTGCTTTCCAAGGCCGCGGGCTCTGAGCCCTCGCCGGCCGACAAGGAAAAAGCCGCCCAACTGGAAAAGACCGCTCAGGAATCCTTTAGCGAGGCGGTGCCTGTTGATCGTCTGAAAAGCCGGCCCCTGCTGGAACTGTTTAACGCCCCTTTTTGGGACGAGGTCCAGTTCTCCTGCATTAACTGCGGCACCTGTACCTACCTCTGCCCTACCTGCTGGTGTTTCGACATCCAGGACGAGGTCTTCGGGATGGAAGGGATCCGGATGCGCAACTGGGATTCCTGCATGTTTCCCCTCTTCACCCTGCACGGCTCCGGACACAATCCCCGAGAGCATAAGATACAGCGGGTCCGGCAGCGTTTTATGCACAAACTGAAATATTATGTGGATAAATATGAAAACGGGGTGGCCTGTGTGGGCTGCGGGCGATGTGTCCAGTTCTGCCCGGTCAATATCGATATTCGGCAGGTCTGCCGTCTTATGAACGCCTTTGAGGCGAATTAGAGGGGGTGTTTTCGTGATCAATCCCTATTTACCCTACCCGGTCCGAATCGATCAGATCATTACCGAGACTGAAGACCGGAACCTGAAGACCTTCAAGTTTGTCTTTCTGAACCCGGAGGATGAACCGCGCTTTGCCTACCATCCCGGACAGTTTGCCGAATTATCCATAGCCGGCAAGGGAGAAATCCCCATCGGAATCGCCTCCTCTCCCACGGAACAAGGCTTCATTAAATTCACGGTCAATAAAGTCGGCCTGGTATCCTCCTATCTCCATAACATGAGGGAAGGGGAGGTCATGGGGGTCCGGGGGCCCTTGGGCAATTGGTATCCTCTGGAGGAGATGGAAGGGAAAAGCATTGTTATCGTGGCCGGCGGTTTTGCCTTCACCACCCTGCGCTCCACCATTATCTATCTTCTGGAACCAAAAAACAGGGCCCGTTTTCAGGATATTACGGTCGTTTACGGGGCCCGCTCACCGGGCATGCTGCTCTACAAGGACGAACTGGCGGCCTGGGAAGCCCGGGACGACATCAAAATGCACATCACCGTGGACGGCACCGACGACCCGGACTGGAAATACAATGTGGGTTTCGTTCCGGCTATCACCGAAAAAAAGGCCCCCAGCGCTGAAGACGCCTATGCCCTGGTCTGCGGCCCGCCCATTATGATCAAATTCACCCAGCCGGTGCTGGAAAAGTTGGGATTTTCGCCGGAACGGATCATCATGAGCCTGGAAAACCGGATGAAGTGCGGCATCGGCATGTGCGGCCGCTGCAGCGTGGGCCCGGAGTTCGTCTGCAAGGACGGACCGGTCTTCGCCCTGGCCAAGTTAAATAGCCTGCCCAAGGAATATTAATACTTGCCTCGGTGATCAAAACAAGTTATTATTTTTGATGAGCTTAAGAATATACAAAGGAGTTTAGTAATGGCCGAACCTTTGAGAGTCAACAAAAAAAATAGGAAGCTGGCCGTAGATGCCAAGATGGCGGATGTCTGTTTCACCTGCGGCACCTGCGCCGGGGGCTGCCCGGTGACCGGGATAGACGGCTTTGATCCCCGTAAAGCCATCCGCATGGCCGCCCTGGGACTGGACGATGAACTGATTAATTCCCGCTGGCCCTGGATCTGTACCCTCTGCGGCCGCTGTGAGAACCAGTGTCCCATGGGGGTCAATCTAATGAAAACCTTCCGCAAGGCCCGGGGTTTGCGCGAACGGGACAAGGTTCCCGGCCCGATTCACAAAGGGACCATGATGAACCTGCAGCGGGGCAACAACCTGGGCATACCCCGGGATGACTTCCTGGGCCTCTTGGCCGATTTGGGCCAGGAACTGGCCCACGATGGATGCCCCGGATTTTACGTGCCGGTGGATAAAAAAGGCGCCAATGTCATTACCACCATCAACTCCAAAGAACCTTTCGGCGAGCCGGACGACATGAAGTTCTGGTGGAAGATCTTCTATGCCGCCAAGGAAGACTGGACCGTTTCCTCCACCAACTGGGAAGGGGTCAACTGGGGCCTTTTTTCAGGAGATGATCCGGCCTGGAAGGAACAGGTGGGTCGCGTTCTGGAGAATGCCAGGAGGTTGGAATGCAAAACCCTCCTCCTACCGGAGTGAGGCCACGCCTACTTTGCGACCCGTGTTGGTCTGCAAAACTGGTTTCCGGAAGCCTTTAAGGAATTTAAAGTAATCAATGTCTTTGAGTTAATGATCGAATACATCCAGAGCGGGCGGGTGACGATAGACAAATCCAGACATCCGCAATTGACCACGGCTCATGATCCCTGCAACTACACCCGTAAGAGCCAGATGGTCTTGGGCAAAAGTTACGGCCCGGAGATCCGCTGGATCACCCAGCAGTTGGTGGATAATTACGTGGATATGTATCCTGTCGACATGAACAATTATTGCTGCGGGGCCGGCGGCGGGGCCTGGGCCATGCCGTATGATAAGGAACGGATCTACTACGGCCGAGTCAAGGCTAAACAGATCCGGGACACCGGGGCCGAACTGGTGGTCGCCCCCTGCCACAACTGCCGGGACCAGATCATGAAGGGCCTGACCAAGGAATATCAATTGCCCATTGAGACCATGTATCTCTGGGAACTTCTGGCCGAATCCATCGTCATCGAACCCTGGAGTGATGAGGAAATCGCCCAAGCCACGGCCCTGCGAGACACCCAGTTCGAACGGGACGGGGTGGTCCTGGAGGAGATGGAAGAAGAAGAGGAATAATTGGTAACGTTATCTTTTCAAAGGGTCTTGCTCAGGTAAGGCCCTTTTTTATTTCAGAGGCAAACCTATGTTAAGTTTAATGCGCAAACACGCTCAATCCTGGCTTATTAAGGGCGCCCTTTTCATTATCGCCATCGTCTTTGTCTTTTGGGGGGTGGGGAGCTTTCGGTCCGATCGGGCCTCGCGGGTCGCCCAGGTAAACGGCAAGGTCATCACGGTCGCTGAGTACCAGCAAGCCTACCGCCAGATGACCGACCGGATGCGCTCCCTTTACGGCCAGCAACTGGATGACAAGACCCTCTATACCCCGGAATTCAAAAGAAAGATCCTGGACGGGATCATTGAAAAGAAATTACTTTTGGATTTGGGCCGGACCCTGGGCTTTCAGGCTACTCCGGACGAGCTTTCCCGGTCCATACAGCAGATGGCGGCTTTCCAGGAAAATGGAAAATTCAATTCCTATCGCTATAAAAAGATCCTGGAGATGAACCGGATTACCCCCCAGGACTTTGAAGCCGAGCAGACCGACAACCTGATGTTGGAGAGGGTCAGGGTCTTCCTCAATGATTTCATAAAAGTGGAGACCGAAGAGATCCGCCAGTTTTACGCTTATCTTTCGGATGAGATCAATGCCCAGGTCATTTTTTTTAAAAAGGAAGACTTCAAAAATAAAGTCCCCCTCGATCCCGGGCAACTGAAGACCTATTACACGCAAAATCAATCCCGTTACCGGACCCCCCTGCAGGTGCGGGTGGCCTATCTGGAGATCAATCCCGGCGAGTTCGAGGCCGGCATAGCCGTAACCGAGAAGGAAATCCAGGCCTACTATCAGCAGAACCTTCAAAAATTTACCGAACCTAAAACAAAAGAACCCCGGGCCCTGGACCAGGTTCAGGATTCGATTCGGACCGCCTTGAAAGAGGAGAAGGCCCAGGAAAAAGCCCATCTGAAGGCCGAAGAACTCTATGACCGGATTCTGTCCAAAGGCAACCTGACCGGCTACGGGCGGGAATCCAAGGCCCCGATAAAAGAGAGCGGCTGGATGCTGTTCGGCCAATCCGGGGCGGGGCTGGAAGGGATCAAGGAATTCCAGGACAAGGCCTTTGCCCTAAAGAAAGGGGAGTTGGGACCGATCCTGGATCTGGGTCCCAAGAGAGGCTTTGCCATTCTCCAGGCTATAGACCGAAAAGACCCCCAGACCATGCCCTTCGAGCAGGCCGAAGCCAGGGTCAGGCAGGATTACCTGGAAGAAAAAGCCGGGCAACTGGCCCTCTCGGAAGCCGAAGCCTTCCTGAAAACCATACCCCAGGGGAAGGACCTTCAGGAAAAGGCCCGGGCCAAAAATCTATCCCTTCAAGAGACCGGGTTTTATTCCCGTTTTAAAAACACCCCTTCCTGGGCCTCTTCCCCCGAAGCCCAACAGGCCTTGTTTTCCTTAGGCCCTTCGAGCCCGGTGGTCAAGAAACCATTTCAGGTGGGACCGGATTGGGGAATCCTGGTCTTCAAGGAATACCGGGCCGCGCCTCTTGACGGCTTTCAACAAGACAAGGAACGCTTTTCCCAGGCCCTTCTGCAGCAGAAGCGATCCACCCTTCTCGAAGACTGGGCCCGTTCCCTGCGGGAAAAAGCCAAGATAAGCATTAATCTGGATCTTATCTGAGATCAACGATCGGTTCCCGTTTCCTCTCGGCGCATCTCCTGCTCCTCGAAGGGCTTTTAGCCATGAATTTATTTCACCGGGCCCGAAAAAACATTCTGCTCAAGTTCATAGCCGAGGTCCTGGTTCGCTCCCTGGCCTTCTTTTTTGTTATTTTTTCGGCCCGCATCTTAGGCGACCAGGCCTTCGGGAAGTACGCCTTAGCCTATTACCTGGCCGGGATTCTGACCATTTTTTCCGACTGGGGGCTGAATGCCCTTTTAATAAGGGAGGTCTCCCGCCAACCCTCCATCCTCGGACGCTACGCCGGAAATATCCTTTCCATCAAGGGCTTATTCCTTTTGGGACTCTCGGCCCTGGGTCCTTTGCTCCTCTGGCTCCTGGGCTATTCCCGGGAAATGATTTTCCTGACTTTTCTGAGCCTCCTCTATCTGTCGGGTAATCATCTGCTGGATTTCATGGTGGCCGTCACCAATAGTATCGAAAGAATGGAAATCGAGCTCCTCATTAAAGGCTTGTCCAAGGTCCTGGTGGTGGCCCTGCCCCTGGGCGTCCTCTGGGCCGGATACGGTTTGGAGGGATTTCTCCTGGCCCTGGTAGGGTCTTATGGCCTGAGCTGTCTCGTATCGGGCCGGATCATTTGGAAAAAAATAACCCCCTTTCCCCCCCGGTGGGAATTTCCTTTCTGGAAAAAAGTCCTTCGTTCCGGACTGCCTCTCGGGGTATCGGCCCTTTTCATGACGGTTTATTTTCGGATGGATATCGTCCTCCTTTCCCTGTTTAAATTTTCTTCGGCTGAAATTGGCTGGTATTCCATCCCGGTAAAAATCGTCGAAATGGTCTCCCTCCTCCCCTACCTGATCATGGCTGGCGTTTTTCCCATATTTACGGCCTTAAAGAACCGGGACGAAGAGAGCCTGAAAAAGGCCTATCAAAGGACCCTTACCTATCTTACCGTAGCGGCCGTTCCCCTGGTCCTGGCCGCCATCTTCCTGGCCGACCCTCTCCTGGTTCTCCTATTCGGCCCCTCCTTCTCTCCCTCGGTTCCGGCCATGAAAATTTTGATCTGGGTCATTCCCTTTATTTTTATCAATTATGTCTTTTTTCATACTTTAATTGCCATCAACCAGGAAAAAATGATAGCCTGGGCTAGTGGGGCGGCCGTCCTTTTTAACCTGGGGCTCAATTGGTTCATCCTGCCGGCCTACGGCTATTTGGGGGCCAGTGTAACCACCGTGATGACCGAAATACTCCTGTCCGGGTTTTATCTCTGGCACTTGCAGCGGGTTTTCTTCCGCCTTCCCTGGCTCCGGAGCCTGGCCCGGCTTATTCTTTGCGGCGGCTGCATGGCCTGGCCGCTCTGGGCCTTTAGAAATTCGCCGCCGGGGCTGGTCTGGCCTTTGGCCTTGAGCATTTATCTGGCCGGCCTGCTCCTGTTCGGATTGGTAACCCGGGAAGACTGGCAACTGCTGAAAAGAATGCTGCGCTTTTCTTCCGCTGACGCGGAAGAAGGCCTTTAACCTAACATGATAACCCGAGACCTTGCCCGTTTTGAGCCATGAAAATCGCGATTGATGTCCGGACCGTTCTGCCCAACCGTTCCGGGGTGGGGAACTATGTCCTGAACCTCATACAAAACTTGAGACAGGTTGATCCGGGACCGATTTATTATTTCCTGTCCCAGAAGAAAAATTTGCCCCTTCTGGGGCATCTGGCCCGGGAACAGAACCCCTTTCTTACCCTGTTTTCCCATGAGAATCACCCCTTGAGTGATTTTTGGGAACATTTCATTTTACCTGTTCGGTTGAAAAAGATGGGCATCCATGTTTTTCACGGCCCCGCTTCCCTGATCCCCTTCAGAAAAGATCATTATGGTTTGGTCGTAACCATCCACGACCTGGTCGCTTTCCTTTTTCCGGAAACGATTCCTCTGAAATATGGGGCTTATATGCGCTACTTGCTCAGACAGGCGGTGAAGAAAGCCGATAAAATCATTGCGGTCTCTTATCACACCCGTCAGGATTTGATTAAAATATTGGAGGTGCCTTCGGAAAAAATTGTCGTGATTCATGAGGCCCCCTCCCCGATCTTTCGTTCCCATGATAAAAAGGAGGTTCAAGCCCGGATAAAAGAGCGCTATGGCATTACGAAAAAATTTATCTATCACCTGGGCAATATCGAGCCTCGAAAAAACTTGATCGTTTTATTGGAGGCCTTCACCCGGGTCTGTCGCGAGCTGGGGAATGAATATCAATTAGTGGTCAGCGGCCAGAAAGGGTGGTTGACCCGGGCCTTGAGCCATTATCTGAAAAATTATCCCGTACGGGACCAGGTCCTTTTTACCGGCTATGTTCCTATGGAACACATCCCCCTGTTTATGAACGGGGCCGAGCTTTTTGTTTTCCCGTCTCTTTATGAAGGCTTTGGCCTGCCCGTCCTGGAGGCCATGAGTTGCGGAACGCCGGTCATCTCTTCCAATCGTTCCTCCATCCCGGAAATTGTGGGTTCGGCCGGCGTTCTGGTGGATCCGACCCGGATTCAGGACCTGGCTGACCGGATCGTGGCCTTGTTACAAAACCCGGAAGAAAGAATGCGCCTGAGCCGATTGGGCCTGGAACAGTCCACCCGGTTTTCCTGGGAAGAAGCGGCCCGCAAGACCCTCGAGGTTTATCGTTCGGTCAGCAGCCACTCTTCTTCCGGCCCGGGCCAGGGGTAAGGTTCCATGAGGATCCTCTTTGATGCCCGGGTTCTTGGAGCTCAGATGCACGGCATAGCCCGTTATGCCGGCCGCCTTCTCGACGGCCTGCTGTCCCAGGACCTTGAAAATGAATACTTCATCCTGACCGGTCCGGAGGGAAGGAAAGAATCCTTGCCCCGGACTGAGACAGCGCGCTGGATCAGCACCCCTATACCCCTCTACTCCCTCCAGGAACAATGGCAGCTCCCTCTTCTTTTACGGAGAGAGAAATTTGATCTCTATCATTCCCCCACCTATACCCTCCCCTTGGCCTTTGTTCGAAAGGGGTTGCTGACGATCCATGATCTCATCCATCTGGTTTTTCCCAAGGACTACAGCCCGCTTCACCGGATCTATTACAGGATGGTTCTCCGGCCGGCCGTGGCCCGCTGCCTTCAGGTGTTTACGGTCTCCGACCATTCCAGGAAAGATATTCAGCTTTATCTCAAGGGAAACCCGGATAAAATCACGGTTACTCCCAACGGAATTGATTCTTTTTGGTTCCCCCGGCCGGAACCCCCCCTCCTCTCCCCGGACGGTGGCCAGGGTTCTGGATTTTTACTTTTTGTGGGCAATCCGAAACCCCATAAGAATAGCATCCGGGTCGTGTCCGCTTTCCAAAAGCTGGTCCGGGAACAGGCCTATCCCGGGAAGCTGGTGGTGGTCGGGCTGACCCTTCAGGCCATCCCGCCTGAATTGGCTGACCGGATCATCAATTTTCCGCATTGTTCCGATGAAGAGCTTCGCGCCTTGTATTCCCGGGCCCAATTGCTTTTGGCCCCCTCGCTTTATGAAGGCTTCGGCCTGCCCGTCCTGGAGGCCATGGCCTGCGGCTGTCCGGTGCTGGTAGGCAATCGAAGTTCCCTGCCGGAAATCGTCGGCCGGGCCGGGATCCAGGTGGACCCCTTTCAGGTCGAGGCCATTGTCCGGGGAATCAAACAGGTCCTTGATGATCCCGGCCTGTCCCGGGAGCTCAGGCACCAGGGGCTTCAGCGGGCCCAGGAGTATTCCTGGGAGAAAACCACCCGCATCGTCCTAAATACCTATAAGACCCTGGGCCGCACCCTAAAAAAATGACCCAAATCCGGCGAAATAAAACCTCTCTTTCCTCTTTGCGGGTGGCCCTGGTCCACGACTGGTTGACCGGTATGCGCGGCGGTGAAAAGTGCCTGGAATGCTTTTGCGAAATCTTTCCCCAGGCCGACCTCTATACCCTCCTCCATGTCAAGGGGTCTGTTTCGCCGACTATTGAACGGCACCGGATCCTGACTACCTGGGCCCAGCACCTTCCCGGGGTTGAAAAAAGGTATCGCCATTATCTCCCCCTTTTTCCATTCGCCGTCCGGAGTATGGATTTAAGAGGCTATGACCTGGTCCTGTCCGGCAGTCATTGTGTGGCCAAGGGGGTTCGTATCCATCCTCCCACGCTCCATATCTCCTATGTGTTTACTCCCATACGCTATATCTGGGACATGTACGACAGTTATTTCGGCAGGAATTCCTCGGCCGGGTTTCTGGTCAAAATGGCCATGCCCGCTCTGGCCGGAATACTCCGGCGCTGGGACGTGCGCACCAGCCGGAAGGTGGACTATCTCCTGGCTGATTCCGAAAATGTTCGCCGGCGCATTTTAAAATACTACCGCCGCGAGGCCGAGGTCATCCCGGTTCCGGTGGACACGAAGCACTTCGACCTGTCTTTTCAACCCCGGGACTATTATTTGATGGTAACGGCCCTGGCCCCCTATAAACGGATTGATCTGGCCGTTTCGGCCTTTAACCGGAGCAAAAAACCGCTGCGGGTCGCCGGCAGCGGGCCTTTGATGGCCTCTTTGCAAAAAGAATCCGGCCGGAACATTTCCTGGTTGGGCTGGCAGTCGGATGAAAACTTAAAACAACTTTACGGCGAATGCCGGGCCTTGATTTTTCCCGGTGAAGAAGACGCCGGGATCACGCCGCTGGAGGCCCAGGCCTCCGGCCGGCCGGTGGTGGCCTACGGCCGGGGAGGGGTCCTGGAAACGGTGGTCCCCCTTGAGGACTACCTGGAAGGGCGAAGGGATTTTTTCAGCGGGGTCCTTTTCCAGGAACAGACCGAGGCCGCGCTCCGGGAGGCGGTGGCCAGACTCGAGCAACACGCCCATCTCTTGAATCCGGCCAGGATCCGGGACCATGCCCTTCAATTCGACCGGGAAATCTTTAAAGAGCGCATACTCCAAACCATAGTTCAAAAATTAAATCGAAATGGATGAATGATGAAACGTGCCTTGATTACCGGAATAACAGGTCAGGATGGAAGTTATTTGAGCGAACTTTTACTTTCCAAGGGGTATGAGGTCCATGGCATCGTCCGCCGCATGGCCCTGGAAGATCCTCTCCATCGCCTTTGGCGGCTGCGCCATATCCTGGATAAAATTACCCTGCACGCCGGTTCCATGGAAAGTTACCCCAGCCTCTTCAACGTTATCGAAGCGGTTCAACCGGATGAATGTTATCATCTGGCGGCCCAGAGCTTCGTCAGCTATTCCTTTGAAGATGAATTTTCGACCATCAATACCAATATCAACGGCACCCATTATTTGCTGTCCTCCATAAAACAAAAGGCCCCCCGCTGCCGGTTTTATTTTGCCGCTTCCAGCGAGACCTTTGGAAAGGTCCGGGAGACCCCGCAGGATGAAAATACCCCTTTTCATCCCCGTTCCCCCTACGGCATTTCCAAAGTGGCCGGTTTTGAACTGACCCGCAATTACCGGGAGGCCTATAACCTGCATGCTTCCTGCGGCATATTATTTAATCACGAGTCTCCCCGCCGGGGGCACGAATTTGTCACCCGTAAAATAACGTCTCAGGCCGCCTTAATTAAATTAGGCCGGGAAAAGCGGATCAAACTGGGAAACATTCAGGCCAAACGAGATTGGGGACACGCCCGGGATTATGTCCAGGCCATGTGGCTGATGCTCCAGCAAGAGAAGCCGGACGATTATGTCATTGCCACCGGACAATGCCATTCCGTTGAAGATTTTCTAAAGAAGGCCTTCGCTTTGCTGGAATTGGATTTTCGAAACTACCTGGATATCGACCCGACCCTTTACCGGCCCTCGGAAGTCATGGTCCTGATGGGCAATTACTCCAAGGCGGAGAGGGTCCTGGGTTGGAGGCCAAGGGTCAGCTTTGAGGAACTGATCCGGGAAATGGTCGAAAAGGATTTGGCCTTGTACTCCAAGGGTCCGGAAAGAGCCTTTTAAGTCCCTTAAAGAGGGCAAGAGAGGAATGACGATTATGGAAGAACCACTGGTTTACTCCCTGCCATCCTGACCGGAGTGCCTGGCCACGAAGGAGTTCCTTCGTCAGAAAAAAATCGCCTTTCAGGAGGTTGACCTCTCCCAGGACCAGGCCGCCGTGGTCCGCATGCTCAAACTGACCCGCCAGAAACGGGTGCCGGTGATTCAGAAGGGAGAACAGTTTCTGGTCGGATTCAACCAGGAAGAAATCGAGAAGCTATTAGAAAACTGAGCGTTTCATCCAGCCGTATAAGCCCTCAAGCAATCTCTGCACGAACGTCCCGCTTTATAACGCAGGGTTGAGCGATTTTGGCACGACTGGCTTTATCGCAAACACATAAGCCCTTCGGCTTTCGTACTCCACCCCGGGGTATGGGTCTCTCTCAATTATCTCTATCTTTTCAAATCCACTGGCCTTTAGACAACTGAAAATGAAATCAGTAGTGAAAAACATGAAATCTATATCGATTTTCTTACCGAGAAACTCGTCTAAGTGGATTGTCTCCTCACCGATGTGGTATGTGAAAAGGAATAATCCACCCGGCTGTAATACACGAAATGCTTCACGAAAGGCTATTTCTACTTGTTCTTCTGTAAAGTGAACAATAGCATAGAAAGCAACAACACCGCCTATTGAGTCGTTTTCAAATTCGAGTTCAAGAATATTTCCCTTTCGGAAGTGTATCTCTGGATGAATTGTTCTTGCCTGTTCCAGTATTTTTTCTGACAGATCCAGCCCTGAGATTTCAATACCAAGGTTTTTCAGGTAGTTTGTAGTTTGACCGGGACCACAGCCGAAATCCCAAACCGGCCTTCTGCCCCCGATCTCTTGCGAGAATCTGTGGAGTATTTCTTGATCTTTCGGTTTTTTTTCGTGTTCACCAGAAAATGTATCCGAATATTCTTTGGCTACTGTATCGTACATCCGCTCTATGTTTTTTAATTCCTGTCCCATAATCATAGCCCTAATGCGGCCTATTTCTTATAGGCCCCCAAGCAATCTCTGCACGAACGTCCCCTTTTATGATTTGCTCATTACAAACTCTGCTTAAAAACCTGGGCCAAGAAGAGAGAGAAAAATATTAACGGAATTATCGGAGCTACGTCCCCTTCAACGGGATGACGATAGACCGTCTCTCCTCACATCAGCTTCTCAAGCGTGACCCGTGTGACCCATCTAAGGAGTATCATGACATATCTGCCCCCAGCTAAATACATTCCCAGTAAAAAAACCAGGTGGGCAGTTATAAGGAAGATGGGTGCTCCTATGATAATTAGCAAAGGCTGGCTCCAGTAAATCGATAAAGCTCCGGTCAACCCTACCGCTGGCCAGCCAATGATGTAACTACAACACATCAGAAATATTCCAAAAGTATTCTGTACTGTTGGTTTCTGCTTGAATGCACTGAGGTCTGCACGTTCATTGATGGCTTTGCTTGCAAACTTCGTTTGTGCTATGCCATTGGCTATTTTCTCGATAAGGTTCACCGGAAAGTCCTTTCGACAAACCTTGCAATGAATTAGGACAGCTGAACGGCTAAAACGAATGGATGGTGTCGATCCAAACCGGGGTTGGCCCGATCATCACTTTTACACCCATTCAACCTTTGCGATGGTCATTTCGCTCTGAACATCACCGGTATTGGGCACTCCCTCCGGCTCAATGAGGAGGGCTTTGTATCCGTTCTCAGAAGAAGGCTTATGTTCGAGACCTTTCGGGATGACAATCATCTCTCCAGTTTGAACTTCCACCTTTCGGTCGTGGAAGTTCATTACAAGCGTTCCCTCTATGATGATAAATGTCTCGTCTGTATCAGGGTGACTGTGCCAGACGAAGTCGCCTTTGAATTTCACGATTTTGAACTCATAGTCATTCATCTTGGCGATCAGCCCCACTGCATAGTCGCCAGCGGGCAGCTTTGCGAACTTTTCCAAAAGGTTGATTTTGTCGAATTCCATTCCTCATCCTCGCATAATGCGGCGTTGACCCCTGCCACGAGTTTGTTGGGTCGAAACGCCCATCGGTCACCCCGGGATAACACGCCTCTCAACCTGTCCCATGGCCCCCACGAAGTGTTTAACCTTGCTCACTTTGGCATGGTTGGCAATTAACTATTCCCTATAAGCCCGCAAGCACTTCCTGCACCAACGTGCCCTTTTACGGTTTTCTAATGAATATCCAGTTGGACCTTGATGGCTTCCTCGATCTTACACATATCCTTCTGGGACAGAACGCCGGCTCGTTGGAAAAGCCTTTCCTTGCTAACAGTCGCCAACTGATCTGCCATAGCCTTGCTTTCTTTCCCTTCAAAGACGACCGCTGCCTCGCTGGGATAGAGGCGATCTACATTACTGGTTAGAGGGACGACCTGAACTCGGTTAAGGAACCTATTAGACGTGTCATTACTTACAATTACGGCAGGCCGCTTCTTTCTGATCTCACCACCAATTGAAGGGTCAAAGTTAACCCACCAAACCTCACACCTTTTCATGAACTATGTCCTTGAAGGTAACCTCAGCCCATTCCATGGCCTCTTTCTCCCGCTTCTTGTCCTTAGCCATTTCGGCATAAGCCGACTCGAGATCGGGCCGTATGACGTGAGGCCGGACCAATTCCTGAATGAACTTGCTTATTTTGCGAGGACCGATTGTCTTGTGGAGCCCCTCATAGACTACTTCATCCACGGTTATGGTTAGCTTTTTCTGCATCGCATGCCTCCTTATACGTGTACTATACGTGTAGCACCAGGCGATGTCAATAGTAAACCTGACCAGCAACGAGGGCAGGTGAACCCAATCCGTCTTGAGCTCAACATCGCGGGTCGCCGGGAGGCCCGCTTCATGGCCGATCCGGTGCAACCGCTGGTTATCGGTCTTCTATTTCCATTCAGATAGCAAGGCCAGCAACGCAGCCGCAGCACTTGCCATGTGAACATTTCTTATAGGCTCCCAAGCAATCCCTGCACGAATGTCCCCTATTATTTTCTACATAAGCTTTCCCAGGTGTTGACCACCGTCGAAGAGCAGGGTTTCACCGGTGACGAGATCGGCTCCCCGTATAAAAAAGAAGATGGCTTCCGCTACCTTCTCCGATGTACATGTGGCGCGTAACGGTAAGGTGCTTTCCAGGTAATTCTTTACAGTCTCATAGAACGCCTCGCCCATGCCCTCCTTCAGCCATTCACCCTGGATGAAACCCGGGCAGACGGCGTTTATGCGGATTTCCGGGCCGAGGGCCCGGGCAAGGGCTTTCGTCATGGCGATCAGGGCTGCCTTCGAGGCGACATAGGCAACTGAACTTCCGATCGCAGTCACCCCGGCGACGGATGCGACATTGACGACAACCCCTTTCCCCTTCTCTTTCATGTGGGGGGCTACCGCCCTTATCATCTGATAAGGGCCAACCAGATTGACGGCATATATATTGAGAAAATCCTCCTTGCTGAGACCTTCGAGATTATCAGCAGCACAGAATTTCGTGATCCCGGCGTTGTTCACCAGGGCATCAACGCCTCCCCACTTTTTTACCACTTCCGCGACCATGCGGCGACAATCAGCGTCCTGCGAGACATCTGCCTGACAGAGCAGGGTCTTTGCTCCAAGGGCTTCGCAGGCGGCAATCGTTTCCTTCGCTCCTCCTTCGCTCTTCGAATAATTTACGACGACATCAAAGCCTTCCTTGGCAAGCAATCTTGCCGTTGCCGACCCAACCCCCCTTGATGATCCGGTCACGATGGCAACCCCTCGGTATTCACTCATGGCAATCCTCCTTCTCTATCATTCAACGAGGTCGATGCAGATCAGCTTTACTGATATCAGCAGTTTTGCCTAAATCACTCGCTCAATTCCTGAGAACCAGCGGGAGAAACATCTCAACATAGTATTTGTATATGTTGATATATGGGGTGAAATATAGAGCCACTGCCAGGTACTGAGATAAAGGACTGAAGGCTATGCCAGTTCCGGTGTTAGAGGTCAATGACCCCGCCGGGTCTGCCAACTTGGTGAAGGTGTCTCCACTTCTTTTGTATATAGAGATAGAAGGTATGCCACTATGTGAAGCTGCCAAATAGCTGGAGTCGGGGTTAAAAGAAACACCCTCAACAGTGCCAGGAGGCTGATATGCCGGACCGGGCAGCGTGGTGAAGGAGTCGCCGTCTCTCTTGTATACAGTAATCACGGGACTACCATATTCACTATCACTTCCTACTGCCAGGTAGATGGAATCGTGGTTAAAGGTTACACCTTGTCCACGACCGCCCAGTGCCGGTATGGGCAGTCTGGTAAAGGAATCACCGGCCCTTTTGTACATGGTGATATTGGGATTGCTCTCAAGGGTTACCGCCATATACGTGGAGTCGTGACTAAAAGCTATGTAACGTCCATTGGAACTAGGCAGTATATCTGGCTGGTTAATCAATTTGGTGAATGTGTCTCCGGCCCCAATCTTGTAAATATTTATATAGGTACCGTTCCAGGGAATTACCGCCAGGTAGGCGGAGTTGGGGCTAAAGGCAATTCCATACCCATAGCCATCCGGCAGTATGTCCATGGGGTTGGTCAGCTTGGTGAATGTATCACCACTCCTTTTGAATATGGTAACAAAGGGGCTCTCGGCATGAGCCAACGCCAGATAGGTGGAGTCGGGGCTGAAGGCCACACCAAGTCCATTGCCAGCGGGCAGATCCGAGGGGTCGGGCAGCTTGGTGAATGTATCGCCGCTTCTCTTGTATATGGTGATATTGGTGGAGGTAGTATAAGTAAAATGGGCTACTGCCATGTATTGGGAATCGGGACTGAAGGCGACGCCAACTCCAGGGTCCGGCGGTAAGGATGCCGGATCGGGTAGCTTGACAAAAGAAACTTCGGCATGGACATTAACGGGACTAATAAAAGGTAATGGTATCGAAGATGATAATATTAATACTATTGTTAATAATAAAATCGTTACCCTCTCGCTTATTATACCGGCATAATTTGTCTTAAAAAAATAACAGGGGAAAGTGAATTTTTTTTTCATCAATTTTCAATACCTCCATTTCCATGAAAAAAGGGACGTTCGTGCAGAACGTGCATGGGATATAGCCCGCTATTTATAGTAACGCCTTTGTGTCTATTCCATGATTTTGTTTGCGGGACCTCGACAGACCCGCCCATCGGTCACCCCAGGATTTCAGCTGGCCAGACAGTCTGGGGTGGGATATCCTCGTGAGCTAAGAAACAATTGAATCCGTAGGTAGCCAGGAAAGCCTTTACTTTTCCAGCCGTTTTCTTGATGTCAGATGAATAGCTTATAAATGTGTCCATTTGGACAACCTCCTCGTCATATAAGACAAGGCTAAGGGGAGCGGCGGCTTTTTGCCGCATTCCTCTTGAGCGACTCGTTAGGCGCTTTGCAGTTCAAGTACTTTTACCTCAGATTCGATGCGCCCCTTAAATTTGTCCTTTTCCATCTCTAGATCGTATCGTGCCTGGAGGTTCAACCAAAACCGTTCTGAAAGGTTAAAATAACGAGATAGCCTCAAAGCCGTATCGGCACTAATGGAACGTTTGCCATGAACGATCTCGTTTATACGACGGGCTGGGACATTGATGTTTTTAGCCAATTTATACTGACTGATCCCCAGCGGTTTCAAAAATTCTTCCATAAGAATTTCACCTGGGTGGATAGGCGCGAGTATTTTTGTCTTCATAGTGATGACCTCCTAATGGTAATCTACGATTTCAACTTCATAGGCATCCCCCTCTGACCAGCGAAAACAGATACGCCACTGGTCATTGATGCGAATGCTATGTTGCCCTTGGCGATTGCCTGTAAGTTTCTCCAAGCGATTCCCTGGTGGAATACGTAAGTCTTCCAATTTCTCCGCGGCATCAAGCAAGAGTAGCTTCCGTAGAGCGATGCGGTAAACATTAGTAGGGAATCGAGTTGACCGTTGCCGTAGAAAGACCTTCTCAGTTTCTTTGCAACGAAAGCTCTTTAGCATGAATAGATGTTAACGGGAGACGTTATTATTGTCAAGCGTTATTATTGGTTGGCTATTCAACGCGCAACACGGGCGTCAGCCAGAGCCGGTTTTTTCGGCGATTGGCTGGACGCGCTCGTTAGGTGGGGTTTGACCTCTTCGACACGAATTTGTCATAATCGACAAGGGTGGCAAAAACTCTGATTATTTTTTCCGGCCGGTTATCCATTGCACGGGAACCAATTTTTCTACAGCCTTAAATTCAGGATCGCTGGTCATTGGCCTAAAAGTTCGAATTAACTGACTGCAAATCAAGCCTTAAACCGCCGAAGGCGTAGGGAATTGCTGACCACGGACACGGAGCTGAAGGCCATGGCCGCCGAGGCCAGGATGGGATTGAGCAGGATCCCCCAGAAGGGATAGAGCACTCCGGCGGCGATCGGAATGCCCAGGATATTGTAAAAAAAGGCCCAGAAAAGATTCTGGCGGATGGTTCGAATGGTCCTTTTGGACAGCTTGATGGCCGTTACAATCACCCGCAGGTCGTCCCGGATCAGGGTAATGTCCGAGGCTTCCATGGCCACATCGGTGCCGGAGCCGATGGCGATCCCCACATCGGCCTGGGCCAGGGCCGGCGCATCGTTGATGCCGTCCCCGACCATGGCCACTTTTTTGCCTTCCCCTTGAAGTTTTTTGATCTGCTCGGTCTTGTCCTGGGGCAGCACTTCGGCGATGACCCGGTCAACCTGCAATTGACTGCCGATGGCCTGGGCGGTCTGCCGGTTGTCCCCGGTCAGCATGATCACTTCCAGCCCCATTTGTTTCAGGTCGGCCACGGCTTCTTTGGAATAATCCTTCAGGGTATCGGCCAGGGCCAGCAGGCCGATGACCGTCCCTTCCCGGGCCGCAAACATCAAGGTCTTGCCTTGGGCGGCCAAACCTTCAGCCGATTCCAGAAAAGGGCTAAGATCAAATCCCTGATTTTCCATCAGTCGCCGATTGCCGATCCAAAGGGTTTTTCCTTCCAGGTCAGCCCTGACGCCCTGGCCCGCGATGGCCTGAAAATTTTCCACGCCCTTGAGGTCCAGATTCTTTTCTTTAGCCTGGCGCACAATGGCTTCCCCCAAGGGATGTTCGGAGTATCTTTCCACCCCGGCGGCCAGAGACAAGAGCTCCTCCGGTGAAACGCTTTTTCCGGGAACGATGTCGGTTACCGTTAACTGGCCCCGGGTCAGGGTGCCGGTTTTATCAAAGACGATGGTCGTTAACCGATGAACCGATTCCAGGCTCTCGCCGCCCTTGATCAGAATGCCGTTCTCGGCCCCTTTGCCGGTTCCAACCATAATGGCCGTCGGGGTAGCCAGACCCAGCGCGCAGGGACAGGCAATGATCATGACGGCCACAAAATTCAAGAGGCTGAAGGTAAAAGCCGGGGAAGGTCCCCAGAAATACCAGACCAGGAAGGTCAGCACGGCGATCCCCATGACCACCGGCACAAAGATGCCGGCCACCTTATCGGCCAGGCGCTGGATAGGGGCTTTGCTGCCCTGGGCCTGCTCCACCAGGCGGATAATCTGGGCCAGGGCCGTTTCTTCCCCCACCCGGGTGGCTTCAAAGAGGAAGCTGCCACTCTTATTCAAGGTGGCCCCGATGACTTCATCGCCGGGGTTCTTGTCCACCGGCAGGCTCTCTCCGGTCAGCATGGATTCATCGACGGCCGAATGGCCTTCCCGGATCCGGCCGTCCACGGGGATCTTTTCCCCGGGCCTGACCCGGATCAGATCGCCTTTCTGAACCGCTTCTATGGGAACATCCTTTTCCTGGCCCTCCCGGACCACCCGGGCTGTTTTGGGCGCCAGGCCCATTAATTTTCGAATGGCCTCCGAAGTCTGCCCTTTGGCCCGGGCTTCCAGCAAACGGCCCAAGAGGATCAAGGCAATGATCATGGCCGCGCTGTCGAAATAAACTGTCGGGGTGAGGCCGCTTTGATGGAAGAAGGCCGGGGCAAAGGTTGCTATGGTAGAGTAGAGATAGGCCGACAGAGTGCCCACGGCGATCAGGGTATTCATATCCGCGCTGCCGTGACGGGCCGCCCCCCAGGCCCCGGTTAGAAATTGTCTGCCGGCCCAGAACTGGACCGGCGTGGTCAAAACAAACAGGAGGTAAAAAAGAATCTGATGGGGAACGTCCTTTAAATAGGGGATGAAGTGGGGCATGGAGAGGACCATAATCACCGCGCCCAGGATAATGCTGAAGACCAATTTTTTTCTGAGCAGGCTTAATTCTTTTTGGCGCTCTTCCCGCTCCTGGTCCCGAAGCTCGGCCCGGGCCACTCCCCGAAACTGGTAGCCGGCCTCCTCGATGGCCTGCCTGAATTTTTCCAAGTCGACCCGCTTCGGGTCATAGGTTATCTGGGCCTTTTCGGTGGCAAAGTTCACCGCGGCCTTCTCTACCCCCTCCAGCCCTCCCAGGGCCTTTTCCACCCGGACCACGCAGGCGGCACAGCTCATGCCGCCTACGGACAGGCTGGCCTGTTCCAATTCCTTGTTTTTTTCTTCTTCCATTTTCCTAACCCTAAAAATTCGGAAAAGATTTTTGCCACCGACACACACAGACCGCATGGCGGCGACCTGCCGCCATGCTCCCGGCAGGCCCTTCGGGCGTTAAAAACAGTGCCTTGCCAAGAGCTATGAAAATAGTGAGTATCTTTCTCACGCCAGCGATGACTGCCTGCCCCGCGGAGGAAACCGAGGCGGGGTCCGTGTGGGTCGGTGGCTAAAAAAGCCTATGGATTGATGGTGGTCAAATAACCGAATTCCCCTTTGTTTACGATCAGGATCACGGCGCTCTTGACGGCATTGCCGTCTTCCCCGATATCCATCGTCCCGGAAACGGCCTTGAATTGTTTGGTGCCGGCCAGGGCCTGGCGTACTTTTTGGCCTTCAGGGGACTTGGCCCGCTCCATGGCGTCAACCAGGACAAAATAGGCATCGGCCCCCAGGGCGTGAAAGGCATTGACCTCTTTTTCTTTGGGATATTTTTTCTGAAAGGCCTTCAGGAATTCCCGAGACAGGGGCGTGGTTGCCCCTTTGCTGTGGAAGTGCCCGATAAAGTGGATGCCTTCCACCGCCTCGCCGCCGATCTGGATCAGTTCCGGGGTCTGGGCCCCGTCGGAGGCAAAGATGGGCACCTTAAGTCCCAGTTCTTTGGCCTGGCGGGCCATTAAAGCATCTTCGGTATAGTAATTCGGCACAAAGAGGACATCGGGCTTGGCGGCCATGATCACGGAAAGCTGGGCTGAAAAATCCTGATCCCCGCTTTGACAAAAGGTCTCGGCTACGATTTTGCCCCCCATTCTGATAAAGGCCTTCTTAAAATATTCGGCCAGGCCGACACAGTAATCCTGAGACTTGTCGGTTAAAACAGCCGCCCGGCGGGCCTTGAAATTATGGAAGGCAAACTTGGCTGCGGCCTCTCCCTGGAAGGTATCAACGAAGCAGACCCGGAAGACGTATTTTTTCCCCTGGGTAACCAGGGGGTTCGTGGCCGTTGGGGAAACCATGGGAATTTTGGCTTTTTCGGCAATCGGTCCTCCGGCCAGGGTATTGCCGCTGATGGCCTCACCGATGATGGCCTGGACCTTGTTCTTTTCAATCAATCGGCTGACGGCATTGGCGGCCTCGATCTTGTCGCTTTTGGTATCCACCAGAAACAGCTCCACCTTTCTCCCCATCAGGGTCGGCTTCAGGGAATGGGCCGTCTGAATCCCGGCCCATTCCATCTGCCCGAAGGAGGCCACTCCGCCGGTCATCGGCAGGTAAACCCCTATCCGAATGGCATCCTGAGCCCAGGCCATTGCCGGAAGACAAAATAATAATGCCACTCCCCAGATAATCGCCCTCATTCTTGCTCTCAAGTTAGGCTCCTCTCCCTTGTATTTTTCCAGCTTCTATATCCCAACCCGAAAAATTCGGAAAAAATTTTAAAGGCGTTTTAGCCACAGAACCATACGGACAAAGGCGGACGATTAGGGCGGCGGCAGGTCCCCGTCCCGCTATAAGCGGGATCCTGTCTTTGTCTGTGGTAAAAAAGTTTTTTTAAGGCCTTTTTATTAACATTAATTCAAATAATCCGATAATTAATGGCGGAAAAATCTGTTCTCGCCAGCCTTGGCGGTTTTAGCCGGGCAAGCCTGCCCCGGTGACAGTTCTGAACCTTGGTCGCCCGGCTAAAAAATAGTCCGCCTTTGTCCGTGTGTGTCTGTGGCTAAAAAAGTTCACCCGTTCGTTTTTTCCCGTTTTCGAAAAACAATCCGGATCGGACTCTGGTCAAAGCCGAAATGTTCCCGCAATTGATTAGTCATATACCGTTGATAGGAAAAATGAATCTTTTCCGGATAATTGGCAAAAAACAGAAAGGTCGGCGGTTTCACCCCTACCTGGGTCCCATAATAGATCTTGACCCGCTGCCCGCCCGCCAGGGGCAAAGAATGTCCGGCCAGAATGGTCTTCAGGGCCTGATTTAAAGGCCCGGTCCCGACCCTCTGGGTGTATTGGCGGTAGACCTCCCGGATAGTCCTCATGAGGTTTCCCCGGCCCAGGCCGGTGGTGGCCGAAAGAGGGATAATGGGAGCAAAAGAAAGATACTTGAGCTGGTAGCGGACCTCTTCCAGAAATTTATTTTTATTCTTAATGGTCTTGGCTACCAGATCCCACTTGTTCAGACCGATAATACATCCCTTTCCCTTCTCATAGGCAAAGCCGGCAATGTGGGCATCCTGATCCGTTACCCCCTGAGCGGCATCGAGCAGGATGACGGCCAGATCGCATCGGTCCAGCCCTTTTAAGGCTTCCACCACGGCAAATTTCTCCAGGCGCTGGCCGATCCGGGATTTTCTCCGAATCCCGGCCGTGTCAATCAGGACATACTCCTGTCCCTGGTATTCAAAGGGGGTGTCGATGGCATCCCGGGTGGTTCCCGGGATCGCACTGACCAAGACCCGATCATAGCCTAAGATGGCATTGACCAGGGAGGACTTGCCTACATTGGGCCGCCCGATGACGGCCAAATGTAGAGACTCTTTTCCTTGCGGTTCTGCTTCCGGAAGAGGCAGTCTCTCGACAATGGACTCCTTCAGGTCCTCTATCCCTGCTCCATGGAGAGCCGAAATGGGCAGGATGGTCTCCAGCCCGAGACGATAATAATCGGATAGCCCTTCCTCTAATTTGAGGCTATCGATTTTATTGACCGTATAGAGTACCGGCTTGGAGGTCCGGCGAAGGCGCTGGACTACCTGTTCATCGGTGGGGGTGAGTCCTCTTCGGCCATCCCCGACAAAGAGGATCAGGTCGGCCTCTTCCAGGGCCAGTTCGATCTGCTCCCGCATCCCCTCTTCCACCGGCCCGTGGGCATCCCATTCAAAGCCGCCGGTATCGACCAGGGTGATGGGTCTGCCTTCCCAGGTTACGTCTTGAAAGTTGCGATCCCTGGTCACCCCCGGCTGATCGTCCACAATGGCCTTTTTCCTTCGAATCAGGCGATTAAAGAGGGTGGACTTTCCCACATTCGGGGCACCGACTATGGCTACCAGATATCCCAAGGGGGCTCCTTTTCCTTTTATAATTCTTCCAGCAGACGTTTTAAGGCAACGAAGGGTTTAAAAAGGTCTCCTTGGACCCGCTTTTTAAGACCGCTTAAGGCCGGCGGTATCGAGGCTTCAAAATAAACCTTGCCCTTGACCCGGCTCAGGACGGCAAAGGCCCCCAGTATCTGCAGGTTTCTCTGGAAGGCCATGATCTCATAATGGCGGCGAAATGCCGGAGGATCAAGGGAAATCTTTTGAGACCAAGAGCTGATATAAAAATCCAACAATTCTTCCTGAAGTTCTTCGGAAAGATCTACATAGGGATCGATCAACAAGGAGGCCAGGTCGTACTGGGGCGGCCCCAGACGACCGGCCTGGAAGTCAATCAGACCGAAGCCGTTCCCGGCCATCATGATATTGCGGGATTGAAAGTCCCGGTAGAGAAAAACCCGGGATCTCTCCTCATCCACCAGGGCGGCCAGGCGGCTGAGTTCCTCTGCCAATCCCGGGAGGGGTTTTTTCCATTGGCGATGGTCTTTGAGAAAGGCCTCGAGAAAATAGCGCGACTCCCGCTCCCAGGAAAACCGGCTGTTGTATAAGGGGGTATCGTAACAGCGGCGGCTGTCAAAACCTTCAGCCCCTTCCCTTTGGATCCTGATCAGGAGGGTGATCAGTTGCTGATAAAGACCTTTGACCTGTTCCGGATCTTTCAATCCTTTTACCCGGGTTTCAAGGGAGAGGTCTCCAAAGTCTTCCAGTAAAAAAAACCCCCGGCGGCGGTCAAAGGCCAGGATGGCCGGGGCGGGCAGGCCTTTGGAGCGCAAGTGGGTCCCGATATAAAAAAAAGAAGCGTTTTCCGACGGCCGGCCTTGGCGGCCTTGGGGATGGGCCACAGCAATATGGGTCTTTTTGCCGGTGAAGACCCGAAATACTTTTCGATCCGAACCATCTCCTTTCAGTGCCCGTATCCGAAATCGTCCCGTAAAGCCGGCGGCCTCGGGGAGGTTTCTCTGCAAAAATGAATAAAGCAAGCGCATTTAGACCAGTACCTTGTTCATCAGATCGTGATCCACCCGAACCCCTTCTCCCACGATGGAATTCGCAACGGAAACCCCTTCTTCCAGGACCACCTTCTCCCACAATATGGAATCGGCAATCCGGCAGCCTTTTTTTAGCCGGCAGCCTTTTCCAATTACCGCCCATCCGGTAAATTTCACCCCTTCTTCAACCTCTGCCTCAGGATGGATCAGGACCCTCCAGCCATTTGCCAACGACGTTTTATTAATCTTCCCCCCCTCCCTCCCCCGGCTCAACTGAGCGACGCGTCTTGAGCTCGCCGACAAGTCTCGCCGAAATCTCTTCCACAGAGGGGGGAAGGAAGGGCCGGAGGTGGCTGCCAAGGCATTCGTCAGTATCTCCTCATGGACCTTAAGATAAGAGGTGGGAGTGCCCAAATCCCGCCAGTAATGCCCCCGGCTGATAAAAGCCCAGACGGGTTGACCTTCTTCGATCATTTGTTGATAGACGGGAATAATATCAAATGTCCCAGAGAGGGGTAGATAGTGGAAGATCTCTTGGTTCAAGATATGAATCCCGGTAAAAGCCAACCCTTTCCCCGGCTCGCTTCGAAAGCCTTCAATACGGCCCCGGGCATCCACCGTAATCTGATTGAAGGCCGGGTAGTCATGGATAACCAGGGTAACCGGTCCGCCATGGCTCAGGTGAAATTCCAGGACCTTGGTCAGATTGATGTCGATCAGGATATCGCCATTGATGACCAGGAAGGTCCGGGAATGCCAAAAATCCCGGCTCCGGGCAATCCCCCCACCGGTTCCCAGGATTTCAGGTTCAAACTGAACCTCAAGTTCCAACCCCCATCTTTTTTTCTGGCCCGCTATAAAATCGGTGATTTGATCGGCCAGGTGGTGGCTGTTTATCAGGATCCGCTTGAACGAGAAATCCTTTAAATAAGAAAGGGTAATTTCCAGCAGCGGGGTATTTAGGACGGGGATGAGGGGCTTGGGACGTTTATGGGTCAAGGGCCTGAGCCGGGTACCTTCACCGGCTGCCAGGATCATGGCTTCCATTTAATCAATAAAATTCGAAATTCGAATATCGAAATCCGAAACAATTAATATGAAATTCAAATAACAAATGTTCAAAACATTTTTACCTTTTTCCGCCTTGTTTCGAATTTTCTACAGTTCAACTTGTTTCGAATTTCGTGCTTCGGATTTCGGATTTAGGATTTTTAAATCCCCAGATAGGCCTCTTTGACATGCGGATTGTTAAGCAGTTCCTGGCCGGTCCCGGTCAGGACAATTCGCCCGTTTTCCAAGACATAGGCTCGATTGCAAATGGACAGGGTCTGTTTGACATTCTGTTCGACCAGAAGAACGGTCACCCCCTCCTCATTAACCCGTTTGACAATTTTGAAAATATCCTGGACCAGAATAGGCGACAAGCCCAGGGAAGGTTCATCACAGAGGAGTAGTCGGGGGAGAGCCATTAGCCCTCTACCAATGGCGCACATCTGTTGTTCCCCACCGCTCAGGGTCCGGGCGTACTGCTTCCTTCTTTCTTCCAACCGGGGGAACAATTGATAGACCCATTTCATGGTCTCTTTTCTTTTAGCCTTGGCCTTAGGGGCCAGAGAGCCCATGATCAGGTTTTCCTCCACGGTCATCTCAGGAAATAGGCGGCGGCCCTCAGGGACATGGGCGATGCCTAATACGACGATCTTATTGTCAGGGACTTGATCCAAACGGGTCCCACTAAATTCAATGGTACCTTGGGAAGGCCGCAGTAACCCCGAAATGGTTTTTAGGAGGGTGGATTTCCCGGCCCCGTTGGCCCCGACCAGGACTAAAATTTCTTTTTCCTTGACCTCGAATGAGACATCCCAGAGGACCTGCACATCCCCATAGGAAACATCAATGTTATTGACCCTTAACATATTCTTCTCCCAAATAGGCCTCGATCACTTGAGGATTCTGGGAAACCTCTTCCGGTGTCCCCGCAGCGATGGGTTGGCCATGATTGATAGCCAATATCCGATTCGAAATCGTCATAATCACCTTCATAACATGCTCAATAATGATAATGGTCACACCACGGCGGTTAATCTCTTTGATCAGTTCAATGGCCAAATCGGACTCCTTGGGAGTCAGCCCGGCAGCCGTTTCATCCAGCAAAAGGAGGTCGGGCTTGGTGGCTAAGGCCCTGGTTATTTCTAAACGCTTGCGCAGGCCGATCGGCAGACTTTTGGCCGGCTGGTCTTTATAGGCTGAGAGGCCGCAGAATTCAATGATTTCCAAAGCCAACCGCTGGGCTTCCTTGATCGTATTCACCCGGCAAAAGGCCGAGGCAATAACATTATCCAGGACGCTCATCCGGGCCAGGGGTTTGACGACTTGAAAGGTCCGGGCAATCCCCAAATGACAGATCTTGTGAGTCTTCATTCGGGAAATGCTCCGCCCTTTAAAAAAAAGGTCTCCCGAAGTCAGGGGGAAATAGTTGTTGATTAGGTTAAAAATAGTCGTCTTCCCGGAGCCATTGGGCCCGATTAAGCCGAAAATTTCCCCTTGGTTGACCTGGAAACTGACCCCGTTAACGGCTGATAATCCGCCGAAGTATTTGACGATATTGCGGGCTTCAAAAATGTCCATGGCCGAATCCTCATATTGAAGGCTTTTTAATGAAAACCCCTTTGATCTTGGCCCAGTCCCCCACCAGACCGTTGGAAAGGAAAAGAATGGTCAAGACCACCAGGAGACCAAAGGCCAGGGCATGACCCTGGCTGACCCATTGGGGGGCCAGCCCGAAGATGGAGGTCCGGAAAAGTTCCTGTATCCCCACCATGACCAGGGCCCCTATGGCGGGTCCCCAGATCGTGGCCACCCCTCCGATGATCCCAACCAAAATGGCCTGAATGGAGATATTGTGGAGGGAAAAAACCACCGAAGGATCGATGAATCCCATATAATTCATATAAAAAGCCCCAGCCAGGCCGGTAAAAAAAGAACTGATTATTAAAGAGACGTTTTTGTAGAGGGTCGTGTTGATACCCAGCGATTCGGCGGCATCCTGGTCCTCCCGAATGGAGACGAAGTAATACCCCCATTTGGATTTCATCACCAGGTAGATGGCGCCGATACAGGCGGCTGCGACGGCCAGGACGATGTAATAATAAGGCAACTTGCTGCCGAAGGTCTGAATAGTCAGGATCCCCACCATGCCCTCGGTAAAATCCACCCAATTGTTGGCAATCAGCCTCAAGATTTCTCCCGAAGCCAGGGTGGCCAGGGCAAAATAGGGGCCTCGCAGACGGAAGCAGAGGTAGCCGATCAACAGCCCCAAAATTACGGCTGAAAATCCTCCGAAAAGCATCCCCCACCAGGGAGAGAGGCTTAATTTGCTATGAAGGATACCGGCCGTGTAAGCCCCTATACCGAAAAAGGCCGCATGGCCGAAGGAGACCTGTCCGGTATAGCCGGCCAAGAGATTCCAGGAAGTCCCGATGACGACCCAGATTAACACCAGGATCATCAAGTGCTGATAATAATCATGGTTTATGACTAAAGGCAATAGCACCGCGGCGATAAGGAGGATCAGGACCCAGATTCTGTTCTTAGTGTTCATGGCTTGTTCCCCCTTATATTTTAGTCAGTCGTTTGAGACCGCCGGGGAGAAAGATCAGGACCAAAAGGAAAATGACCATCCCCACTGCATCCTTATAGCCCATGGAGATGTAGGTGGCACCCATGGACTCAGCAATGCCGAGGGTCAGCCCTCCCAGGATGGCCCCCACGGTACTTCCCAGGCCGCCCAGGATAGTAATGACAAAGGCCTTTAAGGTAAAGGGACCCCCTATATCCGGGAAAAGATAATAGACCGGCAGGAGCAGAGTGCCGGCCGCTGCAGTTAGGGCCGAACCCAGGGCATAGGTGGAATAGGTGATTTTCCTCTGGGGAATACCCATCAAAGTCGCCGCGTCTTTGTCCTGGGCCGTGGCCCGAATGGCCCGCCCAAGATCGGTTTTCATCAGGAAAAAAAATAACCCGGCCGTCAAAACCACGGCCAGAAGAAAGGCAATGGTTAAGGGAAAATTAAAGGAGAACCCCCCAGCATGAAGGACTTTATTTCCATAGCTGATCCGAACGGACTGATAGTCGGAGCTAAAGATAAAGCGCATGATCTCGGTCAAGCAGAGACCGATGCCCACAGTCATCAGGACCTGGTTTTCGGGTAAAATGGATTCCCTCCCGATTAAAGGATCGAGGAGGTATTTGCCGATAAAAAGGCCCAATAAAAACAGGGCCGGCATGGTTACCAGGAGGGAAATATAGGGGTCCATGCTGAAATACTTGAAACAGACAAAGGTGATGTACATGGCCATCATCATGATCTGCCCATGGGCCAGGTTGATGATCCCCATGACGCCCATGATCAGAGTCATACCGATCCCAATCAGGGCGTAAAGCCCTCCAATAAGAATGCCAGCAACCAAGGTTTGGGTAAAAACATCCATAGCGGCTTTCCTTCAAGGAGTTCGGATTGATGAAGAAGGGGCAGAAGAAATTCTGCCCCTTCGTTTCTAATGTGATGCTTACCGAGTTTTCCAGGGTTTATGGGGAAAAATATAGGGAGCGGTGGCATATTGCTTGGGCCAGACGCACTCCAGCTTCCCGTTGATCCATTGTACCAGATACGTTGGAAGTTTATTTTGGTTGGTTTTTTTACCGTAGGAAACAAACTTGACCGGTCCGAAAACGGTCATCAGGTCGGTGGTGGCCAGGGCTTGGCGGATGTCATCCGGAGATAAAGATTTAGCACGTTTCAAGACATCGGCAATGACGTACAAGGCGGCATAGGCCTCCGCCCCGTGATATTCAGTATCCTTGCCATATAATTTTTTATAATTGTTATAATACTCTTTGGCCCCGGGATAAGGAAGGGTCGGTACCCAGAGATCGGCCGAGAAAACCCCCTCAGCGGCTTTACCGGTATTTTGATAGAAATCAGGCAGGGTGAAGCCGGCCCCTCCGCCGACGAACATCTTGGGATTGATATCCAGCTCCATGGCCTGCCGCATGATTAAGGCGGCATCCATTACATAAGAGATCATATAGACCAGATCCGGATTACCGTTCTTGACTTTAATCAGGAGGGGTTTGAAATCCACGGCCCCGTGTTCATAACCCTCTTTAAGAAGGATCTGGATCCCCATTTCTTTTAATCCCTTTTCAGCGTCTTTGGAACCGCTGGTGCCGAAGAGGGTGTTTTCAAAAAGAATGACGGCCGTCTTGGGTTTGGCTATTTCCTTATAAAAGGATTCGGCCGCGTTGGCATAATCACTGACTGCCGGATTGAGCCGGAAGACAAAATTCCAGCCCTTCTCGGTAATGTCATCGGCCGACCCGGTATTGATCAGGAAGGGGATCTTCTTCTGCTGGGCTACTCCGGCAATAGAGTAGGTTTCCGAGCTTCCATAGCCCCCCCCAAGCATAACGACATTGTCCTTGGAGACGAGCTTTTCAACCGCTGCCCGGGCGATATCCGGTTTACCGGTATCGTCTTCAATCAAGAGTTCAATCTTCTTTCCTTTTATAGCGGTCTTATTAATCTCATCCAGGGCCATCTTGAAGGAGTTCTTCTCAATTTCTCCGAATTTGGCCTTCTCACCGGTTAAGGGGAGAATGATCCCCACCTTGATGGTGTCGGCAGCCGATCCCAGTCCGGGGCTGCCCATCATGGCCATTAAAAAAAAGAAACAACCGACCCAAACCATCCCTTTGCCGAATTTCATACTTGGCCTCCTCTTAAGTATTTGAACCTAAATTAACCCTATACCCTTAATCTGATCCTTATAATAATAAATTCACTCTGTTACAATTATGGAAATAAGGACAAATGTCAAGTAAAATCAGATCCTGTTCAAACCCTTTCAGATGAATCCTCCTAAATCCCTTGACGTATCCCCGGGAACCTTTTAAAGTAGACCTCAAGACCGAGTTTTCCCCTGAAAAACCCCAGGGGAAAGGGTAAGTCCCCGCTCAACTTCTGGTTAGGATTACCTCCCTGTTAACCAATTGGTTTTACTATCAATAGCGCGCTTTAAGGAATAATGCCCATGGCCAATCAGGACTTTGAATTTGAAACAGAACGGATATTGGGAGAACCCTTTCGGGAACTCACCATTCCCTCTACCCTGCCCCTCATTCCGGTCAGGGATATTGTCATTTTTCCCAATATGATCTTGCCCTTATTAGTAAATCGGGAGGGATCCACGCTGGCCGTAGAGAAGGCGGTTGCCGAAGACCGCCTGGTCCTTCTGACCGCCCAGAAGGATCCCCTGATCGAGGATCCCGGGCCGGATGATCTTTATTCCATCGGGACGGTGGCCATGATCCTGCGGATGTTGAAATTGCCCGACTTGAGCCTGAAAATCCTGGTCCAGGGTGTGGGCCGGGCCAGGATCAAGGCCTTTCCGATCCTGCGTCCCATCAGGCAGGTTGACCTCGAGATGATCGTTGAGCCGCCCCCCTCCCGGGACCAGATTGAAATGGAAGCCTTAATGCGGACGGTGCGGGAACAAAGTGAAAAAATCCTCTCGCTCAAGGGCATGCTTTCCCAGGATGTTGTGGCCATTTTACAGGGTTTGGAGGAACCCGGACCCCTGGCCGATCTGGTGGCCAGCAATTTGCGCCTCAAGGTCGAGGAGGCTCAGGCGATTCTGGAAATCTTTGATCCTTTGCTGCGGCTTGAAAAAATCAACGACTACCTGATCAAAGAGGTGCAGGTCTCAACGGTCCAGGCCCGCATCCATTCGGAGGCCAAGGAGGAAATGAACCGGGGGCAGCGGGAATATTTTCTTCGGGAGCAATTGCGGGCTATCCGGCGGGAATTGGGTGAATTCGATGACCGGAATACCGAACTTAAGGAATATAAAACCAAGATAACCCAACTCAAGATGCCTCCCGAAGCCGAGGAGGAAGCCCTTAAACAGGTTTCCCGGTTGGAGCAGATGCATCCCGATTCGGCCGAAACCTCCATCATCAGAACCTATCTGGACTGGATCGTTTCCCTGCCCTGGAATAAAAGGACCCGGGACAAAATCAAGGTTAAAACCGCTCAGAAAATCCTGGATCAGGACCATTATGACTTAAAACCCGTTAAGGAAAGGATCCTGGAATTCCTGAGCGTCCGGAAATTGAACCCCAAGATGAAAGGGCCGATCCTCTGCCTGGTGGGGCCTCCAGGGGTAGGCAAGACCTCCCTGGGACGTTCCATTGCCCGGGCTATGGGTCGAAAATTTATCCGGATTTCCCTGGGAGGGATTCGGGACGAGGCTGAAATAAGGGGGCATCGCCGCACCTACATCGGGGCCCTGCCGGGCCGGATCCTCCAGGGCTTGAAGCAGGTGGGCACCAACAACCCGGTTTTTATGCTGGATGAGATCGATAAGATCGGCTCCGATTTCAGGGGAAATCCGGCGGCCGCCTTGCTGGAGGTCCTGGACCCGGAACAGAACTTCGGCTTCAGCGACCATTACCTCAACCTCCCTTATGATTTGTCGCCGGTCATGTTTATCACCACGGCCAATACAACCGACCCGATCCCCTCGGCCCTCCGCGACCGTATGGAGGTCATTGAAATCCCGGGTTATACCGAGGAAGAAAAGCTGAAAATCGCCCAAAATTATCTTTTGCCCAAAGGGCTTCGAGAACACGGCCTGACTCCGGATCTCTTTAAAATCGGCCCGCAAACCATCGTCAAGGTCATCAACGAATACACCGAAGAGGCCGGCTTGCGAAATCTGGAAAAAGAACTGGGCAAACTCTGCCGCAAGGTGGCCCGCAAAGTGGCCGAAGGAGAAAAAGGGCCTTTTACCGTTTCACGGATCAACCTGCACCGTTTTTTAGGGGCCCCCAACTTCCTGCCCAATGAAATACGGTCCGCGCATGAAGTGGGGGTGGCCACCGGGCTGGCCTGGACCCAGACCGGGGGAGAAGTGCTGACCATAGAAACCATGCTCATGAAAGGCAAGGGAAATTTTACCCTGACCGGCCAGTTGGGGGAGGTCATGAAAGAGTCGGCTCAGGCCGCCTTAAGTTATGCCCGCTCCCGGGCCGAAAGCCTTCATCTCCGGGATAATTTTTATGAGACCCTGGATATCCACATTCATATCCCGGCCGGGGCCATCCCCAAAGACGGACCTTCCGCCGGGGTCACCCTGGTGACCTCTCTGATTTCGGCCCTGACCAGAATTCCCGTGAACCGGGATGTGGCCATGACCGGGGAAATCACCCTCCGGGGCAAGGTCCTTCCGATAGGCGGGTTGAAGGAAAAGGTCCTGGCCGCCCTCCGGGCCAAGATTAAGACCGTTCTTCTGCCTGAACAAAATAAAAAAGACTTGATGGAAATTCCCCCTCATATCCGCCGGCGGCTTCAATTTGTCCTGGTTAAGGATATCGATGAAGTCATCAAACGGGCCCTGGTCAGGCGAAAAGGCCTGGTCCGAAAACTGCCGCTGGGCAAGCTGTCTCTAAAGAAAAAGGCCGGCTGACCCAGGGCAGGGGGATCGGAAAACGGCCGGCAACCATCTTACTGAGAGGCCAGGATGAAAATAGCTTACCTCGATTGCTTTTCCGGTATCAGCGGGGACATGGTCCTGGGGGCCTTCTTGGACCTCGGCCTTCCCCAGAAACTTCTCCGGGAAACCTTAAAAAAAATGAGCCTGCCCGACTTGGTATTATCCGTCAGGCAGGAGGAACGGGGCGGGCTTTCCGGAGTCGCCCTTCAGGTCAAAGAAAGGCGCCACAGCCACCGGCACCGGACCTATCGCGAGATCAAGCACCTGATAGAGCAAAGCGGCCTGGAGACAAAAATCAAGGCCGACAGCCTGACCGCCTTGCAGGACCTGGCGGCGGCCGAGGCCAGGATCCATGGGAAAAAAATGGAGGAGGTCCATTTTCATGAAATCGGGGCCATGGATACCATCGTGGATATTGTCGGAGCGGCTCTCGGATTCCATTATTTTCAGGTTCAGGAGGTAACGGCCTCACCGGTCCCGGTCAACCAGGGCTGGGTCAAAAGCCAGCACGGCCTCTTGCCGCTTCCGGCCCCGGCCACACTGGCCCTGCTGAAAAATGTTCCCCTGATACCCTCGGGTCTTGAAAAAGAACTGGTCACGCCCACCGGGGCCGCTATTTTAAAAACCTTCGCCGCTTCCTTTGGCCCCCCGCCGGCAGCAACGCTGACCCGGGTCGGCTACGGCCTTGGCCAGCAGCCCTTGGACGATCGTCCCAATTGCCTGAGGCTCTGGCTGGGAGAGAAACCGTCGCTCCTTAACCAGGAGAGGCTGATGGTCCTGGAAACCAACATCGATGACATGAACCCTCAATGGTACGACCTGGCCATGGAGAGACTCTTTGAGGCCGGGGCCCTGGATGTAACCCTGATCCCCTGCCAGATGAAGAAAAATCGGCCGGGGACCTTGCTCCAGGTATTGGCCAAGCCTGGGGATCAGGTGGCGCTCCGGGACATTCTTTTCACCGAGACCAGCACCCTGGGGGTCCGAATCCATGAAATCAGCCGCTATTCCCTTAAAAGAATGCTAAAACAGGTGACCACTCCCTGGGGCAAGGTGGTCGTCAAATATGTTAGGCGACCCGAAACCCCATCCAAAAACGGGACCAGTTTTTCGATTGAATACGATGATCTTAAAAAAATCAGCCGAGAGAAAAAAATCCCCTTGAAAAAACTGCAGACCGAACTTGATCACTGGCTTCAAATAAACCGGCCTGCCCTTAACCGGCTTTTGGAAGGATCATAATGATGGAAGGAAAAAAGGCCCAGGACAGCAGCGTCACCCTGGTTTACCAGATGACCCAGCAGGATGCCAATCTTTCGGGAAACGTCCACGGCGGGGTGGTCATGAAATACATTGATACCGCCGCCGGCATCGTAGCCGCCCGGCATGCCAGCCGCAACGTAGTGACCGCCTCCATTGAACGGCTTGATTTCCACAGCCCGGTTTTTATCGGCGATCTGCTGACCGTCAAAGCCAGCCTGAACATGGTCGGCCGGACCTCCCTGGAGGTGGGGGTCAGGGTGGAGGCCGAAAACTTCCTCACCGGCGAGGTTCGCCATACCGCCTCGGCCTACCTGACCTTTGTGGCTCTGAATCAGGGCCATCCCACCGAAGTTCCGCCTTTGATCCTGGAAACCGAGGAAGAGAGGCGACGCCATCGTGAAGCCCAGGCCCGGCGGGATTTGCGGCTGGCCGAAAAACAACGCGAGAAAAAATCCCAGGGGTAAGAAAGCCAAATAAGATAGGACCTTCGTCACCTGTCTGGGCGAGGTCCGTAAAATGCAATTCTATTTTGAGATCAAATCATAGGCCGCTCTAAAGTTGGCCTCGGTAATTTGAACCGGTTGCCCAAAGTCCACTGTTATTTTCGAAAAGGGACCCGGCCACTTGCGACGGTCCCACCAGGGCATCTCAATAGATCCTTTTCTTTAAGGGGTAGACGGAAATAAAGCGTAACTAACTAATAATAAGAGAAAAAACTGGATATGTTACGTATAGCACCTACAAGTTCTCAAAAATAATAGCGACCGAATTTGGCGATTACAGGGTGTAATATTCATATATGGAGAGGGGAGTTTTTTTCATGTATTTACTCCTATCTCCGAAGGTCTTTAAGGATAAAATGGTGACTATGGCCTATAAATCCGGTTTTATCGCCCTGATCGGGGCGCCCAATGTGGGAAAATCAACTTTGCTGAACGCCCTATTGGGGCAGAAGCTGTCCATTGTCTCGTCGCGGCCCCAGACCACACGCAACCGGATCGTGGGGGTCAAACATGTGCCGGGCGGGCAGTTTGTTTTTCTGGATACCCCCGGCATCCTGGAGCCCAAGGGATTATTAAACCAGGCCCTGGTCCAGGCGGCTTTGAAAACCCTCAGTGATGTCAATCTGGTCCTGCTGTTGATTGAACCCTTCATGGGGCAGGCGCCCATCCCCGAGGGTCTGGCCCAAAAACTGATCCGACTAAAGCCCCCGGTTTTTCTGATCATCAATAAGATTGACCTGATAGATAAAAAGGAGCTCTTGCCCCTGATAGACCGGATGGCCAACATGTTTTCATTTCAGGAAATTATTCCCCTGTCGGCCTTGAAGAATGAAGGGCTGGCTATTTTGGAGCAGAAAATTTTCGAGGTCTTGCCTGAGGGTCCCCCCTATTTCCCGGAGGAGATGGTGACCGATCTGTCTGAACGATTCCTGGTGGGGGAGATCGTCCGCGAGAAAATTTTTCGGCTGACTTCCCGGGAAGTCCCCTATGCCGTGGCCGTTACTGTGGAATCATTCAAAGAGCGGCAGGATAAACCCTTGATTCATATCCAGGCCACCATCCATGTGGAGCGGGATTCCCAGAAGGGGATTCTGATCGGCAAGGGGGGGGGGATGTTAAAGACCATCGCCCAGCAAGCCCGGCAGGACATGGAACGATTATTGGGGATGAAGGTCTTTTTGGAATTGTGGGTCCGGGTGGAGAAGAACTGGAGCCGGGACTCGAGGCAGATCCGGCGCTTCGGGTATGAGGAGACCTAAAAGCGGATACTTGATACTGGATATCGGATGCCAGATGCCGGATGGAAAAACGATGACGGATGACAGATGACAGATAACGGATGCTCTAAGCTGGATAACAACTCGCGATATAAGAAAGGAGGTTGAGATGAATTTAGCCCGTTTTCCAAGGAGGCGCTACACTGCAGGGCCGACGCCTATTGAAAGGCTCCCGCAATTTTCCGCTGCTTTGGGGGGTCCTCAAATTTACATCAAACGGGACGACCTCCTGGGACTGGCTGCCGGAGGAAACAAGACCCGGAAGCTGGAGTTCCTGGTGGCCGAAGCCCTGGCCCAGGGGGCAGATACCCTTATCACTTGCGGGGCGATCCAGTCCAACCACTGCCGGCTTACCTTGGCCGCGGCCGTCAAGGAAGGGTTAAAATGCCGGCTCGTCTTGGAAGAAAGGGTACCCGGTAGCTATGATCCGGAAGCCAGCGGCAATAATTTCCTGTATCGATTACTCGGTGTGGAAAAAGTTACCGTCGTTCCAGCCGGATCAAACATGATGAAAGCCATGCAGGAGGTTTCCGGTGACCTGGCCGCCGAAGGCCGACGGGCCTATATCATTCCCGGTGGCGGGTCCAATCCCCTGGGGGCTACCGGTTATGTGGCCTGCGCCCAGGAGATCGAGGCCCAGATCTTTGAAGAGGGTCTGGATATCCAATATATCGTTTGCGCCAGCGGCAGCGCCGGCACCCATGCCGGGCTGGTCACCGGACTCTATGGCTGCAATATGAATATCCCCGTGATCGGGATCAATGTCAGCCGATCCAAAGTTTCTCAAGAGGAATTGGTTTATGGGCTGGTCAGGGAAACATCCAGACATGTCGGTCTCAATTTCGATATCCCCCGGGAAGCGGTGACTTGTTTTGACGATTACGTGGGACCCGGCTATTCCCTCCCAACACCGGGCATGGCCGAGGCCGTCAAACTCCTGGCCCGGACCGAAGGGATCCTGCTCGACCCGGTCTATACCGGCAAGGCCATGGCCGGGCTGATTGACCTGGTCCGGAAGGGATTTTTCCCCAGGGATAGCCGGATTCTTTTTGTCCATACCGGCGGCTCGCCGGCCCTGTATGTGTATCAGGAAGCCGTGCTGGGAAATACATCCGGACCTATTTGAAGTATAGGTTAAACTCGAAATCCGAATATCGAAATCCGAAACAAATTCAAATGACCAAATTTCAAAATCCCAAAACGTTTTTATTTTGATCATTTGGATTTTGGACCTTCGTGTTTGTTTCGGATTTTGGTTTCGGATTTCGGATTTTGGGTTAACACATATGGGTGATAAAATCGTCGGGATAATCGGCGGGATGGGGCCGGAAGCCACCGTGGACCTCATGGAACGGGTGATCCGGGCCACCCCGGCCCGGGACGATGAGGACCACATCCGGTTGATCGTGGACAACAACCCCAAAATCCCCTCCCGGATCAAAGCCATCATCGAGGGAAGCGGCGAGAGCCCGGTCCCCTGCCTGCAGGAAATGGCCCGCAGCCTGGCGGCCTACGGGGCCGACTTCCTGGCCATGCCCTGCAATACGGCTCATTGCTACTATGAAGAAATCCGATCAGCCGCCGGCATTCCCGTCCTTAATATGGTTGACCTGACCGTGGAAAGGGTCCTCAAGAAAAACTCCCTCCTGAAACGCGTCGGTCTGCTGACCTCCAGGGCGGTCATCCTGACTGAGATCTATCTCCGGCCCTTCAAGCGGCGGGGGGTGGAGGTAATGTTTCCCTCAGCGGAAATCCAGGATCGGATCATGCAATCCATTAAAATTATCAAGACCGGCCGGTACGGGGTAAAGGAAAGCTCCGTCCTGAAAGAGGCGGCCCAGGAGCTGACCCGAAAGGGGGCCGAGGCGCTGGTAATCGCCTGCACGGAGCTTTCCATCATAGCGGAAGCCATCGACGTGCCCGTGATGGTCTTTGATTCCGCCCAGATCCTGGCCGAAGCGATTGTCCGCCGGGCCAAGCAGAGGGAATAGCAGTATCAACGAGTCAGGATGGCTGAATTATTGACAACACTCGACCACCATGTTATTTGGAAGGCTAACTAGGCAAAGCTCTTTTTACTTTTCCGTTTAACCTAAACCGGAGGAAGATTGGCAGAAAGGAAAAGCCCTGTTTCCTATTTCAAAGGGATAGAGTTTTTTATTTTTAGGAGGGGTTAAGGAGATCGCCATGAGTTCAAAAATTATCCGAAATTGGGACGGCAGCCGGACCTGGGAACCTAAAGAGATCCATTATCCGAGGTCCGAAGGGGAGATCGCCGGGCTGATTCGGCGGGCTGCTGAAGACGGCAAACACATCAAGGCCCTGGGCTCGGCTTTGTCATGGTCGGACATTAACGATTCGCCGGAGATCGCCGTCCGCTTCGACCGGATGGCCGAGGTGCTGGAGGTGGACCGGGATCGGCGCCTGATCCGGCTCCAGGCCGGCGCCCGTCTAAAAGACGTCAATGAAGTTCTGGCCCGGCACGGACTGGCCTTTGATAATTTCGGCTCCATTATCCTGCAGACCGCCGGCGGGTATATCGGGACCGGCACCCACGGCACCGGGGCCAGGACCCGGATACTATCAACCGCCATCGAAAAGATCCGGATGCTCGACGGTCTCGGGCAGGTCCATGAACTCGATGCCCAACACGAGCCGGAACTTTTTTCAGCGGCCCGGGTCAATCTCGGCTGCCTGGGGGTGGTCACCGAGATCACCTTTAACTGCGTCGAGGCCTTTGATCTGGAGGAGCGGCTGGAGCTTGTGGATTTCGACACCGCCCTGGCCGATCTGGAAGGGTACCTTAGGGACAACGACTACTGCAAGTTTCATTGGTTGGCCTACACCGACAAGGTCCAGGTGTACTTCTTCAACAAGACGGATAAACCTCGGGGCGGCTTCGGCTTCCCGGGATTTATGGACCGGACCGGAATCTCCGGCTTCCTGTTTACCGGACTCATGGGGCTGGGCCGCCTCTTCCCCCAAACCATTCCTTTTTTACATAATTCGGTTCAGACTATTCATTTTCATCCCCGCCGGCGGGTGGATCGCAGCGACCGGGTGATCAAGGTCAGCAGCTCGATTCCTATCCACCAGGAGGCGGAGTATGCCATACCGATCGAGAAGGCGGCCAAGGCCATTGACGAGACCAGACAGATGGTGCTCAAAGCGGATTACCGGGTGAATTTTCCCTTGGAGGTGCGTTTTGTCGCCTCAGACGACATCCCCATGAGTCCGGCCAGCGGTCGCGATAGTTGCTATATTGGGGCCTACGTGGGCAGCCCCAAATGGGCGAAAGGGTATTTCGCCGAATTCGAGGCCCTGATGCGCGACTATGAGGGACGCCCCCATTGGGGCAAGACCTTCTCGAGGACCCAGACGGAGCTGCGGGCGCTTTATCCGGCTTACGACGCCTTCAACCGGCTGCGGCGGACCTGCGATCCGCAGGGTCTCTTCCGCAACAGTTTCAGTGACCGGGTGTTCCCAGCGGATTAGTTCGGGAGTCTGCCCTCAAGCAGTCTCTGCACGAACGGCTTCAACGGCTACTGCTCCACTAACGAATTGAATCAATCAGGAGGGAGAGACCCTTTTCCGGCGGATCGACTGAATGATCTCATCGAGTTGCTGCAGGAAAAGGGAACGGTCTTTCTTTTTGAAGGGCGGAGGTCCGCCGGCCAGGCTCCCGGCATCCCGAAGCCGGGAAAGGAGGTCCCTGGTGGCCAGGGCGTCGCCGATGTTCGTTTCGGTAAAGGGTCGGCCTGTCGGGCGAAGCACATAGGCCCCAGAGGCCAGGCACCGGGCGGCCAGGTGAATATCCCCGGAGATTACGATGTCATCGGTTTCAAGGTGATCGACTATGTAGTCATCCGCCGCGTCAAACTGATCATCGACTATGACCAGTTCAATCCAGTCCTCCGCCGGGATGCGCATCCAGGAATTGGCCACCAGGATGACCCGAAGCCCATGGCGCTCGGCTACCCGGTAAACTTCCTCTTTCACCGGACAGGCATCGGCATCTACATAAATATGTAACATGGGTCGAATCCTATTCTATCGCGCAGCAGCTTTATTGATTCAGCGCTTGGATCATGTGGGGGAGCAGGAAGCCAATCAATAACAAGGCCATCAGCGGACGCAATAAATTGACGGGCTTGAAGTTCCGTTCGATGATGGCTGTGGCGGCATGATTTGCGGCCGAGAAAGTAAAGAACAGCAACATCGCGGTGACTATGGCGGCATCCGCATAGCGCCCCCAATCCAGCAGATAAACAAGCAAGGCCGTGATGGCTGTGGCCGCATTGGCCAGCCCCGATTGAATTTGATAGGCGCGATCAGGCTTATAGCCAATTTTTTCGGAGGCCGCTTCGCCCAAGAACAGCGATTCAAAAGCCACTGTGCCGGACATGAGCATCACCACGAACGGCCCCATAATGTGAAATCGCGCTATCGCATCTTTGCCCAAATAATAGGCGAAAAAAATAGCCAGCCCTATGCCGGCCGGCCGAAGCCATTCCATCACCAAGGTCAGGTTCTTCTTAGTCATTCCGCCTCGCTTTCTCGATCAGCGCTTTCTGTGAAAAATGGACGTGCGTGCAGCAGGTGCATGTGGTTATAGCTCGTTTTCCAATAACGCCTTCGTGTCTATCCCGTGATTTTGTTTGCGGGATCTCGATAGACACGTCCACCCGTCACCCCGGGATACTAGGCCACACACCCGTCCCATGGCCTTCGGAATAACTTTTCGGTGGCTTGCGACCCTATCCCGTCGTTTGATATCACGGGCGTAGCGCGCCGTTTGTCTTCACTTTGCCGTAATGCTGAGGAATTTTTTTCAGCGCGTCGCCTATTTCAATCGCTGCCAGCCGCAACTCATAATTTTTTTGCAGATTTACCCAAATATCCGGCCCCGTGCCGAACCACCGGCCAAGACGCAGGGCTGTGTCGCCGGTAATTCCGCGTTTGCCCCGTATGATCTGAGTAAGCCGGTTTGTCGGTACGCCCAGTTCTTTTGCCAGCTCGTTGGCACTCATGCCAAGCGCCTTTAATTCATCGGCCAGGTGTTCCCCTGGATGAATGATAATCCTTGCCATAGTTTATCCTCCTAATGATAGTCCACAATTTCCACATTAAGCGGCCCCGGGGAGTTATCCGGCCATTCAAAACAAATCCGCCACTGGTCATTGATGCGGATGCTGTGCCGGCCTTTGCGATCACCCTTAAGGGCTTCAAGCCGGTTTCCGGGAGTGTTCAGAGCCATGAGACGGTCCGCCGCGTGGAGCCGTTCGAGCCGTAACATGGCTTGCCGCTCAAACCCCTGAAACGACTTAACCCGCTCGCCCTCGAAAAACGCATGGACACCAAGGAAGTATTTTACCTTGCTAACTTTGGCATGACGCCGGCTTAACCTATTCTTATAAGCCCTCAAACAATCTCTGCACGAACATCGCGCTTAATTGGGCTGTTTATTTCAGGCTGCGGCGGGTAGGAGGCGGCGATATCCGGGGCCGATCCGGGATCGCAGCCAGCCAGATGGTGTGCCGCCGTCCGCCCCGGGGACCCCGGACCCGGACCTCCTCGACCCGGAAACCCCCGCGCTCCAGACGCTGGACGAAGGCCCGATCGGGGCCGGCTGACCAGACTCCCAGCACCCCTCCCGGCCGCAGGGCCGCCCGGATGGCCTCCAGGCCAGACCGATCGTAGAGCCGGTCGTTGCCTTTCCGGATCAGGTCCTCGGGACCGTTATCCACGTCCAGCAGGATGGCATCAAAGGCCCGGGGTTGGGCCTGCAGGATTCGGACGACGTCGCCTTCCAGGATGGTGACCCGCCGATCCTGAAGGGGATAACCGGCCAGATGGGCCAGGGGGCCCCGGTTCCATCGGACCACGGCCGGCACCAGTTCGGCTACGATCACCCGGCCCCCGGGCCCGAGCCGCCTCAGGGCCGCGGCAACGGTGTAGCCCAGGCCCAGGCCCCCAACCAGGATACAGGGCCGAGGCCGGCCGGCGATCCGGGCACAGGCCCGTTCGGCCAGGGCCTCTTCTGAGCCATGGGCCCGGCTGCCCATGATTTCGCGGCCACCCATTCGGATCGAAAACTCCTGACCCCGCTTATACAACTCCAGTTCCTGAGCGGTTCCAGGTACCGGGGCGCTGTCGAGTAATTCCCAGGGAATCATGGTCTATTATGGTCGTTGAGGTTTAGAGCCTGTAATACTATTCGAAAATGTCCAGCCGTTTCATTAAATCACCGTAACTCACCGTAGCCCCTGAACAACCGGGAGTTCGACAAATGATGGGTGATTTTTATCCCTCAACAATTGCACTTTTGGCGCCGGATCGATAACCGGAGTGTCGAAGTTGTTGGCATCGGCGAAGGCGATGGTAATACGGATGCTTTTGCCCTTGGCAAACTGGTAGGCGGTGGGCAGCAGATCAAAGACCAGTTCCACTGGCTCTCCAGTCGGGATCAACTTGACCTCGCTTTGGAAATGATTGTGCCAGGGCAAGCCCAGGTTATCAAACGGGGCCCGGCTGAGGACTCGATGGGAAGCCCTGAGGTTGCCTTGGGTGACGTAGGTCGAGTTTCCCTTGCCATCCACCTCCTCCAGGTAGGCGAATAGGTCCAGATCCGGGGCCTTACCGGTTAACCAGACATGCGCGACCGGATGTCCGATGACCTGTGCGGCTGCCTCCAACAGCGGAGTGGTATAGGTCAAGGCTTTGGCGTCATTGGAACGCATATTGGGGTATTCGTGGGCTGAAGCGAGGGCCGTCCAGTGCGGCTTAGTGCCGGTGGTGGTGGTATAGTCGACTGTATAGGTATCGGATCCGTTGGAGGTGGTGGGTGAGGAAGGAGCCAGCGTGCCATTATTGAGGGAGGCGGTTCCACCGGTTGTGCCTGCTCCGAAGTAATAGCGGGTAATTTTCTGGTTTTTCAGGGGCCAGACATCGGTGATCTTATAGGCCTCTTTTTTGCCCACGCCTTGGAGGTAATAGTGGATGGGCGGTTCCTTCATAATGCCGTTGTCGATCCCCTTGAGCCAGTAGTCGAACCAGCGATGGGCTTCCGCCGCATAGTCGATATCCGATCCGGGAGCCTCGATACCGTCATGATCCGTCGGGCGGACGAGCAGGCGCTTGGGACCAGTCAGGTTGGCATAGATCATGAAATTATCGCGCGCGTAGATGTCATACCAACCGTTAATCAAGTAAACCGGTACGCCTGACCGGTTGATCCGATCCAAAAGGGGATAAAGGGCGTTATAATCTATCCAGGGGTTTTTGCCCTTTGGTGTGAGGAAGTCACGGTATGGCGCTTGCGAGACACCTTTTACCGATTCCGCGAGCGCCGCCAGGCGGTGGCGCTCTGCGCGCGCCTGGGCCAGTAAGATCCCATCCTTGTCCTGGTCAACGGGTGTTGCCAGAGAGTCAAAAGCCTTATTGACCCGGACATAGAAATGGGTCATGGCTTTATTCAGGACACCACCGGGGAAGACGACCGCGCTGTAGTTGTCCATCCAGGTGGTAGCGGGCAAGATGGCTTTCAGGTGCGGGTTGCCGGTGCCGGCAGCCTGGAACTGGATTTGGGCCTGGATGGAGTCGCCAAACATCCCGATGTGGCCGTCGCACCACCTCCGGGTTGCTATCCAATTGAGGATCTCGTCGGTTTCTTTGGCTCCTGCCTCGGGGTCCATAGACATCTTTCCAAAGGAGGCCCCGGTTCCCGGCCGATCCACCACGATCACGGCGTAGCCGGAGTGCACCATCTCCTTCAGCCATTCCGCTCTGGACAGGGCATCCATCACATTGCCTTTGAACCAGGATCGAATCCGGACCATAGGCTTGTAATACCAGGGTAAGGTTACCAGTTCGGCAAGATTGTTCTTCCCGTTCTTATCGTAAATGGTCCAGGCCCGTCCATAAGGGGTATATTTGAAAAGGACCGGTAAGGGCTTGTCGGCAGGAACCCCATTTTTCGTCGGAAGGATCAGATCATAGGCCAGCCGCGTTCCGTCTGCTAACGTTAAGAAATCGGAAGTGCGCCGGGTGCCATCAAAAATCGCCTCGGAATAACCCTGATACTGGCCAAAGGCTGAAACTTTTACCTGCTTAGCTTGTTTTTTATAGAGCAACAAGAGCGCGATCACCAGGATGATTGCAATAATAAGATAGATCTTTTTCGTATGGATCAGCTTGCTCATTTCCGCCCTCCGTTTGGTTCTTGGCAATTGACAGACACGCCAATTCGTCACCTGATCTTGGCATAATTATCTATTTACTCATTCCCTATAAGCCCTCAAGCAATCTCTGCACGAACGTCCCGTCTTATGCATGTGAGGCGTCAGGGTTTTCTGATCGGCATCACTCACTTACGAAGAGCACGATCTTGCCCTGCACCCCTGCCTGCTCGATGAGTTCATGTGCCCGCCGGGCCTCGGCCAGCGGCATACGGGCGGCGATGACTGGTTTGATCTGGCCCTGAGCCAGCAAAGCGAACAACTTCGTCAAATCCTCGGAATACCAATCGGGCTGTTTTTTCCGCAAGGCGCCGATCGAGTAGAAGGTCGCCGAGCGGCCGTTGGGCATCATGTTCCACAGTTTAAGCCGGATGAAGTCAAGCGGGATGCTGCCGCCTTTGCCCATCACGGCGTTGTAAAAACCATAGGCGACCAGCAGGCCACCCCGCCGAAGAAGACTGAATGATCGCCCGAAACTATTCCCGCCTATCGGATCGAAGACCGCGTCAACCCCGTCGCCTGTCAGATGGCGCAGGCGCTCAACCCAGTTCCCGCTTTGGTAGTCAATCGGCGTTGCCCCCAGCCGGGCAACCAATTCATGCTTGGACTTGGAAGCCGTTCCGTACATTTCCAGGTCGAGCAATTTGCCCAGTTGAAGCATAGCCGTACCGACCGCCCCGCCCGCACCGTGGACCAGGATGCGCTGGCCTCCCTTGACTTTGGCAATCCTGTGCAGCATCTGATAGGCAGTCACATAAGATAAAACAAGGCTGACCGCTTCCGCCGGGTCGAGGCCATCGGGCACAGGTGTCAAACGGCTTTCCGGGAGACAAAGGTACTCCGAGTAAGCGCCGATGACGGTGAGATCCGCCACTCGCGTGCCCCGCTTTGAACCGGGTCGCGCCATCGCCCAACTTTTCAACGATACCGACCATATCGTAGCGGTGAAGAGCGGCTTCTCCTTCACGTCGGGATACTTCCCTTTGCGGATCATCACATCCGTGAAAGCAGCGCTGGTGACCAACACTTTGATACGCACCTCGCCGGGCTTTGGGTTCCGGCAAGGCGGCTTCCTCGACCAGCTTGAGTACCTCCGGCCCGCCAAAGCCGGTAATGATAACGCGTCTATAGCTCATTTCATTTTACTCCATCCCAAGCAATTCCTGCACCAATATCCCCTTTTACCGCGTTTGTACACAGGCTGAAAGTAGCGATACCGATCGTGGGTAGTCCAAAACTACGCGCCCTATCTCCGACTATGAATGTATCGATCTTTTCACTCTCCGCCACATACACCACCAACTCAGCGGCGCCGTCAGTACGTCCGCTCGATTTATTTGTTGCGCCTTCAACCACAGACCGATCTCAGTCAGTACTGCGAACGGAACTCAACATAGACCTTGAGAGTATGCATCTTGGTCGCAGCCTCGCCGCGCTTATCAAGAGCATTGCCGATGCGATGCAGCCATTCATTCGCCATTTCCCAAAGCCGGTACTCGACTTCTCTTTCGGAAATGTTGGGCGTGGCAACGGACATCCAAAGTTTGAGTCGCGCCTTCGTACACGGACGTAAGCGTCCCGCCGTCGAACGTCGTCCATGGAGGCATAGACGCGTCGCGCGCTTTCGCTGCTGAAGAACGGGTTCGGCGAGACATGCTGGACTTCGTGCCAAGTTCCGGTGTTATCAACCGCGCAGTGGCGGTCGTAACCACGATCGGCGTCAGCGCGCACTTCCCGCAGAAGGTTGAGGGGCGGGTTGAGCATCAAGGGCCGCTCTGGCGAAATCTCGCCTTGCGGTAGCTGTGAATGTGGCACGAAGTGGCCGTTGTTACTGCGTACCCATCCGATCAGGTTCAAGATCCCATTGGGATTGAAGATCTGGACCCCAGCCTTCCTGACAGCCTCCAGCCCGTCTTGAATGCGCCAGAAGTAACCGGGATTCATGTCGCCAAGCCAACTGAGTCGCACGAGGTCAGCCGCGGACATGCTTTCGAAACGCCAATGCGGGTGATCTGACTCGATAACTTGGGTCACATAGCCTTTACCCCAGCCGCAGCCAACGAGAACGACGAGCCCCTCTTTGAAATCGTCCTGCCCTTCGAAATGCTTTAGAACCTCATTGATCGAGGCTTGCAGCGCTTCGGTCAGGGCGCCTTCATCGTCGATAAACGCCCTTAAAACCACCATCGGGATGCGTCTGCACCGACGGTAAAAAGAGGTGGAACGAGATGAAGTAACCCTCATCAACCTTGAGGTAGAAATTCGACCATCGGTGCGCACCTGACTTCTTCCAATGGACCGGCGCTCGTATTGGACCGCCAAGCAAGGGCGTGTCGAAGAATAGTTTCGAATAATTTTGAGCAAGCACGTCATCGAAAGTTTCAGCCAATCCGCCTTTGATGATAGCTTGCGATCGCATAGTCCCGCACGGCAACGGATAGTGCTGAGGGGAGCGCGACTGTTAGACGCTTCGCGCCATACACGATCAGCGGACAGCGATCCAAATAGCTGAGGCCAATCTGCTGTGCAGGTAAATCCTCTCGCATCTGCGGATGCAAGAGGAATGGCTCAATATCGTCGGGTGTGATGCCACGTTCATTGAGCTCAGCAAAGGTGATCGTCACACGAGATATTAGGGCGTCGCGCCCCGGGAGTATCCGCGGTGATAACGCCGAATAGTGTTCATCAGAGCCAAGCTGATAGCGGTGCAGCCCGGCTTTCTCGCAGACCATGTCGGAGATTACGAGCAGCGCGCGGACGCTCTTCTTGATTTGCCCGAATTGTCCGGTGTCGGGCATCGTCGCAATTACGTCGAGAACACGCTGAGTATAGAAGCCTGCGGCCTCCCAGACACCTTCGAGAAGCCGGTAGTCTCCGTTCCTATCCTGCACTAAGGAGACAAAGACATCTTCAGCCGGATCTTCACCCGCCACGCATTTCGATTTGCCGATCTGGAAGAACCAGCGAACGGCTTGGCCGATATTCGCCTTCTTCCGACCGCGGCAGTGCGCCACGGCTAAAGCAACGAGAATTTCAAGCCGAATACAATGCGACTGGAGTTCGGGAGTGTTAAGAGACTTGCCAGGAGGGGAACGGCAACGGTTGGATCATATCTAGAAAGATCGTGGATAAGCGACTTGTTTTCTTTTGTAATCTCTTCGATGGTTACAGACAGATTCGCCCATCGGAGATGTTCGGCGAAAATGGGCATTCAGTTTATCCCAATCTGGTTCAGTGAATTCATCTGACAATTCGTTATCCTGTTTTCTGTTTGTGATTGGTAGAATCCTCAAGTGTAGGTATATATAGTGACGCTGTTAGGTTTTCAGGTTGCTGGCGTTCGACGCCCCAGGGTATCTCATGATCCTATTGCGAAAGTTAAAAACCTTAAAGCGTCCCCATTCCATTTTAATGATAAAAAAACTTTAATCGATCAATTTTTAGGCGACTTCGGGTTAATTTGGAAAGCGATCTCCTCCGGCAGCCTCAGTTTTTTAATTATCCTTATGCCCGGCCGCCATTGATATCGGTTCAGATCAATCGTCCCGTCCGCCCTGAAGGAAATGCCTTCTTCCTCCAATAAAACCCGTTGCAGTTCCCCGCTGCCGACTTTGTAGGTCGAAAGCCCGCCGTAATAATTGATCACCCTCTGCCAAGGCACACTTTGCCCGCAAAAGTAGAGGATACGTCCTACCTGCCGCGCGGCCCGCGGTGTATCGGCCAGGGCAGCCACCTGTCCATAGGTCAGAACGGACCCGGGTGGAATGGCCCGCACAATCTCCAGCACACGCTGCTGAAAAAAATTTTTCAGATGTCCCTTTTGATTTTTTCCCAGGAAACGCCTGCCCGGTCATTCTTAACCCGCTTAGCCCTTATTTTTCCTCCCTTGACCCCCAAATTTTTTGTATTTTATACTCTCTCTATGCAAAAGCAAAGGTCTTATCAAGCTGTCAAAGGATAAGAGGGCGGGAAATGAGAAGGATGAAAGGAGTCAACATTGGCCATTCGCATTGTCAGACTGGGTTCACCGCGGGAAAAAGGAGAAGGCCTTCGCCTGGGTACGGTCCGCCGGCCTCCTCGCGGGGTTCCAAAATCGGAATTTGCCAAAAGGGACTTTTATGATGTCTGGCTTCCGAACCTCTCCCCCAGCGAGAACCTGCTGAAAGAAGGAAGAATTGCAGGAGATGACCGGTCTTGGGCTGCTTTTAAGCGCAAGTTCCTGGAGGAAATGAAAAAACCGGAGGCAAGCCGGGTCCTGGATCTGTTGGCCGCCCTTTCGCACCAGACCAATATGTCCCTCGGCTGCTACTGTGAAAATGAAAACCGATGCCATCGCTCGGTTCTCAGGGAGCTGCTGGAGGAGCGGGAAGCCAGTCTGACTGTCTGAGGTAAACCGCAGCTATAAGTAGCACTCGGTTGTTCCGTTATTATCCCGATTCAAGGAGGCACGATATGAAAGCGCTGGTCTTATACGATTCACTGGGCGGAAATACCGAAAAAGTGGCGAAACGGATCCACGACACACTGGTCGAAAACGGTGTGGAAAGCGATTTGATCAAGATAAAAGAGGATACGGACCTCGATCTGTACGCCTACGACCTTCTATTCCTGGGCTCCCCCGTAATCGCCTGGGGACCTACCAACTCCATGCGGGACTTTGTCATGAAAAAGCTCCGGTCGTATCACAAAGACATCCAACCGTCCGCACCTCTTCGTCCAGGAAAATTCGCCGTCAGTTTCTGCACCTTCTCCGGCACACACATCGGCGAGGACGAGGCCGTCCCCCTGACCAAATGGTTCAGCGCCTTTACCGGGCACCTGGGTTGCCGGATCATGGGCGAGTGGCACATTGTAGGCGAATTCCACAAACAGGAAGAGCCGAACATTTATGGCAGGCTGGGCGATATCCGAGGCCGCCCCGACGAGCATGATCTCTTGGACATCGACAACCGCGTTAAGGGGTTGCTGGCCGGACTGGCCTCCTGGAGGTCCTGAGTCCAGCACAAAGGCTGAGTGGAGAGGGAATGGCACAGTACAAAAGTCTAGGCTGCAAAATCTGTTTTGGACAAGTGCGAGAAGGGCAGGGGGGCGATGGCTAAGCCAAAAACCCCCCGTCCACGGCTAAAACCGATCCCGTAATGTAACTGGAGGCCGGAGAACCTAAAAAGAGAATACTGCCGACAACTTCCTCCGGTCTGGCAAAGCGCTGCAGGGGTATCTGCCTGATAATGCTTTCATAGACTTTGGCGGAATCTCTCAACCCCCTGGTCAATTCCGTTTCTAAATAATGGGGGGCCACGGCATTAACCCTGATATTGTACCTGGCCCACTCCACGGCCAGGCTTTTGGTCAAGGAAATAACCCCCGCTTTGGAAGCGCAATAGGCGGAGGCCCGGGGAATCCCGTTGAAGCCGGCGGTGGAGGCGATGTTGATGATGTTGCCGCCGCCCTTTTCAATCATGTGCTTGCCCACGTGTTTGCAGCACAAAAAAGTCCCCCGCAAATTCACCCCTAATACCCGGTCCCATTCCTCCATCGGCGTGTCTTCGGTGGGGTTGAAGTCCAACTGGGAAATACCGGCATTATTAACCAGTAGATCCAACTGTCGGTAGCGGGTCAGCGCCTCCTTTACCAAATCCATGACCGCGGTTTCCTCGGATATATCGGTCTGCACGGCGATGGCCTGGGAACCGGCCCGGATTATCTCGCCAGCCGTCTCTTCAGGGGGGATAATGTCGGCCAGAACGAGCGAAGCCCCCTGGCGGGCCAGGGCCAGGGCGATCTCCCGGCCCAACCCCTGGGCGCTGCCCGTGACCAAGGCGGTTTTTTCCTTGTAATCAAAGGGCTGCAAAATCTCCTGGCAGTATTTTTTCTCTATGTTCATGTAAGTGCCTCTTACTCCGGATATCTAATCCAAATCAGGTCTAACTTTTTTTAATAGGAAGGGGTCCTGGCTAAGGCCTTGTAGATCCTTTCATGGAGAGGGGTGGACAGACCCTGACTGCGGCCGAAACGGACGATATAGCCGGTGAAGGTTTCGATTTCCGTGTGCTTGCCTTTTTCGAAATCGAGCTGCATGGAGGACTTGGTATCGGCCGGGAAGGAGGCTATTTTCTCCAGGGTGGTTTGATGGATATCCCGGGGCAGGGGAATGCCTTTTTCCCGGGCTACCAGTTCCACCTCTTCGAGCAGGCCCTCCAGGAGTTGACGGCCCTCACTACTTTCCAGGAGCTGGCCAAAGGTTTTATCCAGATAGGTGGTGGCGCTGGCCAGGGGCTCGATGAATAGGTATTTCTCCCAGACCACCCTGGCGATGTCCTTCCGGTACTCGGCCTGGATACCCGCTTCTCTTAGCACTTTCTCGATTATTTGGTAACGGTCCTGCGCTTCCCCCTCCGGACCGAAAAACAACCGGGCCAGCCCGCCGCTCTGGCGGACAACGCCGGGACGGATGATATGGGTACTGAGATAGACGCAGCCGTTGAGGACCTGGACCTCCGGTAAAAAAAAGCGCAACCGTTCGGCGTTGTCCACCCCGTTTAAGAGGCTGATGATCACAGCGCCCGGGCTGAGATGGTTTTTCATCAACCCGGCGCTCTCTTCCAGGTCATAGGATTTGACGCAGAAAAAAACCAGATCGAAGGGGCCGTTGCCGGCCGGGTCGTCGGTCGCCCAATCCGGCCTGATCGCATAAGTCCCTTCCGGGGTAATCAGTTGAAGACCGCTTTTCCTGATTTCCTCTAAATGCGCTCCTCGGGCGATAAAGGTGACCTTGGCCTCCGTTCCACCGCTATAGCGTCCGGCCAGTTTAGCTCCGAAATAGCCTCCCACCCCGCCGATCCCGACTACGGCGATATTCATCGGGCCTTCTCCTGTACGTTTTTTTATCCCGGCGGCGGCCATAAGCGCCGTCAATTTTTCATAGGGCTGGGCCCCGACCAGGATTTGAGGGCCGAGGATAAAGGTCGGAACAGCCCGGATCCCCAGTTGATGGGAGCGGGCCCAGTCCCGGTCCACCGCCTCCTTGAAATCCCTTCGCTCCAGGACTGCTCTGGCTTCGTCGGCCGGAAGACCCAAATCTTTGGCCAGGGCAGCCAGTTCCTCTATCTTCCCGATGTTTATCCCCTGGACAAAATAAGCCCGAAAGACCGCCCGGTGATAAGCCTCTCCGCTTCCCCGGGTTTCGGCCCATTTGCCCAACTCCTGGGCCAGACGGCTGTTATAGGTCATCCTCTCGTTCAGCGAAGGGCAGGCCGGCGTCCCGGGCCGCCTTTTTCAAACGAGCCTTGACCTCATTCCAGTCTATGGGCCGTCCGGCAAAAAGTTGTTCCAGGGTCATGCCCTCTTCCGGTATTTCCGGGTGGAGGGGAAAGGCGGTCCAGCGGACAGTCAGATCAAATTCCTTTTGCAATCGCTCACTACGCCCGGTAATGAAATAACACCAGGGTCAGATGTAGTCGGAAAAAATTTCGAGAACCGGATTATCCATCATGGCCTTCTAATCCCCAGCTTGTTCGGCAAATCTTTTTCACGATGCCGCTCGGTTACGAGTTCATTCTACAGGTGCTGTAACGACACCCTCTCATTGCGGCTCGACAACGGTTATCGGCGTACCAACAACGCCGACATAAAAGACTATAATCTCCGCAGGAGCCTTTCCTTCATTAATGCCATAGTGTACCGTCTTCACCACCTCGACGATAGGATCTCCTGCTTTGAGATGCAGTGTTTTCCCGTCTGTAGTCACGACCATGAGTTGCCCGCTTATCAGCACGCCGGCATTTATCACCGGATGATTGTGAGTATGGAGCCGGGCTCCCGCAGGGATGCTAATCCGCAGAATAGTGATCTCGGGCCGACCTTGCGGATACGCGGGCAACAACTTCCCATCCCAGCTTTGGGTAGTTTTAATGAGTTCCTTGACGACTGGAGACGCCTCGTTCGCCTCCGGACTGATTCGAACCGTGGCACAGCCAGACTGTAGAAGAAGAATGACGTAAAGGCCTGCGAGGATTCGAATGGTTTGTTTCATCATGGAATTGCCTTCTCTCTTGTTAGTATTTTGTATTCCGGTGCACATAGCGCAATGCCGAACGTTGGACGTAACCGGCGCCGAAGCGCAGCGGAGGGCACCAAAATGCGCAGCATTTTGGTGCCCGGTTGACGGACTAGTTTGGCCGGGCGCGTTCCAAAGTATCGCCGACTAAACGAGCGACGTGCCCGACCATAGTGCCTGCTGTCAAAGGAAAACGCTGTCATCGGTAAACACCGCAACAAATCACTAGGTCCCCAACCCTCTTGAGGTAGGTGGTTTTATCTTCTTCCTTGCCTGTTTGGGGATTCAGGTAGAAGTAATCAACCCATCCACTCCCTTCAGTTTTTGCTTTTTCAATTATCTCTTTTCTAAACAGTTTTCCTTTGTTATCTGGCTTGTCGATGAGGTTCTCGCCGATTGCTTTGGGATTTTTAGGCTGGGCGACCATGACGCCGTTCAGGTCGAATGCGAACACGTAGAGTTCCCCCTTCACAAATAGGCCGCCCGGCTTGTTCATTTCGGCAATTCCTTTTTCTTTCCCGTGTTCGCTCACAAAGGCTGCGGCCTTTTCCACCATTGCTCTAGCCTCGGCCTTTTTATCCGAGATAGCTTTTGGAGTCATTTGTTCCTTTTGAGCAGATGCCAAGGACAGACTAAATAGGGCAATCGCAAAAACAATCAGAAACCTCTTGATCATAGATCCCTCCTAATGCGGCGTTGACCCGCGGCACGCAGCTTTTTGGCGCGGCCTTCATTTGGCCGATTCTTGTTGTTTCAGCCAAGCGATTACTGCTGTGGCAACCTCGTTGTCATAGCCGCGATAGTCATGTTTAGCCCCAGAGATGATCACTTGTGTATATCGGTCGGAGACGAAGGGCTTTCTGAACGCGGCGCTCTTTGCGTCAGGACCACTGTCGGCGTGGATATCAATCACGGGCAGCTTTATGCTTTTGAGATTCAAATTGGTATTCAGTGGCTCTTGGCCTCCACCCAACAATCCGACGCCGATATAGCCAATGATCCCGCTATCGGGGGTCTGTGCAAGAAAACCAGTGGTCATCCTCCCGCCCATACTGTAGCCCATTAGATAGATGCGCTCGACTCCTTTTTCCTTCTTGAGGAAGTCAATCCCTGCCTGGATGGTCTTGTAGGCTTCGGGAAACGTCGAGACGTATTCCAAGAATTTATCCGGTGATTTCGCTCCGGATACAACAGGCATCTGAAGGGATAGCGTATGAAATCCAAGCTCCTTGTTGATAGATTTGCGTAGAGGCCCCACTACGTTGGAATCAGGATCCAACCCTTGCCCGTGTACCAGAATCACTCCCACTGTTGAATCTTTTCCTTCCAGGTACGCCCCTTTCGGCATGTCAGCGTAGACAACCACGCCTAAAAAGAACAATGTAAAGCCTACCAAGCACCTGATTGTCTTCATTCCGGAATTCACGTGGCCCGACCCCATTTCAGCCACGAAGCGCCGGCGGAGTAGCAATCTGGTGAGTGCCCTTGATCGGCAGTATTAGTTGTCGTTATCTTCCTTGTCCTTCTCGCGACCATATTCCTCCTCCAGTTGCCGCAGAGTTTCTCTAAGCACAGGTAGTCGCTGCTTGTCTTTGAGATCTTTGGAAGTTTTCTTGAGCTCGATTAACGTTTTCAGGTCAAGCACTCGGAGGGTATGGCTCCTGAACTCGATTTCTATGGCGTGATCCAGGAGGTCTTCATAGGATCTTCCTCCCTCAATAACGGCCAATACATCTAGCGGGCCGAGCCGTGTCGTAAGAAGCACCTGGCCCTTTCCCGACAGGTCGCGCTCCCTCGGTTCTATCAACTTGTCGTCCAAGCGACGTTGAACTGAATTGATCGATTTAAGAAAGGCAAGGAGTTTTGCTATATTTTCGTGAGATCGGCTGTGAACTATGTCCACGTCCATTGTCGTAACCGGGGCGCCCTGGATTACGGCTGCAAGACCTCCGACCAGAATAAAATCGACGCCGGCCTCTAACAGCCCCTCAAGTACTTCACTTAGGTTTGCGCTTGTTCTCTTTTTGCTGCCTGTAGGCATCTCTCAACTCCAGAATCGTTCGAAAAGCGTTGTCGTTTGCCTGTAATCGCTCCTCGGTCGACATTCTTAAAAACATGGCGACCAATCCCTTATCCACAGCGGCATCGTCAGCACCCTTAGTTTCGTCAGACATCTTTAACCTCTACCGAATGAAAAGTATGAATCCTATCACCCGAACTTTCGGTTTCACCGGCGTGGGTCTAATCCGCGTCCGAGTGCAAACCGTTGTTAGTGCCTCTCAGTTCGTCCTATGTCGGAACTGCCCTGAAAATACTTCCAAATTGAGAAATTTTTCTTGAGGTTGGGCCACGCTAACTTCTTGATTATCCAAATTTAACATTCCAGAAATAGGTAATTTTAGGGGCTATATCATCGTTTTTGACCTTGAAAAGTGCCTTATAGTCCGCGGCACTTTCCCGAAGCTGATATCTTTTGCTGCCAGATTTGGTTTGGGATAAAATGTCGTTTGGCTCGGGCCATAATTTATTTTGAAAAATTCTCTTTTTGCCCCTAAAAAACTCGATATAGACCTATTTTAGAGGCTGAATTAATAACTTTCTCTACCATATCAACGAGTTCACGTGGCCCGACCCCATTTCTTCATACTTTTCTCCATTACTTTCTTTTGCAAATTCCACTCATAAACATCTATCAATACTTCATTACGTGAAGCTTGTTAACCGCGCCATAGTAGAACTCCCAATCCAGCGATTGGTCAATCTGGATGACTGCCGTAGTATGCCAATACTGGCTGTCTCGGCTGCCTATTTCCCAGTTTTACTCTGTTTCTTGGTCCTGTTTCGTGGGGTCGGGCCACGCTAACTTCTTGATTATTCAAGTTTAACGTTCCAGAAATAAATAATTTCAGGGGTTATTATGGTCGTTTTTGACCACGAAAAATGCCTTATGGCGCTCCTGGATCTCATTGTACCCGGAAAAGGGCCACAGCGAGGGGTGGCCGACCACACCGGCACGCACCATATTGGTGTCGATGTATAGACCATGCATCTGGCCAAATGGTCGCCGTTTTCGACAAGCGTGGCATGATACCGATCTTCCCAGTAAGCCCCCTGGCGATCCTTTCGCTGGTTGTATTCCTGCCCCGTCCGTCCGGCCGCTAACTGCATTATTAGGATAATTCCCTTGATCCGTTCAATGGAAATGGGGTAAATAGGATTCAAGTATAAATGGGCCGGGCCGGGATGGTCAAGCCCGTAATGACAAACCTCTAAAAGCTCTAAAGCAATATTACACTTGAGATCAAAAAGGAGGGGGTATGGGAATAAATAAGCGTCGGATCGGGATCATGGCGGCCGTTCTGGTTTTGGGTTTATTTCTGATGGCCGGCTGCAGCGGAAAGAGCTCGGATGAACAGATGGCCGAGGACATGGCCAGGAAGATGATCAAGCAAACCACCGGGAAAGATGTGGATGTGAGGATGCAGGAGGGCAAGATAGAATTTAAAGGCAAGGATTTCAAGAGCGAGATAGCCGAAACGACGGTTTGGCCCGCGGATATGTTTCCAGAGGTCCCGCCATTCCCTTTCGCCAAGATCGAGCGGGTGAGCAAGGGTAACGAAGGGGGCATGCAGAAATTCAATATCTATTATAAAGACCTTAAAGGTGACGGGATAAATCAGTACGCCGAGATGCTGAAAAAAAAAGGCTGGCAGACCGATATCATGCAGATGGGGGACAAGGGGGGCTATCTTAATGCCCAGAAGGGGAAGCTGGGCATGAACTTCGGTTTCAGCCTGGAAAGAAAGGACGGCATGCTGGCCGTTTACAATACCCCCGAATAAATCAAAGGAGAGGACATGGCCAAAGAAGTCTACCACAAACTACTGGAAGTGATGAAAAAGCGGGGCGGCGATTTTGCCGGGATGGATATCCCCGAATTCTACCAAATGGTCGAGGCTTTATTCACCCCTGAAGAAGCGGAAATCAACAATGCCATGCCCAGAGGCCCTTTTACGGCGCAGTCTCTGGCAATGGAAATGGGCCGGGAGGCAGGGGAAACGGAAGCCATTCTGGAGGCCATGGCCGACAAAGGACTTTGCGTGGCCTTGGCCATGGATGGAACCCAGATTTACCAGTCTGCCCGGTTCATGCCCGGAATATTAGAGTTTCAGTTCATGCCCGGGAAAACCAGCGAAAGGGACAAAAGGAATGCCCAGCTCATACACGCCTACAAAAAGGCCTATGACCAAAAAACCGACCTTACTGAGGTGAGCTTTCCCGTCAACAGGGTCATCACGGTGGCTAAGACGGTGGAGGTGGACAATCAAGTCCATACCTATGACCAGGTGCAGAGCTTTATTGACAGATACGATCCGATAGCCGTCAGTACCTGCTTCTGCCGTCACGCGGCCGCCTTACGCGGGGAAGACACTCATGGGATGCCCAACGATGTCTGTATGCAGTTTGGTCTGGGCGCCCAATTTGCCATTCAAAGATTGGGAGCCAGAAAAGTAACCAAGCAGGAAGCCAGAGAAGTGCTGGACCGGGCCGAAGAGGCGGGCCTGATTCATATGAGTCAAAACATGACCGAGGATATCGGTTTTATCTGCAACTGCGACCGCTGGCACTGTGTCGCCGTAACTCATGCCCTGGCCAAACCTAAACCCGGATTGTTTTTTAACTCCGGTTTTGAACCGCGCTTTAACCCGGACCGCTGTCTGGCCTGTGAAACCTGCCTGGAGCGCTGTCCGGCCGAGGCGCTTACTCTGGAGGAAGGGCAGGTGCCGGTAGCGGATCTTGACCGTTGTTTCGGGTGTGCCGTATGCGCCACCGGCTGTCCCTCGGAGGCCATTACCATGGTCAACAAACCCGGTTTCCCGGAACCCCCCAAAGACGGCCGGGCCTTGAGGGAGGCCATAAAGGCCACCCGCCTTTAAAAGCGACAGCCCGGGGAACTCTGACCTAAAAAAGTCCCCCCATCTCCTTTGGCTAAAGAAGGATGGGGGGACTTTTTAGATAAGATAAATGTAAGAGGTTGAACCTGGTTACTTCGAGGGCTACTTGGTCTGCGGTTTGCCCATCACTTCCTCGAAAAAGGTCTCGTCCATCAATTTGCCTTCGGCGATATTCTGGCGGTATTTGATGAAGTTGATGACATCCTGCCCGGTGATTTTTTTGGTGTTAAAGGCCCCAAAGCCCAGGAAGGCCTCGCCCATCATATTGGCCGCCAGCCAGTGCCGGTTATAGTTCTTGGAATAATCCCAGAAGAATTTCTTCTTGGCCCGGACGGAGTCGATGGACTTGATCAGACAGCCGGGAAAGAGGTTGGCAAAGGTCCAGACCACTTTGTCCACTTCGGCGTCGAGCAGGGCAAAGTCATAATCGTTGGCTTTCAGCTTGCCGTTGACCCATTCCCGGGCCTTCTTGAATTCCTCGCCCTTCTTGAACTCGCCGTAAACGATCTCCCCGTCCACAACATACTGGTCGGTGATGATCTGGGGATTGCGGACCCAATTTCCTTTTTCATCCTTGAGGACCGGGACGCACTTGGAGATCAGCGTCTTGGCCTTCATCTTATAGGCGCTCCACATCTCGCAACTGACGCAGTTCCACATGGCGTCTTCCATGGACAGAAACCAGGGCAAAAAGTCGGATGAGCCGCCGTCCGGGGCCGAACCGTGCCTGGGTCCGGCCTGGCCGTAGATGGCCAGATCGGAAGAGATGGCCAGGTCGCAGGCCATGCCGATTTCCTGCCCGCCGGCCACCCGCATGCCGTTGACCCGGCAGATCACCGGCTTTTTGCAGGCCAGGATGGCATCGACCATGTTGTTGAACAGCTCCATATAGGCCCCGTATTCTTCAGGACGCCGGCTGTAATACTCGGAGTATTCTTTGGTATTGCCGCCGGTGCAGAAGGCAAAGGCACCGCTTCCGGTAAATATAACGGCCACGATGGAACGGTCGGTGGAAGCATTCTCCATGCCGGCGATGACGCCCTTGACCATTTCCGTGGTATACGAGTTATACTGGGCCGGGTTATTCAGCGTGATCCAGGCCACATGAAGCCCCGGGACGACATTCCCTTTGGGGTCCTTCAAGGGTCTCTTCTCATAGACCGTACAGGGGGCGTTGGTCCCCCAATGTTCCGAACCATAGCGATCATGGTTCTTTTCTTCGTTTTCTCTCGGCATCCACTCAATTCCCATAACAAAGACCTCCTTAATTAATTTTTATTTTGTTGGCGAAAGAGGGGTAAGGTGTCAGGCGTTTCGAGCGTTCAAGTGAAATAAAATTCTTCGCTCCCCTTCCTGGACCCCTGGACCCTTGAGATCCTTTTTATTAAAAATCCGGCGTCAGGACAATCCGTTTGGCCGGTGAACCGGCTTTATGGACCTCGGCGAAGGTTTCAGCGATAGTGCTCATGGGCCGGGTCTCGACAAAAGGGGCGATGTCGATTTTTTTCTTTAGGACCATATCCAGAACCGCCGGGTAGTATTCGGGCAGGCAGGCCCAGGTCCCGATGATCTCGGCATCGAAGGCCATCAGGCGCCCTATGGCATACTCGGTCCTGGCCATGCCGAAACCGACCACAATCAATTTGCCGATAAAACCCAGCAGGGCCAGACCGATTTCCTGACCGGCCTTGGATCCGGTTACCTCAAAGATCTTCCAGCCGTAATTGGGAAGACCGTTGGCTTTGCAGATCTCCCTGAATTCTTTGGAAACAGCCCCGGCATCCTTGTCCTTGGAGCTGATGACAAAGTCGGCTCCGTAGTTAAGTGCCCGTTTTAATTTTTCCTCATGACGACCGATACCGATTACCGTCAGGGCGCCCAAGGCCTTGGCCATCTGGCCCATATATTGTCCCACCCCTCCGGTAATCCCAATCACGACCACATTGTCACCCGGCTGCAGATCGGCCCGCTTGGCCGCCTGATAAGGGGTGGTACCGGCATCGGCAATGACGGCCAGATGGGCCAGGGGGAAGGTCCCCCGGTTTTTTACCGCACAAAGATCAATACTCGGCACAGGGATATGGCTGGAAAACCCTCCGTATAAACCCATGCTGTTGCCGGGCATCTTTTGGTTGAGGCAGCGATTCCCTCGACCGGTTTTGCAGAGATAGCACTGGCGGCAGGGCATTACGGCCGGGATAATGACCTCTTTGCCCAACCAGGCCGGATCTCCGGCCACCACCGTGCCGGCGATTTCGTGCCCCAGGGTTAAGGGTGGCTTGGAAACCGTCGGGACGCCGTCATAAAAATAACCCAGGTCGGTATGGCAGACGCCGCAGCCGGCCACTTCCACCAGGACTTCTCCGGGCTTTAATTCCGGTACCGGGATTTCCGCCAAGGCCAATTTACCTGGGGTGGTTTCCTTGGTTTCTTTGTTATAAACAGTGGGTTGGACCATCTGCCAGGTCTTTATGGTCTTCGGTATTTCGCTCATATTCTATTCCTCCTTATAAAAATTGGCGCAAGGTTCAGGCGTCAGGGAAATAAAGATACCGCCTTGTACCTTGCCGTACCTTTGGTTCATATCATTCCATAGCCGCCGTCGACGCAAAGAAGCTGGCCGGTAATGTAATTGGCCTCATCGGAGGCCAGAAAAACAAAGGCCGGGGTAATATCATCCGGTTCGGCAAAATGTTCCAATAAAATCCGCTTCATATAAATTTCTTGCAATTTGGGGTCACTGCGGATCTTTTCCGTCATATCGGTGGCGACGATGCCCAGGGAGATGACATTGACACAGATGTTGTAGCGGGCCAATTCCCGGGCCGCTGATTTGGTGAAGGAGAGCAGTCCTCCTTTGGCGGCGCTGTAATTGATCTGGCCGACGGTTCCCACCAGGCCGGCCACGGAGGTGACGTTGATCATCTTGCCGCTCTTTTGCTCCATCATGATCCGAGCAGCCGCCTGGGTGCAAAGGAAGGCCCCCTTCAGGTGGAGATCCACCACTTCATCCCATTGGGCCTCGGTCATTTTGTGGAGCATGCCCGGGCGGGAAATGCCGGCATTATTGACCAGGACGTCCAGTCGGCCGAAATGCTCCTTGGCGGCGCCAACGACCGCCTGAGCCTCTTCTTTTTTGGCCACATCCCCCCTGACCATGACCGCCTTCCGGCCCATTTTCTCAATGGCTTGAACCACTTCACGGGCTGCTGCTTCGTTGGAGGCATAATTGACGATGACATCGGCTCCTTCCCGGGCAAAGGCTAAGGCTACAGCCCTGCCCACTCCCCGGCTGGCGCCGGTGACAACGGCTGCTTTGTCTTTAAGTCGCATGAAAAACCCCCCAGTTTTAGAAAATTATGATTGGAAGCTTAGGCTGCTTGTAATCACATATTAACTACTTTATAATTATAAAGTAACCATAATTCGGCAAGTTTTGTCAAGTAAAATTTTTCACTAATGGGTGGAATGAATAAAGGGCCGTTCCCAGGCGGTGAAGGAAAAAGAAGAGTTTGTCCCAAGGTTACGTGATTTTTAAGCCATCCATTCGTCGAGGGCTTCAGGGGTCTTGATTTCAAGGTTGTCCGCCAAAGCGAATCCATAGCCCCAACCCGGCCCGAAGTTTCTAAGCTGGTTTGGAAGCCGGGCATTCACCAAGGCGATAAATTGCTTTGGTGTTGGCCTGTTTCTAAACCCACTTATAAACTTCCTGCCCGGGTTGAGGCTACCGACGTTTTGGCGGACAATCCTTGAAATCAAAACCCCTGAAGCCCTTTGGGGTGATTTAAGATTTTAAGAGACTACCCCTTCGGTTTGAGAATCACGTAACCTTGGGACTACCCCAAAAAGAAAGGAGAGACGGAGCCTTATAATGACGAAAAGGTCATTTGTTAGACTTCCTGCGGATCACCTGATTTTGTTAAAGGATTTTAAATAACGGGTTGTTAATTCCTTGGTAAAGGCCCAGTCCTCTGACAATCTGTTCTCTCTGCTCGGGGGTGATGGTCTTGAGGACCTTAGCCGGGGAACCGACTACCAGACTTCCGCTGGGAATTTCCAGGTTAAAAGGGACGAAGCTTCCCGCCCCAATGATACAATAGTCGTGGATGACGACACCATCCGCAATGATGGCCCCCATGCCGATTAAAACCTGGGATTCGATCTCACAGCCATGGAGAATACAACCGTGGCCGATATGGGTGTTGCCATGGAGCAAGAGGCCTTTGCCGGGAAAGGTATGGAGGACGCAATTTTCCTGGATATTCGAACCGGATCCGATGTGAATGGAGCCAAAATCCCCCCGCAGGACGGCCCCGGCTCCAATATAACATCCGGCCTCGATGATGACCTCACCGATCAGCACCGCCTCGGGGTGGACGAAGGCCCCGGTATCAACCCGAGGCCTTTTACCTTCAAATTCATAGGAGGACATAATGTGGTTCTATCCTTTCAGGTGTTGTCAACTAAGGGTCTCATAATAGTCTTGACATGAAACTGAGGAGTTTGCATTAAATGGGACCGGGGGGTCTTCTTTTCTGGGTTGTCCACCTTCAAGCCTAAAGCTTCGTTGCCGGGCCAAATTGGATCGATTCAGAGACAGGCCACCACTAATGCCCGAAACGGACTTGAGTGAATGCCCTGCATCTAACCCCTTTAGCCGTTCGGGCCGGGATAGGGCGATGAGTTACCCTTTGGACAACCCCAGAAAAGAAGACCCCCCGGTCCCTGTTGGTTATTATTATCTTGAGACCCTTAATAAGCCCGGATAGGAATTGAAAGGCGCCCTTATGAGGCCTAAGCCCTTTTGATGACCTCGACGATTCCGATGTTGCCGTCGATTTTGATCAGATCCCCGTCCCGGATGGACCGGGTGGCATTCCAGGTCCCGACAACGGCCGGGATGTTGTATTCCCGGGCGGCGATGGCGGCATGGGTCAGCATGCCCCCGGTATCGGTCACCACACCGGCGATTTTAATAAACAGGGGAGTCCAGGCCGTGCCGGTATAAGGGCAGACCAGGATCTCCCCGGCTTTCACCGTTTGGAAATCCTTGTAGTCCAGGACCACCCGGGCCAGGCCTTCGGCAGTTCCCGGGGCCCCCGGAAATCCCTCCAGCCGCTCCTCAATTTCCCGTTCTCCTTTAGGATGAAGGATATCATCAATGATCCCGAAAACCTTGATCCCAATCGGGTCGGTCATCTTTTCAGGGACATTGCCGAAGGTCAAAGGGGCATCAGACTCGGCAGCCATGCGGGCGTCTTCCTTTCTTTCCCGCACCAGGTTGGGTATCAGGGCGCTGTAATGGTATCTGGCGATTTCATCATTATAAACCAGGGCTTCCATGACCTCGAGCAAATCATGAAAGGTCAGGAAACACACGTCCTCAATGCCTTCAATCAGTTTTCGTCGGTAGAGGCGTTTTCCACAGGCCATGACGGCGTTATGGAGGGCCGCCGTTGAGCCCTGGTCAATGTAAAAACCATGGTCCTCCTGAAAGGCATAAACCCCCTGGGCCGCCTTGAGTAACCGCTTAAACTGCTTCTTTTCCTCCTCGGTAGTAAGCCGGCCCTCAAATTGTTGAATGGTCTTTTCCCGCTGCTCATGGATTCCCTTCTTGGATTGATAAAAATCCCAGCCTGTTTCCATCCTTGGATAATAGCCTTTGATGGTGTCCAGGACCGGAGCGGGGTCTTCTTTCCAGGTGGGGGTGGTGATATCCAGATGAGCGGCCACCACCCGATTACCGAAAATGGAAAGGAAGCGCTGGAATTTTTCCAGCCAGGGTTTGGCCTCGAGGCTTTTGTTCAACTTTTCCAGGATATCATCGGCCGGGGTGGTGATCAGCAGATCCTTCAGACCGCACTCTTCGGCGAATAGGGCTAACTGCCACAATTCCTCGTCGGTCTGGGTGGCGATACTTTCAAAGCCGCGCAGCATGATGACAAAATCTTTTTCTTCCAGATGATGCTGTTTGCAGAAATCTTCAAAGGCAAAATAGACGGCATCAGCCGGGTACATCAGGATAAAATGAATTTCCCAATTCCGACGATTCAATTTTTCGGCTCTTTTCAGATGTTCCAGGAGATGGGGGAGGATTAATTTGTCCGTGTCCACCCCATTAAGGGTATCCAGGTTGGAAATCACCTCTTTGATGTGGCGCTGGTAATAGGCATCCCAGTGATCGATGCAGTGATCGATCAGTTTCTCGAAAGCGGGGGCACGCGAGGCGATTTCCTCAGGGTCCTCTATCAGGGCAAATCCCAGATAGACCTTGCCCTTGTATATCTTGACGTGGCCTCCTTTGGAGGGAGGCAGTTGGGTTTGGGCGGCGGCTACATGATAGCCCCAGGCATGATGAACCTGGACGGTGGTCATACCCATGGGTGAAATGGCATAAGGTTGATGAAGATCATCTCGAAACCAGAAAATGGATTTGTCAAAATCCGTTTCGGGCCTTAAGGTCCGTAAGGAAGAAATGCTCCTGTCCAACATGTTTTTTGCCTCCTCTAAAGGTTTAACTCATTATTTCAGAGAGCTTGAAAATTTTTATAGGCGGCGGACTCTGAATAAAGTCCAGCCGAGTTTCTCCTGAAGGGTGCCCATAATGCCTTTAGGGGCGACCAGGATGACGGCGATGGTGATGGTTCCGAGAATGATCATATTATAACCCACGTATTCGGAAAGATACTGCTGCAGCAGGACGAACAGGATGGCCCCTAAAATTGGGCCTTCGATGGTCCCGATGCCGCCGATGATGACCATGAAGAGCAGCTTGACCGTCCAGCCGATCCCAAAGGCTTCAAAGGGCTGGATGAAGATGGTATTCAGGTAGAGCACCCCGGCGGTCATGCCGGTAAAGAAGGCACTGATCAGGAAGCAGGTCAGTTTACAGCGAAAGATATTCACCCCCAAGGCCTCGGAGGCGATATCATCGTCACGGATAGCCATGAGGCCCAGCCCCAATTTTGAGCGGAGCAGCCAATGGATCAGGGCTACGGAGCCGGCTCCCAGGATCAGTGCGGCATAATAGATAACGGACATGGAGAGCTTATAGGCCGGTTGAATAAACATCCCCATCCCATAGCGGACGTAACCCCAATTGCTGAAGCAAATGCCGAGGGCCTCGGCAATCACCCAGGTGCCGATGGCAAAATAAACCCCTTTCATGCGAAAAATCGGCCGGGAAATGGTCAGGGCCAGGAGGAGAGACGTTAGGCCGCCGATAAAGACGCTCAGAAAAATAGGCACCTGGTAATAAACGGATAAGACGGCCAGGGTATAACCCCCCAACCCGATAAACATTTGTTGCCCCAGGGAAATCATCCCCGAATAACCGGCCAGAAGATTCCACATGGAGGCCAAAGCCGCGTGGACGCAGATCAGTAACAAGACATTCACCACATATCGGGAGGTCCAGAAGGGCAGGGAAACAAGCAGGCCCAAGATCAGAATGGCCGCTATCGGTCGAAGATTGAAGGAGCCCATGGAGACCTACCGTTTGCCCAGGATTCCCTGGGGTCGAATGGTCAGCACGATCAGCAAAATAAAATAGCCGCTCAAGAGCTGAAGTCCGGGACCCAAGAGGCGGCCGCCCAACAACTGAGAGATCCCCAGGATGATTCCCCCCAGAAAGGTCCCCGGCAAGCTGCCCAAGCCGCCGATTATGACCACGGCGAAGGCGATAATCAGGTACTGGGTGCCGGAGTGGGGATAAAAAGTGAAGGTCATCCCCACCAGGACGCCCGAGGTTGCGGCGGTGACGGCTGCAATCCCCATGGCCAGGGCGTAAATCTTTTGGGGGTTTACGCCCATCAACTTAGCCGCGGTAAGGTCGTCCGCCGAGGACCGAATGGCCCAGCCCAGATAGGTGTGCTTCAGAAACAAATGGAGTCCGATCAAAATTAAAAAAGCCAATCCAAAATCGACCAGGTAAATCACGGGAATGAAAAAGTGTTCATAGACGTTGATGCTTTTAAAAACCAGATCGGTGGCCAGGGTCCGGGCGTCGGGACTGAAGATCAGCAACAAGGCATTTTGAAGGATAATGGAAAGCCCGAAAGAGATCATCAGGAAAGGTTCCATGCCCTTTTGAAGTACCCGGTTAAACAGGATCCTTTGCAGGAAATAGCCGAAAAAAAACATGGCCGGCAGGACCAAAAGGAGCGTCCAGAGCGGGGAACCGGCTAACCGGGTGAGGGCCAGCAGACTGAAATAACTGGAAAGAATCATCAGTTCTCCGTGGGCCAGATTGACCTGACGCATAATGCCGAAGATCAAGGACAGGCCGATGCCTATGACGGCGTAGAGGCCGCCGAGGAGAAATCCGTTGATGATAGGTTCAAGATAGGCCATCATAAGGAAAAAAGGTCCATGGGCTGAGCACTTGGGTTTGATGATTAGGTTTTTAATCCAAAATAGGCCCTTTTAACATCCCCCTCCGAGAAATCCCAGGGATGACCCTGAAGGGTGATTTTCCCTTCCTGGAGGATAGTGCTGTATTGGGCCACTTTCAGGCTTCTTTTTACGTCCTGCTCGACCAGCACCACCGTCATGCCTTCCTGGTTGATCTGCCGCACCGCCTGGTAGAGGACCTGGACGACGATCGGACTCAGCCCCAGGGAAATCTCGTCAAAAATTACCAGACGCGGCCGGGACATCAGCGCCCGTCCGATAGCCAGCATCTGTTGTTCTCCCCCGCTCAAGTTGGTTCCCAGTTGCCGCCTTCGTTCCTGCAATCTGGGGAAAAGGGTGTAAATGTTCTCCAGCCCTTCGTTCTTCTTTTTTCTGGCCCTGGGGGTGAAGGAGCCCATGAGGAGGTTCTCCTCCACGGTCAGGCTGGCAAATATCTTGCGCCCTTCAGGAACCAGGGCCAAACCAAGATCTAAAATGACATAAGGTTCCTGCCGATGGATCGGTCGCCCCATAAAATGGATGCTGCCGGATTTATTCTTTAACAGGCCGGCAATGGTCTTGAGCAATGTGGACTTTCCGGCGTTATTGGCGCCCAGGATCGAAACGATCTGCCCTTCTTCCACACGCAGGGAAATGGAGGTCAGGACTTTGAATTCACCGTAATAGACATCCAGGTCCTTGATTTCAAGCAGGGGTTCCATGGTCCTCGGTGCCTAAATAGATTTCCTGGACATCTTTATTCTCAAAGGCTTCCCGGGGGGGTCCGCAAAATAACTTTTCCCCAAAATTGATGACCAGGAGCCGGTCGGGGCCCTTCTGCATGGCCATCATGATGTGTTCGACCCACAGGACCGCCACCCCGGCCTCCCGGATCTGGTGGATGATCCGCAGCACCTCTTCCACTTCCGCTTCGGTCAACCCCCCGGCGACCTCATCGACTAATAATACCTTCGGCTGGGTAGCCAGGGCCTTGGCCAATTCCAATCTTTTTCGGTCGAGCAGAGGCAGGGTGTCGGTGAGGATATGGCGTTTTGAAATCAGGCCCGTTTGCCCGAGAACCGCTTCACACCGTTCCCGCTGTTGCTGCTTTTTTAGCCCGGATCCGTAGAAAGCTCCGACTAAAAGATTTTCCCAAACGGTCATATTGACAAAAGGCCGGGGTACCTGGAAAGTGCGGGCGATGCCTATCCGACAACGCTTGTATCCTGAGGCGGAAGTAATATCCTGCCCGTTAAATATGATCCGACCCTTATCCGGTTTAAATCGGCCGGAGATCAAATTAAAGAGGGTGGTCTTGCCGGCTCCATTCGGGCCGATTATGCCGAGGATCTCCCGGGGTTGCACTTCAAAGCTGAGGTCACAGATCGGCATCAGTTTGCCGAAGGATTTAAAAAGTTCCTCAACAATGAGGATTTGAGAGTTTTCAGTCATCGGCCGACGAATGGGGATCCCGTATCAGTTCCAGCTAACCTTTTTGTTGGAGTTTGTCCCAAAGTTAAGTGATTATTAAGCTAACCATTCATATTATAAATTTCCTGCCCGGGTTCAGGCTGCCGGCGTTTTGGCGGACAATCCTTGAAATCAAGACCCCTGAAGCCCTTTGGGGCGATTTTATATTTTAAGGCGCTACCCCCTTCGGTTTGAGAATCACGTAACTTTGGGACTATCCCTTTTTTTGGATATTCCTGGGGCTATTAAACCGGGAGGGGTTTCGGCCCCTCCCGGATGATTCAGAAGGCCTTGGGGTTCAGGGTATACCGGCCTTCTCCGGATTATGTTTTGGTGATTGGGAAGAGCAGTTTTCCAGTGGCCGGGATCTTCGGGTATTCCTTATTGTAGACCACCTGCATTTCCCAAGGCCACTTGGACCCTTTGATCCATTGTCCTCCGACCAGCGGTGTCGTGGAAAAATTCTTTTCATTAAACTTGATGGGACCGACGACCGTATCCAATTTGGTATTTACCAGGGCCTCACGGATTTTGTTTTTATCCAGGGATCCGGCTCTTTTCAGGACGTCGGCAGCGATTTCAAAGGCGGCATAGTCAAATCCCAAGGGTTGGGTCCACTGCCGCTTGGTCTCTTTGGTCCATTCATCCGCCAGAGCTTTGCAGGTGCGCCCGGTTAATGAGGATTTAAAAGGATGCCCGGGGGTCCACCAGACTTCGGTGGTCAGGCCACGGGGGAGGGTGCCGCCAATGGCCTCAACGGCTGCCGGGAACAAACAGGCCTTGCCGATGGTGGCCATTTTAGGGATAAAACCCTGCTGATGGCATTGCCGCCAGGCAGTGGCCCAGTCCGGGGGAATCGGCACGCCGGTCAAAATTTCCACTTTTTCCTTTTTCCAGGTGCTGATAAAACCGCTGAAATCTTGCATCCCGTAGGGAAAGCGCCCCACATCAATGACCTTGTACCCCGCGCCTTGCAGTTTTTTGGTAAACTCCTGGGCCCAGACGGTTCCGTCAGGGTCGTTGGGCCAGAGCCCTCCCACCACCTTATTGGTCTTGGCGGCATTTTCGTTCCACATCCCGCTAAAGACATCAATGATTTGTCCTAAGGACCAGAAATAATGAAAGGTCCACTTGTAGGGCCCACCGGTTAACCAGGGTTCAATGGGCGCTACGGAGGAAATGCAGGGGACTTCGTAGCGCTCACAGATGGCCCCCACCGGATTGACCGTATCGGGTGTATGGAGGACGATCATCAAATCGACTTTGTCCTGGAGGATCAGTTTGGAAGCCACCTCGGCCGCTTTGGTCGGATTGCTTTCCGTATCCATGGGTTTAACCCGGATCGGCAATTTTTTGTTCAGCTCCTTGATAAAGATGCCCCCCCCCTTGTTGATTTCTTCCACCAGTTTTTTGTCGGCCCAGGCGGAAGTTTCCCCGAAGGCTGCAATAGGCCCGGTGGCCGGGGTGGGATGGCCGATCAAAATGTGGTCCCTGGCCTCGGCCCGGGCGAGTCGGGGCAACAGCGATGATCCGCCAACGACCAGCGAGGCGGCGGCGGTGGTTTTTAGAAAATCTCTCCGTGTAACCTTGGTTGACCAAAATGTGTTTTGACTCATAAAGCCCTCCCTTTCATCTGGTTAAAGTCCTCTACCATTTTGGCCGGACCAAAAAAAATCGTCCGGCCCCCTGCCTCACGACCTCAAGATAAACCGGGAAATCAAAAGTTTTTGGATTTCCTCGGTGCCTTCTTCGAAGTGAAAGGAGCGCACATCCCGAAAATGGCGTTCCATGGGATAGGCCTTGGTATATCCGATCCCGCCGTGGATCCGCAAGGCCATCTCGGAAACCCGGGTAACGACCTGCTCGGCAAACAACTTGGACATGGCCGCTTCTTTGACGATATCCTGACCTTGGTCGAATTTCCAGGCTGCTTCGTAGGCCAGGAGACGGGCAGCCTGTATTTCAGTGGCCATCTGGGCCAGGTTGTTTTGGATAGCCTGACGCTGGGCAATCAGCTTTCCAAAGGTGGTTCTTTTCCTGGCGTAATCAACGGCCAGATCCAGCATCCGTTGAGCCAAGCCGACACAGCAAAAGGCGATGGAAACCCGGCTTAAATGGAGCATGCCAAAAGCCACATCCAATCCTTTCCCTTTTTGGCCCAGGACGTTGGTGGCCGGAACCCGGCAGTTCTGATAGATGACCTTGAAATGGCGCGGCCCTACACAGCCCATCATTTTCGCCATGGGTTTAAGAATCAATCCTTCCGTGGGGACATCCACCAGAAAGGAGGTAACCCCTTCTTCGGTAGCGGCAAAGGCGTAAATCAGCTTGGTGTAGTCTGGGAATAAGGTAATCAGCCATTTTTGGCCGTTTAAGATATAATCACTGCCGTCCTGAACGGCCTTTGAATTAATATCCTTTCCTGTCCCGGCCTCCGGTTCGGTCAGGCTGTTGGCGGCCCAGATCTCTCCGCTGGCTAATTTGGAAAGATATTTTTTCCGTTGCTCTTCCGTCCCGAAATAAAGCAAGGGCCTCCAAAAGAGCCCGTTCATGGTATGGGCGATCAAGCGTACCGTGGCATAGGCCTTGGACAGCTCCTCCAGGACGGTAAACCATTCCACAGCCTTCCAACCCTGGCCTCCGTATTCCTTGGGGATGGTTAGACCAAAAAAACGTCCTTTTCTCAGGGCCTCGACCAGTTCCGGTGGGATCCGCTCCTCTTCTTCCAAAGGTACCGATAAAGGGTCTAAGACTCTTTCAACCCATTCCTTGGCCTCTAATTTGTATTTCAGTATTTCTTCCGGCAGACTGAAGTCCATAGGTCACTCCTTCCTTCGGGATTAGCCGATCATGGTCAAACCGCCGTCCACGCTCAAGACCTGCCCGGTGAGATAGCGGGAGTCTTCGCTGACAAAGAAAGCCACTACATCGGCCACATCTTCCGGTTCTCCAAGGCGTCTCATGGGGATCATTTTAGCCACGGCTTCCATGATCTTTTTCCCCTTTTCTCCTTCATGAAGCCCGGCTAAGAGGTCGGTTTGGACTGGGCCCGGACTGACGCAATTGACCCGGATATTGTATCGGGCCAGTTCGCGGGCCAGGGCCTTGGAACTGGCCATAATGGCCGCTTTCGTGCCGCAATAAAGAACCTCGCCGGAGTTTCCAACGCGGCCGGCGTCTGATCCCAAGCTGACAATGTTGCCGCTGTTCTGTTGGATCATATAGGGCAGACAGACATGGGTGGTTATTAAAAAACTTCTATAATTGACGCTGATCACCCGGTCCCAGAGGGCCTGGTCGGTATCAACAAAGAATTTGGAAACATCCATGCCGGCGTTATTGATCAGGATATCGAGTGAGCCGAAGGTTTGAACCATCTTGGCCACCGATTCCTTAACCTGGTCATAAACGGTAGCATCACAGGTCAGGGACAAGGCCTTCACCCCAAGGGCCTGAATCTCCAGGCTGGTTTTTTCAGCAACCTCCTTTTGGATATCCAGCAGACCGATGTTGGCTCCGTCACGGGCCAGGCGCAAGGCAATAGCCTTCCCGATTCCCCGGGCTCCTCCGGTAATGATGGCGGTTTTCCCCTTCAAGTTCATCTTGGTTCTCCTTTCTTTCTGTTGATAGCCTGGCCTGGATAGAAGTCAGACCTGGATCTTACCCTCCGCTTTCAATTTTTCTTCAATAGCGTTTTTAAGGACCTTCTTGTCGGCCTTGCCTGCCGCGGTAAGCGGAATCGAGGAAACCAGTTCAATTCGGGCCGGGATATGGGCCTTGGGGGCCTCCATTATCAGCAAATACTGCAGCAATTCGTCTGAAGAAAGGCTGGTCCCTTCCACAACTTTAATGTAGGCGCATATCTGCTCTCCCAGGTCGGGATCAGGCATTCCCACTGCAGCCACATATTCAACCTTGGGATGGGAGGAAATGAGATCCTCCACATCTCGAGCTGCAATATTTTCTCCTCCCCGGATTATAATGTCTTTTATCCGACCCGTAATTCGGATGAGGCCTTGCTGGTCGATGACGGCCAGATCACCGGTACGAAAATAGCCATCGGGTGTAAAGCTTTTCTGGTTGGCTTGGGGATTTTTGAAGTAGCCGGTAAATACACCTGGGCCTTTGGCGGCCATTTCACCTTCCAGGCCGGGAAGGGTTGGACTTCCCGCCTGGTCCAGGGTAATGAATTGATCGTAGGGGCAGACGGGCCTTCCGATCGTGTTATATCGAATCTCGATGGCGTCCGCTGGGCGGGACTGGGAGCAGGGGCCCTCGACCATGCCGAAGGCATTTATGTAGCGGGCTCCGATTTTCACTTCTACATTTCGAACCAGTTCGGGAGGACTGTTGGCCGCTCCGACATAAATTTTTTTAAGACTGGTCAAATCAAAATTTCCGAGATCTTCATAACTGACAATGCGGCTGATCAAGGTGGGCACCATACCTGTACAAGTCACCTTTTCATCTTGGACCAGTTGGCAGAAGTCTTTGGGATAGGTCGAGTCCATCATGACCACTTTGGCCCCGTGAAAAATCGGCCCGGTGACACACACCAGTAAGGCTAAATTGTGTCCTGCCGTGGAGGCTACTAAACAGGTATCCGTTACATTTATATCCCAAGCACGAGATTTATATTCGATATTACAGATGTAATCGTTATGGGTCCGGGGAGCCCCTTTGGGAAGTCCGGTGGTCCCTCCGGAAGGCAATATTTGGCAGACCTGACCGGGATCGGGACGGATCTTTTCCAGGGTTTTCTGCAGGCTGTCCGGTTCGGCCCGAATTTCGATCAGGTCATCAAACCAGAGATCCCCTTTTTCGAGTTCCGGACGGGTTGGATTTAAAAAAATGATTTTTTCCAGAATGGGGTTCTGCCCTCTGACCTGCTGGACGAGGGGCAAAAAATCAATCTTCCGGTAGCGGCGGGGAAGGATCCAACCTTTGGGCTGGGTGAGGCCGGCCAGGTGGGAGACTTCACGGGCGGTATGGTTTACTGTCAGCAGGACCATAATCAGGCCGGCCTTTTGAAGGGCAAAGTAGGAGATGACAAATTCCGGCCAGTTCGGCAGTTGAAGCAATACCCGGTCGCCGGGACGGAATCCTTCTTGAAGCAACCGGTGGGCCAGCGTATCCACCACCTGGCGTAACCGGCCATAGGTGTAGCGCTTGCCCTCCCCAACCAGGGCTTCTTTGGCCGGATAAAGGTCGCTGGTCTTGTCGAACATATCCCCCAGGGTTATGCCCAGCCACCAGCGCTTCTTTTCGTACCGGTCAACCGCCTTTGAATCGTACGGGGTAAACCCTTCCAGATTCATAATGGCCCAATTCCTCGAAGGAGACGTCCTGATTCAAAAAGGGGAAAAAGAATCAGTCCGCACCGGTCTAGTGATTATGGGTTAGGGATCCGGGTGGTTCCGTCCTTCTTTTGCCACTGAAAACAAGTTACTTCCTCAAAGGCGCCTTCCGCCTCACGGCACTTGTTGCAGTAGATACATTTTACGATGTCCTTTTCACGGCCTTCCTGGTGCTTTTTAGGCCAATAAGGGTCACAGAGAATAGGCCGGGCTATGGCCACCATGTCGGCTTCCTGGTTGGCCAGGATGCCCTCGGCCACTTGGGCCGTGGGGATCCGTCCAGCCGTGATGACTGTTGGAGAAAAGCCGGCTTGCTTCAAGGTGCGTTTAAGATCCGCCGCCAGGTAGACATTCACTTTTTCGGGCATCCAAAGGGGAGGCATGGAACGATTGCCACTGTAACCGGTATAAGGATCCAGAGACTCTCCTTCCTTTTGCAGGGCGTCTTCAAATTTCCCGCCGGCCGAGATGCTCAGATAATCCAGACCCAGTTCAGCCAATCGGAGGGCAATCTTTCGGGTTTGTTCGAGGGTGTTCCCCCCCAAGGTGAATTCATCCCCGTTCATCCGGGCACCCAATACGATATCCTCTCCGACAGCCTTTCGTGCGGCCTGAACCACCTCTAAGGCCAAACGAAGACGATTCTCAAGGTTCCCTCCATACTCATCCTTTCGGTGATTGTAACGCGAGAGAAACGAAGACATGGTATAGGCATGAGCAAAGTGGAGTTCCACGGCATCAAAACCAGCCTGGCGGGCCCGGTAGGCGGCCTGGGCGAAAAGACCGGGTATTTCCCGGACCTCCTCCAGCGTCAGGTCCTCCACCTTCTGGCGGTACCCGCTCTTGGCGATCTTGAGAAAGTGTATAATCTGGGGGGCGATCCTGGAGTTGGTCTCCTGATGAAAACGGCTGGTCAATTCCTTCAGGCCGGGGACAAAGGCATCGTCACTGAGACGCAGAAGCTGACCGCTTTTTTGCTTCTTAACGGATACGGCCTCGGTGACTACAATCCCAGCCCCTCCTTTTCCATAGAGGACATAGCGATCGATCAAGGCCTCGGTCACTTGGCCCTCAGTGGTGGCCAGACGGGTGACTACCGGAGGCATCATGATGTGATTGTTCAAGGCGAGTTTGTTATGAATGGAATACGGTTTAAAGAGCGTCATGGCCTTTTCCCTTTTTTAGAACCTAAGTGGCCTTTTTGGCCAAGCAGGTGATAAAATCAAAGACATCCTGCTGGCGCTGACCAGCCAGGATGCCCAGCCCTTGCCAGACCTTCTGATAATCCTCATCTTCCTGTCCGGAAGATGGAGGCCTCAGACGAGAAAGATCCAATCCTTCCTGTTTGACGATTCTTTTGAAACGAGCCAGAATTTCCGAAAGGACCGGTTCGCATTTTTCCAGGGTGAAGAAGTGGTCTGTTTTTTTTCCTTCCCGGACCGATTTTTTCAGGTTCAGTCCAAAGGAATCCATGAAATGGATTTTTTTGAGTTGAAGCGGTTTGCGGTTGATTTCAATCAATTCCGGATAGCCGTTTTTTCTGGTCAGGGATAGTCGGCCGCTGTCCTCGGGGCGGTTGATAACGTAATACCGATTGATTTCCCGGCAGTCGCTATCGACTTTGATAACCTCTATCCAGCCGTCCTCCCATTCCAGAAGTAAAAAGTTTTCGTTTTCCGGATCGGGACTGGGGCGGCTAAAGGCGGGCTGTCGCATAAGTTCGGCTTGCAAGGTCAGGGGAAGCGCACCGAAGGGGAGGGTGGTTTTTGTTCCATCTTCGTATTCCATGGTTAAGTGAAAAGGCTTCAATGCGGCCACGTGATTACCCCTTTTTCTTCAGGATGGTTTTTAATTCCTGAAAAGAACGAATGACCAGGTCGGCTTTGGAAGGACCCAAGTCAATAAAGCCCGTATATTGAATGGTTTTGAAGCCTCGGTCATGAGCCGGATTGATATCGGTTTCCGGTTTGTCTCCGACCATGACCGCTTCATCGGGTTCGATTCCTTTTTCCTTCAATTCTTGAGCTAGGACATCATAAAGGGTTCCGCTTTCTTTAGTGTATCCTTTATAGCGCAAGTCAATTTGGTCGTTGGTCAAATCGATCTTGCCTTGGGGGGTGACCAGTTCCTGGAAGTATTTGACCAGCCCTCTTCTTTTAAGGAACCGGGAAACCATGTCGGTTCCCACAGCCCCCAACGTTTTTTTCATTTCTGAAACAACCTGCAACTCGATTCCCTGGTCGTGAAGATAGGCCAGGGCCTCCTCCAGCCCGGTACCTATGTCCAGGTATTCCTGCTCTTTCTCGCCAAAAAGCTCTGAAGCCTTGGGGTCATTGTCCAGGACAAAACTGTAAATTTCATCGCGATGGCCCTCTTTAATTCGGCCGTAGCTGCCGTATTTTTCCTTGAGGATCCGGTACTTGTGTATCTTTTCCGAGATCAGCTCCGGCTTTCCCAGGGCCTTGTAAATATCTCCAAAAACAAGGGGATTTCTGAGCCCACCCGGTTCCATGATGCATTGTCCGTAGTCAAAGCCGCACCATTTGACTTCCAACATGGTTCTTTCCCTCAGGTTAGGTTTAACTGGCTCGTTTGATCCCCAGGTCGACCCACCCTGGGTAAAAAAGAAAAGGGCAAGGGCGGGGGGCTAACCCCCGCCCTAAACCTACAGTACTGTTGTAAACCCCTTTTAACGAAGCTCCAACGGGTTCTTTTACTTTCGGGGTGGCAGTTTAAAAAGTTTCTCGAGATTTCCCCCCAGGATCATATCCACCTGGGCCTGGGTCAATCCCGCTTGTTCTCCTACTTCCTTGACCGCCTTGATGGCCCCTTCAGGATCGCCGACCCGGTGGGCGTAGTCGGTTCCAATGCACATATGCTCGGGACCGACCCATTCCAGACAGCACTTCATGGCCGGGTGATAAAAAGAGGTGGTATCCGGGTAGACCCTGTTTTTATAAGTAATATCGGGGGACTCATCCAACACCACCCCCCACTCTTTGCCGTAGCCCTTATAGGAGTCCTGCAGCCGTCGTACAAAATAAGGGACCATGCCGCCCAAATGGCCATGCACAATAGTCAGCTTGGGGAATTTCTTCATAACTCCCTGGAAGATAAGGCTCATGACGGCCATACTGGTGTCTAAGGTATACCCCCAGAGTTGGTAGGGCAACCGCATTGTATTCATAACATCCTTGGTCATGGGAACGGCTGGATGCATTAACATGGGGAGTTCATACTTATTGGCAATCTCATAGATGCCGTGGTATTTTTCCAGAAAGATGGGTTCGAAGTTGAAATTGGAAAACATCTGAATGCCGACGCAGCCCATCTGGTGGCATCGTTCCAGTTCCTTGCAGGCCTCATCGGGGTCTTGATAAGGAAGAGAAGCCAGGAAGTAAAAACGTCCCGGATAATCTTCAGTTGCCTTCTTTAAGGCGTCGTTGCATTTTTTTGCCCAGTAAAGCCCGACATCTTTTTCGAGGGATTCCGGCCCCGGAATGGTTACACTGAGCAGTTGGGTATCCAGACCCCCGGCATCCAGATCCTTTATCCTTTCATCCAAATCATAATGGCCGGCCCGATCAATATGGGCTACACAAACCCCTTCATACCACATGCGGTAATGAGTCCCGCCATCGTGAACCCCGTTAGGGGAATTCTTGGTCCCCCGGCTACACAAATATTCCAGATATTCCTTGGGGTACCAATGATTGTGTGCATCGACTGTTCTTTGCGCCATCGTTTTGCTCCTCCTGTCTGATTATTCTTTCAGGTTTCTTATATTCCTGCTCTGCAGAATATATTGCTTTTCTTGCGCATAGGCCCACTCAATATCCTGGGGGGAGCCGAAGAGGGTCTCGATCTGAAGGCCGGTTTTCCCCAATCCCCGGACCTGATCATCGGAAAGGGTAGGGATGTCCATTAATTCAGGATCCACGGCCATTTCCTTGCGCCCCACCCCGGCTTCCTTGTTGAAACAAACCATGACGGTTTTTTTGGCGATTTTCTTCTGCTTGATCGTCAGCGTGGCCTTGTCCAGGGCGAAAAAGTCATTCATGGACTTTCCCGAAACAACCGATTCCCCCAATCCCCAGTTGGATTCGATCACCATTTCGTCTCTGGCGCTGGTAATCGGGTTGGCGGTAAAAAGGATACCGGCCACTTCCGGGTTGATCATCTGCTGGACGATCGGGGCAATAAGGCCGAGGTTATGGTCGATATGCTTATGAAAACGGTTGTAGGTGGCCCGGGAAGTCCAGAGGGAAGCCCAGCACATTTTAATGTGGCCTATGATTTCCTCCTGGCCGGCCAAATAATGGAAGGTGTCCATCATCCCCGGGAAGGAGGAAATAGGGCTTCCTTTTACCGCCACCGAGGAACGCACGGCTACCAAATGACGGTCATGGTTGGTTAATTGTTGAATGGCCTCTTTTAATTCCTTTTCAAGATCTTCGGGAATAGGGACTGCGGTAATCAGGGATCGGATAGCGGAGGTTTTAGATTCAATCTCTCCATAGTCTTCATAATTAAAACCGGCTGCGATCTTTTCGATTTTTTCTTGAAGATCGTTCTCTTTTATATGATGGGAAAGGGAATTGGCGGTCACACAAAAACCGGGAGGCACAGTAAAACCCGCTTGGGTAAGCTCGCCCAAGTTGGCGGCTTTCCCACCTGCTTCCTGGATGTCTTGTTTGGTCATTACCTGAAAAAACCTCACAAAGCTTCCCATTCCGTCACCCTCTAACCCTGCAGGATTTTTCTTGAGGCTTTCTAAACCAAGATTCATGCCAAAAATACTCATCTTTTAACAAATTGAATTTGTTATATATTTTAATATTTTAGGGTAACGTGTTGGAATTATTATGGTCATTTTAAACCTATTGGAATCATTATGTTTTATTTAATTAATAGGTGAATCATTTATGGTGCATGCTTAAAAATGGATTTGCGTCAAAAAAGATAATCTGGATGGGCCGGATGAAAAGACTTGAGTTTGTCCCAAAGTTACGGGATTATTAAGCTACCCATTCATAGAGGGGTTCAGGGGTCTTGATTTCAAGGTTGTCCGAAAGGCAATCCGTAGCCCCAAACTGGGATCCACTCCGCAGGAGTGGGACTGAGCATTGTTTTGGATGCGAAGAACCCGGCCCGTCCGCCGCGGCGGACTAAGTTGGTTAGGAGCCGGGCATTCATCCCGCCTCGGCGGGACTTTGGTGTTGGCCTGTTTCTAAACCCCATTATAAACTTCCTGCCCGGGTTCAGGCTGCCGGCGTTTTGGCGGACAATCCTTGAAATCAAGACCCCTGAACCCCTTTGGGGTGATGACTCAGTTTATATTTCCTGATCAACCTCTGAAAATTGCTGCGCTGCATTTTTAGATTTCGGGCGCATTCAGAAATATTGCCGTTGTTCTTTTCAAGTAATTTTTTAAAATAATTATATTCAAAGGCCTCTATGATCTTCTTCTTGGCGGTTCGGAAATCGGGCCAGGGTATGGATTCACTCGAGGGCAGGGCCGGCACCTGAAAATAATGGTCCTTCGATTCGCGGCGGATTTCCAAGGGCAGATTTTCCAATCCGATGCTTTCCTGTTGACTGGTGATAATCACATGTTCCACCACGTTTTTTAACTCCCGGATATTTCCCGGCCATGGATATTCGATCATGGCTTTGACTGCCTCGTTGGAAATATGAAATATTTTTCTTCCTATTTTTTTATTAAATATTTCAATAAAATATTCAATTAAAGGAAAGATATCCTCCTTCCGTTCCCGCAGGGGAGGCAAGGTGACGGGAACTACATTCAGGCGATAATAAAGATCTTGCCGGAATCGTTCTTCTTCGACCAGATGCTTCAAATCCCGATTGGTGGCGGCAATGATGCGCACATCGGTTTCCAGGAATTTTTCACCGCCCACTCTGCGAAAGGTTTTGGTTTCGAGGATGCGCAGGATCTTGGCCTGGAGCTTGATGTCCAGATCTCCAATCTCGTCTAAAAAAATGGTTCCTTCATGAGCCACCTGAAATAGCCCCCGTTTAAGGGCCACGGCCCCGGTAAAGGCCCCTTTCTCGTGGCCGAAAAGTTCGCTTTCCAAAAGATTTTCCGGCAGGGAAGTGCAATCAATGGTTACAAAAGGGAGTTTGGCCCGGGGGCTTTTTCGGTGAATCAGCGCAGCGATTAATTCCTTCCCGGTACCGGTTTCACCGTAAATAATCACCGTGCTCTGAGTCTGGGCGATACGGTCGGCCAGCTCAAAGATATCATGCATCTTCTTGCTCCGGGCAATGAGTTCTCCGTATTGATAACGATCGATCTGTCTTTCCAAAACTTCAATACGATTCTCCAGGCTGATGAGTTGCAGCGCTTTGTTGATGACGATTTTGATGTCGTTGTAATCAAAAGGCTTGGTCAGATAGTCATAAGCCCCGAGTTTGATGGCATTGACTGCGCTGCTGATATCCCCATAGGCGGTGATGATGACGACGATGGATTGGACGTCCATTTTTTTTATTTCTCTCAGGACTTCCAGGCCGTTAATGTCGGGAAGATTTAAGTCCAGAAGAATCAGGTCGATCTGTTTTTGAAGCAGGAGGTTAAGGCCTTCCTTGCCGTATTGGGCGGTATAGACCTCGAAACCGTCCTGAGTCAAAGAATGGCTGAGATATTTTCGGATATTTTCTTCATCATCAACGATCATGATGCTTCGGGTTATCTCCATGAGTCTGGACTTTCCTCTCTTAAAACCGGTAAAAAGATCCGGATGGCCGTTCCCTTACCCATCTGGCTATCGACCTGAATAAAGCCCTTGTGAGCGGCAACAATTTCTTTGCAAATAGAAAGGCCCAGACCCGTTCCGAAGGATTTAGAAGTAAAAAAAGGCTTAAAAATCTGTGATAAATGCTGGGGTTCAATGCCCGTGCCGCTATCGGAGAGGAGGATGCAGAGATGGGTCAGATTCCGGTCCGGGGCCTTGGTGAGTTTTTTAATCTGGGTGGAAATAGTAATTTGGCCCCCATCCGGTATGGCCTGGATGGCATTGAGGAGCAGGTTTAAAAAGAGCTGGTAAAGTTTGTCGCGATCCATCAAGAGGTTGGCCTCTTTTTTGGCAAAGGATTTTTTGACCCGGATGCTCTGCAAATCCAATTGGCCGCCCAGGTGAAAGAGGACCTCCTCGATAATTTCTCTGATGACGGCTTGATGCCTCATCTTTAGCCGGTATTGGGACTTTTGGGCATTTAAAAAGGCCTGGACCGTTTTCTGAATGCGGCCCAGATCTTTCATGATACCGTCTAAAATATGGATATTTTCTTTTTTCTGAAGGCTTTGATAAAGGGTGGAGAGCCCTAACTTGATGCCGGTTAAGGGGTTATTTATTTCATGGGCCAGAGGATAGGCCATATCGGCAACGGAGGAAAGCTTCGCGGCTTCGATAAGTTCCCGCTCCAATTTTTTCTGGCTGGTATGATCGCTGACAATGGACATGACATGGCTGATCCGCTGCGAGGGATCAAAGATGGGAATGGAGATGGCGGTCAGATAATGCAATTTCCCGGTAGGAGTATAATAGGTGAATTCGTGAACGGGGCTTTTGGTCCCTGTCAGCAATGTGTTCTGTAGACGGTTTACGATCGCGTCTTTGTGACGCTGGTCGAAATCGGGTAAAAACTCTAAAGGGGATTTTCCCAGGGCCTGCTCTTTTTTGATTTCGAAGATTTCTTCGAAGGAATCATTGATAAAAATGACTTTCAAGCGCCGGTCATGGAGGATGACGGCGGCGTTGATGCTTTGGATGACGCTGTTTAAAACCTCCTCCCCAATGATCTCGAAGGGTTTCATTCCGGTGACTTTATAGGGACGACCTATCTGGTTGAGGGATTAGGATGGAATTCCTTTGGTTGCTGTTTGAGGCAGCTATCATACCACCATTACAAGGAAAGTTAAAATTATTTTGAAAGAACCTGCCAATTTTGCTAATATAGGTATCATGCGTTTGGCTTATATTAAAGGATTCTTACTTCTCTCGGCGATTTTTTTCCTGGCAGGCTGTTCGAAGCAGGGCCTTCGGACCTCGAGTCCAACCTCTGCTCCCCAGTCGATCCCGGCCCCAGCGACTAGTCCTAAAAGCTCGCCGGCGGTTGTAAAAAAGACGGATCGAAAAGAAAAAGCCTATGCCGTTGACGGGAAGTGGTATTTCCCGGTCCCCTCGGTGGAGGGTTATCGGGAGCAAGGGGTCTGTTCCTGGTATGGTCCGGATTTTCATGGGAAACCGACTTCATCCGGGGAGATCTATGACATGCACGGTGACACCGCCGCCCATCGCCTGTTGCCCTTTAATACCCAGGTCCGGGTGCGCAATCTGGTTAATAACAAGGAAACCCTGGTTCGCATAAATGATCGGGGGCCTTTTGTAAAGGAGCGCATCCTGGATCTCTCCTATAAGAGTGCCCGGGAATTGGGCGTGGTCGGCCCGGGTACGACCCGGATTGAACTGGAAGCCTTAGGGATTTTGGAAGAGGTGGAGGAGAACGGGCAAAAAGTCACTCGTTTGGTTCAGCAGGTTGATTTTCAACTGGGAGATTTTACCGTTCAGGTCGGGGCCTTTAAAGAACTCCAAAATGCCCGACGCCTGCAGGACAGACTTCTGAAAGAGTATGCCAGGGTGGAGATCTCGCAAACGGATCGTTCAGGAGATACCTTTTTCCGGGTCCGGGTCAACAGCTCCGGTCAACTTCAGGAAGCACTTCGTTTACAAAAGGAATTAGAGGGAAAAGGGTTTAGCCAAGTCATGGTCATTGCCCAGTAAAAGGCAGTAAAGGTTAAGGCTCTCAGGGTCAGGAAAGGCCGAACCAGTTCTCTTTAGCCGCCCTCATTAATCTTTTTACGCAACACCCCGGAGGTCTTAAAGACCACTACTTTCCTGGCCTTGAGTTGCAGGTCCTGGTTGGTCTGGGGATTCCGGCCCCGTCGGGACCTTTTCCTTTTTACCACGAACTTGCCGAAACCGCTGATCAAGACATTCTCTTCACTGGCCAGACCTTTTTTCATAATTTCCAATAATTGTTCCACCACATCCCGCGACTGGCTTTTACTAAAGCCGATCGTCTCATAGACCGAGGCAATAATCTTTTCCTTGGTCAGGGCCATAGGTAATCTCCTTTCCTTTATCGGGACCCTTCAGACCCGATTGAAATCCCCCGAGAGTTTTTGACCGTTGGTCCTTACCTGACTTAACCCATCTAATTTAAAACGGATTTTAATATGCTCCAAGGATTTAAGCTTGTCAAGTGTTTTTGTTGGCCTTATTTTTGGCTTCCATTTTTCCGTAAATCTCTCTGGCGACCCGGGCCCCCTCGGCCACGGCATCCAAAATTTTGCCCGGACTTAAGGCGTCCCCGATGATATCTATTTGAATTCCCCTTGCTTTTAACGGTGCGGCCAGAATATCGTTCGACTTCACCCCCAGGGCATTGACGAAGGTATCCTGACCGTTCAAAGTCCTCATGGAACGGTGGCCATCTTTTTCCTCTCTGATATAAGTGACTTGACCGGAAGAAAGCGACTTGATACGGCAGCGGATAAAATTTTTGACTTTGTTCTCCCGAAGGCGCCGCATAAGGAGGTACCGTCTGGCCGGACCGACATCCCGGGCCATCCGGTTGCCCATTTCCATGATGGTGACTTTCCGGCCCGACAGAGATAAATAGTCCGCCACTTCACAGCCGGCGTTTCCCCCTCCTAAAACCACCACTTTCTCCCCTACTTTTTCCGGCTGGGTCAGGGCGGTTTCAATGGAAAGCACCTCTTTCCCTTGCAGGCCGGGAAGGTCGGGATCGACCGGCATTGAACCGGTGGCAATCACCACAAAATCAGGGGTCAGGTCCAGGATGGTTTCAATGGTCGGCTTGGTATTCAGAAAAAGCTGGATCCCGGATTTCTCCAACTTCCTCTGGTAGTAGCGAATTATTTCCTGGAATTCGGATTTGCCCGGTGCGATCAGGGCCGTTCCGACCTGCCCCCCAAGGCGATCCCGTTTTTCGAACAAATAGACCCGGTGGCCCATCTCATCTAAGGTCACGGCGGCTTCGAGTCCGGCCGGGCCCGCACCAACCACAACCATGGTGCCGGGGTGGCGGGCGGGAAGCAAACTGAATTCCCGGTCTTTACCTACACCCGGATTGTAAAGGCAGGTTATGGGCCGCTCGGCCATCAAAAAATCGATGCAGCCCTGGTTGCAGCCCACGCAGAACCGGATATCCTCGAAGCTGCCGGTTCGGGCTTTTTGGGGCCATTCAGGATCGACAATCAAACCCCGGCCGATGGCCACCAGATCGGCCTGCCCCGAATTGAGGACGGCTTCGGCAAACTCCGGGTGGATTATTCTGCCCACCCCGATCACCGGAACAGAAAGGGCCTTTTTTATGGCCTCTGCCAGAGGGATGTGGACCCCCTGGGGAAAAGGGGCAGGAGGGATAATAAGGTGCGGGGTTTCATATACCCCTCCGGAAACATTAATCAGATCGGCCCCATAGCCGGTCAGGGCCCGGGCGGCTTTCAGGGACTCCGGAAGGTGCATGCCTTTGGATACCATCTCATCCCCGCTGAGGCGAAAGGAAATCAGAAACTTCTCCCCCTGTTCTTTTCGGATCCCCTGGATAATTTCCCGGGACAGGCGTAAACGGTTTTCCAGGCTTCCCCCGTAGGCGTCCTGACGGAAATTGCTGTAAGGGGACAAGAACTGGCTCAGAAGATATTCGTGGGCTCCATGAAGCTCCACCCCGTCGAAACCCGCTTCCCTTGCCCTTCGGGCTCCCTCAAGAAAGGCCCGGATAATCTCCTGAATTTCTTCCAGGGTCATGGCCTTGGGGGTTTCCTGACCCACGGGACTGGGGACGGCGGAAGGGGCCCAGGGCTGGGTCCCTGAAATCCGGGAGTTGGTGTTCCGGCCGCCATGATGCAATTGGATAAAGATCTTGGCTCCCTGTCCCTGGACGGCCTGAACCAGTTGTTTCAGGGAAGGAATCAGTTCATCCCGATCAATTGATAACTGATAGAGAAAGCCCCTCCCGGTTTGGTGGACCGCCGTACCCTCGACGATGATCAAACCGGCTCCCCCGGCGGCCCGGGCCTGGTAGTGATGGATTAATCGCGGGGTAACTTCGCCTTTTGAACCGGCAAAGTTCGTCCCCAGAGCAGGCATGACAATGCGGTTGGAAAGGGTGATGGGGCCTATGGGAAGGGGTTCAAAAAGTTTTTTTAACAAGTTTCTGAGAGCCTCTTAAGAAACGGTTGCTTGAATGCGCACACGGAAGCGAGACCTCCGGTCCCCTTCCATCGGGTAGCAGAAATATAATGCCCAAACTTTTGAACGATGCCAACGGGTTAGAGAGTTAAACATAGAATAAATTAGGGAGGTTGTCAAATAGTTTCCTGTTCAGATCCTTTCATCTCTTAGTCTGAGAATTTATCTCTAATTTTTCAAAACCAGGTGTTTGGGGGGGACCCCCCAACACCATTTCTTCAAGACTTGGGAAAAAAATTGAAATATCCTTGTTCAGGGTTTCCCGGTTTGTTGAAGATAACCGCTTGCCAAGCTGTCATCCTTGGCTGGTGGTTGAGGGCGCCCGGCCCTTCCATTTTTTTATATGAATCTGAAGGATGGCCATAGCGGCCGGGGTCACCCCGGCAATGCGGGCCGCCTGTCCCAGGGAAAGGGGGCGAATGGTCTGCAGTTTTTCTTTGATCTCGTTCGATAGACCGGAAAGACCTTGATAGTCCAGATCGCAGGGGATAAGAAGCTGTTCATTTTTTTCGGCGCGTTGCACCTGTTCTTCCTGCCGCTGCAGATAACCTTCATATTTGGCCTGGATGGCCAGTTGCTCGGCTACCTTGGATTCGATCCGGTCCAGCTCGGGATAAAAAGGAAATAAGGCCTCCCAGTGCAACTCCGGGCGTCTGAGTAGTTCCTTGAGAGAGGCCGGTTTGCGGAGCGGCTGACTCCCCAAGCCTTGCAGAAGGCCGTTATGTTCGGGTGTTGGTGAGACCGTGACTTGGCTGATAAGTTCCCAGCCTTTCCGGAGCTGCTCCTTCTTTCGGCTGAATTTTTCGTAGCGCTCCTCTTCGATCAGACCAAGGTTGCGGCCCAGATCGGTTAGGCGAAGATCGGCATTGTCCTCCCGGAGCAGGAGACGGTATTCGGCCCGGGAGGTGAACATCCGGTAAGGTTCTTTGGTCCCTTTGGTAATGAGGTCATCGATCAGGACCCCGATATAGGCCTGGGATCGCCTTAAGATAAGTGGAGACCTTTCCCGAATCCATAAGGCGGCATTGATACCGGCCATCAGACCTTGAGCGGCTGCCTCCTCGTAACCCGAGGTCCCGTTTATCTGGCCGGCCAGATAGAGTCCAGACAGGCCCTTGACTTCAAGGGTCGGTTTCAACTGGGTGGGGAAGACGTAGTCGTACTCGATGGCATAACCGGGCCGGACCATTTCCACCTGTTCCAATCCGGGGATGGAACGAAGCATGGCCAACTGGACATCCACCGGCAGGCTGGTTGGGATGCCGTTGGGATAGTACTCCGTTGTCCGGCGGCCTTCCGGCTCGAGGAATATTTGATGCCGGACCTTGTCGGGAAAGCGGACTATTTTGTCTTCGATGGATGGGCAGTAGCGTGCCCCGGTACCCTTAATCCGGCCGCTGTAAAGGGGCGAGCGGTCCAGATTGGCTCGAATCAGTTCATGGGTTCGGGTCTGGGTATAGGTGATGTAGCAAGGCACCTGGCGCAAAGAAAGGCTTTCGGTAGAAAAGGAAAAGGGGACCGGGGGCTCATCGCCTCCCTGAACTCCCAGGGATTGAAAATCAATGGTTTTGCCCTGCAAACGAGGGGTGGTCCCGGTCTTAAGCCGGCCCAGTTCCAAGCCCAAGGTCCTCAGGGCTTCGGAAAGATTTTGGGAGGCTGGGTCGCCCAGCCTGCCGGCCGGGAACTGGTTGAAACCGATGTGAATCAACCCCCGGAGGAAGGTGCCGGTGGTCAGGATTACGGTCCTGGCCTGGAAGGTGAGGCCTAAATCAGTGCGCAGTCCCTTGATCCGGCCATTTTCCACCCAGAGGGATTCAACCATTCCCTGTTTGAGGTCCAGACCGGGCTGATTTTCAATCACCCAGCGCAGTCTTTGTTTGTAGTCCTCCATGTCGGCCTGGGCCCGGGAAGACCAGACCGCCGGGCCTTTCTGGGTATTTAAGCGGCGAAATTGAATCCCGGCGGCATCAATATTTTTGGCCATTTCTCCGCCCAGGGCATCAATTTCCTTTACCAGGTGCCCTTTGGCCAGGCCTCCGACAGCCGGATTGCAGGACAGGGCCCCGATATGGTCCACGTTTATGGTCAGCAGCAGTGTCGAGCAGCCCATCCTCGATGCGGCCAGGGCGGCTTCACAGCCGGCATGGCCGGCCCCGACGACGATGACATCATAAAGGTCTTTCAGAATAGTCTCCAAAATTAAATTCATATATCCGGATGAGCAGCATCAATCCTCAACTTCTTATTCTATCATTCCCTGCTCTCAGGGTCAAACCGGATAAAGGGGCCACCAGGGGCTGGAAGCTGTTTCCCGGCCCGGAAAACAAAAAGGCCGACAGAGTTTCTTCCTGTCGGCCTTTTTGTTTTCGTAAAACAGTTACTTTTTCATTTTTTTCATAAAAATCGCCTCGGCTTTGTTAGCGGCGGCCTCGGCCTTTTCAGCGGCTTTTTCGGCTCTGCCGGCGGCGGCTTCGGCCTTCTGAGCGGCTAATTCGGCCTTCTTGGCAGAGGCCTCAGCCATGCTGGCGGCAGCCTCGGCTCGTTTGACGATAGACTCGCAGGAGCTGCAATCCACCACAGGGGCGGGAGCTGCTTGTACCACAGGTGCAGGAGCCGGTGCAGCCTTAGGAGGTTCGGCGGTAGCCTCTATGAAACAGCCACAGCCTGTTGTAAAAGCAAACATCGCAAAAACTAACGACACAAGTAAAACGGTTTTTAAAGCCAATCCCTTTCGGATCATCCTTATTCACCTCCTCTCCTAAAATACAAAAAATCTCTATAAATTATTATAACATGTATCTAAAACTAATCCTAATTAATAAAAGACAAAAAACCCGCTTTGTCAAGAAAAAAAACTAGAGTTTGTCCCAAGGTTACGTGAATTTTAAGCACTCCATTCGTCGAGGGCTTCAGGGGTCTTGATTTCAAGGTTGTCCGCAAGGGTATCCGGAGCCCCAAACAGGGATCCACTCCGCAGGAGTGGGACTGAGCATTGTTTTGGATGCGAAGAACCCGGCCCGTCCGCCGCGGCGGACTAAGTTGGTTGGGAGCCGGGCATTCATCCCGCCGAAGGCGGGACTTTGGTGTTGGCCTGCTTCTAAACCCCATTATAAACTTCCTGCCCGGGTTCAGGCTGCCGGCGTTTTGGCGGACAATCCTTAAAATCAAGACCCCTGAAGCCCTTTGGGGTGATTTAATATTTTAAGGCGCTACCCCTTCGGTTTGAGAATCACGTAACTTTGGGATTATCCCAAAAACTAATCTTCGGTTATGTCTATCGGGAGGCCTTTTTTTTCCTCCAGGGCCTTTAAGAAAAGGTCCCGGTCCGCCCTGGCTGCCCAACCCGAGGCCTGGATCTTGGTCAATCCGTACTCCAGGAAATCGGGTATCTTTCCATAGATATCCGGATGGACCTCCACGAAGAGCCGGCCGTGCTGGAGGCCTAATTTTACCGGTTCATAGATCATTTCAACCGGGGTTTTAACCGCTACCATGGGAAATAGTTTGGCGATGTCCTCCGGATAAAGCCGGATACAGCCGTGGGTAACCAACCGGCCTACAGCCCAGGGGAAATTGGTCCCGTGGACCCCGTAGCCCGAGATCGACAATCCCAGCCAATAATCGCCCAGCGGGTTATCCGGACCCGGAGCCATTTGCTTCATCCCGTATTTTTCCTGGAGGGATTCGGGGATGTACCAGGTTGGTTTGGGGCGTTTTTCGGCAACCCAGAAGGTCCCCTCCGGGCTAAACCAGCCCAGATCTCCGATGCCGATCGGATACGTCCGAACCATCCGGATGGATTTAAAAAAATAATAAAGCCGCATTTCCGGGATATTGATGACGATTCCGTACTTCTGGGTTGGGGGTAGGACCCACTGGCTGGGGATAATTAATTTCATTCCCCGGGGGGGGACCCAGGGATCCAATTCGGGGTACAAGATCTCCAGTTCATTGAATCCCAGGCCGTGATCCCGGGCCACATCCAAAAGGGTATCCTTTTCTTTGATGATATACTCGCCGGGCAGGCCGATGACGGTGTTGGCATTGGGATCGAATCTCATTTTCGGATCGGGAAATCGATAGGGATAGGCCCCGCCGGCCCAGCCGATCCAGGGAAGAAGAAGGAGGGATATAAAAATGAAGCCGGCCAAGTTTCGTTTAAATAAGAGCATGATAGTCCTACTTAGGGAGCAATTCCGGAATGTTCAACGGAACTTTATACCCTCGATTATAAAAGTCAAGTCAGAATCTTCAAAACAAAAGAATTTCATTGACATCTTTATTTATTTTTGTATAATTCCTGACTTATAAAGGTGCCGTAAAGGGCTTAATAGGGAAGACGGTTTCAGGCCGTCACGGTCCCGCCGCTGTAACCCCGCCTGCTCGCGACTGAGCAGGAACCTTTCTAACCTTGATAGGGCCACTGTTTCGCTGAAGCGGGATGGGAAGGCCGTTAGAAGGGCGGGGGAGTCAGAAGACCTGCCTTTATCCAAAGGATCCCTGGGTGCGTGGAGCGCCGGGATTCAACTTAATGGATCAAGTAAACTGGGTGCCATCCTTAAGTTCAGAAAAAGAGCTTAAGGATTTTTATTTTTGGATACCCAAATCAACCCCCAAGCCCGCCTGACCCTGATCACCGGCCCGGTAAGAAGCGGCAAGACCCGCTTGGCCGTAAACTGGGCCATGGACCATCCTCCGCCTCGCGCTTACCTGGCCACCGCCCCGGCTCTGGACGATGAGATGGTTGAAAGAATCCGTCGTCATCGGCTGGAAAGAGGGCAGGCCTTCCGGACCTTTGAAGAACCTCTGGCCTTGGCCGCCTTACTCCAAAAAATCCGCGGACAATTTTCCATCCTGATTATTGATTGCCTGACCCTCTGGCTGAATAACCTGATCGGACACGGCCAGGAACAGCCGGCCGACCCGGCCAAGGAAATTCAGGCCTTTCTGGAACTCCTTAAAGGGTATCCGGCCCCGCTTTTAATCGTAACCAATGAAGTCGGCTGGGGTATTGTCCCGGAATATCCCCTGGCCCGCACTTATCGGGATGAAATCGGCCGCCTGCACCAGGCCATAGCCCGGATCGCCGATCAGGTGATCCTGATGGTGGCCGGCCTCCCCCTGGTCCTTAAAAAATGAAGGCCTTCCTGCTGGCCATACGTTTTTTAACCATTATCCCGGCCGGCCGTTCCGCTGCCCGGCCGGACCAGACCCAAGTAGGGGCTTCGGTCCGATATTACCCTCTGGTGGGACTGCTTCTGGGTGGGCTGTTCTGGGGTTTCTTTCTTTTGGTCGATTCGCTTTTCCCCCTCTCGGTCTCGGTAGGATTGTTATTGGCTTTTTGGGTGATCTTGACCGGGGCCTTGCATCTGGATGGCCTGGCCGATGCCCTGGATGGTTTTTATGCCGGAAAAACGCCCCAGGAACGGCTGCGTATTATGAAGGATGTGCATATCGGGACCATGGGCCTGGTCGGCCTTATTTTGGTTTTAGGACTTAAATATGTTTTGTTAAAGGAGATTCTTTCCTTCCCGGCCCTGATGCCCTGGCTTATCATGCTGCCTCTGGTGAGTCGCTGGACCCCGGTCCTCCTGGGTTTTTTCTTTCCTTATGCCCGGCCGGAAGGGGGCTTGGGCCGGGCCTTGGTTGAAGGCAGCGGTAAAAAGGAATTCCTGGCGGCCTCGTTGATGGCCCTGGGTTTCGGCCTGGTCATCGCCGGGGTGGGGGCCTTGGGATTAATATTTCTTTGTACTGTCTGGAGCCTGGCTTGCGGTTGGCTTGCTTCAAGAAAACTGCAGGGCATTACCGGTGATATTATGGGCGCGGTTATAGAAACCAGCGAAGTCTGGGGGATGCTTTATATCCTGAAGGTCCCACACCATGGCTGAACCGGAAAAACCCACCCGTCTTTTTCTGGTTCGTCATGGTGAAGTGGTCAGCCAGGGGCAGAAGACCTTTCTGGGTTTTACCGATTGGGGGTTGAGTGACCAGGGGAAAAAGCAGGTGCAAGCCCTGGCCCGCCACCTTAAGTCCTTTCCTTTGGATCGGGCCTATGCCAGCGATCTGAAACGGGCCATAACTTCGGCCGAACTCCTCTGCCGGGGCCGGGGTCTGACCCCCATCCCTTATCCTGAATTTCGGGAAATGGATATGGGGGTCTGGGACGGCAAGTCTTGGGCGGAGATTAAAAAGCAATATCCCGAAACCCCACCGGTCAATTTTTCCGACTTGAAAAAATTCCGTTTTCCGGAGGGGGAAAATTGGAGCCAATTCAGGAGCCGGGTCCTGCGCCGGCTTAAAAAGGTCCTGGAAGAGGAGCAGGGGAAAGAGTTTCTGCTGGCGGCCCACGCCGGAGTGAACCGGATCATTCTGGCCCAGGCCCTGGGATTGCGGTTTAGAAATATGTTTTTCATGGAACAGGCCTACGCCTGTCTGAACATCATTGAATATCACCGCCGGTTCGCGGTGGTCAAGCTCATGAATGCCACTTACTACTAGTGACGGGTGAGGCGTGAAGAGGTAGAGAAAAGAATTCTATATTGTCCAGGTTTTTCAATTTTGCCGGGTACCAGGAAGTCTGGGTTTACCAGCACTGCCCCGCAACTGTCGACAGAACGAAATCCCAGCAGGCCACTGACCCGTTAGTCGCGGGATGGGAAGGCGAGGAGAGTAGGGCGCTGTCAGTCAGGAGACTGGGCCGGCAAAAAATACTATTCCTTCGAGGGAAAGGAGAACAACATGAAAAGAGTATGGATATTGTTTTTGGGTTTGGGCCTGGTCTTGACCGGCGTTAACCCGGGCTGGACGGATTCTGCACCGGCAAGATTGGATGAGGTCATGGTGACGGCTACCCGCACCAGGGAAGAAATCAAGAATGTCCCCAACACGGTTACGGTGATTGGTCCGGCGGACATAGAGGCCTCTCCGGCCAGAAATGTCGGAGAACTCTTGAAAGGCTCCTTGGGGATTGAGATCAATAGCTATGGTCCTCTGGGTGCGGCCCAGTCGGTCGGCATCCGGGGTTCGAGCGCCTCCCAGGTTTTGGTGATGGTGGACGGGCGCCCGATTAATTCCATCACCTTCGGCTCCGCCGACCTGAGCGAGGTTCCCATTGAACAGGTGGAGCGGATCGAGGTGGTTGAAGGGCCTTCCTCCCATCTCTATGGGGCCAATGCGCGTGGGGGGAGTGATCAACATCATCACCAAAAAGGCCCCGGACCAGCCTTCCTTTAAGGCCGGTCTTTCCTACGGCAGCTTTAATACCCAAACCTATCAGGTTGAACAGGGCCAGACTATCGATCGGTTCGGGTACTTTTTCAGCGGGGCCCATAAGTCCTCCGACGGGTTCAGGGATAACTCCGCCTATGAGGGCAAGGACGGCTCCTTGAAATTATCCTATCAGGCCCTGGAACGTCTCTCCCTCAGTCTGTTGACCACCTTTCATCAGGATGGTTTGGGGGTCCCCGGGCCTAAACCGGCCGCCGGGACGCCAACCCCTTTCGGAAACAGCGAGGTCAGCAGCCTTTTCGATCATCAGGACAGCACTCTGTTTAATAATAATTTCAATTTGAATTGGGACATCAACGAAAAGATTCAGCTTAGCAGCCAGATCTATCAGGATTGGCGGGAACTTTCTTTCCGCCAGCGCTATGCTTTTTTATCGGCCTTCGAAGACCGCTCTACCTATAAGACCAATATCTGGGGCGGAAATCTGATCCTGAGCTGGAATCTTCCCTATCATAACAAATTGACCCTGGGCACGGATTACCGGAAAGAGGATCTGGAGGCCGAGACGATAACCACGGATCTGAGCACCTCCATGACCACCGCTACTCAGTGGAAGCCGGACAATACCATCTGGGGGTTTTTTGCCCAGGATCACTGGCAGCTTTTGCCTGCCCTGCGCCTGGTCGGCGGGCTGCGCTACGACGGCACCTCCCGGTACGGTTCCGAAACCAGCCCGGATCTGGGTCTGGTTTACACCCCCTTTAAAGAGACCCGCCTTAAAGCCCATTACGGGCAGGCCTTCAGGGCGCCCACTTTTAACGACTTGTTTTGGCCGGGGTCCGGCAACACCGAGCTGAAACCGGAAAAGGGGACCTCGTATGAAATCAGCCTGGATCAGGACCTGATGAATAAAAAGAGCAGCCTGAGACTCAGCCTCTTCCGTTGGGAGGTCAGGGATAAGATTGAATGGATACCGGATGCCGCCGGCACCTGGCAGCCCCGGAATGTGAACGAACAAAATACCTGGGGAGGGGAACTGGGGTTGCAGTGGAACCCGGTCTCCAATCTCTCCTTCTCCCTGGGCTACACCTATCTGGAGGCCAAGCAGAAAAACAAAGAACTCCAGGAGGCCCTGACCAATCAGACCCAACTGGTGGAACGGCGGGCCGCCGCTGTTCCCCGGCACCAGGCCGGCTTACCCTGAGTTACCGCCTGCCCTGGGGGACCTTAGGTCATCTGACGGGCCGCTACGTCGGCGATCGGGTTTTCTATTACAGCGACTACGACGATTTCCCCAAGGTCAGCCAGAAGGAAAAAGGCTTGGGGTCGTATTACACGGTGGACCTGAAACTGAGCCATCTCTTTGCCAAGCATTGGCAGGCCACGGTCTCCGTGTTTAACCTGACGAACCAGCAGTATGACGCCCAGCCGGGTACCAGCTTTCTGGATCAGAATTACCCGGCCCCGGGGATCGCGGTTTCGGCCGGGCTGAGTTATATTTTTTAGCCTAAAGAAAATTAGGAATCTCCGCAAAGGCGAAGAGGAAGATTAATTTTAGGCTGCCGTCTTTCTCAAATGAGCGGTCGAGAGGCAAAAGCCTTATGAGAAGATCACTAAGAAGGGGGAAAAAGACCAACTGGTTTTTGGGCTTAGTCCTGGTCGCCGGTTGGGTCTTTCCGGGTCACCTGCTGGCGGCTACTGCGGATCTGGAAGCCTTAAACAGGCGCGTTTCACCCGGCCACTACCAGCGGATTATCTCTCTGGCGCCGAGTATAACCGAGATACTTTTTAATCTCGGCCTGGGAAATCAGGTGGTCGGGGTGACCCAGCACTGCAACTTCCCGGCCGGGGCCCTGGCCAAACCCAAAGTGGGCAGTTATGTGGATCTCAATATCGAGAGGATCCTGTCTCTTAAAGCCCGACCTGATCATCGCCACCGCCGACGGCAATGAGAAGGAATCGGTGGAGAGGCTGGTAAGATTTGATCTCCGGGTTTTGGTGACCAATCCAAAAAATCTAAATGAGGTCTTCGAAACCATCCGGACCATCGGCCGGATGACCCGGACCGAAAATGAGGCCGACCGGATGGTGGGCCTGCTTGAACAAAGGGCCGAGCGGGTTATCCGGGCCTGTTCCCGGTTATCCCGGCCCAAGGTGTTTTTACAAATCAATGAACAGCCCCTGATGACGGTGGGCCGGGATACCTTTCATAATAATTTGATCACCCTGGCGGCCGGAATCAATATCAGCGGCCGGGAAGCGATCAACTACCCCAAGTACAGCCTGGAGCAGGTCCTCCGATCCAAGCCCGAGGTTATATTGATCACCTCCATGGAAAGGGGCGCCCCGGCCGAAAAGAAAAAAGAACGCTGGAACCAATGGGGCCAGATCCCGGCGGTCGCCAAGGGGCGGATTTATCTCCTGGATTCGGATGTGCTGGACCGGCCTTCGCCCCGCCTGGTCGACGGGCTGGAGGCCTTGGCCCGGGCTATTCATCCGGAGTTGAAAGACTGGAAGTAAATTGGTGAGGGATGGGGTGGATAATAATCTAACCAAAGATCTTTGAAATTTTTCTAACGTACTGAAGAAATGGTGTAGGGGGATCTTATTTTTTAAGTTGTCCAAAGGGTAACTAAGAGCCACCAATCCGGCCCGAATAGCTAAGATCATTTGAGAGTAGGGCTACACCCAAGCCCATTTCCAGCTTGGGTGTAGGCCTGCTGCCAAAACATTATCCGATTTTGGCCCGGCAAAGAAGCTCATGGCTTAGGGGTGGACAACATAAAAAATAAGACCCCCCTACACCTGATTTTGGAAAGATAGAGATAAATTCTCAAACTAAAAGATGTAAGAATCCATTTTCGGCTGATAACTGAAAGCGGATGACTGAAAAGGAGTTAGTTGCTGACCATTAAAAAACTCATTATGGTTCTTTCCGGCTTGACCGTTTTACTGGCCGGGACCTTCATCTTGGGACTGGCCTTGGGGGCGGTTTCGATCCCGATTGCCCAGGGTATTTTCGGGGCCGGCTTGGACCCCACTTCCAGGACTATTCTGCTGGACCTGCGCCTGCCCCGGGTCCTTCTGGCCGGGATCGTAGGCTGGTCCCTCTCTCTGGGAGGGGTGGTCTTCCAGGCCCTGATGCGAAACCCCTTGGCCGAACCCTTCCTCCTGGGGATCTCCAGCGGGGCCGCCCTGGGGGCTGTGGCCGGCATCATCCTGGGCGTCCTGTTCTGGGGCGGGATCCCTATGATGGCCTTTCTGGGGGCTTTGATAACCATCACCCTGGTGCTGGCCATTGCCCAGAAAGCCCGGATCATTGATCCCAATACCCTGATTTTAACCGGGGTGATCATCAATGCCTTTTTTGCGGCCCTGATTATGGTTGCCCTGGCCACGACAGCCGGTGAAAAGCTGCACTCTATGCTCTTCTGGCTTTATGGCGACTTAAGCCGGTGCCGATTCCAGGACTTTTTATTCCTGGTCCCGGTCATCGGCGGCTGCTCAGCCGTTCTTTACGGCCTGGGCAGGTCCTTTAATCTGATTGCCGCCGGTGAAGAAACGGCCTCCCAATTAGGCCTGGAAGTGGAACGGATCAAATGGCTTTCCCTGATCCTGGTTTCCCTGATGTGCGGGGTAACCGTGGCCTTCAGCGGCGTTATCGGGTTTGTGGGGTTGATCGTCCCCCACTTGGTGCGCATGGCCTTTGGGCCCGATCACCGTCTTCTCTTGCCGGCTTCCGGGCTTTTTGGGGCCTCCTTCATGATCGGAGCCGACTTACTGGCCCGGACGGTGATCTCTCCCAGTGAACTGCCGGTGGGGGTTATTACCGCCTTTCTGGGGGCGCCCTTTTTCCTCCACCTTTTATATTTAAGGAGAAGGCAATGGATTCTTTGATCCAGGTAAGCCAGTTGGGTTATCGTTACAACCACCGCTGGGTTGTCAAAGGGGTTGATTTTGAGCTGTTCCCGGGAGAATTGGTGGGTCTGATCGGACCCAACGGCTCCGGGAAGACCACCCTTCTGAAACTGATTGCCCATCTTCTGACCCCGAAAGAGGGCCAGGTCCTCTGGGAGGGACAACCGCTGGCCCAATTTTCACAAACTCAGATCGCCCGGCGGATGGCCCTGGTATCACAGGACCCGGCCTTTGTTTTCCCGCCTACCGTCCTGGAGGTGATCCTTATGGGCCGGTCGCCCTATTTGAAACGGTTTCAACTGGAAGGTTCTCCGGATCTCCATTTGGCCGAGGCGGCCATGGCCCAAACCCAGGTGACCTCGTTACAAGGGAGGCGCTTAAATGAAATTTCCAGCGGAGAGAAGCAGCGGGTCTTGATCGCCCGGGCTCTATGCCAGGAGCCCAGTCTGTTGCTGCTGGATGAACCCACGGCCTTTTTGGATATTAAACACCAGGTCAAGATCCTGGACCTGGTTTTGGAATTGAACCGGGAAAAAGGATTGACTATTTTAGTGGCTTCCCATGATATTAATCTGGCGGCCCAATACTGCCGGCGTCTGATCCTGATCCGCGAGGGGCGGATCGAAGTCATGGGTCATCCCGGCCAGGTTATTTCCGAATCGACCATACAAAAGGTGTTTGATACGGCGGTGGTGGTGGACCAAAACCCCCTGACCCGGACGCCCAGGATTACCCTGGTCAGCGGACATCAAGGACATGCCTAAGGAATTTTATAAATCGCTTTTCTGGGCCTTATTTTTTCACGGAAGTCTCTTCGGTCTCCTAATATTGACCTGGCCCTTCCTGGCCCGGAATGTCTTCTCCTTTGACCGCTATCAGATCCTGAGGGTTTCCCTGGTCAATTCCCATCTCCCTCAAGCCCCGATCCCCCTGGTCCAAAAAAAAGTTCCTTCAAGCGATCATCGGCCTCAGCGCAAGGACAGCCCTTCGCTGACCCCGGTTCCGGTCGCTCCTGAAAAACCCGCTCCCAACGTAGAGAAGCCCGCTCTTTTGGAGGTCAAGGCCGAGAAGCCGGAGGCAGGGATGATTTTTGCCGTCCCGGTCAGCCCGACAGGGGGATCGATTGGGCAGACCTCGGGAGAAAGGGGAGTTCCGGGAACTGAAGGATCCCCGGAAATATTTCGGGGAAGCCAGGGGGCCTCGCTGGGGAATAAAGGCCCCGGGAGCGGATCGGCCCTGGCCGTTCCCCGCTACGGACAGAACCGGCCTCCCTTTTATCCCCATCGGGCCCGGGAGCAGGGATGGCAGGGGACCATCCTGCTGAAGGTCTTAGTGCTCAAGACCGGAGCTGTCGGTACGGCCGAGGTGATCCATTCTTCCGGATTTTCCGTTTTGGACCAGTCGGCCCTGCAGGCAGTCAAGGAGTGGAAATTCATCCCCGGTCAAAAGGATGGCCAGACCACGGATATGTGGGTTCAGATCCCCATTACCTTCCGCCTGGAATAGGCACAGTGATTCCAGGCTAAGCAAGTGGTTGTCGGTTTTCGCCGAACTCTGAACGCTGAACCCTGAACTCCGAACTCTGAACTCTGAACGCTGCTGAACGAACCATGATGATCCCTCAGATCTCCATTGAAACCCTGATTCGAAAGCACTCCCTCGAGGAACTGGTCGGCCAGCTCTTCATGGTGGGATTTCAGGGGACCCGGTATAACAGCGACCTGACCTTCTTGCTGAAAAAGCTCCATGTCGGCGGCATCATCCTGTTCAAAAGAAATATTCAGGACCCGCTGCAGACGGCCCAACTCACCCGGGATTTGCAGGAGAAGGCCCTGGAGACTTCCTCCCTTCCTTTGTTTGTCGCCGTTGATCAGGAGGGAGGGGAGGTCAGCCGCTTAGACCCTCCTTTTACCCAATGGCCCGGCCAATCCTTCCAGGCCCTCTCTAGAAAACCCTGAAGAGACTGTCCGTTCCTTCGCCCGGACCACGGCAGAGGAATTGAGGCTGGTGGGGATCAATCTGAACCTGACCCCGGTATTGGATGTCAACACCCGGGGTGCGGATGGCCTTATGGCCCGCCGATCCTACGGCGCCGATCCCTTTCAGACAGCCAGGCTGGGCGGGGTCTGTATTTCCGAGCTGCAGCAGAGCGGGATCATGGCCTGCGCCAAGCACTTCCCCGGGATCGGCGCCACCGAACTCGATTCCCATCAGGACCTTCCTATTCTCTTAAAAGACCGACCGGCCCTGGAAGAGATGGAACTGATTCCTTTCCGGGAAGTCATCCCCATCCCGCCGGCTGCGATCATGGTTACCCATGTCCATTATCCGGCCCTGGACCCGAGATGGCCGGCCGGCCTTTCCCAGCTGATCGTCAGGGGTTTGTTGCGTCAGGAAATGGGTTATCAGGGGGTTGTTCTGAGCGATGATCTGGAGATGGGGGCCATCGGGAAGCACTTTGAAATCGAAGAGGCGGCCTCTCTGGCTTTCCAGGCCGGGGTTGACGGGCTCCTGATCTGTCATGACCCGGAGAAGATAGAACGGGCCTATCGCTATCTCTTGAAAGGGTTTAAAAAGGGATCCCTCCCCGAATCGCTGCTTAAAGAGGCCCTGTTGCGAATTTTCGCTCTGAAACAAACCTATCTCCGCCGGCCCTTCCAGCCTCAGGTGGATCGGATCAGAAAGCATTTTTATCAATAAGCGTATTCGATTTTAATCGTTTTAAAAATTTCCCAAGATCTTCAGGCAAGTTAGAAGTGATGACCATTCTTTTCCCTGTAAGAGGATGAGGAAAAGAGATTTGTGAGGCATGGAGAAAAAATCTTCCGGGAGGCAGGCCCGAAGGTATTCCTTCTGAGGACCCATAGAGAATGTCCCCTACAATGGGCCGGTTTAGTGCGGCCAGGTGGACCCGGATCTGGTGGGTAACGCCGGTGATGAGCTCCGCTTCGATCAGGGTATGCAGGGGAAAATGTTCCTTGGGCCGAATCCGGGTGAAGGCCTGATAAACCCGGCCCCGATGAGGATCGGAAGGCCCCCGGATAATTTTCATCCGGCGCGGATCCAGGCGGTCATGGGCCAGGGGAAGGGAAAGGGTGGCCGGTTCGCTAACCCGGCCCTGAACCAGGGCCAGATAGGTTTTTTGCCAGCGCCGATTGGCCAGGTCTTTTTTAAGCCTCACCCAAGCCTCCTGGGTTTTGGCTATGGCCATAAGACCGGAGGTCCCGGTATCCAGGCGGTGGACCAGACCCGGTTCGAGGGGTTTGTTGCCTAGACCTTTCAATTCCGGCCGGTGAGCCATTAAGGTGTTCGCCAACGTTCCGGTTTCAAAAGGTGTTAAGGGGTGGGAGGGCACTAAGCCCGGCTTATCGACGATCAGCAGAGTCTGGTCTTCAAATAGAACCGGGGGTACGAAAGAGGAATCCGGCCTGGGGAAAGGATCGAAGGGACCAGGCAGATCGATTTCGATTTGGTCCCCGGTGGAAATCCGAACCCCTTTGGCTGCCGGACGGCCATTCACCCGGATGTGATTTTCGGCAAAAAGTTTTAACAGCGTCTGACGGGAAAGACCCGGGAGTCTTTTCCGAATCCGGCTGTCTAATCGCAGGGATTTAAGATCCCCTTCGCCGTAAATCCAGGAGATCCGATGGCAGGATCGGGTGGAAGGATCAGTGGTCAAGGAGTAAGGAACTAAACCCGTTGAGGAGATGGGATAATTTTTAGGGCCGGCTGTTTATCGAAAGGTTGGAAAGGATAGCCAGTCCGGCCCTAAAATAGTTATCAGGTTAAGTGCAGAAGGATAAAGGCCAACATCAGCGATTGTACATATTGGCTTTTCGTTTTCGGCGGGCCGCTTCCCGCTGTTTCCGTTTTTTCTTGACACTGGGTTTTTCATAGAACTCCCGCTGCTTGAGTTCTTTCTTTAACCCGTCCAACTGCATCTTTTTCCGTAACAGCTTTATGCCCGCCTCAATGTTGTTGTCCTTGACAATCACATTGATGGACATGCCATTTAACACCCCTTTCTATATAGAGAATAATAAACTGTGGTCGGTTGAATTAGGACTGTAATAATCCGGCTCCGGCAAGAAAAATGTTATTTTATAGCTTAACTCAGGAAGGAAGTCAATCATAAATTTATTAATTTTTTAAGAAAGTTATCCATCTGAGAATGGAAAAGACCCTTTCCCGGGATTCGAAACGGGAGCAAAGGTCCGTTCGGACGACCCTAACGATAAGAATTTTCTTGACAAAATCAGGAGACCCATTAAGCTGTGAACCGGTTTAAATGTCTTAGACCCTTATCCGGCAGTCGGTTTTCAGGACCCACTTGTCTTGACGATAATTTCCTAAAAGAAACCCTTTTTCCCCACGCGTATTTTTCTTTTCTCAAAGAAAAGGCCCGGTCCAAGTATGGATAGACCTGCGGAAAGGTCACTAGATCCCAAGCCCTTGATGGGCGACCGAAGAAACCGGCTTCGAAGAAGCAAGGACCAGGCCCCCCAGCAAAACCAGGATCACCAGGCCCGGAAACTCCAGGCCTTTTTGGATTTGGGCCGGATCATCGGACTGGACCTTCAGGTCGATAACATGCTTTACCGGATTGCCCAAAAAACAGCCCAGGTCATGGAGGCCGACCGCTGCAGCGTCTTTCTCTATGATGCCAAAACAGACGAACTCTGGTCCAAGGTGGCCTTGGGCATCGAAGGAAAGGTCATTCGAATCCCCTCCCAGGGCGGGATTGCCGGATATTGTTTCCGGAGTGGGCAGTCGCTCAATTTAAAGGATGCCTATGAAGACCCGCGCTTCAATCGCGAGGTGGATGCCAGCACCGGCTACCGGACCCGGAGTCTCCTGTGTCTCCCCTTGGTCACTCGTTCCCAGCAAATCCTGGGAGTCATTCAGGTCCTTAATAAAAGAGAAGGGCTATTCACCGAGGAAGACCAGTCTTTTCTGAAGACTTTCGCCAATCAGGCCGCCGTCTTCCTGGAGATGGCCCAACTGCAGACCGCCCGTATCGAAGCCCTGGAACAATCCCGGGAAGAGCTCCGGCGTCTCAACCGGGCCAAGGACAAGGCCCTGGATCACCTGTCCCATGAACTGCGGACCCCGTTGTCCATCATCCAGGGAAATCTTCGGCTTTTAAAAAGAAAGATAGAGAAATTTCCCGAATTGGGGGTAAAAGGGGAACTATTTGAATCACTGGATAAGAATCTGAACCGCTTGATGGAGATCCAGCAGGAAACGGATAAAATCATCCGCTCCAGCCATGAATTTGAAAAGGGCTTTATCCTGGGCGAATTGGACCGCCTTTTAGTCAAGCTGGAAGAAGAGCTGGACCTTTCGCCTGAGATCCGCTATCATAGCGCCGGTCTCAAGGAATGGATCAGGAGTTCCGCTTCTGCCCGGCCTCTTCCATTTGAACGAATCTTCCTTTACCCCTTTATCGAGGAGATCATGAAACAGATCCGGGAACGATCCCGTCATCGAAATCTTACGTTGGTTCTGATCGGGGAAAAGGAGATCCATCTTCCCATGGAGCCTTTGGTTTTAAAGGAAGCTTTGGAAAACCTCTTAAAAAATGCCGTTGAAAATACCCCCGACCAGGGGTGCATCGAGGTCCGCCTGGAAAAAAAAGAGGACCGCCTGGACCTCAAAGTCCGGGATTTCGGCATCGGCATCAGCGCTGAAAACCAACGCTATCTTTTTGACGGCTTGTTTCACACCCAGGATACGGACCTGTACACCTCCAAGAAACCTTACGACTTTAACGCCGGGGGCAAGGGATTGGGTCTCCTGCAGACCAAGCTCTACGGCCGGCGCTTCGGGTTCGAGCTCTCCATAGAAAGCCGGCGCTGCCCGTTTATCCCCAAAGATATGGATCTCTGTCCGGGGGATATCAGCCGATGCCCCCATTGCAACAGCGTGGACGATTGTCTTAATTCGGGAGGGAGTACGTTTTGTCTCTCCTTTCCCGTCAGCGGAGGAAAGGCTTTTGATGCGGCTGGGATTGCCTAAAGATAAAGACAAAAATAAAGAAAAGGGAAAGGAAATCGGTCAGAGTAAACAGGACCTTGAAGAAAAGGCCCTCATCGTGGATCTTCTGGTTCATGACCTGCGGGGGCCCTTGGCGGTCATTGCCACCAGTGCCTCCAATTTAATCCAAAAACCGGACCGCTACGGTCCGCTGGAGGAGTCTCAAACCCTGGCCCTACAGCGCATCCTGAGAAATACCCGCAAGGCTCAGACCTTGCTGCAGGATATGATCGAGCTTTTTCGCTCCGAGGAAGGCTTTTTTCAGGAGAATTATTTCCCGGTTGATGAGACTTTCAAAGATTCCCTGTTGGAAGTTTTGGAGGCGATCCTGCCCCAGGAAGCCGAGAAGCTTTGTCGGCTGGAGAACAACCCGGAGGAATACGAGGCCTTTCTCAAGACCCAGGGTATTTTTTACGAAATTAAAGGCAAATATTGCCGGACCCCTTTTTGTCATGACCAAAAAAAGATCCAGCAAATCCTGCGAAACCTGATCAGTAATGCCCTCAAGTACCGCCGGACCCGGATGAAGATCTCGATTCGGGGATCGCGGGACCTCTACCTGCGGGTCGAAGATGACGGTTTAGGAATTCCCTCCCATGGACAGCAGGCTGTTTTTGAGCGCTTTGTACGTTTGACCAATAAGGAGACCGCCCACATCCCCGGTCTGGGTCTGGGCTTAGCCGGGGTCAAGACCCTGGTTAAGGCCATGGGCGGTGAAATTACCTTGATCAGTCGGGAAGGATTAGGGACCCGTTTTCTGGTCCGCATCCCCCCCTTAAATTTGCGAAAGGAGGATTATAGGGTGAGTGACTCAATTCTGAATGGAAAAAGGATTTTGGCCGTAGATGATGAACCGGATGTCCTGGAGGTGCTGGAGGAAGAAATACTCGACGCCTGCCCGGACAGCCTGATCGACAAGGCTACCAGTTATGAAAAGGCCGTGGAGCTGTTGAACTCCTGGACCTACGACATCGTCATCCTGGATATCATGGGGGTCCGGGGCTTCGATCTCCTGGCCCTGGCCAAATCAAAGAATTACCCGGTGGCCATGCTGACGGCCCATGCCCTTTCGGCCGAGGCCTTGAAGCGTTCTATTGAAATGGGGGCCCGGGCCTATTTGCCTAAAGAGAAATTAGGCGAGATCGTGCCCTTTCTGGAAGATATCATGGAGTACGAGGCCCCGGCCGGCTGGAACCGCCTGTTTGATAAGCTGGGCGGTTTTTTCGACAGCCGCTTCGGCTCGGACTGGCGGCGGTCGGATCAGAAATTCTGGAATGAATTCAAGCAGGACGTGGGCGGACGGTTCGATCGCGTCATTATTAAATAGCTCTCATCCGAAAAAGACGTTTTCAGCTGAGAGCTATCAGCGATCGGCTCTCAGCAATCAGCAATAAACCTTAAAAATAATGATGTAAGCTGACTGCATTATGCTGACGACTGAATGCTCCATCCGAAAATCGGAAATCTTCAGATGGATACTGAATACGTTCCGATCGGCGGCGTCGGCAAACGACCAAGGGAGGTATTATGAAGGAATCCTTACTTAAGGAACAGCGGATCCTGGCGGTGGATGATGAACCGGATGTCCTGGCCCTCCTGGAAGATGAAATCATGGAGGCCTGCCCGAAATGCACTTTTGAAAAAGCCGAGAGCTACGAGAAGGCTGTAGAACTGATGGTTTCCTGGACCTATGACATCGTCATCCTGGACATTATGGGCGTCCGGGGTTTCGATCTCCTGGATCTGGCACTGGTCCGCCATCTTCCCGTGGTGATGCTGACGGCCCATGCCTTATCGCCCCAGGCCCTGAAACAGTCGATTGAAAAAGGGGCCCGGGCTTATCTGCCCAAGGAAAAATTAGGGGAGATCGTGCCTTTCCTGGAGGACGTCCTACGCTACGAATCTTTGCCGGGCTGGCGAAAACTCTTTGAAAAATTAGGGGACTTTTTCAATATGCGTTTCGGCCCGGATTGGCAAAAAAAGGATGACAAGTTCTGGAAGGATTTTAATGACAAGCTGAAATCCGACGGTTCCTCCTATGTGGAAACCCCTTCCCAGAAACTGGGCTGTTATTAGCCTGTTCCCTCTCCGTGTAACAGAAACTGCCACTTGCGGGAGGCCAAGAAGAAGAAGATAAGCCCCTCACCCTCGGAGAGAATGACGTTTTGGTCAATTGCGACACATTCTTCGGGGGGGGGAGTGATGGGGTGGGTGGGCATCACAAAAAGCTGACTGTCACTAAAATATTAAGGTTTTAATTCGGGCCATTGCGGCGATACTACTAACAGAGGGATGTTTATGGCAAAAAAGAAAACTAATTCGATCCTGCAGGGAAAATCGATCTTGGCGGTGGATGACGAAAGGGATATCCTGGATATTTTGGAGGAGGAGATCAAAGGGGCCTGTGGGGAATGTTTTTTCGATCGGGCCGACAATTATAAAACGGCCAAGGAATTGTTGGCCGCCTACACCTATGACCTGGTCATCCTGGACATCATGGGGGTGCGCGGCTTTGATCTTTTAACGGAGGCCAACCTGCGTAAGTTCCCCGTCGTTATGCTCACGGCCCACGCCCTGTCACCGGAGGCCCTGAAAAAATCCATCGAGCTGGGGGCCCGCGCCTACCTGCCCAAGGAAAAACTGGAGGACATCGTTTCCTTTCTGGAAGATGCCCTCCGACATGAACTCCTGCCGGGCTGGAAACGGCTATTTGAACAATTGGGAGACACCTTTAATAAACGCTTTGGCGCCGGCTGGCAGAACAAAGAAGAAAGATTTTGGAAGGAATTTAACGAAAGACTCCGCCCCTAAAAAAGTGCCTGTCACCAAAACTTTTCGTCGAAACCCTTAACCCAGGCAAACGGGACAAAAGATATGCCTTCCCCGGAAAAAGCCGCGAAGGGTTTTCCGTTGAGCTTTTCCAAGATTTCCCCGCCCGCCCCGTCCAAAATCATCCTGCGTCCGCGTCTCCTGGAACTATTTGAAAAAAATGAAGATAAAAAACTGATCCTGATTACCGGGCAGGCCGCCCAGGGCAAATCCACTCTGGCCGCCTTGTATTTCAGGGAAACCAAACGGCCTTCCATCTGGATCAACCTTGGGCCGGAGGATTCCGACCCGGTCAGAGTGGCCGCCGAGGCTCGGGAATTTTCAGAATTGACCTTGAAAGCCCAAAGGGAAGTTTAGGAATGAAGCCTTTCCCAGACGGGGTGAAGTGTGGCTGGTTAATTGGAACCCGGCCAGGGGCAGCGAACAGGCCGGGAAAAGACCAGTCCTGATCATTCAAAACAACATTGGGAATGAACACGCAGCCACTACGATTGTGGTCGCCCTTTCCACTGCCATTCGGCTTTTTCCGATGAATGTGTTGCTGGATCCTCCCCAGGGAGGATTGAGTAAGACTTCGATGGTGAACACCAGCCAACTACTCACGGTTTTCAAGGGTCGACTGGAAAAGAGATAGGGCGCTGTTGAACCGGAAAAGATGAAGGAGGTTGATAAAGCCCTGCGGTTAAGCCTGGACCTTTAGTAAGGTCATATTTTTTAAGATTCCTACGAAAGGGTTAGACCAAGACCGATGACCGCATTGATTCGATTTCGGCGGGCGGTTTTGCGGATACTAAGGATGGAAAGGACGCTGAGAAAGATTTTGCCGAGGAAGTTGTTCTTGATTTTGTTGGTGGAGATCATGAAAGGGATTATCCCAATCCAGTATCCTTCAACACCGAATCTCTATTTTCATCTTTTTCCATTCGCCGGTGCTCTTCGCCCCGGATTTCCCGGCGCAGGAGCTTGCCGACCTTGGACTTGGGCAGCATATCTCGAAATTCAATATACTGGGGAAGCTTGTAGGAGACCAGCCGCTCCCGGCACCAGGTAATCAAATCGTAGCCGGTGACGCCCTTGATGTCTTTTTTCAGGACTACAAAGGCCTTGATACGTTGGCCGACTTTTTCATCGGGCACCCCGACCACACAGGATTCAATCACGGCCGGGTGCTCCTGGAGCACCGCTTCGATCTCGGAGGCCGAAATCCGATAGCCTTTATGTTTGATAGTGTCCACGGTGCGGTCCACAAAATAAAGGTATCCCTGCTCATCCCGGCTGACCATATCGCTGGTGCGGTACCACAGCTTTCCTTGCCGGGAAACAAAAGCGGAGGCGGTTTCTTCAGGTTTGTTCCAGTAGGCCGTCACCATGGGGTCGGAAGTTACCAGCAGTTCCCCGGCTTCTCCGTGGGGCCTCTCCTCCAGGGTATTCGGATTCACCACCAGGACGGATTTGCTGGCCACGATGCGTCCCATACTCCGGCTGGGGTTGGCCTGGGTCGTGGAAGCCATAGAAATCCCACCGCAGGTCTCGGTAGCCCCATACCCTTGGTAAATGGGTCTATTCATTTTGGATTGCCAGCGTTTTTCCACCTCCAAGGGCAGCACATCTCCGCCGCAAAAACAATACCTCAGTGAACTGAGGTCGTAGAAATCCACCCGCTGGTGTTCCAGGATCATACGGAAAAGGGAAGGGACGCCGATGAAGGTCTTGGCCCGGTAGCGCTGCATGGCGTGCATCAGGGCATCCAGATGGACCTTGGGGAAGACCACCAGGGTTCCCCCGAGAAGAATCGTCCCCAAGCTGCAGGTCTGGCCTAAGATATGAAACAGGGGGGCACCGCCCAGAATGATATTTTCTTCATTGGGGAAAAGGGGCAGGCTGGTGCTGAGCTGCTCCTCGGCACAGCCCAGGTAAAGCCGGTGGCTGATGGGCACGCCCTTGGGGTGTTTGGTGGTGCCGCCGGTGTAGAGGATCTCGGCTATCTGGTCGCCGCCCCCCCGGATCTCCGGGATCGAATTCGGCGCTGTGGACAAGAGGCGGCGAAGCGGATGAACACCCTTTCTTTTGGCCACCTTGCCTCGGGGAACGATGTCCAGGGCCCAACCGAAGAAACGCTTCCACCAGGGAAGCAGGTCGGCTAAGGTGGTGACGAAGATTGTTTGCAGCAGGCCGGCATCCAGGACCTGCTGGACGTAGCCGAAATTCCGATCGGAGCAGAATACGGCCACGGCGCCGGTATCGCCGGCGATGTAGTTCAGATCGTGAGCGGTGTAGATGGGGGTTATGGGCACGGCCACCCCGCCGATCCACTGGACGGCCAGCCAGGCCAGGATCCATTGAATGGAATTGGGCAGGTAGAGAATGACCTTATCGCCTTCTTTTATGCCCATTCGGGTCAAAGAGCCGGCCAGTTTCTTAACGTCGGACAGGATGCGGGCATAGGAATAGCGCGTGCCCAGGTAGATGACCGCCGTCTTGCCGGGCGTCTTGCCCGCCTGCTCCTGAAAAGCCCTGCAAATATGTTGGAGGTCAGAACTCATTTAAGATTTTTTTACCGCAAAGGCGCAAAGGACGCAAAGTTAAATTATTTTCCCTTGGCGATAAGAGGCCGCCAAGGGGAACCCTTCCGGCGCTTCCGCGCAGCTATCTATGGCTATTCTTTAAAATGGTTAACCATACGCACGATTCCGTCTCGCATTAGAGGAACATTAAAATTCAAAAGGATGCCCATAGGGTACCCAGAGAGTTTCAAATAAGTTAAGAGTTGGGCTTTGTGAATAGATTCAATGCGCTCACAAGATTTCAATTCCAAGACAATTTGTCCTTCAACCAAGAATATCCAACCGGTAGCCGCAATCCAATTTTTTATTTTTATAAATAAGCGGTAAAGGTTTTCTGCCTTTCAAAACTTATCTTTCTGGAGGTCCAACTCCCAGCAGAGAATTCTTCATAAGAAGATTCCAGCAATCCCGGGCCCAAAGTTTTATGAACTTCGATAGCTGCCCCGATGACCTTATTACTTAATGGATTTATATCCATTAAAGTTCCAATAGAATCTGTTCTAACGTAATTGGGTGATGCGTTTTTTCTGGCCGGGTCTTCCCCGACCAGAACATACTTTTTTCTTTGCGTCCTTTGCGCCTTTGCGGTGAAAGTCTTTACACCCCGAAGTAGGCGGAAATGACCTCCGGGTTCTCCATCAGTTCCCGGCTGTTGCCGGACATGGTCAGCATGCCGTTCTCGATCACATAGCCCCGGTCGATCATGGGCAGGATGGGCCGGGCGAACTGTTCGCTGATCAGGATAGTGACTCGAGTCTCTTTCCGGATGGTCTTGATGGCCGAGATCAGCTTGGTCTGCATAGCCGGGCTCAAGCCCAGGAGGGGCTCATCCAGGAGCAGCAGGGTAGGGCGCACCACCAGGCCCATGCCGATGGTCAGCATCTGCTGCTCTCCACCGCTCAGGAAACCGGCTTTCTGATTTTTCAGGCCGGCCAGGTTGGGAAAAAGGCTGAAAACAAATTTTATGGTTTCTTCCGCTTCCGCCCGCTTGCGCAGGTAGCCGGCTATCCGCAGGTTTTCCAGGACATCGCTCTCGGGAAAGATGGGATGCCGTTCCCGGCAGAGCACGATCCCTTTCTTGACCCTCTGATCCGGAGGGGTGTTCATCACATCTTCTTTATTAAAAATCAGTTCCCCTAAGAGGGTGATGCGCTCTCCCCCTTTGCGTCTCTCTTTGATTTGAATATCCAGGATCAGGCCGGAGATGGTATTCATCAGGGTGGTTTTGCCGGCGCTGTTCCCGCCGATGACGGCCACAATCTCCCCGGAGTCCACCTGCAGGCTAAAATCGTTCAGGGCCAGGGCGTTCTCGTAAAAAACCATCAGGTGCTTGACGTTCAGCAGCACTTAACCCTCTCCCTCCGTGCCCAGGTAGGCCTTTTTGACTTCCTCCCCTTGCATGACCTGCTCCGGCCGGCCGTCGGCGATTTTTTGCCCGAAATTGAGGACGATCACCCGGTCGGCGATGCGAAATAGTTCCCGTAGCCGGTGTTCGATCATGAGGATGGTCTTGCCCTCGGTTTTCATCTTTTCGATTATCGGCAGGATGCCGGCTACCTCGGCCAGACTCAGGCCGGAAAAGAGCTCGTCCAAGATGATCAGCTCGGGCCGCAGGGCCAGGCACTTGGCCAGCTCCAGACGTTTGAGATAACCGTGGGGCAGCGAGCCGGCCACTTTGTTGATAACCGAAGAATCCCGTTCGAAACCCACTTCTTCGAGGAGGTCCTTGGCCACGGCGTCCCGGTCGCCGTAGCGTCCTCCGGACAACCGCTTCACCCGGGGCGAGGAAAGGGGGATGATCATGTTTTTGAAGGCCGGCAGGTGGTAGAAAGGACGGACCATCTGGAAGGTTCGGGCCAATCCCTGCCGGCTGATCTTGTAGGGCATCCAACCGGTGATCTCCCGGTCCCGGTAAAAAACCGACCCGCTATCCGGCCGGGTAAAGCCGGTGATCAGATTGACTAAGGTGGTCTTGCCCGATCCGTTGGGCCCGATGATCCCCATCAGTTCTCCGGGTTGAACTTTAAAGCTGATCCCATCCACGGCCCGGATCCCGCCAAACCGTTTGGAGAGATTGGAAACATTCAGGATGGGCAGGCTCATTCGGTTTCCACCTTTACCTTGCGCTCGAATTGCTGGTATTTGCGCTGTACATAATGGAAGATCCCTTCCGGAAGGACGACGATGAACACGGTCAGGGAGAGGGCGTAAATGACGATTCTTAAGCCCCCCAATCCGCGCAGGAGCTCGGACAGGGGGACCAGGATAAAGGCCCCCAGCAGAGGGCCGGCCATGGTGCCCATGCCTCCCACCACGGCCGAGGCGATGGGCAGGATCGAGTAGTCTAAGGCAAAGACCGGCATGCCCACGAACATATAGGAGTGGGTCATTAAGGCCCCGGCCAGGGCACCCACCGATCCGGCCAGGAACAGGGCCTGGGCCTTGTACCAGTAAATGTTGATCCCGGAACTCATCACCGAACGGTCGTTGTCGCTGATGCCCTTCAGGATCAGACCGTAATCGGAATTTAAGAGGCGCCGGAGGCCGAAGAGACAGAGCCAGGCAGCCGTTAACCCGAGGTAGAGTTCCAGCCAGCGGTTGGGGTAGGAGGCCAGTCCGCTGATCCCCTCGGTCCCGCCGAAGATCTTGGTGGCCTCAATGATCCTAACCAGCATCAGAGGCAGAACCAGGGTAATCATGGAGAAATAGATCCCCCGCAGACGCAGGACCGGCAGCAGGGACACGGTGCAGATGCCGCCGCCCAGCACCGCGCTCAGGGGGATGCTGAGCCAGATAGGACAAAGGAAATAATGGTTCAGGATGCCGGTCAGGTAAGCCCCCATGCCGAAGAAATAGGCCTGGCCCAAGGAGACCATGCCGGCCGAAGCCAGGAAATCCCAACTCATGGCCAGCAGGGCAAAAACGGCTGTGGAGATGAGGACCTTCTGCCAGTAGAGACTGACCGTGAAGGTCAGGATTAACAGGACCAGGAGGGGCAGGACCCGGGGAGCCAGCACGTAGAGCAGATCCCAGCCGGAGGAGAGGGCGAAAATGTCTTCGGTCCGGGCCTTGATGCCTCTGTCGATGCGTTCTTTACGATAGTACATATTAGAATTTAGCCACAGAGCCACACGGACAACAGCGGACTATTATTTTTTGCCCGGAGGACCCCGTATTAATACCTACGGGGCAGGCTATTCTCCGGGCAAAACCAGCCTGTCCAGTTTTTGTCTGTGGCAGAAAAACTAAATCCTTTCTTCCAGTTCTTTCTGCCGGCCGAAAAGCCCTGAAGGCTTCAAGGCTAAGACCAGGAGTATAGCGACCAGGCTGACGATCATGATCCAGTGCGGCTCCAGGTAGGTGGAGGTGATCATCTGGGCGTAGCCGATCAGGAAGCTGGCCACAACGACACCGATTGTGCTGCCCAGTCCGCCCACGATGCAGACCGCCAGGGCATTGATCAGGATATCATAGCCCCCTTCAACGGAAATGGTCCCCAGGGGCAGGATCAGGATCGCCGCCAAAGCGGACAACCCGGCACCAAAGGCCACGCTCAGGGTGGCCACCCAATCGGAGTTGATGCCCAAGGAAAGGGCGGTGCGTTCCTCCTGAGCAATGCCCCGGAAAGCCAGCCCGATTTTAGTGTAATGGGTAAAGAGCCAGAGAAACAGGGCGATGGCGCAGCCCAGGCCGACAATGAAGAGCCGTTGATAATCCACAAAGACGCCTCCGATTTCCAGGCTGCCGTCGATAAAAACCGGAAGGTTGTATTCAAAACCGATGAAACCGAGGTAGCGGAAGGTCTCCAGGATGGCCAGCCCGATCCCGAAGGTGGCAATAACCTCGGAGATGACCAGGCCCCGGATGCGGAGCAGGACCACCCGGTACATGAGGGCCCCGAGGACCATGGTCAGGATAAGCGCTCCCAGGATGGCCAGGCCATAGGGAAGCTTCAGGGTGTTTAAAAGGATCCAGGCCCCGTAGCCGGCAAAAATGTAAAAGGCCCCGTAGGCGAAATTCGCCACTCCGCTGATGCCGAAGGTCAAATTGAACCCCAGGGCCACCAGGGCTAAAATAACGCTGTTGATAAAGCCGTAGATCAGGGTGCCGAGAAGCATTTCAAAACCGTTAGGCGCGAGACGTTAGGCGTTAGGCGAAAAACCCTAAAAAATTTTTGAGAAGCAGAAAGGCTTAAGGCGGAGGGTGTAAAGATGAAGAGCAAAACGTTTACCCCTCGCGCCTTGCGCCTTACGGAAGTTACTTGGCCGGTTTCAGGCCTTCCGGCAGATGGATCTTGGCTTCGGCCAGACTTTCAGGATAAACGATCTCCCGGGTGCCGGTCTTGGACCACTGTAAAACACAACCCATGGCGGTTTCCCTGGGGTCGTTGCCAAAGATGACCTGGTGGTTTTTCCCGAATTTGATCCGGCCGATGGCGCCCAGACGGTCGGTTTTTTCAATGGCCGCGGCCAGGGCTTCCGGGTCAACTGTCCCGGCCCTTTCAATGGCTTCGGCCAGGATGTAAACCGATTCATAGGCAGCAGACGGTCCATGACCGGATTCCACTTCCTTATTGAACCTTTTCTTGTAGCCTTCATAATAAGCCACGGATTTGGGCACTTTTTTTACCGGAATGTTGCCGATCTCAAAGATGGCGTTCATGGCCCCGTCGATCTTTTGATCGAAATTTTTCCAGGCGCCTGGACCGGCCAGCGGGGATATGAAACCGGCCATCAGGGCCGGGACTTTCATGGTGTTCCATTGTTTGACCAGTATGCCGCTCTGGGGCATGTCAAAAATAGGCAGGATCACCTGGGCGCCCCCGCTTCGGACCTTCATCAGGCCGGCAGAAAAGTCGCTGGCCCCGGTGGGGTAGGCCTCCTGCCCCAGGACGGTCCAGCCGGCACCTTTAAGTATCCCGGCCAAGGCATTGCCGGTACCCCGGGCCCAGGCCACGTCCTGGTGCATGATGAAAATTTTATTATAACCAAAATCCTTGTTGATAAACTCCATCAGGCCTTTCAAATAGCCAACCAGGTAGCCGCCGTCGAGGCAGACCCGAAAACAGTATTTATATTTATCAGGATTTTCCAGGATCTTCTTGCTGTAATCTCCGGCCATGGCGATGGTGGCCAGCATGGGGACCTTGTATTTGGCGATCAGGTCCATACCGGCCAGGAGGGCCTCGGAGCGGAAGGGCCCGACCACAATGGCCTTGACCTTTTTTTCCAGGATGATTTTTTCAATGCCCAGCAGGGCCTCCGGAACCGGCACACCCGGGGCGGCGTCGCGGATGTCGATGGACTCCAGTTTGAGCAACTGTTTCTCGCCCTTGATGTTCACTCCCCCCTTGGCGTTGATCTCCTCCACAGCCAGAAGGGCGCTGTTATAGCTTTCGGTCCCTTCCAGAAAGCCGAGGGAGGTGGGCACACCGATAATAATCGGGTCTGCAGACTGGGCTGAAAAAGTTAACAAAGACCAAAAACAAAGCAACACACCCAAAACAAGAACAAAACGATGGAAGACCTTCATGATGCCTCCTTATTATTTCCCAGGTTAAAACCATTGGGATTTATTGGGTTAATTCTTTAGGCAGGGCTAAGAGGGATTAGCTTAAGGTCCTACCGTGTAGGAGTCAAGTAATTTTTTAAGGCAAGCGGGAAAATTTGGAGGTTCCTCGGCAAAGCAGAAATTGGCTGCGGCGGTTTTAAATATCCGCTGAAAACGAGGGCCCGTCTTTACATCTCCCAGCCGCCTGAGACTTCCAGTCCGGTGCCGGTGATATAACTGGCTTCATCGGAGGCGAGAAAGAGGACGGCTTGGGCAATTTCATCAGGGCGGGCCATTCGGCCCAAGGGGGTTTGGGAAAGGATTTCCTCTTTGTATTTCTCCGCCATCATGGTTTGGATGGCCGGCGTATCGGTCAGGCCCGGAAGGACGGCATTTACACAGACGCCAAAGCGGCCTACTTCCTTGGCCACGCTTTTGGTCAGCCCTATGAGTCCGGCTTTGGCGGCAGCGTAGGCAATTTCGCCTTTACCTCCGGTTTTTCCGTAAATGGAAGAGATATTGACGATCCGCCCGTATTTATGTCCTTTCATAAAAGGCAACACCTCCCGCATTAGAAGCATGGCGGCCCGCAGGTGAACCCCATGAACTGCGTCCCAGTCGGCTTCCTGGATCTTAAAAATACCAGCCGGGCGGTCGAAGCCGGCGTTGTTGACCAGGATATCGATTTTTCCCCATTGATGCCGGGTTTTTTTAACGGTTTTTTTGATATCCGCAAGCTGGGTGATGTCGGCCTGGACAAGAACCCCTTCAGCACCTTTACCTTCCAGGGCTTTCAAGGTTTCCAGTCCGGTCTCCTGGTTGCGCTCCACTAAGGCCAGCCTGGCACCCTCCTGGGAGAACAAAAGGGCAATGGCTCTTCCGATTCCCTGACCGGCGCCGGTGACGATAGCCACTTTACCTCCGAGTTTCATTAGACTACCTGATCCTCTCCGGGGCCTTTTCAAAGCCGGGTCGGGGAAATTTTTCTTCCCGGACTTCCCGGATCAGGTCGTCCATTTCCCGGTGAAAGTCGATCTGAAACAAGATATAGCGGCCTTGTTGGTCCAGCCTCAAGAGGTTCATTTCGTCATCCATCTGCCTCTGGGCTAAGGCATCCAACTCCCTTTTTCTGTTTTTCACCCGGGAAATGGTTTCCCGTAATTCGCGCTCCTGGGGCGCCATATCCCGCATTAGGTGCCGCAGCCTTTCCAGCTCCTCATGGAGATCCCTTCGGAGTCTTTTCTTATTCTCTTCGTACTGGCTGTTGACCGCAAAAAACCGGGCGGTCCCTTCCTGGTCCAGCTTAAGGGTATCGGTCAGTTTCCACATCTTGATCATTTGGATCCGGTCCCTGGTTTTTTCCCGGGGGTCTTTGGAATCTCGAAAGGATTGGGCCCAGGCAACGGAACCCGTCAGGAAGAAGGCCAGAAAAAGGATCCAGGCAATTTTTTTCAAGACCATCAGTGAATTCCTCCTCTTATCCGGTTAGTTTGGGGATTGCAAGTTTTTTGGCAACGGCCTCCAATTCGTTCTGGTTGAGCTGTTCCAGGGAGCCGGCCTCATCCCAGGACCAGTCCTCTTCCCGTCTTGGAGCGGCCTGGCCCATCCATTCCCGGGCTAACCGGGCAACCAGCCGTTTGTCCAATCGGGCCGATTCCTGGGCCGTAAGGACCTGGACCTCGGTTGTTAGTGATTCCGGACCGCCGTCAGGTCTTAATTCGTTCAGGACGGCTTCCCGGCCGGGGGTGAGGCGGTCAGACCCGGGATAGACGGCATAAAATAAAACAGGGGTTATGGCCAGCAGGATCAGAGCCGTAGCCCAAGCAGAGCCGGGCCATTGAAACGGAATTTCCCAGACCTTTTTATACCAGGGAGCTTCCGATGGGGCAGGGCGGTTTTGGGCAATGCGGTGCATAATCGCCGCCTGGAGGCCGTCCCAGTGGTCCGGCCCGGGGTCCTTAAGCCGGTCCTGCAGCAAGCGGGCCAGGGTATCTTCAGTGTCCCGGTATCCCTTGCGGCAGGAAGGGCAACCCTCTAAATGGACCCTGATCCGATCCGCTTCTTCTGAAGTCAGGAGATCCTGGCAAAAATCGGTTGCCTTTGATCTTATTTCTTTACAGGACAGGTGTCTCATGGGTTTGCTTCGGGATTGATCCATTTTTTTATTTTTTCAACGGCATGGTGAAAGTTGACCTTGGCCGAATTAGCCCTGATCTGAAGGGCGGCTCCGATTTCTTCAAAAGACAATTCCTGGTAGATCCGCAAGGTCACGACCATCCGTTGTTTGTAAGGAAGCCGCTCCACGGCTTTTTGGATCTGAGTCGACCGCTCTTTCTCGGAGAGATCTGCCTCCTGATCGGGACGAAGATCCGCCAGAGGCAGTTCTTCAATGGAGGTATATTCTCTTTTCCGGTTCTGGCGAATAAGGTTATTGCATTGATTGATGCCGATTCGATAGAGCCAGGTCTTAAAGCTCGATTCGGCCCGAAAGCCCTTTAAATTCTGAAAGGCCAGTAAAAATATTTTTTGAACCGTGTCTTCCGCATCCGATTGATTTTGCAGGATTCTAAGGACAAAATAATAAATCCCCTTTTGATGCCGAAGGACCAGCTCTTCAAAGGCCCGGTTATCGCCATTTTTTACGCGGTCGACTAACTGGTCATCGGTCATGTACTTGGCATCATTAAATTAGACTACAAAGAAATTAATTAGTTAAATAGGGTGCATCCGGAAAAAACCGTTTTCTGATGCGCGCGTTAAGCCAGCAGCAGTCAGCAGACTCTTGAGCCCCGGGCCATTGCCTTTTAAGTTTAAACCGTACCATTTTTTTAACCTAATTTATATACCCTAAGTCTAATCAAAAATATGTGAAACTTTTTTTAAAGTCTCGAAGAAATGGTGTAGGGGGGGTCTATTTTTTAAGTTGTCCAAAGGGTGACCAAGAGCCCCTAATCCGGCCCAATCAACTAAGTTTATTTTAGAGCAGGGCATTCATCCCGCCGAGGCGGGACTTATGGCTTTGGGATGGACAACTTAAAAAATAGACCCCCCCTACACCTGATTTTGGAAGGTTAGGGATAAATTCTCAGACTAAAAGATGTAAAAATCTAATTATAAAAAAAGCTTTAGGAGGACACCCATGAAAAAAGTAACGCTGTTATTGCTGATTACCGCTCTGACCCTGACCCTGTTGAGCGCCGCCCCGGCCCAGGCTCGTGGCCGATATTATAGACCTTTCTGGCCCGGGGTGGCTGCAGGGATCGGAGCGGCCATTGTCTTAGGCTCCATTCTTCACGCCCCGAGGTATCATACGCCGCCGCCGGCCTATTATCCTCCGGCGCATGAACCCTATCCGGATTCCTATCGTGACCGCTGGGTCCCCGGCCACTGGGAAGAGCGGCGGGGGCCTTATGGCGACCTGGAGCGGATCTGGATCCCGGGTTATTGGGAACCCGTACGATAACGAATGCGCATCCGGAAATCCTTCATTTCCGGATGGATACTCATCAATCCCCTCCTCCCGAGGTTGGGATCCGGAATTTTCGTTGATCCCAACCTCTCCCGTCCAATTACCTGCTGCCGCCTGTCCTTTTAACAACGGGCCTGATCCGGGACGAAAGAGGCGCAACGAATTTAGCTGAAAAATAGCTAATAAATACTTGACAAAAAAGATCCAATAGATTAGGAAGTAAATAGCTTTCGCCAACCTCGCAAAATCTGAACGTGTATTAGACAATATTGCAGCGTTTAAGCCCAACAAATCAGAATCAATTCGACGATCAAATTACCGCCTTTTGTTGTTATTTTATATTCGGCAGGTATAAGGGTTAAAAGGGTTTACCGGCAACCTTGAACTGTCCGAGAAGTTTTTAGTTCGTTACTTTAACCCAAAAAGATTTTGAACTAAATAACCAATAAATAGTAACACCTCCCCATTGTCACGACATCGTTTAGCCTTTCCTCTTCAGGATGGGGCCATGAGCATATTTCCATTGTAAAAGGAAGGAGAATGGCCGGATGGAAGCGCATCACCTTGGGCCCGTTATATTAAAAGTAGATGATATCAGTATGTTTTTTGGAAAAGTGGCTGCCCTTTCCGGGGTAAGCCTTGATGTACGGGAAGGGGAAATCCATTCCATCATCGGCCCTAACGGGGCCGGGAAAACGGTCCTGCTCAACTGTATCAACGGCTTATACCATCCCCAAAAAGGCGCCATAGCCTATCAAGGCCAAGAGGTCTCCAAATTAAAACCCCACCGCCGGGCCGGCTTGGGGATCTCCAGGACCTTCCAGAAAATCGAATTGTTCCGGGGCATGACCGTCTTGGACAATATCCGTTTGGGCCGGCATATTCATCTGAAGTCAGGCATCCTGAGCGGCACCATTTATTTTGGAAAAACAGCCCGGGAAGAGATCAAGGCCCGGGAACTGATTGAAGAGGAAATCATCGATCTCCTGGAAATTGAATCGATCCGGCATAAAACAGTCGGCATGTTGCCTTACGGACTCCAGAAGCGGGTCGAATTAGGCCGGGCCCTGGCCCTGAATCCCAAACTGCTCCTCTTAGACGAGCCCCTGGCCGGGCTCAACCTGGAAGAGGTGGAGGATATGGCCCGCTTCATTCTGGATATTAACTTGGAAGAACGCTGGAAGGTCACCTGCATCTTGGTCGAACATGATATGGGGGTGGTCATGGATATTTCCGACCGGGTTTCGGTCCTGAACTTCGGCACTAAAATTACCACCGGTACCCCGCAGGACATTCAGAATAATCCGCAGGTGATCGAAGCCTACTTGGGTGAGGAGGACTTATATGCCACACGGAGATAAATCGTTTACCATACCTTTTCAGATCACCGAGGACCTGACCTTGCCCAAGGTTTTATCGGAAACGTCTAAGCGGTATGGGGATAACAAGGTGGCCATGCGGGAAAAGGAGTTCGGTATCTGGCGGCCTATTACCTGGAAAGATTATTACGAAAAAGTCAAATATATCTCCTTAGGATTGGTGAGTCTGGGCCTGAAGCGCGAGGATAAGGTAGCCATGATCGGCGACAACCGACCGGAAGGGCTTTGGGCGGAAATGGCCACCCTGTCAGCCGGGGGCATTGCGGTCTGGCTGTTCCAGGACTCCCTTATGGATGAAGTGGCTTATATCATCAACCACTCCGATGCGGCCTTCCTGTTCGGCGAAGGCCAGGAAGAAGTGGATAAGGCTTTGTCCATTAAGGAAAAATGTCCGTATCTAAAAAAGGTCATTTGGGATGACCCCAAGGGGATGCGGGATTACGACGACCCGTTACTGATCAGTTTGAAAGAAGTCATGCGTCTGGGCCGGGAGCTGGACCAGAAGGATCCCGGCTTTTTTGAAAAGCGGATTGCCGAAGGAAAAGCCAAAGATGTGGCCCTTCTCTTCTATACCTCGGGGACGACGGCCCTGCCCAAAGGGGCCTTGCTCTCTCACTACAACCTGCTGACCATGGGCCAGAACATGATGAAGGTCGATCCCTGTACCCCGGAAGACGACTTCGTCTCCTATCTTCCTTTTGCCTGGATCGGGGAACAGATGATGTCCATTTCCTGCGGCCTCCAGGTGGGCTTTACCATCAACTTTCCGGAAGAGCCGGAGACGGCCCAGGAAAATATCCGCGAAATCGGCCCCCATGTGATGTTTGCCCCGCCCCGGATGTATGAACAGATGACCCGGACCGTTCAGGTCAAGTATCTGGACGCCACCTGGCTGAAGCGGACCTGTTATTCTCTGGCCATGAAGATAGGCTACCACGTGGCTGACCTTAAATTTGAAAAGAAAAGTGTTCCTATCGGGTGGAAAATTTTAGACGGACTGGCCTATGCCACGGTCTTTAAAAAGCTTCGAGACCACCTCGGATTGAGCCGGGTCCGGACCGCCTATACCGGCGGTGCGGCCATGGGCCCGGACCATTTCCGTTTTTTTCATGCCATGGGAGTCAATCTCAAACAGATTTACGGCCAGACCGAAATCGCCGGCATCTCGGTCCTCCACCGCAATGGGGATATCAAGTTCGATACCGTGGGGACGGCCATCCCGGATACCGAGGTCAGGATTACCGAAGATGGGGAGATCATCTCCAAGAGCCCCTCGGTTTTTCTGGGGTATTACAAAAACCCGGAGGCCACGGAAAAGACCCTTAAAGACGGCTGGCTCTATTCCGGTGACAAAGGCTTTATTGACGAGGATAATCATTTAGTGGTCTTCGATCGGACCAAGGATGTCATGATCCTGAGTGATAAATCCATTTTCTCACCCCAGTACCTGGAAACCCGGTTAAAATTTTCCCCTTACCTGAGAGATGCCTGGGTCATTGGCCACGAAAAGCCCTATATGGCGGCCGTAGTCTGTATTGATTACCAGGTAATCGGCAAATGGGCCGATGAGAAAAAAATTAATTACACCAGCTATCCTGAACTCTCCCAGAAACCGGAGGTCTATGACCTGGTGGAAAAACAGATCCGGGAAGCCAATAAAAGTCTGAAACCGGCGGCCAAGATCCATAAATTTGTCAATCTCTATAAGGAATTCGACGCCGATGACGAGGAGCTGACCCGAACCCGGAAACTGCGCCGGGCCTTTGTCGAAAACCGTTACCAGAATATCGTCAAGGCCCTGTATGAAAATACCGATACGGTCCACATGGACACGACCATTACCTATGAAGACGGGCGGGTCATCCATATCAAAACGGATCTGGCCATACGAGCTATTCCAGAGGAGGGTAAATAACATGCAGCTATTCTTGCAGTCCCTGATTACCGGGATTATGATGGGCGGGATTTACGCCCTGGTGGCCTTGGGCTGGACCCTGATTTACAAATGCTCCGGGGTTCTCAACCTGGCCATGGGAGAATTGACCCTGATCGGGGCTTACCTCTCCCTGACCTTTTACCTCTGGGGGGTCCCTTTTCTTCTGGCCCTGCTCTTTACCATTATCATCGGTTTCATCCTGGGCTTGATCACCGAGCGGCTCTTCTTAGACAAGCTGATCGGCGAACCGGTGCTGACGGTCATCATGGTTACGGTCGGGTTGTCCTTCTTTTTCCGGGGCATCGTGGTCTTCATTTTTGGGGCCGATACGGTGATTTTTGAGCCCGCCGTTTTCCCGATGAAGCCGATTGATTTCGGCGGGATCATTATCGGTCAGGTCTATTTGTGGAGCTTCATGGCCGCCATTGTGCTCCTCTTGGTCTTCGTGGCCTTTTTCCGCTATACCCGCTGGGGCCTGGCCATGCAGGCCACGGCCGATGATGAAATGGCGGCTATGTCGTTAGGGGTCAGCGCCCGCTTTGTTTACGCCATCGCCTGGGGGATCGCCTTCGTCGCCGCCGGGGTGGGCGGGACCCTGCTGGGCAATATCAACGGCCTGAATATTTCGGTCGGCTACCTGGGCCTGCTGGTCTTGCCGGCCGTGGTCCTGGGCGGGTTGAATTCCGTGCCGGGGGCCATCGTTGGCGGGATCATCATCGGGGTGCTGCAGAACTTGAGCGGCACCTACCTGGATAGGTTTTTCCCCGGAGGGGTGAAGGAAATCGCCCCCTTCGTCTTTATGGTCATCATCTTATTTTACAAACCCTTTGGTCTCTGGGGTTGGGAACGGATTGAGAGGGTCTAAGCTATGTCCTACTTACCTTGCGGTGTTTACCACGAAGTCTATCGGCAGGACCATGCCTGGTGGCAGACCAAATTTGTGATCTGGAAAATGATCCTCCTGGGGGTGTTCGTCTTCTTTGTCATCCCTTATTTTGGGGGACTCTATGCCATCAGCGTGGCCAATCTGATCTTCTATACGATCATGGGCGCCCTGGGCGTCCAGCTTTTGATCGGCTACTGCGGTCAGGTGACCCTGGGGCACGCGGCCTTTATTGCCGTGGGGGCCTACACCAGCACCCTGCTCATGCTGCAGTTGCATGTCCCCTACCTGCTGAGCATGTTCATCGGGGGCCTGACGGCAGGCCTCTGGGGTATCCTTTTCGGGCTGCCCTCGGCCAAGGTCAAAGGCTTTTATCTGATCATGACTTCTCTGGCCGCTCAATTCGTGACCGTTGATTTTATCCTGACCCAGTACGTCAGCCAGATCGGCGGTCGTGGCCAGGCCTTTTCCCTGCCCCCGGGTACCATCACCATCGGTCCCCTCGTCTTAGACACCGATACGAAAGTGTATTACCTGGGAGCCGTCTTGACCATTGTTTTGACCATGGGTCTGGCTAATCTCCTGCGCTCCAGGGTGGGCCGGGCCTGGATCGCCATCCGGGACAACGACATCGCCGCCGAGACCATGGGCATCAATATCGTCTCTTACAAGCTGATGGCCTATTTTGTGGCCGGTTTTATCGGCGGGGTGGCCGGGGCTTTTTGGGTGAGCAACACCGCCGCCCTGAGTCCCGAGAATTTCCAGTGGTTCTGGTCCCTCTGGCTGGTGGGGGTCATTCTTATCGGAGGGGTAGGCAGTATCTATGGAACTATTTTTGGTTCTTTGTTCATGGTTTTGGTAATGGAATTCCTGAAATTCGCCATTATCCCCCTGACGCCCATTTACCCGGCCATTGGTATGAAAATGTTGTCCCTGAAAGACGCCGTCTTCGGCCTGTCCATTGTCATTTTTTTAATGTATGAGCCCAACGGCCTGGCTTACCGCTGGTGGCAGATCAAGAACTATTTTAATCTTTGGCCCTTTTCTTATTAGAAGGAGGTGATGCTTGGTAGTGCCTAAGGCCCGAGATCTGAGGTGTTGATAAATCCTATTGCATATCTTAAGAGGGAGGAACCAATTATGAGGAAAAAAGGTTTGTTTTGGCTGATGGCCGTAATGATGAGTTTTGGGGTGGCCGGGCTGGTCTGGGCCCAGGGGGAAATCCGGGTCGGCGCGATTAACGATATGACCGGCGCCACGGCCGACGTGGGCAAGGATTACGCCCTGGGCATTGCCGAGGCCATTGCCTATGTGAATGACACCGGCGGAATTAACGGCAAAAAAATCAAATTGTTTCAATACGACTATGGCTACCGGATTCCGGAAGCGGTAACCACCTACAAGCGTTTCCGGGATTTCGATAAGGTCGTGGCGGTCCTGGGCTGGGGTACCGGGGACACGGAAGCCCTTTCCCCGACCGTTACCAAAGATAAGATGCCCTATGTCTCGGCTTCCTATTCCGGGCACCTGACCGATCCTAAAAAAACGCCTTATAACCTCTTTTTCTGCTCCGATTACTCCACCAATGCCCGGGCGGCCATAACGGCCTGGTTTGACAATGTCTGGAAGAAGGATGCCAGGTTTAAGGAACGGAGAGATAAGGGTGAAAAACCCAGATTCGTATGCTTTTATATGTTTGCCTCTCCTTATTGCAGCGCCCCCATCAAGGCCATCAAGGACCAGGCCGCCATATTAGGTTTTGAAGTGGGTTCGGATCAGGACGTTTCCCTTTTCGCCCTGGATGCCAAGAGCCAGGTCCTGGGAGCCAAGCAATTCAAACCCGACCTGGTCTGGCACGGCAATACCACCATGTCCGTGGCCACGGCCCTGCGGGATGCCTATTCTTTAGGTCTGGGGGCCGACCATATCGTCAATAACTGGGGATTCGATGAAAATCTGCCCCGTTTAGGCGGACCGGCCTCCGAAGGGGTTATGGGAGCCGCTCCCTGCGCCTTTTTCGGCGGCAAGGCCCCGATGATGGATAAGATCATGGCCTATGCCAAAAAGGTCAACCCCGGGGTTCCGGCCACTAAACGCCTGATCCGGACCGTGCAGGCCTGGGGAGCTGTCATTCTGCTGGCCGATGCCATGAAGATCGCCGACAAGCAGGGCAAGTTAACCGGTGAAGGCATCATGAAGGCCATGGAAACCTTCAAAAACAAGGAGTTCGGAGTAGGGTCGGCCCCGGCAACCTTTTCGCCTACAGACCATCGTCCGACCACTGCCTGCCCAATTTTCAAGATTGAAAAAGGCAAATTTGTCCTGGTGGACACCCCTGATTTAAAGAAACGCTGGCCGGACAAATGGGAGAAGGAATGGTTGGGCTGGTAGAATAATAAACGTTCAGCGTTCGGCGTTCGGCGAAAAACTCAGCAACAAGGTTTTGACTGAAGGCCGGAGGCTGACCGCTGAATTTTTCCAAGGAGGTAAGGTCGTTGGCAGAGGAACCGATTCTTAAGATCAACAGCATTGAAGTCAAATACCATGAGGTTATTCTGGTCCTGAAGGGGGTTTCCATCGAAGTTCCCCAGGGCGGGATTGTGGCCCTCCTGGGGGCCAATGGGGCCGGAAAGAGTACCACCCTCAAGGCCATTTCAGGACTGCTCAAGCATGAGGACGGCAAGGTTTCCGACGGCAATATCATGTTTATGGGCGAGCGGATCGACCGGAAGAATGCCGAAGAAGTCGCCAAGTCCGGAATCGTCCAGGTTATCGAAGGACGCCGGGTCTTTGAGCATCTGACGGTGGAGCAAAACCTGGTCGTGGGGGCTCATCTGCGCCGGAAAAGAAGTGCGGTTAGAGAGGGGCTGGAAATGGTTTATCACTATTTCCCCCGTCTCAAGGAAAAGCGCGCGGAGACGGCCGGCTTTATCAGCGGCGGTGAGCAGCAGATGACCGTGGTCGGGCGGGCCCTGATGGCCAATCCCAAACTGATGCTTCTAGACGAACCTTCCATGGGACTGGCTCCCATGCTCATCCGGGAAATTTTTAACATCATTACCCGGCTGCATCAGGAGTCCAAGATCGCCATCCTCTTGGTAGAGCAGAACGCCAAACTGGCTTTAAGCGTGGCTCCTTACGCCTACGTGATGGAGACCGGCCGGATCGTCATGGATGATACGGCCGAGAAATTATCGGAGAACCCCGATATCAAAGACTTCTACCTCGGCCTGACCGACCTGGGAACCCGCAAGAGTTTCCGGGATGTCAAACACTACAAACGACGCAAACGTTGGTTAACTTAAGGGAGGAATCTATGAGAAAAGCACTGCTCTTATTGGTTTTACTTGTGGGAGTTATTGGACTGGTGGCCTTACCCTGCCTGGCGGCCGAAGAAAAGGCCGCTGCCCCGGCTGCAGCTGCCGGAAAACCGGCTCCCAAGGCCGCTATGGGCAAAGGAATGGCTGTGAAGATGGGGGCGGTCAAGGCCCCGGTAATCAAACTGGAGCGTGTGGATATCGCCGCCTACTGGGGTTACTATTCAGACGGCATTTTGGATAATGAAGGAAAATTAACGGCTAAAAGAAGGGGGGCGCCTTTGGTCCTGTCCTTTGTCTATTCTATCCAAAACCCCAATAACTTTAAAATCATGCTGGACGATTTCAAGTTTACCGTGGCCTTTGATGGCTTTGAACTGAACACGGTTATGTTTTTCGAAGACAATTACATCCCGGGCAAGACCACCGATCAGTTCAGGTATTTTGTCACCATTGATCCTACTTCAGCCAACATGGTCCTGGGCGTAACTGGAGGGTTTCGGGTCAAGGAAATGAATACCACCCCTGCTGAGCTGTTGAAGAAATGGTGGGAAGGGATCTCCGATTTTACTTTCCCCATTACCGTCAATGGAACGGCCAATATCCAGGGACCGGATGGAAAGGCGATGTATATTCCTTTTGAGGGGACCTTTCCAACCAAACCATAAGATGATTTAATCTCCAACCATAGGGGCCAGACTTTCCAAGCTGGCCCCTTTTTTTTATTGGAAAGTTAGAGGTCACCTTTAAGACGGTAATGTTCAAGAATCTAATGGAGGAACCATGGTAACCAAAAAGGATCGCTACTCCGGTTATTTTTCCAAGCAGGAAACTATGACGGCTTCGGAACGCCGCCAGTTTCAAAACAAGAAATTAAGACAGATCGTCGCTTATGCCTATGAGAAGGCCCCGGCCATCCGGAAAAAGTTAGAACGGGCCAAGGTCAAGCCGGCCGACCTCAAGACCGTCAGGGACCTTGAGAAACTGGCCATTACGGAGAAGGCCGATCTGGTCGGCATGCAGAAAAAAAGCCCCCCCTTCGGGGGATTTAACGGGGTTCCTCCCGAAGAGTTGCGGCGCCTCTTTGTCTCCCCCGGACCCATCTATGAACCGGGAGAGATGGTCTATGACGACCCCCGCTGGGCCCAGGGCCTTTATGCCGGCGGCTTTCGAGCCGGTGATATCTGCCAGATCACCTTTAACTTTCATATGGTGCCTTTTGCTTTTATGCTGGATTCCTCCTTGACCATGCTGGGCTGCCGAACCATCCCGACCGGGGTGGGCAACACGGAACTTCAGGTTCAAATCCTGAAGGATTTGAAAGTGACCGGCTTCCTGGGGACCCCGAGTTTCCTGTTTGCGGCCGTTCAGAAGGCCAAGGAAATGGGCTTTAATCCTAAAAAAGACCTGGCCCTCAAGGTGGCTTTTGTGGCCGCCGAGATGCTTCCCGAATCCCTGCGGGACAGCCTGGAAGCGGAAGCGGGCCTTATTATCCGGCAGAGTTACGGCACCGCCGATGTCGGCTGCCTGGGTTTCGAGTGCATCGAGAAAAACGGGATGCATTTTCCGGATGACTGCATTGTTGAGATCGTGGATCCCCATACCGGCCGGCAATTAGGACCCGGAGAAGTCGGGGAAGTGGTCGGCACCTGTTTCAATAAAGTTTATCCCCTGATCCGCTTTGGGAGCGGGGATTTGTCCTACTTTAGTGATGAACCCTGCCCCTGCGGCCGGACTTCCCCCCGACTGATCAAGATTGTAGGCCGGGTGGACCAGGTTACCAAGGTCAAGGGGATGTTCATCCATCCCGGTTTGGTGGATCTGGTGGTCCAGAAGTTCCCGGAGATCTGCGCCTGTCAGGTGGTGGTGACCCGGGAAGGGCACCAGGACAGGATGACCCTGCGGGCGGAGTTGTCGGAAATCTGCCCCGATCCCAGGAAGCTGCTGGAAGAGGTTAAAAAAACCCTGCAGGAAATCCTGCGTATCCGGGGAGAAGTGCAGTTCCTGCCCAAAGGGTCGTTACCCAAAGGGGCCAAGAAGATTGAGGATAAACGGGTCTGGGAATAGTCGAACCCGACCCTTCCATTTTTTTATTCCTTGACATCAAAGACAGCGCTAAGTACATTAAAATTTGGATAACTTATTCGCTGCGAGGTTGCTATGTCCCTAAGTTCATTTAAAGAAATCATTCGGTTTGCCATTGATAAAGAAAAGGACGCCCAGGCCTTTTACCGGGCCGCCTCGGCCCTTTCCCAATATGCAGGGATCCCGGCCCTTTTTATGGAGATGGTTCAGGAAGAGGAAAAGCACCAGCGGCTCCTGGAAGCATTCCGCGACGCGGCTTCTGTCCCGGAATCCGGGGGAGCTGTTCCGGACCTGAAAATCAGTGATTATATGATGGACCTTACCTTCCAAAAGGAGATGAAATACCAAGATGTGATGATTCTGGCCATGAAGAACGAAGAGAAATCGCTCAAATTTTATCGGGCCTGGGAAATCAAAGCCGAAGTTCCGGAGCATAAAAAATTATTCGCCTTTTTGGCCGAGCAAGAGGCCCAACACAAATATCGTTTGGAATCCATCTACGACAGGGATTTTTTGGATTAACCCCGGGAGATGAAATCCTCCATTCCCGTAGAGCCAGGGCCGTCAACGATTGAGGAAGAGGGACCGCCGGAGACGAAAGATCCGAAGGCCCAGGTAATCCCCTATGATCCTCTGCAACGGTATCTGACCGAGATCAACCGTTACCCCCTCCTTACTCCCCAAGAGGAAAAAGAGCTCCTGTTCCAGTATCATAAAACCCAGGATACCGAACTGGCCTATAAATTAATCACCTCCAATCTGCGTCTGGTGGTAAAAATCGCCATGGACTTTCAACGCTACTGGATGCAGAACCTGCTGGATCTCATCCAGGAAGGGAATATCGGGCTGATGCAGGCCATTAAAAAGTTCGATCCCTTCCGGGGCATCAAGCTTTCCTACTATGCTTCTTTCTGGATCAAGGCCTATATCCTCAAGTTCATTATGGACAACTGGAAGCTGGTTAAAATCGGGACCACCCAGGCCCAGCGGAAACTTTTTTATAATCTTAAAAAGGAGAAGGGCCGCTTGCTGGCCATGGGCATCGATCCGGCTCCGAAACTGCTCTCGGAAAAGTTTTCGGTGACCGAACGGGAGGTAATCGAGATGGACCAGCGCTTGGGAGAATGGGAACTTTCCCTGGACGCCCCCATCAGCGAGAACTCCAGCGAGGATCATAAAGCCTTTTTGCCCGACAAGGAGCCGTCTCCCGAAGCCCTCTTGAGCCGGCAGGAGCTGGGTGAAATCCTGAAATCCAAGTTGGACTCTTTTCAGAAAGAATTAACTCCCCGGGAAAAAGAGATTTTCAACAAAAGGATCCTGACCGAAGACCCCTTGACCCTTCAGGAATTGGGGGATCATTTCGGGGTCTCGCGGGAACGGATCCGGCAACTGGAAGAAAAGCTCTTGACTAAAGTCAAGGCCTACCTGGAGAAGGAATTGCCGGACCTGAAAGCCGATTATCTTTATGAGAGCCGATAGATCCGCTCGGGAAGCAGGGCGGCGGGGTTCCTTCCTTTCCCTAACTGAAAAGAATTTCCCGTCCTTCCATTGCTTCTTCGGAATCCTTCTTTTTATTCTGGCGGGCCTCAGCCTGGCGGGTTGCCAGGGTAGCGTTTCCCGGATCCGGGGTGAGGACCTGAAGCCCTTTTCAGAAGGAACCTTGACCCTGCCGCGATCCGAGGACAAACAGGCCCGGGCCTACTATCATTTCATTTTGGGAAATCTCTACGCCGAAAATGACCAGGAGGGCCAGGCCCTGGAGGAGGTTCAAAAGGCCCTGGCCCTGAAGCCGGATTCCCCCGGTCTGGAATTCAGCCTGGCCCGTCTTTATATCAAGACCCAACAAATCCCCGAGGCCCTGGAGCATGTCCGGCGGGCCCTGGAATTGGATCCCAAATTCCAGGACGGCTATTTCCTGCTGGCCGAGATTCTTATTTCCCAGGGCCGATGGGAAGGAGCCCTGGAGGCCTATCAGAAATTAGCCGCCCTTAATCCCCTGGACGAGGAAATACTCTTTAACCTGGGGGTATTGTATCTTCAACTGAAGAAGACGACCCAGGGCCTGGAGCAATTTCAGAAGCTCGTTACCGTCAATCCCAATTCTGAAAAAGGACATTATTTCCTGGCTAAAATCCATCAGGATCTGAAGCAATACGATCGGGCCCGGCACCATTTCCAGGAGACCATCAAGATCAACCCCAATCATGAAAATGCCTACTTAGGCTTGGGAACCCTCTTTGATATCACCGAGCAGCCCAAGCAGGCCCTAACCATTTACCAGAAGGTCCTCCAGATCAATCCCGGGAATCTGGAGGCCCAGGAAAAGGCCGGCGACCAATATCTGAAGCAGGGCAGGTTCGAAGCGGGCCATGAACTCCTTCAAGCCCTGAAGAAAAATGCCGGCCGGGATTTTGATACCCGGTTTCGTATCGGGATCATTTATCTGGAGAATAAACGGTTTGACCAGGCCGCCTCCGAATTCAGTGAATTGCTGGCGGAAAGACCGGCGGAGGACCGGGTCAAATATTTTTTAGCCAATACCTGGATCGAACAGCGGCAGTATGGAAAGGCCGAAGAGCTTTTACAGTCTATCTCCCGCCCTTCGGATTATTATCCCCAATCCCTGATCTTGCAGTCCTATATCCTCGAGAAAGAAAAAAAGATCAAAGAGGCCATCCAATTGCTGCAGAGCGCCTTGATGATGATGCCTAAAAAGATCGAATTATATCTGGCGCTGGCCTCGCTTTACGAGCAGGATAACCATTTACAGGAAAGCAAGAAGATCCTTCTGGAAGGGATCGAAATGGATCCCGACCTGGCCGAACTGTATTTCAGGCTGGGGGCCCTCCTGGACAAGATGGGCCAGAAAAAAGAAAGCCTCACCCAATTAAAGACGGCCGTCAAGAAGGACCCTTTTCATGTGCAGGCCTTGAACTACTTGGGCTACACCTACGCCGAAAGGGGGAGTAACCTCGATGAGGCCGAGACTTTGATCAAACGGGCCTTAAAATTTCGTCCTAATGACGGTTTTATTCTGGACAGTCTGGGCTGGGTTTATTTTAAAAAGAAAAAATACGATGAAGCCCTGATTGAATTGGAAAAGGCCTGGAAACTGGCTCCCAACGACCCGGTCGTTGGAGAACATTTGGGGGATGCCTTTGGGAAAAAAAACAATTGGGAAAAGGCCTTGAAGACCTACCGGCGCGTGTTGGAACTGATACCGCCCAATAAAGATAAAGAGGCCGTCCTTAAAAAGATCAAAGAGGCGCAGCAAAAGGTCGATGAAGAAAAAGCGATTGGAGATTATCCGAACCTGTATTAAGCTCTGCTGCTTCGGGTTGTTATTAGGCCCGCAGCTTTTTCCAAATCCGGCCTGCTCCAGCGGGGCGCTGTCCCAGGCGGAATCCTCTCGCGCCCCGACAAACCGGGAGAGCGACGATCCGCAGTTCCTCTCGGAGCAGGCCAATCAGGCCGCTGAACCGACCGGCCGGGAAGGAGCGGGCTTCCTGATCCTTAAAGCCCCGGGTGAGCGGTACCGCCTGGGCTTCCGGCTTCTGGCCCGTGGACCGGAGGCCCTGCGCCTGGAATTGAATGATCCCTTCGGCAGGCCCCTACTTTACCTTTTTTCCTCTCAAGGGCGCCTGCGCCTGTTTTCCATTTCAGAAAAAAAGGAGATCCCTTTCGGCCGGATGGCGGCCGGGCCGTTCGGCCCTCTGTCGGATCGGCAATGGCCGGAGGTCCTGAAAATTCTCTGGGGGCGCGTCCCCTTGATCCCTTTTCAGGCCCGGGAGACGGCGGCGGTATCTGAAAAAGGCCGAAGACTGATCAAGATCAGCCTCCGGGGAGAGCAGAGGCAGGATATCTGGGTTGAAGCCCGTCCCTTTCTGATTGCCCGGACGCGGATCCAGGATCCCCGATCGGGGGAGGAGGTCCTAATCACCTTTTCCGATTTTTCCAATCTGGCGGGGAATCCGGTTCCTTTTCAAATAGAGTTGGAAGATGGAACAGGGGAAAGGGAGATGACGGCTACGTTTTGAGAGTTTGATTGTCCGCCCCGACCTGGGTGAAGAATTTTTGACATGGCCCGGGAGCGATCCTTAGAGGGGCCTTTCTGGATAGCCCCGCATCTGGCTTTTCTGGTCCAGTGGCTGCGGGTCCTGGGAATGGATGTGCGGCTCCTGACCGGAACCGAAAAATCCGGCCTGGCTGTGGACCGGGTGGTCCAATGGTCCCGTTATCCCCTGGCCCTTCAGGGGGCGGAAGTCCTGACCCTTTCTGCTTCCAACCGGGAAGAACTGCTCAAGGAATTTTTTTCCATCCTGGGGATTGAACCGGATCGGACTCGGATGTTTACACGCTGTTTGGGCTGTAACAGCCTGCTGAGTCCGCTGACCCCGGAAGAGGTTTTTCGGCTTTGGCCGGAAATCCCGCCCTATGTGTTACAAACCCAGCCTCGATTTAATTGGTGCCCCGGGTGCAAAAGGTTTTATTGGGCCGGGACCCATGTCCGCAATATGATCCGAACCCTGGAAGAATGGGGGGTTATACCCCGCAATCCTCCTGAGACCCCTTAATCTTCTCCAAGGCATGAGGGATAACCGGCAGCACTACCGGCAGCATCTCCTGGATGGCCTTAAGGCTGCCGGGAAGATTGATAATCAGGGTGTTGCCTCTCTGTCCGGCCTTGGCCCGGGAGAGCTGGGCCAGGGGGGTGTATTTAAGGCCTTCCTGCCGCATGGCCTCGGCCATTCCGGGGATTTCCCTCTCTAAGATGCGCTCCGTGGCTTCAGGGGTAATGTCTCTGGGACTTAAACCGGTACCGCCGGTGGTCAGGATCAAGTCCAGATGCCTTTGATCCGTCCAGGCGACCAGGACCTCCACAATAGAAGCGATCTCATCGGGAACGACGCTCGCCATCTGAACCTGGTAGAGGTCGGGGGGGAGCAGGGCTTTAAGGGCAGGCCCCCCTCGATCCCGGCGGAGTCCCTGAGAGCCTTTGTCGCTGATGGTAAGAATACCGGTTTGGATCATGGTAGATGCTGGATACTTGATACTGGATGCTGGATACTGGATGCTGGATAAGGCCTTGCTTTTTGTTTTTATCCAGTATCCAGTATCGGCTCTTAATCCAGTATCCAGTATCGGCTTTTGAGTTACTCCTCCTGGGCGGCCTTGGCCTCCTGGATCACCTTTTCGCTCATATAGGCGGGGATCTCTTCATAATGGGAGAATTCGGCCTGGAAAGAGCCCCGCCCTCCGGTCATGGCGGTCAGGTCCGGGGCGTATTTGGCCACTTCAGACATAGGGGCCTGGGCCTGGATAACCTGATAATTCCCTTTGGACTCCACCCCCAGAACTTTCCCGCGACGGCTGTTTAAATCCCCGATGACATCGCCCATGTTTTCATCCGGGACCGTGACCGTGACCTTGACCAGGGGTTCCAACATGATGGGCTGGGCTTGCTGGACGGCTTTTTTAAAGGCCATGGAAGCCGCTATTTTAAAGGCCATTTCTGAAGAATCGACCTCGTGGGATTTTCCATCATAGAAGCGGATTTTAAAATCCACCACCGGATATCCGGCCAAGACCCCATGCTGCATGGCCTCGGCCACCCCTTTTTCCACGGCCGGAACAAAATTCCGGGGCACATTCATCCCGACCAGGGCGTCCTGGAATTCATAGCCCTTGCCCCGTTCCAGAGGAAAGATATCAAAATGCACTTCGGCAAATTGGCCGCGGCCGCCGGTCTGTTTTTTGTGGCGATAGACGATGCCTTTGGCCGATTGCCGGAGGGTTTCCAGGTAGGGGATCTTGGGGGCCTTGAGGTTGACTTCCACGCCGAATTTCCGCTTTACCTTTTCTACGGTCGTTTCCAGGTGAACCTGGCCCATCCCGGAAAGAATGATCTCTTTGGTCTGGGAATCTCGGTCCAGCCTTAAGGTCGGATCCTCTTCCATGAGACGGCTCAGGGAGGAAAAGACCTTGTCCTCTTCGCCTTTGTTTTTGGCTTCGATGGCATAAGAGATGACCCTCAGGGGAGGAGGATTAAAAGGGAAAATGACGGGATCTTTTTCATCGGTCAGGCTGTCGCCGGTGACCGTTTCCTTGAGTTTGGCCACGGCCAGGATGTTTCCCGGGATCCCCAGCGAAATCGGTTTCTGGGTTTTTCCTTCCAGAAGGAAAAGCTGGCCGAAACGTTCCTTGGTCCCTTTGTTGACGTTATAAAACCCGGAATCGGGGGTGATTTCTCCGGAAAAAACCCTGAAGATGGTCAACCGGCCGGCATAGGGGTCGGCGATGGTTTTAAAGGCCAGGGCGGAAAAAGGGGTTTCCAGGGAAGGCTCCTTGATCTTTTCCTGCTTTGTTTTAGGATCCTGCCCCATTTTGGGACCCCGATCCAGCGGGGAAGGCAAGGCGGCATTAATGGCATTCAACAGGAGATCGATCCCGATACTCTTGAGGGCCGAGGTGCAGAAGACCGGAGTAAAAAGGCGTTTTAAGACCCCTTTCCGCAATCCCAGGGCCAGTTCTTCCGGGGTGAGTTCCTGGCCGTCCAGGTATTTTTCAATCAAAGCATCATCGCCTTCGGCCAGGAATTCTATTAATTTTTCGCGCTGCAACTGGACTTCGTCGGCCATTTCCAGGGGAATCGGAACTTCTTTCCCCTCCCCCTGGGCATTGGCATACTCGAAGGCCTTGTTGTGCAGCAGGGAGACCACCCCTCTAAACGTCTCTCCCTGACCGAGCGGCAGGGTCAAAGGTACGGGCCTGGTCGCCAGGAGGTTCACGATTGAGTCCAGGGTTTTTTGAAAATCAGCCCGTTCCCGGTCCAATTTATTGACGACGATCAGACAGGGGATCCGAAGCGATTCGGCCGCCTGCCAGATACGTTCGGTCTGGACCTTGACCCCGTCCACGGCATCCACCACGATGACCAGACCATCCAGGACCTGGAGTGAAGCGAAGGTGTCGGCGATGAAGTTTTCATCTCCCGGCGTATCGGCCAAAAACACCTTATGTTTTTTCCATTCATAATGGTGGAAGGAGGTATTAATAGTCAGATGGCGTTTTAATTCCTCGGCTTCAAAATCCAGGACGGAGGTGTTGTCATCCACCCGGCCTAAGCGGTCGGTGGCTTTGGCGGTATACAGGAGGGCTTCTCCCAGGGAAGTCTTCCCGGCCCCGCTGTGGGCTACCAGGCCTATGGTTCTTGTCTTGTCAAGGTTCTTATCCATGCCTCTTCCTTTCCCAGTGGACCAACTGATGGATTACATACCTTAATTAGTCAATCGAAGTCAAGTTCTTATCTCACTAAAGGTCCATTATTTTATGGACTTTTAAGCGCAGGTATGATATTTTTAACTTTTTTTGTCAATAATATTAAATTATTATGAATATCCAGATCATCATTGAGGCCTTTCTGAGAGAGGGGGAGATCGAACAGCGGCTCTCGGCGCATACCCTGCGCAGTTACGGGCGCGATTTGAGGGAATGGGACGGTTATCTAAAAGCCCAGGGTGTTGAGGAAGCGGAGCAAATAGAGGCCTCCCTCTTGAGAGGTTTTTTCGGCCACCTGCATAAAATGAACAAGAAAACTACCGTAGCCAGAAAGATGGCCTCCATCCGCTCCTGTTTTAAATTTGCCCAGAAAAAAGGGTGGCTGGAGGAGAATCCCCTGATCCGGGTGCGGACCCCGAAGGCGGAGAAGACCATTCCCCCTTTTCTTTCCGAGAAGGAAGCCGAAACCCTTTTAAGGGATCCGATCAAGGACGCTTTCCTGGAACAGCGGGACCAGGCCATCCTGGAATTATTTTATGCCTCAGGCATACGGTTGAGTGAATTGACCGCCCTGAATTGGGAGCATATCGATCTCTCTCTGGGCCTGTTGCGGGTCAGCGGCAAAGGGGGGCGGGAACGGATGGTCCCGGCCGGCAAGAAGGCGGTAGCCGCCCTTAGGCTCTACCAGGCGGCCCTGCAAAAGGCCCGGGAAGGGGCCGGATTTCGAATCAGGGATCCTGAGGCGGTTTTTCTGAATCGTCTGGGCCGGCGGCTCAGCGACCGCGGGGTGGCCCGGCGTCTCAAAGGACGGGTCCGGGAGGTCCGGCTTTCGCCGGCTATCAGCCCCCATGCCCTGCGGCATAGTTTCGCGACCCATATGCTCAATGCCGGGGCCGACCTGCGTATCGTCCAGGAATGTTTAGGCCATAAAAGCCTTTCGACTACTCAGAAATATACCCATATCAGCATGGGCCGCTTGCTTGAAGTCTATCGAAAGGCCCATCCCAGAGGATAATATGTTTCACGGAACCACGGTATTGGCCCTTCGCCATCAGGGCCGGGTTGTAATCGCCGGAGACGGCCAGGTGACCCTGGGGCAAACCGTCATGAAGCACCGGGCCAAAAAGATACGCCGCATGTATCATGACCGGATCGTCGCCGGTTTTGCCGGGGCCACGGCCGACGCCTTAACCTTATTTGAAAAATTAGAGGCCAAACTGGAACAGTTCAACGGCAACCTGACCCGGGCCGCCGTAGAATTGGCCAAAGACTGGCGGACCGACAAAATTCTGCGTCGCCTGGAGGCCTTGCTGATCGCCGCCGATCAGGACCATATCCTGATTCTTTCCGGAACCGGAGACGTCATGGAACCGGATGACGATGTGGCGGCCATCGGCTCCGGCGGGCCTTATGCCCTGGCCGCGGTTAAGGCTCTGTGCCGTTTTTCGACCCTTTCGGCCTCGGAGATTGCCCTGGAGGCGATGAAGATCGCCGCCTCCCTGTGTATTTATACTAATGAACAGATTGTCTTAGAGGAGTTATAATTTGTTTAAAGATTACCTCACCCCCAGGGAGATCGTCTCCGAACTGGATAAATATATTGTCGGCCAGGAAGCGGCCAAACGAACCGTGGCCATTGCCCTGCGGAACCGTTGGCGAAGACAGCAGGTGGATGAAGCGATCCGGGATGAAATTTCACCAAAGAATATTATCATGATCGGGCCTACCGGGGTCGGGAAAACGGAAATTGCCCGGCGTCTGGCGCGTCTGGCTCAATCCCCTTTTCTGAAGGTGGAGGTGACCAAATTCACCGAGGTCGGCTATGTGGGCAGGGATGTGGAGTCCATGGTCCGGGACCTGACCGAACTGGCGGTGAATATGGTCAAGGCCGAAGAGAAACAAAATGTGATGGCCAAGGCCAGGGAGATTGGGGAGGAGCGGCTCCTGGATCTGTTGTTGCCTCCCAAAACCGAGACCCCCAAGCCGGAAGAGGCCGGGGGGCAGGAAAAGATCCTGGAGGTCGTTAAACGGCCGGCTCCCGAGCCCTTGTCCACCCGGGATAAGTTGCGTTCCCTGTTCCAGGAAGGGAAGCTGGCCGAGCGGTTTGTGGACCTGGAAGTCAGCCAGCGGGCCGTCCCCATGATGGAAATCTTTTCCAACGTAGGCGTTGAGGAGATGGACCTCAATCTCAAAGACATGTTTGGCAACCTCTTCCCTAAAAAAACCAGGCGTCGCAAGGTCAAGGTCCCCGAGGCCTATGAGATCCTGGTCCAGGAAGAATCCCAGCGCCTGATCGATATGGACAAGGTCACGGAGGAAGCCATCCGAAAAATCGAGCAAACCGGGATTATATTCCTGGATGAGATCGACAAGATTGCCGGACGGGGTTCCCACCAGGGACCGGATGTCTCCCGGGAAGGGGTGCAGCGGGATTTGCTTCCGATCGTTGAGGGGTCCACCGTAACGACCAAATACGGGATGGTGAAAACGGATCACATCCTTTTCATCGCTTCCGGGGCTTTTCACAATGCCAAACCCTCGGACCTCATTCCGGAATTGCAGGGGCGCTTTCCCATCCGGGTGGAACTGGATTCCTTGGGGCAGATGGAATTTATTCGGATCCTGACCGAACCCCAGTCGGCCCTGATCACCCAGTACCGGGAGCTGATGAAAACCGAGGGGATCAGCCTGACCTTTTTAGCGGAGGCCGTGGCCGAGATTGCCCGGATTGCCTTTACCGTCAACCAGCGGACAGAAAACATCGGTGCCCGCCGGCTTCATACCGTGATGGAAAAGCTCCTGGATACTTTATCCTTTGAAGCCCCCGAGCTGGCCATAAAGGAGTTTACCGTGACGGCCCAGTATGTGAAGGATAAGTTGTCCTCTATTGAAGAGGACGAGGATTTAAGCCGGTATATCCTGTAAAAGAGGTTTGGGAGCAGGGAATGGTGTAGGGGGGTCCTATTTTTAAGTTGTCCACCATAAAGCCCTGAACTTCTTTGCCGGACCAAGGTCGGAACCTGTTTTGGAAGCAGGCCTATACCTGAGCTGGCAATGGGCTAAGGTGAAGGCCCTGCTCTCAAATGATCTTAGCTATTCGGGCCGGATTGGGGGCTCTTAATCACCCTTTGGACAACTTAAAAAATAGGACCCCCCTACACCTGATAGAGATAAATTCTCAGAACAGAGGCCGTTAGCAACTATGGCTAAGAATAAAGACCAGCAGACTTTTGGGGAAAAGGCGGCCATCCTGATGGAAGCCTTGCCGTACATCCGCCGCTTCTATCATCAGACCATGGTGATCAAATACGGCGGCCATGCCATGGTGGATGAAACGCTCAAAAACAGCTTTGCCAAGAGTATTGTCCTCATGAAATACATCGGTCTTAATCCGGTGGTGGTGCACGGCGGGGGACCTCAGATAAAAAAAGTTCTGGATGAGATGCACATTACCTCCCGGTTTGTCCAGGGCGTCCGGGTTACAGACAGCCGGACCATGGATGTGGTCGAAATGGTGCTGGGAGGGAAGGTCAATAAGGAGATCGTCCATCTGATCAATCAACAGGGCGGCAAGGCCATTGGTTTGAGCGGTAAGGACGGCCAGCTCATCCTGGCTCAGAAAATGAAGGTCTTCACGAGCCGAGGCCCCGAAGATCCCCCGGAGTTGATGGATATCGGCATGGTCGGTGAGGTCATTGAGGTCAATACCGAGATCATCCGGACCCTGGAAGATCATAATTTTATCCCGGTCATCGCACCGATCGGGGTCGGACGGCAGGGAAGGACCTATAATATCAACGCCGATCTGGTCGCCGGCCGGGTGGCGGCGGCCTTAAAGGCCCCCAAACTGATCCTGTTGACCGATGTGGAAGGGGTCAAAGATCGGAAAGGCCGCTTGATCCCTTCCCTGAAAGCCGCCGATATCCCCGGTTTGCTGGCTGACGGGACGATTGCCGGAGGGATGATCCCCAAGGTCAATTGTTGTCTGGAAGCCCTGGCCCAGGGCGTGGAAAAGGCCCATATCATCGACGGCCGGGTAGAAAACGCCCTTCTGTTGGAACTGTTCACCGACAGCGGGGTGGGGACGGAAATCATTAGCTCATAGCTCATAAGCTGATAGCTGACAGCTCAGAGCCTATGCAAAAAAACGACAGGGAGACGATGAAAGATTCAAGTTCTACCATGGAGGTCATCGAAAGGGCGGAAAAGGTCCTGATGAATACCTACGCCCGGACCCCCCTGGTATTGGAAAGAGGTCAAGGCTGCCAAGTCTGGGATAAAGAAGGAAAGGCTTATCTGGATTTCACGGCCGGTATTGCGGTTACCGCCCTGGGGCATAATCATCCCCGGGTGGTGGAGGCCATTAAGGTCCAGTCTGAAATGATTTTTCATACCTCCAATCTTTATCACATAGAACCCCAGGTGGCCCTGGCCGAACTTTTGACTACGCATTCTTTTGCCGATAAGGCCTTTTTCTGTAACAGCGGCACGGAGGCTAATGAAGGGGCCATCAAGTTGGCCCGGCGCTTTGGAACGGAACGGTTCGGCCCGGATCGGACCACCATCATTTGCATGAAGAACAGTTTCCACGGCCGGACCCTAGGATCTCTCTCGGCTACCGGCCAGGATAAATTCCAAAAGGGCTTCGGCCCGCTGCTGCCGGGTTTTGTTTTTGTCCCCTTCGACGACCTGGCGGCCCTGGATCAGGCCTGGGATGAAACCGTCTGCGCCGTCTTTTTGGAGCCGATCCAGGGAGAGGGAGGCATCCGGGTCCCGGCCCAGGATTATTTAAAGGCCGTTAAGCAACGCTGTGGGGAAAGACAAGCCCTTCTGATCCTAGATGAGGTCCAGACCGGTCTGGGCCGAACCGGCAGCCTGTTTGCCCATGAGCAATTCGGGTTTACCCCGGATATCATGACCCTGGCCAAGGCCCTGGCCAATGGCTTGCCGATCGGAGCTTTGTTGGCCACGGACGAAGTGGCCCGGGCCTTCCAACCGGGGTCCCATGCCGCGACCTTCGGCGGAAATCATCTGGTCACCGCTGTGGCCCGGACCGTGCTCTCGGTTATCCTGGAGGAAGGCTTTTTGGCCCGGGTGAAAAAGATGGGAGAATACTTTAAAGGACCGCCTGATCGCCTTGAAGGAGGAATTTCCCGCCATTCTGGAGATAAGAGGGTTGGGACTGCTTCTTGGGATGGCCCTGGACGGTCCGGGAAAACCCCTGGTTCAGGCCTGCCTGGAAAATGGATTTTTAATCAATTGCACGCAGGATACGGTGCTTCGCTTTACGCCGCCCCTGATTATCGACCGGGAAGCCGTTGATGCCCTGGTGAAGACTTTAGGCTGTTTGTTTAAAGAAATGGGAAAAGCATGAAGAAGGATTTTTTACGCCTCTGGGACCTGACCTCGGATGAGATGACCTCGATCTGGAAAAGGGCCGCTGAATATAAAAAAGGCCTGGTTTCGGATCGTCCTTTAAACGGGAAAGCCGTCGGGCTGCTCTTTGAGAAACCATCTACCCGGACCCGGGTCTCCTTCGAGGTGGCCGTCCTTCAGACCGGCGGGCATCCCCTTTTTATCAGCAGCCGGGATACCCAGATGACCCGGAATGAGCCGTTAAAAGACACGGCCCGGGTGCTCTCCCGTTATCTGGATCTCCTGGTCGTCCGGACCTTTTCGCACCGGATCATCGAGGAACTGGCCCAATATTCGGCTGTCCCGGTGATCAATGCCTTAAGCGATCTTTTTCATCCGGCCCAAATCCTGAGCGACCTCTTTACCATCTGGGAACGGCTCGGAGATCTGGAGGGCCTGAAGATCGCCTGGCTGGGCGACGGCAATAATGTCGCCCATTCCTGGATGGAGGCGGCCTGCCGTTTTCCCTTCCAACTCGTGATGGCCTGTCCTCGGGGATTTGAACCTCAAAAGGAGATCCGGCAATGGGCCAAGGAGCTGGCCGGGGAACGAATCACGGTGACCCAGGAACCTCTGGAGGCCGTCCGGGGGGCCCGGGTGATCAATACCGATGTCTGGGCCAGCATGGGACAGGAAGACCAGGCGGCCGAACGGATCAAATTTTTCAAGACCTTCCAGTTGAATGCCCGACTATTGGAACAGGCCCATAAGGACTGCTTTGTACTCCATTGTCTGCCGGCTCACCGGGGGGAGGAGATAACCGAGGAGGTCCTGGAGGGACCCCGTTCGGCGGTTTTTGATCAGGCCGAGAACAAGATGCATGTCCATAAGGCCCTGCTGGAATTCATCCTCCAAGGCCGAAAGGGCCTGGGGGGTTAAGGATATTATTAAGGAGAGAAAGAACTCATGAAGATTGTCTTGGCGTATTCCGGGGGCCTGGACACCTCGGTCATTTTAAAGTGGCTTCAGGAAACCTATCAATCGGAGGTGATTGCCTTTTCAGCCGACCTGGGCCATGTTGAGGATTGGGAAGCCATCGAGAAAAAGGCCCTTCAAACCGGGGCCTCTAAATTTGTGGTCAAGGACCTCCGGGAGGAATTTGTCCGCCAGTACGTATTTCCGGCTTTCCGGGCCAATGCGGCCTATGAGCAGTTCTATTTACTGGGGACTTCCCTGGCCCGTCCGGTTATTGCCAAACACCAGGTGGCCATTGCCGAGGCCGAGGGGGCGGAGGCGGTCAGCCATGGAGCCACCGGAAAAGGAAACGACCAGGTCCGCTTTGAGCTGACCTATATGGCCTTAAACCCGGCCTTGAAAATAATCGCCCCCTGGAGGGAATGGGATTTGAATTCCCGTTCCGCCCTGATCGCCTATGCCAAAAAACAGGGCATTCCCATCCCGATTACCAAGGAAAGGCCGTACAGCTCGGACCCCAATCTGCTGCACATCAGTTATGAGGGCGGTATCTTAGAGGATCCCTGGATGGAGCCTCCTGAAGAGATGTTTCAAATGACCGCCTCTCCCGAAAAGGCTCCCGAGAAACCCGAATATTGCGAAATTACTTTCGAACGGGGAGACCCGGTGGCGGTGGACCAGGGTCGGACTGAAACCGGCTGAGTTGTTGTCGCATCTGAATCGCATAGGCGGAAAACACGGGATCGGACGGGTCGATTTAGTTGAAAACCGCTATGTGGGCATAAAATCCCGAGGGGTATATGAGACCCCCGGGGGAACCCTGATTCGGACGGCCCACCAGGCCCTGGAATCCCTGACCCTGGATCGGGAGGTCATGCACCTGCGGGATTCCCTGATCCCCCGTTATTCGGAATTGATCTATTATGGGTACTGGTTCTCACCGGAACGGGAACTCCTCCAAAAATTGATGGACGAGGCCCAGGTCCGGGTCTCGGGTGTGGTGCGTTTGAAACTCTATAAGGGAAATGCCATCTTGGCGGGACGGAAATCGGAGCAGTCCCTCTACCGCACCGATTTCGCTACCTTTGAAGAAGAAAATGTTTACCGGCAAAAAGACGCCGAGGGATTCATCCGGCTCAACGGACTGCGTCTTAAGATCCAAAACCTCAGCGCGAAAAAACCATGAAAAAATCTCCCTCACCCCGATCCGGTTCGAAGAAACTCTGGGCCGGCAGGTTCTCGCAGGCCCTGGATCCTTTAGTGGAAGCCTTTACCGCCTCGCTGCCCTTTGACTTCCGGCTCTTGCCCTATGATCTGGAAGGAAGCCGGGCTCATGTCAGGATGCTGGCCAGGCAGGGGATCCTTTCCGGCCGGGAAGCCCGGCAGATCCTGAAAGGCCTTAAGGCCATTTCCCGGGAATGGGAGGAGGGAAAGCTGGTCTTTCCCATAGAAGATGAGGACATCCACATGTTTGTGGAGAAAAGGCTGTCCCGGAAAATAGGAGCGGTCGGGGGGAAACTTCATACCGCCCGAAGTCGAAACGACCAGGTCGCCCTGGACTTGCGCCTCTACCTGAGAGACCGGGTTCAGGCCTTGAAGAAAGACCTCAGGCAGCTCCAACAGGCCTTGCTGGACCTGGCCAAGGACCAGGGTCACTGGGTCCTGCCCGGTTATACCCATTTACAGCGGGCCCAACCGGTCTTGCTGAGCCATCACCTCCTGGCCTACCTGGAGATGCTGGATCGGGACCAGCAGCGTTTGAGCCAGGTGCTGAAACGGGTCAACAGTCTGCCCTTGGGGAGCGCCGCTCTGGCCGGGACCACCTTCCCTATTGACCGGGCCTATGTGGCTGCTGAATTGGGTTTTGAAGAGATGGCCTCAAACAGCATGGATGCGGTCAGTGACCGGGATTTTGCGCTGGAGTTTCTGTCGGCCGGAGCCTTGTTGATGATGCACTATTCCAGGATGGCCGAGGAATTGATTCTCTGGGCCAGCGCCGAATTTGATTTTGTGGCCATCAGTGATGCCTTTTGTACCGGCAGCAGTATCATGCCCCAGAAGAAGAACCCCGATGTACCGGAGTTGATCCGGGGAAAAACCGGGCGGGTTTACGGCCATCTGATGGGCCTGTTGACGGTCATGAAGGGCCTGCCGTTGACCTACAACCGGGATCTCCAGGAAGACAAAGAGGCGGTCTTTGACACGGTTGATACCTTGGCGGCCTCCACCCGGCTCTTGGGAGCCTTGTATCCGCAGCTGCGTTTTAAAGGCGACCGGATGGAGGAGGCGACCCGGAAGGGTTTTCTTCTGGCTACCGATCTGGCCGACTACCTGGCCGGGAAGGGGGTCGATTTCAGAAAGGCGCACCATGTGATAGGCCGGATTGTGGCCTATGCCCAGGAGCGGGACCTTGAATTAAAGGACCTGCCCCTGACGGTTCTGAAAAAATTCCACCCGGCCTTTGAAGCGGATGTATCCTCGGCCTTGAATCTGCAAGCGGCTCTAAGCCGCAGAGACACCCTGGGAGGGACCTCCCCGAAACAGGTCCAAAAGGCCCTGCGGAAGATGGAGAAAAGAATATGGCAAGCGTAATCCTCAGAAAAAAAGCCCTGCCCTGGATCCTGTCCGGTTTGGTGATCCTGGGCTTATTTTCGGCCTGCGGGAAGAAAACCAATCCGGTGGCGCCGATTAGTGTCGTTCCCAACAGCGCGGAAGATGTCAGGTATCAGGTCAGGGGCCGGTCCTTGTCGGTTATCTGGACCGTGCCCTCTCAAAATACGGATGGGAGCCCCCTGATGGATTTGAAGGGGTTCCGGGTACGGAAGGGAGAGTGGCCGACCAGGACCTATTGCGCAACCTGCCCCGATCAATTTCAAGACACCCTCTGGGTTGATCTCAAGGGCCCCGAGCTGCCGGGCATAACGGTCGAACCGAATCAGGTCCAGGTGACCTACGACCAACTCAAACCGGACCACGTTTACCTTTTCCAGGTCCAGGCCGTGAATAAAAAGGAAATCCCCGGTGAACCCTCCAAGACCCTCAAGGTGGCCTGGGCCTTGCCCTTGAAGCCTCCCACAGGGGTCCAGGTAAGAAACGTGGAACAAGGCTTAGAGGTTTCCTGGATTCCCCCGAACTCTTTAGTCGACGGGTCAGCGGCCGAAGGATTGGCCGGCTATGCCCTCTACCGTCGGAGCTCTCAAAAGGCCTGGGAAAGGGTGGCCGAGCAGCCCCTTGAATCACCCCGTTTTCTGGACAAGGGCTTGCAGGAAGCAATGGCTTACAGCTATCAGGTCAAAGCCGTCAGACGTATCAACGGCAACTTCCTGGAAAGCGAAGGTTCGGAAGAAAAAACCGAGCTTTTTAAGCCTCTGGTATCCCTGCCTACGATCCAGGAAATGGTGGCCGTCTCCCTGGCTGCCGCGGTCCAGATTCGATGGCAGGCGGCCGATTCGGCCGCGGTAAAAGGCTACCATGTTTACCGGCGGACCCAAGGGGAAAAGTCCCCCAGACGCCTGACCAAAGATCCCCTCACCGAGCCTATTTTTGAGGACCGTCCGGTCGTGCCGGGAAGGGTTTATTTTTATTCCATCAGCGCCGTCGGTGTTCCCCCGGCCCGGACCGAGGGGCCGCGTTCCAAAGAAATCGAGCTCATTTTTAACCCCTAAGGTGAAGTCCGATGCATCATTTTCAGTATCATAACGGCCTGTTATTTGCCGAAGAAATCCCCCTTCCCGATCTTATCCGGCAGGTAGGGACCCCCTGTTATATTTACAGCCAGGCCACCTTAGAACATCATTTCAAGACCTTCGACCAATCCTTTTCCCGGATTGCCCATCTGACCTGTTATGCCCAAAAGGCCAATTCGAACCTGAGTCTTCTGCGCCTGTTCGCCCGTTTGGGGGGCGGAGCGGATATTGTGTCCGGAGGAGAGTTGTACCGGGCCTTAAAAGCAGGCATCCCGCCGGAACGGATCGTTTACTCGGGAGTGGGTAAGACCGAGGAAGAGATCCGGTATGCCTTAAACCAAGGAATCTTGTTGCTGAATGTCGAATCGCCTGAAGAACTGCGTTTTATAAACCAGATCGCCGGAAGGATGAAGAAAAAGGCCCCTATTGCGGTTCGGGTCAATCCGGACATTGATCCTAAAACCCATCCCTATATCTCTACCGGATTAAAGAAAAATAAATTCGGCATTGATATCCAACAATCCCTGGAAGAGTACCGCCTGGCCAAGGAGCTTTCCCACCTGAAGGTCATAGGGGTGGATTGCCATATCGGCTCCCAGTTGCTGCTGACCTCCCCGTTTCTTGAAGCCATTCAGAAACTAAAGGGATTGATTGACCAACTGGAAATCCTGGATATACGGATTGAGTATGTCGATCTGGGGGGAGGGCTGGGCATTACCTATGATCAGGAGGAGCCGCCTCATCCCAGGGAGTATGCCCGGTCGGTCATCAAGGCCCTGGGACGTGCTCCCTTTACCCTGATTCTGGAGCCCGGGCGGGTCATTGTCGGGAATGCCGGCATCTTGATGACCAAGGTTCTGTATGTCAAAAAAGGAGGGGAGAAGAATTTTATTGTCGTTGATGCCGGCATGAATGATCTGGTCCGGCCTTCATTGTATGGATCCTACCATTACATCCAGCCGGTGGTCCGCCGCCGGGGACCGAAAATCCAGGCCGATGTCGTCGGCCCTATCTGTGAAAGCGGGGATTTTCTGGGCAAAGACCGTTTTCTGCCCCTGCCAGCCCCGGGGGACCTGTTGGCCGTAATGAGTGCCGGCGCTTACGGGTTTGTCATGTCCAGCAATTATAATTCCCGGCCCCGGGCGGCCGAGGTCCTGGTTTCGGGACGGACCTTTCATGTTATCCGGAAAAGAGAGACTTATGCCCAACTGATCGCGCTGGAAAGAATTCCGGAGCATTTGAAATAAAAAATATGCTGACCAACCTGAACATTACCAAGATGAGCGGCTCGGGAAATGATTTCATCCTGATCGATAACCGATCCGGAGAGATCTCCGATTCCCGGATGGTTTTCCTGGCCAGGGCCCTTTGCCGCCGGAGGGTTTCGGTGGGAGCCGACGGCCTGATCCTGGTGGGACCTTCGGACCGGGCCGATTTCAAGTGGCGTTTTTTTAATTCCGATGGCAGCGAGGCCGAGATGTGCGGGAACGGGGGCCGCTGTGTGGCTCGTTATGCCTTTCTCCGGGGCCTGGCCGGAAAAGAGATGACCTTTGAAACCCTGGCCGGGCCGATCCGGGCCTGGGTGGACGGGGCCAGAGTTAAGATCCAATTGACTCCTCCCCAAGGCTGGAGTTTGGATCAAGGCCTCTCTTTGAATCAGGATTTCCAGTCCGTGGATTTCATCAATACCGGCGTACCCCATGCCCTGGTCTGGGTCGAGGATCTGGAGGCGATTGATCTGCCGACCCTGGGCCCCCTGATCCGTTTCCATTCCCAGTTCCAACCGGCAGGGACCAACGTGAACTTTGTCCAGATCAAAGAGGGGGGGGTGCTTTCGATTCGCACCTATGAAAGGGGCGTGGAAGGGGAGACTCTGGCCTGCGGCACCGGGGCGGTGGCCGCGGCCTCCCTGGCCTACCTGAGACATAACCTTACCCCTCCTATCCCGGTTCAGACCAGGGGTGGCGAACGGTTGACCGTTTACCTGGAAGGCAAACCGGGTCAATCGATTGACCAGGCCTATCTGGAAGGAGAGGTCGAGCTGATTTTTGAAGGCCGGGTTTTTCCTGAAGCCTGGGAGGATAAGGAAAGGAGGGACCTATGATAAAAACCCTGGTGGCCGGTGCCGGAGGCCGGATGGGAGGAAGGATCATTCCTCTTATCGTTGAAAGCGGGGATATGGAGGTAGCCGGGGCCGTTGAAAAGGAGGGGCACCCTGCTGTCCGCCGGGACCTCGGGGAATGGCTGGGTCTGGGGAAAATGGACCTGCTCATTGTCCCCGGGCTGGAGGAAATCATCGAGCGCGGCCAGGTCATTATCGATTTTACTTTTCATACGGCTTCTCTTGAAAACCTGCGCCTGGCCGCTAGGAAGGAAAAACCCATCGTTATCGGCAGTACCGGGTTTACCGGGCAGGAGATGGAAGAGGTCAAGGCCTTATCCGGTTCGGTTCCCTGTGTGCTGGCCCCGAATATGAGTATCGGTGTAAACCTGCTTTTTAAGGTGGTCAAGGAAATCGCCGCGACCCTGGGAGAAGAGTACAATATGGAGATACTGGAAATACACCACAAGATGAAAAAGGACGCCCCCAGCGGAACGGCCTTGAAATTGGCCGAAATCCTGGCTCAGGCCCGCTGCCTGGATTTGGATAAGGCGGCCGTTTACCAAAGGAAAGGCCTCATCGGAGAGCGGAATCCCGATGAAATAGGTATCCAGACCTTCCGGGCCGGCGACATCGTAGGCGAACATACCGTCCTCTTCGGCGGAATGGGTGAACGCCTAGAAATTACCCACCGGGCTCACAATCGGGATACCTTTGCCCGGGGGGCCTTACGGGCCGCCCGTTGGATTCTGGGACAACCCAACGGTCTCTATGATATGCAGGATGTCCTGGGGTTGAAAGGGTAGGTGGCTATGCGATCCTTCCTCCGATTCCGCTATCAAAAAGAGACGTACTATGGGATTCTGGTCGGGGAACATACCGTGGAAAGAATCGAAGGGACACCTTTCGGTTTTTATCAGGGGACCAGCCAGTTATTCAGCTTTGAGGAGATCACCTTTCTTCCGCCCTCCCAGCCGACCAAGATTGTCTGCCTGGGCCTCAATTATCAGGACCATGCCCGAGAGGTCGGCCTGGCCATTCCGGATGAACCCGTTATTTTCATCAAACCCCCAACCGCCATCATCGGGCATCTGGGAGAGATTCTTTATCCGGCGGCTTCAGCCCGGGTGGATTACGAGGCCGAGTTGGCCGTAGTGATCGGAAAGACCTGCCGACAGGTAGCCGAGGCGGATACCTTGGATTACGTGGCTGGTTTTACCTGCCTGAACGACGTAACCGCACGTGATCTTCAGCAAAAAGACGGGCAATGGACCCGGGCCAAGGGTTTTGACACTTTTTGCCCCATCGGTCCCTACCTGACCACGGATATTGATCCCAGCGACCTCGCTGTGGAAGCCTACTTGAACGGTGAGCGGCGCCAGTCGTCCCGTACCAGCCGACTCATTTTTTCCATACCTTTTCTGATCCGGTTTATTTCAAACATCATGACCTTACACCCCGGCGATGTGGTTTCCACCGGGACCCCATCCGGGATCGGCCCAATGAAACAAGGGGACACCATTGAAATTCAGATAGAAAATGTCGGGAAACTGGTCAATTTTGTAGTTTGAATTAGCTCTAAGCTGATAGCTGATAGCTCATAGCCTATTGAAAAGGAGTTTTACCGTGGATTGGATTCAGAGGTCGGATCGTCTTAAACAACTTCCCCCTTACCTGTTCATGGAAATCGACCGCCTGAAGGCCGAGGTCCAAGCTAAGGGCGTGGATATCATCGACCTGGGCGTGGGGGACCCGGACCTGCCCACTCCGGCTCCTATCCTGGATCGTCTGGCTCAAGCCGCCCGGGAGCCCAAGAACCATCGTTATCCCTCTTATTCTGGGATGAACGACTTTCGCCGGGCTGTAGCCGGCTGGTATCGGCAACGCTTTGGGGTGGCGCTGGACCCCGATAGCGAAGTGGTAACGCTGATCGGATCGAAAGAAGGCATCGCCCATTTTCCTTTGGCCTTTATCAATCCGGGAGACCTGGCTCTGGTCTCCAGTCCGGGATATCCGGTCTATTTTACCGGGGTCCTTTTTGCAGGCGGCCGCTCACATTTCCTTCCCCTGCTCCGGGAAAACGGCTTTCTTCCTGATTTATCCCTTGTTTCTGAGGAGACGGCCAACCAGGCCAAGCTCCTTTATATCAACTATCCGAATAACCCCACGGCGGCTGTGGCCGGAAGGGATTTTTTTGAAAACGTGGTTCAATTCGCCCGGGAACACCGGATCATGGTCTGCCATGATGCCGCCTATTCCGAAATATCCTATGACGGCTACCGGCCCATGAGTTTCTTGGAGATCCCGGGGGCCAAGGATATAGGCCTTGAATTTCATTCCCTGTCCAAGACCTATAATATGACTGGCTGGCGGATAGGCTTCGCCGTGGGAAATAAGGAATTGATCGGAGGGTTGAGCCAGGTCAAGAGCAACATCGATTCCGGGGCCGCTCAAGCCATCCAGTGCGCCGGTATAGAGGCCCTAAACGGCCCCCAGGATGGTCTGGAGCGCCTGCGGAAGGTCTATCAAGCCCGTAGGGACCTGATGGTTCAAGGCCTGAGGTCCATCGGACTCAAGGTTGAGCCTCCTAAGGCCACTTTTTATCTCTGGATCGAAGTCCCCCCGGGCTATACTTCGACCCGGACCACCCTCCACCTTCTCCAGCAGGCCGGCATGGTTACTACGCCGGGAAACGGCTTCGGCGATCCGGGTGAAGGGTATTTCAGGATTTCCCTGACCGTGCCCGAAGAGCGGCTGGAAGAGGCCGTAGCCCGTCTGAAGAAAGTGGGCTTTTAATGGCGACCTATCCGGCCTTTATCGGTCTGGGCTCCAATCGGGGAGATAAAAAAAAAATTGTCAGGAAGCCCTGGACCGGCTCAAGAACCAGGCCCGGATTACCCTGCTCAAACGGTCTTCCTGGTATTTGACCGAACCGGTCGGTCTGAAGGATCCGGAGTGGTTTATCAACGGGGTGGTGCTGGTCGAAACGGACCTTGCCCCGGAAGAACTATTGGAGCAACTGCTGGGCATCGAGAAGGCCATGGGACGCCGCCGGACCGTAAAATGGGGACCCCGGGTGATCGACCTGGATCTTTTGTGTTATGACCGGCTGATTCTGAATGGCTCCTTTTTGACCCTGCCTCATCCGGAAATGGTTAAAAGGAGATTTGTCCTGGAACCGATGGCCGAGATCGCCCCGGATTACCGCCATCCGGTTTTGAAGCGGACCATAGCCGAATTGAGGGAAGCCTTGTCTTCCTCGGACAATGGTTTGATAAAAATGCCTGATTGATTGGAACATTTTTCTATACAACCATGCTCAGATGGATTATAATTTTTGTTGTTGTTTATGTCATTATCCGGCTTCTGCGGGGAAGCTCTTGGTTTAAGACGATCCCCAGGAAGGCCCCTCCCAGAGAAATTCAGGATGAAATGGTCGAGGATCCGGTCTGTAAGGTCTATGTGCCTAAAGGCCGTTCCCTGGTCCTGCATTTGGAGGGGGGAAAAAAGGAATATTTTTGCAGTCCCGCCTGCCGGGACCATTATAAAGAAAAAGTCCTTAAAAAGACCGACCCTTCATCCGAATGACCGGAAGGGTTCTAAAAAGGGGTAGCTATGAAATTTTTCATTGATACGGCCAACCTCAAAGAGATTGAGGCGGCCGTAGATCTCGGATTAGTTGACGGCGTTACCACCAACCCTTCTCTGCTTTCCAGGGAAAAGGAAAGGCCCAGGGAACTGATTAAAAAAATCTGTCAACTGGTTGACGGGCCGGTCAATGCCGAAGTGATTTCCGAGTCGGCTCCGGAAATGATCAAAGAAGGCCGGTCTCTGGCCGGGATTCACAAAAATATTACCGTCAAGATCCCCATGAACCCGGAAGGACTCAAGGCGGTCAAGAAATTATCCTCCCTCGGCATTCCGACCAATGTGACCCTGATCTTTTCCCCTATCCAGGCCTTGTTGGCGGCCAAGGCCGGTGCGAGTTACGTCAGCCCTTTTGTGGGCAGGCTGGATGACATATCCCAGGAGGGGATGGAGGTTGTTAACCAGACGGTGGAGATCTATAATAATTACGGGTACGAAACCGAGATCATCGTGGCCTCGATTCGCCATCCGATGCACATCCTGTCGGCGGCCCTCATGGGGGCCGATATTGCTACCATACCCTACAAGGTCCTCCTGCAGTTGGCCCATCATCCCTTAACGGATATGGGGATTAAGCGCTTTAAGGAGGATTGGGAAAAGATTCCGGGGAAAAAGTAATGATGAGACGATCCTCCCTATCCGGAAGCGTTTTCTGGTTTCTCAGCCTCGGGCTCCTGGTTGCCGGAGTCCCGGATCCGGTCCAGGGGGATATTTACCGATTCGAAGACGACGGGGGAGTGATCCACTTTACCAATGTCCCGACCGAGACCAAATACCGTCTCTATTTGCGGGAATACCAGAAAAGCCAGTCTCCCGGACCCGGCCGGGCCAACCGTAAAATTTCTTTTCCTCCCCTGGTTAAAGCCAGCCAGGCCGAACTGCCTTTCATTGAAAACCACATTAGCGAGGCTTCTCAATCCTACGGGGTCGATCCCAAACTGATCCAGGCCGTCATTCAGGTGGAATCCAACTTTAATCCCTCGGCTGTTTCTCCCAAAGGGGCCCAGGGGCTGATGCAACTGATGCCTCAGACCGCCCGGGATCTTCAGGTAAGCGACCCTTTCCATCCCGGAGAAAATATCCACGGCGGAACCCGCTACCTGCGGTATCTTATGGACCTGTTTAACAACGAGTTGCCCCTGGTCCTGGCGGCTTATAATGCCGGTCCGGAAAAGGTCAATCTCCATCGCGGCATCCCGCCGTATCTGGAAACCAGAAATTATGTCCAAAAAGTGACCCAACTCTATAATCGTCTTAAAGTCCCAATGGTTTCATCCAGGTGAGATTGAAATCCATTAATGGCCGCTCTCAACCCTTCGTTTCTTAACATCCCCAATACCCTTACTTCCCTGCGCATCGCCTCCATCCCGCTGATCCTTTTCCTACTTGATACCGGCAAGCCCCGTTCCAGTTTCTGGGCCACCCTGGCTTTTTCAGCGGCTTTTTTGACCGACTGGCTGGATGGCTTCATCGCCAGAAAGAAAAATCTGGTCACCCGGGTCGGAAAGCTGTTGGATCCTCTGGCCGATAAACTGCTGATCGGCGGTTCTCTGATCATGCTTATCGACCTGGACCGGGTCCAGGCCTGGATGGGGTTCCTGATTATTGCCAGAGAGATCGCGGTTACCTGGCTCAGGGCCGTCCTGGCCGGCAAAGGCCAAATCATGGCGGCCTCTGCTTGGGGGAAGGGCAAGACTTTTTTCCAGGCCCTGGCTCTCATCCCCTTGATGCTCCACTACACCTATTTTAATATCGACTTTCATTTCTGGGGGTTGATCCTGCTCTGGATAGCCTTGGTCTTGACCATCTGGTCGGGTTTGATTTATTTTTATCAATATTATTCGATGATTATGGATAAAGGGGCCAAAGGCTGACCCGCCGGGCGATCAATTTTTCCTTTGACAAAATCCCCTTTTTGAACTACATTTTATTTTTGAGCGGGAATAACTCAGCGGTAGAGTGCAACCTTGCCAAGGTTGAAGTCGCGGGTTCAAATCCCGTTTCCCGCTCCAATTCATTTCTTCCCCCAAAAAGAAGGCGGCATAGCCAAGTGGCTAAGGCAGCGGTCTGCAAAACCGTTATTCACCGGTTCGAGTCCGGTTGCCGCCTCCATATTTTTATTTCTTTGCCCATCCCTTTCACCTTATGAAACGTGTCATTGCCCTGCTACCTCTGTTTCTGTTGGTTCTCCAGGCCGGTGCTTTTTCTCAAGATAAGGCGCCCCTTCCCTCAGTCCCCTGGAATACACCGGCACCCGGACTTTCATTTTATCGCTGGGAAGTCCGGAACCGGGAGACCCTTTTAGACACCCTGGTGATCCTCCGCCTTCAACCGGAGCTCTGGGCCTTTCGAGTTTTTTTTAACCGGGAGCCCAAGACCCTGAAAGAATGGCAACAAACCACCGGGGCGCCCATCCTGTGCAACGGGGGATTTTATCAGGAGAATTTTTTGCCGGCTGGAAGGATCCTGGTAAATGGAACCTTTATCGGTCCCTACAACAACAAAGCGATGAAAGGGATGTTTCTGGCCGAGCCTAAGAAAGGGTTTGAGACCCTGCCCAAGGCCACCCTGATCGACCTGAAAGATCCCCAGAGCGAGCAGCTCATGGCCTCCTACGAGCAGGGAATCCAATCCTTTCCCATCCTGCTGGATCCCAAGGGGCGGGTCCGGGTGAATGAGAGCAGCTTTCAAGCCAACCGGACCATCCTGGCCAGGGACCGCCAGGGAATCCTCTACCTGATCATTACCGAAAAACCCTATTTTACTCTCTACCGACTGGGCCATTATCTCAAGGAGCTTCCGCTCGGTTTGGAGCTGGTGCTCAACCTGGATGGAGGGACGCGCACCCAGTTGCAGATCCAATTAAAACAGTTCAAATACCTCTTCGAAGGCCAGGGCAATAGCCTGGAGCCGGCACGATTTTTTTCACCGGATCGAGCGGCCAAGCTCCCGACGGTATTGGGGATCTTCCCCAGAAGCAGCCCATGACCCAGGTCTTTATTGTCGGATTCGGAAAATTCGGGAAATTGGCCCTGCCCAGGGTGATGAAACTCTGGCCGAGGGCCAGGATCTGGATCGTGGATTCCAACCCCAAGGCCTTGCTTGAGGAGGGACCTCACCCCGGTATCCGAGTTTTGCATGACGGACCCGAATTTCTATTTCAGTACCAGGAGGCCATAAAAAATACGGATTGGATCATCCCTTCTTTGCCGATCCACCTGGCCTGGAAATGGCTGGTCTTGAATTTCCCCGAACCCAAAAAGGTCAAGACGATTTCTCCGCCCCAAGTCTTAGGCTCGGATCTGCCTTTTGCCCTAAAGATGGGGAAAGGACTTTATCTGAGCAGGGCCTCTTTTACCTGTCCGGATAATTGCCCTTCCCCCTTACGATTTTGTTTCCTGACCCAAGAGAAAAGGGTCCTGCCTCTCTGGAAGCATTTAACCCAAAAAAAGTTGAGGCAAGGCAGCTTGAAGATCATCGAAAGCCGGCAACTGGCTCCCGGTGTGGGGGGATACCCTTTTAAGGAACTCAAAAGGATAAGAGAAGAGGTCTTGAGGGCCCGACCCCCTTTTTTTATCGGCACCTCCTGCCGCTGCCACGGAGTTGTTCACGGATTGACTTGGTAGAGAAAATTTGGATCATCTCCAAAAAAGCTGGCGATGATCCAGGATTCAAGGAGTCGAGTCCGCCGCGGCGGAAAGGGTCGAAAATCCGCAATTCTTACCGGACAACCCTTTTTTAAATCGGCAGACCATAAGCATCGGTTTCGCTTGACTTCCCTGATGGAGAATGATAAGTAATTTAAGAAGTTTGCCCTTATTGAGGGTCGGCTGCTATCTAAAAAACACTAATTAAATTTGACTGTTAGAAAGGAGCAGGAACATGGTATTGAGTAAATGTGCAAAAGGCATGGGTCTGGTAATATTGATTCTGGGTTTGGCAGGCTTCCTCTTCGGCTGCGGAAGTGTGGTCCAGGAGCAAAAGAAAGAATCGACCGCCACCCCGGTTCCCTCGGCACCCCAGATCGGGGCTAAAAAATCAGACCGCCCCGATGCCCGTTATTATGATTTTGAAGATGTGAAGATCCCCAACGAGCTGACGCTGGATTCAAAAAAGTCCCGGGTCTTCCAGACCCCCAGCCTGGTAGCCGGGGTCCTGGCCTTAGACGGCTATGTGCAGGTCAATTCCATCGTATCGTTTTTCAAGGACAGTATGGCCAAGGACAACTGGCAGTTAAAAGGCTACTTCAAACTCCCTCCTAAAACCGTTTTGCTGTTTGAAAAAAAGAACAAACGTTGCGTTATTACCATCGAGGAAAGCATGTTTAATACCAGGGTCGAAGTCTGGGTCATCCCGACTCAGAATGGGGCCTAGGGCAATACAACACCGCTCTTTTTAACAATGAGGATCGCCGTTACTCATGGGAATCCAGGATAAACATATCGTACTGGGCGTTAGTGGAGGCATTGCCGCTTATAAAGCCGTGGAACTGCTGCGCCGGCTGTCTGAGGCCGGGGCCGAGGTGGCTGTAGTCATGACCCGGAATGCCCAGCGTTTTATAGCCCCCCTGACCTTCCAGGCCCTGACAGCCCAGGGGGTATATACCGATCTTTTTGATGCCTACCGTCCGGGGGCCATGGATCATATCCAGTTGGCGGAATGGGCCGACCTGATTGTCCTGGCCCCGGCCACGGCCAATCTGATCGCCAAGGCGGCCCATGGGATCGGTGATGACCTCCTTTCCACCTTCCTTCTGGCTTCTCCGGCACCCCAACTTTTTTGCCCGGCCATGAATGTCAAGATGTATGAGAATAGCCTGGTCCAATCCAATATGAAAGGACTCAGGGACCGGGGCCGGGTTCTCCTGGAGCCCGGCTCAGGCCTTTTGGCCTGCGGCCAGGAAGGAAAAGGGCGCTTGCCGGAGGTGGAGTCCATCCTCGAGGAGATCCTGACCCTTGTTTCACCCCAGGATCTTCAGGGAGAAAAGGTCCTGGTTACGGCCGGGGCCACCCGGGAGCCCCTGGATCCGGTCCGATTTCTCAGCAATCCCTCGACCGGGAAAATGGGCTTTGCTTTGGCCCGGGCCGCCCGGAGGAGAGGCGCTCAGGTGACCCTGGTCAGCGGACCTACCCATTTAGAGTCTCCGGCAGGGGTGCGGCTCCTCCGCATCAATACGGCCCTGGAAATGGAAAAGGAAGTCTTAAAGGCATTTCCTTCGAATTCGATCGTCATTAAGGCAGCGGCGGTTTCCGACTATCGTCCGGAAACTTTCGCCCCCCAAAAAATCAAGAAAAGGCCGTCGGCTTTGCATCTCTCCCTGGTCCAGAATCCGGATATCCTCTACCAACTGGGTCAAAAGAAAAAGGCCCAATTTCTGGTAGGATTTGCGGCCGAGACCGAAGACCTCCTGAAGAATGCCCAGCAAAAGCTTAAAGAGAAACGGTTGGACCTGATTGTCGCCAATCCTATCGGGCAAACCGGGGCCGGATTCGGCAGTGATACCAATCAGGTTCTGCTTCTGTTTCCCGATGGGAGGACAAAATCCCTGCCCATACTGACCAAGGATGAAGTGGCCCATTTCATTCTCGACACTATCGTAAAGATTAAAAGGTCGAAGAGGCCGTGATCACCCCCGCCTCCGACACCCTAACCCTGGGCCAGGCGGCCGCTCAACTCGGAGAAATAATGGCCCTGGAGAAACAGCGGGGACGGCATTTTCTGCCCCTGTCTGAAAAGGCCCGGGGCCTTCTTAAAACCTTAGGACAGGAGAAGACCCTCTTTACCGGCCTGCCGCAAATAGCCCAGGCAGTCCGGGCCTGTCGAAAGTGCCCTTTGTCCCGAAACAGGACCCAGGCGGTCCCCGGCCTCGGCCCGGAACGGGCGGCTTTATTTTGGGTCGGCGAAGGGCCTGGTTTTGAGGAAGATCAACAGGGACATCCTTTTGTGGGAGCGGCCGGGCAGCTTCTGACCCGGATGCTGAAGGCCATCGAGCTGCGCCGGGAAGAGGTTTATATCACCAACGTGGTCAAATGCCGGCCGCCTGAAAACCGCACTCCCCAGGAGGATGAGGTCCATTCCTGCTCATTTTATCTTAAAGAGGAGATTCGAATGGTCCGGCCGGTGCTGCTGGTGGCACTGGGTAAGTGCGCCGCCCAGACCTTAATTCAATCGAAGGAACCGATTTCCCAAATGCGATTGAAGACCCATACTTTTCAAGGGATTCCGCTCATTGCGACCTATCACCCGGCCTATCTTCTCCGAAATCCTGAGGCTAAAAAAGAAGCCTGGGAAGATCTTAAAAAAGTTAGAAGGTTTTACCATGAACCAACAGCGTAAAAATAGCCGGCTGCAGTCAGCCACCGGCAATCAGCGTTCGACGGAGAGCAGGTTCGGTTCATCCGGCCTTGTTCATCAGGCCTCGTTTGCCTGTAGGTTTTCCATGGCTTTCCTCTCGGGCCTGATTTTTTTATTTGCCTTTTGTTCCCCCGGTGTTAAAGCCTGGGCTGCCGACAAACCCGCCATCTATGTTCTCTCTATTGCCGGTTCCATCAATCCCCAGGTGGCTGAATTCGTAGGCCGGAGTCTGGCCAAGGCGGAGCGGGATAAAGCCGCCGCCCTGGTGATAGAACTCGATACCCCCGGAGGCCTCGATACCTCCATGCGCTCCATAGTCCAAAGTCTCTTGAACGCCCAGCTCCCGGTCATCGTTTTTGTTTCCCCCAGCGGGGCCAGGGCGGCTTCAGCCGGTGTGGTGATCGTATTGGCCGCGGATGTGGCGGTTATGGCCCCGGGGACCAATATCGGGGCGGCCCATCCGGTGCAGATCGGCGGCAAAGACATCGACAAGACCATGGCTCAGAAGGTGGAAAAGGACATGGTGGCCTATGTCCGGAGCATCGCCGAACAACGAAAGCGCAATGCCGACTGGTTTGAAAGTGCGGTTCTAAAGAGTGAATCCATAACGGCCGAGAAGGCCCTGGAACTCCAGGTCATTGATTTGATGGCCAAGGATCTGCCGGAGATGCTGCAGAAACTCGACGGCCGGCAGGTAACGACCTCCAAATACCCCAAGGTAATTCAGACCCAGGGCCTGCCGCTGGTTTATCTGAAGGAGAATTTCAGGGACCGGATCCTTCGCACCATTGGCGACCCCAACATCGCCTATGGCCTGATGATGCTGGGGATGATGGGGATCTTTTTCGAACTGATTCATCCCGGAGGCATTTTTCCGGGGGTGATCGGCGGGATCTCTATCATCCTGGCCTTTTTTGCCTTGCAGACCCTGCCGGTCAATTATGCCGGGATTCTGTTGATTATTCTGGCGATTATTTTTTTTATCGCCGAGATCAAGATTATCAGTCACGGTCTCCTGACCGTGGCCGGCATTGTCGCCTTAACTCTGGGTTCTTTGATGCTCTTCAAAACAGGGGAGGGTCAGGCGGGGGTTTCCTACCAGGTCATGATCCCTTCTATTGTGCTTATTTCAGGATTTTTCATTCTGATCATTTCCATGGCCGTCCAGGCCTATTTCAGGAAGCCTCAAACCGGGGATGAAGGCCTCATCGGCGAATTGGGAAGGGTTAAAAACCGGATCACCCCGGCCCAGCCGGGAAAGGTCTTTGTCCATGGCGAGATCTGGAATGCCCAGTCTGATGAGGTCATCGAACCTGGGGAGGTCATCCAGGTTTCGGGTATTGAACGGCTTCTCTTGAAGGTCCGGAAAAAGTCCGAGGTTTAAATGGTGGTTTAGGGAGCGGTTTCCCCGGAACCATTAACCCTGTTAAATCCCTTTTTTAAAAGGGGGGCCCGGCAGCCGACTGCGTTTTGGGCGGAAAAAAGGAGCGTGTTATGTATACCTTAGCCATCATCATCGTGTTGGGGATTTTTTTCTTAAGCAGTGCCATACGTATCTTAAACGAATATGAACGAGGAGTAATTTTTCGCCTGGGACGGGTGTTGGGGGCTAAAGGACCGGGGTTGATTATCCTGATTCCCATTATTGATAAAATGATTAAAGTGGATTTGCGGACGGTGACCATGGATGTTCCGGCTCAGGATGTCATTACGCGCGATAATGTCTCGGTCAAGGTGAATGCCGTGGTTTACTTTCGAGTCATGGACGCCGTAAAAGCCACAATCGAAGTTCAGCAATATCTTTATGCCACCTCCCAATTGGCCCAGACCACCCTGCGAAGCGTCTGCGGCCAGGCTGAACTGGATAAGATCCTTTCGGAGCGGGAAAAGGTCAATACGGAGATCCAGGAGATTTTGGATATGCATACCGACCCTTGGGGAATTAAAGTGTCTGTCGTAGAAGTTAAACAGATCGATTTGCCCCAGGAGATGCAACGGGCCATGGCCAAGCAAGCCGAGGCCGAGCGGGAACGAAGGGCCAAGGTCATCAACGCCGAAGGGGAATTCCAGGCCGCTTCCCGAATGGCCGATGCCGCGGCCATCATTGAGGCTCATCCTGTTGCCCTTCAACTTCGCTATCTCCAGACCTTACGGGAAGTGGCTTCGGAGAATAATTCCACCACCCTCTTCCCGATCCCGATTGATTTATTTAAACCATTTATGAAACTCGCCGAAGCGATTGAATCGAAAAAAGCCTAAAGGAGAGAAAAGGTATGGGTAAGAAAGAGAAGGCCGATAAGAAAGAAAAACCGTTGGAAAAAATGACCGCCAAAGAATTACGGGAGGTGGCCTTAACGATTCCGGAGATCTCGGGCGTCCACGGCATGAACAAGGAAGAAGTCCTGGCCGCCATCAGGAAGGCCCGCGGCCTGGTGGAAAAACCGGCTAAGAAAGGCGACCGTTCCATGAGGGAATTAAAAGAGAAGATTAACGAGTTGCGGGCTAAAAAACTGGAGGCCGGTGAGAAAAAGGACCCTAAAATGACCGATCGCTTAAGACGCCGCATCGGCCGGTTGAAGAAAAAGACCCGAAGGGCCGCCTGAACCCATAGGCCGATGTTTTGATGAAGTCCCTGCGCGTTCCCTACGGCAACGTCAGTGTGCCCCTTGAGATACCTGAGACCAACTGGGGAGAAAGCTTATCTCCCAATGAGGGTGAAGAGATCTCCTGGGAAAAAGGGTTGGATCAGGCCCTGCAAAACCCGTTGGACAGCCCCGGCCTGCAGGAATTTCTAAGAGGAAGCCGTTTTCTACTTATCCTGGTCAATGATGAGACCCGGCCCACCCCGAGCGGAAGGATCCTGGAATTTCTCTGGCCGGAAATCCGGTCTCATAATTTTCAGGTCCTGGTAGCCGGAGGGGTCCATCGGCCCCCGGGGGAAGCAGGCTGCCGAAAGATTTTCGGCAGCCTCTGGGAAAGAATCAAAGACCGGGTTCGGTTTCACGACTGCCGCCAGGAGGGGAGCATGGTATTTTTAGGCGAGACCTCCCGCGGCACCCGGGTCCTGATCAACCAGGCGATTATGATGGCCGACCGTCTCCTGGTTATCGGGTCGGTGGAACCCCATTATTTCGCCGGATATACCGGGGGCCGGAAGGCCCTCCTCCCCGGCGTGGCCGGGTATTCTTCGATCGTCGCCAATCATTCCCTGGCCATGGAAGCGGGCGCCCAACCCCTGGCCTTGTCCGGCAACCCGGTGCATGAAGACCAGGAAGAGGCCCTGGGATTGCTGCTCCGGCCGCCCATTTTTTCGCTGATGCTGGTTCTGACACCGGCCCACCGGTTAGTTGCCGCCTATGCCGGCTCCATCAAAGAAACGCTGGTCCGGGCGGCTGAGAAGGCCGACGAACACTTTACCGTCCCTTTTAAGGAGAAGGCCGATATTTTGATCAGCGTGGCCCAGCCACCCATGGACATTGATTTCTACCAATCTCAGAAACCGATTGAGCACGGCAAGATGGCCTTGAAGGAGGACGGGATCCTGATTCTGGTCATGCAATGCCCCCAGGGTCCGGGGCCAAAGGAATTTCAGGATTTGCTGATCCAGGCCGGCGATCCGGCCCAGGCCAGGACCATGCTTTACCAGGCCTACCAACTGGGTTTTCACCGTATTCTCCGCAATGTAAGGTTCATCCATAACGGCGGCCGGATCTGGGGGATTACCGATCTGGATTCCGATTTCCTCTCCCAAACCTTTATTAAACCTATGCCTGACCTTCAGGAAGCTGTAAACCAGGCCCTGGCTATTAAAGGTCCTCAGGCCAGAGTTCACCTCTTGTTAAACGCCAGTCTTTGCGTACCAAAACAAACCTTTTCCTAAGAGGGTAATTACCTGATCCTTAGAAGGGTAAAAAGGTCATTCCATTCCGAGATTCGGGGGATATCGTCATCGACCATGCCCTCATGACCGGTAACGGTGCTGGGCATAACGGGCAGGTTGTGATCGCGCAGATACGTCATCCAAACCGGCCTTATTCCGGCCCCCTGTGCCCCGAGGATGTCGGGTTCAGGGTCATCGCCTATATAAATGACGGCTGATTTTTCAAGTCCGAGTTTTTTCACCAGGAGTTCAAAAACAAGCGCGTGGGGTTTTCGATAACCAATTTCCCCCGATATGAGTATCGTGTCGAAATAGGGGGCCAGCCCCAAATATTCGACCAGCCCTTTGGCTGCCGGGGCATGGGTGAAGTTGGAGAGCAATCCCAGACGGAAATACCCCTGGAGCTCTGCCAGCATTTCCTTCGTTCCCGGGATAAGATGGCAGTAATCGAAGAAGGCTGAAAAATAGGCCTCCACGGCCCTGGCGATACGGGGATCTTCAGGTTTGATCTCATGGCCCAGTGAAGTCAAGGCGGCGCTGATCCAGAAGCGGTTATGGGTCTCCCGGCCCTCGGCTCTGGCTTCCGTGATAAACCGTATGGCTGCTTCCCGGTAGGGCTTTTTAAAGGCCTCTGGATCCAGGTCCAGGCCGCTCTCGCCAAAGCTGCGGATTAGACGGCTGATGGCCTCACGCAAGGCTGCGGGGTCGGCCGTGATCAGGGTGTTGAAAAGATCAAAGCCAATGGCTTTTACACCTTCCATGGCCACTGTTTATAAGATTAAAAAGGAAAAGGCAAGCCCTTTTCCCTGGCTGCCTCAAATCTGCAACTTCCGAAACCTTTCCAACATCGATGTCTATTAAAATCAAAACCGTCCATCAGGCACCATTGGAATAAGCGCTGATAAAAATAGAGTTTGTCCCAAAAAATAAGGAGTCAGACCAGCTTGACCTCAAGCATCCGGTCGATGCGGAAGTGACGGAGCTCGCGGCGCTCCAGGCAGAAGGCGCGCAGGCCTTCAAATCGTTTTCCCCGGTACTCCAGCATCTCTATGGCTTGAGGCTCAATACAGCGGCGGGACTTGGTGTCATCGGGTTTGAGATAAGCGATCTCAAGCCGGCGGCCGGCGGCGATGGCTTCATCGATCATCCTGACTTTATCCTTATAGGAAAATTTTTCCTGGGCCTTTTTATACTGAAAACGGGTCAGGAAGTTGACCACCTGATAATCCATCAGGATGTGATGCCGTTGGATGGGTTTGCGCAGAACCAGGCCTTCCAGACGGGTACAGCGGCTCAGCCCCACATAGACCTGGCCGTGGGCAAAGGTTCCCCGCCCGATATCAAGGACCACCTTGTCGAAAGTCTTGCCCTGACTCTTATGGATGGTGATGGCCCAGGCCAGCTTGAGGGGATATTGGGTGAAGGAGCCCACCGGTTCGGAGGTGATTTTCCGGGCCTGTTCATCATAGGCATATTTAAAGATCTTCCAGATATAAGGCGTGATCTCGAGGCCGCGGTGACGGGACAGATCCACCCGGATGACATCCTCTTCCCCTGCCCGCCGGATGATTTTGGCCACCTTGCCGATGGAACCGTTGACCCAGCGGCCCAGGGCGTCGTTGTTCAGGAGCATAACCTGGGCCCCTGGTTTCAATTCCAGTACCCTATCGGTTGGAAAGGCGGATTGGTCAAAGTCTCCCTTGATGAGGCACTGGTAGGCCTGAGTCTTCCCGGGAAGCCGAGCCAGTTTTTCCCGGTTTCGCCGGTAGGCTTGGTCATTGGTGCTGGTCAGGTGGATATAGAATTCTTCTTCGGGCGGGTTAAATTCAGGGTCATATTTTTGGTTCAGAAGGGACAGATCCGCATCCGTAATGGAGCGGTTCCGGATGGCATTGAGCAGCCCGATAAAATTCTCGTCGGTCTGACGGTAAATTTTTTCGAGCTCGATGAACTCCATATCGAATTGCGGATCATTAAAAATATGAGCCGAAAAAAAATAAGGCGTTTCATATTGAACCTTGAAAATATCTTTCTCCCCCGAGGGGACTACCGGAGGAAGCTGGTAGAGATCGCCGATAAAAATCATCTGGATCCCTCCGAACTGCTTCTTCGATTGAGGGCCGTTGAGGCGCAGGAATTTTTCCACACAGTCCAGGAGGTCGGCCCGGACCATGGAGATCTCGTCGATGATGACCGTGTCCAGCTCCTTGTAAAGCAGAGCCCGGATGCTCTCTTTATTCCGGATTTTCTTGACCTTGTCCAGGGAGATATCGGGCCGAAAACCGCAAAAGGAATGGATGGTTTGGCCATGAACATTGAGGGCGGCCACCCCGGTGGGAGCCAGGACGGCCAGGCGCTTGCGGGTAATGGCCCGAAAATGCTCCAACAGGGTTGATTTGCCTGTGCCGGCCTTGCCGGTAAGAAAGAGATGATGGTTCGTGTTCTCCATCAAGGCCAGGGCTCGCTGGAATTGTTGGTTGAGCTCGATAGGTTTGGTTTTCGGCATGGGTTATTTGGGAAAAAACGGCCCCCTCCCGCCAAGGTCTCCAGAAAAAGCCTCCTGGCAACCAAGAAATGAATCTTTACTATTTTGCACTTATTAGTAGCGGGAGCGGGCCTGTTCCACGGCCCGGGACCAGCCCTGGCAGAGTTGCTCTTTCTTAAAGGCCGGCATAACCGGCCTAAACCGTTTTCCCACCCGATGATTCCGGGCAATCTCGGCCAGGCCGCCCCAGAATCCCACCGCCAAACCGGCCAGATAGGCCGCTCCGAGGGCCGTCGTCTCGGCAACGGCAGGCCTTTCAACCGGGCAACCGAGCAGGTCCGACTGGAATTGGCAGAGGAAGTTATTGGCCGCGCCGCCGCCGTCCACTCCTAAGACCCGCAAGGCTATTCCCGAATCCCGTTTCATAGCTTCGATCACGTCCCGGGTCTGGTAGGCAATGGCTTCGAGGGCAGCCCGGACCAGATGCGCCCGATGGGAGCCACGGGTCAGACCCACAATCGTGCCCCGGGCATAGGGATCCCAGTAGGGGGCCCCCAATCCGACAAATGCCGGCACGAAGTAGACCCCTCCCGAATCAGGGACCGAGGCGGCCAGGGCTTCACTGTCAGCGGCTTTGGCCATAAGTCCCAGGCCGTCCCGCAGCCACTGGATGGCCGCTCCGGCAATAAAAACACTGCCCTCCAGGGCATAGACGGCCTTGCCATTCAGTACCCAGGCAATGGTAGTCAGCAGGTCTTTGGAAGGAACGGCCCGGCCTCCGGTATTGAGCAGCATAAAGCAGCCGGTGCCGTAGGTATTTTTAGCCTGCCCGGGCCGGAAGCCGGTCTGTCCGAAGAGGGCCGCCTGCTGATCGCCGGCCACTCCGGCTATGGGCAGGGGACAACCGAACAGGCCGGGGGTAGTTTCTCCGGCCACTTGGCTGGATTCGATAACGGCCGGCAGCATGGCCGGCGGGATCCTGAATTCTTTCAGAAGGTCCTCATCCCACTGACGACGGTGGATGTCAAACAGCAGGGTCCGGGAGGCGTTGGAATAATCGGTGACATGCCGTTTGCCCCCGGTGAGGTTGTAGATCAGCCAGGAGTCCACCGTGCCGAAAAGGATTTCTCCCCGCTCCGCCATGGAGCGCAGGCCGGGTACTTCCCGGAGAAGCCACTCGACCTTGGTGGCACTGAAATAGGCATCCGTTACCAGGCCGGTGCGTTCTTTAATGAATCGATCAAAACCCCGGCTTTTCAGTTCCTCGCAGCGCTCAGCGGTCCGACGGCACTGCCAGACAATGGCGTTATGGACCGGCCGGCCCGTCTCCCGGTGCCAGAGGATGGTTGTTTCGCGCTGGTTGGTAATACCGAGGGCGGCAATCTGCTCGGCCTGCACCCCGGCCCGTTTGACGGCTTCGCGGGCGGTTCGGATCTGGCTGCTCCAGATCTCCTTCGGGTCATGCTCCACCCATCCCGGTCGGGGATAGATCTGACGAAAAGCCCGTGCGGCGCGGCTTACTACCCGGCCCTGCCGGTCGATTAGGAAGGCTTTGGAACTGGAAGTGCCCTGGTCCAGGGCCAGGATAACCTTTTTTTTAACGGACATCGGAATAACCCGATGAATGGATATCGTTCAAAAGTTGTGGCATTATATTTCTAATACCCATTGGAAGACCCCCGGTCCCCTAGTCAGGCAATAATGCGCCAGTGCCAAAACTTTTGAACGATACTGATGAATGATTAAGAATCTCCGGGTTAGACTCCCAAATTTTTCATGGCCTCCACCAGGCCCTTGACGGCTTCGGCTGATTTTTTGAGGGCAGCGTCTTCCTCGGGGGTCAGCTTGATCTGGATGATCTGCTCGATGCCGTCCCGTCCCAATTTAACCGGAACTCCAATAAACAAATCGTTGATGCCGTATTCGCCGGTCAGATAGGCGGCGCAGGCCAGGATCTTTTTTTTGTCCTTCAGTATGGCCTCGGCCATTTCAACGGCCGCGGAGGCCGGAGCGTAAAAGGCGCTGCCGGTCTTGAGCAGGCCGACGATCTCGGCCCCGCCGTCCCGGGTGCGCTTTACCAGGCGGTCAATGGCGGCCTGATCCAGCAATTCGGTAATGGGGATACCGGCTACGGTGGAATAGCGGGGCAGGGGGACCATGGTGTCGCCGTGACCTCCCAGAACGAAAGCATGGGTGTTTTCCACGGAAACGTTGAGTTCCTGGGCGATGAAGGTCCGGAAGCGGGCTGAGTCCAGGACCCCGGCCATGCCCAGAACCCGGTTCTTGGGAAAGCCGCTGGCTTCATAGGCTACGTGGCACATGGCATCCAGGGGGTTACTGACGATGATCAGGACCGCCTTTGGGGAGTATTTAGCCGCCTGGCTGACCACGGCCTTCATGATTTTGGCATTGGTGGATAGAAGATCATCCCGGCTCATACCCGGTTTTCGGGGAATGCCGGCCGTAACGATAATGACATCCGAATCCCTGGTGGCTTCGTAGTCATTAGCCCCAATGGGTTTGGCATCGTGCTTCTCGATGGGGGCGGCTTCCGCCAGGTCCAGGGCCTTGCCGAAGGGCACCCCTTCCAAAATGTCGATCAAGACACAATCGGCTAGTTCCTTTTCCACAACCCGCTGCGCGGCCGTGGCTCCTACATTTCCGGCACCGACTACGGTAATCTTATGTTTCATGACGGACTCTCCTTCGAAAAAAAATTGTTAAACTTCGCCTGTGACTTTTTTTAAAAACTTATACCCCCGGGAAAGGATTCGTCAACCAAAAACTAACCAAAGATATTTGAAATTTTTTTAAAGTCCTGATGAAATGGTGTAGGGGGATCCTATTTTTTAAATTGTCCACCCCCAAGCCATGAGTCCCGCCTGGCGGGACAGGCTTACACCCAAGCTGGAAATGGGCTGGGGTGAATGCCCTGCTATAAAATAAACTTAGTTATTCGGGCCGGATTAGGGACTCTTAGTCACCCTTTGGACAACATAAAAAATAGGATCCCCCTACACCTAATTTTGGGAAGTTAGAGATAAATTCTCGGACTAAGAGATGTAAGAATTTAAAGCTTATTACTTCCTTTGACAGGAGGGGCAGAAATGCGTGCCCCGGCCGCCGACCCGAATTTTTTTAATGGGCCGGCCGCAGCTAAGACAGGGTTCATCCTCACGTCCATAGACCTGATGACGGTTCTGATAACTTCCGGCCTTTCCGTCCGGTCGGCGAAAATCACGCAGGGTGGATCCTTTGCTCCGAATAGCCCGGCGCAGGACCTTTCGAATGATGTGATGGAGCTTTTTCGCCTCCGGTGGGGAAAGGGTGCCGGCTTTGGTTAGGGGGTGAATCCCGGCCAGATGCAAGGATTCATCCACGTAAATATTTCCCAGGCCGCTGATTACGGTCTGATCCAACAGCAGCGGTTTGAGCGCCCTTTTTTTTTGTTTAAGGATCCGGGCAAATTGGGCGGCGGAGATTTCAAAAGGATCCGGCCCAAGGTCCTTCAGGACAGGGATCTCTGAAGGCGCTGTCTCGGATGAGCAGAGCAGGAACCCGAACTTGCGGACATCCCGGTAACGCAATTGCTTTCCGGAGGAGGCCAGGGTCCATATGACATGGGTATGTTTATCTACTGGGGTCTCAGACGGCTGAAGCAGGAGCTGACCGGTCATCTTGAGATGGACGGCCAGAGATGCAGGGGGGTCTAACAGAATCAGGATCATCTTCCCGATTCTCTTTATATCGATGATGGTCGCCTGTTTAAGGGTTCGAAGCGCCAGGGGCAGGGGACTGCGAATGATTTTAGGGGTGATCACCTCTATGGAACGGATTTTTTTTCCAATCAGATAGAGGCGCAGGGTTCGGACGATGGTTTCGACTTCAGGCAGTTCGGGCATATAGGTCCCCTGCATAAGGCGTAAGGCGTAAGGCGTGAGGCGATAGGCCCAGGATTAAGAACGGGCAAAAAATTATGGAAAAAGAATTCATTCGGATTTTTGTTCCCTTTGGTTGGTGACGAACCATTTCAGTTGGCGGCAGATCCCGCGTATCAGGCGGACCTCGTTCGAGTGAAGGCCGGTGCGGGCAAAAAATCGTCGCAGGCTCATCATCCAGAGTTCGGGGTTTTGGTCATCCAGAAAATCCATCATCTGAAGCACCTCGGAAAGATGCCGATACATTCCCTCCAGTTCAAAGGAGGTTGCCAGAGGCGGGAGGGCGGGTTCGGGACTCTCTTCCTGAAGGGCCAGAAGGATTTCATAACAAAGGATCAATACGGCCTGGGCCAGGTTGAGGGAACTCTCGGAAGCGGTCGGGATATTTACCACGGTCTGGCAAAAACGCAATTCCTCGTTGCTGAGGCCCCGGTTCTCCGGTCCGAAAAGGAGAGCCACCCGGTTCCGGTTTCCCAGGGAACGGACTTTTTGGGCGGCCTGGTTCGGGGTGATGAGTTCTTTTCGCTGTCCCCCCAATCGGGCCGTTGTGCCGATGATAAACTGATACGGGGCCAGGGCCTCGGCCAGGGAAGTATGGACCTCCATTTTTTCCAGGAGTCCCCGGGCCACATGGGTTGAAAGCTTGGTCATCCGTTCCCAGTCGGTATCTTCGGGATTGACCACCGCTAAATGAGTCAGCCCCATGTTCCAGGCTGCCCGGGCCGTGGAGCCGATGTTTTCGGCAAAGCGGGGTTGATGCAGCACAATGGTAAGGTGATCCAATTTTACCTGAACGGGCATGGCCATGTCCTCTGTTTCGGATTCCGTTTCTGACCCATACCATACTAATCAAGCGAAAACAACAGGCCGCCCTTTTCAGCCCTTGGGATTCCTTAAGCCCGGCTTTCCTTGCTCAAGGCCCAAATCTTTCCCCTTGACCCCCATTACCTCCCTATTTTATATTCAACAAATCTAAAAAAGATAATCAAGCCCTAAGGTCATTATTTATTAAGGGTCTCAAAATAATAGTGACCAACAGGGACCGGGGGGTCTTTTTTCTGGGGTTGTCTAAAGGGTAAGAATGAAAAAAAATAGAATTTTATGGCTTGCTTTAATGCTGACGGCCTTTGTCCAGGCCTGCGGAAACAACCCCTATCCTCCGGAAGACCGAAAATTGATCGGCTACGCCGCCCTCGGCGAAGACCCCAGGACCCTTGATCCGGCGCAGGTTTCCGACACCACCTCGGCCGAGATCCTCTGCCAGATATACGACTCTCTTTTTCAGAACGCCTACCTTGACCGGCCCTACACGGTTATACCGGCCCTGGCGGCCGCCTTTCCGGAGAAGCGGATTTTTTACGAGGAGGTGCAGGAGAAAGGGAAAAGGGTCAAAAAGGCCAGGATGGAATATCAATTCAAATTGAGGCCGGACATCTTTTTCCAGGATGATCCCTGTTTCCCGGGAGGCAGGGGGCGTCGCGTGACCGCCGATGATGTGATCTATGCCATTAAAAGACTGGCTGATCCGGCGGTTCAATCCACCGGCTATTGGCTGGTTTCGGGCAAAATAAAAGGGTTAGATGCCTTTTTCAACCGGGCCGTCGCGGCCGGGAAAGCGGATTATGTCTGGGAGATCGAAGGGCTGAAGGCCCTTGACGACCAGACCTTGAAAGTCACCTTGACCGAGCCCTTTCCGGCTTTTATTTATGTGATGAGCATGCCTTACACCGCTCCGGTGGCCAGGGAAGCGGTGGACTATTACAACGCCCCTGGGCGGGAAGGCTTTTCCCGCCATCCGGTCGGGACCGGCGCTTACCGGCTCAAACAGTGGAAGCGGCAGCACCGGATCATCATGGACAGAAGCCCCAGCTTCAGAAAGGAAACTTATCCTTTAAGCGGCGCTCCGGGCGACCGGGAGAAAGGCCTCCTGGCCGACGCCGGTAAACACTTGCCTTTTTTGGATGAGGTCTGGTACACCATCATATCCGCCGGCCAGCCGGTCTGGCTTCTTTTCCTCCAGGGTTATCTGGATGCATCCGGGATCCCCCAGGAGCAGTTCGACAAGGTGGTTACCAAAAACCTGGAGCTTTCGGACCGATTCGTCAAAAAGGGGATCTCGCTCGAAATCGCCAGCGAACTATCGGTCTTTTATTTGGCCTTCAACATGCGCGACCCCCTTTTGGGAAAGAACAAATATCTGCGCCAGGCCATGTCCCTGGCTTATGATACGGACCTGTACAACCAGATCTTCCTGAACGGCCGGGCCATCAACGCCCAGGGACCCTTACCCCCGGGTATTTTCGGCTACGATCCGACCTTGAGAAATCCTTATAAAGCCTATGACCCGGCCAAGGCCAGGGAGCTTCTGGCCAAGGCCGGTTATCCAGAAGGGATTGATCCCAAGACCGGCAAACCGCTGGAATTGACCTATGACATAGGGTCCGACTCCACCCGGGCCCGTGAGGTGGCCACCTTCGACATGCGCTGTTTTGAACAGCTCGGGCTCAAGATGAAGCTCCAGGTGAATACCTGGTCTCAGCACCTGGAACGAAGCCACAAAGGGACCTTCCAGATGTTTTCCCTGGGCTGGAATGCCGATTATCCCGACCCGGAAAACTTTCTTCAACTGCTCTACGGCCCCAACGCCCCCCCCAACCCGAACGGTTCTTCCTTTGCCAATCCGGAATACGACCGCCTCTACGAGCAGATGAAGATCATGGAAAACACGCCGGAGCGGGAGGCGGTGATCCGGAAGATGGTGGCCATCGTGGTCGAGGAGTGCCCCTGGATCTTCAATATTCATTCCCCCTCCTATGTCTTACGCCAGGCCTGGGTAAAAAACGGCAAGTCCCACAGCATCTCCGGCAACTACCGGAAGTATATCCGGATTGATCCGGAAATGAGGCGGGCCTACCGGGAGGCCGAAAACCGGCCCAACGTGAGGATCCTGCTCTACGCCGCCCTGCTGCTGCTGGCCATTTCAATCCCGGCCATGGTGCTGACCTATCGAAGAAGGAGGAAGTAAGTGCTGACCTATATCATCCGCCGTCTGCTGCTGGCCATTCCCACCGTGATCGGGGTCTGCCTGGTTACTTTTCTGCTTTTCAATGTCTTCGCCTCACCCGAGGCGATCGCCCGGAAACAGCTTGGAAAGAACCCGACCGAGAAGCAAGTCACGGCCTGGGTCAAGGCCCACGGCATGGACAAGCCCCTCTTTTTTAATTTTAAACCCGGAAAGGACGGCCGCATTCAGGCCTTCGACAGCCGCTTCTGGAATCACATGAAAGAGCTTTTACTCTTTAAATTCCCCAAATCGGATTATCTCCATGAACAGGTGAGCGACCTATTGAAGCAGAAGATCGGTCCTTCACTGACGATCACCATTCCGGCTTTCCTGCTCTCTATCCTGGTGACCTTGCCTATTGCGCTTTTTATTGCCTTTTACCGCGGCACGTACATCGACCGGCTGGCCTTATTTATCTGTGTCATACTGATGAGCATCGTCATTCTGAATTACATCATCGTCGGCCAATACCTGCTGGCGGTTGTGTTCAAATACTTCCCCATCTACGGTTATGAATTCGGCGCCGGGGCCTGGAAGTTCGTACTCCTGCCGGTTATCCTGGCCGTGGCCGCCGGATTGGGAGGAGGGGTCCGGTTCTATCGGACCGTCATGCTCAATGAGGTGCGGGCCGATTATGTCCGCACCGCCCTGGCCAAGGGGGTAAGCGAGGAGGGGGTGCTTTTTAAACATGTGCTCAAGAACGCCATGATCCCCATCCTGACGGTCACCGTGCTTTCCATCCCTTTTCTTATCACCGGGAGCTTGCTGCTCGAGATGTATTTCGGCATTCCCGGCATGGGCAACCTGATGCTCAACGCCATCAACAATCACGATTATCCGGTCATTCGGACCCTGGTTTATATCTATTCACTGCTTTACATTGCCGGCAGCATCCTGACGGACATCAGCTACACCCTGGTAGATCCCCGGGTGGCCTTTGAATGAAAAGCATATTCCACCGCAAAGGCGCAAAGGGCGCAAAAGAGGTAAAACGGAGTTGGCGGAATCACATCTAAAAATTGCCACAAAGCGGATCAGGAAAGACAGGCTGGCCTGGGCAGGTTTCTGCGTCATCTGTCTCTTCGCTCTGGTCGCCCTTATGGATTCGATACCTCTGCCACAACAAGGTGCCGGCGGCCTCAAGTGGAATCGGACCGTCCTTGACGCCCTATTTCAGAAGGAGGTCGAACGCTCCTATTCGCCTCCCCTGGCTGAAAAAGGCGTCCTCAACCGCCAGGAGTTTTCACTGAAGTCGCGTCACCTGCTGGGAACCAACAACCTGGGGGAGGATGTGCTTTACAACGCCCTCAAAGGGGTGAGGACGGCCTTCATCATCGGGATCGTTCCCTCGCTGGTGGCTGTTTTCTTTGCCATCCTTCTCGGGCTGTTGGCCGGTTATTACGGCGGCTGGGTGGATGACCTGATCCAGTACATCTATCAGGTGCTCTCTTCCATTCCGGGCATCCTGCTGCTGATCGCCATGCTTATGGTGATGGAACGGGGGTTGTGGCAGCTCTGCGTCGCCCTTGGGGTTACCTCCTGGGTGGGCCTCTGCCGGCTCATCCGGGGCGAGACCCTTAAGGTCAAGAACATGGAGTACATCGAGGCCGCCCGGGCCCTGGGGGCCGGGGATCTGCGGCTGCTTTTCAGGCATATCCTGCCCAATGTCTTATATCTGGTCATTATTGAGATGACCCTGGACTTTTCTTCACTGGTCATGTCCGAGACCGTGCTGACCTACATCGGTATCGGGGTGGAGCCGGGAACAGGGAGCTGGGGCAGGATGATCATGATGGCCGACCGGGAACTGCCCAATGCCATCTGGTGGAACCTGACCGGGGCCTCGATCTTCTTGTTCGTGCTGGTGCTGGCTTTTAATCTTTTTGCGGATGCCCTGCGCGACGCTATGGATCCGCGCCTGAGACAGGGGTGAGTTTTTTTACCACAGACCCACACAGACAAAAACGGACAATTATTTTTGCCTGTTCGACCCTGTATTAATGCCTACGGGGCAGGCTAATGAACAGGCAAAACAGGCCATCGCTTCGCATAAGAACCTGATATGCGCCAAAGGCGCTGGCGATTAAGGTGGCGGTCCGCCTCAGTGGACCGCCACCCTGTCCAGTCTTTGTCCGTGGCAAAGTATTTTCTCTTCCTTTTTTTTGAGAGGCCGACAGAAGCGATTGGAACCCGTACTGAAAATAGAAGACCTGAGGACCTACTTCTACACCGGCGACGGCGTGGCCAGGGCGGTGGACGGGGTCTCGATCAGCCTGGGGAAAAACCGGACCATCGGTTTGGTCGGCGAATCGGGCTGCGGCAAGTCGGTTACGGCCCTTTCCATCCTGAGGCTGATTCCTTCGCCCCCGGGCCGGATTGTCGGCGGAAAAATAACCTTATCAGGCCGGGAAATAGTCTCCCTTCCCGAGGTTGAGCTGCGCGATATCAGAGGCCGCCTGGCCTCGATGATTTTTCAGGAACCCATGACCAGCCTGAACCCGGTCTTCACCATCGGCGGGCAGATCATGGAGGCCGTGCGTGTCCATACCGGCATGGGCAAGGGGGAGGCCGGTAAGATTGCCCTGGAATATCTGGCCAAAGTCGGGATCTCCGCCCCGCGCCAGCGGATGCAGCAATACCCGCATCAGCTTTCCGGCGGCATGAAGCAAAGGGTGATGATCGCCATGGCCTTGTGCCTCAAACCCAACCTGCTGATAGCCGATGAGCCGACGACGGCCCTCGATGTAACCATCCAGGCCGGCATATTGCGACTGATCAAGGACCTCCAGGCCGAGAGCGGCACGGCCGTCCTGCTCATTACCCATGATCTGGGTATCGTGTCCGAGATGGCGGACGAAGTGGCGGTCATGTACGCCGGCCAGGTGGTGGAGTCCGGTCCCTGCCGTTCGATCTTTACTTCTTTTCTGCACCCCTACACCGAGGGGCTTTTTAAGAGCCTGCCGGGCCGGGCGGAGCGCGGTCGGCGTCTTCATACCATTGCCGGGGCCGTCCCTTCAGCGACGCGGTTTCCCCCGGGATGCCGCTTCCACACCCGCTGCCCTCTGGTCATCGAGCAATGCCGAACGGAAGAACCGCCCTTGGTAGAAGTTGACAAGGGCCATGGTTGCGCCTGCTGGGTGCGTTGCGGAGAAGGAGGGACCCGGGGGACGGGAGACGCGGAGAGGGTGAGATGCGGAGACACGGGGAAAGGAGAGGCAGGGAAGGGTGCTTGAGGTCAAAGACCTGAAAATGTATTTTCCCGTAAAGCGCGGGCTTTTGGGCCGTGCCGCCGGATACGTCAAGGCTGTGGACCAGGTTTCCTTTTCGGTCGGGAAGGGAGAAACCCTGGCCCTGGTTGGGGAATCCGGCTGCGGCAAGACCACGGTGGGCAAGTGCCTGGTCAGACTACTGCGTCCTACGGCGGGGAGCATCCTCTTTGAAGGCCATGATATTGCCGGTCTTGATCGGAAATCATTGAAAGAATATCGAGGGAGAATGCAGATCGTTTTTCAGGACCCCTTCGGATCCCTCAATCCAAGGATGACGGTTGTGGATATCGTCGGAGAGGGATTGGCCATCATGGGCGAACCCAAAAGGGAGAAGAGGGTAGGGGAGCTCCTGGATATTGTCGGGCTCTCCCAGGAAGACGGGTCGCGTTATCCCCACGAATTTTCCGGGGGCCAGAGGCAGCGGATCGGCATTGCCCGGGCCCTGGCCGTGGGGCCGTCGTTCATTGTCTGTGATGAACCGGTTTCGGCCCTGGACGTTTCAATACAAGCCCAGATCCTGAACCTGCTGGAAGAGCTTCAGGAAAAATTCTCTCTTTCCTATCTTATCGTGGCCCACGACCTGTCGGTGGTGCGCCACATTGCCGACCGGGTACTGGTCATGTATGTGGGCCAGGTCATGGAAGAGGCGCCTACAGAGGAACTATTCGCCCAACCCCTGCATCCTTATACCCAGGCCCTGTTCGCCTCCATCCCTTCCCTGGATCCTTCCAGGCCCTGCGGCCTCCATCACCTGCCGGGCGAGCCGCCTTCTCCGGTTGACCCGCCCCCGGGCTGCCGCTTCGCCTCCCGCTGCCCGCAAGTCATGGAGAAATGCCGGGAGGGTTCCATTCCTCTCACCGACATCTCTTCATCTCACCGTGTCCGCTGTCTGCTCTTTGAGGAGATCAAGGCGACATGAAGTGGAAAATTCAGACTTATTTAAATCGGCTGGGGGGTTCCCACATCGCGGGTTTTTGCCTGAGCGTTTTTCTGCTCATCGCCGCTTACACCGCCGGCCTGGCGGCCCCGGTTTCGGCTGATAACGGAAGGCTGGACGATCTTCTATTAAGGCTCAAAGCGCGTGGCCTGTCGGAGGAGGACCTCGCTCGGGTTTTTTCTGATCCCCGGGTGACGCTCTACCCGGAGATTGTCGAGCGGAGGGGTAAGGGGCTGGATTACACCAGTCGGCGTTTCGGACTGCTCACCAAAATATCGGTGAAACAGGGGAAAAACGTAATGCGAGACAACCGGCATATACTGGGGAAGATCGAGTCTGCCTACGGGGTGGGCCGGGAGGTCCTGGTGGCTCTCCTCCGAATCGAAACCAACTTCGGCCGGTTTGTGGGAAACACTCCCATATTCAACAGCCTGCTGACCATGGCCCTGATTGAAAACCGGCGTTCCGACTGGGCCGGAGAGGAACTGGGGCAGCTGCTTCGATTTTCCCGGGAGCAGAACAGGGATCCACTCTCCATCAAGGGTTCCTGGGCCGGGGCCTTCGGCCTTCCTCAGTTTGTGCCTTCCTCCTATGTAAAATATGGTGTGGATGGAAACGACGACGGGATCGTGGACCTCGACAATCTGACCGATGCCTTGGCCAGCATGGCCAATTACCTGAAGTCGTTCGGATGGTCCCTGAAGGATTCGGCTAAGAAGAAGGAAGCCCTGTACGCCTACAACCACTGCGATAATTATGTCCAGGCCGTCTTGGCCTATGCCCGGGCCTTGAAAAGGTAAGACCATAGGCAGAAATACCGACTGCGCCGGCATTTCTGCCTATAAATGTTACCAGGGAGATAATAGTGGAAGGATATTTTAGGTCTTGACAAGCCCGGGGAATTATCTTACTATTTTGTTAAAAAAGTAAGAAGTGGAGAAACAAAGTGGCTTTAACAGCTAAACTCTCATCAAAAGGACAACTGATCATTCCTAAGACTATTCGTCGGACTCTTTCCTTGGGCACCGGGACTCAATTTCACGTTGAGGTTGTTGAAAAGAAAATTGTCTTGGAATTGATCTCGGCGTCTTCCCCGATTGATCAATTGTACGGACGGTATTCGGGGACGGACTTGCTTGGTGCCTTAGAAAAAGAACACCGGCAAGAGATTCAACATGAGCAAAATCTATCTTCTTGATGCCTGGGCTTTCTTGGCCCTGCTCCAGAAGGAAGAACCGGCTGCCTCGCAAGTTCGTAAACTGCTTCAAGAAGGCCTGGATCGAAAGGCGGATCTTTTCATTTCCATCATTAATGTAGGGGAAATTTATTATCGGATCGGGAAAGAAAAAGGTCGAAACGAGGCCGAGGATACATTAAAAAACATTTATCGACTGCCTTTAACCATCCGTCCGGCGACCGACAAAACGGTTTTGGCGGCGGCCGCCCTTAAAATGGATTATGCCATTTCTTATGCCGATGCCTTTGCCGCCGCTGAAGCCAAACAACTTGGGGCTATCCTTGTGACTGGAGACCCCGAACTTTTTCAGCTTCAAGGTGTTATTACAATCAAAAAATTAAATCGCGGCCGTCATGGACGATTGAATACATGATTAGACTATGGCAAGAAGGCGACAAAGATCATTCCAAGATGTCTTTGAATTATTGAACAACCGCCTCACCTGACAAAAATAATAAAAGGGAGGTGCCTGTTAATAATTCCTCCAAAAGGATCTCTCCAAGAAGAGGCAGCCGGCCGGTCATCCGGAAAGCCGTTCTCCGGGAGCGGTTGTTTGAGCGACTGGACCGTTTTCAAGACGGGCCGGTCATCTGGGTCTCCGGGCCGGCAGGCAGCGGCAAGACGACCCTGGTCAGTTCCTATCTGCAAGACCGGAGAATTCCCAACCTCTGGTACCAGGTAGCAGAGGCCGATAAGGACCCGGCCACCTTTTTCTACCACCTGGGGTCCTCTTTTAACGAGGCCTATCCCCGTCGAAAAAAACCCCTGTCCCTGTTAACTCCGGAATATCTCCAGGACATACCTGCCTTTGCCCGGCGTTTTTTCAAGGAAGCCTTCAGCAGCTTAAAACCCGGCACGGTTCTGGTTTTAGACAATTTCCAGTTCATTCCGGAGGATTCGATAGTCCAGGAGGTCATTCTGCTGGGGGTGAATGAACTCCCCCCGGGCATGCACCTGGTGCTGATCAGCCGGGGCGCCCCCCCTCCATCATGGATCAGGCTCCAGGCGAATCAACAATTGGCTCTATTGACCTGGGAAGATCTGCGCCTGACCTTGGAAGAATCGGTGGAGATCGTCAGATTGAGACCCGATCGGGATCTTCCAGGGGAAACGATTCGGCAGCTGCACGCTTTGGTTGACGGCTGGGCGGCCGGGTTGATCCTGATACTGCAAGGCCTCAGGCAGGGGATCTTCCCCGGGAAAGTTGGTGATACCTCCCAGGAGGGGATCATCCAATATTTTGGAAAGGAGATTTTCGACCGAACCAGTCCGGAGACAAAAGATTTTCTCCTCCGGACGGCTATCCTGCCTCAAATGACCGTCGGAATGGCGGAAACGCTGAGCGGCCTTGCCCAGGCCGGTTCCATCCTGGCCGGGTTAATGCGGAACAATTATTTCATCGATCAGCGATCCCTAAAAGAGCCGGTTTACCAGTATCACCCCCTGTTCAGGACCTTTTTGCGAAAGCAGGCTAAGGTGCATTTCTCTCCGGATATGTTCATGGACTTAAACCGGAGGGCCGTTCATCTGCTGGAAACAGCCGGACAGATCGAAGAAGCCTTTATTTTGGCCCGGGAAGCCGAGGACCGGGAAATGATGAAACGGATCATCCTCCAACAGGCTTCGACCCTGTCGTTGCAGGGAAGGCTCAATCTGCTGGCCGAATGGTTGGACGGGCTGCCAAGCGATCTGATTGAACAGGATGCCTGGCTTCTTTTCTGGAAAGGGGCAGCGGGGAGTTTTCTTGATCTGCTTTTAAGCCGTGATTTCCTGGAGCGGTCTTATGAAAAATTCAAGCAAGAGGGGGAGATAGCAGGGATGCTGCTGGCCTGGAGCAGTGTCATTCGGGTCATCATTCACTGCATTAAAGGGTATGATCAATTGGACCGTTGGATTGATGAACTTAAACTTCATATCCGGGATCCCTTCCAGGAATTTCCTTCTCCCTGGATAGGGGCTCTGGTTTCAACGTCCATGTTTTCGGCGTTGGCCCAGAGACAGTCGGGTCATCCGGAGATAGAACAATGGGCGGATCGCGCTCTGGCCCTGACGGAGGCCCCTGAATTTAAAACTGAAAGAATGATGCTTCTATTCCATCTGGTGCTTTATGGAGTCTACACCGGCCGTTTTGATAAGGCCACCCTGGCGCTGGAAATGCTCAGCGCACTGACGCAGACCCTGGAAATTCGGTCGCCCATTCGTGGTTGGGGCTACTCGGGAGAGGCATTGTTTTTTGAGGTGGCGGGTTTCCCTGAAAAATGCCAGAAGTCCGTTCACGAGGGTCTCGAGTTTTTTCGAGCCTTGGGGTTTCATTCTCTGGACGATTTTATACTGTTCCACGCCATTCAGAATTCACTGAATATGAATGACACCGAAAAGGCGGGCCTTTTCATTAACCGGTTATCCACTTCCATGACCAGCCCGGGAATGGAAAACAAGGCAATGGCCACCCGTGATCAAAACATATATTATGTCGGTTTAGCCAGAGAAGAACTTATTCTCGGGAAATACGATCAGGCGGCTATCCATGGGGAACAAGCCCTTCGCGTTCGCGATCGACACCGGCGCTCCGTTCATTATCGGGTCCGCCTATCTGTTGAATGCCGCCATCCTGAATCATTGCGGGAAGGATGACAAGGCCCGGGAATACCTTTCCCAGGGCCTGGCCTCCTCCCGGCAGATCAAGAGCCTATTCCTGGAATTCAACGCCCGGCTGCAGCAGGCCCATCTGGCCTTCAAGAACCGGGAGGAAAACAAGGGCCTCAGGTCTCTCCGGGAGGCGTTGGCCCTGGGGAAAGAAGCGAGGTTATTGAATACCTTCATTGATTGTCCGGCCGATACCGCCTTTCTCTGCCAGAAGGCGCTGGAAGAGGGGATCGAGGTGGAATACGTCCAGGAAATCATCCGCCGGAGAAGACTGGTGCCGGAAAATCCTCCGGTCCATCTGGAAAATTGGCCCTGGCCGCTGAAGGTGACTACCTTGGGGCAATTCGTCATTTATAAAGATGGGCAGCCCCTCCGCTTTTCCCGCAAGGCCCAGAAAAAGCCCCTCGAACTGCTCCAGGCCCTGATTGCCGCCGGGGTCAGAGGCACCCGGGATGAGGAACTGGCCGATGCCCTCTGGCCGGAGGCCGATGGCGATGCGGCACTCCAGTCGCTGAGGACCACCCTGCACCGTCTCCGTAGCCTCGCCGGGAGGGAGGATACGGTTAAGGTCAGGGAAAGGCGGGTGTCTCTTGACGATCGCCTTTGCTGGATCGATGCCTGGGCCTTTGAACGGCTTTTGGGAGAGGCCGATGGATGCGATCCCGGGGCCGCTGTTCCGCTTCTGGAAAAAGCCGTCGGTTTTTACCAGGGCTATTTTATGGGCCGGGAGATGGAGGAATCCTGGCTGTTGGCTGCCGGTGAAAGGCTGCGCAGCAAGTTCCTGCGCGGGGTGGAAAAGTTGGGTTCCTACTGGAGCAAAGACGGAGAGTGGGAAAAGGCCCGGGAATGTTATCAGAAAGGCCTCGAGGTCGACAACCTGGCCGAGGAGTTCTGCCAGGGAGCCATGGTCTGCTGCCGGAACCTGGATTTGAAGGCCGAGGCCCTGTCGTTATACAAAAGTTTTGAGAAAAGGCTCAAAAAGGAACTGGATATCGCACCCGCCGCTAAAACCAGGGCCATACGGGACAGCCTGCTGGCTTCTGCGCCATAAGAACGGTAAAATAACTCTTTCGAACCCCCTCCAAAATTTTTATCCCCCCCCAATCCGTACCATATCTGTAACAACCCCCGTGTTATTCAAGAAACAAAAGAATAATTCATTCTATATTTAAAACCAAAAATATCATCCGTCAGGTCTTCCGGGGATCCGCAGATTTAGGCGAAGAAGGCCTGTTGGTTCTTTTCTTGGGGGCACAGTATGAACTTTGTCGCCAGTTACATCATCCGGATCTACCGCTTTGAGAAGGACCATCCCAAAAGTCTGGTAGGGGTCGTGCTTGAGACAGGGAAAAAGGGGAAAAAAGCCTTCCAGAGTTATGATGAGCTCTGGGAAATCTTAAATTCACCCGGGGAATCGGCAGATGCCGATTCTCCAGAAAAAGGGACATTTATAAATGACAATATGACGCACCCTCGGAGGGAAGAGGAAAGGAGGTGAGGGGCTTGGTTGTGTCGGCAGGGGAGTTGTTGGATACCAGTAACCTTAGATGGACTTATGAAAGGAGAGCATCATGAATAAAATAAAAGGAATAAAGGTTTGCTTTATTACCGCCGCCATCGCGCTCTTGGCTGTGTTTATTGCCGCCCCGGCCGGGGCGTGGGACTTGAACAGACTGCTCACCGGGGACTACGCGTCGAATATGTCCTTCGTCTGTGCCTCGGCCTACGGGAATTTTGATCAGGACCTAAACCGCAACCCTGACCCACCGGGTTTGACCTCGGTTATGGTCAGTGGCTCATCCCAGGGAGTCACTTCCTATGACGGCCACGGAGGATATACCTTTCGGGGGCAGGTTCTGTCCTTGACCCACGATCCCGTCGGTAGTACGGCCCCTTTGAAATCCCCCGTGTCCCAGTACGACATGGAATGCCGGGGAACCTACAAGGTCAACCATGATCTGTCGACTGAAGGCGAGGGCGACTGTAGAATTGATCCATCAGCGGGCCCTTTCACTTTACCTCCTTACCCCCCCGAATTTTATATGGTGATAAATGGTGTTCGCTCGAAGGGCCAACTTCTCGGCACCATGGGTAATATCTTAGCGCTTAGAAGCGACACGGAGACGAACGTGGAGACGGTCGATTTTTATAATTTTCCTTATCCAGGTATTGGAATTGTTCCAGGTCCAGTTAAAGTGTTGGAGAGAATCTGCAGCAGTTCGGGTACTAACATGAAGATTGTAGGGCCCAGATGGTTTTTTAACCCGAATGAAAGAAGCAAGTGATCGGGCTGAAGATTAAAAAATAGTGTTATCTGGCGACTCACCAGGCAGGGCCATCTCGGCCCTGCCTTCCCTTTTTATCCGGGGGAAGGAACCCATGAAGAAGTCAGCAGAGATTGACCTACTCCGACCGTTTTCCAGGCGCTGCCTGAAAAATGGAGCGCCTTTTAAAAATCTGCCCCGATTCCAAGAAATCAAGAGAATAACCTGCGGCCTCGGTCTGAAAAAAATTAAAAGTAAATCGCTGCATGTGCTTTTGGACCTTCATGATGAGTTGATGACCTTATTTCGTTCGGAAATAGGTTTGACCTCCTGCAGGAAGGGGGAGGCCTCGCTCCTGGACTTGAAAATCGAGATCCTCCATCACTTTTTGAAGAACTGTTCTTTGTGTTGGCGGCTATGCTGGTCGGACCGGACCCGGTGGGAATCAAGCATTTGCGGTGCAGGCTGGCAGGCAAAAATATCGGACGTTTCCATATCCAAGAGCCCGGATTCGCCGTTGTCCCCGGCCTGGATTATCAACCTGGCCGGTTCAGTAGCTATCTGTCGTTCCTGTCAAAAAGAAACAGTGCCTGATCGGGAAGCGGATTTTGAGGCCATCCTGGATCATCATCTTTGGAAAAAGCTCAATAGGGGAGAAGTCCGCTTCCTGTATTTTAATGGCGGAAACCTTGAAGGATCCTTGCCGTCCATTTTTACATTCTTGAGGCAGGCGCCGGATGATTGGCAGGTCCCTCTGGCTTGGAATTACCCGTACCTGGCCTCTCCCTCGGCTCTGAGCCTGCTGGAAGGGGTCGTCGATGCCTATGTACTCAACTTAAGCTATACCTGCGGCGTTTGCAGGCGGAGGTTCTCAATGGAACGCCTGTCCCCGGGAATTTTCGAAAGGATAAAGGCCCTGGCCGGTGAACAGAATGTCCCGGTAATTTTTGATTGTCGGGAAGTTGAAAGCAATGGACAGGATTCTCAATTCCGGAATTTGGGATTTATTTTCTTTGCATCCTGATTGTCGACTCTCGATTCCTCAAAACCGAACCCAAAAAATCTCCGTAGTATTCCAGTCAGTTGAACTCACCGATCCATTTCACCCAGGAGGCATTGGCTTGAAGGGCGGTCTGTCAAAGGGGCTTGTCGGCTGTCCAGAATTCTGTTCTTGTATCTGCCCCAGCGTGCAAACTTTGTGAAACACTGAGGTCACTTCATAAAGCGAAATCATTTGAATTTTGGCGCCTTTCCAGTTATAATACTTTATTAGTTTAGGAATCGGCCAAACGGACCGATATATCAGGTTAATCCCCCCAACCGATTGGGATTAGGAACGGTTTCAGGGGGGATTTGAGTTCTGAAAGCGGCTGATAAAGTGACCCGGACGGACTACGAGCAAAAAATCTATACGGTCTCCGAACTGACCCGGGAGATCAAGGACCTGCTTGAAGAGGAGTTTCCCCTGGTCTGGTTAGAGGGGGAGATCTCCAATTTTCGGGTCCCCCCCAGCGGCCACTATTATTTCTCTTTAAAGGACGCCAACAGCCAGATCCGGGTCGTTTTTTTCAAGTCCAGCCAGGGTTCTTTGAGTTTCCTGCCGGAAGATGGCCTTCAGGTCCTTTGCCAGGGCCGCTTGAGCGTCTATGCCGGCCGGGGAGAATACCAGATCATACTGGAGAGGATGGAGTTGAAAGGCTGGGGGGCCCTTCAGCTGGCCTTTGAAAAACTGAAACAACGCCTCCTGGATGAGGGGCTGTTTGATGAGGCCCGGAAAAAACCGATCCCCGAACTTCCCCGCACCGTAGCCGTGGTCACCTCGCCCAGCGGGGCGGCCATCCGGGATTTTTTGAGGGTCCTCTACCGCCGGTTTCAGAACATTCAGGTCTTCATTTTTCCGGTCCTGGTTCAGGGGGAGACGGCCTCTCATGAGATTGCCCAGGCCCTATCCATGTTGAACCGGTCTTCCCTGGGCCTTGAGGTGGTTGTCCTGACCAGGGGAGGCGGCTCACTCGAGGATCTTTGGGCCTTCAACGAAGAACGGGTGGCCCGGGCCATTGCGGCATCGGCCATTCCGGTTATTTCAGCTATCGGCCATGAGGTGGATTTTACGATAGCTGATTTCGCAGCCGATCTCAGGGCCTCCACGCCCTCAGCGGCCGCTGAATTATTGATACGTCCCCAGGCCGAATGGGAGGAAAAAATTGAAGACCTTGAAAACCGGCTGGCCTATCGATTGAAACAGGCCCTGCGTTTTCGCTGGGAAAAACTGCACTATTTCCAAAGACGGTTGGGGGATCCCAGACGGCGTCTGGCCGACCTGGCCCTGCGGCTGGATGATCATTCAGAACGACTTCGAAGAGGATTGGTCATCCATCTAAGGAACCGAACCGATGGACTTCGCTGGGTCCGGGAAAGGATCCTGGGACTGAATCCTCTGGTTCAGGTCCGGACAAACCAAAGCCATCTGGAGCTGACCACAACCAGGTTGAAGCATCTCATGGCCCAGCAAATCAACAAACTGGGGATGGGTCTCCAGACCCAGGGAAAGGCCCTTCAGGCCCTTAGTCCCTGGAATGTTTTGGAGCGGGGCTATGCCTTGACCCAAACCCTGCCCGGTTTGAAACTAGTAAAAGATGCCGAGGCGGTCCAGCCCGGACAGGCCATCCGGGTAATCCTGGCCCGTGGCGAAATGGATTGCCGGGTAGAGAAGACCCACAAGAAGGAGGAGTTGGATTTTGTCAAAGGAACGATTTGAAGAGGCCTTCAAGAAACTGGAAGCCATTGTCAACAAGATGGAAGGCGGGGATCTCTCCCTGGAGGAGTCTCTCAAACTTTTTGAAGAGGGGATGCGTCTTTCGAAACTCTGTTCCCAGAAGTTGACCGAGGTCCAGAAGAAGGTGGAGTTGCTGATCAAGTCCGAGGACGGGAGTCTGAAAACCCAGCCCTTTCCTTTGGATGAGGAAGAGGAATAACTTGGCTGGTGCCGCACCCCCCAAAATGGCTCTTTATCAGAAACGGGTTGATGAGGCTTTGCGCCGGTACTTTCCGAAACCCGGCCCATACGCTGACCGGGTTCATTGGGCCATGGAATACAGCCTCTTCGCCGGAGGGAAACGGCTGAGGCCGCTCCTGTGCCTCCTGGCCTGCCAGGCGGTGGGCGGGCGCTGGGTCACGGCCCTGCCGGCGGCCTGCGCTTTTGAATATATCCATACCTATTCTCTGATCCATGACGACCTCCCGGCCCTGGATAACGACGATTTCAGGAGAGGCCAGCAGAGCTGCCATAAAAAATTCGGCCAGGCTACGGCCATCCTGGCCGGAGATGCCTTGCTGACCGAAGCCTTTGCCCTTTTAAGCCGCCGGGAGGTGATGAAGACGGTCCCGGCTGAAAAGCGGATAGCCGTCATCCGGGAAATCGCCCGGGCGGCCGGCATCCAAGGCATGGTGGCCGGACAGGAGGCGGACCTTAAAGGGGAAAAGAAAAAGGTGGCTTTCCCCTTTCTTAATTTTATCCATCAGCATAAAACCGGCGCCCTGATAGCGGCCGCAGTGGTTTGCGGCGGGATCCTGGGAGGAGGGAAGGCCGGGGACCTGCGGGCCTTGAGGCAATTCGGCCAAAGAATTGGGCTGGCTTTCCAGATCAAAGACGATCTCTTGAACGTGGAAGGCCAGGCCCACCTGATGGGTAAAGGCATCGGGACCGATGCCCGGCGGAAAAAGGCCACCTACCCGGCCCTGGTCGGTTTGGATGGTTCCCGGAAGGCGGCGGAACGATTGCTGACCCAGGCCAACCAGGCCTTGAGCCCTTTCGGCCCAAGGGCCATCCCCTTAATGGAGGTGGGTTCTTACGTCCTAACCCGTGATCGTTAGCCATGATTCAGGAAGATAAATTGTCCGTCGTTAACCAACCGATAAAAATACTGAACCGGATCTTAGGGCCGGCTGACCTGAAGAACCTTTCCATCCTGGAACTCAAGGAACTGGCTCAGGAGGTCCGCTCGGTAATCATTGAGACGGTGGCTAAGAACGGAGGGCACCTGGCCCCCAACCTGGGAGTGGTGGAATTAACCATTGCCCTTCATTATGTCTTCAACAGCCCTCAGGATAAGATTATCTGGGACGTGGGCCACCAATGTTATACCCATAAACTCTTAACCGGCCGGAGGGAGCAGTTCCCCACCCTGAGGACTTTTGGAGGCTTAAGCGGTTTCCCGAAGCGGGCAGAAAGTCCCCATGATGTCTTCGACACCGGCCACAGCGGAAATTCCATCTCCGTAGGGGTGGGGCTGGCCGCGGCCAAAGAGCTGATGCGCGAAAAGGCCAAGATCATCGCCGTTATCGGAGACGGCTCCCTGACTTCCGGGGAGGCCTTTGAAGGATTGAACCAGGCCGGCCATCTTAACAAGGATTTGATCGTGGTTTTAAACGACAACGAGATGTCCATTTCCCCCAATGTGGGGGCCTTATCTTCCTTTATGAGCAAACGCCTGACCGGCAAGGGATTTATCCAGTTTAAGCGGGAGATGGAATCCTTCTTTAAATCGATCCCGGGGATCGGTGAAAATATCCTGCAGTGGGCCAAAAAGAGCGAGGACTCCTTTACCGGTTTTTTTACCCCGGGGATGCTTTTCGCTGCCTTGCGCTTTGATTACGTCGGACCCATCAAGGGCCATCGCCTGGAGGCCCTGATTGAGACCCTGGAAAATATCCGCCACATAGAGGCCCCGGTCCTGGTCCATGTCCTGACCCGTAAAGGCCAGGGGTTTCCGCCGGCGGAGAAAAACCCGACTTTTTTCCACGGGGTGGGCCCTTTTGACGTCAAGGCCGAGGACCCCAGCCTCACCAAAACCAGCGGCCCTCCTTCGTATACCGAGGTCTTCGGCCGGACCCTGGTTCAGTTGGCGGAGAAGGATTTTCGGGTGGTGGCCATTACCGCCGCCATGCGGGAAGGGACCGGCCTGACCGCCTTTGCCCGGCGGTTTCCCCAGCGGTTTTTTGACGTGGGGATCGCCGAACAACATGCCGTTACCTTTGCCGCCGGCCTGGCCCTGGAAGGATTGAAACCGGTGCTGGCCGTTTATTCCACCTTTCTTCAAAGGGCCTATGACCAGATTATCCAGGATGTCTGTCTGCCCAATCTGCCGGTTATCCTGGCCCTGGACCGGGCCGGTATCGTGGGCGAAGACGGTCCCACGCACCAGGGGCTTTTCGACCTGTCTTATCTCAGACCCCTGCCGAATCTGGCCATCCTGGCCCCGAAAGATGAAAAGGAATTGCGGGATATGCTTTTTTCCGCCCTGGCCTATAATCGACCGGTGGCCATCAGGTACCCTCGGGGCCCCGGGTTGGGGGTCTCACTCCTTGGGGATCCTCAACCGGTCCCTTTAGGCCAATGGGAGCGGCTTCGGGAAGGGGAGGACCTGGCCATCCTGGCCGTAGGCCAGAGCGTGTATCCGGCCCTGGAGGCTGCCGAACGCCTGGCCCTTCAAGGTCAAACGGCCTCAGTCATCAATGCCCGATTTATTAAACCCATGGATGATGCTATGCTGGCTTCCTTGAATGAAAAATTTTCCCTGCTGGTTACCGTTGAGGAAAATATGATCCAAGGTGGTTTTGGAAGCGGGGTAATGGAGCGCTTGCATCAATTGGGCTGCCGGGGGATCCGGGTTCGTTCTCTGGGTATCCCGGATCATTTTGTGGAGCAGGGACCTCCTAAAAAGATCCGGAACCTCTATGGCCTGGATGGGGAGGGAATTTTCCACGTCTTACAGGAAGAGGTGGCTGCCCATAAAAAGTCCTAAAATTCGCCTGGATCGATTGTTAGTCGAAAGAGGCTTGGCCTCCAGTCAGGAGAAGGCCAAGGCCTTGATTTATGCCGGAAAGGTATTGGTCAACCGGCAGGCCATGGATAAACCCGGTCGGGCGGTGGATCCTCAAGCGGCGCTGGAGGTGAAGGGACCGGAATCCCCTTATGTCAGCCGGGGCGGGGTAAAATTGGAAAAGGCCCTGGAGGCCTTTAACCTGGCGGTCAGCGGTAAGGTGGCCCTTGATATCGGGGCCTCTACCGGAGGATTTAGCCACTGCCTTCTTACGAAGGGTATCAAGCGGGTCCATGCCGTTGATGTGGGATACGGACAACTGGCCTGGGAGGTCCGGCAGGATCCCCGGGTTCGAGTCCTGGAACGGAAAAATGTCCGCTTTTTGGAGGCGCAGGAGGTTGGTGAGACGGCGGACCTGGCGGTAGTGGATACCTCCTTCATTTCTTTGAAACTGGTGATCCCGGCCTTGCTTCCGCTCATCAGGTCCACCGGATCCATCGTGGCCCTGATAAAACCCCAATTCGAAGTGGGCAAAGGCAAAGTGGGTAAAGGGGGGATTGTTCGAAATCCGGAGGATCAGGCCCAGGTGGTCGAGGAGTTAACCGTTTTTTTTAAAGACCTGGGTTTGGAGGTTCTCGGGTTGGTCGAGTCCCCTCTTCTGGGGGCCAAAGGGAATAAAGAATTTTTTATTCATCTGAAAAAAGGAACCCAATTGGATTCCGATTAGATTATAATACAGGTTGGTATTAAGGCGACGTTTGGTTGGAGAAAAATAAAGGAGGTGCGGCTGTATGGAATTAGCCGAACGGGTGCGGCAAATAAAACCTTCCTTGACCCTGGCCGTGGATGCCAAGGCCAAGGCCATGATACGGGCGGGCATCGATATTGTCAGCTTCGGGGTGGGGGAGCCCGATTTTGATACCCCCGAACATATCAAAGAGGCTGCCATTCAAGCCCTGCGGGATGGGTTTACCAAGTATACCCCGGTCGGGGGGTTCGATGAACTCAAGGAAGCGGTTATTTTCAGATTCCAGGAAGACTTGGGCCTGACCTTTACCCTGAATGAAGTGGTCGTTAATTGCGGCGGGAAACACGCCCTGTATAATATTGCCCAGGCCCTTTGGGGCCCCGGTGACGAGGTCCTGGTACCGGCCCCCTACTGGGTTTCCTATCCGCCCATGATCGAACTGGCCGGGGCTGATCCGGTGGTCATTGCCACCAGAGAAGAAAACGGTTTCAAGTTAACGCCTGAGGATTTGGCTTCAGCCGTTACCCCCCGGACCAAAGCCCTTATTCTCAACAGTCCTTCCAATCCTACGGGTTCGGTCTATTCCCAGGGGGAATTAAAGGCCCTGGGGAAGATTATCCTGGAAAAGGACCTAACGGTCATCAGCGATGATATTTATGATAAAATACGTTTTGATGGGCTGCCTTTCTGGAACATGGCCATGCTGGGACCTGAATTCAAGGAGCGTACCCTGATCGTGAACGGGGTTTCCAAGGCCTATGCCATGACCGGTTGGCGGATAGGCTATGTCGCCGGCCCTAAAGCGGTTATCGGGGCCATCACCACCATTCAGAGCCACAGCACCTCCAATCCGACTTCCATCGCTCAAAAAGCCAGCCTGGCGGCCTTGAAAGGGCCTCAGGATTTCATCCAGGAAATGAACCTGGAATTTGACCGGCGCCGGAACTATATCGCCCGGCGGTTAGGGGCCCTGCCGGGTGTCAAGGCTTCTCTGCCCCAGGGGGCCTTTTATATCTTCCCGAATTTTTCGAACTTCTTCGGGCGTCGAGCGGGAGATCGGACTATCTCAAATTCTCTGGATCTATCCGAATATTTGCTTGAAAAAGCCCTGGTGGCCGTGGTCCCCGGGGTGGCCTTCGGAGAAGACGGTTGTCTCCGTTTTTCTTATGCCACCGCCTTCCCTTTAATTGAAAAGGGGATGGATCGTTTGGAAAAGACCTTGAAGGAATGGTAAGCCCTGCTGCTGTGAGCCTTCCTGCGCATGCAGGAAGGCTCACAGCAGCATCGGGTTGAGATTTCGGAGGGGGAAAAAAGGCTATCGGGCACTACGCTTGGAGGCCTTCAGCGGATTGATCTTGGCGGTATTTTGCGCCGGGGCCTTGGGTTTCAGGTTGGTGGCCAAATTGCAGTTGCCCAGCTTCCATTTAAGGGAAGGGTCGGGATAGGAAAGGCAAAAGGGCCCGCTGCTGAAATCCTTTACCCGGTCGCAGCCCTGACATTTTTCGACAATGGGATAGCAGGATCCTCCATTAAACGAGCACCCGTTGGGGCTCATGAAGGTGCAAGCGGTTCCGGTTTTTACCGTGGTACAGTCCATGGGTATCACCCCCTTTCTTTAAAATTTTTTAATTTATAATATTTTATTTTAAAATGTCAAGTTATTTTAAAGAATAATATGCAGGCGCTAAGACCGCTGAAGCGGGACTCCATCACTATTTTACTGAAAGTGACCTCTTATGTTTAAAAGCCGCCGGATCGGGGAATTATTGCTTCAGGAGAGAAAAATTACCTCCCAACAGCTGGAGGAGGCCCTGGCCGAGCAAAAGCGCATGGGGGGCAGGCAAAAAATCGGCGCCCTCTTGGTCCAAAAAGGATTTATAGACGAGAAAACACTGAGTTACTTTTTATCCAAGCACTTCGGGTTGCCCATGATTGACCTTTCCAGCATCATACCGGATCCGACCCTGCTGGAACTGATTCCGGCCCACATTGCCAGAAAATATGAGATCCTGCCGATTTCAAAAGACGGTCCCCACTTAAAGGTGGCTATTTCCGATCCCTCCAATATCTATGCCCTGGACGATCTTAAATTCCTGACCGGCAGCAACATCCAGCTCTTTTTGGCCCCGGACAAAAGCCTGAAAGAAGCCATTGACAGCCATTACCAGCATACCTCCAGTTTAAGCCAAGCCCTTGAAGATTTTAAAGAACTGGAGGTGGATTTCATCCCGCCCGAAGAGGAACTGGATGAAATAAACCTGGAGGTGGCTGCAAAAGAGGCCCCGGTGGTCAAGCTGACCAATCTGCTCCTGATCGATGCCATCAAGCGGGGTGCCAGCGATATCCATTTTGAGACCTACGAACGCTCTTTCCGGGTTCGATACCGCATCGACGGGGTCCTCTATGAAATCATGACGCCGCCTACGGCCCTCAAAAATGCCATCATTTCCCGATTAAAGATCATGTCCAATCTGAATATCGCCGAGAGAAGGCTGCCTCAGGACGGCCGTTTAAGATTGCGCTTCGGGCAGGACAGCGAAATGGACTTTCGGGTTTCGGTCTTGCCGACCCTGTTTGGGGAAAAGGTCGTTTTGCGGCTCTTAGACAAATCCACCCTTCAGGTCAATCTGGAATTGTTGGGTTTTGAGGCCGAGGCCCTGCAGATCTATTCGGAGGCGATTCATAAACCTTACGGCATGATTCTGGTCACCGGGCCGACCGGAAGCGGCAAGACCACGACCCTCTATTCCACGTTACAGGAGCTGAATAAAACGACTCAAAACATCTCCACCGTGGAGGACCCGGTGGAACTCTATATGTACGGCATCAATCAGGTTCAGGCCCATGAGGAAATCGGCCTGAGTTTTTCCAATGTCCTCCGGGCTTTTCTGCGCCAAGACCCTGATATTATTATGGTAGGAGAAATTCGAGATGCCATAACGGCTGAGATCTCCATTAAGGCCGCCCTGACGGGGCACTTGGTTTTGAGCACCCTTCATACCAATGATGCCCCGGCTTCGGTCACCCGTCTGCTGGATATGGGCATAGAGCCCTTCTTAGTCTCCTCCTCCATCAACTTAGTGGTGGCCCAGAGGCTGGTGCGAAAGATTTGCCCCCAGTGCCGAAGAAGGGTGGAAAAGACTTCGGATCTTTTAAATGAATTCCATCTGGATCCAGCCCAGCATGAAATTTGGGAGGGGACCGGGTGTCCAAGCTGTAATTTTTCCGGCTTCCGGGGCCGCCTGGCCATCTATGAGGTCCTGCCTTTTTTCACCAACCTGAAAGAAATGGTCTTTGAAAGGGCCTCGGCCGCGAAAATCAAAAAAACGGCCCGAGCCGATGGGATGGTTACCTTGAGGGAGGCCGGAATCCAGAAGGTCAGAAATGGCGTTACGACCCTGGAAGAAATTTTGCGGGTTACCGATAAGGATGAGGACCAATAAAAGGCCGGGTCCCGAAGACAGGAATTCGAAAAGGACTTCGCTGGAACCAAAACGGAGAAGATAAGGGTTAGGATATGCCGACTTATACCTGGGAAGGGAAGTCAAAGTTGGGTGAAGTAAAAAGAGGGGAATTGGTGGCTGAAAATGTGGCCGTAGCCCGGCTCCAGCTTCGGAGACAACAGATATTTCCGGTCCGGATTCAGGAAAAACGGGATAAACCCTTAACCAAATTCTCCTTCCGGCGCAAAATCCCTGAAAAAACCGTGGTCATTTTTACCCGCCAGTTTGCCACCATGATCAATGCCGGCCTGCCGTTGGTCCAATGTTTAAATATCCTGGCCGCACAACAGGAAAACCCGGCTTTTCATAAGGTCATTTCCCGGATAAAAGGAGATGTGGAAAGCGGGCAGTCCCTGGGGGAAGCCCTGAAAAAACACCCAAAAATATTCAATGAATTGTATACCAATATGGTTGAAGCCGGTGAGATGGGCGGGGTTCTGGATGTTATTCTCACCCGTCTGTCGAGCTACATTGAAAAAACCCTCAAGCTTAAAAAAAAGGTCAAGGGCGCCCTGGTCTATCCCGCGGTAATCATCAGCGTGGCCATTATTGTAATGGCTATTATTCTGATCTTCGTTATACCCGTTTTTGAAAAAATGTTTGCCGAATTCGGCCACGCCTTACCGGCCCCGACTCGATTTGTCATCGGCTTAAGCCGCTTGGTGACCGAAAACTTTTTTTTCCTGGTGGCCGGCTTTGGGGTGATGCTGTTTCTCCTGCGGCGGTTTTACCGCACCGAGAGAGGAAAGCATATCCTGGATGATTTGACGCTGCGGGTTCCCATCTTCGGCCCCTTGATGCGCAAAGTGGCCGTGGCCAAATTCACCCGGACCTTCGGGACCATGGTCAGCAGCGGGGTTCCGATCCTGGAAGCCATGGACATTGTGGCCAAGTCGTCCGGCAACAAGGTGGTCGAAAAAGCCATTATCAAGGCCCGGGGGAGCATCAGCCAGGGGAAAACCATTTCGGAGCCCCTGGCCGAAAGCGGGGTCTTCCCGCCCATGGTAACCCAGATGATCCAGGTCGGGGAGGCTTCCGGGGAATTGGATACCATGCTCAATAAGATCGCTGATTTTTACGATGATGATGTGGATGCCGCTGTTAACACCTTGACCTCCATGATGGAACCCATTTTAATGGTCATTCTGGGAGGCTTGGTGGGGGGTCTGGTTATTGCCATGTACCTGCCCATCTTTAAAATGGCCGAGGCCATCAGCGGATAAATCGGCCCTAAAAAGGAGGATCAGCCAGTGACAGGAAACGGTCGGCCCCCGGAGCGGCTGGAAACCGGCTCCCGATCCGATCCGGGGTTGTTCCAAAAAACGAATGGACTTATCTTGTGGAGACTGGTTTTCGTTTCCTTTATCCTTTTGCTGACCGTGTTTTTGCAGCAAAAGGAAACCAGCCCCCTGTCTTCCATTTCCTTCCCCAAACTGTATTTTTGGATTGCCCTGCAATATTTTTTCTCCCTTCTCTATCTGGTCATCCTCTTCCGGAGCCGATCGGTCAGGAGGCTGGCTATCTTCCAGGTCCTCATGGACGGCTTTTTTGTAACTGCTGCGGTGTACCTTACCGGGGGCATTGAGAGCTTTTTCTCCTATCTTTATTTCCTCGTTATCCTGGGGGCCTGTACGCTTTTCTACCGCCGGGGCGGTCTCCTGACCGCCTTATACGTCAGCCTCTGGTATGCGCTCCTCCTGCTGCTGCAAGGTCGGGGGTTGATCCCCTTTTATCCCGGCACGACCTTCAAGGTTTCGCCCTATTCCTTCCATTATTATCTTTATCAACTGGGTTTGAATGGGGCCGGATTTTTTTTCGTCGGTTATCTGGCCAGCCTTTTTTCCGAGGAATCCCGGAAGCAATCCAGTCAGATCGAATCCCAGAAAAGGGATCTGAATGACTTGGAGGAGAGAAACAAGGTTATCTTTGAAAATCTGGATTTCGGCATCATTACCCTGAATCAAAAAGGCCTGGTCCTGAGCATTAATCCGGCCGGAGAGAAGGTTCTGGGCCTGTCTTCCCCTGAGATAATTCAACAGCCGGTGGGGAAGATTGCAGCGGAACTGGAAAGGCCTCTCGAGAAGAATGGGGCTTCTGAACCGGAACGTTTTGAGATCCTCTATCGGAACCCCCGGGGCCAATCGCTGCGGTTGGGGTTTTCGATGATCCGGGTCAACGACTTCCGCTCCCAAGGGGTCGGCGGCATCCTGTCTTTTAAGGATATTACTCAGATTAAAGCCATGGAGGAACGATTCCGCCAAGTGGACCGACTGGCTTTGATGGGGCAAATGGTGGCCGGATTTGCCCACGAAGTCCGTAATCCCCTGGCTTCCATCAGCGGTTCCATCCAAGTCCTGACCGATGAAATCAAAGGCAGTGAAAGCGGAGAACGGCTTTTAAAAATCGTCTCCCGGGAAGTCAACAAACTGGACACCCTGCTGGCTGACTTTCTAACCTTTGCCCGGCCGGCCCAGACCCCGGTGGCCTCCTTCGACCTGATAGAACTCATTCATGATACGATCACCCTGATTAAAAAAAATAAAAAATTTCCGGCCTCCATTCAATGGGAGGTGGCCGTGGAACCGCCTCTTCATTTAAAGATTGCCAAAGGGGAATTCTCCCAGGTATTATGGAATCTCCTGATCAACGCCCTCCAGGCCGTTCCGGACGACGGTCTTATTCGGATAGGGGCCCGGAAACAGGACACCGACCCTTACCGGGGGTGGGTAGAGCTCACCGTTCGAGACAACGGCCCCGGCATTCCCCCCAACGAGTTAGCCAAGGTATTTGAGCCCTTCTTTACTACCAAGGAAAAGGGAACGGGTTTAGGGTTAAGCGTTGTCCAAAAAATAGTCTCCGATCATGGGGGATTGATCAGGGTGGAAAGCCATCCCGGGAAAGGAGCTGAATTCATCCTGCTCTTTCCGGGGATTGAGGAAAACCGGTCAGGACCTGTTTCTGATAAGGGCCGCGGTTCGGCAGGCCTAACAGGTTAGGAAATAGAAAAGGGAACTGATAACAACCAGATCATGATCAGTATCATAGATTATAAAGCCGGGAACCTCACCAGCGTGGAGCGGGCTCTGAAGAAGTTGGGGATCCCCTGCCGAGTTACCGGCGATCCGGCCCTGATCCGGGCCTCGGAAAGAGTCATCTTCCCCGGTGTGGGGGCAGCCGGTGAAGCTATGAAAAACCTGAAGAGCACCGGCCTGGACCGGGCCATAAAGGACTTTTTCCTTTCCGGCCGGCCTCTTCTGGGCATTTGTTTGGGCACCCAGGTGATTCTGGAGTTCAGCCGGGAAAACCGGACCCCTTGTCTGGGCCTTGTTCCCGGGCAGGTCCTTCGCTTCCCCGATCCTCTTTCGGATCGGGAAGGGCGGCCTTTAAAAATACCTCATATGGGCTGGAACACTGTGGACTGGACCCGGAAACATCCGGCGGTCCCGGAACGATTCCTCCAAATGGCTTTTTATTTTGTCCATTCTTATTTTCCCTCGCCCGGAGAGGAAAGTATGATTTTGGGTAAGACCGATTACGGGATCGATTTTCCATCGGCCCTGGCCTATAAGAACCTCATCGCTCTTCAATTCCACCCGGAAAAAAGCGGACCGCCGGGCCTGGGACTGTTGAAAGCCTTTTCGGAATGGGAAGGCCGTGATGCTGAGTAAGCGCATCATTCCCTGTCTGGACGTCCGCGAAGGCAAGACCACCAAGGGCATCCGGTTTAAGAATAATATCGACATCGGGGACCCGGTGGAGATGGCCCGGTTCTATTACGAGGAAGGGGCCGACGAACTGGTTTTTTATGATATCACCGCCTCGGCTGAGCAGCGGGGCATCATGATTGAGGTGGTTGGCCGGGTGGCCGAAGAGATCTTTATCCCCTTTTCGGTGGGGGGAGGCATTGCCAGTGTGGAAGAGATGCGCCAGGTGCTCCTGGCCGGGGCGGAAAAGATCAGCGTCAATTCAGCCGCCATCAGGAACCCGGCCCTCATCCAGGAAGGGGCCAAGGCCTTTGGGAGTCAGTGCGTTGTGTTGGGTATGGACGTCAAAAAGGTGGCGGTTTCCAGGGCCATCCCTTCCGGGTATGAAATGGTCATTCAGGGCGGCCGGACTTTTACCGGTATCGATGCCCTTTGGTGGGCCCAGGAGGCCGAGCGTTTGGGCGCCGGTGAAATCTGTTTGAACTCCATAGATGCCGATGGAACCCGGGAAGGCTACGAAATGGCCTTGACCCGGCTCATTTCCGAGGCGGTGACCATCCCGGTCATTGCCTCCGGCGGGGCCGGGGCCCCCGAGCACCTTGGCCAAGTTCTTAAGGAGGCTAAAGCCGATGCGGCCCTGATCGCCTCCATGACCCATTACGGGACCTATACCATCCGTCAAATAAAGGCCTATTTAAAGGACCGGGGGGTTCCGGTCCGCTATCTCTGGTAAAGACAAATTTTTACAATCGAGGTCGTAAGCCACTATGTTTCAACCGGGACTTTTTTTTGATATTGTAGATTGGGAGCATGCCGAGATCTTTAAAGGGGTGGAATCGGTCTGGGAAGTCTTGCCCCGGATTAAATCCTACCTTGGGGAACGACTGGTACCCAATGTGGGGCAAATCCTTCAGCAAGGCCCTTACCTATCCAAGATGGTGGTCCTTTATAAGGGGAAGGTCCTGGAGGACGGATTCACCTTCATTCCCGGAGAAGCTACCAAGGGGACGAGCAAGGTGGTTTTCGAGAATCAGGAATTAGTCGGGGCCACGGTCATCTATGGCGGCGTTACCCTGGCTGGGAAAGAGATCTTTATCGGTGAAGGGTCCGTGGTGGAGCCCGGGGCCTTTATTCAAGGTCCAACCCTTATCGGAAGGCAGACCGAGGTCCGTCAAGGGGCTTATTTAAGAGGAGGTTGTCTGGTAGGCGACGGGTGTGTGGTAGGCCATGTTACGGAAATGAAAAACGCCGTAATGCTTTCCGGGGCCAAGGCGGGCCATTTTGCCTATATCGGGGATAGCGTCTTGGGAAAAGACTGCAATCTGGGGGCCGGAACCAAGTTGGCCAACTTAAAGATGATCAGGGGTTCCATTAAAATTATCTACCAGAAAAAACAAGTTGACACGGGCCTGAGGAAATTGGGAGTCATCATGGGTGATAGGACGGAAACCGGCTGCAATTCGGTTACCAATCCCGGGACCCTCTTGGGTCCGGGATGTCTGGTGGGTCCGAATGTGACTGTTAAAGCGGGTTATTATCCCGGTCGTTCCATCATACGGTAATTAGGGTCAGGCTCCGCTGCCTATGAAAGGACAACGCATAGCTTTCAGCCATCGATTCCGGGAATGTCCGGGGGTCCGGGTCCTGCGGGCCCTGCCCAACTTTGACGACTATGACGAGGAAGAAAAAAGGCTTATCCGGGAGGCTGAAAAGGTCTATTACCCCACGAAATTCTATGTGGATCTTTTTATAACCCTGGGAAAGAAAATATTTCCCAGCCGGGAAAGTTATGTCTATTCAGGAGACAAGATCAGACAGACGGCCCTTTTCCAGCTTTTGGGTATCCCCCATCCCAGGACCAAGATTTTTTTCGGACACCAGAAAAAGGCTATCCCGGAGGAGTTTCCGTTTCCATTTATTGCCAAGATCCCCAGGGGCTCTTCCATGGGAAAGGGTGTTTATTTGGTCCATAACGAAGAGGAGTTGAATCACTACCTGCGCCTTTCAGCCGTAGCCTATATCCAGGAATATATTCCCCTGGTGAAAGACCTGCGGGTTATCCTGATCCAACATCGAATCATTTTAGCCTATTGGAAGATCGCCCGGACCGGGGAGTTCCGGAGTAATCTGGCCCAGGGGGCTTCCGTGGCTTTTGAAAATATTCCCAAAGCCGCCCTGGAATTTGCCGGCCGTTTGACCCGGCTCTGCAATTTTGATGACGTCGGCCTTGATCTGTGCCATAGTCCTGATAAAGGCTGGCTGGTCCTGGAAGCCAATATGAATTACGGCCAGCAGGCTTTGGTGGAAAAAGGATTGCCCATCCGCCAGGTCTTGCGGGAGTTGTTCGAAGAAGGGTTCATCTGATCTTCAGAGAACAAGGATTATTCCTTTGATTTTAGGTCTACCATAAGAGGTAAGTCAACCCTATGATGGTGTTGGAGTTACGATGTTCCCGGGAGCATTCATTTGAGGGCTGGTTTGCCAACAGCGAGGCCTTTCAAAAACAAAGGGCGGCCGGGGAGATTCATTGCCCGCTGTGTGAGGATAACCAAATCAGCCAGTTGTTGTCCCCGGTGACCATTAAACGCCGTTCCCGGGTTCCTGAAAAGGTTGAAGAGGGCGAAACCCCTCAAAATAAATGGAAACAAATACAAAAGATTATCGAAGAGCAGTTCGAGGAAGTCGGAACCGATTTCGCCAAAGAGGCTTTAAAGATGCATTACGGCGTAAATGATAAAAGGAATATCCGCGGCACTTCCACCGCCGATGAGGAAGAGGTTTTAAAACGAGAAGGGGTGGAGTTTTATAAGATCCCCTTTCCAAAAGGAGAACAATAAATCCCCATGAATTCAGCCGGGCTGGGAGAGATCGGTCTGCAAAGCCTGGTTGCCGCCGCCCATCTCATCCTAAAAACCTGGTTCGGTAGCTGTCGAATTAAAATCCTTGAACCGGATCTTCATCGGGAATTTTTTTTGGGTACCCGCTCATTTATCGGGACCTCCTGGCACCGGGCCGCCATATTCTTTTCTTATTTTTACGGCTCTTTTCATCCCCTGATTATGTTCAGTCAAAGCCGTGACGGCGATTACCTGGCCCGGTTTGCCGAGAAATGCGGGGCTAAGACGGTCAGGGGTTCATCCACCCGGGGAGGGGAAAGGGCCTTGCTTCAAATGATAAAAGACATCAAGGGCGGGACCCGGTTGTGTTCCACCGTCCTGGATGGACCTCAAGGTCCCCGTTACCGGGCACAGAAAGGTCTGCTCATCCTGGCCCAAAAAACCGGCCTCCCTATCCTGCCGGCCATCTGGTCCGCCAGGCATTGCCTGACCCTGGAAAAAAGCTGGGATAAGACCATGATCCCTTTACCCTTCTCTGAGGTCCAGGTTTCTTATGCCCCCCCTCTGGAAGTTCCTGAGGATTGTTCCAAAGCGGAGTTGGAGGCCTTGCGTCTGGAACTGGAGCAACGATTGACGGAACTTATGCTTAAAGCCGATAAACGCTGCGGTTACCGGACCCGTTAGGACCGGTTCAGCCGACTTATCCTTTCCGCCATCAGTCCGTTTTTCCGAATAGATCCAAATAAATATGGGTACATGTATTAGTGAACTTGTGAAAAATAGGTAAATAAGGATTGACTTTTTTCTGACTAATGGGGTATAATTAACCCTTCAAAAAAACCTTTTGGGGATTCCTAATGAATAGCCAGCGAACCTACCTGAGTCTGGTACAAAACCTGATGTTTCCCCTGATCCTTGGTCTGCTCTCCTTTGATTGGTTGCCCTGCCCGCCTATCCGGAGGAGCAGGCTAAGCAGACAAAGAAGTAAAGAGGGTGGTGGTTGTTATGTGGTACTTAAAAAAAAGATATCCCTATATCGGGATTTTTATTTTGGCGGTCATGAGCTTAGTCGGGTCTTTCTTTTTCCGTCCGGCCCAGGCCCAACTGGAGAACAGCCCGGGCCTGGATGGAACCATCCGGGAGACCATTCAAAAGGAAGAGAAGGCTGCTTCTCCAGCCCTCACCTACCAGGAACTACAAGATTCTGTTTCCACGTATGATCACTGGATCAAGGTCGCCTGCCGCAAGTATTCCTTAGATCCGGCCCTGGTCAAGGCTGTGATTCATGCCGAATCGCAGTTCGATCCCTGGGCCATTTCCCCCAAGGGGGCCATAGGACTGATGCAGTTAGATCCTATCACCGCCAGAGAATTAGGGGTCAAGGATCCTTTTAATCCCAAGTATAATATCGACGGGGGAGTTCGATATCTGCGGGACCTGCTGAAAAATTTTGAAGGCGACCAGCACTTGGCCCTGGCAGCCTATAATGCGGGACCCGGCCGGGTTTCCCGCCATAAAGGAATCCCCCCTTTCAAGGACACCCGTAACTACCTGGCCCGGGTTTTTCGTTATTTGGCCTATTACCAGAAAGATCGGGTCGGTTAGACGCCATTCTGCGGATATAAAAGGGGCCTCCCAAGGGAGCCAATCGAACCTGAACCGAGAATAACTCAACCTGATGGCCCTTTCTTTACGGAATAAAGATCTCCGAGCCTGCGGTCTGTTGCTGGCCGGCTCCCTTTTATTGATCCTTTCCTTTCCGAAAATCTCCTGGTCTTTCCTGGCCTGGTTCGCCTTCCTTCCATTTTTTAAAGCCATAGAACAGGAATCTGGCCCAAGACGGTTTCGGCTGGGTACTCTGGCCGGCCTGGTTTCCGGGTTCGGGATTTTTTACTGGGTCACCCATTCCATGCGCTACTACGGGGGCCTGAATACCCTGACCAGTTTATCCATTTTATGTTTGATGGTTTTTTACCTGGCCCTTTATCTGGGAGCCTTCGCTTGGCTCTGGGGTTTGTTCCCGGCCAACAGCTTCTTTTCCCTGCTCTGGGCCCCGGCCGTCTGGGTGGGTTTGGAGGGTCTCAGGGCTAAACTGCTGACCGGTTTTCCCTGGGCCTTATTGGGGTATTCTCAATATAATTGGTTGCCTATCATTCAGATAACTGAAATAACCGGTGTTTTAGGTATTTCTTTCTTGATTGTCCTGGTTAACCAAACCCTGTTTCAATGTTTTTTGGCCGGCTCTGCCTCTCGGTCCTGGTCCCAAAAATGGAGAGAAATTCTTTTTACCGGGGGGCTGGTAGTCCTGGTCCTTGGTTTTGGGTTCCAGTCCATGACCCTGCAAAAAGAAAAGGATAAGGGCGCCGAGACCGCCAAGGTAGCGGTTCTCCAGGGCAATATCGACCAGTCTCTGAAGTGGGATCCGGCCTTTCAGGAACAAACCATCCGGATTTACCGGGCCCTTTCTCTAAAGGACGATCTTGATTCAGACCTTATGATCTGGCCGGAAACAGCCGTTCCCTTTTATTTTTTAAATGAAAATCGTCTTACTCCCCGGCTCTTTGATCTGACCCGAGAAACCGGGAGTCATCTTTTATTCGGGAGTCCGGCTTTCGGGCATCGGCAGGGACAAATCCAGTATTATAACCGGGCCTATCTTTTAAGCCCGGAAGGACGAATAAGTTTTTATGACAAGGTCCACCTGGTTCCCTTTGGGGAATATGTCCCTTTGAAAAGGTTTTTGCCTTTTGTGGGAAAAATGGTCCAGGCCATTGGGGATTTCAGTCCGGGGGAAGGGTGCTACGGACTATCCTTTCCCAAGGGGAAGGTAGGGGTTTTGATCTGTTTTGAAACCATTTTCCCTGAACTGAGCCGGGCTTTAAAACAGGAGGGCTGCACCCTGCTGGTCAACCTGACCAACGATGCCTGGTTCGGCAGGACTTCCGCCCCTTTTCAGCACCTTTCCATGCTGACCTTCAGAGCCGTTGAAAACCGGGTCTGGGTGGCCCGGGCCGCCAACACCGGAATAAGCGCCTTTATTGATTCAACCGGAAGTATTCGCCAGACCTATCCCCTGTTTCAAAGGGGAGGGATTCATGCTATAATTCCCCTGCGTCCGGGGCTCAGCTTTTATACCCGTTACGGAGATCTTATCCTCCTGTTCTGCACCCTGATCTATTTTTGGGGGGCTTGGCGCTGGATCAAGCGAAGGAAGCGGCTCGCCAACAAGTAGAGGTCATCCAGAAACAGCCCCTTGCTTCCAGTAAGGTGTCCCGCGATGCCATTTCAAGAGAAAGGATTATTAAAATGAGAGAAGAAATCAACCGCTCCAAAGAGAAATTGTTGAAATTGGGGGACTATCTTTGACCTGTCCGCCAAACGGGAGCGATTGATGGCCCTGGAAAAGGCGGTCGGCCAGGAAAATTTCTGGGAGAATCCCGACCAGGCCAGGGTGCTGTTGAAGGAACGGGGAAAACTAAATCAAATTCTGGGGGAATGGGAGCAGACCCGGACCCGATTGGAAGAGGCCGAGATCCTGCATGATTTGGCTGTGGCTGAAGAGGACCAGGAAACCTTGAAAGAGGTCCAGGTCCGCTTGCAGGAACTGGGAAAGCTTTTATCCCGGATGGAATTCAATAAACTGCTCTCCGGGGAAGAGGATATCAATAATGCCATCATGGCCATCCATGCCGGCGCCGGAGGGACCGAGGCTCAGGACTGGGCTGAAATGCTGCTGCGCATGTACCTGCGTTGGGCCGAGCGGCGAGGGTTTAAGGCCGAGATCATTGACAGCCTGCCCGGGGATGAAGCCGGTCTTAAAAGCGTGACCTTTACCGTGGAAGGGAAATATGCCTTCGGCTATCTGCGTTCCGAGACCGGGATCCATCGCCTGGTCCGCATCTCTCCCTTTGACGCCGGAGGGCGGCGGCATACCTCGTTTGCTTCGGTTTTTGTCTATCCCGAGATAGAAGACGATATCCTGATCGAAATAAACGAAGCCGATGTCCGGGTAGATACCTTCCGGGCCAGCGGTGCCGGGGGGCAGCATGTCAACAAAACCAGTTCGGCCGTACGGCTGACCCATCTTCCGACGGGCATTGTGGTTCAATGCCAGAACGAGAAGTCCCAGCATCGAAATAAGGATATGGCCTTCAAGGTCTTAAAGTCCAGGCTTTACGAGCAGGAAATGGAAAAAAAAGAGGAAAAGAAGAAGAGCATCCACGAGGGCCAGGCCGAGATTGCCTGGGGAAGCCAGATCCGTTCCTATACCCTGGCCCCTTATCGCCTGGTCAAGGACCACAGGACCCAGTTGGAAATAGGGAATGTGGACGAGGTCCTCAACGGCGGCCTTGATCCCTTTATCGAAGCCTTTTTATGGTTGAAAAATAAGTAATCCGGGATCGAAGAGAAAAGAAAAAAGAATTCATAAGGAGGAGCACATGTCGTATCAGCACATTCAAACCGATTTGAAAGACGGCTTGGCCGTTATTACCTTGAACCGGGAACCGCTCAATGTACTTAACATCGCCATGATGAAAGAAATCAACCAGGCCTTGGATGGTTTAAAAAATGAAAAAATAAAACTCTTGCTCTTTAAGGCTGCCGGCAGGGCCTTTTCCGCCGGGGTGGATGTGGGCGAGCATTTGGGGGACCAGGTGGAGGAAATGATTGAAGTCTTCCACGGCATCTTCCGGCGTATGGATGCCTTACCGGCTGTCTCCGTGGCCTCGGTCCAGGGCGCGGCCCTGGGGGGGGGCTGTGAACTGGCCTTGTATTGCGACCTGGTGATTGCCTCGGAAAAGGCCAAATTCGGACAGCCCGAAATTCAGGTGGGCGTCTTCCCGCCTATAGCCGCTTTAATTTTTCCCCGGCTGACGGCTCGAAAGAAGGCCCTGGAGCTGGTCCTCTCCGGAGAAACCATTAAGGCCCAGGAGGCCCTTTCACTGGGGCTGATCAATAAAGTCGTCCCGGCTGACCAACTGGAAGAAGAGCTCCAAAAATTTTTAGAAAAATTTTTACCCTTAAGCGGTTTGGTCCTGGCCCTGACCAAAAAGGCCTTCCTGGCCGGGTTGATGGACCCGGCTGAACAGGGGCTGCAGGCCATCGAGAAGATCTATCTGAAAGAATTGATGAAGACCCGGGATGCCGAAGAAGGCCTGAGGGCCTTTTTGGATAAGAGGAAACCGGTTTGGAAGGAAGCCTAATCACAGGCCATCGGCTAAGGCCGATGGCCTGAAGGTCCAAGGATTCCCATGTTGTTGAAACCTATCCGGGTCTTGGGATCCGGCCCATTCTTGGTAAAGGAGAACCCGAATAGCTTATGACCGTTAAGTTGCCTGAAGGCTCCATCCTGCGCAAGGCCGTCCGCTGGATCAGCGAACAGCGGGAATCCGCCCCTGGGGCATCCCTGGTCACGCTGATAGAGGAGGCCGGTAAAAATTTTGATCTCTCCCCCAAAGACTGCGACTTTTTGATCCACTTTTTTACCGGGAAGTCCGAACCAACCCTATAACCATTTGGCTTGGTTTGACTTTTTTCCAAGAAATATGTCGAACAGGCAAAAATAATCGTCCACTTTTGTCTGCGTGGGTCCGTGGCAAAAAGACTTTCAAATCTTCTTTGTAACTGACAAGATTCGACAGGCTGGTAGTGACTCGCTGCTTTGGTTACGGCTATAATGCTCTATACCTCTAAGAAATGGGTATCCTTTGATCAAATTTTGACCGGAGGGCGTTTCTGGAACCAGGGTTGAGCCTTTTCCAACTGCCCGGCCAATCGGAACAACCGGTCTTCCGCGCCGAATGGCCCCACAAATTGGACGCCACAGGGCAGCCCGTCCGTCGTCCAGGACAGGGGCATTGACATGGCCGGCAGCCCGCACAGATTGGCCAGTTGGGTAAAGGGCGTCCTTTCCAGGCTCTTTTCAGCCATCTGATCCACGACCCCCAGGCCTTTTAAAAGTCTGCCCAACCTCAATGTTTTTACCGTCTTCATCATGAAGACTTCGGAGGTCTTTGGTCGCAGTTCCCCGATCTTGGCCGGCGGATAGGCTGTGGTCGGGGTCAGGTAGAGGTCATATTGCTGGAAGAAAAGGCCCATTTTCCGTGCCGCCCGGTCCCAGGACCTCAAGGCCTGAACCAGGTATCCTTCCGAAAAGGTCCGTCCCAGCAGACCCAGTGTCCAGGTCAGAAGTTCAACGTCCCCAAGCCTGGCTTTCCGCATTAAGATGGACTCCAGATCTTCGATATGGGCCGCCACTTCACCGAAATACATGGCCAGGTAGCTTTGAGCCAGACCCCGGCCATCCACATCAGGCCGGGCCTCTTCCAGATGGTGTCCCAATCCTTCCAATAGCCGGGCCGTTTCTTCCACGGCCCGGAGGCAATCCGGGTGAACCGGGGTTCCGATGGGAGACTGGGTGTTGAAGGCGATCTTGAGTCTTCCGGGATCTTTCCTCCACTTCTTCAAGATAAGGGCCGTCAGGAGGACGGATCTCAAAAGGCGCGCCGGTATCCGACCCTTGCGTGGCATCCAGCATGGCCGCGCTGTCCCGGACCGAGCGGGTAAGGACATGATTCTGGACCGCCCCCAGCCAGAGCTGCCCGTGATCCGGACCGCTGGGATTGCGCCCCCGGCTGGGCTTCAAACCAAAAAGGCCGCAATAGGATGAAGGGATGCGGATGGACCCGCCCCCGTCGCCGCCTGCAGCCAGAGGCACCAGGCCCGCGGCCACGGCCGCGGCCGAGCCGCCGCTGGAACCGCCGGGTGTATGGTCAGTATTCCAGGGATTGCGGCAGGGGCCGAAGAGTTCCGGTTCGGTGATGCCCGAGCAGTCCGAATTCCGGCGTATTGGTCTTGCCGATGATCACCAGCCCGGCCTTCTTGAAGCGCAGGATCATTTCATCGTCGTGATCGGGCACATAATTTTTTAGGGCCCTGCAGCCGGAGGTCATGGGCACCCCGGCATAAGCAAAGTCCAGGTCTTTGATCAGCAGGGGGACACCGGCAAAAGGTCCATCAGGCAAGGAATCGGAAATGGTCCGGCGGCCCTGGTCGAACATCTTATAGACCACGGCATTGATCTTCGGATTGACCCGCTCGATTCTGGCAACGGCCTCCTCCAGCAGTTCCAGCGCCGTTACTTCCCCTTTCCGGACCAACTCAGCCAAGCCCAGCCCGTCATAGCGATCGTATTCCTGGAAACCACCCATGGTTAATTCCTCCCTTCAAAATTTTAACTTAATCCTATTATAAAATGGGCCTTAAGTGAACCTTTACTTTAATCCCCTTACAAGGTCCACAGGCTTAGGCAAGAATTTGCAAGGTCAAGCAGATCCGGGCCTGGCCGGCTTTTCCCCGGGGCTACCAGGGCGGGATTCCCTGCTGCGCTATGGGTCTGTAGACAAAGGAAAGGATCTTACCAATGACGCCTATTTTTTCTTTTTCTTCTTTTTCCGGCGGATGGCTTTTTTCAAGGCCACTTTGGCCCGGGTCAAGGGGGTGATCTTGCCGCCCTCGAATCGAACTCGGAATTGGACATAGAACTGCGACAACGATTCCAGGATTACCTTGAATAAGTCATCCCGCCCCTGGGTCTCTCCCCGGCAGATATGGTGGTGACAGCCAATGGCCACGGCTTGAACCGGAACGAGCAGTTGGATCTTGGACAGATCCTCCAGATCAAGAGGTTTTTCCGCCGATTCAAGCTCCATGGCCGCGGCCCGCACCTCATGCCGGTCCCGGGCGTATTCTTCGTAGCGCAGGGCAATCAGCTTATCCCAGTCCTTAAGATATTCGGCTTCCACCCCCAGGGTACTTAACTGTTCCACATAGCTCTTGGGGATTTTCTGGTTCAGATTCCTGAGATAACCGTGGAACTCCTGGGCAACTCGGAGATCCGGGGCCTCCAGGATGAGCATGGTGAGAACCAGGTGGGCCACAACCAACTCATTAAAGATCCGGTCCTGCTCCACCTGATTTAGCTTCTCGAACCGGGCCTCCCGCCGGAAGGGTGCCTTTTGAAACAGTTCGAAAGCGAAATGGGCACAGGTCTGAGACAAGGCCGAGGCCGTGGTCTCGGCCATCTGATCTAAGGATTCAAATTGAGGTTCGGTCATGATAAGGCTCAATCGATTTCTTAAGAGGTTGCTGAAAAAGGCTCAGCGATCCACCTGGGACGAATTGCCCTTACCCCTCCTCTTATCAGCATACTCCCAGGGAGTCAAGGCCAGGGCCTGGCCGGCCTTTCCGCGGGGCTATCAGGGCGGGATCCCTTGCTGCGCTTCTTTTTTGCCGGAGAATGAAGAGGATGGGGAGTTTGAGGTGATCGTCAGGAGGATGTAGTCGATCAATTAATCCTGCAAGAACTCACAAAATTCTTCCACTGAAAGAAAGGCGTCTCGAATAAGGGATCTCAGCAAACCTCGATCGAGGACTCTATGATCCGGGATGGACAGGGTTATTATTGATCCTTCTTTTTTCATGATTACATGCCGCGAACTGCCAATTCTTTTAATTTCCCAACCGGCTTTTTGGAAGGCCCTTATAGCGGCTTTACCTGATATCGAAGGCAAAGGAGACATTACACGGAAACTTCAACGAAGGTAAGTTGTTGGGTCGTGGGGGGAATCAAGGCTTCATCCAAAGCTTCGACACAGCCCCGAATCGCATCTTTTATATTTTCTATGGCCTCATCCATTGTCTCACCTTGGGAATGGCATCCCGGTATGGCAGGGCAATGGGCCACATATCCGAAGTCTTCCCCTTTTTCAATAACGATCCGGTAAATCATAAAGTTTCACCCCTTTTACTATGAACTAAAAACCGATTAATTTATGAACTCATCAACCTTCTTGCCAACCCCGACCTCGACTAAAAATTTCACGCTCAATCCTTCGGGAATCTTAGCTGATGGCAAACCCCCGTTCTTCATTTATTAGGTTTGAAGCATAAAGCAAAGCTGCCTGGATGTCTTCTTTTCCCAATTCAGGATAATCCTCCAGTAATTCCTCAACCGTAATTCCTCCTGCCAGTGCTTTTAAGATCTGATCAACTGAGATTCTCAACCCCCGAATGATCGGTTTGCCGACCAACACCTCGGGGCTTGCTGTTATTCGATTTATTAGATTTTCAACTTGCAATTAAACCTCCTCTTTTGAGATTTTTCGTGACCCTTGAACTGACCCCTCTGCGAGAAGGCGGTTGGCTCCCAATACAAGACGAACAGCTTCACGAAGGTTTGCCCGGGCTTCTTCAAGGGTATTTCCTTGAGTATTCGCTCTCGGGAGTTCTTCAACGAAGCCAATATATCCCTCCGGAACTTTTTGAAAAACAGCCGTTAATTTCATATCCATATTATTTTCCTCAAGAATTAAAAAAGTAGCTTTATTTTATGGTGTTGAAGCTTGCTTGTCAAGTTACCTGATTCTTGGGCAGCGGGAGAACAGTTGTGCCGGCCACAGGAAAAGGGCTTTTATCGTTTTCTCCTTGCCCCTGGCGTAGTCCCTATTTTATACTGTCCCTCTCGAATGAAATCTTCTTGAAACAAGACTGCGAATTTTAAAAAGGGATGCGCAACCGAGGAGGGCCCTATCAGACACTTTGAATTCGAATGGAAAACAGGGGACAGAATACCCATCTATGCTCAGGGATGGGAGCCGGAGGTTGACCCGACGAAGGCCGTTGTTTGCCTGGTGCATGGTCTGGGCGAGCACAGCGGGCGCTATGGGCACGTTTCAGAGGCCTTTGAACAGGCCGGGTATGTCACCCTGGCCTACGACCAGCGCGGGCACGGCAAGACGCCCGGGCAGCGCGGGTATGGACCTTCTTACGAGGCCTTTATGGATGACATTGCTCGCCTGCTCGAGGAGGCCGCCCGGCAATACCCCAACCGGCCTTGCTTTCTATACGGCCACAGCCTGGGGGGAAATTTCGTCATTAATTTCGTTCTGCGCCGTAAACCCCGGTTAGCCGGAGTTATTGCCACCGCCCCGGCCCTCAAGCCGGCCTTCGACCCGCCGGTCTTGAAGGTGGCGGTCGGAAAAACCATGGCTGTCCTGTGGCCTGCCTTTTCCATGCCCAACGGGCTTGATTTACAGGGCCTCTCCCGTGATCCGGAGGTGGTACGGCTCTACACCAGCGATCCCCTGGTCCACGACCGCATTTCGGCGCGATTGGGGATCGATCTTCTAAGGACCGGCAAATGGGCCTTAGATCACGCCGCTGAGTTCCCCCTGCCTTTGCTCCTCATGCACGGCAGCGCCGACCTGTTGACTTCTGTTCAAGCAAGCCGTGAATTTGCTTTAAAAGCGGGGGAATACTGCACCCTAAAAATCTGGGAGGGCTTTTACCACGAAGTTCACAATGAACCGGAGAAAAAGCAGGTTTTGACCTGCATAATAGAATGGATGAATGCCAGATTGTAGGGCATCAGAGGGTTTAGTTATTTGTCCCCATAGTTCCAACCCGGAGATAGCATGAAAGAATTTATCGATCTTAGAAGCGACACGGTCACCAAACCCACACCGGCCATGCGCCAAGCCATGGCCGAGGCTGAAGTTGGCGACGACGTCTTTGGGGAAGATCCGACCATCAATGCCCTTCAGGAAAAAGTAGCCCGGATGCTCGGTAAGGAGAAGGCACTTTTCGTGCCTTCCGGGACTATGGCTAATCAGTTGGCCATCAAGTCCCAGACCCAGTCCGGCGATGAGGTCATCCTCGAGGCTTCTTCCCATCCTTACAATTTTGAAGGCGGGGCCGGCGCCGCCCTCTCCGGTGTTCAGTTTTTTTGCCTCCCTGGCGTTCGAGGAATTCTGGAGGCCTCCCAGGTCGAAGAGGCGCTCAGGCCGTTTGATCACCACTTCCCGGTGTCAAGGCTGGTCTGTCTGGAAAATACCCATAACCGAGGGGGCGGTAGCATCTATCCGATAGAAAACATCGTCGAGATCTCCCGCTTGGCCAGGTCAAAGGGGCTTTCGGTCCATCTCGACGGAGCAAGGCTCTGGAACGCCTCGGTAGCCTCCGGCATCAAACCAAGTGAATATGCGCAATGGGCCGATTCGGTATCGGTTTGTCTATCGAAGGGTTTAGGCGCCCCCGTCGGCTCTCTCTTGGCTGGTTCGGCAGCCTTTATAGATCGGGCCCATCGTTTTCGAAAGATGTTCGGCGGCGGGATGCGCCAGGCCGGAATCCTGGCAGCGGCCGGAATCTATGCCCTGGACCATCACCTGGATAGGCTGGAAGAAGACCAGCGGCAGGCAAAATATCTGGCCCAAGGTCTCTCGGAACTCCGAGGAGTCTCCCTTGATCCCGACCAGGTGGAGACCAATATTATTATTATGGATGTGGCCGGAAGCGGACTGACGGCCCATCAGGTAGCCGAGGCCATGAAGGAGCTGGGCGTCCTGGTTCATGCCTTCAGTAAAAACGGGATCCGCCTGGTCACCCACCTGGATGTCTCTCAGGAGGATATTGAGAAGGCTCTGGATGGCTTCAAGCGGGTAATCCAATAAAGCTTTTTTAGACGACGTCCTCCGAATCTTCATACACATTGCATATACAGCAAAGGAAGGTGCCGGCTTCAGGGCCGATGTTCTTCATGCCATGGGGGGCCAGGCTGGGGATATAGACCGAGGTTCCCGGACCGCAGATGAATTTTTCCTTGATTTGTTCGGTTTCAGAATCAAAATCCCAGCATTCAAATTCTCCGGAAAGAATGAACATGGTTTGATGATAAAAGTGATTATGGATGGGGATGTGGCCTCCCGGTTGAATGGTGAAAAAACGCAGACCGTACTCCGGGTAGCCGTTGCCGTCATCCCCATGTTTTGAGAGCCAGCGGACACTGGTGCCGATCACCTCATTTATCTTTTCCTTATAGGGAAACTTTTCAATTTTTTGATCTTGGCAATCCTTCCAATGAATAACCTCCATGATGCCTCCTTCGGTTTTTGGCTTTCAAAAAGCCTAACACTTTTTCACCAGGACTTCAACTCGGGTCGGGGAGGTTGCCATGGGCTAGGCTTGATTGTTAGTTTCGTGGTATTCGGAGGGTTATCTCCCCTTTAAGCGGCTTTTTTAACCCCTTCCTGGATATAGGTGATGATTTCGGTGGTGTAGGTCCCTGGTCCGAAAATCGCGCTGATCCCCTTTTCCTTTAAGCCCGGGATATCCTCTTCAGGTATTATCCCGCCGCCCAGGACCAGGACATCCTTCAGGCCTTTCTCCTTCATCAGGTCCATGACCCGGGGAAAGAGGTAGTCGTGGGCCCCGGAAAGAACGCTCATGGCAATGACATCCACATCCTCCTGCATGGCCGTGGCCACGATCTGCTCCGGGGTCTGGCGCAGTCCGGTATAGATCACCTCCATGCCGGCATCCCGCAAGGCATGGCAAATCACTTTAATGCCCCGGTCGTGTCCGTCCAGACCGGGTTTGGCGGCTAAAACGCGAATCTTTCTTTGCTCTTTCATGAGTCAAGACCTCCTATAGAGTTGAAACGGCCGTATATTCGCCAAAAACAGACCGCAGGGTATCACAGATTTCCCCCAGGGTGGCGTAGGCCCGAACGGCTTCCAGGATAAGGGGCATCAGATTATCCGGTCCTATGGGCCGCTTTTTTTAGATTTAAAAGACACGCTTTGACCTTGGCTCTTGTCCCGCGATTCCTTAAGCCGGGCAATTTTCCGGACCTGAAGTTCCTGGACCTGAGGATCCACCCGAAGCAGATTAGTCGGCTTAGGTTCCTTGACCTGGAACTTGTTCAAACCCACCACGATCCGGTCGCCCGACTCGACTGCTTTTTGAAAGCGGTAGGCGCTCTCCTGGATCTCCCTTTGGACAAAACCCTTTTCGATGGCGGCCGCGGCTCCCCCCAGCTCATCGATCTGCCTGATATAGTCCAGGGCCTTTTCTTCAATGGTTTTAGTCAGGTGTTCGATGTAATAGGACCCGCCCAGAGGATCCACCGATTCCGTAACCCCGGTCTCATAAGCAATCAGTTGCTGGGTGCGCAAGGCAACCTGGACCGCTTCCTCGGTAGGCAGGGAAAGGGCCTCGTCCATGGAATTGGTATGGAGGGATTGGGTCCCCCCCAAAACTGCGGCCATGGCTTGGAAGGCTACCCGGACGATATTGTTTTTGGGCTGCTGGGCGGTCAGGGAGCAGCCGGCGGTCTGGGTATGGAAGCGGACCATCAAGGAACGGGGGTCCCGGGCGCCGAAGCGTTCTTTCATGATCATGGCCCAGAGACGGCGGGCCGCCCGATATTTAGCGATCTCTTCCAGGAAATCGAGATGGGCATTGAAGAAAAAAGACAGCCGGGGGCCGATGGTGTCTACGGAGAGACCGGCCTTCAAGGCGGCCTCCACATAGGCGATACCGTTGGCCAAGGTAAAGGCCACCTCCTGGACGGCCGTAGAACCGGCCTCGCGGATGTGGTAGCCGCTGATGCTGATGGTATTCCATTTGGGGACTTCCTGGGAGCAAAAGGCGAAGATGTTGGTGATGATACGCAGGGAAGGCAGCGGGGGGAAGATGTATGTCCCGCGCGAGGAATATTCCTTCAAGATATCATTCTGAATAGTCCCGTTCAAGGTCTTGGAAGACACCCCCTGCTTCTCAGCCACCCCGATATACATGGCCAGCAGGATAGCTGCCGGGGCATTAATGGTCATAGAGGTACTGACCTTATCGAGCGGGATACCGTTAAACAGGGTCTCCATATCCTGAAGGGAATCGATGGCCACCCCCACCTTGCCGACTTCTCCCTGGGACAGGGGGTGATCGGAATCATAACCAATCTGGGTGGGCAGATCAAAGGCCACCGACAATCCGGTTTGCCCCTGTTCCAAAAGGTATTTGTAACGCCGGTTGGATTCTTCGGCGCTGGCAAACCCGGCATACTGGCGCATGGTCCAGAACCGGCCCCGGTACATGGTGGGCTGGACGCCCCGGGTGAAAGGGTACTCCCCGGGAAATCCCAAGGCCTCTTCATAGTCCAGGCCGTCGAGGTCAGCCGGAGTATAAAGACTTTTGACCGGGATTTCCGAAATAGTGGTAAATTCTTTTTTCCTTTCCGGAGTCTTGGCCAGCTTGGCCCCGGTTTTTTCTTCCCATTCCGATTGCTGCTTTTTTAGACGAAGGATTTTTTCTGGATCGAACATTAATCAACTCCTTGGCTGGATGCTGGATACTGGATACTGGATAAAAAACCGCTTGAGGTTATTTTCATTTTGTTGCTGGTATCAAGGTTCCAGTAATCCGTATCGGTTTTAAAGTGGTATATTCCCATGCCGCCGCGGGAGACTGCGGACATCGACCTTGGTTTTCAGGGATTCCAGGGCCCGGATCAATTTGGGACGGGTGTATTCGGGCAGGATAATTTCGTCGATATATCCCAATTCGGCGGCCTTGTAAGGGCTGGCAAAGGTCCGCCGGTACTCCTCGATCAATTCCTGCCGGGTTTTTTCCGGATCGGCCGCTTCCTTGATCTGGTTCCGGAAGACAATCGGGACCGCCCCTTCAGGACCCATGACCGCGATTTCAGCCATGGGATAGGCATAATTGATGTCCCCGCCGTGGTGTTTGCTGCCCATCACATCGTAAGCCCCGCCGTAGCCCTTGCGGGTAATGACGGTAACCTTGGGGACCGAGGCATCGCAATAGGCATAAATAATTTTAGCCCCGTGGCGGATGATCCCGCCGTACTCCTGGGCTACCCCGGGCAGGAACCCGGGCACATCCACAAAGGTGACAACGGGAATATTGAAACAATCGCAAAAGCGGACAAATCGGGCGCACTTATCGGAAGCATTGATGTCCAGGCAGCCGGCCAGAGACCGGGGCTGGTTGGCCACGATCCCGACCGGCATGCCGTTCAGACGGGCAAAGCCGACAATCATGTTGGTGGCGTATAGTTTCTGGGTTTCAAAAAAGTAGTGGTCGTCGACTACTGAAAGGATGATTTTTTTCATGTCGTAAGGGACACGGGGGTTATCCGGGATTATGGTGCGGAGGTTCATATCCAGCCGGTCGGGGTCGTCCTGCGTTTCCTTGAGGGGCGGTTTTTCGTTGCAGTTCGAGGGAAGGAAGGAAAGCAGCTCCCGGATCATATCCAGGGCCTGCTGGTCGGTTTTGGCCGCCAAATGGGCCACCCCACTGGTGGTGTTGTGCCGAATAGCTCCGCCCAGGGCCTCCGGTTCCACGTCTTCATGGGTGATCGCTTTAATGACCTGAGGTCCGGTGATAAACATATGGCTGGTCTTTTCAACCATGATGATAAAATCGGTAATGGCCGGCGAATAGACGGCTCCCCCGGCACAGGGGCCCATGATGGCCGAGATCTGGGGGATAATTCCGGAACACTGGACATTCCTTCTGAAGATATCCCCATAGCTGCCCAGGCTGACCACCCCTTCCTGGATCCGGGCTCCTCCCGAGTCATTTAATCCGATCACCGGGGCGCCGTTCCGTAAGGCCAGGTCCATGACTTTGCAGACCTTTTCTCCGAAGGGACCACTCAGGCTTCCGCCGAAAACGGTAAAATCCTGGGAAAAGACATAGACCAGCCGGCCGTTGATACGCCCATAGCCGGTAACAACCCCGTCGCCGGAGATCTTCTGTTTTTCCATGTCGAAATCATAACAGCGGTGGACGACAAACCGGTCAAATTCCTCAAAGGTCCCGGGGTCCAGGAGATATTGGACGCGTTCCCGGGCGGTTAATTTGCCCTTTTGATGCTGGCTGTCAATCTTATCCTGGCCCCCGCCCAACTCGGCCTGGGCGTTCAATTCGATTAATTCCCTGATACGCTCTTCATTAGTCATAGTTCACCTGCTGGCAAGAAATAATTTATCTGCATTGGAATGTGTTGGATTCTTCGGAATTAGCTGGAGAAGCTTTTTTAAAATCGTCAGGTTAAATCCCCCGCCCGGTTAGGGCGGGGCATTTAAACCGATAATCTTCGGAAAGGACGTTAGGCTATGATCAAAAGGACCTGATCGGCTTCAACCGAATCGCCTTTAGCCACCTTGATTTCCTTCACCGTTCCTTCGGAATAGGTCACGATAGGCATTTCCATTTTCATGGCTTCAATAACGGCCACTTCATCATCTTCCTTGACGGTATCTCCGACATTCACTTTGATCTCGATGACCTTTCCGGCCATGGGTGATAGAACCTCTGCCACGGTAACTCCTCCTTTTAAATGAATGATATTTTTTGAATAAAGAAAAGAATGTCAATCCTTTACCAATAGGGTGCGGTTTTGTCAAGCCCAAAGGTTTTTGGGACTCCATTTTTATTCGGCTGCCGGGGATTATATTTCCCCATCCTTTTCCATCTTAACCAGGTCTTCGAACTTGATATCAATTCCCAGGACCCCGATGATCTCGTCGGCCCAATTCCGAATCGGTCCGGAAACGCTGATACAGAGGGCCCCGGTAATCCTGGAGGTGTAAAAATCGGTCACATGGATCTTGCCGTTATTGATCGGTTCCGTGAACCAGGAGCGGCCGGAAAAGTCCTCATCCAGCTTAAAGACCTGGTACTTGGCCCGGTCCACGATCCGGGTGATATTCTTGGTAATTTTTTGACCTTCCAGGTTGGTGATATAAATAAACTGGATAAAAGGGTTCAACTCGATAAAGTTTTCCAGAACCGGTTCCTGGAGGACCGGACTCATGCTGCGGATCTCTTCCCGTTCCAGGATTTCTTCGACGATGTGATAGGCCAGATGATAGGCCTTTTGTTTGAGGGCGTCAAACTCGGACACAAAGTACTCCGGCAGGTATTTCCGGCTGACCCGCTCCATTTCCTGGGAGGAAATGGAGGTCACCCGTCCCTCTTCGTACTGCTTCAGCACCCATTTGTAGACCTTCAGAACGCCGGGGTGCTGTTTGTCCAGGAGCTTATCGCCTTTCAGGGACAGCTGTTTATTGAGCCAGTGGACAATGCCGGCCGTTCCCGATTTGTCGGTAATGATGATGCTGATCGGCCGGTTCAGAACTTTTCCGGTATCAAAAATATTATAAATCTCTTCGTTTTTGATCAGACCGTCGGCATGAATCCCGGCGCTGGTGGCATTAAAATCTTCGCCGACGAAGGGAAAATTGGCCGGGATGGCATAATGGATTTCCTGTTTAAAGTAGTCGGCCATTTCGGTGATCACCCGGGTGTCGATGCCGTTGTCCTGCCCTAAAAGGTTGATATATTCGACCAGCAGTCCTTCCAGCGGAGTATTGCCGGTCCTTTCGCCGAAACCCAACAGGGTGCCGTTGGCCGCCGCGCAGCCGTAAAGCCAGGAGGTGGCGGCATTGATAAAACCTTTATGAAAGTCATTATGACCGTGCCATTCCAGAAGCCGGCCCGGGACCCCGGCATCGTCGATCATGGCCCGCACCAGCCTGGGCACGCTTCGGGGCAGGGCCGCCCCCGGGTAGGTGACTCCGAAGCCGAGGGTATCGCAGAGCCGGATTTTAATATCGATCCCCGAGGTCTCTCTGAGTTTCATCAATTCAATGGCCAGAGGGACGCAGAATCCGTAGATGTCGGCTCGGGTGATATCCTCAAAATGGCAGCGGGGCAAGATCCCCAAGTCCAAGGCCTTCCGGACGATATCGAGATATTGGTTAAAGGCCTGGGCCCGGGTCAGGTTCAATTTATAAAAGATATGATAATCGGAAACGGAGGTCAGGATGCCGGTTTCCTTCAGGCCCATCTCCTTGACCAGAGGGAGGTCATCGGGGTGGGCCCGAATCCAGCCGGTTATCTCAGGGTAGGGGTAGCCGAGTTCCAGACATTTAGTTACCGCCTCTTTATCCCGCCGGCTGTAGAGAAAAAACTCGCTCTGGCGGATGACCCCGTAGGGGCCGCCCAGACGATGGAGAAAATCAAAAATTTTAAGGATCTGGTCCAGCGTATAAGGGGGCCGGGCCTGCTGGCCGTCCCTGAAGGTGGTATCGGTTATCCAGAATTCATCGCTGGGATCGATGGGGATGAGCTTATGGTCAAAATCGATCCGGCAGACCTGGTCGTAGGGAAAAATATCCCTCTGGAGATTGGGTTCCGGGATGTCGATCAGTTCGTATTTCCAGAAATGGGTGTGCTCGTGGTCGAGCACCTTTTTGTTGGGATTCCAGCGGGCCATAATAAATCTCCTCTAAGACGGAAGGGTTCAAGGGTTTAAGTTGAATCCTGGAACCCTATTTTTTCACCTCCAGCCGCAAGCCCAATTCATTCAATTGGGCCCGGCTGACGCTGGTCGGGGCATTGGTCAGGGGGCAGACCGCCTTTTGAGTTTTGGGAAAGGCGATGACCTCTCTCAGGGATGCAGCCCCGGTCATGAGCATGACCAGGCGGTCCAGGCCGAAGGCCAGGCCTCCGTGGGGCGGGGCGCCCATCTCCAGGGCCTCCAGCAAAAATCCGAATTTTTCATCGGCCTCCTCGGCGGAAATCCCTAAGACCCGAAAGATCTGTTCCTGAAGGCTGCGCTGGTGAATACGGATACTGCCTCCCCCGATCTCGTTTCCATTTAAGACCAGATCGTAAGCCCGGGAGCGCACCTTATCGGGCTGGGATTCCAGGAAAGGGATATCCGCTTCCAAGGGGGCGGTAAAGGGATGATGAACGGCCCCGAAGCGGCCTTCCTCCAGGCGGTATTCGAAAAGAGGGAATTCCGTAATCCAGGTAAACTCAAACTGATCTTTGGGGAAAGGCTTGGCCAGGCCCAGGTGGAGCCGGATCTTGCCCAGGACTTCATGGACCAGGGAAGGGCTGTCGGCCTGGAAAAGGATCAAATCTCCGGGACAAAGGCCCAGGGCCTCTTCCATGGCCTTGCGTTCCTCCTCCTTGAGGAATTTGGCCAAAGGGGATTGCCAACCCTCCGGGTTAAGCTTGGCCCAGGCCAGCCCCTTGGCTCCCCAATTCTGGGCTAAGGCGGTCAGGTCATCCAGGTCCTTTCCGGGAGAAAGCGGCCCCCTGGGGGACACCCAGGGCTTTGATACAACCGCCTTTTTCAGCGCATTCGGCGAAGACTTTGACGCCGGAATGGCGAACTAACGAGGTCAGGTCCTTTATTTCCAACCCGAAGCGCAGGTCCGGCCGGTCGGTGCCGTAGCGGCTCATGGCCTGCTCATAGGTCAGGCTCCGGAAAGGTCTGGGGATCTCCTGGCCCAGGATACGGCTGAACAAGTTGGAGATGAGTTCCTCGATCAGCTCACGGATGTCCTCTTCATCTATGAAGGAAAGTTCCATATCCAGTTGCGTGAATTCGGGTTGGCGGTCCGCCCGGAGATCTTCATCCCGGAAGCAGCGGACGATCTGGTAATAGCGGTCAAAACCCGCGACCATCAGCAGTTGTTTGAACAGTTGCGGGGACTGGGGCAGGGCATAGAATTTCCCTTCCTGGATCCGGCTGGGGACCAGGTAATCACGGGCCCCTTCGGGGGTGCTTTTGGTCAGAAAGGGGGTTTCGATATCGCAGAACCCCTTCTGGTCCAGGAAAGACCGAATCAGGGAAATGACCCGATGGCGGATGAAAAAATTCTCCTGAAGAAGCGGGCGGCGAAGGTCCAGGTAACGGTAACGCAAACGGACGGCTTCAGAGACCTCGCCGGTGCCGTCCAGATTGAAGGGGGGGGTTTTGGCGGTGTTGAGCAGCCGGTACTCCTGAACCAGGACTTCAATTGCGCCGGTTTTCAAATTGGGGTTGGCCATGCCCTCAGGCCGGGCCCGGACCAGGCCCTGAATGCTTAAGACATATTCGCTGCGCAATTGATGGGCCTGCTGGTGGGCCTGGCTGTTGATTTCAGGATTAAAGACCACCTGGGTAATACCGGCTCGATCCCGAAGGTCGATAAAGATAAGTCCGCCATGATCGCGGCGGGTATCGACCCAACCGGCTAAGGAGACCGTCCGGCCGATGTGTTCCGGGTTCAGGGACCCGCAATCGTGGGTCCGTTTCCAGTTTAAGGTTGGTTCAGTCAATGGGTTCTCCTTTAAAAATCGCCTGCAGGCCTAAGGGGCGAGGACCGGTCGAGATCCCTCGGACCGGAAGTGGTCAGGTTATTTTTGGGTACCTTTCCAAAAAATAATCCAGGAATTTAGACAGGGGGATTTCCTCCTGCTGCTGCCGGTCGAGATCGCGGATTATAATCTGATTCCGGCTCAGCTCTTCGTTTCCCAGTATGGCGGCATAGACGCTTCCGCTCTTGCCGGCCCGCCGCAATAGACTTTTCAGACTTTTATCCTCGTATTCCATGAGGCCGGAGATCTCTTTTTTGTGGAGGGTCCTCAACAGTTCGAAAGCCCGCTCCCGGGATTCCTTTCCCATCGGGGCCAGAAAGACAAAGGGACGGTTGCTGGCCGCCGCGGGAGAAGGCAATAGAAGGGCCAGCCGTTCCAACCCGATGGCAAAGCCGATGGCCGGCAGGTCGGGCCCCCCCAGGTTTTTCAGGAGCCCGTCATAACGCCCTCCGCCGGCAACGGCATCCTGGGCCCCAAGATGGGCGGCGGTTACCTCAAAGGTGGTCCGGCAGTAATAATCCAATCCCCGGACCAGCCTGGGGTCAACGGAAATTTCAACCGCCAGCCCGGATAAGAGTTCCCGGACCTGATCGAAATGGTTTTGACAATCCGGACAGTTAAACGATAATATGGTCGGGGCTTCAGTCAGCTCTTCCTGGCACCGTTCCACTTTGCAGTCCATAACCCGCAAGGGGTTGGTCAGCAGACGTCTTTGGCAGTCCGGGCATAGGGCCCATTTTTTCCCTTCCAGAAAATCCTGGATAGCCGAAGAAAAGGAAGGGCGGCAGTCCGGACAGCCCAGGGAATTGATGCGTAAACGAAATTGGGTTAAGCCGAGATTCATCAGGAGTTGGGTCAGCAGGGCAATGGTCTCGGCATCGACCTGGGGACGCCCGGAACCGATGCACTCGGCGTTGATCTGGTGAAACTGGCGCAGCCGCCCTTTTTGCGGGCGTTCATGGCGGAACATGGGTCCTAAAGAAAAAAGGCGCTGGACGGGCTGCTGCCCTTCGAGATGGTGTTCGATAAAGGCCCTTAAAATGGAAGCCGTGGCTTCCGGGCGCAGGGTTACCGAGTCGCCGTTCCGATCCGTAAAGGTGTACATTTCCTTTTCGACGATGTCGGTAAAGGATCCGATCGTCCTGGCAAACAACTCGGTTTTTTCCAGGATGGGCGTCTTGATTTCAGCATAACAGTAGATCTGAAAGATTCTTCGGGCCGTCTTTTCAATAAAAGCCCATTTTTCCGTTTCACCGGGGAGGATATCTTTAAACCCTTTTAAGGCCGGAATGGTCATGAGGAGGTCCCTTTAGCTAAATTAGCTATAAAAATCTTTATATTATATCTTTTACGATCATTTGTCTATAGTAATTCTTCGAACCGGCTCTAATTTAGAAAGGGACCCCGATGCCTCATCCCCGGCTTTATCTCATTGACGGCAGTTCCTATGTTTACCGGGCCTTTTTTGCCCTGGGACACCTGTCGAATTCCAAAGGCCTGCCCACCCAGGCTGTTTTCGGCTTTACCCAGATGGTCCGCAAGCTCCTGGACCAGGAAAAACCCGAGTTTATGGCTGTGGTTTTCGACACCAAAGGACCGACCTTCAGGCATGAACGCTATCGCGAGTATAAAGCCCATCGGCCTCCGGTCCCGGAAGGTCTGATAGCCCAGTTGCCCTACATCAAAGCGATCAGCCAATCCTATGGCCTTGCGGTTTTGGAGAAAACCGGCTTCGAAGCCGATGACATCATTGCCACTCTGACGGAAGAAGGGGAAGCCGGAGGCTTTGAAATCGTCATTATCTCCGGGGACAAAGACTTAATGCAGTTGATTTCGACCCGCACCAGTATGTGGGATACCATGAAGGACCAGGTTTTCGACCTGGAGTCCGTTAAGGCCCGGTTCGGCACCTCACCCTCCAAACTCATTGATATTATGGGGTTGGCCGGGGACAGCAGCGATAATGTACCGGGGGTGCCCGGTATCGGGGAAAAAACAGCCAGCAAATTGATCCAAACCTATGGCTCTCTGGAAAAACTCCTCGAGCAGCTGGAATCGGTTTCTCCAGCTAAATTAAAGGAAAAATTAAGCTGTTATAAAGAACAGGCCCTCCTTTCCCGGGAACTGGTCACCCTGGATAAGCAGGTCCCCCTCGACCTCACGGTAAATGAACTGAAGGTCCGGCCTGAAAATGAGGTCCGCTTAAAAGAACTCTTTCAGGAATTGGAATTCAAAAAATTCCTGGATGAATTAGGAGAGATCCAGACGGTTGAAACCATGGGACTGGATTTCCGGATGGTTACTGATCGTGAAGAACTGGCCGCCATTTTAACACGAATAAGAAAGCGCGGCCGGGTTTCCCTGGACCTGGAAACTACCTCCCCGGACCCGATGTGGGCCGAGATTGTGGGGGTCGCTTTGAGCTATGAAGAGGGATCGGCTGTCTATGTCCCTGTGGGGCATAGGTATATCGGGGCCCCAGAGCAGTTGCCCCTGGCTGAGGTCTTGCACTCCCTGGAGACGGTCCTGGAAGATCCCGGAATCAGGAAGATCGGCCAGAACATCAAATACGAATGGGTTATACTGAAGCGCTACGGTCTTCCCTACCGGGGCCTGGCCTTTGATACCATGATCGCCTCTTATCTCCTGAATCCCTCCCGTCGAACCCATAACCTGAATCAGATCGCCCTGGATTTTCTGAGCCGGAAACTGATCAGCTTCAAAGAAGTGGTCGGAACCGGTTCCAAGGCCAAAAAATTCAGCGAGGTGGAAGTGGACCAGGCCGTAATCTACGCCGCTGAAGATGCCGAAGCGGCCCTGGCCTGCGCCAACCGCCTGGAGGCCATCCTTAAAACCGAAGGACTGGAAGACTTGTTTTATGGGATGGAGATGCCCTTAATCCCGGTCCTGGCGGAGATGGAGATGCAGGGGGTACGGATTGATTCCCAGGCCCTGGCCCTTTTTTCCAGGGAACTGGAGATCAAACTATCCGGCCTGGAGGAACAGATTTATCACTTGGCCGGGGAGCCTTTTAATATCAATTCCCCGCAGCAGTTAAGCCGCATCCTTTTTGAAAAACTCCAACTGCCAGCGGCCAAGAAAACCAAAGGGAAAAGCCACAGCTCCACCGACGCCGAGGTGCTCCGGGAACTGGCCGTTCATTATCCGATCGCTGCGGAAATCTGGAATTTCCGCAGCCTCAGCAAACTTAAATCCACCTATGTGGATGCCCTGCCCAAACTGGTTCATCCCCAGACGGGACGGCTGCATACCTCATTCAACCAGACCATTACCGCTACCGGCCGATTAAGCAGCAGCGAACCCAATCTGCAGAATATACCGGTTCGAACCGAGGAAGGCCGGAGGCTCCGCCAGGCCTTTGTTCCCGAACCGGGCTGGATGATGCTGTCAGCGGACTATTCTCAGATCGAGCTGCGCATTCTGGCCCATTACAGCCAGGATGCCAACCTGATGGAGGCTTTTCAAACCGGTCAGGATATCCACCGCCGCACGGCCGCCGATATTTTTCATGTTGCTCCCGAAGAGGTACCTTCCGAAATGCGCAGCCAGGCCAAGGTGATCAATTTCGGGATCATCTACGGTATGAGCGCCTTCGGGCTTTCCAAGGAATTGGGTATCGCTGTCCGGGAGGCCCAGACCCTGATTGATCATTATTTTTTACAGTACCAGGGCGTTAAAAAATACATTGACCAGACCCTGGAAGAGGCCCGTCGAACCAGGATTGTTACCACCCTCTTCAATCGCCGGCGCCATATGGAAGAGATAAACAGCTCCAATCGGGTGGTGCGACAGTTTGCCGAGCGGACGGCCGTCAATACCCCTATCCAGGGCAGCGCCGCCGACTTGATTAAAATGGCCATGATCGTTATCAATCAGGAAATGAAAAATCAGAAGCTAAAGGCGCGCATGATCCTTCAGGTCCATGACGAACTGGTATTCGAGACGCCCGAAAAGGAAATCGAGGCCCTGAAAAAACTGGTCAAACACCACATGGAATCGGTCATGACGCTCCGGGTTCCTTTGAAGGTCAATCTCTCCACAGGCCGGAATTGGGCCGAGTTGAAATAAAGATAGGGGAATGAACCGGTTAACCACCCCAGATCGTTTTTTTCCTTGACAGATTTTCTTTAAAAAAATTATACTAAGTAATTATAATTTAACTATAAAATGATTAAATTATAACTATTGATTTCTTTAAGGTAACCCCCCGGCTTTGCCGGGGACTCCCGGAGTTTGACAATTCCCCCTCAATCCTCCTTTTCATAAGGAGGAGGTTTCTCCTTCCTTTGGTAAAGGGAGGTCGGGAGGGATTTAAAAAACATCAGGAAATGCTTCAATTAGATGGACGCAAAAAGTCAAAAACCGCTCCTTTTGGTCATTCCGACGAAAGTCGGAATCCAGGTTCTTTGGTCTGGTTCCCGGCTTCCGCCGGGGTGACGGCTTTAGTGACTTTTTGCGTGTCCATCACAATAAAATGAAAATAAAACCATAAAGGGCTTAATGTCAGGATTGGAAGGAGGTGGACGGCCAAAGATTTTCTAAAGAATGTTCAACGTTCACAATCTGTATCATCTGCTCAGTTCATAAAAGGACTCCAAAGGAGGTAAGACATGTTTAAAAAGGGATTAGTGTTATTGGTGGGTGTTTGTGTGATGTTTTCATTTATTTTCGTTTCAACGGGAAGGGTTCAGGCCGTTGATCTCACTTATTCTACCTTTTTCCCCGCTCCCCACGCTCAAGCCATTTTAGCCGTTGAATGGAGCAAGGAGGTTGAAAAAAGGACCAACGGGGCGGTCAAGGTCACCGTGTTCCCCGGGGGCACCCTGACCCCGGCCAACCAGTGCTACGACGGTGTGGTCAAGGGCATTTCCGATGTCGGCATGTCCGTCCTCAGCTATACCGCCGGCCGATTCCCCTTGATGGAAGTAATCGACATGCCCTTGGGCTATAAAAGCGGGGCGCAGGTCACCCGATTGATCAATGCCTTCTATAACAAGTTTCAGCCCAAAGAACTGGATGATACCAAGGTCATGTACCTGATGGGCCACGGCCCGGGGATCCTGAACACCAACAAAAAACCGGTGAACAAACTTGAGGATTTGAAGGGGATGAAAATCCGTTGCACCGGGACCAGTTCCAAGATCGTCAGCCACCTGGGCGCAACGCCGGTGGCCATGCCCCAGACAGAGACCTATGACGCCCTGCAGAAAGGAGTCGTAGACGGGGTCATGTCCCCCATTGAAACCGCCAAAGGCTGGAAATTCGCCGAGGTGATCAAATACCACACCCTGAACTATGGTTCGGCCTATTCGATAGGTTTTTTTGTAGTCATGAATAAACAGAAATGGAATGCCCTGCCCAAGGATGTCCAGGCGACCATCGAAAAAATCAATGCTGAATGGATTGAAAAGAGCGCCCGGTCCTGGGAATACGTCGACAAGGAAGGAATGGAATACACCAAGTCCAAGGGAAACCAAATTATCACCCTGTCCAAGGCGGAAGATGAGCGTTGGGCCAAACTGGTTTTCCCCATACTGGACGAATATGTGGTAGCCATGAAGGCCAAGGGGCTGCCGGGCGAAGAGGCCCTCAAGTTCTGTCAGGACTGGTTGAAGAAAAATTAATAGTCTTTAAAACAACATATATACGGCAGGACAATCAAGGACCGTTGCCCCTCTGGATGTTAGAGGGGCAACGGTTATACCTGAAGAAATACCCTGGAGCATCTGATGAGCACATTTAATGTCATTATTAAAGGACTTTCGCGGTTTATGTATTGGATTGCCGGGGCGGCCTTGACAGGCATCATGTTCTTGACCGTGGCCGATGTCTTTCTCCGTTACTTGAAGATGCCCATCTTAGGAACGTACGAGATCGTATCTCTGCTGGGTGCCATCGTGATTGGGTTCGCCATCCCCCAGACGACCATCGACCGGGGTCATGTCCTGATGGATTTTTTAACCGGACGGCTTGTCCTTCAGAGGGCAGAAGTCTTTTCATTTGTCTACCCGCCTGTTGGCCATTGTAACCTTTTATATCATCGGCTGGAACCTTTGTCAAAATGGGAAATGATTTCGACAGACGGGCCAAGTTTCGTCTGACCCTAAATATACCGGAATATCCGGTAGCCTATGGTGTGGCCATCTGCTGTCTGATCGAATGTCTGGTCCTATTGCCGACCTGATCAAGAAGAAGGAGGCTAATCATGAGTTTCGAAATGGTCGTACTGGTTGACGGTCATTTTCCTTTCGTCCTATTCGCCTTGGGTTTGGAGATTGGCTTTGCCATGGCTTTGGCCGGTTTTATAGGTTTTGCGGCCATTGTCAACGTCCCGGCGGCCCTGAACCTGGTGGCCAAAGATATCTTTCAGGTCTTTTCTTCCTATGGATTTACGGTCATTCCCCTATTTGTCCTCATGGGCCAGGTGGGCGCCAGCGGCGGGGTAGCCCGTAATCTCTATGACTCGGCCTATAAATTTATGGGACACATCCCCGGAGGGTTGGCGATCGGCACGGTCGCTGCGGCTACAGCCTTCAAGGCCATCTGCGGCTCCTCTCCGGCTACAGCCGCCACCTTTGCCACCATCGCCGTTCCGGAAATGGACCGTTACGGCTATGACAAGCGGCTTTCCTGCGGCACCGTGGCCACCGTGGGCACCCTGGGGGTATTGATTCCACCCAGCGTGACCTTGATAGTCTATGGCATCCTGACCGAGACCTCCATCGGCAAATTGTTCCTGGCCGGGATCATCCCGGGACTTATTATTGCCCTTTCTTTTGTAATCACCTTATTTGGCTGGTGTAAAATTAATCCCAAGATGGGACCTAAGGGGATAAGATCTACCTGGGGCGAACGGATCAGATCCTTGCCGCCGGTATTATGGGTCCTGGTAATTTTTATTTTAGTAGTCGGGGGTCTAATGAAAGGATTCTTCACGCCTACCGAGGCGGGCAGCGTCGGGACCTTTGCCGTCCTGGTGCTGACCCTCCTCAAAAGAGATATGAGTCTGAAAAAATTCACCAAGGCCCTTAGCGACACCCTGCGCATTGCCTGCATGGTCATTACCCTCATTGCCGGGGCTACTATCTTGGGTCATTTTTTTGCCGTGACCCGCACCCCTTATCTCGTGGCTGAATGGCTCGGCACCCTCCCATTGGATCGCAATATCATTATGATCATCATCTTTGCCATTTACCTGATTGGGGGATCCTTCATCGAAGACCTGGCCTTTCTTATCCTGGCCACCCCTATTTTTCTCCCCTTGGTCATGAAATTGGGCTATGATCCGGTCTGGTTCGGGGTCATTGTCTGCGTCATAACCATGATCGGGATTATTCTGCCTCCCATGGCCATCAATGTCTTCGTAGTGGCCGGTGTTACCAAAGTGCCGATTGGAACCATTTACAAGGGGATATATCCCTTTATAGTGGGTATGTATATATGTCTTTTTATTTTTCTGTTCTTTCCTCAAATCGCCCTCTGGCTCCCCAATTTAATCATGAAATGAAAGGTGTCCGTCATGGAACAACTGAAAGTTCTTTTTGTTTCCCCTGAGGTGGTTCCCTTTGCCAAGACCGGCGGGTTGGCCGACGTAGCCGGTTCTTTGCCCAAGGCTTTAAAAAAATTGGGCTGTGATGTCCGGGTGGTCATGCCGCTCTATCACCTGGTTCGCCAGGGCAAGTTCCCCTTAAAGAAGGTCTTGGAGGATCTGCCCATCCCCCTGGGAAATCGCCGGATCCCGGCTGATATTTATCAGGGCGAAGTGGAGGAAGACCTGCCCATTTATTTGATTGAACGGGACGAGTTCTACGACCGGATAAATCTCTACGGCACCCCCAAAGGGGACTATTTCGATAATGACCAGCGATTCGTCTATTTCAGCCAAGGCACCCTGGCCCTGGCCCAGACCCTGGGCTTTCAACCGGACATCATCCACGGCCATGACTGGCAGACCGGACTGATCCCGGCCTATCTCCATTTCCGCCGCCAGGGGGAACCCTTCTGGAAAAAGACGGCTTCTATTTTTACCATCCACAACATCGCCTACCAGGGAACCTTCCCCAGGGAAATTATGGAACTGGCGGGTCTGCCCTGGGAATGCTTCAGCCCCGCGGGGTTGGAGTTCTGGGGAGAAGCCAATCTGTTGAAGTCGGGCATCGTCTACAGCCAGATTATCAATACGGTCAGTCGAAAATACGGCCAGGAGATCCAAACCGAAGAATACGGATGTGGTCTCGAGGGGATTCTCCGTTACCGGAAGGACGACCTCTTCGGCATCGTAAACGGGGTGGACTATGAGGTCTGGAACCCGGAAACGGATCCCTATTTGGCGGCCCATTACAATCGGCAGGACCTATCCGGCAAAAAGGCCTGCAAAAAAGACCTGCTCAGCCAGTTTAATCTCCCCGAAGACCGGCTGGATTTTCCCCTCTTAGGAGTCATCTCCCGCCTGGCGGATCAAAAAGGGTTTGATCTCCTGGCGGCGATCAAGGATCAACTGCTTCAGGAAGAGGTCACCCTGGTGGTCCTGGGAACCGGAGAAGAAAAATACCATCGCCTCTTTTCGGAATTGGCGGAACGCCATCCCCGGAAACTCGGGGTCCGATTGGGCTTCGATAATGCCCTGGCCCATAAAATCGAGGCTGGCAGCGATATGTTCCTGATGCCTTCCCGCTACGAACCCTGCGGCTTAAATCAGATCTACAGCCTGAAGTACGGCACCATCCCGGTGGTTCGGGCCACCGGCGGTCTGGACGACACCATTATTCCCTTTGACGGCTATACCGGCCTGGGGACAGGATTCAAATTCAACCAGTACCAGCCCGGCGAACTATGGACGGCCATTTCCGAGGCCCTGACCGTCTACCAAAACCGGGTGCACTGGGAGCAATTGATGCGCAATGGCATGGCCGCGGATTTTTCCTGGGAGGCCTCGGCCCGGGAATACATCCGCCTCTATCACCTGGCCCAGGAGAGGCTGGGTTAACCCGGGCCCCATTTGTTCGGCAGGATTATCAGGAGTAATCCGATTCTGCTTTCAACCTTTTTCAGCCAAAGACGGCAGCAGCCAAACCGGCGGGGGTTTAGGAAGGGGCGCTCCTTGCGGCCATTCCCGGCCGGCCTGTTATTAGGCCTGGCCCTTTGCCTTCTTTGGTCCTGCTCCCTGGTAGAGGGCTTTTCTCCCGAACAGCCCTCTGATTCCTGGGCCGACAAATTAAATCTCCTTCCCGAACAGACCAGAACGATCCAGGAACTAAGGAGCCGGTTTCTTCAGGAAATGGGCCTGTTGCGGAAACAGATGTCCATCAAACGCCTGGAATTAAGGACCCTTTCTCCGGAGGAATATAAGGGTCAACAAGGGGATCCGTTGCGCCGGGAAATGCAGACCCTGATGCTTCAAATCCGGGAAAGATCCCTCTTTTATCAGCAGGAAGCCCTAAAAGTCTTGAGCCCGGAACAGCAGGAAAACCTGCCCCCGGGAGCGGATTTGGGCTTCCACGGTCGATTTGGAATGGGTCCCGGCCCGGGAATGCGCAAGGGGATGGGTCATGGAAGAGCACCGACCAAATCGCCGACGGAACTTCAGACCCCGCAACCCTGACCTGCGGCCGGTAATGGCATTCCCCTCCCGTTTTTTCGGAAAAGCTCCTCTCAGTTATCCCCTCTATCTGTTTTTGGTCCTATCCGTCCTGATCCTGATCGTTTTGGTCAACGGCTATGTTGAGATCCAGCGCACCCGAAGCCAATTGTTCAGGGTTCTGGAAACCGAAGGCCGGATTATCATAAAAGGGATAGAAACCAATTCCGCCAACCTCATGTCTTCTCTGGAGCAGGCCCGCTCCTATTCCCCGGGCTCGGGGATTATCGAAAGTACGGAAGATAGTTTGAGTATCGAAGACCTGCTCATCGAACGGTTAGTCAGCCTGGCCTTGAGGCTGGACCAGGAAGCAGCTCAACGTTCTGGGGGAAAGGCCTCCAAGGCACCTTCCGAAACCATGGGTTTAAAGCACATTTATTTTCTATCCGGGGGATCATCCGACCCGATCCGGCGGCAGTTGCCTGAAAATTTAAAAAAAGAGCCTCCCTTTTTCCAGGAGGTCCTGATTGGGAAAACACGGCTGGCGGTTTTGAGAGGGGAGGGGACTTGGCGGGAATCGACCCCTCTGGCCGTGGCCGTGGCCAGAAGGTTTGGACCGGGCATTATCCTGATTTCAGTTTCTCCCGATGAATACCGCTTTCTGACCAGGCAGATCATCATCCAGGGGTTTCTGGAAGAATTTTCAGGAAAAGGGAATATCGCCTATATTACTGTGGAGGGACCGGACGGGCAATTTATCGCTCAAACGGCCGGCGAATTTTCCTTCAGGCCCGGCCGGGAAAATTTTAAGAAAGAGGTCGGCGCCAAGGGACAAGACCTCTATTGGATCGGATTCAAGGATCAGGAAGTTCTCGAGATCCTCAGGCCTTTTGCTCCGGCCGGGAGAGCCATCGGCCGGATTCGGCTGGGACTTTCCTTAAAAGAGGTGAACCCCATCCTGCATCAGGCGGGGAGGAACATTCTCTTGATGAGTCTGGTCCTGATCGGGCTGGGGATCCTGAGTCTTTATTTTATTTTCCATCTCCAGGGACGTCATTTCCGGAAAATGAAGGAGATGGAGGAGCAGATCCGGCTCAAGGAGGAACTCTCGGCCATGGGGCAACTGGCAGCCGGGGTAGCCCATGAAATAAAAAACCCCCTCAATGCCATCAGCCTGGTCGTCCAGCGGCTGCAGCAGGAGTTTCACTGGCCTGAACCAGAGGCGCAACAGGAATATGAACGCTTTACCCGGATTGTCCGCGATGAGATCAGCCGGGTCAATCAGATTATCGGCCAATTCCTTATGGTGGCCAGGCCCTTAGCCTCCAGGTTGGAGGAACAATCCCTGACCGCCATCCTGGATTATGTCCTGGAGGTCTTGGCCGAGGAGTTGCGGCTGAAAAAGATTCGTCTCTCCAAAACCTGGAGTCCCGACCTGCCGCTGATTTTTTGCGACCGTTTTCAGCTTACCCAGGCCTTCTTGAATATATTTAATAATGCCCTGGAGGCCATGCCGGAAGGGGGGAGATTTCAGTTTCGGTCCGACCCAAAGAGGATAATAAGATCGAACTCATCATTCGGGACAGCGGCCGGGGAATTGCCCCGGAAGATCTGAAAAAGATTTTTGCCTATTACTATACCACCAAGGAAAAAGGGGTGGGGCTGGGATTGGCCATTACCCGGAAAATGGTCCAGGCCCACGGCGGGACCCTGGAAGTCCGAAGTGTCTTGGCCCAGGGGACCACCGTGATGGTCGGCTTGCCCAGGCGGCCTGGGCAAGGTCAAAAAGTCTGATAAGGCGCCCCGGCCTAAACCGGTAACCCGGCCGGGATAGAAAAAATAAAAAAGTTGACAAAGGAGTAAAAAAAGTTATTATAAGGGTTCTTATCGCGGGGTGGAGCAGTCCGGTAGCTCGTCGGGCTCATAACCCGAAGGTCCCAGGTTCAAATCCTGGCCCCGCTACCAAAGAATTCAAAGGGTTGCAGCGTTCGGCTGCAGCCCTTTTTTCGTCTGGTGTCCATCTGGAAGCCGTTATCGCCCCTTATCCTGAATATGGTGTTTGGAGATGCGTGACGGCATTCCCCAGGTCACCGTCCCTTTACCTCTTCTCCAAGAGCAGGTTTTTCAAAGATAATAAGTTCACTCCGCAACTACGCCCCTCCGGTGCCTCCCAACTTATTTTTATCTTCGATATACCTCCCGGCGATGGCGCACTCGCATAATCCTCACAGCCTTTGCCTCCTCGTCGATTTCATAAATGATACGATAGTCGCCGATTCTAATGCGCCAATCGCTTCTGGAACCGGTAATTTTAATGCACCCGGAAGGTCTTGGGTTTCCAGCCAAGGTTTTCAATATGGGGGATGATACGGTGGAAGATGGATGTTGTCAGACTCTTGAGATCATTCTCCGCAGATCGCTCGATATAGACTTCATACACCGGGCTGATACTCCGTTAAGAAGTCTTCTAACTTTCTGAATTTAAGGGGCTTCTTCCTCATTTCTTTGAGCATAGTTAAATCATCGAGGTTCTCCAAACGTTCCAACATTTCTCGATAGTCATCAATGTCAAGGATCACGGCTGAGGGTTTACCCTCTCTGAGAACAATCCCAGGAGCATTCCGTTTAGCCTTACCCTTCATGCCTCAACCTCCATTTCATTTAATCTTTAAAACATCATACATCTATTTATGACCCAATTCAAAGGGAATCTCATGCCTTCCATTCAGGTCGAAGGTCCGGGGGCCGGCCTCCTCGATCTGATCGATCAGCCAGTCCTTGACTTCAAGGACCAGCAGGCCCTGCTGTTTGCTGAAAAGGACGAAGTCGGGTTCTTTACCTTTTCCCCCGATGGCAGGCTCATACCAACCGATAAAATCCTGGTCCGGCCGGGACGCTTCCCGGAGGAAACGAAAGACCTTCCTTTCGCCCTCGATGGGGCCTTCCAGTCCTTCGATATCCTCAGGGTGCATGCGGGCTATTTTAATTCATCTAATTCAAGCACCCTGACCTCAGAAGGTAGCCGATCTCTCCGAGGGATGCAAAGGCCGTGACAGATGTTTTTCTGGCGTGGCCTTTGCTTCCCGAGGCGGCGACCAGCGACCACCGCCAGTCCCCTGTCGCCCGGTCCCTGCTCAAAGCGGGGTCAGGGCGTCAGGGACCAGCGAGGGCGGGACCCTTGCCCTCAAAAGCAAGGGGCATGCCCGAGCATCTTAATTTCTAACAGGTAAACCCCCGGCTTTGCCGGGGGACTCCGAAAGGTTTGACCGTGTGAGGCAATAGAATAGTAAAAACCACCAATATAAATCGCTGAATTTTGCACTCGGAGATTAAACCAAAAATCTTTTAAGAGTTTAAATATTCTGGAAATGTCCATTGGTTAGGAATAAAAATCGTTAAGAAATATACTCCTGAACAAACAAAGAAAGATGGGCGTCTCCACCTTCCCAAGTCTGAATATGAAGTATGTCCCCTTCATGGGACTCATGAAACGGCCCCCTTGGGGGGCTAACAAAGATAAGCCCCCGGCTTTGCCGGGGGTCATTTAACTTATATTTTTAAGACAAGTTCCCTCCTCATTAACCCAAAGGCTTCCTGAATGTTATAATTCAGATCGACAGGAAGCAGAGGTTTCAAATCGCTGATAAACCCACGGTGGTTTAGTTTCTCCAAAATATTTTTTTCGTAATCTTCCTGTCTAACCTTAAAACCCTGGGCCTTCATATACTCCTTGAAAATTTCAACGACCGTCGCGGCCTTGGCCTTTCCCTCTGTCAATCCCAGCCACAGGTCGAAAAGATCCCGCCCCTTACGTCTCTGGTAGAGGGCCCGCACTTTGGTGCCGAGCAATTCCTCGAGAGAGAAGGTGGTAATCCGGCAGGACCCCTGAAACCAGCGGGATCGGACCTCATAGGGCCGGTGCTCGAACCCCATGACAGAAAAGTGCTCTCGGGTATTGATTTCGATTTTAAGACGCATCGGTATGACTGGCGGGCCTTCCGAGTCCATCCGATAGGTTAAGGTAACCGTCCCTTCCGCCAGCTTTCTTTTTGGTTCCCCGAGGAAGGAGTTCAATACACCCCTCAGGGCGTCCAGGACCGGCCCTATGGGACCGGGAGTAATCTGAACCAGATCGATGTCCTCGGAATACCTCCTGGCCTTCTTGAAATGAAGTTTGTGCAGGGCCGTCCCACCCCGGAAGGCCAGGCTGGGGGCTAATGTTGAATTTTGAAAGATGCAAACCAAGGCCCGGCTCATGATCAGATCCTGTTCCACCTGGGCATCGGACACCCAGGGCGCCACCTGCCGCCAGGCCACGATATGTGCTTTGGGGATCACAGGTCCCCCTCCACGGTGGTGTTGGCTATAATACCCCAACGATTATCCCTTGGGGCATCCTTCATATTCACACCAGGATCCAGCTTGACCAGAACCGGATGTTTTTTCACCAACCAGTCGGCCAATTTTTCAACAGCCTTCGAAAAACCGGCCTTTTCCAATAACCATCCGGCCCGCTGGGCATAGGTCAGATTTCCATCCGCTTTGGCCGCGGCCACGAGATTAGAAGGGTCCATTTTTTCACCCAACTCCTGGAGCACAGTATAAATCCGGTCAAGACCTCCGATTGATCTGGCATAACGCAGCAGATCAAAGACAGTAACCTCAGGTGTGGAAACAGGAATGAACCCGGTCTGGACCTTGAATTGAGTCCTGGGGGTTTTCTCGAACCCAGTCTTCACGAAAAATCGCATCGACTGACTTTTTATCCGGATCTCTCGTAAAGGTCCGGTGGTCACTACCTGGAACTGCTGCGGTTGCTGGTGGGCCGCTCCATGGAAAACCGCGGCACTGAGCAAACCCACATAGAAAGGTTGCCCGATATATTCCATCAGGTCACCAACAAACCATTCCGGGGGAACCATGCCAGTGGCGGCATACTCCAAAGGAACGATAACGAAAAAGCCTCCACGGACCCGGACGATTCTACCCTTCTTGGCCAACCGGGCCGCCGATTGTTTAAAGGCATCCTCGCTGAACCCTATGGCCTTCAGGGCCTCCTCCCTGGTAAAGAAATAGAGACCCTGAGTCTGCCGGGCATCTACCCAGCTTGGCAAATCGGTATATTGTGATTTCCCCTTGGCCATTATCCAAAAACCTGCTCAAAGTAATCTTTGCAGATTGGATCATATAATAATCCTTTTTGCAAACATTATTTATTAGGGAAATCCGAGGGTGGGCATCAAAAAAATCAGGATGATTGTCAATACCCGTTTCATAGGAGTCTCCGGGAATAAAAAAGGGCCCGAAAGAGCCATTTAAAAAAATTTTTTCTTTTGACCTTTTCTTTTTTTTATATCGGGGAAGTCTACCGAAGGGGACGAAGTCGGGCTCTTTCCCCTCTACTTCGAGGGCAGGCGCATACCAGCCGATAAAATCCTGGTCCGGCCGGGCCGCCTACCGCAGGAAAGGAAAGACCTTCCGTTCGCCCTCAGTGGGGCTTTCCAGCCCTTCGATATCCTCGGGGTGCATGCGGGCCATATCAATTTAATTCCCGGAATTTAAGGACGTCCCAGTCCCCATGCTAATTTTTTCTGCACTTTCGGAACGAACGTCCCCTTTTACATGATATATCCCTCAACCCTTCCCCCCGGTAGGAGACGTCGCAGGTTACTCCTGGCCGCTTTTTAAAACCTCACGCGCCGCCACGACTCCTGAAATCGAGGCTTGGATCAACCCGCGGGTTACTCCCGCACCGTCCCCGACGGCGAAAAGATTCCTGACTTCCGTCTCAAGGCCAGGGGTGAGCTTGAGCTTCATGGAGTAGAACTTGACTTCTACGCCGTAAAGGAGCGTATCACCCGAGTTCACCCCGGGGGCCACGTTATCGAGCACCTCGAGCATCTCCATAAGGTTGCTGAGATGCCGGTAGGGCAGCACGAAGCTCAGGTCTCCGGGTGTGGCGTCTTCCAGGGTGGGGCGCACAGAGCCTTCGGCTATTCTCTCCGGTGTTGACCGTCTGCCCATCTTCAGATCCCCGAGCCGTTGGACGATGACACCCCCGCCGAGCAGGTTGGCCAGGCCGGCGATGGTTTTCCCATAGGATATAGGATCATTAAAGGGTCTGGTGAAATCGGTACTCACCAGGAGGGCGAAGTTCGTATTTTCCGTCTTTTTGTTTTTGTAGCTGTGCCCGTTGACGCTGAATATGCCTTCGCTGTATTCCTTGACCACCTCTCCATAGGGATTCATGCAGAAAGTTCTGATTTTGTCGTGAAATTTTTTTGAGAAATAGATGAACTTTCCCTCATAGGCCACATCGGTTATATCTTTCAGAATAGCTGCCGGAAGTTCAACCCTGACCCCGATATCAACCGGATTCTTCTGGACCGAAAGGTCCAACCGTTTGGCTTCTCCGGAAAGCCAGGTCGACCCTTCCCGGCCAACGGCGGTGATAACAAACCGGGACTCAAAGGTCCGCCCGTCTTCGGTCATGACCCCGGAAACAAAGCCGTCGACGGTCCGGATCTGCTGTACCGGCGAATCGAATACCAGCTCAACCTTGCCCTCCAGCGTGTCTCGGATTTTGCGCAACACTTCTCCGCAGACCTCTGTGCCGATATGCCGTATCAATGCCGGAATAAGCTCCAGGTTATACCCGGCGGCTTTTTTCTTCAGACGGGCCAGACCCTCTTTGTCCTGGCCGTGAATATCTCCTCCGGCCCCGAAAAAGCGGTAAACCGAATCCACATATTCGATCAGAGCGGCCAGATCTTCCTCGGAAAGATACTCTTTAAGCCATCCCCCGAATTCCGAGGTCAGGGTGAGTTTCCCATCGCTATAGGCCCCAGCCCCTCCCCAGCCGCAGAGGATGCTGCAGAGGTCGCACTGGACACAGGCAACGGACGTCCCGGCTATGGGACAACTTCTGGCCTTGATGTCGCTGCCTTTCTCGATCATGAGGATTTTCAGGCGGGGATTCTTAATAAGCTCCAGGGCGGCGAATATCCCCGCAGGCCCGGTACCGATAATGATGACATCGTAAGAGGGTGACATGGTCAATCACAATCCCTAAAGGCCTGATCTATGATCTCGGCCATTCCAATTTCCTTTGATTCTATAATCAGCAAGTTTTCAGCATTCTTTTCCTCACTCACCATAATTATGGAAATCGTTGGGCAAGGCGAGAGGGCATTAGGAACCGCTTTCGAGTTTCCCTCCTTTTTGAACTCTCACCGCTCCCATTCCACCAGGCGGCTTTTAAGGATTGAATGGTAAAGACATAAGATGAACCATTCTAAATTAGATCAGGTTAATTTCCATCACTATCCCAAAATTTCTACTTATCAGCCTGGCCGGGCCAGGGCATCCAGGAAAGCCAGTCTATCGAATCCTTTCGTCGGTTTGTTCCTTTCTTTGCCAGTGCCAAGCCGACCTATTTCGGTCGCTTCCAGAAGGGTCCCGTCTTATTAATCTCTTTCATAGTTGGGATCATCTCGCGGACGTATTCAAAGATATGGGAGACATAGTCCTCATCCATCCGCCGTTTGAAATAGGGACCGGAAAAAAGCTTTAGCATATCGGGCAGCGGCGTTATCCCTTCCTCGGTTCCTGCGACATAGGAGGCCCAGTTGCGCACATGCTCTTCCGACCGGAAGAGATTCATGGTGCTTCAGGCATAGCTTGGATCCTCAACCCATTTCCAGAAAGGCACGGAGACGTAAGTCATATAACCCGCCGATTCCCGGTCATTCAGTATCCGGCCATCCTGAAGCACGACCCGGAGGGATTCGCCGCAATCGAGACAGGGAAAATCTATGGTCACTTTCTTACCGGGGAAGAGCCAGCAGACCGCCAGCGATTCAAAGGCTCACTGCCCGAACCATTTCTGATGGCCTTCAATGGTGATGCGGTACTGAGTGGGCAGGTTGTTAAAAGGCGCAAAGGAAACGATGAGGTCGCTTCGGGGGTAAAGCCATCCCGGTATACCGGAGGAGAAGAGATCGTGGAGGGTCTTTCTGCCTTCTTCCACCGAAAGACCGAGTTCGGAAGCCAGTTCCGTGTAGAAAGGGGCCTGGCCGGTTTCCACCATGCGCTTCATGATGGTCTGAAAAGCCTGATCCAATAGTGTGGGATTACTCATGGCTTGGTCCTCCTTTTTTGTTTTTATGTTTGGAAAAGCTGCGCTCTGTTCCGATGATCCCGATCTTATTCAGAGGTTGGTTTTGATGGCGAGAGTATAAAATAGGGAGAAAAGGAGAGTCAAGTTGAAATCAGAGGGCAAAAAAATCCGGGACGCTGGCGGATTCTGGGCTTGGACTGCCGGCATCCCGATCCAATGGCGCACAAAAGCCAAAACAGCCCCACCCAGCACTTTCGCCAACCCGGTGAGAACTTGACGGCGGGTTAACCACGGCGCAATTATTGTTTTACCCTTTCAGGTATTTATTGAACCAGGCCAGGCAGCGTCGCCAGGCGTCCCCGGCGGCTTCCGCCCGATAACTGGGGCGGTAATCCGCATAAAAAGCATGCGGCGCCCCCGGATAAAGGACGAATTCCGCCGTCCGGCCGGCGGCCTTGAGGGCCGCTTCCATTTCCCTGACGTCGGTTGCAGGAATGCCCAGGTCCGCCTCTCCATAAAGGCCGAGGATGGGCGCTTTAAATTGTGCGGTCAGATCGAGGGGTCCGGCCGAACGGACACCTGGCGTTTTGGGGGGCCGGAGTTGCCCGTACCAGGCGACGGCGGCCTTCAGCTCGCGGCTGTGGGCCGCGAAGAGCAGGGTGTACATCCCTCCCCGGCAGAAACCCGTCAGGCCGATCCGATCCGCCTGCCCTGCCGGATGCCCCTTGGCATAAGCCACGATGGCGTCTATGTCCCCCATGACCTGTGCGTCAGGAACCTGGTCCGCTACCTTGCGCACGGATGCTATGTCGGGAAGGTGCAGGACGCCGCCTTCCCGCGCATAAGGCTCAAAAGTGATGCCCAGGAAGCCTTCCCGGGCAAATCGGCGGGTGACATCCTTGATGTGGGCATGCATCCCAAAAATCTCGGGAACTACCAGCACCACCGGATAACGTCCGGGGGCTGCCGGACGGGCCTCGTAGATCGGGATCTGGAAATCGCCGCAGGGAACTTTTCCTTCCCCCTCTACAAGCCCCCGGGCGGGGGTGGTGATGACTTCGCCCTCCAGCGGATCGGCTGCGGCCGCAAAGCCCGCGAGGCTGAAACCCGCCAGGCTCATCCGCGCGAGAAACTGCCGTCGGGACATCCCTTCATAGGCATTGGCCAGCCAGTCTTCCTTCATGATCTTCTCCTTATCGAGCGTTCTATTTCGGTCCCTGGTGGTCACTATTATTTTGAGACCCTTAATAAGAGAGTATAAAATAGGCGGAAAAGGAGAGTCAAGTTGAAAACCGATGCCTGTCCGGGGGAAATGGCCAGGATAATAGGACAGGTTGGCCTTTCCCGAAAGCAGGGGGTTTCAGGCCGGGACTGCCGGTGACCGGGACGGTCAAGCGGGAAGTCTTCTCCTGTCTTGATTTTTGGAAAATCTAATTAAAATTTTACTAAAAATTAAATTTATGTTGACTTATATCGGATATCGAGGCAGGCTGCTCCTAAGAGAATCTTGCCCATGTCCGATTCCAGACTCCAACGGCTTACCCTGAAGGAACAGGCCTATCGGTCCTTAAGGGACATGATCGCCTCGCACCGTTTCTCTTCGGGGAAATGGATCAACCTGGAACAGTTGTCCAAAGAACTCGGCGTCAGCCGGACTCCCATCCACCAGGCCATGAAGCAGTTGGAGAAAGAAGGATTGGTCACCCATCTCCCCAATCAAGGGATCCGGATGGCGGTAATGACCCTGGAGATGGCCCAGGACCTCTACCAGGTCCGCGAGGTCCTGGAAGGACTGGCCGCCGCCCTGGCCTCTCAAAAGATGGATCCGGAAACGGTCAGCCAGATGAAGCATATCCTGGCTGAACAGGCGGCGATCATCCGGAAAAAAGACCTGCTCGCTTATTCCGTTTCGGATTTCAAGTTTCACCAGCTTATGTATGATTCCTGCGGCAACTGGATGCTCAAAGAACAACTGGACATCATTAAAAGCCGGTCCCGTCCTTTGGTCTGCGACGTTACCCCCATTCTTCCCGACCTGTATTCCGATCATCAACAAGTGGTAGAAGCCTTCGGTAAGCGAAATCCGCTGCAGGCGGAGCAGGTGATGCGGCGGCATAACCGCCGGATGCAGGAGGCCATTGCCGAGACCTCCGAAAGGACCGGCCGGACGGAAGCCCCGGGACCCCGGGAAAAGGGGATCCGGGCCGGAAAATCTCTTCAAACCTGAGAGGGTGATATGGCAACTGCCTTTAAAGAACTGCATTGGTCCCACGATATCCCGGTAAAGGCCTACCACCTCCCGGAGTCTCTGCCGGAAGCCCTGGAACTCCTGGAGCGCTTTCAGGGAAAGGCCCGGGTCCTGGCCGGGGGAACGGATATCATTCCCGGACTGCGCCGGCGGGATATCGAGGCGGAGGTCCTGGTGGACATCAGCCGCCTCCCGGGACTGAACACCATCACCCAGGTAGGGGAGGAAATCCGCCTGGGGGCCCTGGTCACCCACGCCCAGACCGCCGCTTCCCCCTTGATCCGGGAAAAGGCCGGCCTGCTGGCCGACGGCGCCGCTGCCGTGGGCTCTCCCCAGATCCGGAACATCGCCACCGTAGCCGGTAACCTGATCAGCGCCCGGCCGGCCGCCGATACCAGTATCCCGCTGCTGGCCCTGCAGGCCTCGGTCATCCTGGCCTCCAAGACCGGAGAAAGGATGGTCCCGCTGACCGATTTTTTTCTTTCCCTGGGAAAAACCGTGCTGGACGGCGCCCGGGAAATACTCACGGGAATTCGTTTTAAAGGACTCCAGCCCAACCAGGGAGGCAGCTACATCCGTTTGAGCAAACGCAAAGCCCTGACCCTGCCCATGCTGGTGGCCGCGGCCGTGGTCAAAGTGGACCCGGAGAAAAAGTGTTTTGCCGAGACCGCCGTAGCCCTGGGTCCGGTGGCCCCGACTCCCTACCGGGCCCGGTCGACCGAGGTCCGCCTGACGGGTGCCGCCCTTACCCGGGAGGTCATTCGGGAAGCGGCTGCGGCGGCGGTCCAGGAATGCAGTCCCCGGGACAGTCTGTTGCGGGGGTCCTGCGATTACCGGCAGGAAATGATCCAGGTCCTGGTTCGCCGGTCCATTCAGAGGGCCCTGGATCAGGCCGGTTTTTCCATTGTATAAATAGAGGGGTTCCATGAGCAACCTTGATCTCCATTTTCAATTAAACGGCCGGGTCGTAAACCTGAAGATATCCCCCGACACCCTGCTGGTTGACCTGCTCCGGGATGTTTTGGGACTGAAGGGCACCAAGATCGGCTGCCGGGAGGGGGAATGCGGGGCCTGCACGGTCCTGCTGGACAGCGAACCGGTGAATTCCTGCATCCTGCCGGCCCTGAAAGTCCACGGCCGGTCCGTAACGACTATCGAGGGTCTGGCCCGGCCGGACGGCTCCCTGGATCCGGTCCAGCAGGCCTTTATTGAAGCCGGGGCCGTTCAATGCGGGTTTTGCACCCCGGGAATGATTCTGAACGCCAAAGCCTTGCTGAGCAGAAATCCGAATCCGGGCAAAGAGGAAACCCGAAAGGCCCTTTCCGGGGTCCTCTGCCGCTGCACCGGCTATCAGAAGATCGTCCAGGCGGTTCAGGCGGCTGCCGGAACCACGGAATAAGAGCTGGTCTATTCCTTGATGGGATAGCGAAGGGTAGAAGGCATGCGCAACCAAGACGAAGGTAAAAAAGAAGTCCAGGTTCTTACCAGGGAAAGATTGGATTTTCAACGGCTCCTGCAAACTCCCCAGGCTGAATTGGCGGTGGCCGGCCAATCCGTTCAGCGGACCGATGCCCGGCTCAAGGTCACCGGGAAATTAATGTATGGGGCGGATTACGGGCAGGCGGGGTTTCTTCACGGAAAAATTCTGCGAAGTCCTCTTCCCCACGCTTTGATCCGGTCGATCCGGACCGAAAAAGCGAAAGCGCTCCCCGGGGTAGCGGCGGTCCTGACCGCCCGGGATGTGCCCGGAAGGAACGGCTTCGGGGCCATCATCCCCGACCAGCCGGTGATCTGCGGAGACAAGGTCCGCTATGTCGGGGACGCCGTGGCCCTGGTGGCGGCCGAAACGGAGAGGATCGCACATCAGGCCCTGGAACTCATCGAGGTAGAGTATGAATCCCTGCCGGCCGTGCTGGATCCCCGTGAGGCCCTGAAGGATGACGCCCCGAAGATTCATGAAAAGGGGAACCTGCTCTCCTCAAACAAACTCCGTAAAGGAGATCTGGAAAAGGGCTGGAGCGAAGCGGAAGTCATCATCGAACGGACCTATCAGGTGCCCTTCCTGGAGCACGCCTATATCGAGCCGGACGTAACCATGGCCGTACCCCAGGCCGACGGAACCATGCTGGTGGAAGGTCCCATGCAGGCCCCTTTTACAACCCGGCGGAACCTGGCGGCCGTCCTGGGGCTGCCGATCAATCAGGTGCGCGTCCGCCAGGTGCCCATGGGCGGCGGCTTCGGCGGCAAAGAGGATTCCCCGATCGACATCGGCTGCCGGGCGGCGGTGCTGGCCCGGCATACGGGGCGGCCGGTGCGGCTGGCCCTGGAACGGGAAGAGATAACCATTCAAACCTGTAAACGGCACCCGATGATTATGACCATCAAGCTGGGGGCCCGGAAAGACGGGACCTTAACGGCCCTGGCCGGGACCATCTACGACGAGCAGGGGGCTTACGCCAGCCTGGGGCCGGTGATCCCCCCGGCCGGCGGATCCCATATCCATTCCATGATCATGATGCCCGGACCGTATGAAATCCCCAACGTCAGCGTGGACGCCTACTTGTGCTATACCAACCATCCCTACGGCGGGGCCATGCGGGGCTTCGGGGCTCCCCAGGTCCATATCGCCCATGAACAGATCCTGGACGAACTGGCCCTGGAACTGGGGATGGACCCCCTGGAGATTCGGCGAAAAAACGCTTTTAAACTGGGCTCGGCCACGGCTACCGGCCAAATCCTGGACCAGAGCGTCGGACTCCGGGAGACCCTGGAGGCCTGCGCCCGGGAATTTGACTGGGAGAGACGTTCCCGGGAAACCGGCTATATCGATACCGAAAAGACCAAAAGGCGGGGGATCGGCGTCGGGATGGGCTGGTACCGGACGAGCATCGGCACCGCCGGTGACGGCTGCGGGGCCAATGTCTATGTGCATGAGGACGGCTCGGTGCTGCTGTTTACCGGCATTACGGAAATGGGGCAGGGGTCGTATACCGTTCTTCCCCAGATCTGCGCCGAGGAGTTGGGCCTTTCCCTGGACCAGGTCCGTCTGGTGCAGCCCGACACCCATATCGTCCCGGAATCAGGACCGACGGTGGGCAGCCGTTCCACGACCCTGATGGGCAATGCCATCATCCTGGCGGCCCGGCAGGTCAAAGAATCCATTCTGGAGGCGGCCTCGGAAATGTTGCTGGTCCCGGTAGGCCGGCTGGAGGCCCGGGAAGGCCGGATTTGTGATCGGGAAAATCCCGAACGAGTCCTGCTGTTTCGGGAGGCGGCGGCCCGGGCCATGTCCCGGGGCAAGCGTCTGATCGGGCAGGGTTGGTGGACGCCGCCGCCGGCTACCCTGGATCCGGAAACCGGTCAGGGTAATCCTTATTTTGTTTATACCTACTCCACCCACATGGCCGAAGTGGTGGTGGACGTGGAGACCGGAGAAGTGGAGGTGACCGGCTACGTGGCCGCCTTCGATGTGGGCAAGGCCATCAATCCCCAGTCCGTAGAAGGCCAGATCGAAGGCGGGGTGGCCATGGGCCTGGGCTACGCCCTGATGGAGGAAGTGGTGCTGAAGAACGGGGTTCCCCAGAACCTCAGCCTGCAGAATTACCTGATCCCGACGATCCTGGACGTCCCGGAGATCACGTCCATCATCCTGGAAATGCCGAATGCGCACGGACCCTACGGGGCCAAAGGGATCGGGGAGATGCCCAATATCCCGGCTACACCGGCTATTCTGAACGCCATCGCCAATGCCTGCGGGGGACGGGTGCGCTCGCTGCCGGCCGACCCGGAAAAAGTGTTCTGGGCCATCCGGGAGGCCGGGGGGCCGCCGCCGGCCTGATCCGTTAGTATCGTTCAAAGGTTTTGGCATTGGCGCATTATCGCTTGACTGAGGACCGGGGGTCTTGATTTCAAGGCTTGTCCAAAGGGGGATACTTCCCGCCAATCCGGCCCAGATTTCTAAGGTTGGTTTAGAGCCGGGCATTCACCCAACCGGGCAAACAGCTTTGGTGAAGGCCTGCTTAAGGCATTATCGCCACCCTTCCAGTCCCGCTAAAAGCGGGATTTCAAATGGAGGAGTTTATGGTGGACAACCTTGAAATCAAGACCCCCGGTCCTCTATCAACGGGTATTAGAAAAATAATGCCCAAACTTTTGAACGATACCGATCCGTTGAGGCCGGCCGGATCCTTTAGGCGGTCATGGCCGCCGGAGCGGCCGTCGAAATTACTGGGCCATCAGCTCCAGGAACTTTTCTTCCTCACCTTCCACCATGCGGTAGCAGTGTTCCTCCGTGGGGAATTTCCCCTCTTTCACCTCCCGGACGTACTCCCGGAAAGCCTGGATAATGACTTCGGCCACGTTGGCGTATTTTTTAACGAACCTGGGAGTGAAGGCCTGGAACTGGCCGATCAGATCGGAAACGATCAGCAGTTGCCCGTCACAATCCAAGCCCGCCCCGATCGACAGGGCCGGAATGGACAGTTTCCGGGCGATAAATCCGCCCACTTCCGGAGGGACGGCCTCCAGGAGGATCATATGGGCCCCGGCCGCTTGAACCGCCAGGGCATCTTCCACTACCCCGCGGGCCGATTCCGCCGTCCGGCCCTGAGCCCGGTGGCCGCCCAATTGACCGGAGCTCTGGGGGGTCAGACCGATGTGCCCCATGACCACGATGCCGGCCTCGACAATCGCTCGGATTTGGGGAACGACCCGTTGACCACCCTCCAGCTTGATGGCGTCACAGCCGGCCTCCTTTAAAAATCTTCCGGCATTCTCCACGGCCTTTTCCACCGAACTCTGGTAGCTCATGAAAGGCATATCGCCGATCACAAAGGTGTGGGGTGCGCCGCGGCGCACCGCTTCCGCATGGACAATCATCTGATCCATGGTGACCGGGATGGTCCCGGGATAGCCATAAACGCACATGCCCAGGGAATCTCCGACCAGGATCATGTCCATCCCGGCGGTTTCCACAAACTGCGCCGTGGGAAAGTCGTAGGCCGTCACAAAGGTGATTTTTTCTTTGGTTTGTTTCAGCTCGATGAAATCCTGGATCATTTTTTTCTTGGCCATTTTTCTCTTTTCCTTTTCAGTTATTTTCCGCTGGATGATCAGTCCTGCTCCTTGACTTCCACGGCGGCCAGCCGCTCGAAAAAGCGGACCAAACCGGAATGGTCGTTCCCTTCCTCGCCGGCCACCTTGATCGCCTGCATGATTTCCATCACCTGGCTGGTCAGCGGCAGCGGTGTGCCGATGTCATGCCCGGTGGACAGGGCGTTGTTCAGGTCCTTGATGTGCAGGCTGATCCGAAACCCGGGATCGAACTTCCGATCCAGCATCAGGGGCATTTTGGCATTCAAGACCTGGCTGCCGGCCAGTCCGCCCCTGATCGCCTCGAAGATCAAGCGCGGGTTGACCCCGGCCTTTTTCCCCAGTACAAAGGCTTCCGAAACGGCCGAGATGTTGATGGCCACGATAATCTGGTTGACCAGCTTGGTGATGTTGCCGGCCCCGATCGGCCCGACCAGGGTACCCCCGTTGCCCATCACTTCGAACAGGGGTCTGACCTTTTCAAAAATTTCGGGTTTTCCTCCGACCATGATGGCCAAAGTCCCGGCGATCGCCCCGGGTTGCCCTCCCGAGACCGGGGCATCGAGCATATTCCCCCCTCTTGACCGCCAGCGCTTTTTCAACCTTGCGGGCCACCAGCGGGGCGATGGAACTCATGTCCACCAGGATAAAACCCGGCGGGAGTTCCGCTTCCAGAAGGCCGTTTTTCCCCAGCACCACCTCTTCCACCTGGGGAGAATCCGGCAGCATGGTGACCACGATCCCTGATCGTTCCGCCACCTCCCGGGGGGAGGCTGCCTCCTGGGCCCCGGCGGCCACAAGTTCCAGGACCGGCCCTCGGCTGCGGTTGTAAACCACCAGGGAATATCCGGCTTTCTGCAGATTGGTGGCCATGGGTTTCCCCATGATCCCCAAACCAATAAATCCGATTTCCATAAAAAATACCCCCCCGTCCCCTTCCGTCGGGTATCAGAAATATAATGCCCAAACTTTTGAACGATACCAATTTTTTGGATTATAATAGGTTATCTTTTTGAAGCAGTAAATAATTTTTGGCCGACATTATTTTTTTCTTGTTTTTAATAAAATATATGATATATCTTATTCAAATGTAAAGACCAATTTGGCCACTTGTATCATCCTTCCGAAATTCCAACATTTTTCAGCTCCCGGCGGGGTAAGGGCGTATGATTCTGGGCGTTCCGCTTAAAAAGCAGTCCTTGCAGAAAATGGTCAGCCAGACCCTGCGGCAGGCTATTTTGGAACGAGAGATCAAGCCGGGGGAACAGATCAACATCCGTCAGTTGGCTGAAAAATTAGCCGTCAGCACCATGCCGGTCCGGGAAGCCTTACGAGAACTTGAGGCGGAAAGTCTGGTATCCTTTCAATCCAACAAACGCATCTCGACCAAACAACTGTCCCAGGAAGAGGTTCGTGATATCTATGACATCCGTATTCCTTTGGAAGAGATCGCCCTTCTGAAATGTCTGGAGCACCAGGACAAACAGGGCTTAAAACGCCTGGATGAATTACACAAGCAGATGTCCAAGCCCCAGATCAACGGCCGGGAATGGTTTAATCTTAACCGGGCCTTCCACATGAAACTCCATGAAATGTCGGGCTCGGCCCGTCTGTTTCAGATCCTCCAAAATCTTTGGAACAGCACCGGTCCTTACCTGAGGCTATTTTCCGACCATCAGGGAGCGGTTCTCCGGGCCAATGCGGAACATGCCCAGATCCTGGAAGCCCTACGTAAAAACAACCCCAGGCAGGCCAAAAAGACGTTGCGGGATCATCTCAGAAATGGTCTGAAAACCATGGAGGCCTTACTGGCCAAGGAGTAATTTAAGGAATTTTTTCGGGAAAGGATTCTCTTCATGACCCGGATTATTGACTTAAGCCAAGGGATTGAAACCGGTCAACCCGTTTACCCGGGCTTGGCCAAGACCCTCATCAACACCTGGAACACCTACGAGGAAACGGCCCGCGTCCAGGGTCAGGGTCTTATGGATCGTCTCTACACCACCTGTTCCATCTTTATCAGCGACCATTGTGCCACCCACATCGATGCCCTGGTCCATTTTGGCCAGCGGCCCTTTACCGCCGAACAGATCCCCTTGGAACTCTGCTATGCCCCCGGGATAGCCCTGGACTTCTCCCACAAAAAACCCGGAGAATACATCCGGGTGGAGGATTTGGATCAGGCCCTCCAAAAAACCGGGATCTCCATCCAGCCCCGGGATGTAGTCTTGATGCATACCGGGGCCTCCGAGTACTGGGGAGATCCGCAGTATTTTTCTTATATCGTTCCTGTTCATGCCGATGCGGTTCGCTTTCTGTATGACCAGGGGGTTCGGATTATCGGGGTGGATGCCATTACCATTGATAGTGACCCTACTTATCCCGCTCATATATTGGCTAAGGAACTTGATTATTACCATATTGAAAACCTGACCAACATCAAACAGGTGGTGGGAAAGCGGTTTCAGTTCGCCGGTTTTCCCATCAAACTGGTGGGGGCCAGCGGAGCCCCGATGCGGGCCGTGGCCATCTTGGAAGAATAAACCAACTGCAAAAGGGAGGAAGGAAATTAACCCGTCAGGAATTCTTAACCTAATCACGGAGAGCATAATCCCTGATGATCAGTTCGTTTCCCTTAGTCCTTATTTTAACTAAAACCTTTAGACTATGGAGGAAAAGATTATGGCCGGAGACACAGAAGAAGAAAAAGGAAATGGAAAGGGAATGGATAGACGAACTTTTCTTAAAGACTTCGGGCATGGCCACCGGGGCACTCCTGGGGGGATTCAATTTTGTTCGGCGAGCCCAAGCCCAGCAAACAGGTCCGATCAAACTTGGTTTCATTACACCACTTACCGGGCCTTATGCTACTGAAGCCAAGGACCATGCAGGCCGGGGCTGAATTGGCGGTAGCCCAAATCAATGCCGCTGGAGGGGTTCTCGGAAGAAAGGTTGAAATTCTGATCCGTGACGACAAGCTTAAGGGCGATGAAGCCGCCCGTAGGGCAAAAGAGTTGATTGAGAGTGAAGGGGTTCATCTCATGGCCGGTGTCCTTTCCGCCCCCAATCAATTAGCAGTTAATGAACAATGTAAATTCAACGGCATTCCCTACATGTCCACCAGTCAATCCAACGAGATTGCCATGCGACCGGACAACAGTATCTATACCTATCACGAAGCCCTGGATCCTTATCAGACTACGCAGGCCTTTGGAAGGTATGTTGCCAAAAACTTTGGAAAACGATGGTATTTCTTGACCATGGATTATGCCTATGGCTGGCAGATGACCGATGGTTTCCGTCGTATAGGCAAAGAATATAAAGTCCTTGATGTGGGGGAATCCAAACATCCCCTGGGTACCAGTGATTTTTCTCAGTACATGTCGCGTATAATAGCTGCCAAACCCGATGTTCTTTTTCTGAATAACTTCGGCAAAGACCAGGTCAATTCCATTAAACAGGTGGCTTCCTATGGTCTTAAGAAAAAAATGCAGGTTGTCTGCCCCTATTCTTCTTATTTCATCAAGAATGGGGGCTGGAGAAGAAGCTTCTGCAGGGGTTGTGGGAGGGTCTTCATTTTACTGGGAGATGGATCATCCTACAGCCAAGGAATTTGTTCAGGCCTTCCAGAAAACGTTTGGCCGGCCGCCTATTGACTATGCCGGCTACTCTTATAGCGGTGTTAAGGAACTTCTTTCCGGAGTCAACCGGGCCGGCAGTCTGGATCCTGTAAAACTTGCCGAGGCCATTGAAGGACGGACCTATGATAATTATAAAGGCAAACAATGGTGGCGCCCATGCGACCATCAGTCTCAGCAGGATTTTTTTGTCATCAAGTCGAAAAAGCCGAAAAGTGAATACGATGTTTTTCAAATTATAGCAACCATATCGGGGGCAGACCAAAAACTCTTGAGGACTTGTGTGGAAGTTGGCCAGGATCCGAACAATCCCATTCGCAGTGGATTAATAAAAAAATAAAAGGGGCAATCTCTTATTCTCTCGGTAGTTTTGTGAAAGAGAGGCTGGTATTATGATTTTTGATATGCCGACTTGTGGAGGTTGTAGGACTTGCGAGGTAATGTGTTCCTTTCATCACTTGGGAATTTTTAGACCCATTGTCTCGAGCATAAAAATAATCGACAAGGAAAACGAACCGGGTTTTTCTGTCAGGCTTGTTGAGAAAAATGATACCATAAATTTTGCCTGCGATGGCTGTAAAGGACTGGATATACCCTTATGTCTGGAAGTTTGCAAGGATAGGGAAGAATTGGAAAAAATGATCAATGACTATCTTAAAAAGACCCCATCACCAGGGGAACGAAAAGGGTGAAGTAAAATCTTCCTGAACTGAAAGAAATGGGGAGCGATTGGCATGAGTATTATTGAAAATATGTATGGTTATGCCGGCAAGATATTGCGGGTCAATTTAAGTAACGGGAAGGTAACTGCGGAACCAACTTTAAAATATGCGCGGGAATGGTTGGGTTCCTCGGGAATAGCCGTAAAAATCTTGTACGACGAACTAAAGTCATGGGTTACGCCGCTTGATCCTTCCAATAAGCTTATTTTTGGATGTGGGCCTTTAATTGGGACGCCGGCTCCTGGGGCTAATAAAATGAATGTAAGCACACTCGGCCCCATGTCCGGCGGCTGGGCCAGTTCTTGCAGTGACAGTTACCTGGGGGGTGAACTAAAATATGCCGGGTACGATTCGATTGTCATTGAAGGTCGAGCTCATAAACCGGTATTTTTGTGGATCCATGACGACCAGGTTGAAATCCGGGATGCTGGCCATCTTTGGGGAAAAACCACCTGGGAGACCTTGGATACCATCAGGGAAGATCTTCACGACCCAGCCCTGCACATTGTATCAATCGGTCCGGCCGGCGAAAATTTTTGCCGCGGGGCCTGTATTATTCAGGATAAGGGGAGGGCGTTTGGCCGGGGTGGCATTGGTACGGTCATGGGCTCAAAGAATTTGAAGGCCATGACCGTAAAAGGAACGGGAGCAATCAAGGTTGCCCACCCCAAACGTTTTATGGATGAAGTAATAAAATGCCGAGAGATGTTCAAGCCCCTCAAGACGTCGGAAGTATTCCATAAATATGGGACCTTAAGTTTGATGCAACGAAAACAGGAAGTCTGCGGGATCGCCTATAAAAACTTCCAAGATTGTGTCCTTCCCGATGATATGGCTGAGGCCGTCGATCCAAAAAAGATGATTGATAAATATGAGGTCGCCAAACTAAGCTTCCCGGGGTGCGCCCTTGGTGGATGTGGGCGCATACTTTACATTACCGAAGGTCCTTATGCCGGTTTGATTACCGAGGCCAACCAATGGGAAGTGGTCGGAACCCTGCAAGGAAGATTAGCCATCCAGGAACCGACCTTTATGCTTAAAGCTAATGCCCTCTGTAATCAATTGGGATTAGGCGTTGATGAAGCGGGAGGGCCCATCGGCTGGGCCATGGAATGCTACCAGAGAGGTATCATCAATGAGAAAGATACGGATGGTTTGAAATTAAATTGGGGGGATGCCGGGGTGGCCCTGGAGCTTATCCGGAAGATTGGTTATCGGGAAGGCTTTGGCAACATATTGGCTGAAGGCTGCGCCAAGGCGGCAGATATCATCGGACGAGATAGTGATTACTATGCCCTTCATATGAAGGGAGTGGATTTATACGAACCGTGTCGTGGGGCCATTGGCTGGTCGTTAGGTACGACCACTTCTACACGGGGAGGGGGTCATACTACCGGGGCGCCTTTATGCGAGACCTGTGACGCTTCTTTGGATGTTGAAAAAGCGCAGGCTGTTTATGGGATTGACAACCCCCATGTACCGGAAGATTATGAAGGCAAGGCTAAGATGGTTATGTACGGAGAAGCATTACAGCGGGTTAATAATTCGTTAGGGGTCTGTCATTACAACACGACCTATCTGAATCCCCACCTCCCTGATTTGCCTGAACTGGCAGAACTTTATTCGGCAGCAACAGGCTGGGAAACGTCGGTCGATGATTTAAAAAAGATTACCATGCGGCAGTTAAATCTTGAAAAGGCTTTCAACTTAAGATTTACGTCCTTCGACAGGAAAGATGACCTGCCTACCCCTCGAGACATGAAAGAACCTCTACCCACTGGGAATTTAGCCGGTTGGAAAATGGATGAAGAAAAATACAATAAAATGCTAGATGATTATTATGAGCTTCATGGTTGGGACAAAAAAACAAGCTATCCCAGAAGAGAGACCTTGGTAGCCTTGGGTCTTGAATACGTGGCTAACGATTTGGAAAAAATTAGGAAATTGGGATAAGGGGCTATCTCAAGTGATTATGTTTAAACATTCGCTAAACTACGAAATGCCTGCCTGCACAGGTTGCAAGACATGTGAAATGGCCTGTTCATTCAAACACCACGGGGAGTTCAATCCCTCCAAATCTCTCATAAAAATCTTAGAGAAAGAAAATGGGGCAGGCTTCCTAATTACCTTCAAGGAAAAAGATACACTTCAAAAAACAACCTGCAGCGCATGCAAAGCTTGTGAGTCTTATTGCCCATCAAGCAATGATCTGGATTTAATTATAAAAAGATTCACAAAAAAAGAGGGGAAACAAGTTTAACTATCTTTCAAATTTTTTAAGGAGGCAAGAAAATGGAAGAAAGCAAAAAGGAAAAAGGTAAACAGGAAGGAATGGACCGGAGGACTTTCATTAAGGCAACTGGTGTGGCCACCGGGGCCGCCCTCCTGGGTGGATTCCCGTTGGTCCGGAAAGCTGCGGCCCAGCAGACCGGTCCCATCAAAATTGGATTTCCCATCCCCTTGACCGGCCCTTATGGGACAGAGGCCAAGGACCAGCAGGCCGGGGCCGAACTGGCCGTGGCCGAGATCAACGCCCAGGGGGGCGTCCTGGGGCGCAAGGTAGAGTTGCTGGTTAGAGATGATAAACTCAAGGCGGACGAGGCTGCCCGCCGGGCCAAGGAGCTGATCGAAAGCGAAGGGGTTCATCTCATGGCCGGCGTTCTGTCCGCCTCCAACCAGTTGGCCGTCAACGAACAATGTAAGCTTCACGGGATTCCCTACATCTCCGTCAGCCAGGCCAACGAGATTACCATGCGGCCGGACAACAGCATCTATACCTACCATGAGGCGCTGGACCCCTATCAGACCACCCAGGCCGTGGGCGAATATGTGGCCAAAAAGTACAAGAAGCGGTGGTACTTCCTGACTTCCGACTACGCCTACGGTTGGCAGATGACCGACGGGTTCCGCCGGAAGGGCAAGGAATACGGCATCATGGACGTCGGGGAAAGCAAGCATCCCCTGGGAACCAGTGATTTCTCTTCTTATATTCCCCGCATCCTGGCTGCCAAGCCGGATGTCCTTTTCGTCGACAACTTCGGTAAGGACCAAATCAACTCCATAAAACAGGCCACCGACTTCGGGCTGAAGAAGAAGATGCAACTGGTCGCACCCGTCCTGCTCATGTCCTCAAGGCTGGGTGGAGGCGCCGAGGCCTTTGACGGCGTCATAGGCGGCTGCTCTTTTTACTGGGAGATGAATCACCCGACCGCCAAGAAATTCGTGGAAGCCTTCCAGAAAATGCACGGCCGGCCGCCGATTGATTACGCCGGGTATGCCTACAGCGGTGTCAAGGAATTGCTTTCCGCCGTCAACCGGGCCAACAGTCTGGATGCCGAAGCCATTGCCGCCGCGATCGAGGGACGGACCTACGACAATTACAAGGGTAAACAATGGTGGCGCCCCTGTGACCACCAGTCTCAGCAGGATGTTTTCATTATCAAGTCCAAAAAAGGAAAAGGCGAATACGATGTCTTTGAAATCATCGCCACGGTCTCCGGAGACAAAGAAAGACTCTTGAGGACCTGTACGGAAGTGGGGCAGGACCCGAATAAACCCATTCGAAGCGGACTCATTAAAAAGGAACAAAAATAGTTCTCTCCCGGAAATCCCCATAACCTCCTCCCCCTTTACGGAGGAGGATGGGGCGGGAGATAAAATGAACTGGGATTAGGTATAAAAACATGAACCTCCGCCCGGTCAAAGGGCTGGAGCACTTCTAAAAGGAAATAAGGGATGGAGTGGACCGCTATTGTCATGCAGCTTTTTACGGGGCTCTCCCTGGGCATGCTTTATGTGCTGCTGGCCCTGGGGCTTTCCATTATCTTCGGCCTTCTGACCGTGGTCAATTTTGCCCATGGGGCCATGTTCATGTGGGGGGCCTATGCCGGTTTGACCGCCGTCGCGCTGACCGGAAATTTTTGGATCGCCCTGATTGTGGCCCCGCTGGCTATTGGCGGGTATGGACTGATCGTGGAAAGGGGTCTCATCCGGCCCCTCTACGGCCGGGATATCAACTACCCCCTGCTTTTAACCTTCGGCCTGCAGTTCATCATGCTTGAGATCGTCCGGATATTCTACGGTACCTCGGATCAGCCCTTCAAGGCCCCTGATTTGTTGAGCATGCCCGTTGAAATGTTCGGCACCTTCGCCTTCCCTTCCTACCGTCTGTTTGTCATTGCGGTTACCATCATTATCTGTATTGTTTTATGGGTCTTTTTGGAAAAAACCAATCTGGGGATGATCATCCGCGCCGGCACCAGGGACCCCCTTATGGTCAGGGCCCTGGGAATCGACATGGGGCGGATCTGGTGGCTGGTTTTCGGCATCGGATCGGCCCTGGCCGGTCTGGCCGGCGTCCTGGCCGCCCCTATCCGCAGCGTCTTCCCGGAAATGGGCATCGCCATGCTGGTGGAATGTTTTGTGGTAGTGGTGGTGGGCGGGATGGGCAGCCTTTCCGGGGCCATCCTTTCCGGGATCATCATGGGCGAGGCCAACGCCATTACCACCCTGTTTTATCCCCAGATGGCGGATATCGTCATCTTTCTGGTCATGGCGGTGGTCTTGTTAATCCGCCCCAGCGGGCTTTTCGGCCGGGCGGGCCTCCTGGAATAAATGGACTGATTCCCTTGAATTCTTGCAGCCAAAGGAGCGACAGGTGAAAAACCAAACATGGTGGCGGAGGTTGGTAACCTTTATCTCCAACTACCCCCTCTATTTTATCTTTTTATTTTTTATCATCTTTCCCTTCATTGTTCCCTATAAGGCCCTGGCCACCCAGATCATCATCTGGGGCCTGTTCGCCCTGGGGTTCAATATCTGTTTAGGCTATACGGGAATGCTTTCCTTCGGTCATGCGGCCTATTTCGGGGTCGGGGCTTATACCACCGGGGTGGTGCTGATCCGGCTCTGGGCGAATATCTGGTTCGGACTTTTTGCAGCCCTGGTCATGGGGGGTATCTTAGCCCTGGTCCTTGGTTTTTTATGTATCAAACGCAGGGGCATTTACTTCGCCATGCTGACCCTGGCCTTCGCCCAGTTGGTCTATTTCGTTGCCTTTCAATGGGTGGATCTGACCGGAGGAGACAATGGTTTGCGAAATATCCCGGCCGTACCACTGAACATTTTCGGCCTTTCCATTAATATCTATTCTCCGTTGAATTTTTATTTTTTCGTCCTCTTCTTTGTATTTTTGTCGCTCCTGGCCCTTAATCTGATATTGCAGTCCCCCTTCGGACATGTGCTTCATGCAGTCCGGGAAAACGACCAGCGGGCCAGGAGCTGCGGCTATGAAACGACCAATGTCCGCTGGGTGGCCTTTGTGATCTCCGGGGCCATTTCAGGTCTGGCCGGGGGTCTTTATGCCTTATACCTCCATTTCGTCGGTATTGAGACGCTTTATTATTCCACTTCCGGGCAGATCATCATGATGACCCTCTTAGGAGGGATGGGCAGCTTCATCGGTCCTTTTATCGGGGCCGGGGTTTTTCTTTATTTAGAGGACGTCTTAAGTAACATCACCCAGAGTTGGATGATCTTTCTTGGAGTGATATTTGTCCTCTGTGTCCTCTTTTTCCCCGCGGGAATTTGGGGAACGATCAAGGATTTGTCCACCAGAGGAAAAAAGGAGTTACCGGTCACCTCCGTGCCCTAAGGCCGGCAAGGATCAGGGAGGAGTAGGATTCATGGGAGAGATTCTGAAAACGGTCAACCTGACCAAGAATTTCGGGGGTCTGGCGGCCGTCCAAAAGGTCTCCTTTTCCATCCAGGAGGGGGATCTCCAATCCATTATTGGACCTAACGGGGCCGGGAAAAGCACCTTTTTTAAGCTTATTATCGGCGAAATCAAGGCCAGCAGCGGTCAGATCATCTTCCTGGATCAGGACATCACCGCCCTGCCTCAAACAGCCATTTCCCACCGCGGGATCGCCGTCTCCTATCAAATCACCAACATCTTCCCCATGCTGACCGTTTTAGAAAATGTCCGGGTGGCGGCCCAGTCTCGAAAAACCACCTTCAACCTCTGGTCCAAAGCCCTGTCCCATAAAGAGCTGCTGGATCAAAGTTTGAGTATCCTGGAACTGATCGGCTTGGCGGATTTAAAGAATGAGACGGCGGCCAACCTTTCCCACGGCGACCGGAAACGTCTGGAGATCGGCATTGCCCTGGCCACCAGGCCAAAACTACTTCTATTGGATGAACCCACTGCCGGCCTCTCCCCACCGGAAACACGCCAGACGATCGAATTGATCAAAAAGATTTCCGAGGGTCTGACCATTATTTTGGTGGAACATAAGATGAAGGTCGTTATGGAAGTCTCCAGCAAGGTGACCGTGCTCTATTACGGAAGCCTGTTGGTCCAGGGCACTCCGGATGAAATTCGCAACAACGAAGAGGTTAAACGGGTTTATTTGGGGGGGGTATGTTAAAATTAGAGAATATCAACACCTATTACGGCCTGAGTCATATACTGCAGGATATTTCCCTGGAAGTAAACAGGCGGGAAATCGTCACCCTGGTGGGCCGCAACGGCGCCGGCAAAACCACCACCTTAAAGAGCATCCTGGGGATTACCCCCATCCGCTCCGGACGGATCACTTTCCAGGATCAGGATATCAGCGCCCTGCCGACTCACACCATTGTCCAAAGAGGAATCTCCTATGTCCCGGAAGAGAGGCGGATCATCCCCGGTCTTTCGGTTAAAGAAAACCTGCACCTGGCACTCCTGAAAAGCAAGAACCGTAACCGGGAAACCGAGATGATCGATCGGGTGGCCCAGTATTTCCCTATCCTCAAAGACCGTTTGAGCCAGGAAGGGACCAGCCTCAGCGGGGGCGAGCAGCAGATGCTGGCCATCGCCCGGGCTTTAATTACCGATCCGGAGATTATGTTGATCGACGAACCGACCGAAGGACTCATGCCCCTTCTGGTGGAAACAATCGCTGAAATCATCCAGACCATCCATAAGAGCGGGGTCACCGTCCTTCTGGTGGAACAGAATGTGGAGATGGCCCTGGGGATCTCGCACCGGGCCTATGTCATTGATGAAGGGAGAATTCAAATGTCCGGCGATGCCAAAGCCATTCTGGCCGATGAGCAGGTGGCCTGCCAGTACCTGGCGATATAAACCCGGAAGGGAAGTAGGAGATCTAAACCGAATAGCCCGGGGTCCGGGTTTTTTTTAGGGAGGGACATAGAAAATATCATATATGTGATATTTTATTGCACAATCTCGAGGTGGGGATGGAGGGGATCCGTTGAGCCCTGAGCGGGCGGCCGGCGGAGGCCGGGATCAGCCCGAAACGAATAAAAGGAGGTGATCGGAAGCATACGCTTGGAAGAGGTTGGATCGGTTTTCAATTATTAATCAAAGCCCTTAACTAGACAAGGGCTATCAAAAAAGGAGGAATAGCTATGGGAATTGATGCGGTGCACACTAAATATTCTACCTGGGACGGGGCGGCCAAGATGAAGGAATTCGCCGACAAATTCAAGCCGGCGGATACCCCTATGCGTTTCGAGTATCCTTTTGTCCCTGAATACAAGGCCTACCGGGGCGCCGGGACCCAGCATGTGGATTTCGACGACCGGGTCAACTACGCCCGGATGCGGGAATACCGTGTGGAAAGGACCCGGCAGGCGATGAAGAACTCTAACGTCGGGGCGGTATTATCCATCCAGGAATGGAACACCCGGTATATTACCGGCACCTGGACCCCGGCCTGGACGACCCCGTCTTCGGGATTGCGCTACTCCCTGATGCCGGTTACGGCCAAGATGCCGATCCTCTATGAACAGGGGGAGATCGGCTACCATACCCGCCAGATGGCCCCCTGGCTGGACAAGGTAAAGGTGGCCATCACCGGGGGCGGCTGGGCCAGCGTCATTATGGGCCGTTCGGCGCACCAGGCCCAGCGGGACAAGCTGGTCACCCAGATCATGGATGATCTGAAGGATTACGGATTGGCCAAAGAGACCCTGGCCATGGACGTCTGGGATCCCGGCCTGATCGAGGGGTTCCAGACCAAGGGAGTCAAGGTCGTCCCGGCTACGGAGCTGATGTTTGACGCCCGGAGCATCAAAAACCAGGACGAGGTGGAGTGCCTGCGGATCGCCTCGGCGATTGGTGATTCCCAGATGCAGACCGTCAAGGATATGCTTAAGCCCGGGATAAAAGAAAACCAGATCATGGGGGCCATGCATAAAACGGCCTATGACCTGGGTGGGGAAGTCTATTCCGGCATGCTGGTCACCTCGGGACCCTTTAGTTGGCCCAACTCCCGGTACATGACCGACCGGATTATCCGCCCCCGCGATATCGTTTATGTCGACGTGTACAACACCACCTTTAACGGCTACCATATCTGCTATTACCGGACCTTCGCCGTCGGCAAGCCGCCCCAGCAACTGGTGGATGCCTACAACATGGCCCTCGACTGGCTCTATAGGGCCATCAGCGTGATCAAACCGGGCATTACCACGAGGGATATCGCCGCACAGTGGCCGCCCTGTGAAAAGGACTGGAGCGATATCCTGGTGGCCTATGAAGATCAGACCGCCGGCAGCAACTGGGCCCATGGGATCGGGCTGTCCCTCTATGAATATCCCTTGGTCTGGCGGGGCTGTTCGCTCGATCACCCCATGCCGATCGAAAAGGGCATGACCTTCGCCATCGAAACCCAGCACGGCGTTCCCGGCATCGGCGGGGTCCGCATCGAAGAGATGATCCACGTGGTCGACGGCGGGGTGGAGATCCTCAGCCAGTGGCCCGTCGATGAGATCATGGTGGTAGACCGATAATTTTTTTGAATCCTGAGGCGGGAGGTCCGGAATCGGGGCTTCCCGCTTTTTTCTTTGTGCGCCCAGCAGAGCGCACTCACTTTGGGAGGACGGAGGGCGCAAGCCCTCCTCCTACCCGATCAAACCGTTTTAAAAGTTTTCTGAAAGATAAGGAGTTTGTTTGATGAGTCATTACCAGATCTATCCCTTGAAGACCGGAACCATCATTGTCGATCAGGGGGCCTATGTCACCCGGGGCATCGGGTTGGGCCGGGAGATGGAAATACCGGGGACTGCCTGGTATGTAACCGACGGACGCCAAAAGGTCATGGTGGATGCGGGCATGTGCCCTACGGAACTGGCCGACTGGCACCATAAAGGCTCCCGTCAGGAACCCGGCGAAGCCGTCCATGAACAGCTTCGGGCCAGGGGGGTGGACCCTGCTGAAATCGAATGGGTTATCCTGACCCATCTGCATTGGGACCACTGTCACAATCTGGACCAATTTTCCAAGGCCCGTTTCCTGGTCCACTCCCGGGAACTGGATTTTGCCCGGGACCCCATCCCGCCTTACTATAAATCCTATGAGCATCCCCGGCTGGGCAAAACACCTCCTTTCTCGAAAATTTCCTTCGAGACTCTGTCGGGCGAGGTTGAAGTTTTACCGGGAATCACCATTTTCCCCACTCCGGGCCATTCCCCGGGGCATCAGTCGGTGGCCGTGGCCACGGACGGCGGTATCCATGTCATCACCGGGGATGCGGTTTTTTCCTATGTCAATCTGGTGCCGGCCAATGAATACCAGCCGTTCACCGTCATGGGACGGTTCGTGAATATTGTCGAATCCTGGCGCAGTATGGAAGAGATCGTCCGACGGGGAAAGGTCATTCTTCCCGGACACGATATGCGCACCATGGACCATCCGGTTTATCCGGCCGGCTCCGATAACTGAAAGGAAACCCGATGAAGGTGATCCGCTCCAGTCTGCTGGAAGGGGCCCGGTCGGCTCGGGGGACCGCCGTGGTGGTCGATGTCTTCCGGGCTTTTTCCTGCACCCCGCTGCTTTTTTCCCTGGGGGTGCGCCATTCCATATTGGTAGCCACTGCGGAAGAAGCCTTAGCGCTGAAGGCTCAGGATGGAGAACTCATCTTGATCGGCGAGGTCGGGGGATCGCCGGTCGAAGGTTTCGACCTGGGAAATTCTCCCAGCCAAATCCTGCGCCGGGGAACGGAATTTTTTAAAGGTAAGGCCGTGGTCCAGCGGACCTCGGCCGGGGTCCAGGGGGCCCTGGCGGCCCTGGAGGCGGCCGATGAAGTGCTGCTGGGAAGCTTTATGGTGGCCCGGGCCACCGCGGGCTATCTGAAGGCCCGGGGGCCTGAGGAGGTTTCCCTGGTGGCCATGGGGGTTCAGTTGAAGGAAAAGGCCCCCGAAGACGAGTGGTGTACCCGATACCTGGCCCATCTGCTGGACGGGACGGAATACGACCATAATCTGGCCCTGAGGGAAATCATCTTTCAGGAGACCACCCAGAAGTTCCTGCGGCGGGACAAGGCTCATTTCCCGGCGGAAGATCCCATCCTCTGTCTCCAGCGGGACATCTACGATTTCGCACTCAAGGTGACCCGGCAGGGAAAGTCTGGTGGTGGTGAATTCAGAAAAAGTCTAAAGAGGATAATTTGAATTGTTATTCTGATTAAATTTCGAAACCCGAAACAAATTCAAATGATCAAAATTTAAAATCCGAAACGTTTGTGTTTTGGTTATTTGGATTTTGAACCTTCGTGCTTGTTTCGGATTTCGTGCTTCGATATTCGGATTTATTTTTATTAATGGGCTGTCCACCCGCCGTCCACCAGGAGCACATGGCCGGTGACCAGGTCTGAGGCCTCGGAGGCCAGGTAGATGACGGCCCCGAGGACATCTTTCGGCTGCCCGACCCGGCCCAGCAGAATCTTATTGAGGACCATTTCCCGGAAGGCCTGATTTTCCAGCATGGGTCTGGTCATGGGCGTTTCGATAAAAGTCGGGGCCACGGCGTTGACATTGATGTTATGGGGTCCCCATTCCAGAGCCAGCACCTTGGTCAGGAGGTTCACCCCGGCCTTGCTGGAGCAATAGGCCGCCCGCCATTGAATGGCCACCGTGCCGGTCTGGGAGCTGATGTTGATAATTTTTCCGCTCTTCTGGTTGACCATGATACGGCCCACAGCCTGGCAGCAGAAAAAAAGGCCGGTCAGATTGGAATCCATTACCCGGCGCCAGTCCTCTTCGGTCACTTCCAGGGCCGGTTTGGGGATATTGATGCCGGCATTGTTGACCAGGATATCGATGCGCCCGAAATGCCGAAAGGCCTTTTCCACCCCTGCTTCGATATCCGATTTTCTGGGTAATGTCCATGGGCACCACCAGGCAGCGGCGGCCGAGCTGGCGAACCTCCTGGGCCGCCTCTTCCAGTTGGCTGACCGTGCGTCCGGTGACGATCAGGTCGGCCCCGTAGCGGGCCAGACCGGCGGCCAGATAACGGCCGATCCCGCGGCTGGCGCCGGTGACCAGGGCCACTTTGTCGGTGAGGGAAAATTCGGGAAAGTCCATGTTTTTTTGTCCTTTCTTTAACCTTTTTCGATTATTGGTTTTTGATCATTTCATGTCAAGGAGTCAATCTTTTTGCCAAGGAGGACAAGATGAAATACCAAGGCTTTGATCTGACAGGAAAGGCGATTATAGTTACAGGGGCCGGAACAGGTATTGGAAAGGCCATTGCTGTCGGCCTGGCCCAGGCCGGGGCGGACCTGGTCCTCATCGGCCGGAGGCCGGAACCCTTGAAGGAAGCGGAACAGGAGGTATTGTCCCAGGGCGTAAAGGCCCTGGTGCTGCCGGGGGATATTTCCAATCCGGGTTTTCAAGCGGAGGCGGTCTCGAAGACCATAAAGGCCTTTGGAAAAATCGATGTCTTAATTAATAATGCCGCGGTCCTTTTTAAAGGTCCGATTGAAGAAACCACCGAAGAGGTCTGGGATGCGACTATCGACATCAACCTGAAAGGGAATTTTTTTATGGCCCTGGCAGTTGGCAAAGAAATGATTAAAAGTAAAAAGGGGAAGATTATCAATATCCTTTCCAATTGCAGCTTTGTTGCCGAACACGGCATCGGGGCCTATTGCATCAGCAAGGGCGGCCTCCTGATGGTCACCCGCTGCCTGGCCACGGAATGGGGCCCGTACGGCATCCAGGTCAACGGGATCGGACCGGCCTTCGTGCGCACGCCCATGAATGACCCGGTTCTGGCCGACCCCCATTTCGTGGAATGGAGTTCCAACCGGATCCCGCTTCATCGGATGGGACAGCCGGAAGAGATGGTGGGAGCCGCCATCTATATGGCCTCTGACTCGGCCAGTTTCGTCAACGGCGCGGTCCTGATGATTGACGGCGGATTCACCGCCTGTTAGGGTTTTTTTTGCCACCGACCCACTCGGCGCAGCAAAGCTGCTACCAAATCCGAAGCACGAAATCCGAAATCTGTGGGAAAAGCCAAAGACAATCTCTCACAGAGCGCGCAGAGACCGCAGAGACCGCAGACGATTCTATTTTTTCATTGCTCCGCCGCGGCGGAAGAGGCCGGCAATGAAAAACAGGCTCGGCGCTGTCGCGCACTTACGGCCAAAGGCCTGAGGCGGTTTTTGGCTGCCGTCCTTCTCAACGGCATGCCAAAAAGAAAATTCTCTCTGTGATCTCTGTGTGCTCAAGTGACCGAAGAGAACGGGCGAGAGAACCCACCCTCATCTCTTCCAGATTTTTCAATGAACCCTATAAATATTACATGACTTTCAAAATTTAAAAGGAGTCAAAAGATGTCAAGGACCGAAGAGTTTTTGAAGGCTGCTTTTGCAGGAGAATCCCAGACCAACCGCCGTTACCTGGCCTTTGCCCTCAGGGCCGAACAGGAAGGGCATTCGCAGACAGCGCGATTATTTCGAGCGGCCGCCGAGGCGGAAACGGTCCATGCCCGCAACTACCTTAAGGCCCTCAAGGGAGTCCAGAGCACCCGGGAGAACCTGCAGGAGGCCATCTCCGTGGAAAGACGGGCTTCCGAGTCCTTAATTCCAGAGATGGTTGAAACCGCCAAGGCCGAGGGGAATAAAGAAGCGGAAGATTTTTTCAGATATGCCATGGAGTCGGAACGGATCCACGCCCAGCTTTTTCAAAAGCTATCCGACGCCCTCAGTAGCTCCGGAGATAGTTATTTCTACTATGTCTGCCCGGTGTGCGGCCATACAGCGGAGAAGGCTCCGCCCTCAACCTGCCCTATCTGTGGCATCCAGGACCCGGGATATAAAAAAATTGAGTAGGGGGGTCTTGTCGCCCGGGGAAAGGCGGGGACCTTCCCCGGTGGCGGGCTATATCTCACCAGGCGAACCGGACAACTGATTCGTGGGCGAGTGTGTTTTTGATCTTCGAGTACACTTCCAGGTCTTTTAAGGCGACAGCCCAGGAAGTTAACGATTTTCGTTAGAAATAGTTCGTTACAGACATATCCCCCACTAAAGAGGACCTCAGAATTGGGTCAAGGAGATTTAATCGTCTCAAAAACAGCAGTGGGTGGCTTCGGCCCTGCTGATGATTGAACCCTCCTTGCGACGGGCGGTGAGATCTTTCCGGGAAAACTTCTCCCGGACCGGGCAGGGAGAGAGCCGGCGTCCGGACAGGGCCAACGGCTTTTCCTCTGAAAGGGTCCGGATGTTCGGCCTCGAACTCCAGGAGGGGTGTTCCCAGACGGACCCTGGGGCCAGGGGGTCGTGGTTTCCGGGGATCAGATAAACCTACAGGCCGGTGCTGCCCAGCAGATCGGCCGTCTGCTGGATCAGGACCCGCTCCACATAAGGAACAGTCTCCGTTCGGCTATCTATACAGAACGCGAACTTGGCACATTCCTTCGACAAGGTGACGGTACCCTGTGCGCTCGCCGATGTCAGCACACTCAAAAGGGAGGTAAGCCTCCCAACGGCGGGTAAAGCGATGGTGAAGTTTCTTTTTAACAGGTGCGCAGGGCAAAGGCCCGGAACTGACCGGTAACGTTTTCAACACGTTAGTATACATAGATGACAGCAGCCCCGACGGACAACCTCTCGGTATACTGCCCTTCCAGATTCAGACGGAATCCTTTTGCCAGCGGTACTTCGATCCCGGTAAATCCTCCGAAGCTGGTCTTGTTTTTCATGGTCGTCTCCCCTGATGCTAATGCAAGTCCGGTGACGTTCGTGGATGGCGATACCTTTGCTTCCGAATAATAGACATAGGGTCCGAGATACATCTTTATGCCGTAGGGAACGGTGGCTTGAAAGCCGATACCGAAATTCACATCCCATAAATTCTTGACCCCAAGTTCGACCGAAAAGGGTACGCCGTTTCGAGTTCCCGAAACGGTATCGGTGAAGTCACTGAAGTAATAGGTCCCCTGGATAAATGCCCCCATGCCGAATGTCTTGTTGAAAGGATAAAAACCCTTTGCCCCCACCGTGCTGAAAAATTTCCCGTGTTCTTCAAAATCCTTCTTGGACGTGGCCGTCGAAGCGGTTGAGGAACTGAAGGCATCGATCAGTTTTAAATCCGACATCCCGACTCTGGCGGTGATTTCCCAACCATTTCGAGATCCGTAGCCCAACTCCGAATAGACCTGATTCTGCCGGGTTACCTGTTCCGTGCCATTTTTATATTTATCCTCATGAAACCAATATCCGATGCCGGTATGGAATCCCCCTGCCTCTTTTGCAATGGGTTGCGGCGGCCCGAAGGGTCCGCCCGCGGCCGCTCTTCCCGGGGCAATCAGGATGACGAATACGATAATCACGATAACCTTAAGACTTTTCATATGAACGCATTCCTTCTCATTCATTTTTTCGGTAATCCGGAATCTTCCGCGGGAGTGTTCCCGCCCTTCCGGTTGACCTTCTTCAACCGATATTGGACATAGGCATCGCGGATCGCCACGTAGGGATCGATGGCGGCCTCTTTGAGGGACTCATAGTCGCCGATCTTCAGGGAGGTGTCATTCACCATGTCATACGCCCTGGTCCCCGCAGCCGGCATACCAGGGACTAAGATAGGTGGAGGGAGTAAGGAATGCATCCCCAACCAGCCCCACCGTATCGCGAGGGCTGGAAGGCCCGAATATCGGCCAGTTGATGAAGAAACCCTGCCCCAATCCATAGGCGCCCAAGGTTTGACCAAAATCCTCATCCTGTTTCGAGAGATTGATATCCTTACTCGATGCAGGATCCAGAAGCCCCCCGATACCCCAGAGGGTGTTTACCGTGAAACGGCCAAGTTCCGCGGCCGCACCCTCGAAGTTCGCCTGGAGCAGGCAATTGACGAAACGGATCGGGAAGGCGAGGTTCGCAAAGAAATTGCTTACACCGACCCGTGCGGCCTCGGGAACAACCTTCCCATATCCCTGCGCGACCGGTTTGAGCACCCAGAAGTAAAGCTTGTCGTTGAAGTGATACATGGCCCGGTTGAAGGGCTCCAGGGGGTCGGCAATCTCACCCTTTGCCTCCTCGCTCACCTTCTCAGGAACTTCGATATCCCCATAGTCATCGACGTTCTTGGTTTCAGATTTAACCGGCATCTCCGGGGGTTTTGGAGGAATCTGCACTGAATCGGAGACAACCAGGACCTGCTGGGCCTGAGGAGGTGCAACCGGCGGTGCGAGAGAAGCGGCGGGATCAGGACTGTGAGCACAACCCGCAGCGAAAAAAACGAACAGGAGAACGGAAATGAGAAAGCTTTCATGACATGGACCACCCTTCCGCCTTCTTTGGCATATGGCAATTATGGAGAATATGAATCCCGGCAGGTCCCAAGCCCCTTGGCGCACCTCTGGACCTATTGCCCCTTCACTTTCTTTCGCAGGATCTCAAGCAACTGTTCGGGCGTATTTTTTGCCAGGATGTCATTAAACTGGGTACGATAATTCAGAACCAGGCTCACGTTTTCTATAACGACGTCATATACTTTCCAGGCGCCGTCCTTCAGAAGCACTCGATAGGAGATAGGAATCTCCTTTGAAGAGGTAACGATTTTTGTTTGAACCTCGGCCTGGGTTCCCGAGACCATGGTTTCCCGGTCAAAGACAATTTTCTCGTCGGTGTAGGCAAGGATTTTGTCGATGTAGGCCTTTTCCAGCACCTGCCGAAAAAGCTGGACGAACTCCTGACGCTGGGCGACATTCATGCTGTTCCAGTTCTTGGCCAAAGTGCGCTTCGAAAGTTCGACATCATCGAACATGCGTTCATAGATAAGCCGAAGTTTTTCCTTTTTGATCTCTTTGGCCGACGCGGCTTTGAGCTTTGGATCGCGCAAAACCTCAAGCACTTTGTTGACGTTAGCCTGAACCGCGTCCAACGGCGCACCGGCATATACCGGAAGAGAAAACAGCAAGAGTATGATGATGTTCAATACGACGATCGGTCTTTTCATGGCTTACCTCTCTTAATCCGCTTATGCGACTACTGTTTCTTCACATCTCCGAAGGCATACTTGCTGATGAGATCTGCGATGTCCACCGCCGGTTGCGTTTCGGTAATGGTTCCACCCGGCTTGAGAAGCGTGCCTGCGCCTCCGGGGTCAATGCTGAGATGCATATCGCCGATCAGCCCTTCCGTTTTAATAGAGGCGATGGCATCATCAAAAATCTTGATGTCATTCCGAATGCGAATCTCCACCACGGCCTTCTGGTTTTCCTGGTCCATGGTGAGTTTCTCCACGCGCCCCACCTCAATGCCGGAGATATAAACAAGGCTGCCGGCTCTCAGGCCGGTGACCGAGGTGAATCGGGCAAAGAGAGAATAGGCGTTGTCGCCGAGCAGGGAAACATGACCGAGTTTCACCGTCATATACCCAACGCAGAGGAGCCCGAAAACGAGAAAAATGCCAACCGTGGTTTCCATGGTGTACTTTTTCATCTGCTTACCTCCTCCCGTCGCACCGAAGCCGGGCAATTTCTTTTTGTTGAGATTTTGCCGCATCGATGACGGAATCGATGTCGGCAACCGGTTGACCCTGGGCAATTCCGGCCAGGACCGTAAATTCGACACACCCCGCCGAAGTTGTCTGCCTGCGAGCTCCAGCCCAGACGTCATGAATGCCCCGTTCTTGAAAATCCTTGGCAAAATCCTTGAGAATGCTCTCCGCTTCCGTCAGATCCGAATAGGGGAGTACCGTAACAAATTCATTGCTGCGGCGGCGTGTGGAAAAGCCCCCTATGGCGCCGAAGTGTTTATCGATATAGATTCCCAGACTCCGTATGGCCACCTGTGCCGCATCATGGCCTGCGCTCGTCCGGATGATATCCAGATCATCCAGAGAAAAAACCGCAACGCAGTAGGTTGCCCCGCGTGTTGTCTGCGTCAACTGAACATGATGCATCACCTTGAATTGCCGTTTGGAATACAGACCCGTTAATTCATTCTGCAGCCCTTCCAGACTGCGAATGACCTCATCCTTGAACGGGTGGTCGAAATTTTCCAGCTCCTCCGGAGAGCCTTGAAAAACGATGGATCGATCATAGAGGGCAAGAATGCGGTTTGAGATAAAATAGACATCCGGTATCTCATGGCTGACCAGGATCGCCGTAAACCCGAATTTCCGCTGATACTGGGCAATCATGCCCAGGATGGCATTTTTCCGGACCGGGTCCTGGCCGGACGTAGGTTCATCGAAGAGGACGATTCGAGGATCCGTTACCAAAGCCCGCGCCAGGGCTGCCCGCTTTTGCATGCCGCCGGAGAGCTCCGAGGGATACTTATGGGCCGCATCCTCAAGTTCCGTCTGTTCGATTCTGGCCATAACCCTGCTATCGATCTCGGCTTTACTCAGGTTCGTCGTCTCCCGAAGGGGAAGGGCGATATTTTCATAGACGGTCATGGAATCGAAGAGGGCATTGTCTTGAAACATGTAGCTTATCTGAGCGAGATTGGCGGCGCTCTCGCTTTTTTTCATCTCGCTCAGGGGTTTGCCCTTGAAGAGAATGGTCCCTTCATCCGGCTTGAGCAGCCCGATGATATGCTTGAGGAGCACACTCTTGCCCGAACCGCTCAGGCCGATAATGGTCGTGACCTGTCCCTCGTAGATCTGCAGGTTGACCCGTTCAAGGACGCTTCGGGCGCCGAAGCGCTTGGTGACATCCTTGAACTCGATTAAAGGGCTTTCCATGGGGCTATCCTCAGATGAGCAGCGACGTCACAACATAGTCTGACACCAGGATAAGCACGCAGGAGAGCACAACGGCCGAGGTAGTGGAGAGCCCGACGGCCTTGGCGCCATGGCTGTCCGTGCGCATGTGGGTAAAATAACCCTGGTAACAACAGACCGTGGATACGATGACGGCAAAAACAATCGCCTTGATCAAACCGTCAGTGATATCTTTCATGTCCATACTGGTCTGAACACGATAAACATAGGTGCTGGCATTGGCGCCCAGGAGCAATACGCCGGAGACGTACCCGCCGATAATGCCGACGAGGTCGAACAGGGCGGTGAGCAAGGGAAAGCTGATGATCGAAGCGGTAATTCTCGGGCTGATGAGATATCGGAGCGGATCAATACGCATGGTGTCCAGGGCGTCAATCTGTTCGGAGATGCGTTGAATGCCGATCTCTGCGGTGATAGCCGAACCGGCCCTGGCTGCAATCATGATCGCCGTGAGAACCGGCCCCAATTCCCGAACCAGAGTCAGGGCCACCAGGGTGCCGAGAGCCCCTTGCGCGCCGAATTTAACCAGGGCATGGTAGGATTGAAGGCCCAGCACCATGCCGGTGAAGAAACTGACGAGCATGATGATCATCGTAGATCTTGCCCCGATATAATAGACCTGCTGGACGATCTTGATCAGCTGTTTGGATCGTAAGATCTTCAGGAACGCCAAAAGGAGAAAAATGGCTGAGGCGCCTAAATTGTCGACCCAGCTGATCGCCGCCCTGCCGATAACGGCAAACGGCCCTGTCAATAACCTGCCAAGCTGCCATCCCGCTTTGCCGTTCTGACTGTCAGCATCGAGTGCCATACCAGAACTCCTGTGATTGGCGTCCTATGGCGAATAGTAACGGTTCCGCCTTCGAAACTGTTTCACCCGGTGGACACTTTGTTTTTTACTTCAATAACTTACTGAACGGAACTTGTCAACGAAAATGAGCTGCTTCTCTGACGGATCTGGACCGTATCGGTGGTTAACCCGATCGGACTGCTGAGCATTTTTTCCGGATAATTCAATCTGGTAGGTTTTTTTCTGGCCCTGGCCGTGGGAAAAGAGATGGTTGAGGCCGCTATCTACCCGTCGTCGGATTCTTCCAACTTCGTCAATGGAGCGGTGCTGATGATTGATGGTGGATTTACCGCCTGCTAGGGCCTTTTTTGCCACAGACAAAAACTGGACAGGGTGGCGGCGACCTTCCCCGGTGGCCGGCTATATCTCACCAGGCGAACTTGGCAACTGATTCGTGGGCGAGTGTGTTTTTGATCTTCGAGTACCTACAAGTCCTTTAACATGAAACCCCAGGAAGTTAACGATTATCGTTTGAAATGTTTCGTTACATATCCCCGACTTGAAAAGGGTCTTCAGAATTGGGAACAGGGACTTTTAAGCGTGCCAAAAAAAGCGGTGGGTGGCTCCGGCCCTGCTGATGATTGAACCCACCTTGTGATGGGTCCAGGGTTTTAGGCACCTTGATCGGTTGCGGGATGCTTTAATAAACGAGGTCTCTCGGTTGAAGGAGGCCGCTTTAAAAAAATTAGGCCACTTTCTGAATTTCAACTAACTTTGGGATTGACTTCCTTGCCGTTCGCCCTATTTTTCTTCTTGATCCCATCTTCTTCTTTCCTTATACTCTGTCCATCAAAAAGCGACTTCTATCAAACACATAGGATCATAATATTTTAAGCATCCTATCTACCCTCTTCCTTCCCCCATCGGAGGGAGGGTGAGGGAGGAGGGATTTTCATGATTCTTTGGTGCCCCCAAGGAGTATAAAGGTAAGTACGAATTTTTCATTGGATGGTAGGACAGATACGCACTCACGGAGAGGTTCATCGACTCTGATGAATTCGAAGAAGGAAAGCAGCATGAAAGGAAGGCACTTTAGTACGACATACTTTTTTATCGGGAGCGTCCTGGGCACACTCTATCTGTTGGTGGAAGCAGGGCTTCAAGTGTTCGGGAGGAGCATTTGTGTCTCTGGAGGGTGCGGGCTCGTGGCCCAGCTTGCCCGTTTCGGCGATCTCTCGATGATCCTCATAGGTTTTATTGCGCTTGCCTTCCTTGCGTTATTGTCCGGTTTGAACCGGAGGAGGCGGAGTGGGCTGCTCGACTTCGCGATCAACCTCGCCCTCATCGCGGCCCTGGCAGCCGAGGGATTTTTCGTCGGCTACCAAGTATTCTGGCTTACAGAGGTATGCCTACTCTGCTTAAGCGTATTCGGTATCTTTGTTTCCCTTGGCCTCCTGCGGCTGTTTGCGGGATGGAAAGAGGCGGCGGCGGGCTTCGCCGCATTCGCGGTGGTTCTGTGTTTTGTCGGGTTCGTCCTCCCGCCACAAGGCACGGCTCTTCCATCCGATAAAAAAATGATGCTGTTCTACAATACGGAATGCACGCACTGCTTGGAGATCAAGGAAGAGATCGATAAGAACAAGCTCGAAATCATTCCGGTGCTCGTCAAGGATTATACGGCGACTCTTAGGAACTTGGGCGTTGACAGTGTGCCCACGCTCTTCGTGAACGGGCGGTACGAAAAGCTCATTATAACCGGAAAGGAGGCCATCCGCCGCTATCTCGCCGCCTGTCAATCATCAGGGGTGTCAACCCCTTCTGTGTCGGGCGCCCCTGCCTCAAAAAAGGAATCAAGCTTAAAATCCGGAGATTCCGGATCGGTGTTGCCTCTTTCACCCTTGGGCGCACCGAATCCAATATTTAATCCTTCCACCGACGAAGGCGTCTGTAAGGAAGAACAGAAGTGCGACTGATGATTGCGGTCCGTCAGGACTTTTTAGTTCAGGGAGTCAGGTAGCATCCCCACTATTTAAATGTCAAGATTCCTCGAAAATTGCCTCTCCACCCCCAATTTAACGATGTCATCTACGAATGGTTATCATTGGCATGTGTTTGAATTAGCGATTACGGGTTGAACTTAGCAGGACTCATCACTATAAGATGTGGCACCGTGAACGGATTTTTAATAGGGATGCAATGTTGATAATAGATTTTCAGAGACTCCCAGATACAGCGACTGAGTTCTAAAAAGAGCCTTCGATCGTAGAGAAAATATCTCCGCAGAATTTTAGGGATACCGAACACGAAAAGTCTGTGGGGAACGGCCTTGGCAACATTTTGGCAAAGCCATTCCCCGAATTCCACCACCCTCTTTTGATGACAGGATGGGCAAAATTATGGTGGAAGAAGGGATTATTTCCTTGACAGACGGGCGGGTAAGTCCGAAAATATCAAACAATGAAGCAGATCCTGTTCTTATTGGCAGTCGGACTGAGTCTGGTTTTTTCCTTCGGATGGCTGGGGGAACCAGGTTATTCTTTGGCCGGCCCCGCGATTTCCATTTCGCCGGATGATTATAATGCCGGGGATTTGACCAGAGCCCCTGCCACCACCTACAAAGTGTTCCAGGTTTTAAATACCGGAGATTCCCTCCTCTCCATTACCAAAATAAAATACACTTGAAGTATGAAAGTAGTGCGGTTCGATCCGCACATCCAGCCCGGCGGGCAGGGAGAAATAGTCATCGCTCTGGAAACGAATAAGCTTAACGGCAAGTTCGAGCGGTATTTCAGAGTTTTCAGCAACGATCCCCGACGCCCGGAAATTTTCATCAATGTATATGGCTTCGCCACCCCCTTCCCGATTTCGTTGGCCCCGAAGGGATGACTATATCGTTAACTGATTGATAAGGGGGACAAGGAGGGGCAGGCTTTCAAAATTTAGACAGATATCTCCTTTCTGTTTGCTATTTTTATTTATTACCATTTGAACTCTTGTCTTTTTTCTAAAATGGAGGTTTGAGGATTACAGGAAGTACTCCCCAATATCCCTCAAAAATTGCCCCGCCATCCCAAAATTAACGATGTCACCTACAAGTCTTCGCCAAAGTCACCCCTGAAGTTCAAGAATTACGGTTAGAAATGAGCATGATCAAAAGAAACGGGACTTTCCTACAAGTCACACCCGCTCATTGCGTCGTTATCCTAAAACAAAGTAGGCGAATCGAAGGGGGGAATCAATTTGGTTTAGGCTTTACCTAAAAAAGCCCTTTTCCCCCCCTATTATGGGTTTATCTCAAGGCCATAATTTCGTTTCAACGGATTATTACAGGCAAATATATGTAATTGACAGTATTGACAGTAACTTGCCAGTTATCGAAGCCTGCTGCCCGCGATGCAGTTGCCGTCGAATTGTCGTTGGTTGTTACAAATCCGAATAATATCGGGCTGCCGGATGAGGCGAAATCGGGATGATTGACTAATGTACCGTTGTTGAGGTACTCCGCAAGATCATAAAAATCTGAGGCTGTCATGCCGGTAGCCCCGTAACTAGACCAGGAAACACTATTGTTAAGGCGATAATAATTGGGATTGACGATGGGATTTGGTATGTAATTTTTCCCATCCTGCTGCAGAACGATCGAAAAAGCTACCCCGATCCCTGCATAATTCGTAATTGCTTTTGCGTCCAGTGCCCAATCTACTGTTTGGATAGCACCCTGGATGGCAGGATTGTAAATGGCTGTATTTTTATAATGAACGGCAAAAAAATAGCCAGTAAAATTAATATGATTGACCTGGTAGAATTGATCGGGATTGCCTCCGGAGGAATTCTGCAAAGCCGTAAGCGTTCCCGAGCTAGTTATCTGTGTGCTTGACCAGTCCCCGCCGTTAAAAATACCATCCGAGAAAGTAGCTGCAACACTTTCCGAACCCGTAACTACGGCTAAGATGAAAATAAGCGCCATGGCAAACCCACAATTTTTTCGAGACATAAAACACCTCCTTTGGCAAGGTGATGAAGTGATAAGAATTTGCTTTTGGCTGATTAAATTATAGGAAAGGTGCCAAATTTCAACTTGAGATGGCCACAGGATTAAATCTAAAATTCCAATAATGACAAAAAGCCTCTAAAAGGGTTATGGACCCCCTCGAGGTTTGTCATCGGCAATTTCTGAAAATCCCAATTCATTTCCCGCTCCGAAAAGGTTGGGATTAGTTTGGGGAATTCAATTTATTAAAATGGATAAATAAGAGGGGCTGAAAATCTATATAAAATTGTTAGTAAATAAAAGGAAATTGTCAAGAAAATAGTGATGTCTTATTCGTGAACCGTTCATTGATTTTCGTTAGAAATATTACCATTATTGAAATGTGGCAGGGTGAGGACTTCAGGAAGAACTAATCGATTTTCATCGGAAAATTTTTCATCATTTCAAATTACCTCCTTGCGCCTACTAATCTTCAGCATGGATAATTCCGCTCCTTAAAACGGCGGACGCTGATTTTCAGCATGAAAACAGGGAAGCCCGGCTAATCCATTAAGGAAAAAGCAAAGGCATCGTTGAAGGGAGGGTAGTCGATCTTCAGGACTCTACGCCTACGGTGTCAGCACCTGTTCATTCATTAAAATCTGAATGGCTTGAAAGAGGCCCATGCTTTTTGGTTGATACCACTGCCGAGAAGCCCCCTCAGCCCTAACTTATTAAAAGTCCATCACGTTCAGCTTTTCTTAGTGATCGATCGGATCGCCTCCATCACCATCTGCGGGTTTGGTCGGTTAAATCGTTCTTGAGGCGGTGAAAATGGCACCGGTATGTCCGGGGCGGCCACCCGTCTGATGGGTGATTTCAGGCAATCAAAGGCCTCCTCGGCCACCAGAGCGGCAATTTCCGCTCCGTAGCCGCCGAACTTGGTGGCATCATGAAGGACAACCAGCCGGCCTGTTTTACGAACCGATTCCAGGAGACAGGCTTTATCTAAAGGGACCAGACTCCTTAAATCCAATATTTCAACAGATAAACCTTCGTCGCCTAAAGCCTTGGCTGCCTCCAGGGCCGTATAGATGGCCGATCCATAGCTGACGACGGTGCAATCCTGTCCCGGTTGAATCACTTGGGCTTGACCCAGAGGGATCCGGTAGTCCCCTTCCGGGACCTCACCCTTCATCCAATAAAGGCCCATTTCCTCGACTACAATGACCGGATTGGGATCAAACAGGGCACTTAAAAGAAGACCCTTGGCGTCGGCAGGATTGGAAGGATAGACCACCCTCAAACCGGGAATGTGGGCAACCCAGGCCTCCAGATTATGGGAATGCTGACAACCAGCCGAGAAACCGATCCCGGCCTTGACCCTCACGGTAAGGGGGAAAGACGATTTTCCACCGCTTAAATATCGCAACTTAGCGGCATGGTTGATTATCATGTCACTGGCCAGGGTAAAGAAAGGAAAAAACATGACCTCCACCACGGGGAATAGACCGAGGCAGGAAGCCCCAACGGCCAAGCCGGCTATGGCTGCTTCGCTAACCGGTGTATCTTTGACCCGTTTTGGTCCATACTTTTTCAATAGGCCGTGGGTTGGCATGTTAGGGTCCACGTGGATGGATACACCAACCCCTTCACCAGCCAAAAAGACCCGCTCATCAAGACTAAGGGCCAGATCCAGTCCCTGATTTATTGCCTGTCCAAAAGATAACAGTGCCATGACCTTCTCCTTTAGTTAAGCCCAAACATCTTCCAGTGCCTCAGCCGGTAAAGGATAGGGGCTCTGGTCGGCAAAGTTCAAGGCCTCTTCTATCATTCCCTGGCATTCCATCTTAATAGCCTCCATCCCTGTCTTATCCATGATACCGCCGGCTAACATGTTTTCCTCAAGTCTTAGTATGGGAGAACGCTGGGCCCATTCCTCCAGTTCTTTTTTGTCTACATAGTGCTGGTGATCGTATTCCCCATGCCCCCGCATCCGATAGGTCTTAGCTTCTATTAAGGCCGGTCCTCCGCCGTTTCGACAGAAGGCGATTAACTCCAGAGCAATGGTATAGACTTCCAAAACATCGTTGCCATCTACCATCTTCCCTGGAAATCCATAGGCCAGAGCGCGATCGGCTATCCGCCCCAGGGAACAATGTTGAGAAAGGCTCTGAGCTCCGGCCCAACAGTTATTTTCACAGACAAAGAGGACCGGCAGTTTCCAAAGAGCGGCCAGGTTCATGGCTTCATGGACACTGCCCTCAGCGGCGGCCCCATCTCCAAAAAAAACCACGGTAATCTGGGGTTCATTACGGTATTGTTGAGCAAAGGCGGCTCCCACGGCCAGAGGTGGGCCGGCCCCAACGACGGTGCTGGTCATTAAGACCTTTATTCCCGGCACGGACAGGTGTAAGGTTCCGGATTTACCTTTATTGACCCCGGTTGTCTTCCCCATGATCTCAGCCAGGAGGGTTCGGGGATCGGCCCCCTTGGCCAGCAGGTGGCCGTGGCTCCGGTGATTACTGACCAAGACATCGGATGGGTCCATGGCCTGGACGATCCCTACGGCCACGGCTTCCTGTCCAATGGCCAGGATCTGCATGCCCGGCAGACGCTCTTTGACCTGGGAAAGCTCCATCAGCTTTTCTTCGAATTTCCGGATAAGGACCATCTGGTGGTACATGGTCTTGATGATCCCCGCTTCAAATGCTTTGATGTCCATAACCTACCTTTCTTAGACTTAAAAAGTTGAGCTCATTATGATTGGGAAAAAATCTATTCACTTGAGCTCGACCCGCCACTGTAACCACCTATTATCTGCCATTTTCCATCTTGCTTGATCCATAAATGACCAATTCGCCCGGTGATATTTCTACCGTTCGGGGCAGGCCAAGTAAATATTTACCTTAGGTAAATGGTTATGCCTTGCCAGCCACTCTTCAACTCCGGGGGCACGGTGGATCCTGGCAAGGAATGCCGCCCTTTCAGCGAGGTCCGGAGGAATGGAGAAGGAGCCAGGTTTATTGCGCCTCACCTCAACCGGGGCTTCCCAGGCGGCGTCGTTTCCGGCCTGGGAGATAACCAGGTCATCGATTTCCCGCAAGGTTGGTTTTCTTACCGCAGGCTTTTTCCCGCGTTCATATTGGCTTTGACCTCTTTATTCCTTTAAAAGAATTGGGCTTCTTAAAAAATAAGTTTATTCAGTAACTACGTTCCCCTTCGCCTCTCATTATTTTCGTACAATAATGATTTTGTGCCCGGCTGGGCTGCAGGCTAAAAAACTGTCTTAAGTCAATTTTTGAGTATCAGTGGTAAAAAGAGGTTGCGAATATCGGTCATGATATCATCAAAAGTGGCAGAAATGGTTGAATTATTAATTGAATTCGTCGGCGCTATAATCCTGGCATTTAGCTCTTTATCTTTTATATTGGAAGGGTGCACGGCGCTGGGTGTATAGGTGGCGGAGTGGTCCCCACCGCTATCGGTGCATCTAAAGGTAAATTGATTTCCGTCCCAATGGAGATACAGGGTATACGTTACATCAAAAATGATCGAGGGAACTAAGGTTCCGCTGGCGAGGGTATCATAGGTACTCCCATTGGAATCGGTCATTCTGAGGACATACCATCCGGCCTTTGGCGTAGCGTCGCTTCCTCCCAGATAAATGGCGGCATAGACTTCATCCTGATAGTTGTTCGTGCTCCCGGTTAAGTTAAGGAAATAACCAGAAATCCTGGCTTGTAAGCCGGTGTCGGAAACGGTCTTTTGAAATTCCGACAGTGAAACGCTGGCCTGAATTTCATTTACCATTGCCGACAATTTGAGAGGCAGGGCGTTTCCCGAGCTGGCCGTCAAATTGATTCTTTTGTGTTTTAAACGGAGGTGGTTGTTTTCAATTTCCCGAACAATTTCCAAATTCGGCCCCCAATTGTCGCTGTTAATGGCGAGCGTGGGGAAGGCATCCGACATGACGATAGACCCGGAACCATCTTTATCTGTAGCTACGACATTGATGAAGGTCGCCGAAACGCTGCCCAGATAACCCTCGGGAGCGTCGATATAGGTTCGTAAGGCCTTCCAGTCCGCTCTGGGGGAATCGGTTGTTCCGCTGGTCGTCCATTCCGCTGTATTGGCGCCGACGGTGAAAATGAATTTTTTGTTGGTAGAGTCAAATTGAACGGCCAACTTATAAGTCGTATTCAGGCTGATTGTTCCGACTATCGTGCCGCTATCAAGGGTATCCCAGGTGCTGCGATCGGAACTGGTATACCGAATAACATACCATCTCGCCTTCAGTTGTCCCCTGGATAACTCCAGGCGAACCTGAGCCATAACATCCCCCACGGAGCCGGTTCCTATGGTCCCATCATTGTAAAACACACCCATTACGCCGGCATGGGAATAGGTAGTTTGAGTGGAATCGTAAGGAGCCACGGCGAAGGTTAGTGCCGCATACGCCTCCAAATAATAAATCCCCCCGGGGTTTTTGACATAGAGGTAGTTCGCATTAACGATCCCATAGCCGGTGACTTTGGAGACCAGTTTATTAACGCCGTTGATTTGGCGAATCTCCCGGACAAATTCCTGGCTGTCCCATTTGGCGTAATTGATTGTTGAACTGCTGAAATTATCATAGGTCGTCATGGAAAAAGCTGCTCCAGAAAAATTCAAAACCAGAAGCAGTGTTCCGATTATCCACCAGATCCTGTCCTTTTGCATTTAAGTTCCCTCCCCCTGAAATGAATGGCAACCGGTGATAAAAAATTAAACCCCTGATAAACAAAAAAACCCCATCTCTCTCTTGAGAAATGGGGTCTATTATTCTTCCACTGGAACTCCTTGATTAGAGGGTTACCAAAAAGATACCTTTTTTAGATACTTAGGATTTCATACCTTGTAGTTGGTAAAAAGTCAATAAATTTTAAGCCATTTTTATTGATTACCATTCGAAGTCTTGCGTTTTACTCAAAATAGCAAGTTGAAGCTTTCAGGAAGGAATCCCCGAGATCCATTGGGGAAATGCCTCTTGCCGCCAAATTTACAGATAGCACCTACAAGTCTTCTAATAGGGTGGCCACGGAAGTTGACTATTACGGGTAGAACTCTGCCAAAAAGGAGGGGCTAAAAATATCCTGCCAACTCAACCATTTCCTTCACCCAAGGGTCTTCCTCCTCCCGATAGCCAGACGCACAACTATGATCTTCAGTCCGACGACATCTCCCGTAAAATATAAAACAAATCTCCCAGCCGTCTGGCCCGCCGTTTCTCCAAACCCCGGAAACACCTGGCCGAGTCCATCCTTCGCTTCCCATCTGGATGATGTTGTCCATTCAGGGTTTTAAAATTAATGGTAGGAATATCATTGCCGTTGTTGGAGTTAGGGCGAGGGCGAACTTCTGGATGCGGTAGTTACCCACATCCGACACATAGACATTGCCCGAGGTATCTACTGCAACCCACCCATCAGTCTGGAAATAAAACTCACCATCATCTGTCCCTATGGAACCCCACTGGGTTATATAATTTCCATTGGAATCAAATTTCTGAACACGGTTATTATCGATATCCACCACATAGACATTGCCCGAGATATCTACGGCCACACCCCTTGGGAGTCTAAACTGACCATTTCCTGTCCCATATGAGCCCCATTGGGTTATATAATTTCCATTGGAGTCAAATTTCTGAATGCGACTGTTACCCGAATCGTTTACATAGACATTCCCGGAGGTATCTACTGCCATGCCCCAGGGTTGATGAAACTGACCATTCCCTGACCCAACAGAACCCCATTGGGTTATATAATTTCCATTGGAGTCAAATTTCTGAATGCGATGGTTATTGGTATCCGCCACATAGACATTACCCGAGGTATCTATTGCGACCCCATAAGTACGGTTAAACTCACCATTTCCTGTCCCTAAGGAACCCCACTGGGTTATATAATTTCCACTTGAATCAAGTTGTTGAACGCGATGATTTTGAGAATCCGCCACATAGATATTGCCGGATGTGTTTACGGCTATTCCCATTGGGTAACTAAACTGGCCATTTCCTATTCCCGCTGAACCCCATTTAGATATAAAGGTGCCTTGGGAATCAAACTTATGGATACGGTTGGAATTAGTTACATAAACATAGCCGGATGTGTCTACGGCCACGCCCCGAAGAATGCCAAACTGACCATCCCCTGACCCCTGTGAGCCCCATTTAAGGACAAATTGATATGTTTCCGCCTGTCCGTTGCTTACGAGGAAACAGGTTAAGCAAAGTAAAACCAATAAGACTTGGCAAAATATCTTTTCCTGAGCCTTAGCTTTTTTATGTTTCATTTTCCCTCCTTAATCGGGGCAATTTCGTCTCAAATTTGGCAAAGATCGTTTTGATAAAGACTTGCTTTTTGATGGGAAGAGTTTATGGAAAAAAAAAGACCCTGTCAAGGAGAGAGATAGGGCCAAAGGCAGGGAGACAAGAGAGGCTTCTGAAGAAAAAGGGACAATGCAGGCCTGGACTTTACAAATAGAAGGGGATAAGGGGAAAAGAAGAGGTAGACTTTCAAAATTTGGACGAACTACCCCCGCTGCATCCTGAGCTTACCTTAATCGAGGGGGTGATCTTCGAAAATCTCGAAATCCGGATCAGGGGCTTCCTCATAGAAAGTAAGCTGGGAGTCCGAGTAGTCTATCTGAAGTTCGAGGGTTTTGGGTTTGGGTGGGGGGCTCTGTTTTGTTTGCCAATAGTTAAATCTCCTGCCGACTTGACAACGATTACCATTTGAACTCTTCCGTTTTATGCAAAATAGAAGGTTCAAGGATAGCAGGAAGAAGCCCTCAAGTTTCCTCGAAAATTGCCTCGCCACCCCAAATTTACCGATGTCACCTACTAATCTGGAACCGATCTCACTTCCAAAATTATCAATTACCGTATGAAAGTGAGCAGAACACAGAGCTAAGCGGAAGTGGCCCGGAAGGACCGCGATCCGCTTCAGCGCCTTGGTTGGGTAGCTTGCTTGTTGAAACGAAACATCACCGCAGGATGAGCGGCAAGAACAGTTTGGCGTTGACCTGGTGCAGCTCGGTGTCGTTGCTGCCGTTGAAGTTGGCGTCGCCCGCGTAGGTCGCGGTCAGCGTGCGCGTGCCCAGCGTCGTCAGCGTGATGGTGCAGATGCCTGATTCCACGGTGCCCGTGCACGAGTCAACCCCATCGCTCACGGTCACGCTGCCCGTCGGCGTGCCGCTTGTCGGTGTCACGCTGAAGTTGACGACGACGGCTTGCCCCACGGCCGACGGGTCGGGGTTATCCGAGGTGATAGTCGTCGTGGTGGTGTGAACAGGGGCGCAAAGGTCAAAAAAGTGGGTGGATTAAGACCGCCGAGACCAGTGGGGTCTAAATCGCTCATGTATTCACCCGTCGCCCCGTTGAAGCGCACCACTTTGGAATCGGCAGTACTGCTGACGTACAGATTGCCGTCGGGACCAAAGGCCAAACCCTCGGGAGCCCATAAGTCCAGCGGTGGCAAAATCCGCCCCACTTTGACCAGGGGCAGGAAAGGGCGCACCCGTCGTCCCGTTGTAGCGCAGCACTTTGTTAGTACCATAACTGACGACGTACAGATTGCCGTCGGGTCTGAAGACTAAGTCGAAGGGATAATTGAGTCCGCCGACACCAGTGGCGACAAAATCGTCGATGAAGGCACCCGTTGTCCCGTTAAAGCGCACCACTTTGGAATCGGCAGTACTGCTGACGTACAGATTGCCGTCGGGACCAAATGCCAAGCCTAAGGATTCACTAAGCCCAACGGTGGCAAAATCCGCCCCACTTTGATCAGGGGCAGGAAAGGGCGCACCCGTCGTCCCGTTGTAGCGCAGCACTTTGTGATTGTCTCTACTCATGACGTACAGATTGCCGTCGGGTCCAAAAACCAAGCCAGCGGGTTGACTAAGCCCGCCGCTGCCAGCGGTGACAAAATCGTCGATGAAGGCACCCGTCGTCCCGTTGTAGCGCACCACTTTGTGATTGGCGCTACTGCTGACGTACAGATTGCCGTCGGGACCAAAGACTAAGCCGAAGGGAAGACCGAGTCCGCCGAGACCCGCGGTGACAAAATCGCCGATGAGCGCACCCGTCGTCCCGTCGTAGAGCACCACTTTGGAATTGACATAACTGCTGACGAAGAGGTAGCGGCTGGTCAGCGCCGCAACGGGCGCGGGCAGCGCAAGAAGGAGCGCGAGCAGGAGCGCGGCGATGAGCACCCGCCGAAGTTCAGTCGGTTTGCTGCCAACGGCGGAGTTATGAGGAGTGCGTCGAACGAGAATTGCATGCTTCAGGTGTTTCGGGTTCATCTTCTTTCTCCTTAATGTGAAATCGTCAGTATGTCGGCGTTCCTGTCATTCGTAGAGGCCTTCGGTTTTCCTGGCTCTGCCAACAACTTTTCACCGCGTTTTCGTAAAGCGTCGTTAAGGTTGGCATGTTCATGGCATTGCGGAAACGGAACTCGGTGTAGGCTTGGGCCGCCCAACGCGAAGTTCACCGGGAGCGTAAGCGATCCGGTGGAACGCTTTGTGTACGCCCGGCATGGGCGTGATCTTATGGGGTGCAAGTCCCCTGTATGTGAATCCTGTCAATGTAAGAAACATTGACATAAATACGAGCCGAAGGCAAGGGCGAAACCGCGAGGGATCGTCCGAAGGAAGCCGGAGCGCAAAGCTATGAGCCGACGAACAGAAATGGCATACAAGGCCCAGTCTCCGGGTGAGTTAGCACAACATAACGAAGCCCAGGATTCAGGAGATACGGTAAATGCCGCGGTTGTGTAGCAAAAGTTCACGTTCTTATCCGGGGAGATCTGCTCGACGGGCATTCGGCTCGTGTCATTGCTTTTCGGGAGCCTGAATGAGGCCCAGCTCGAAAGGGTTGGACAAGCCACAGGACCCTACCGCATGAGCCTGGGAGAGCCTCTGGGGGCAATTCTAGAGGTGATCGAGCAGAAATCAGCCGAGGCCATAGTAGCCAAACGCCTCCTCTAATAGGGGGGACACGGTGAAGGGCCGAACTCAGAGCAGGTAAGGGACTCAATGTGCTCGTCAGACGCGATGAATCCGACCGGATGAGTGTTTCTAACGGCGCGGCATTGAACCTCCCGATCCCGGTGATCTCTTGCATTCTGTCAAAGAACTGTGAGTGGTCACTGACCGCCCAGCTACGGCTCGGCTTGCTTTGGGAACCGCCCGGTGCGGACCCGCATGCCGGGTGGTGTGGGGACTGGGGGGAGAAAATCCCCCCGGTTACCCGCTTAGCGGCCACATGTCAGACACATGCCAAACTCGATCCGACCAAGACATCTGCTTCACTGCTTCGACTGGAAGCGTTCTTCCTTCCATGGATCGGCGGAGTTACTGTAACCTTGCCTTTCCCAGAATCCGGGCTCATCGCGAGAGGTGACTTTGACAGCCTCCAGCCACTTGGCACTCTTGTAGAAGTAGCGATCGGGGATCACGACACGCACAGGGGCGCCGTGCGCCTGCTGCAGTTTCTTACCAAAGAAACTGTGCGCAAGGATCACGTTCCCCTTTTGGGTTTCGCTTATGGGAACGTTGCTGGTGTAGCCTCTGGCGGCCTCAAAAATGACGAAACCTCCACTTCTGCGAGGCTTGACTCTATCCATGATTGTTGTCAGGCGAATGCCACTCCAGCGGGAATCCAGAAGAGTCCAGCCGGTGACACAGTGAATATCACAGGTGATATGCACCTGGTCCAGGTTGAGCAGCTCCTGGTAGGAAAGGACGACCGGTCTTTCCACCTCACCATGGATGCGCAGGCTCCAGTTCGCAATAGTAGCGGTTCCAGGCGTGCCGCCCATATCCTGAATCTTTTCGACCGCCTGCTGCCCGGGGGGGAGACGGGGCCTGCCGTCCGGTCTGGTGTTGGCTGCCAGAGCACGTTGCTCCGCATCCGCGAGTTTTACGAAAGCTCCAGGCAACCCTATGCTCACTATGGTTCCGCCTGCTGCGGCCAGGAAGGTGCGCCTGGAGATCTTCTGGTCTTTTTGCATTGCCTCTCCTTTGTCAGTTGAGTGGGTCCTTGCCCCCTCGGATCAGCCACAGTATCCAGGGTGATAGTGAGAGACAACGAGAGCCTTGTTATTCACGGTATCTCTGTCCGCGATTCGCTCTTTGATCACCCTTGCCAGCCACTCTTCACTCCGGGGGCACGGTGGATCCTGGCAAGGAATGCCGCCCTTTCAGTGAGGTCCGGAGGAATGGAAAAGGAGCCAGGTTTATTACGCCTCACCTCAACCGGGGCTTCCCAGGCGGCGTCGTTTCCGGCCTGGGAGATAACCAGGTCATCGATTTCCCGCAAGGTTGGTTTTCTTACCGCAGGCTTTTTCCCCGCGTTCATATTGGCTTTGACCTCTTTATTCCTTTAAAAAAATTGGGCTTCTAAAAAATAAGTTTATTCAGTAAGTGCGCCACGAGGCTGCACAAGAGATGAGGGGAGGTCCCTCGAAGTCGGCTTGCAGGAGCTGGCTTCAAACCACCTTAAGCTGCAATGGTAAAGAGCCATTGTGGTGAGCGTTAAGGAAAAGGCATGGCAAAAGACCCTGTCAGGTGAGGATCAGGGAGGCGAGCGCAAGCGAACTACTTCTGAGGTGTCGAAATGAATTGGATGATGTCAGAACTGGGGGGCTTACTGATCTCCAGGATAAGTCCAAGGGGTACCTGTTTACTGCTTGGGCGGCATCCGGCATAAAGGTAGCGCGAACCTGATCCAGGCTCTTGTGTGGAACGTGGGAACCTGTCGTCCCGATGATAAGGGAGAAATTCAAGTGGAGGACCCACAAGAATGAGAGTACCGATGCGGGGCACGGGGGCGGACCAACTCGTAGTAGTGTGGAAGTTCCTGTAATGGGAATGGAGCGAAGGGGTTGGATCATCTGGTCTTATTGTTTGGTCAACCAGAGATGGGAGGAGCCAGGGAATAAGATAAAACCGCTAGGTTAGCCTGGCGGCTGGATGATAAGAGCCGAATGACGGGAGACTGTCACGTCCGGATCCGTGGGAGCGTGGGGGTGAAATTCCCCCGCGCCACCCGACCTACGTTCCCTTCGCCTCCCCTACGTCCCCTTCGCCTCCCTGAACGACAGCCATAGTCCTAACTCAGACCTTCTCCGGTAGGAAACAAACTGCCAAGATAGGATTGAATCGCCATAGGAGGCGGCAGCGGCTCCGTTCTTCATGCGTCAATCCAAAATTGCTCTCAAGGCTTCGGATATTTTCATATTCTTCCGCTGAGCAACTTCGGATTGACGCTTATTCGAAACACGTTAACATTTATTAACAGTCTCATAATTGTATTTACACGGGGTGTTCTTTTTATCTCTCGCCCGCTTCGCTCGAGTTCGCAGAGGGCGCAGAGAAAGACGAATTTATTTTTTGAAAAATCGCTGAGACGCCGATTTTTCAAAAGAACTCACGCCTCCGGCGGGGTCTTATTCGCGGAGCGGGAGATTTTTTTTGATTGCCGGCCTCTCAGCGGCAATCAAAAATTAACTATTCTCTGCGATCTCTGTGTGCTCTGTGAGAGATCGTCTTTTGTCTTTGGTTGTGACTGGGCGGCGTTAAGGAATCCTGTCAATATTATTTTGAGACCGTTAATATCGGCCATTTTCGGCCGTATAATTCATATACTACTACTCCTGGATTGTAAAAAAAGATTCTTCAAATTCAGGACGGCCCTCGTACCCACTCATTAGGAATCCCAAGGCGGCCGGTAGATTATCAAATAATGGACTCAATTCGATCCCAGCTTGGGCAAAGGCCTTACGAATGCTTTCCGGGGTGGCAGGGCAGCCTTTAATCGGAATCATCTCCTGAATATTAGGATTATCTTTTTGTGCATCATAGATGCATTTTCCAAATAAGATGGTCTTCTTTTTGCCCGGGTGTAGGTTGCTGGACTTTTCCGGCAAGAACCTCCACGTCATCCCAAGGCTTTCCCTGCCAAGACATAAGTAGGGAATCTAACTGTCCGTCCATAAAGACCCGCACAATAGGAGCATAAACTGAGGTCGACGTTGCTTAGAGCCAAACCCTCTACACCCATATCGGCAAGTACTTTAGGCAATTTTTTATATTCATCGTAAGGTTGGGCGAAGGCATGATAATGGGTTACTTTTTCAATTCCTTCGCCTACTAATTCCACATCTGAAAGATCCAGTGATCGGCCATGGTTCTGAGCTGCCTGTACAAGGTGGGGCACTTGAGACGGTTCATGGCCGAGGATTCTGGCACCCACCATGTCAGCCGAAAGGATATCGGCTGATGCAATTAGGGTATTGCTCCTTCTTATTTTGCCACCAAAAAGAGGCCCGATTTTATTGGAATACAATCCATCTATAATGGTAAAAGATGGCGGAACCTGGTTGAAAAGTTTCGAAATGTAGTGGTGCAGGTTCATTTCCGGGTCTGTAGTGTGACATTTTTTTCGTGATTCGATATCTATCAATCCTTTGATATTCTTAATCCCAAGGCTGACCACCGTCTGCGCATGCGTCTTGAGTACGGGAATATTTACCAGAAAATCACTTTCGAGAATATCGTTATTGAATTTAAGCTCATGCCCTGAACCGATGTCTATTTTTTTAAATGGTCGCTTGTGTATATTAAGGCATTGTATCCCGTAACGTTTTTTAAGAACATTGTAACCGAGGCTTTCAAAAGCATGGGCAGGAGTATCTATATCCTTCGGTTCAATTACCATTCCTTCCCCGATGATTATATCATCGATACCACGCTCTTTAAGGATGACCACCATGTCCTCCACGACTCGGGAGGTAGTGATTATCCCCCATTTTGGGAAAACCGCTTCTGATGTCCACCAGACGATATTTGGTTTGATAAAAACCCTTGCTTTTGAGGGGAGATGGTCCAAGCCTTTGCATAAATCAACGGCCTTTCTGATCGAATCAAGGGGCTTCTCATAGCTTACGATAGATACCAGGTGTTTTTTCATAAATGCGGTCCTCCTTTTCCTATGCACCCAAAACGTTCATTAAATGAATTCGCTCCCTCCATCACCCTTACGGAATTATTGCTATCCCCGTCATTTGCTAAAAAAAAGCCTCCACAAGGGGGTGTTCCCCTATGGAGGCTTCATATCGGCCACTTCTGAAAATCCCACTTCATTTCCTTGTTTAAAAAGGTTGGGGTTAAGTTGGGATGTTTACTAAAAATTTGTTTGTAGGGTTAAATCTATTGCATTATTGAGGGTAAAGGTCAACAGAAAATACGGGCAATGCCTATGGGCTCATGTCCAAAAGGTAGAGGCTTGGATTTTAATTCTTCAACTGCCCGTTGATGATTATCGTTCGAAGTCTTCCGGATTGCCAATTCATCAAAAAAAGGACTTCAGGAAGCTAGTCCTCAATTAGTTAAAGCGTTTCTTTTTTAAAGGCACCCCAATCAAATGTTCCGAAATCCGGACCCACCAAGGTAGACACCGAATGAACTATGTTACGAGTGCTCGTACGGTAGCCGATGATTTCCTCCGGCTCGTCAACGACGCTAAACCGAAGTCCCGTCTGACAGATGGACTTCAAGTGATCCACGTAGTTGCTAAGAAGAACACCCCGTAAACAAGCTTCGGAGTGTTCTTTTTATTGATGAAAATGAGGGAGGCTCCCCTATTTTCAAATGGAGGCTTTGTGTCGGAAATTACTGAAGTCCCACTATTCGTTTGTGTTTGCCCCACCACTGTAACCCGCGATAATCTGCCATTTTCCATCTTGCTTGATCCATAAGTGACCAATTCGCCCGGTGATATTTCTACCGTCAGGGGCAGGCCAACTAAACCGGTAGTAAATCATTGCAAATTTGTCAAAGAGGTTAATCGCCTCCGGTTTAAGTTCATAAGATTTTACATACTGGTACCAAGGGAGCGTCCCCTTTTCAATTCCATCCTTACCGGCTGGTTTAGGCGCCCAATGAGGCCAACCAATAAAATCCTTGTGCCATAATTCCATGTACCCTTTTAAATCGGCTGCTTTTAACAAATCCCAATATTTTACTTCCAATTGCCAGGCTTCTTTTTGCTCAGCCGATCATTCTTGTCCAAAGGCCTGAACCACTCCGAAAAACAAGAGACTGATTCCCAATAAAACCACCCATAATTTTGTCGAATATTTCATGGCGATATCCCCTTTATATAATTTTTAGGATAAACCCCCGGCTTTGCCGGGAGACTCCAAGGGTTTGACAATTCCGGGAGTACCGGAGGTCGCTGGTTTCAGGCTTTAAGCTCAACCACCCACTCACAAACCGAATCGCCCCGAGGCCGGGCCTTGACCAGGGTGGAAGTCATCTTTGGATTCATGGCTTTGACAAAGCCATCCCACCAGTACTGGGAATGAACGGAGCAAAGATCGTCGGTAATTTTTCTGGCCTGCACATGATTCCAGAGTTGACAATTAATGCATTTTATTCTTGCTTTTTCCGCTGTTGCTTCAACCGTTTCATATTTTTGCTTGGGGCCATAAACGATAGTAAGGAAGGCCGGGATAACTTCAACCGCTGATTTGGCGTCGCTGCCGGTTAAACCAAGGCGTTCTGCATTTCCCTTACCCCGGGCTGCTACTATTGGAGAAGTTTTTTTCCAATGTTCAAGGTATTGCTCGCGTCCTCTTGTATCGTAAATTTCTTTAAAATAGCTGACCGACCAAAAAATTACAGTGCCGGCGGCAATATCCCAGCGGGCTTCCACTGGAACTTTTTCCAGATTACCTTCAATAGATTGACCCAGGGCCTCTTCCGGTTGAATTAACAAAGAACCAAGGGCATATCCCCCGGCCCCAACCGCCAAGCCTTTTAAAAATTCTCTCCGGTTCGGTGAACCATTTTTGGTATTCATGGACAATCTCCTTTCTTAATCACATGGGAATTTACATGAATTGAGGCATTTTTTGATCTTGGGGGTGAAAGTAAAAAGCCTCCGCTCGAAATGTGCATGAACAAAGAAAGCAGAAGGAGTGGGTTGCGATCAACAATACACTCCTTCCTGCTTCAATGACCTTAGAGAAGGTTTTCCTTTGGGTTGCTATTTGGGCAATTCAAAGGTTCCTGTGTTTCGGACGTATCCCTGGATTGTGCCCGGCTTTATCGGCTTTCCCCCACCGACATGCACGTGTTTGCCGCTGCCTTTAGCACCCTTCCACTTTCCGGTGCCGTATAGAATTTTCCAGGTGCCTTCCCGTCTAATCTCGCTGAACTCCATGACAACATAGTCTCCATCCCGATCCAGGTACTTGGCCAAACTGTAGGAAGTGCTTTGTTCACCTTCACGCCTGCCTACACCCACATCCAATACGCTCATGTTATCAAAAACTTTGTTTTCGTGATTGCTCCGCGTGATTCCTATGCACTCGAAGCTGCTGAACCTAAAATCTTTGTCTTCTGACGCCATTGAAAACGTGCAAGAGGCATACTGCGTAAAATCAATAGGTTCTTCAGCCCTTGCAGCCGGAATCAACATGACCAGGACGAAGATTCCGACAAGACCCCAAACACCAAAATTCCCTTCTCTCTCTTTTCTTGTTTCCATAGATGGTTCCTCCTTGCTAATGTCGTAAAAGGTTTTATGAACAAATTTCTCCACTTCGACGGTTTTGTATCGGCATTTTGTGCAAAACCCGGTTCATAATTAAGTTTAAATATCAACATATTATGGTTATTTCAGCGCTATTTTTCATAATTTCCTTTGTCTAAAGTCACTTTTTCGTTGAATTTATATTCGTACTTTATAAAATACCTGACGGTACGTACCGTCAGATTTTTTTCAATTACCACTGACCATGATAAAATTTCCTGTACTTTCAATGAGATTCGAGGGGATAAAAGAATGGTTGAAAATGCCAAACATCTCATAAAAATCGACCTGAATGAATTCAAACTCCATATCGATCTAAGAAACAAAATTGAATTGACCCTTCATTTCAACTCCCCGTCGCGAAGGTTTTACCTTTCAGTAATCGCTTTTGTCATTAACGAGATGAAAAAAAGAGGGAAGATTATCTCCATCTCTTTGCAAGAACACCTTGATCTTCTTGCTTTACTGAACGAATCGGTTGGAGGTTCAGCAGGATCATCAGAGAAGGAGAATTTGCTGCCAAGAATCTACAGGAAATGGCAACACGCCCTTCCAAACTTGGAGGAGGCCCCACTTTTCAAGATCCTCGGAAGGAAGAAAGAATACGATGACGTGAATGGTAAAACCTATCCATTTACCGAAAAAGAAAAAGACATTTGGGCAAATCTTTTTGAATACAAAGGGAGCGAAGAGAATGTCAGACTTAAGTTCGCAATAGATAAGGTAGGGGCAAGTTTTAATGATATTGTCATTATATATGATGATTTTTTAAACGCTGATGCGTGGGAAAGGTTTATCTCAAATCTCCAAGATAAGTCAGATAGTGCATCTGAAACAGAACCAATCGATCATGTCTTTAGACAACCTGAAGCTCCGGTATCCCTACTGGGGAAATGGAAGATCGCTTGGCCAAAACGGTATCAGCGGACAGCTCTGATTGCAGTGATTGGGGTTGCTGTGGGAGGTGTCACCTCACCCATCTGGAAGAGTTATTTAAAACCCTCTCCCGTCGAGGTAGCTTCTATTCAGAAAATGGCATATCCCCTTCCCGACAAGCCGTCCATTGCCGTGCTTCCATTCGTAAATTTGAGCGGTGACCCTAAACAGGACTTTCTCAGCGATGGAATCACCGAAGAGGTTATTAATTCACTTGCAAGAGTCCCCCAAGTCTTTGTGATCGCCCGCAACTCGACATTCACGTATAAAGGTAAGCCAGTAAAAGTTCAGCAGGTGGCTGAAGAGATGGGTGTGCGTTACGTGATGGAGGGAAGCATGCACCGGGAAGGGAATCGAATCCGTATCATGGCCCAACTGATCGATGCGCTCACCGGTCACCACATGTTCTCGGAACTGTATGACCGAGAAACGAAAGAAATCTTTGCCTTACAGGATGACATCACCATGAATATTCTGACCGCCGTAAGGGTGAAATTGTCGGAGGGAGAGGCGGCCCGCATGGTGGCAAAGGGTACGAAAAACATGGGTGCCTATTTGAGGATTTTGCAGGCCCGTGAGTATGCCAACCAATATAATAAAGAGAGCAATGTCTTGGCACGGCAGTTGGCAGAGCAAGCCATTTCCCTCGATCCTGGGTATGCCTTCGCATACGCCTCCCTGGCTTATACACACTTTATGGATGTACTCCTTGGGGCCAGCAAGAACAGAGTTGAGTCAATAGAACGAGGCATAGAACTGGCTCAAAAGGCCATAGCCATGGACGAATCCCTGGAGCGGCCCCATGGAATATTGAGTCTTCTCTACATATTGAAAAAAGAATATGATAAAGCCATCCTTGAGGCAGAAAGAGGTCTGGCCCTTGAACCCAATTCGGCCCTTGCGTTTCACGCGGTAGGTACGGCCCTCCTGGAAGCGAGTCGATACGAGGAAGCCATTCCTTTTTTCAAAAAGGCCATGCGGTTCAGTCCGATCCCCTGGTCCATTACCTTAATGAACATGGCTTCTTCCTATCGGATGACAGGCCAATACGAGGAGGCCCTTATAATTGGCAGGAGATTGGTCCAAAGCCATCCCGATCATGTATTGGGCCACCTTGGCCTGGCCGCAACTTGCAGTTTTATGGGTCGCATGGAGGAGGCCCGTGCGGAGGCAGCAGAGGTCCTTAGGATCGATCCCAAATTCTCATTGGAATCTGAAAACAGGCTCCTGTATAAAAACAAAGCTGATTCAGCTCGGCTAATGAATGCCTTGCGCAAGGTAGGACTGAAATGAGAAGAGATAAGTCTTTCCCCATATCGAGGAACTTCGCATTTGCACGACCCCTCGTCCGGCGTCAACAACCGACGAATTGAGTCGAGTAGACCGGTTTCTCCCGATACTCCAGGTTGAGATTTGTTTTCTCGGTTAGCCACCCGGTTTCCCGGCGGGGCCACTATATTTCAACTATTACCGTTTGTAATGCACGAGGATGTTTGAATGAATGTTCATTTTGAGCGACCGCTTGTTGTTTCCTCGACGATTTTGATTTCTTCTTCGGTCAATTCATATAGGTCATAGACCAGTTGGTCGATTTGACGGTCGGTTGCGTCAATCTGTCGTTGGAGGACGGTCCTTTCTTGGTCGGTTTTGGCTAACGGCTAATTGCTTATGCAAGGATAGCATTTGATCGACAAGGGCGACTATTTGGTCATGGCGGCCTTTGTCTGTAGGGTCGGAGAAATTAATAGGACGGATGGGTAGTGATTTAAGTTGATTAACTTTTATTTGAGGAAATGCATCATTGATTTCGTCATAATAATTTCGAATAAAAAAGGAAAGAAACTTGCTCCCCAATATCCCCGCAAAATATGAAGCCTTGGGAAGGTTTTTGATTGGTTTGCTAATATATATTTGTTGATCTGCAACCGAATTGTTTGTTTCGATCGTGACAATTAACCGATCACCTAAAATTTTTCGGGAATAAATTCGTTTTCCTTCAAAAAAAATGGGGTCCCGTGGTTCGGCGAGCCATGGTCCATACTTTATATAATCTTTCGCTACAGTAGGTGCTAATCTACAAAGATCACGTCCATAAATAAACGGACGGAATCCCTCTTTCTCGATGTTACTGTTATAGGGCCTTTCTTTAACGTCACGTTCTGTTTGCGATCCTTTGCCAAAAGCAGTTAAACCATAACCACCATTTCGATATGGATGGACTCCACGAGTAATTTTGGTGAATGTTTGTAGTTCTGGATAAAGTTCTTTAATTCGAAAAATTAATTCGGAGGCAGGTTTATTCAACACGGTTGAAATAGGGCATTGACCATCAACATACTGTTTTGTGTCATAAACTGAAAGATCCGCAATATCTCCATGAGATATTGATTTTATAGAAAATGTCTCCCCTGGAAATTTTTCCTTTTGATAAGTATAGACAATGGTATCAACCGTAAGTTTTTGAAAAACATTAGAAGATGGAACTATAATTTCTAATGTTTTTGCCTGTTCTAAAATAAACTTTCGTGTGCTTATCGGAATATGTATTTGTAAGCCAAACATTTGGAACGATTTGTCCTACCCAACCAGATAACTTACAAAGTTGAGATACTTTCTCCATGAAAATAGAGAACATATCTAACTGATATGGGGAACTTTTATAATGGTTCCGGAGATATTCTTTAACATCATTCCCAATATTGAGGGCTTTCCAGTCTCGTCCAAATACATAGGGCGGATTGCCAACGACCGCATCAAATCCCCCTGATTTCATGGCCTCAGGAAACTCGGTCTTCCAATCAAAGGCATTGATTCGGTAAACCTCCTCTTCGTTCAATAAGCTTAATTGCTGCCCATGAGAAAAATCCGGTCCGATAAGGGAGTTGCCGCATTTGATGTTATTGCCCAAATCCGGCAGGGCTCGTTCCCGGAACAATTTGAGCTGTCTGGAGAGGGTTTGCTCGTTTTCCCCTTCCAGCACCTTTAGCAAAAGCGATAACTTGGTCACCTCCACGGCCTGGGAATCGATGTCCACTCCAAAAATGTTATTCAGTAAGATGCGTTTCCGTTCGGTCGTGGTTAATTTCCATTCCCCCTTATTGCCCCGGGATAAAACAGGGGAGCGACCGGTGGCCCACTTTTGCGGTGTATTCTTCTGATACCATTCCAAATGCCAGTCCAGTAAATACTGATAGGCATTGATCAGAAAAGAACCCGATCCACAGGCCGGGTCCAGGATACGAATTTGGGCCGCTTGTTTGGGTGACTTTCCGGTCACCAATTTCCCGACGGTATTTTTAACGATATAATCGACAATATAGGTGGGGGTATAATAGACCCCACCGGCCTTCTTGACCTCCGGCTTGTCTTCCACCACGGCCCGGTGTCCGGTAGTCAGGCGGATGACCTTTCCCAAAAACTGTTCGTATACCTGTCCCAGTATATCGGCCGGCAGAACGGAAAATTCATAAGGGCTGTCCGGATAGTAAAGGTCTTTAATGATTTGTTTAAGCGGTGCATCATCAATAATCAAGGTAGGAGTAAGCCTATCCGGTTCTTCGTTTCGTCCTTTTTCCAAAGAAAAATGGAATAAGCCCGAATTATAACGTTCATCGGCCAAGCGAAAGAAATGATCAAGACGGCGGTAAACATTGGCGCCATTAACCAACGATAATAACCGGTTGTAGTCTTCAATGCCCCGGTCCTCGCAAATGCGCAAGAAAATGATGCGGTCGATAATTCGTTGAACGGAAAAGTTGAGTTCCCGCTGAGTGAGTCCAGTATTGCGCAAGGCCAGATTGCGAGCCAGTAGCTCCCTCCAGGATTCGATCTCTTTGAGAAAAGCGGTGTCGACCTCGGCGGTTCCTTTTTTCCCCTTGCCCGCTTCCGCATATTTGTCGAAAGAACCCTTAAGCACCGCCTCATGAGAAAAGATAGAGGCAATTTCTTCCCAGTGCCGAACATAATCTTGGTAAGTAAAATAGAGAAGGCGGGCCGTGGAGGCTTTATCGGCCTTATCCGGTTTGATCCGGCAGTCGTAGACTGCCAATTCTTCAAAATTGGTCAGGATGCTTAAGGGGAGTTTGGCCGACCAGGCATAGCGGCGTAGCTGAAAGGCCGAATCGATGTCTTCCTTAATCCTGATCGAAGGTTTCTTGGCCTCGATAAAAAATTTGCGGGTGCCGCCGATACGAAAGCAGTAATCCGGGGCCTTGGTAACGCCTCCCACTCTGATGGCATCCTCGTGAATGACATCCTTATAGGCCTCGGCATAACCTTGCTTGTTGTTTACGTCCCAATCCAGGGCCTCAAAAAAAGGATCCAGAAACTCCCGCCGCAACTGGGTTTCATTGTAAGGGTCGGAATGATAGGCTTGATGGTTTTGGTCGAACCGTTCAATCAGTTCGAGGATGGTATTAGGAAGGGTGGTCATTTTTTTCCGAAATAAGGCGATCAGGCCTGACTTAATATCTTAATCCTTTCGAATTATTTTTTGAGGGAAAGACCTGTTACTCCGGATCGGACCCCTATTCCTACCTGCCTTAATTCCTATTTACAGCCTTCCCGGCCCCTCTCAAGTGCTTTGTTCGCTGCCAAGCGGTGAACTATGATGGCGGAGCATCTTTTGTGAGAATGGTTTAACTTTTTTCCATTCCTGTGATTCGGTTTCTGCTTGCCATAGATCAAAACTTTTCTGCAAGTCAACCCAAAGAAGGGGAGTGGTATCAAAAGCACGGGATAATCGTAACGCCATATCGGGCGTGATAGATCCTCTCTCATTTATGATCTTGGATAATGTTTTTCTTGAAACACCAAGAGTTGCAGACATATCCTTAATTGTAATGGATAGGGGTAGAAGATAATCTTCTTTTATTATTTTACCCGGATGTGTCGGGCGTCTTATCATTCTTCTCATCGTCATAACTCCCTAATGGTAATCAGTGTAATCGACGTCATAGGCATCCCCGTCAGTAAATGAAAGAATAAGCGGAATCATTGCCCGATACTTTCACCCGGACTTGAAAGCCCTTTTTGTCACCGCTCAGTTGGTGAAGTGTGAGCCGGGGTAATTCATATCCTTGATTGCACGTGGCCAGCAGATTAGCGAAATGAAGGAATGGAAAAACCTCAATGCCGTCCTCGGTACGCAGAACAGTTTTTCCGGAATAGACTATAATCCTTCGCCGTAATCCCTTGAGCCGGGCCACAGCCCGCAGCCCCTTGCACCAGTTGTCCATAAAAGTGGGGCCGGATTTGGCCTCAACGGCGATCAGTTCCCTTCCCGAGTCAGCAGGAAATCCACTTCTATATCGGACTTCAGAAGCGGTGCCCAGTAAAACATCTCTTCAAAAAGTCCGCCATAGTCCCGGTAAGCCCGAATAAGCTGCGCCGTCAAGCCTTCGAAAAGTGCCCCTGCTCCTCCGGGGCCAGGCTCCCGGTCTCGAACGCTTCATGGCCCGAACCAAGCCCGGATCACACCAGTACCATTTGGGCAGCTTCCGCTCTCTGACGCGCAGGCGGGCCTCATAGGCCGAAAGCCTGAAACACAAAAGCGTTTCCTCCAGTATTTCCAGAAAACCCGCCACGGTGGTCCTGGCCACTCCACGGCTTCCCTCGCAATATTGGTCGTATTGATAACCTGACCGTTAAACAGCGCCGCCAGCGGTAAAAACCTGGCAAACCCCGGAAGGTTCCGAACGAAGGCCTCGGCCTGGATCTCTTCTCTTTAAGTAAAGCTGCGTATAGGCCGTCGCGCGGTTCCTCCCCGATCGGGGGAATCCCAGACGATCGGCAACAAGCCAAAACGAAGGGCGCCCTCCAAATCGAACCGGCTACCAGTTCCTCCGGGACGAAGGGGTGCATAAATCGCTTTAAGACCCGCCCGGCCAGCAGGTTGACACCCGCCCGTTTGAGTTTCCGAGCGCTTGAACCGCAAAGCACAAAGAACAGTCGTTTTTCCTCAATAAACCGGTGCACTTCGTTCAGTAGATTGGGGAGGCGCTTGGATCTCGTCGACGACCACCTGGCTGCACAGGCCGGAGTGCCCGCAGTTCGTCTGCGAAAAGACCCGGACGGGCCAGTAACCGCTGGTAAACCTCCTCCGACAGGAGGTTGATAACATGTGCTTTTGGAAAAGTGTGGCGGAGCCAGGTGCTCTTGCCTGACCCTCGAGGTCCCATAATCAAAAAGCTCTTTGGGGCCGGTTTGAGAATTCTGGGGATCATATTCGAACCCGCAGGAATAATTCTTTCAGACTTGGGAGCCATTGCAACTCTCGCTCTAGCATGCCGTCATTTTACCATGCAAAATGACGGCATACTATTCTTTTTTTATATCCAGGTCGACATCCTTTTCAACCTTCAGCCGGCAACTGCATTCCACCTCCCGATTCGGGAGAGGCAGTCGCCCGGATTATTGACCGTATTTTTCCACCCGGACCTTGCAGGAGATGCCGTGGGCCAGCATGTTCTCATAGTTGCAGGCCCGCTCGCAGACGGCCCCGAGCTTGCCTGATGCTTCACGGGTGGCATACTGATAGGTGACCACCTTTAAAAATTTGCCGACGTACAGGCCACCGGTATAACGGGCCGCCCGCATGGTGGGCAGGACGTGGTTGGTGCCGATGGACTTGTCCCCATAGGCCACCGTGGTTTCTTCACCCAAAAAGATCGAACCATAATTCTTGAGGTGATCCAGATAGTAGCGCCAGTCGGCGGTCTGGACTTCCAGATGTTCCGGCGCCCAATCATCGCATACGATCACCGCTTCTTCCGGTGAGTCCACCAGGATCACTTCTCCGTTATTTCCCCAGGAGACAGCGGCGATTTCACGGGTGGGAAGCGTTTTCAGTTGGGCTTCGATCTCGGCCATGACCTTCTCGGCGACAGGCCTGGAAAGAGAAACCAGGGCCTGGCGGGCATTGGGGTCATGTTCCGCCTGCCCCAGGATGTCCGCGGCTACGATGTAAGGATCAGCCGTATCGTCAACTAAAACCAGAATCTCAGTCGGCCCGGCCAACAAATCGATCCCCACCTGGCCGAAGAGCTGCCTCTTGGCCTCGGCCACATAGACATTTCCGGCCCCGACGATCATATCCACCGGCTCCAGTCCTTCCATACCGTAGGCCATGGCGGCCAGGGCCTGGACCCCGCCCAGGCAGTAGATTTCATCCGCCCCGGCGGCTTTCATGGAATAAAGCGTGGCCGGGTGGATCCCCTGACCCTTGGTGGGAGGCGTACAGGCCACCACCCGCTCCACCCCGGCCACTTTGGGGGTGATGACGGTCATGTGAGCCGAGGCCAGCATGGGATACCGGCCACCCGGGATATAAGAACCGCTGGCCGCCACCGGTATGATCTTCTGCCCCAGATGGATGCCCGGTAACGTTTCCACCTCAAAGCTCCGGATGACCTCCCGCTGTTTCTCGGCGAAGTTCCGGATCTGAGTCTGGCAAAAATCAATGTCCTCTCGTTCCAGCGGGGACAGGCTTTGGATAGCCTTTTCAATTTCCCCTTCGGAAACTCGAAAGCTGGGTGGATCCCACTTGTCGAACTTCTTGGAGTAGTCGCGAACCGCCGCCTCCCCGTTCTGACGAACCCGGTCCAGCACCTCCCTTACCAGTTCAGAAACAGCCCGCAGGTCCTGCTCCGGGCGCTCTTTGGCTTTTTTCAAATAATCAGCCATTTCTCCCTCCCTTTACATTTTAGAAGCTTTTTATCACCGCCCACTCGTCACGTCCCGGCGTGACTCATTCAAGGCGCAGAGATCGCTAAGAGAAGAATTTTAGTAGGTGTGGAAAATTTATTCGATTTTTGCCTTCTTTAAGACATGGGTTTCAAACAGTTCTTTGATGGCAATCTCCTGAGCCCGGCGGTGCACCGGATGGTCTTTCCAGGCCTGAAGTGCCTCTTCCGAAGCCCATTCACTTACGGATATGATGCCCCGTTCCTGCATCACCGATCGCCCCCGCTCCAGGAACAGCAGGCCGGGTTGCTGGAGGGCCTGTTCCAGGACTTCTTTGGAAAGGGCGAGATATTTCTCCTCAACCCCTTCTCTGAGTTTAGCCGTAAAAACCACCAAGATACTCACACTATGTTAACCACCGCTTTTCTTTCCTCTATGATTTCAGCTATTGAATAGTTTCCAGTGGTTTAAATAATATAAAATTCCGAAACACGAAGCACGAAATCCGAAACAAGCACTCAATTTTCCCAAACTCAAATGATCAAAAGCAAATCGTTTCGAACTTCGATACTCGAATTTCGGATTTTTTTATCCCTTTACTTCAATCCCGGCCAGACGCTCAAAGTATCGTATGACCCCCCCGTGATCGATCTGACCCTCTCCCAGGGCCTTGAGGGCCTGCATGACCTCCATGGCCAGGGCCGAAAAGGGGAGGGGAGCCCCCACTTCATGGGCCGCGGTCAGGGCGTTCTGAAGATCCTTGATGTGGATCTCCATTCGCGCCCCCGGCTTGAAATTGCGCTCCAGGATGAGCGGGGCCTTGGCGTTGAGACAGTTGCTTCCGGCCAGCCCATTCTTAATGGCTTCAAAAACCAGCCGGGGATTGGCCCCGGCCTTGGTGGCGAAGACCAGCCCTTCGGAGAGCCCGATCAGGTTGATGGCGACTATGATCTGATTGGCGATCTTGGCCACGTTCCCGGAACCGATGGGACCGATTAACAGACCCCCATTACCCAGGATCTCAAAAATCGGGCGGACCCGCTCGAATACTTCCTGCTCCCCCCCGGCCATAATAGCCAGTGTTCCGGCAACAGCGCCGGGTTCCCCTCCGGAAACCGGGGCGTCCAGCATATCCGCTCCCTTGTCGGCCAGGGCCGCGGCCATCTTCCGGGAGATGCGGGGTTCCACCGAGCTCATATCCACCAGCACCGCCCCGGGCCGGATGCCCTCCAGAATACCCTCATCCCCCCAGACCGCCGCTTCGATGGCCGCGGAGTCGGTCACCATGGTAATAATGATGTCGGATCGTTGGGCCACCTCTTTTGGGGAGGCCGCCTTTTCCGCACCTTCGCCGGCCAGTTCCTCCCCCGGTGCCGGCATCAGGTCATAGACCACCAGGGAATACCCGGACCGGAGCAGATTTCTGGCCATGGGTTTTCCCATGACTCCCAGGCCGATAAAGCCGATTTTTTCCACCGTTGCGTCCTTTGCGTCTGGTTTGCGCTGCGGTCCCAGGTCTTTCAGGACTCGACAAAGACCCGGTCGAGTTCCTTCATGCCCGGAACAAAGAGGCAGAGAAAAACCAGGGTGTTTCCGGCCCCGGCCCGGGCCCCATGGACCTGCTTCCCCTGGAAATGCATGATCATCCCGGGAGACAGATCCAGCCACTGCCCGTCCACCAAGGCCTGTCCCTTCCCTTTGAGGACATAGATGGTTTCATCATGGGTCCCGTGGTAATGGGATTTAAGGGTACCCTGGATCTGGGCCAGGCTGACCGTGATATCCTGGCCGTGAAACAAAGGCAGGAGAAAGGCGTCCTGCCCGGCCGGCGCCGGGTTTTGTTCCAGAACGTCCATGACGTTCATAATCAGCGAAGGCATATTTTCCAATGGCAGGTGATGGGACATGATCGATTCCTTTCCGGTTACTTCTGTTTTTTCTTCTTCAGGGTTAAAAGGATTTTTTCCGGGGTGACGGGCAGATCGGTCACCCAAACGCCAACCGCATCATGAACGGCTGAGACCAGGGCATCCGGCGTGCCGATGGTGGCCATCTCGCCGACCCCCTTAGCGCCGAAGGGTCCGATCGGATCGATGGTCTCGATCAGGATGGGGGAAATCGGGGGTGTGTCCAACGGGGTGGGGATGCGGTAGTCGAGCAGGTAGTTGTTGCGCATCCGGCCCTTTTCATCCAGGACGATTTCTTCGCTCATGGCGAAGCCGAGACCCATGTGCACCCCGCCTTCGATCTGAGCCATGGCGCCCAGGGGATTGATGGCCTTGCCCAGGTCCTGGGAGGCGGCGATCTCCAGGATGTTCAGGGCTCCGGTTCCCGGATCCACTTCCACCTCGATGGCCTTGGCCCCGAAGGAAAAGGCCATGGAAAAGTTCCCTTTACCGGTCACCTTATCCGCCAACTGGCTGGGGGCGTCCCAGTGGGCCTTGGCCATGACGGCCTGGCCGTTCTGGCGGTAGCGGTTGAAACGGACTACGTCGGCCACGCTCATGGAACGGCTGGGCGCTGATTTTACAAAGACGGCGCTGTTTTTTATATCCAGATCATCGGGGTGGACCTCCATTTTTTCACTGGCGGCCTTTAAGATCTGGCCCCTGGCGTCCTCGGCCGCCTTTTTGACCGCCATCCCGCCGATGGCCGTATTCCGGCTGGCCCTGGATCCCCAGCCCATGGGGCAGGTTTCCGTATCCCCGAAAATGGTATTGATCTTTTCCATCTCGATTCCCAGCACCTCGGCCGCGATCTGGGTCAGGGCCGTACTGGAACCGCTGCCTATGTCCACGCAGGAGGTGGCCAGGTTGACCGAACCGTCGTCGTTGACCATCATGGTGGCCCCGGCAAAATCAGCGTCGATCCCCGGCGAAAGCCTGACCCCGGTGAAATGAACCCCGCAGGCAATCCCCAAGCCGCGATTCGGCTTCGGGTTGGCTCGTTTTTCCTTCCAGCCGATCTTTTCACCCACGGCCTCCAGGCATTCCACCAGGCCGCAGCTTTTTAAGATGGCCCCGGTGGCCGTTTCGTCCCCCTTGCGGACGGCGTTCTTGATCCTGAGCTCCAGAGGATCCATTCCCAGGCGGTGAGCGATCATGTTCAACTGGGTCTCACCGGCATAATGCACCTGGGGATTGCCGATCCCCCGCATGGCCCCCCCGTAGGGCAGGTTGGTATACACGGTATAGCCGTCATAGCGGTAGTTCATGAAGCGATACAGGGTGCCCTGCATGGCCCCGCCGACATTGGTCACCACCGGCCCATAATCGCTGTAGGCCCCGTTGTCGCAGATATTGATACAATGGCGGCCGGTAATCGTTCCGTCTTTCTTGATTCCCGTTTTGAAGGTCATAATAAATTTGTGGCGGAAGGTGGAGTAGATGAATTCTTCGGCCCTGGTATACTCGATCTTGACCGGGCGTCCGGATTTCTTGGCCAGGACAATGGCCACAAAATCCATGGGGAACTTGCTGGTCGCCCGGCTGCCGAACCCACCGCCCACGTTGTTGGTAATCACCCGGATCTTGCTTTCCGGGATCCCCAGGGCCTTGGACAACTGGACCCGGCTGACCGAGGGCATCTGGGAGCAGTAATAAAAGGTCAGCTTGCCGCTGTGCTCCCAAACCGCCACGCAGTTGTGGGGCTCCGGACAGACGTGGGCCACCCGCTGGGTCTCTAAGCGGTCCTCAAAAACATAATCGGCTTCGCGGAAGGCCGCTTCGACGTCTCCCAAGTTATACACCGGATTAGCCGCCAGGTTCCTTTCTTTGCCTTCATGAATGATCGGGGCCCCGGGCTTCATGGCTTCCTCGGGATCAAAAACCGCCGGGAGCAGTTCATAATCCACCTTGATCAGCGACAGGGCTTCCTGGGCCGTATCCAGATCAATGGCCGCCACCCCGGCCACTGGATCCCCTACGTAACGAACCTTCTCGGTCTGGAGCGGGATCTGATCCATATGGGAAACCCCAAAAACAAAGGGGGTGTCCTTGCCTGTAATAACCGCCTTTACTCCCGGAAGCCGCTCGGCCCGACGGGTATCAATATTCCGGATTCGGGCGTGGGGATGCGGGCTTCTGAGCATCTGCCCCCAGAGCATATTCGGGAAGGTGACATCCACGGTATACATGGCTTCACCGGTGACTTTGGCCCGGGCGTCCACCCTGGGAATATCTTTGCCGACAAAAAATAATTCATCCATAGGTTACCCCCTTAATCGTTCGGCTGAGGTCATGATGGCTTCAACAATGCGCACATAACCCGTGCAGCGGCACAAGTTGCCTGATATGGCCGTCTTGACCTCTTCCTCGGTCGGATTGGGATTTTTGGCTAAAAAGGCCTTGGTGGCCATGATCATTCCCGGCGTGCAAAAGCCGCACTGGATGGCCCCCTTTTGAACGAACTCTTCCTGAATAGGGTCCAGGTCATCACCATGGGCCACCCCTTCAATGGTCTGAACCTTTTTCCCGTCTGCGTCCACCGCCAGCACCAGGCAGGAATTAACCGACATTCCATCCAGGAGCACCGTACAGGAGCCGCATTCACCCATATCGCACATCTTTTTCGTCCCCGCAAGTTTCAGGTCTTCCCGAATGACCTGAAGTAAGGTCCGGCGGTTTTCCACCTCGATCTCATGGGAATCCCCGTTGACTTCTATCGTGATCGTCCTTTTCATTATCCAAATCCCTCCTTTCCAACCTTTAGGCCAGGCCCGGATTTTTGGCCAGGCTCTCCTGAATGGCCCGGTAAACCAGTTCGCGGATCAATTCCTGCCGGTATTCCTTTGAGGCCCGGATGTCTGTAATCGGGGCGCTTTCCATTAAAGCGGTCTCCGCGGCCTGACGAATAATAGACTCTTCAATCTTTTTGCCCAAAAGCCATTTCTCGGTCCGGCGGGCCCGAAAGGGCTTGGCAGCTACCGCCCCTAAGGCAATCCGCACCAGATCAAAGCTGCCGTTGACGGCCTTCATCAAAACGCCCACGGCCACGATGGGAAGCTCCATAGCCTTTCTCTGGGCAAACTTGGTGAAGGTCCCGCGCACCCCCTGCGGAGGAGGGGGAAGAATGATCTCGGTCAGGATCTCCCCGGCCTTGAGGGAATTCTTCTGGACTCCGGCAAATAATTTCTCGGTGGGAATCTCCCGCTTCCCGTCAGGTCCTTGGATGATACAACGGGCCTCATAGACGAGCAGGGGAACGGGTCCATTGGCCGCCGGGGAGGCATGGCAAATATTGCCGGCCAGGGTGGCCACATTACGAACCTGAATCGAACCCATGGTTCCCGCCGCTTTATGCAGCAGGGGATAATGCATGGCCACCGCCTCTGATTCGAGCAACTGGGTCCAGGTCACCAGGGCCCCAAGACTAAGTCCCTTCTGTTTCTGATATTGGATTTTATCTAATCCCCGGATGTGCTTGAGGTTGACCAGGGCCGCCGGTTGGCTGCGAAGGGTCTTCATTTCCACCAGGATATCAGTCCCACCGGCAAAAGGGCGGGCCCTGGTTTTAAACTGGAATAAAATTTTACAGGCCTCTTTGACGGTTTTTGGTTCATACCATTCGAATTCTTTCATCCTGACCCCCCTTTTTGTAAAAGATAAAAGTTTTACGCAGGCCCATTTTTTATTTTCAGGCCCGGCAAACCTTCTGCAAGGTCTGCCCGAATTCCTCCAGTCTATCCAGATCGTGGCAGTCCAGAAAGTCATCCGTATAGGGAAGGGCGGTACTCATGCCTCGATCCAGAGGCTTATAATTCGGCAGCCCCAGCAAAGGATTCAGCCACATCAATCGGCGGACTCGCCGTTTCAAGGCCTTCAGCTCCTGGTCCAGGAGGGAAATCTCTCCCTGATCCCAGCCGTCGCTCAAAAAAATAAAGATAGTGCGGGGATTGGAAAATTTTCCACCGTAGCGGCGGTTATATTCTCGAAGAGAGCTTCCGATGCGGGTCCCACCGGACCAGTCTTTGACCTTGGCGGCTATCTGTTGATAGGCCCCTTTCATATCCCTCAGCCTCAATAACTCGGTGACCCGGGAGAGTTGGGTGCTGAAGACAAAGGTCTCGACCCGGGGGACTTTTTTCTGAAATCCATATAGGAACTGGAGCAGGAAACGGCTGTAACGATCCATGGAGCCGCTCACGTCACAGAGAACCACAAAACGGTCTTTTTTAATCCGGCGTTTTTTCTTTTTCAAAACCAACAGCTCTCCCCCATAACGCAGCGATTGGCGCAAGGTTCTATAAAAGTCCACCCGCTTCCCTTTGGGCGCTGCTTTATACCGCCGGCTGAGATGGAGCCCGATATTCTGAGCCAAGGAAAGGATAACCTTGTTGATCTCTTCGGCTTCCGGCTCGGATAGCTCGCCGAAATCTTTTTGACGCAGATTTTCCTCCGGACTGTAATTGACGGTCAGGGCGTCCTTTTTTGTTCCTTCCGGCGACTCCCGGTCCTCACCAATAATTTCCAGAGGGAGCTTTATACTGGGCAGCGGCTTCCGGTCTTGTTGGTTCTTTTCGGCGTTCTTGACCCAAAATTCTTCAAACAATCTTTCAAAAACCGGCAGTTCCTCCGGCCGGGAGACAAAATGGGTCGACAAAAGGACAAACAACTCCTCTTTTTCCTTGAGCCGGATAAGCTCCAAACCGCTGATGGCATCCAGGCTCCGCCCCAAGGTTACCGCCAGGCCGGCTTCTTTCAGTTGCCTGGCGAAGCGCAGGATCTGGTACGAAAGATCTCCGTGGGTCGTGATAGGATTCATGGTCATTACACCCGAAACCCGGCTCCCCGAAATTTTTGGGGTATCTCCAGTACCGCCCCTCTTTCCACGGGTCCAACCAGGAAGGGATAAATCCGGCCCAGAAATCCTTTCCCCATGATTCGGGCCGGCCCGGTTTCCGGGAGCTTACGCTTTTTGATTTCTTTAGGCGATACCTCCAGGACAATTTCTCTGTTGGGGATACTGTATCGAATCGGGTCGCCATCCTGCACCAGCGCGATCAGCCCTCCCTCGGCCGCTTCCGGTGATACATGACCGATAGCCGGTCCCCGGTTCCATCCGGAAAAACGCCCATCGGTGATGAGGGCCACAGAACGGTCCAGTCCCAGGCCGCAGAGAATGGTCTGGAAAGTGTACATCTCCCTCATGCCCGGCCCGCCCTTGGGTCCCTCGTAGCGGATAACCACGACATCGCCGGGCCTGATGGAATGGGACAGCAGGGCCTCCTTAGCCGGATCTTCGCCGTCGAAAACCCTGGCCGGCCCCCGGTGCTCCAGCATTTCCTTGACCACGGCCGTCTGTTTCACCACAGCCCCCTGCGGGGCCAGGTTCCCTTTTAAAACGGCAATGGCGCCCTGGTTAAATACGGGATCTTCAAGCGACCGGATGACTTTCGTATTTTTGTTATGATAAGGCCTGATATTTTTCCCCAGGGTCTTTCCGGTTACGGTCAACTGATCCAGATTGAGGAGATTCCCCAATTCCTTCATGACCGCCGGGATACCCCCGGCGAAATCGAGGTCTTCCATGGTGTAGGCCGACCCGGCAGTGATGTCGGCCAGGTGGGGGACCTTTTCCGAGACCCCATTCCATAAGTCCAGGGGAAGTTCAAGACCCAGTTCACCGGCAATGGCCGGAAGGTGAATCACGGCATTGGTGGAGCCCCCTATGGCGGCATGGACCGCCATGGCGTTCTCAAAGGATTTGCGGGTCAGGACGTCGCCGGGACGGACATCCTTGGCAACCAGGTCCATGATCTGGCGACCGGCGGCCCGGGCCAGACGGAGGAGGGAAGAACGGACCGCGCCCTGAGTACCGTTCGTGGGAAGCGACATCCCCAGGGCTTCAGTCAGGCAGCACATGGTGTTGGCCGTTCCCATGGTGCAGCAGGCCCCGGCCGAAGGACAGACACAATTCTCGATTTCCTTAAAATCCCTGTCGGAAACCGATTGGTTCTTCCAGAGGGGATACTGCTCATTAATGAACTGGGCCTCCACCCGCTGGTCCCGATAGCGGCCTGGAAGCATGTAGCCCCCGGTGACCAAAAGGCCGGGGAGATTGATGCGGGCCAGGGCCATGAGCTGGGCCGGGACGATCTTGTCGCAGGTGGAGATGGCCACAATGCCGTCCACCCTCTGGGATTCCACCATCATTTCAATGGCGGCGGCAATGATGTCACGGCTGGGCAGGATCCAATGCATGCCCACGGTCCCATCCGCCAGGCCGTCGCAGGCCCCGATGTGGTTAAACTCGATAGGCATCCCGCCGGCCTGCCAGATTCCAACCTTGACCGCCTCGGCGACGGCCCTGAGGTGGATGTGTCCCGGGATAAATTCATTCCAGGAGTTGGCCACGGCAATGAAAGGACGATCCAGGTCCCGGTCATCAAAGTGCATGGATTTGAAGAGGGCCCGCCGCTCGTAATGGGAGTCTTCAGGGACCTGACGGCTGTTGAGCTTTTTGGTGTCGATCTTGGCCATTATGTGAAATCTCTGTCGTTACACATTATCTTAATCTTGACGAGTCGGAGAAGTCCTTTTTGCCACCGACAAAACAGGACGGGTGGGCGGCGACTTGCCGCCCACCAATCCCTCAGCGCCTTCGGCGCAGGTAAAATTTTTCCTCGCGAAGCGATGGGCTGTTTTGCCTGTTCATAGCCTGCCCCGCAGGTATTAATACGGGGTCCGACAGGTCAAAAATAATTGTCCTGCCTTAGTCCGTGTGGGTCGGTGGCAAAAAAACGGATTTAAAGTCCCAATATTCGGGCCGCGTTTCCGCCCATGATTTTTTGTTTCTGGGCCTCGGTGATGTCGGCGTCCCGGACCTTGGAAATTTCCGGACCGGGATTGTAAGCCGGGAAATCCATGCCGAAGACAATGCGGTCTTCGCCGACCATGTCCAGGGCATAATTGATGATGCGGTACCAGTTCTGGCTGCCCGTTGTATCCAGGATGATATTGGGAAGGGATCCAGCCAGGGCAATGGCCTCAAACCAGGCCTCTTCTCCCAGATGAGCCATGATGATGGTCGCTTCCGGAAACCTCCTGGCTAAGTTAGCCAGGTTATGGGGATTTGAGTATTCGTCCGCCCCGCAGTGGAAGAGCATGGGGAACTTTAACTCCACGGCCTTTTCCATAACCCGGTCCATCAGCGGCAGATCAGGACGATAATGGCAGGCCGCCGGATGAAACTTGAGCCCCTTCATCCCATATTCTTCTTTGGCCTTGACCACCTCTTCCACCGAGTGATTATACCAGCGGGGATTGATCACGGCAAAGCCCAGAAAGCGGTCCGGGTATTTCCTGACGATCTCGGCTATAGTCTTATTGCCTTTATCCGGGGCATTATGAGGCTGCCACCAGGAAACACACCGTTTATCAATGCCCCAGCGGTCCATACTGGCCAGATGGTCCTCCACATCGACATTTTGTTTCCAGTAGGCATACCAGGGATCTCCGATATGACTGTGAATATCGATTATCATAAGACCTCCACTTTATTGGAAACTCGAAATTCGAATTCCGAAATCCGAATCAAATTCGAATATCGTCAGTTTAATAGATTCGAAAACAATATAGAGTTTGGGGCATTTAGATTTTGATCATTAGATATTGTTTCGATATTCGTATTTCGAATTTCGTGCTTGTTTTAAACACAGGTCAGCACCAGATCAGGCGTCCCTTTGGCCGAGGTTTTTAGTTGAGGGGCATGTCGGTCCATCAATTCCATGACGATCGAAGCAATCCGGACCTTTTCCCTGATAAAATCCCGATGCCAGGCCTCGGATACCCAGGGCTTGTATATTTCGCCCTCCGAGGCGCCCGGTTCAAATTTAAAATAGCAAGGAGATGCGACCCGGGCTATCTCCGGGGCCTCATAGGCCCGGAACATGCCCCCAAAGGAGTCGACGATGATGAGATAAATATCCAGTGGGATGCGGACCGCCTGCCGGATGCCGGCCAGGATAGGCAAGGATAAGTCAGAAATGGGATTCATGGTATTGGCCCCCAGGGATTCCACCACCTTGGCGCCGGCGGCGCTGGCATAGCCTCCAAAAACCGAAAACTTAAAGATCGTCTCCGGCGGGATAAAGCCTTCCTGCCGCATCCGGTTGAGGATCAAGAGCAGCCCTTCATCATAAACCAGAAAGCCCCGGAAACCCGCTTCCAGGTTGCGCATCAGGTCCGCCAGCCAATAGGAGAGGTTGTCCGAGCCCCTGAGGCGAAATCCCTGCATGGATCCCTCCGGAGTGGAGAGTTCCTTGGAGCCGGCATCCCACCCTTTGCGAAGCCCGACGGTCATGATGACTTCGATCTTTTCCTCCCGGGCCAATTGGGCCATGGCCTGGAGTTCGGAAAAGTCCAGCAAGGTGGATCCCCCGACGGTGGCGATAGCCCGATGGATAACGATTTTCCTCTTCCGGGCCTCTTCCGCCATGGCTTCCAGGGTGGAAGCCCTTTCCACCCCGGCAATCTCGATGCGGAAGTGGGCGCCGTCGGGAAAGGTATGGGGGGAGGTGGGAAGGGACCAGGGGTCGCGTCCCGGAACCCCCAGTTTCTCTTCCATGAAGGTCCTGATTTCATCCAGAGACTTTGCTGAAAACATATCCCAGCCTTTCAGGTTATGAAGATTGCCGGCCGGCCCAGAGGGCGACCAATTTTTCCGCTTCCACTTTTTCCAAATCTTCCTGGACCTTGAACAGGCAGCCCAGGGTTTCTTCCAGGGTCTGTTCATCCAGGTGATCCCGGTTGAGAAGGATCAGGGACTGGACCCAATCCAAGGTCTCGGCGATACCGGGTTGCTTAAAGAAATCCAATTGGCGGATCTCCTGCATCAGGGAGCAGAGCTGCAAACCCAGTTCTTTCCCGATTTCCGGCAGCTTGGTCATGACGATCTGGTATTCCTTTTCCAGACTGGGATAGGGGATCCAGTGATAAAGGCAGCGTCTTTTAATGGCATCATGAAGTTCCCGGGTGCGGTTGGAGGTAATCACCACCATGGGTTTCGAATGAGCCGTCAGGGTTCCGATCTCCGGAATGGTGATCTGAAAATCGGAAAGCACCTCCAGCAGGAAGGCCTCAAACTCCTCATCGGCCCGGTCCAACTCATCAATCAGCAGGACCGCCGGCCGGCCCTTCATTTCACTGCGGATGGCCTCCAGTAAAGGGCGCTGGATCAGGTATTCCTCGCTGAAGATATTCTTCAGTCCCTCCAGGGGATGTTTTTGGGCCTCGGCCATTTTGATGCTGAGGATCTGTTTGGTATAGTTCCAGTCGTAGATGGCCGTGCTGGCGTCCAGACCTTCATAGCACTGCAGGCGGATCAGGCGCCGGCCCAGGGCCGGGGCCAAGACCTTGGCCACTTCGGTCTTGCCAACCCCCGCCTCCCCTTCCAGGAGCAGGGGTTTGCTCATATTCAGGGCCAGGTAGACGATAGTGGCCAAACGTCGATCGCAGATGTATTGTTCCTTTTGGAGAGCCTCATGGACCTCATCGATGGATTGGAAGGCCTTGTTCTGATTCCTGGATTTCATTTCTCCCTTGAGTCTCCCTTTACCTCGATGTTGCTAAAAGTTTCGGAAGTTGCAGATCCGAGGCGTCCAGGGCGAAGCTGTATATGCATACCGCGAGCCCTGGACAACAAAGGAGATGCGGCTTCCCAGACTTTCCCGAAGGGTAAAAATTGATCGATACTTTTTTAGGATACTAAACCTCACCTGGAGTGAATTTTGGTCTCAACTCTAAAATCGTTAGAACACACCGTTTTAATTTAGAAAAAACCCTTTATCGATCAATTTTTATGCAACTTCGAGGTTTACTTAGGCCGGTGGTGGACCGTTCCAGAGGTCCTCTTCCCGGATTTGGAAATCCCTTCTCTCTCCCTGCACCTCGGTCCGGAGTTCGGCCAATAAGCCTCCGGTGCGGGCCAGCCTTCCTCCATCCAATTCCCTGCCTTTGGCCGTAAAAAAACCCCGGGAGAGTTCGCCCTCACGGTCTTTCGTCTCACGGTCCAAGTAATCCGCCAGCGTCTCCTGAAATTCCCAGATCAGCCTTCCTCCCAAAATGAAGGCATAGAGGCCGGCCTTTTCCAGTACGTCGGCGTCATAAAGTATTTTAGCCTCCAGGGTCAAAGGAATGGCCGCCCTGCCTTTGTGGGCCAAGATACAATGGGCAACCGCCTTAATGGTCGTCTTCTCAAAGCCCAACCCGGCCAGGATCCCTCGGCACATCTCAGCCCCGGTCCGATCATGCCCCCGTGTTTTAAATTCAGGATCAAAAAAACCGATATCGTGCAGAAGGACACTGGGAATCAGGATACTGTAATTGACCGACTCCTCCGTCTCAGCGATAATCAGGGCCCGGTACAGATCCCGAAGGACATGGTCAAAATTGTGATGGGCCCGTTGCCCCTGATTATAACGCCTGCGGGCCTCCTGGTAAACCTTAAGGATCCGATGATCTTTTTGAACATGGGGACCCAAGGCCGTTTTCAAACGCAATCCCCTTTCCCCCGGATACCCGCCTGTTTCATCAGGTCCAGAAATATCGGGATTAATTCCTTAACAAATTCCGGGTCGTTGATGTGCCCCTCCAGTTCCCGAACCGGGATATCTTTTCTCAGAATTCCTTTAAGGGCCTCAATAAAGGCCTGATCAGCCTCAGGATCGTAAAAGATTAGACCTGGGCGATTGTAAAAAGAATACCCTCCTCGGGGAATAACCACCGCAGTCGGTCCGCTGGCCTGGTTGAGCCTTTCGCCTATTACCCAAGCCAGTTTCACCATCTGATCCCGGCTGGTTCGCACCAGGGTAATATGAGGATTATGGGGAAGGCGCGGTTGTCCTCGAAAGGTCTCGGGTATCGTTTCCGGTTCGGCCATGGTGATCACATCCACAGCGCCCGGGACCAGGAGCCTGGGGATTCCGGCCCGGCCCGCTGCCAGGATCCTCTCCGAGGGTCCGGCATGAATCCCGCCGAACAATTCATCGGTCACTTCATGTGGGCTGAGATCCAAGAGCCCGTCCAGGAAATGTTCCACGGCCATCTCTTCCATAGCCCGCCCCCCGGTGCCGTTGGGATGGAAGGCGATCACCTCAAAACCCTTTTCCTCAAGGTCTGTTTTCAAGGCCAGTCCGCCGGGAGTGGTCTGCCCATAAATGGTGATGCCGATTCGGGGCAGGACAGGCCCTTCTTCCAGGGGGTCGATGGAGCACATGCCGGTTATGGCCCCGGCGGCATTGGCTAAAATCCGCCGGGACACGGAATTGATCCCCAGGATATCCACTACCGAATGCATGATGGTCAGGTCCCGAGTACCCACATAGATGCCGAAAGGAGTCTTTCCGGAGGCCACGGTGGAGACCATGACCTTGGGAACCCCGAGGGGCAAGGCCCGCATGGCCGTGGTGCAGATCTCCGTCCCCTGGGCACCACCGACGCCGATGACCCCCCGGAATCGGCCTTCCTCATAGAGCTTCTTCAGAATTTTCGCCGCCCCTTCGGCCATGGCCCGGATACCCTGACTGCGCATGCCTTTTTCCGCGCAGAGGAGCCGGAGTTCCTGGAGGTCAACCCCGCCTTCCCTGGCGATCTCATCCGGCATAACCTGGCACTCCGGAGCTGCTTCATCCCGGCATTCCAGTATGGCGGTGTTCAGGATCAGGGTCTTGAACCCTTGCCGTTCAATCCGGGATTTGAGGTAAGCGACCTCCGGCCCCTTGGTATCCAGGGTGGCGATAACGGCGATGGTTTTATCACGCATTGGCTGAACCCTTGAATCCTCGACCCCTTGAACCCTTTTAATTAAAAGGTCCGGCGATCATAGGAGCGATTTTTAACCGTCACCTTGACCTTTTTCAGTTCCTCCAAAAAGGCGGCCAGAATTTCGGCCTTGCGTTGAAATATCAGGTCCCCCTTGGCGGCCGAAGCCCGGAAGGGATTGCCGATAAGGCCCGTGTCGCTGTACTCCTGATGGTCCATGGGGACCCAGGCCACATTGATGCCGTTATAAATAACATAAGGGCTTCCATTGACCTTGTTGAACTTTTTCCCCAGCCACTTGGGCGCATGGGTGAAGTCTTTGCCCGTCCTCTCCAGATGGACCAGGTTTTCATTAAAGGCCAGTACTTCGGAGGTTTCGATTTCACTGCCGTGCCAGCCCGGCGTTTCTTCCGGAGGGTTCTCGATAATATCGGGCACCATGGCCGGAGCGGCTTCGGCGTCATTGCGGAAGACGCAGACAAAGGCCCCGGTCTCATAGCGGATGGCCCGCAGGGCCGGGTCCACCACTTTCATGTTCGAGGTATGCCCGGTGGCGAAGACGATCTTGTTGAACCCATTGTGAATGAGGCAGCGGGCCACATCGTAGAGGAGATTCTGATAAATTTCGGCCCGCAGGGTAATGGTCCCCGAACCGGTCCCGGCGCTGTGCAGGTGCTGGGGGGAATAACCGAACCAGATCAACGGGGTGTGGGGGACATTGGCCAGTCGGGCCGCCCGCTGCACCGGGATCTCGGTGGCGACACCGTCGGTACAGACCGGCAGGTGCCGTCCATGCTGTTCGCAACTACCGATCGGAACCAGAATGATATCGGTTTCCTTCAGCCATTCCCGGACTTCCAGATAGCCGCAATGATAAAAATTATACACTTTTTCCTTTTGGGGATTTTTCTTTTTCAAGGCCGGGGCCTTAGCTTTCGTGGGGGTTGATTTGGTATGAATCTGAGTCTTTTCAATGATCCTTGCTGACATGTGCTGCTCCTTCCTTTTATTTGAAATAGGGTTGATTAGTTCTGTTGAATTCGTAAAAAATCGAAATAGGTCTCTCCTCAATCCGGTTTTATAGTTTCCCGGTCATCCGGATCAGGGCCGCCCGGCGATGGGCGTCCATGGTCTCAAATTCCGCCTGGCGCACCGAGAACGGGGCCAGGGTTTTCATCCCTTTCTCGTCCACCCATTGATGAGTAATGACCTTCAGGAAATTTCCCACCCAAAGGCCCCCGGTATAACGGGCCCCCCTGAGGGTGGGCAGGATATGGTTCGTTCCAGCCACCTTGTCGGCAAAGACCTCGGCCGCGGCCTCTCCCAGGAATAGCGATCCATAGGAAGTCAAGAGCGGCAGGATGGCTTTGGGGTCCCGGGTATGGACTTCCAGGTGTTCCGGGGCATATTCGTTGGCATAGGCGGCCGCTTCTTCCAGGGAAGGGGCTACGACGACGATCCCATGGTCTTCCCAGGAACGGCGGGCGACTTCTTCGGTGGTCAGATCCTTTAACTGCCTTTCCATCTCCACCAGGACCGCCTGGCCAAGCTTCTCCGAAGTGGTGACCACGGCGCCCCGGGCCTGGGGATCATGCTCGCACTGGGCCAGTATGTCGGCGGCGATATAATCCGCACGGGCGGTCTCGTCGGCGATGACCAGGCATTCACTGGGGCCGGCCAGAAAGTCAATACCCACGGTGCCGAAGACCTGCCGCTTGGCCTCCATCACATACTGGTTCCCGGGACCCACGATCAGGTCCACCGGCCGTATGGTTTCCGTGCCGTAGGCCATGGCGGCAATGGCCTGGGCACCGCCCAGGCAATAAATCTCATCGGCCCCGATCGAGGCCATGGTATAGAGAATGGCCGGATTGATGCGTTTCTCCCGGCCTGGAGAAGAACAGGCCACCACCCTTTTCACCCCGGCCACCTTAGCCGGCACCAGCGACATGACCGCCGAAGTCAGGCAGGGGTACCTGCCGGCCGGCACATAGGCAGCACACGATTCCACCGGAACCAGGCGATGGCCCATAAAAACGCCGGGGATCATTTCCTGCTCGAACTCCTTGAAGCAGGCCCGTTGAGCGCGGGCAAAGGCCGTAACCCGCTCGATGGCAAAATCCAGGCCCTGGATGATGTCGTCCGGGAGTTCCCGGCGGGCCTGTTCAATTTCCTTTTCCCCGATACGCAGCGGCCCATCGTACCCGTCAAAGGTCCGGGAGTAGTCCTTAAGAGCGGCGTCTCCTTCGCGGTGGACCCGCTCCAGGATCCCCTCCACCCGCTGGCGCAGGAGCTTGATGTCCTCCGGCTGGAAAGGCCTGGCGCTTTTTAATTCTTTGACTATGTTCATCGTTCGACTACTTCGCCTCCTCGATGTTTTTTTGTACTTTCCAGAGTGCTTCGGCCACCTCGGCCATGTCCCCCGGTTCGGCCAAAAGGACATTATGCCTTAAAATGAGGGTGGAATGACAAGCGGCCTCGGCCGCCGGCAAACGTAATTCGGGCCAATCGATGGTTTCTTGATAGCGGTTAAAAACTTCCGGGCCTAGGGACCCGGCCAGATTCTCGGGTTTAAATACCGGATGCCGGTAGATCGGTTCCCGGTCACCCGGATGGAAGGGGATCCCTTCGGCGTTTAATAAGGTCGCCAAACGGTCCGGTTCTATATTCCCAAAGGCCTCCGGGTCGTAGTTGATCAGATAATAGTAGATAGCCGTGCTTCGAGTCCGGTGCATCGCTTCTGACCGGCCTGATACCGGGTAGACCCGTCAGGCCGCGGGTGAGGAGTTCGGCATTGGCCTGGCGCCTGTGATCTTGTCCGGGAAATTTTTCCAACTGGGCCAGCAGGACGGCGGCCTGTAACTCGGAGAGCCGATAATTGCTGGACAGAATGTGGGAGGTGAAGGCGGAGGACCGCCCGGAGAGAGGCCCATGGGGAAGATGCCGGCCGAAGGCCCTCAGGGCAACGGCCTTCTCGGCCAGTTCCGGGTCATTCGTCATTACCAGGCCGCCCTCTCCGGCTGTAATCGTCTTGTTGGACTGAAAGCTGAAGGTTCCCAGGTCCCCCCAGGTCCCGGCCTTTTTCCCGAGCCAGGAGGCGTCAATGGCTTGGGCGCAATCCTCAACCAAAGACAGATTGTGCCTGCGAGCCAGATCAACCAAGCCTTCCATCTCCGCCATCTGACCGCCCAGGTGAACCGGCAGGATGGCCCGGGTATGCGGTCCGATGCGGCCGGCGGCATCCCCGGGGTCCAGACAATAATTTTCCGGGTCAATATCGGCAAAAACCGGCAAAGCCCCGACCATGAGCACCGAGGTGGCCGTAGACACGAACGTATAGGAGGGGACGATCACCTCATCCCCCGCCCCGATCCCCAGGGCCCGAAGCGCAACCTCAATGGCCACACTGCCGTTGGCCACCGGCAGGCCGAACCGGGCGCCGTGCAGGCCGGCAAAACGTTGACCGAAAAGGGTTCCCAGGGCTTCGGGATCGTCTCCCCGGGGACCGGCGAACCAGCGGGTCCCCTGGATGACCTGCTGCAGATAGGCCAGTTCTTCCGCTCCGCCCTGGGGCCAGGGGGGAAACGGCCGGGTTCGGATCGGAGTACCGCCATAGAAGGCCAATTGAGACATAACGTAATACCTTAAAGTATAAATGAGCCAAAAAGATGTTTGATTTTTTATTTTAAACTCGAAATCCGAAATCCGAAATCCGATACAAAATCAAAGGCTCAAATCTCAAAATTCGCATTTGGATTTTGGACATTCATGCTTGTTTCGGATTTCGTGCTTCGAATTTCGAATTTAAAGATTCAAGAACCTATTCGCCCCAGACGCTTGTTTCTATAAGATCAATCATACGCTGGTTATGGCGCCGAATGGCTTTTTCGGCGCCCGGCCCATCCTTTTGTCGAAAGGATTCCAGGATCTCCCGATGATAAGCCAGGAATTCCCCCAGTTGTTGGGATATCCGAAAGGCCAGCGGAAGGGCTTTGTAGCGCAAGCCCTCCAGAATCTCTTTCAGCAGGCTGTTTCCGCTGGCCTCATAAATCAGGAGATGGAATTCATAATCGGAACGGGAGTAGGCGACGGAGTCTTCCTGTTTGACAATCTGGGTCTGTTTGTCTAAACATTTTTCCATCCGGGTTATAATCTGAGGGGTTGCCCGGCCGGCCCCCATCCGGGCGGCGGTTGCCTCCAGGGCCTCCCGGACGATATACAGTTCCCGGGCCATTTCTCGGGTCAGTTCGCGGACCCGCACGCCTTTGTGGGGGGCATGGATGACAATCCCTTCCTGCTCCAACCGTCGAATGGCTTCCCAGACCGGGGTGCGGCTCACATCCAGTTCATGAGTCAACTGCTCGACGTTGATGGAACCGCCGGGGTTGAAGCGCTGGTCGGCGATCATCTCCTTGAGGATCTGGTAGATCTGGTTGTTCAGATTGGTGCGGACCAGCGGGGTTATTTTAGTCGATCGGGTCGCCAAAACTTATCCTAAGGATTCTCAGTTTCCTGGGTTAGGCCCGTTCCTTTTGGTCGAATACCGGCAGGGCCTGGTTTCAACCACCATCCTTAATTTACCTGAAAACCCTTATAGCATCCCGGCCGGACATCAGTCAAGATATTTTTCATGAAACAAGAAACGTGAAATATTCCAAAAAAGACCCGGCAGGACTTTATTTTTAGGGGTAGTCCCAAAGTTACGTGATTTTTAAGCACTCCATGCGTCGAGGGCTTCGGGGGTCTTAATTTCAAGGTTGTCCGAAAGGTTATCCATAGCCCCAACCCGGCCCGAATTTCTAAGTTGGTTGGGAGCCGGGCATTCACCTAAAACGATAAATCGCTTTGGTGTTGGCCTGTTTCTAAATCCCATTATAAACTTCCTGCCCGGGTTCAGGCTGCCGGCGTTTTGGCGGACAATCCTTGAAATCAAGACCCCTGAAGCCCTTTGGGGTGATTTAATATTTTAAGAGGCAACCCCTTCGGTTTGAGAATCACGTAATTTTGGGACTACCCCTTTTTTTAAACCTGTTATAAGATATTCCATCAAGTTCCGAGAGCAGATTATTGAAACGGAAGGGTCAGGGCCGGCGATGTGGACGGATGAGGGAATTAATTCGACTGTTGGAAAGGACGAGAAGCTTTTTTCAGCAATAAAAACCTTTCGCTGGGCGGCCCGGCGTGCCTTTCAACTGGGTCTGCAGGCCGGCAGTGGAGGCAATATCAGTCTGCGCCTCGGCCCGAACCTTTTTTTAACCAAACCCACCGGCATTGGCCTCAGCGAGTGCCGCCGCGCGAACCTTATTTTGGTCAATGGTGAGGGGCTGCCCATTGAAGGTAAAACAAAACCCACCAAGGAGGTTATGACCCACCTTTCGATCTATCACGTTCGCCCGGATGTAGGCGGCATCGTCCACTATCATCCTCCCTTTGCCACGGCTTATGCCGTAAAAAACCAACCCTTGCCTCTGCCTACGCTGCATGCCCGGCGTATCTTGAAACAGATCCCCCTGATCCCCGAATACCCGGAAGGGTCCGGCGAGCTGGCTCAGGCTGTCCGGGAGGCGGCCTTAGACACCGAAGTCGTCGGACTGCTTCTGGCCGGTCACGGGCTGATGGCCATGGGGCCCACCCTCCAGCAGGCCCAATACACAGCCGAGCTGATGGAAGAGTCGGCCCGCATTGCCTGGCTGGCCGGATCTCTAATAGTTTAGGCACGGTTAAAGGGTTCATTATTGGACCTTCAAGGGATAATCAAAAATCAAAGTTAGGGCAAAGCCACAGATTAATTCGATGTGGGATAATATGATTGGAATTCCAGGAAAAAGATCCTCTTGAACAAAAAGTTCTGCCAGTAAACCTTTGGCAGTCCATTTCGGCAATTCTTTCTTCACCTTATTTAATCACCTTCAAACAGTAATCTTTTGTTTCCAAAGAGTTACTGGACCAACATCAGTAGGTGACATTGATAAATTTGGGGTGGAATGGCAATTTTCGAGGAAACTTGGAGGACTTTCTTTTTGAAGTCCGCACGTTAGAAAAATTTAAGGAGTCCTATAGGTCGCTTTCCCGAGAAGAGATCATGAAGGCCATGAAAGAATGGAATCTTGCCTGGGACAACCATGATCTCGAAGGCGTGATGAAATTTTTTCATGATGAGGTCCTGTTTGAAAACTGGACCGGTGGAAAGGTCGAGGGCAAGGAAGCGCTTCGGAAGGCCTGGGCGCCGTTACCCCTTAAGAAATTCAAGGATCTTTTGATCCCGGTTCTTATTGGGCTGAAAGAGTATGGAATAATGATTGGACCCTTCTAAATCCACTAAACTGGCGTTTGGTATTTCCCGGACCATCCGTTCGGCTACGTCCTTGGGCAGGAGGAGGTCATCCTGTGCGAGCATCCCTTTCGTGGCCCGCAAAATTAGAGTCGGTGAAATGACCTGGGTGTAGAATTGAGTTGAATCCACCTTCCCCAAGTTTAAGACCTCCTCCTCAATGTGCTTGGGATGAACCCGAGAGCGGACACCCCCCTGAACCTCCTCAACCTCATAACGGAAGTAGGTCTCCATAAAGGCGTTCCAGGGCTTTAGAAATGGGGCCTCCTGCATTTGTGAGACATAGTCCTCGAAGGAAGGGAAGATCTTTCCTAACCGATCCAAAGAAGGTTTGATTCCAGCGAAAACCTTGGCCATCTGAGCTTCGGAGAGTTTTCCCCCGCCATCCACTAAAATGAGGCGATCCACCCTATCAGGATACTGAGCTGCAAAGACGAGGGAAATGAATGCCCCCAAAGAATGGCCCATCAGGACAGGCCGTTCCAGACCTAGATCATCGATCAAAGCTAAAATATCTTGGCAATGGTGGTTAATGGAATAACCTGTGGGAGGTTTATCTGAAAGCCCTCTGCCTCGGAGATCCATGGCCATGATTTTGTGACGGGGAGAAAGAGCCGAGGCTAAGCAGTCCCAAAAACGGGAGTTGGCTGTCAGCCCATGAAGGCAAAGGATCTCTTTCCCTTTTCCCTCCCAGGCCGTCAATTGAATTTCAATCCCTGATCCTTTTGCCTTTATCGCGATTGGCTTAGTCATGACTCTCTCTTTCTATAAAGACCAGTATTTTTAACTTTACCCAAACTCAATCTCAACCTTCGAGTATTTATTCGTCTTTTCTTTTCGCAAAAATCTCCTGGGCCGTTCCGACGATTCCTTTTGGAAAGAAATAGACGATCAGGATGAAGAGAAGCCCAAAATAAAAAAGCCAGCGCTCGGACAATCTTATGGCGATGGGGACACCTGGAAGAAGGGAGGCGATTAACACCTGCAGCTTTGGAAGAAAGGCGCGCATGACCATTAAGAAGGCCGCTCCAAAAATTCCTCCATAGAGTGTTCCCATTCCTCCTACAATGACCATCAGCAGCACATCCAACATAATGGGGACACTTAAACTCGAGTCGGGACTGACATACCGGACCCAGATTGCAAAACATCCCCCTGTAATGGCGGCAACACAACTGGCGAACGAAGAGGCGACGACCTGGAACTGATAGGTTCGGTAGCCGATGGCAATGGATCGTTGTTCATTATCCCGGATGGACTGAAGGACCCGGCCCAGCGGTGAATTAACAAATCGGAGCATCAATAAGAAAAGGACCAAACAAATCACAAGGATGAGATAGTAACTCATCACTCTCCCGGTGACCTCGATTCCAAGGAACCGGCCAAGGTTATAATCGACCGCTAATATTCCGGGAAGTTTAAAACTGATTCCATCGTCTCCTCCGGTAATCGCTCTCAACTGACTCGAAAAGATGAAAGCGAACTCCATAAAGGCCAAGGTAATCATGGCAAAGAAGATCGCCTTGATCCGCAAGGAGAAAAATCCAATCAGCACGGAAAGGATACCCGAAATGATGACGGCGATGAGAAAAGCGAGTGCCAGATGACTGTAGGAAACCCACCCCAATTTTCCCATGAAAATCCCAACGAAGTAACAGCCTATTCCAAAATACAACACATGACCCAGTGAGACGATTCCCGTATATCCAAGAATGATATCGTAACTGGCGACCAGCGCCGAAAAGATCATGATCTTTAATACAACATCCGCTACTTCAAAAGAACGGAATAGAAAAGGAGTTAAGACGAAAAAGGCGAGAAGGAGAATTCTAAGAAAGAAAGAACCGTTTCGAAACCGAGCTTGTTTCTCTTTAAAGCGAAAGATTTGAACGGGATTTAGAATTTCTTTTTCCAAATCAGGTCCCCTCTGGAAATAATCCTGTCGGCCGAATCGAAAGGATAATAACAAGAAGCAACAACGTAATCCCAAGCGCTGCCTTGGGAACCAGATAGGCCACGTAATTATAAGAAAGCCCTACCATCAAAGCTCCCACAACAGAACCGGTCATGCTTCCAAGACCACCGATGATCGCCACGATTAAAGCGAACACAATCACTTCCCCACCCATGGCTGGATGGATAGATTTGACAAAGGTGGCCCACATCCCCCCGCCAATAGCAGCCAGGGCGGACCCAGCCGCGAACACCCCTGTAAAATATCGGTAGACATTGTGGCCCATGACTTGAACCATCTCGGGGTTTTCTACCCCTGCCCGTACGATCGTCCCCAGTTTTGTTTTTTTCAGGATGGTGTAAATTCCTAAATACAGAATCAACCCGATCACAATCACTATGAGATGATATTTTGACACGACCACGTCAAAGAAATCCCAGGAACCCATAAAGCTAAAAGGAACGGGCATCACCTCATCGTTGGGTCCCCAGACAATCCGAATCAGCTCCTCCATCACAATCATGGCACCCACGGTGATGAAGATCTGGAAAAGATGGCTCCCATAGACAGGACGGATCACTAATCTTTCTGTGATAATACCCAATAGGGCTACGAGGAGACCGGCGACGGTGAGGGTCAAAAGGAAAATGACGATATTAAATAAGATTGAATCCGGTCCACCCCAACCGGTCCATTTATTGATCAGGGTGAAGGAGGTAAAGCCGATATAGGCCCCCCAGGTGAAAAGAGCTCCATGAGCTAAATTCAGCACGCTTAGAAATCCAAAGATGAGCGAGAATCCAGAGGAGACTAAAAAGAGCAGCATCCCCATGGCCAGACCAGAAATGGTTATGGTGATATAGGTTTTAGGGTTGATCAAAATAAGGGGTGAAAGGAAGATGGCCAAAACCATCAACGTTGGAAGCCATCTTTTCCACAGCGGGTTCACAATGATCTTCCTCCTAATTCGTACTCGAGATCCCTAAATACTTTTTCTTCAATTCCTCATTTTGAATGAGGTCTTCCATCTGACCATTCAGGACCGTTCTTCCATCATCAAACAGGTAGAAATCGTTTCCTAGACGGCTCGCCATATAAAAGTTCTGTTCGACTAAAATGATCATCGCCTGTTCTTTTAGCCTGTGGATGGCTTCAATCAAATGCTCAATGACGATAGGGGCCAGCCCTTTGGAGGGTTCGTCAATGAGTAAAAGTTCATTCTTATTAACCAGGGGGCGGGCGATGGCTAGCATCTGTTTCTGTCCACCGCTTAGGATGCCTGCTTTGGCCTTCCAAAATTTTTTCAAATCAGGAAAGATTTCTAAAATCGTTTCCAACCTCTGTTGGGTGCTTTTATCCTCTTGAAACATGGCCACCCTGAAGTTCTCCTCCACCGTCAGAAGATTAAAAAGGCCACGGTCCTCCGGAATAAAACCGATGCCTAAGCGGGCGATATCAAAGGATCGCCTGTTTTGAATGGCTTGATTCTTAAAGAGGATGGTGCCTTGAGACGGAGAGAGCAATCCCATGACTGAACGCAAGGTCGTGGTCTTGCCGGCTCCATTTCTTCCCAAGAGCACAGTAACCTTACCGGGGTAGACATCGAAGGAGACACCCTGCAGGATGTGATGTTTGCCAATGAAGGCATGAATCCCTTCCACCTTAAGGATCGGTTCAGACACGGGATCGACCTCCACCAAAATAGGCCTCCTGAACTTCTCTGTTTTGACTGATGGCTTCAGGGGTATCATCGGCGATCAGTTTTCCTTCATGAAGGACAGCAATGGAGTCAGAAAGGGCCATCAACACATCCATTTTATGTTCGACCAGAAGGATCGTTTTATCTCTTCGATTTTTTATCTCTTTGAGTATTTCCAGGATAGAGGGGACTTCCTCCAGAGCCATGCCGGCAGTGGGTTCGTCCAAAAGGAGGACTTCCGGTTCCAAAGCAAGCAAAATGGCAATTTCCAACTTCCGCTGTTCCCCATGCGTCAGACTGCTGGCAGGAAGGTTCCACTTCGTGTCCAATAGAACCATTCTTAGCAGTTGATAAGCGCGCTCTTCAAATTCAGAGAAATGAAGGTAATTTTTCCAGAAATTAAATCCCATGTTTCTCTGGGATTGGACGGCCAATCTGACATTTTCCAGAACCGTTAAGGATGGGAAGACGTTGGTAAGCTGGAAAGACCTCCCGATCCCGAGTTTGGTTCGGATGGCTGGTGAGAGATGGGTAATGTCCTTGTCTTTGAAAAGGACCCTCCCTTCGGTGGGGGAGTATTGTCCTGAAATCATGTTGAAAAAAGTGGTCTTGCCTGCTCCATTGGGTCCTATAATAGACTTGAAGGTGAAAGGAAAAATTTGGGCACAGACATGATCCACGGCGACATGACCGCCGAACCGAATGGTAAGATCTTTTGTTTCGATGATGGGCTTTGGGGTCATAGTGATAATAAATGATATTACAAAATCCCTCCCCACTCCCTTGGTGAAGTTCCTCGCCCACCCCGCCAAGATAGAACAGGTACGGTAGGGCTTCCCGGCAATGTCATACTTTTAATAGTGTCCCCCTTGACCCCGCCTATCCCCCTAGGGCTAATGGGGCACCTTCCGTTCAGAGGGAGGAGAAATCATACCCCCCTTAGAAAAAGGGGGGCATGGGGGGATTTGAAAGCTATCTCTTAATCAAAATCGGAGGCGCTCCTTCCTCTGGGGAGACTTCCCTCACCAGTACGGGAACGGCCCATTCCCGATCCGGCTTCGCCTCTAAACGGAAGATGTACATGGATTGCATGGCCTGATGGTCACTATTACGGAAGACCATTCTACCTTTGGGGGTCATGAATTCCATCCCTTCCATTGCTGCTATTAACTTTTCGGTATTGGTCGAATTGGCTTTTTCGAGGGCTTTGACGACTGCCATGGCTGCAGCGAAACCTCCGCAGGTGAAGAAGTCAGGGGGTTCCTTGAACCTGGCTTGGTGCTCTTTAACCAACCAATCGTTCACGGGATTCTTGGGGAGCTCATAATAGTAATAGGCTCCTCCCATCATTCCCTTAAAGCTTTCGTAGGCCTTCAACAAGGGAAGGGTAGCCTTTAGAACCGGCAGGATATTACCACCGGTCGTGATCTTGATCCCATATTTTTCAACCTTCATAACGGCCATCTGCTCAATAGGGGGGTTCTTTCCTGCCCAGACTACGAAAACATATTTTTCCCCTGGCTTGTCTTTTAAGGCATCGATGATTCTTTGAACGGAGGAGGTATGGTCCGTTTGTGCCATGGGGCTATATTCTTCGTGAATCACTTTTGCCCCCAACTTCTCTGCTGCTTCTTTATAAGCCGCGACGCCATCCCTTCCAAACGCATAATCCTGGGCCATGGCAGCAAGAAAAACTCCCGGCTTCGCAACGGCTTTCGCATTGGAGATGGCGTCCTGACCCGAATTTCTCCCTGTTCTGAAAATATATCGATTCCAGGCACTGCCGGTAATGGAATCGGCTACTGCGGGTTCCACCAGCAAAATTTTCTTAAACTCCAAAGCCACCGGTAACATGGCCAGAGCCGCTGCGCTGCTTGTGGTTCCAACCACCAGGTCGACCTTGTCATCGGCGTATAGTTTCGTAATCAATCTCTTGGCCACATCGGGCTTCAGTTGGTCGTCTTCGACAATCAAGTCTATCTTCCTTCCCAGCACTTCGTTTTTCCCTTTGGTTCCATACTCGAGACCTAACTTGAAGCCAGTCAGCATCTGTTTGGCATAGGCTTCCAAAGCCCCGGAGAAACCCTGAACGATTCCAATTTTGATAGGCGGCTCTGCCCCCCCAACCTGACCGTGCCAGAATAGAAGGGTAAAGGCGAGCGCCACAAAAATTCTTAAGCCTCTCTTCGTCGACATAACCATGACCCCCTTATCTTTTTGATGTCTCCCCTTTTAGAAAAAGGGATATTTAGTTCCTCTATCACTTTTTAGTGGACGTGTCTATACCTGTTTCATCCTTTCTATAGGAAATCTAATATAAATTAATGAAGTTTTCTTGCCGGCAACCTATCATTAAGGGAGTGCCGATGGAAAGATAATTGACCTCATTTCTCACCAGGGAATTGGGGTTTTTTTTCATTCCCTGATATTATAAAAATTTCATGGTCTGCAGAAGCCCAGAACAAGATAAATGGTCAAAATAATAGTTACTATTTACAATAAGTTAAGTCAAACGAGAGGAGGATAACACACCATTTGTCGTGCCGGAGTTTTTGTCTCCGGTTCTTTAACAGGCGGGGGGGCCTTGGAACCCTCAGACGGCGGGGCCACTGCCTGGGGGGGTGCGGTTGGTTTAGGTGCTTCGGTCAGGGCAGGGACCTTTGTTACTTCCTTTAACTCATCTTTAACAGTTACCAAAAATACTGCCCTTTTCTTAATAAAATACAGGGTTCACCCTATTTTTTTTAAAATCTCTTCTGTTATTCTCTATTAAAAAAACCACCTCTTCCACGAGAAGGGTAACGAAAGCGGAGGAGAGATAAATGCGAATGCTATTACAGGTCAGGATTCCACACGAGGAGTTTAATGCGGCCGTAAAGGATGGTACGGCCGGACTAAAATTGAACCGCATCCTCGAGGAAACGAAGCCGGAGGCGGTCTATTTCACCGAGTATGATGGCCAGCGCGGGGCAATCCTGATCGTTGATATGAAGGAGTCCTCAAAGGTTCCGATGGTTGCGGAACCGTGGTTCCTGTTATTCAACGCCGACGTGGAGTTTCATATCGTCATGACCCCGGACGACCTGGGGCGTGCCGGGCTCGACAAGTTGGGCAAGAAGTGGTCGTAACCCTGGATATCCCTGGATAGGGGAGAACTGGGGGGCCTCTCTTTGCGATTTTGATTAGCCCTAACCCCTGACCTTAGATAAAGGGAGTTTAATAATGAAAAAACCTATGGTACCGGAGCAAAACCCCTGTGGCCTATTGGTTCAGGGGTGATTTAAAGAAATAATATAAGCATTTGGTATAAACAAATTAGCCGCTTAATGCTTTCAGAAAAAAGGAGGTGAGAAAAATGGCGGAGAAGTTAAAAAAAATTGAATGCGATCCCACCTGTGGTTTTATGGTGAGGAGCCATGACGAAAAGGAAGTCATCGAGATCGCCAAGGAACATGCAATAAAAGTTCATAAGATGACAGTGTCTGAAAATGACTTAAAGGCAATGTTAAAAGAAGCGTAGCTCGGATAGTCATAAAAAAGATGGTTCGATAGGAACAAGCGCTGCCCCGGGAGGTCGACAATGGACTGACCGCAAGAATAACCCTGAGATATCGACAAGCGGATTAGCCGGATTTGTTAGTCAATTTATATCCACAGGAACGGCGGATAATCAAATGGGGCTCGATCAGGATTTTCTGGGGATTTTTCTGCTTGCCCTCAATCCGTTCCAGCATGGTTTTAGCTGCCAGTCTGCCCATCTCCTGAAGATTCTGGCTGACCGTCGTCAGTTGAATTAAGGGATGGGAAGAGATCTCGGCATCATCAAACCCGACCACGGCAACATCATCCGGCACCCTCTTTTCCAATTCGCCCAGGGCCCTCATGGCTCCCAGGGCAATGGCATCATCAGCGCAAAAAATGGCCCTGGGCGGGTTTACGAGAGACATCAATTGTTTCGTATGTCGGAATCCCGTCTCCTGGGAAAAAGCCCCATACTTGATGATCTCTTCATCAATTTTCAAGCCCCTGTCCTTCAGTGCCCGGGTGTAACCCCGGTTGCGATCGGCACTGGTAGAAACGGAGCGGGGTCCTGAGATCATGGCGATCCGACGATAGTCATGATTAATCAGATGATTCACTATGAGATAAGCCCCATAGGTATTATCCAGAACGACATAGTCTCCGATGTCTTTTTTGAGCTTGCGGTTAACCAGGACCACCGGGAAATTATTATCAATAAGCTTTTCTACGGTTTTATCCTGCAGTTTGCATGACGCAAAAATAATTCCCTCTACGCCCATCCTGATCATGGAATCTATCAGCGCATCGGCCTTATCCTGATCATCATCGGTGCTGGCCTGAATAACCCAGTAGCCAAATTCCTGGGCGGTATCCTGGATGGAACGGGTCAGCTCGGCATAAAAGGGGTTGCGAAAATCATAGACCTGCAGCCCGATCAGATAGGTCTTTTTCTTGACCAGACCGCGGGCGAATAGATTAGGGGAATAGCCCATTTTCCGAGCTAGGGCTAAGACCTTCTCTTTGGTTCGCCGGCTGATGCGGGGATGATTATTAAGCGCCCTGGATACCGAAGAAGGGGTCAGGTCGGCGGCTTTGGCGATGTCCTTGATGGTTATGCGTTGATAGTTCATAACGAATTCTTAAGAAAGGGGTCCCTATTTTCTTTCCTGCTTCTCCAAGGCTTTCAGTTCCTTTTCAAAGATATCCAGACCCTGCATGAGGAGATCCTCGGTGATCACCAGGGCCGGGAGGAACCTGGCCACATTGTTCCAGCGTCCTCCTTTCCAAAGGATAAGCCCTTTCTGGAAGCAATTCTCCTGCAGCGTTTTGAGAATATCCGCCGCCGGCTCTTTGGTTTTTTTATCTTTAACGAATTCCGCTCCTACATAAAGGCCCTGGCCTCTCAGGTCGCCTATAAACCGGCTCCTGGAGGCAATCTCCCTTAATCGATCCAGAGTCTTCTGCCCTAAATCCCGGGCCCTTTGTATCAGGCCGGTCTTTTCAATGAAATGAATGGAGGCCAGTCCGGCGGCGCAGGAGAGGAGATTTCCCCTGAAGGTGCCGACATGGGCCCCGGCCGGCCAGGTATCTATCTCGTTTTTGATCATGACTGCGGCCAATGGCAGGCCCCCTCCCATGGTCTTGGAAACGGTCATGATATCAGGAGTCACCCCCCAGTTCTCGCAACAGAACATCTTTCCGGTCCTGGCAAAGCCGGTCTGGATCTCATCCATAATCAAAATCAACCCATACTGGGTGGCGATGCGGCGGACCTCCTTCAGATAACCTTCCGGCGGCACCACAATACCGCCCTCACCCTGAATAGGTTCAATCAAAATGGAGCCCGGGCTGGTGGCTCCGGAATCCGGATCTCGGATGATATGTTCAAGGTATTTGGCGCACTGAAGGTTACAAGAGGGGTATTGCAGCCCGAAGGCGCAGCGATAGCAATAGGCGTAAGGAATAATGTAGACCTCGGGCATCAACGGTAGAAACCGTTCTTTGGCCCCTTTCTTACCTGTGGCCGCCAAACCCGCACCGGTCACTCCATGCCAGCCGCCCTCAAAGGATATCACCCCGGGTCTTTGGCTGTGGAATTTTCCCAGCTTTACAGCAGCTTCAACCGCATCCGCACCGGTAGGACCACAGAGAAAAATTTTGCACTTTTCTTTCATCTCGCCCGGGGCCAATTGTACCAGTTTTTCGGAAAGAGCAACCCTGGGAAGACCTGGAAAATCAAGGGCATGGGTGAGATTTCCCGCCTGAGCTTTTATGGCCTCCACGACATCAGGATTGGAATGCCCCACATTCAGAACCCCCACACCCCCGCTAAAATCAATATAAACATTTTGATCGGCGTCAATAACCGTAGCACCCAGCCCCTTTTCAGGAGCCAAAGGCACTTGGTAGGGATAAACCAAAGCATTGGAATCTACCTTTTTTTGACGATTCAAAAGTTTTTGAGCTTGAGGACCGGGAGGCGAGATAGCAATTTTGGGGGCTTGCGAAAAATTGAGCTGGCTAAAAAAAGATTCTTCCTTTTTAAATGCTTTCATCATTTCCTCCTTATCTTGCGGACTGATCCGCCCGGTTGATCAGATTTTCTTCCCAACGAAAACCGATCCTTCTATCCAATTAAAAAGGAACGGCCAAACCATCCCAAAAAAGTTGTGCAAACGTTGACATCATATTAATAACGTCAAGGATAAGCTCTGTCAAGAAAATTTGTTGACATTTAATAATAATATATATAATGGAAATTATAAAAGGCCTCGGGGAGAATTTAGCCATGAGGTAACTCATTTTCCAGGATATTATAATGTATTAATAATTAAAAGTTTTAAAGATTAAGCATGATCAAACGTTTGAATTGTTAAAAACTTTACTAAATGAAAGGAGAATCACCGTGAGACTGAAGAATAAAGTGGCCCTGGTGACGGGGGGAGGCACAGGCATCGGCAGGGCTATCGCCTTGGAATTTGCCAAGGAAGGTGCCAAGGTGGCCCTAACCGGCAGGCGGCATAACAAACTGGAGGAAGTTGTTGCCAAAATCAAAAAAAGCGGCGGAAAAGCCCTGGCCATCATTGGAGATGTCTCCAAAATTGACGATGTCGACAATATGGTAACGGAGACCGTCAAAAAATTCGGAAAGCTGGATATCCTGGTCAATTGCGCCGGCATCCTGATCAGTACTGATATTGCCCATCACTCTGAGAAGGTCTGGGACGATACTATTGATATCAATCTTAAAGGCAGTTTTCTCACCACCCAACGCGCTGTGCCTGAAATGCTGAAGCAGGGGAAAGGCAAGGTCATTCATATCGCCTCAATTGCCGGGCAGATCGGATTTCCAAACAGCATTGCCTATTGCGCCTCCAAGGGGGGTATCATGGGAATGACCAAGGCCATGGCCATGGAACTGGCCCCGAAAAAAATCAATGTCAATTGTATCGCCCCGGGTGATATTGCCACGCCTCTCAATGAACACCTCTTAAGTAAACCGCGGTATCTTAAATCGCGGGTGGACAACACCCCTTATGGAAGGGTTGGCCGCGTTACGGACATTGCCCCAGGAGCGGTCTATCTGGCTTCAGATGAATCTGATTTTGTAAACGGCTTCACCCTGACGATTGACGGGGGATTGATCATACAGTAATTAGCATTCATCCGAAAATAATCCTTTCCGGATGAATGCTAATAAAAAACAGAACCGTTTTTTTGCCACAGACGAAGACTGGACAGGATGGCGGCGACCTGCCGCCACCCTAACTGTCAGGCCCTTCGGGCACAAAAACATGGCATTATTAAGATTTAGGAGGGCCGCTTAACTCGCGCCAGTTCCGCCGTTGGCGGAATCAGTTTTTGTCTGTGTGGGTCTGTTCTGAAAATCTTTGAATGCATGTTTTATCACCGACTGAAAGGAGGTTCGGCCATGGCTGTTGAGATCGATCTGAATTGCGATATGGGCGAAAGTTTTGGGATTTTCAAGATCGGCAACGATGAGGAAATGATGAAACAGGTGACCTCCATCAGTGTTGCCGGCGGCCTTCATGCCGGGGATCCTCACGTCATGAGAAAGACAGTGGCCCTGGCCAAGAAGTACGGTGTGGCGGTAGGGGCTCATCCCGGGTATCCTGACCTGATCGGATTTGGGAGGAGAAAGCTCGAAGTGACCCCTGAGGAGGCCAAAGATTATATTCTGTATCAGGTTGGGGCCCTTAAGGCCTTTTGCGAAGCCAGCGGCCTTGAGCTCCAGCATGTAAAACCCCACGGACAATTCTATAATATGGCCTGGAAGGACGAAGCGCTGGCCCGCGCCATCCTGGAGGCCCTTCGCACCATCAAACCGGAACCCATCTTTCTGGCCCTCTATAATACCATTCCCTATGAAATGGCCAAGGCCATGGGAATCCGGGTAGCCGGAGAAATATATGCCGACCTGGACTATGCCCCGGACGGCACCACTTTTATAAAGAAGGTCCATGGGGAAGTTGACATTCCCTCCACAGTGGCCAAAGTCTCAAAGATCGTCCTGGAGGGAAAGGTCTTAGCCTCGGATGGTAAAGAGATCGAGACCCAGGGAACCAGTATCTGTTTCCACGGTGACAACCCAAAAGGTCCGGAAATCGTTCAAGCCGTCAAAAAGGATCTGGAAGGCAAAGGGATAAAGATTCTCCCCCTGCGCCGCCATTCCTGGACTCATTAATGAAAAAACATAAATGCTTTCTTTCACCGCAAAGACACAAAGGAGGCAAAGAATTCTGCTCTTAGCGATCTTTGCGCCTTGAATGCGTCACGCCATGGCGTGATGAGTGGGCGGTGATCAACAGTCTCAAAAAGGAAAACCCTTATGATTTATGAATCCCCGCGCTATCTCTATTCCGGTGACCAGTATCTGACTATTGAACTCGGTGATGAAATGACCCTTCGGGCCAATTTCAGGGTCATTGGCCTGGATATGGTAATCAAGGAGGCCCGGATCAAGGGATTTATTGAAACGTTTCCCGGCTGGCGATCCCTTCTGCTGTCCTACGACAACCTGGTAATCAGCACCCCTGATCTTATCGCTGAGTTGAAAACGATTTTAAATGAAATCCCCGAGGTGACCGAGGTTCCCTCCCGGCTCATTGAACTGCCGGTGAAATATGCCGGGAGATGGGGCCCGGATTTGGAGTTTGTCGCTAAAAGCAACAACATCTCTCCGGAGGAAGTCATCAGTATCCATTCGGAAACCATCCATTGGGTGGGGATGGTCGGTTTTACGCCCGGCTCTCCCCAACTCATGCAGCTCAATCCCCCCTTGCTGCTTTCGGTTCCCAAATATACCTCCCCCCGGATTTATACGCCCAAAGGGACCGTGGCGCTGGGCGGCAGCATTACGGCCATTTATCCGGTGGTCAGCCCGGGGGGATACCAAATGATGGGGATCACACCGGTCCCTATTTATGATCGTTATCAGAGCCTATCCATTTTTGAACAATCCCCGGTCTTGCTTAGGATCGGAGATCGCATCAAATTTGTACCCGTCGACCTGGAAGAATGCGATTATATCCGGCAGATGGTCTGGGAAGGCAGTTACGAGTATAAAGTGATTGAAGAACGTTTTTCATTATAGGAGGACCCGGTGAGCCCAGTGACCTTTGAAGTGATCCAACCTGGAATATTCACAACCATCCAGGACTTAGGCAGACGAGGCTATTTTGCCAGCGGCATCCCTCCCTCCGGTGCCATGGACCGCTTTGCCTTGCGCCTGGGAAACCTGTTGCTTAAAAACCCCCTGGGGGAAGCGGGTATAGAGATGACCGGCATAGGTATAACGGTCAGAATTCATCAGGAAACTGTTATCGCCCTCACCGGAGGTTTCTTTGACGCCAGGTTAAACGGAGGTTCCCTGCCCTTTGGGGAGACCATTTATGTAAGGCCGGGTGACCTCCTCTCGATCGGAAGGGCCATCTGGGGGTGGAGATCGTATCTTTGTGTCGCCGGCGGGATCGACGTCCCCCAGGTACTGGGCTCTAAATCCACCTATACCCTGGGCGGCCTGGGGGGGATTCGCGGTCGTGCCTTGAAGAAAGGGGATTCCCTGGAAACAGGTCCACCAAGGGTTCCGCTGGATACGCTCAAGGGGAGAAAAGCAAAAAAAGAAATCCTGCCGGAAAAGGGATCGGAGAGAATCCTGCGGGTTGTCCTCGGTCCCCAGGATGATCATGTCACCGATGAAAGCATCGAGACCTTTTTGCATTCCGATTACCGGGTCTCCATCCGAGCCAACCGGGTAGGCTACCGCTTTGAAGGCCCTCAGCTCTATTTCAAGGCAAGGGCTGAATCCCGGGATGCCGGGCTGGATCCCTCCAATATAGTCGATGACGGTAATGCTATTGGCGCCATCCAGATCCCCGCCGGAAAAGAGCCCATTTGTTTGGGGGTGGATGGTGTAACCATGGGAGGGTATGTGAAAATCGCCTGTCTGATTGCCGCCGATATGGATCGTATGGCCCAGTTGCCATTGAGGGAGACCATAAGATTTCAAGCCGTGACCGTGGAGGAAGCCCGCTCCCTACTCGAGGAATCCATAGGAAAGGTCAGAGAGAAAAATATAATTACGGCTTAAGGGATTCCCCGGTCTTGGAAACCGTCCTCTTATTGCATCGCCTCTGGAAGAATCGCCCCGCGTCGCCTGGCTTGTCGGATCAATCCACTTTAGATGTGATTAAATGATATCCCTCGCTTGAATGGAACAGAAAAAGATTGGTTTTCAAACAATTCCTTCGGCTAGTCTTGATTTCTTCCTGTACTCGTCAAATTTCCATTTTGAAAAAAACAGAAGAGTTCAAACCGTAATCGTCGATAAAAGGGTTGCATAGTCCCATTTTCTCCAGGAGACCCTTTTCCCCCCTTGCCTTTGGCCTTATTTTCCTTTTTGATCCTGTCTTTTCCTTGTTTTATACTCTTCCCATGAAAAGGAAATGCTTATCAAACAAATCTTTATTTCCAAAAGCGCCTAATCGAGCTTGCTTGGCCATTTTTTTCTTTGTCTTATGCTCTCATTTTGATAATTTGTTTTTGCCCCAGCAGCGTCCTTTTTGACTAATCCAAAAGTTGTCTCTGCGTCTGGTGAAAGTTTATGGTTACGTGTTCGTTAGCCCATCAGCATTCATTAAGAAAGGAAAGAGTTAAATGATGAGAGGAATAAAACTATTTATTTTATTGTCATTTGTATTTTTTGCGGTTTCTTGTGGGCAAAATCCAGAAAATGCCAAGCAATTAATTAAAGAAAAGGGTATTCCTTATAACACGGAAGCTTTTTTAGAGAAAGCTTATTCCGGAGATATAGAAGTAGTAAAATTGTTTTTAAGAGCAGGGATGGATCCTAACATAAAAGATAAATTTGGGAATACTTCTTTAATGAAGGTTGTAAGGAGTCCTTACCAAGTTAAATTTACGTCAGAGGGAATCAAATATCTTAAAGTGGATGAAAAGATACAAATAATAAAATTGCTGATTTCCAAAGGAGCAGATGTGAATTTAACAAACAATATAGGAAGTTCAGCATTATTGGTAGGATCAGGCTTTGCGCAGTCTGAAATCATTGAAATCTTGATATCAAAAGGGTCAAACCTTAATCAAAAGGGAGAAGGTGGTTTAACCCCATTAATGTACGCAGCGAATAAAGATAAACCAAAAACTATTTGGCTGTTATTAGCAAAAGGCGCAGACTTTAAAATGAAAGATGAAATCGGGAAAACCGTAATGGATTATGCAACGGGATCCTCCAAGAGGTATTTAGATACTTATAAAAAAACAGGAAAATTAGAAGATTTGAAAAATATTTCAGGATAAAATGTCTGTCCGGGGTCGAACCAAGCCTTGAAACGAAAGGGGAAACAATGAAATGGTAGGTAAATTTTTAGACAGATTTAAGGCAAAGACATGGAAAGAAAGCCCTGAAGAAGCTCAGGAAGAAAAATTAACAAAAACATCAGCGATGTGTGATTGCTGTGGTTCATCTTCGGAAGAAGGAATAAGAATATATTTGGTCGGCGGAAACGAGATAAATAGGAGAATTGGTGACCGCAATAAAACAATTATAACATATAGCAACTTTGTTTCATCTAGCACTTGGTTCTGCAAAAGCTGCGTTAAAGTGAGAAAAAAAGGCGAAATGAAGATGGTTTTTGTTTTTTTTGCTATTTTCATTTGTCTTCTATTATTGTGGCGCTATTCACAGGCAATGGTTTGGCTCGTTATTGCCGGACTAGTGGCTTTCGGGGCTGTTGTGAGGTTGTACAACTTCGGGGATAAACAATATGCTGACGCTAAGGATTGCAAAGAGATGTTCGAAAATGAAATATCCAGTCATGTGAAGGAAAAAATGGGGCGAACGCGCTGGTGGTTGCGTGAAGATTTTGACGAGAACTTTCGATCCCTCATCAGGAATAATAGGTTGGAATTATAGATCAAAAGCCGGTTAATTTCTTTTGAAATAAAGGGGACAGTTGTCCCCTTTATTGACCAAGATTTCGGGACTTCCTCAGATCACTCCTCCGTTTAAGGAAAATTCGGGAGGCAGAGGGAGCAGTATGTCTAAATTTTGGTAATCTGCCTCTCCTTTTCCCCTTATTTCTTTCTATTTGTAAAATCCAACCCGGCAAGATCCCTTTTTTTCCAGTAGACCCCCTCTGACCCCTTTCCTTTGGCCCAATTTATTTCCTTGATCCTGTCTTTTCCTTGTTTTATACTCTTCCTATCAAAAAGGAATGTCTTATCGGTTTGATTTTTGCTTTCTACAAAAACAATATCCGAAAACTCGAGACTTGCCTCTCTTTTTCAATCATAAGGTCTGATAGAAAGGGAAATAAAGGACAGTACCGAAGTTCAGCCCTTTGAAAAGGTGTCCGAAATAATCGAGTCAAGTCATCGGTTTGCGGTGGCCGATTGCATTTGCCGCAAAGAGGCCAGAATGATGGGCCATGGCTGCGACAAGCTTTTAGAAGCCTGCATGATGTTTGATCTCGCTGCGGACTACTATATTGAAAATGGACTGGGAAGGGAAATTTCAAAAGGAGAAGCCCAAGAGATCTTGTTAAAGGCAGAGGAGAGTGGTCTGGTCCATCATTCGTCGAACCACAAGGGCAGTAAGATGTTCATATGCAACTGCTGTGGATGTTGTTGCAAGGCACTGGCCCATATCAACAAATACAATAATCCCGCGGCTATTGCCCACTCAAACTACCAGGCTATGGTTGATACTGAAACCTGTACGGCCTGTGAAACTTGCTTCGAGCGGTGTCAGGTAAACGCCATTCAGATTGAAGCCGATGTCTCGGTCATATCAAAGGATCGGTGCATCGGGTGCGGATTGTGTGCCTCTACCTGCCCCACGGGATCAATAACGATGGTTCATAAACAACCAGTGGAAATGTCGGTTATTTTCGAGAATCAGGACCAACTGCTCCAGACAATGGCGAAGGAAAAGAATAAAAAATATCCATTTGAATCGGATGTGAAGACGCTGTTAAGCAACTAAGTCGGAGGGGACATAATTACTGAATGAACTTTTTATCTGGCAAGCCCTATTCCTCTCAAGCTGGCTTCACAAGCATTGAAACGGCCCAAGTCAGCTCAAAATTAAAAAACCCCACCTCTCTTGTTGAGAAGTGGGGTCAATCCACCACCTTCACCATCAGCCTCCTTGCTACGGGTTAAAACCAAGAATAACGGCCAGTTATCTGTCGAATTGAGAATACTCGCAAAGATTCGAGAAAGTCAAGGAAAACATGATGCCCTGGCCTACCGGTCCCTTCTGGTCCAGCAAAGCAAAAAGAAGGCATCTCTCTCTATAGGTGTGAACTTTTACCCAAAACGGTTTTGAGCTAAAATGGGAAAGGGGAGGGCGGGAGTTCAAATCCCCAACCGCCTGCCAATGAAAACAAAAAGGGGCCGATCCAGTAAGCGGATCGGCCCCTTTTTTGTTGATTATTAACAGGTTGTTAGATGGTCTTTACATTGACTGCTGAGGGTCCCTTTTGGCCTTGCTCAATATCAAAGCTTACTCGCTGACCTTCGGCGAGAGTCCGAAAACCCTGCATAGCGATGGCTGAATGGTGGATAAAAACATCCTTATCCTGGCCATCGACCTCGATAAAGCCGAACCCTTTGCTCTCATTGAACCACTTTACGCGTCCTTCACTCATAGCCGTATTCCTCCTTTTGAAGTATTTCTCAAGTTGGGATACGACCTAAAAATTAAAGGCATCGACCTGAAAAGCTTCGATGCCTTGAACTGTCGACTTGATCACCAACTCCGACCGCCACCCTGTCCCGAAAGGGTGAATGACGGATTTACTGGATTCTATAATAAATGATGGAAAAGGCGATGTCAAGTTTTTTTTTCAACATAATCTGGTGACGTGTTTAAAGGGGGGGGCATTTATGAGGTCACCCAGTGGGTACAGACGTTGTCCCGAGGCCAAGACCAGGTGAGGGTTGGCCGCATTGACCGTTGTCAAATAGACACCGCCACCTTGCGCAAGCCAGGTAAAAGTTCCCGCCTTAATTATTTTTGAATATTCTAAAGTAATAGTTTAAAATTCTCAATATACAATTCCTCCCCAAAATTAATCCCCTAAGGAGAACATTGATCCATGGCTACATCCATCCCACTAATTCCGGAAGATAGTAAACTGCATTCTTTTCTGAACTCCGTCGGGCCCTTTCAGGCCCTGGCCGACTCGGAAATCAAGGCCCTGGCTGCTCTTCTCAGCCGCTGGGAGTACCAGGCCGGGGAAACCATCTTTAGTGCGGGCGAGATCGGGACAACTTTGTTCATCATTGAGGAAGGAGGCTGCTTTCTGGAAATCGCCGGCCGCACGGTCAAGCATTTGAACCCCGGGGACCTTTTTGGTGAGATAGCCGTCATTGATACCTTGCCCCGGACAGCCACGGTCAAGGCCGACCCGGCTTGCCGTCTCCTGGCGATTCAGGCCCGTGATTTGGAAGATGAAAAAAGGATCGCCCCAGCCAGCTTTGTCAAGATCCTCAAGGAACTGGCCCGCAAGATCACCTCTTATGTCCGTTTTGGGGACGATCTTTATCGGGAGATGGATTGCCTGCTCCTCCAGGACGGAGGCTGCGCACCGGGATATGACAGTGTTACCGGGTTTCTGACCTATTATCTGGAGGAAGCCGGCCGCCAGGTGTATATGGCCCGGGAAGGCTTCAAATCCCTGGTCGTCGGGCAGGCCGGGGATTTCTGCTCCCTGGTCAATGACCGGGACCTTTATGGAAAGCTGGAGAATCTGCCGGGGGTCATTTATACACCGCCCTTGCGCGAGGCCCGGGGGGCCAGCTTCCGCACCGAACGTTACCCGGAATTCCTGAAGCCTGAAAATCAAAACCGAGCCGCTCAGCACCTGATAGAACGCCGGGTGAATGTCCTGATCGGACTGGGCGGCAACGGGACCCTGGCCGGAATCAAGGCCCTAAGCGGCCTTTTGCCCAATTCGGTGCAGCTTTTTTTTATCCCGGTCACCATTGACAGCGATATCTTTGGGACCGAATGCATCGGGGAGCATACCGGCGTCCAGATAGGGGCGGAAAAAATTCTCTCCTACATGGCTGATGCCAGGACCCACCACCGGATTTATATCATCGAGATGATGGGGGCTGAAGGTGGCTATCATGCCCTTAATTCCTGCCTGGGGGCCGGGGCAGACCTGGCGGTTTTGCCTTCATCTTCCTATGATCCGGTCTTGATAGCCGAGGCACTCAACCGGAAAGAATCGGCGGTTATCGTGGTGGCCGAGGGTTATAAACGGGACAAACGAAAAGAGGAGGGTTTTGGCGGCAATGCCGCTGAATATTTTCGTGAAGAATTGCTGAAGGCCGGTCTAGGCACCCGGCGCCGGGCCATTTGTGAGGGCTTTTCCAGGGACATCCGGGGTGCGGCCCCCAACTACCGGGACATAACCTTATCCCAGAGGATGGCCCGCCAATTGACCAGGCTGCTCAAGGAAGGCCGGAGCCGGGTGATGCCGGCTATCCTGGCCGGCCGGGAATACGCCATCCCCTTTGAGGAGATCCGCACCGACAATTCGGTGGAATCCGGTCTGGCCGATTTGGCCAACCGGCTGTCATAAAGCGATCCGCAGCTTTCGGATAAGATCACCAATACCCCAAAAAGATTTTTCACCACAGAGGCACAGAGAGCACAGAGAATGAATTTTTTCAATTGGCGGGGAGGTAGTCGCCAATTGAAAAGCCCCATGTGCCTCTAAATCATGAATTTTATGCTTTGGGACTTATTTGTTGACTAGGGGCAGATAAAGCAAAAAGTCGTCTATTGTGCAGGAGCCGATCACGATATAGGCCAGGGATGTATTGGAGGACCCGGGATAGAAATAGCTGCCTCCAATAATCCCATCGGCCTTGGCATCCAGATATCTTAACCGGAACCCCACCGTATCCCCGGGGGAAAGACAAAAGTCCAGAGTGTCGCCGCTGCAGAGGGGGTGCCTCAGTTCGAAATGATTCAGATTGCCCAGGCGGCTGGAAAAGCCCGTCCCGTCGGAAGTGCCTCCAGCAGAGGTATCCGCCTGGCTGCTGCCGACGTCGGTATTATAAATATGGTAATCATGAAATTGCGGTAGGCCGGCATTATTATATTTTTTTTTTTTTTTTTTTTTTTTTTTTTTTTATTAATAGAACATCGTCACCTAAAACATAGAGGGAGCCGCTGTTGTTATTGTCGAAATCGATTCGAAACCCATCTCCCCAAGGCAGAGTTACTGCGTATGTAGTAAATTCGTCGTCGTTGATGGTGATTCCCAGGTAGAGGTAATTTTTGCTGTTCATGACGCGTAAAGTTGCTTCCAGTATTCCCTGGGTCATCAGGAAGGTCTTGCTCGATGCCGAACTCCATTCATTTGGATCCACCCGGCCGTCAATAATTGCCCGCCCGCAGGCCGCGTCAAAGATCTCTTGTGAGGATACGACGATAGGCGAAAGTGGAATAGAAAGGGCCATGATCACTAAAGCCGTCATTAACCTGAATGTCATTTTTTCCTCCTTAGATCTAAAGGTTAATCCCCACCTTACGAAGAAGCCGGATAAAAAAATTGGCCTTGGGGACGTTCACCGGGGAGACGATGTCCACCTTGCCCACTTCCTGGTTTGCGAATTTAATGACCAGATCTCCCAGCTTCTGGCCCTGCTTCACTTCCCCTTTAATCTTGCCGGGCGCCACGATTTCCTTGGTAGCGGTCCCCTTGCTGTCAAGTGCGATCGGGTAGATAAAATCAGCGCCGGCTACTCCTTTGATCTTCCCGGGCTGGCCGTCGGCCAGGACGATCTCCCTGTCAATCAAATCCCCCTTCTTAACCACCGGCAGGGCCTTGTACTGGGCAAAGGCTTTTTTGAATTTCTCGATGGCCACGTTGTCCCTGATCTTGGCTGAGGGGCTTCCGAGAACTACCACGATAAAGCGCAGATCATTGCGTTTGGCGGTGGCAGCCACATTGAATCCGGTTTCCCGGTAATAACCGGTCTTCAATCCGTCGGTCCCGGGAAATTTGAAGAGCAGCTTGTTGTGGTTGTTCATGATAAACTGGTTGTCCCGAAAACCGGCGCTGGGGACTGCGGTCCATTCTAGGGTTTTGGGGTACTTGAGAAGCTCCCGGGCCAGGATGGCCAGATCGCTGCAGGAACTGGAATCCTCCTGCTGCCCTTTGGAGGGGGGCAGGCCGTGGACGGAATGAAATTCGCTGTCCGCCATATTCAGGGCCTTGGCCTTTTCGTTCATCAGTTTGATAAAGGCCTCGGCCGTACCGGCGACGTGTTCGGCCACGGCATAGGCCGCATCATTGCCGGAGGCGATCAGCACGGCCTTCATCATGTCTTCCAGGGTGAAGGTCTCGCCGGCTTCCAGGTAAACCTGGCTGCCGCCCATCCGGGAGGCTTCTTTGGAAACCGTGATCTTGTCTGAAAGCTTCAGCTCTCCTTTGGACAGTTTTTCCAGAACCACGGCCGCCAGCATAAGCTTGACGACGCTGGCCGGGGCCCGTTTCAGATGTTCGTTTTCCGTTTCCAGGACCTTGCCGGTCCGGGCCTCCATGACGATAACGGCCTTATAAGGGTCTTCCTTTACAACCGGCTTCTTGGAAGAAGCCGTTTTTTTGGAGGGTTGGGCAATCTTTTTGACGGCTTTGAATTTTTGGGGTTTGACGGGTTTTGCTTCAGCCAGCCCGGCTGAAAAAGGATGATCAATGCGAATACGAACCATTTTTTCATCATCTATGTCTCTCCGTTTTATTTTCTAGAATGGGCAAGTGTATTTTTTTGAGAGGAGTATTGAATAAGGCCACCTGGTTGTCAAGGACAAAAGGAGATAGGAAAGGGATAGCCGAGGTCGGGCGGAGGAACTGGCTTAGATGCAGATATAGATATACACTTGACCTATACACTAGAATAACTAGAATAAAATAGGGGGTGCTGCTTCGGACCGTGGAGGGGGGAGAAAGCTACGGGTTCCATTAGAAATTCGATATAAAAAGGAGGATTCATGAAAAAATCTATTTCTATTATTATGGCCTTGGTAACTTGTCTATTTGTCGCAACCCTGGTATTCGCCAATGACGATATCAAGAAGCATCCATCCTGCAAATACTGCGGAATGGACCGGGAGAAATTCGCCCACAGCCGGATGCTGATAGAGTATGATAACGGCACCACGGTCGGGACTTGCAGCATCCACTGCGCGGCTATTGATCTGGCTCTGAATATCGACCTGACCCCGAAGCTCTTCATGGTCGGGGATTTTACGGGAAAAAACTTGATTGATGCGGAAAAGGCCGTCTGGGTAATCGGCGGGAACAAACCCGGCGTTATGACCCGAAGGGCCAAGTGGGCCTTTACCGGCAGAGAAGGGGCTGAGAAATTCATCAAGGAAAATGGCGGCCTCCTGGCCGATTTTGATCAGGCCCTGAAAGCGTCCCATGAAGACACAAATGAAGACACCAAGATGATCCGCGATAGGCGGCGGATGATGCGGCAGAAAATGATGGAGAAAAAATGAGTTCCACCCATCCAGTAATGAAGACGGGGGGGATGTCCATCCCCCCCGTCAGGAAAACCAGTCTGCTTAGAAGGTCCCTTTGGCTTGTCTTGATCCTGGCCCTGGCTGCACCGGTCTCGGGGGCTGAAGATCATCCGGGCAAGCCCTCGGCCAAAGACAAATGCCCGGTCTGCGGGATGTTCGTAGCCAAGTACCCGGATTGGATGGCCCAAATCCGCTTTAAGGATGGGTTCCGGGTTTATTTTGACGGGGCCAAGGATTTTTTTAAGTACTATCATGACCTGAACCGTTACCATCCGGCCCGATCACGGGGGGACATGGCCTTTCTTTGGGTCACCGATTACTATGCCGTGCGGCTTATCGAGGCCGCCAAGGCCTTTTATGTCATCGGCAGTGATATCTACGGGCCCATGGGAAAAGAGCTGATCCCCTTTGAGAAGGAAGCCGAGGCCCGGGAATTTTTAAAAGACCACAAAGGAAAAAATATTTACCGCTTTATTCAGATAACCCCGGAGATCCTGAAATCCTTGGAATAGAGACGATGCGCCCTTAATCCCGCTTTTTTCCTGGCTTCGGGGATCCTATTTCTTCAGGGAGCATTTGAGGTTAAAAGGGGCCGGTCGGGAAAGTCTGGGAGGCCGTCCCGCCCCGGGGGGATTGTCCATGGCTCGCAGTATGCGTATACACCGTCGCCCTGGACCTCTCGGATCTGCAACTTCCGAAACTTTTTCAACATCGATGTTTATTGAAAAAGGCGGAGGTATTTTCCGTACCCTTCCTTCTCAAGTTCTTCTTTTGGAATGAAGCGCAACGCTGCGGAATTCATACAATAACGAAGGCCGGTGGACTTAGGCCCGTCTGGGAAGACATGACCCAGATGGGAATCGCCCTGTTTGCTCCGGACCTCAGTCCGGGTGCTGAAAAGACTCCGGTCCTCCTTCTCGACAATATTTTCCGGCCCCAGAGGTCTGGAAAAACTGGGCCAGCCGGTCCCGGAATCGTATTTATCGCGGGAACTGAAGAGCGGTTCTCCGGAAACGACATCAACATAAATCCCCTCCCTTTTGTTGTCCCAGTACTCATTTTGGAAAGGAGGTTCGGTTCCATTTTGCCGGGTCACCTTGTATTGCAGGGGAGAAAGTTTTTTCCGTAAGGAGGTCTCATCGGGCTTTTTAAAAGCCTGTTTTTCTTCCGCAGAAGGGTTTTTCTTCTCCTGGTCCCAGGTTTGTTTTAAAAACTGATCCCGGCCGGATCCATGGCGATAGTATTGGTATTTTAGGGAATGCTTCTTGTAGTAATCCTGATGATAGTCCTCAGCGGCATAAAATTTCTGAAGCGGCAGGATCTCGGTGACAATCGGCTTGGCGAAGGTTCCGGATCGGTTCAAGGCTTCCTTCGATTTCTCGGCGGCCTGCCGCTGTTCCTCGTTGTGATAAAATATGGCACTGCGGTATTGCCGGCCCCGATCCACGAATTGGCCGCCGGGATCCGTCGGATCGATATGCCTCCAGAAAACCTCAAGCAGCTCCTGGTAGCTTATTCGGGCCGGATCGTAATGGACCTGGATGGCCTCCAGGTGGCCGGTGGTTCCCGCTGAAACCTCTTCGTAAGTGGGGTTTTCTTTGTGGCCCCCGGTATAGCCTGAGATAACCTTGACCACCCCGGGTAATTTTTCGAAATCGGCTTCGGTACACCAAAAACAACCTCCGGCAAAGGTAGCCTTCGGCCAGGATTGGTTTTCTTGGGACATGGTATTTTTAATCTCCTGGTTGGATAGATCGGATTTTTGGCAGGCCTGGACCATTACCAGAAGGCCTGAAAGAATCACCCCTAAAAAACCCCATCTAAAAAAAAGTCTCACTTCAAACCTCCGAACCTTTTCAAAAAGCTGCTTAAAAAAAAGGGACTTCGCCCACCCTTCTCAGGCACTCCTTCACCTTTTTCCTAACTTTTGAGCTATATGAAAAAAATAAGTCCTTTTTCCTTTTTGACAAGGGGCAGAGTGATCGATTATTTCAGACCCAGCGCTTTGATCCGCGCCGGGCAGCCATCTTTCTGAATCCTGTCAGTAGGACAGGCAATTGGTGGCCGAGAGGATCTCCGCCACCAGGGTGGCCCCGGCAATAATGGCGCCTTCGGGTATCAGATCTTCCGGCTTGATCTTCCGGGCCTGGAGACAGGGAGAGCAGACCATCAGCCTGCCGCCACCTTCAAAGAAGGCCTCCAGGAGTGCTGGCAGGGGGGGAAATCCGGCGGCCTGGACATGATCGGCATAGCCTTTCATGGCCAGATAAACAGCCGTCGACTGCAGAATTACCGTAGCCTCTACCTCCATAGCCAGGGCGGCATTGCCCAGGACAAAAGGCAGGGTAGCTTTGTCCGGATTTTCTTCAGCCTGGGTGGCAATGATGACCAGTTTGTCGGGTTTGGTTTCCATTTTCTTCCTCCAAGGTTTCTCAATTCATTTTCTTTCAGGATAGTAAGAAGAATACCGGGATGGGTCAAGTTCTATGTGGAGGTAAAGGCGATGCGGCATTGGTAGAGGGGGACCGGTTTTCCTCCCAGCCGGTATTTGTAGGCCTCAGCCCCTTTTAGAAAATTATAGAGGCGGCGGCCTTTCCGGATGCTGTCCTGGATGGTGAAGATCTTGCTGAGCAGACCCAGGCTGAGGGCGCGGTACCGTTCATCGTAACCGTTATTGTAGAGGTAAAGGGTGGAACGGTAATCGAAACAGAGAACCGAAGCTACGGGTTGCTCCTGGAGATCCAGGAAGTAGAGCCTTAAGAGCCCGGCCCCGGCCATTTCCCCGGCCAGCGATCGAAAGAAGGAGGCCATCTGCTCGGTCATGAATTCCTTTTTGTCCGGCCGGCTGGAACGAAAGAGGTCGAGAAAGGTCGTCATGGCTTCTTCCAGGGAGCCCGTCGTCTCAACCATCCGGCAGCGGACCGGGCCTGATTCTTCCAGACGGCGCAGTTTGCGCCGGATCTCGTGGCGTTCCTTTCCGGGGATTCCCTGTAAAAAATCTTCCCAGGAAGCAGGCAAATCCATCTCCGCCAGCACGTCCAGAGGCCGAATGGTTAGGCTCTGCCCTTCTGTTTCAGGCAGCCGGGAAAGGACCTGGAAGAATACGGTGTCCCCCCGCAGCGGCTCCAACTCCAACTCCCTGATTCCAATCGATCGCAGATGATTCAGGATCAGCTTTAGAAAAGGTTCTTCCTGACCCTCAGGAAAGACCAATTCCTGGAAATCGCAGACATCCGGGCTGCCCATGAAGCAGGCCTTCCCGGCCTGGACCATCAACGGGGCCAATCCCAGACAGCGCCCTTCCCGGTTGATCGAAAGGAGCAAGGGAGAAAACCCATCGCCAAAATGATCCCACCAGACCCGCAGCCAGGGCGGCAAAACAAAGGGGCAGGTCCAGTTCAAGGAGGAAAGGGGATCCTGCCAGCAGGAGGAGAGGGTCTCGAAGTTCTCCAAAGAGACCGTTAAAGGGGACCTGTTAAATCCAGTGTTCATGCTGTTTGTTATGAGGGTCCCCCAGGCTGTTGGGTGAGACCAGTTCGGGCGGCCTCGGCCAGGGCCTCGAGTACCAGCATATTTTGGACACTGTCTTCCGGGGGAATCTCCAGCCGGCACTGCCCGGCCACGGCTTCCGCGAAATGCTCCACCATGAGCCGGTACTCGTCTATGCCGGGAAACCTTCTTATTTCTCCCTTTTCCTGGTCCTGGCGGCGAAAGGTGAAGAGGGCCTCCTTTTCCCAGGGGATGAAGGCGTCGTGGGGCAGGTCAATGGCGCCCTCCAGGCCGGCGACCGTAAAGGTCTGTTGCAGGGCGGAGATAAAGCTGGCCTCCAAGGCGGCCAGACCGTTTCCGGGGAAACTTAAGGATCCCACGAAGTGGACATCGACACCATTGGGATGATAAACCGCCTGGCCTTGAGCCCGAACCGGTTCGGCGTCAAACAACCAGCGGGCCAGATTGACGCTGTAACAGCCCACATCCAAGAGGGCGCCGCCTCCTCTTCCCCTTTGCAGGCGGGCATCCTCCCCCCCGGCCAGTATCCCGGCTTCCATAGGAAAACAGAAGGAGGAATGAACCAGGCAGGGTTTTCCGATGGCTCCCTCCCGGACCATCTGCTTTATATGCCGGCTTCGGGGATGAAAACGGTACATGAAGGCTTCCATCAGCAGACGTCCTGACCGGGAAGCGGCCCCGGCCATTTCCCGGGCTTCCCGGGCATTGCAGGCCAGGGGTTTTTCACAGAGCACATGCTTGCCTGCCTCCAAGGCCCTGAGGGTCCAATGGTGGTGGAGGTGATTAGGCAGGGGGATATAGACGGCATCGATCTCCGGATCGTCGAGGGCGATTTCATAACGATCGTAAAGACAAGGGATGTTCCATTGGCTGACCAGTTCCCGGGAACGCCCTGGATTGAGACTGGCCAGGGCGATTACCCGGCCATTCCTGGATTTTTGAATGGCCGGGATAACGCAGACCCGGGCGATAGTCGCATTGCCTAAGATAGCCCAGTTGATGCGATTAGACATCAAGGACCTCAATGGCGCCCCCTCGGGCGGCCGATCGGGCGGCTGCCTCCAGAACGGCTACAACCCGCACCGATTCGATCAGGGGGGCGGTCAGGGGTTCCCCGGTCAGGAGGTGGTCGGCCAGATTGCGGTGAAAAGGGTAGGGTTCACGTTTGGGTAGAGCCAGGTGCTGGAGAAGGATTTCCCCGGAAGGGCGGCGACGAAAAAGACGCAAATGGGGCGTCATCTCCGTGCAAGGGATTTCTTGTTGCTGATAGTAATGGACCGGGTCGATTTGAAAAACGGATTCTTCCCGCCAATCTCCCACAATAGCGCCCTGAGTCCCCAACAAGTACCATTTGGGTTTTCGGAAGGCGGCAATATCGGAATGGATGAATTCCGCCTCCTGCCCCCCCTGGAACCGGATCTGTACCCGTTCCTGGTCGGCGTTGGTCATGTCATGCCAGACCCTTTTATGGCGGGTGCCGATGACCTGAGTGACCGGGTCCGGAAAGAGGCTTAAAATCCAATCCACATAGTGGCCCCCCCAGTCGAAGGCCGTCCCCCCGCAGACCGGTTCATGGGAATGCCAGAAGCCGCAGGGATGGCTGAATCCGCCGACAAAGGTTTCCAGATAGAAGAGATTGCCGAGGAGTCCTTCATCAAGGGCCTGCTTGATAGCCAGGTAATCCACATCGAAGCGCCGGTTCTGATGACAGCTTAGATGGAGGCGCCGTTTGTCGGCCTCCTCCATCATGGCCGCAGCCTCCCGGCAGGTGAGGGCCAGGGGTTTTTCGCTGACCACGTGTTTACCGGCTGCCATCATCTGCAGCGAGAGCCGGGCGTGGCTGTCGGGAGGGGTGGCTATGATGATCAGGTCGACCTCAGGGTCGGCTGCCAGGGCTTCTGCGTCAGGATAGATATGGACTTGAGGAAAATCAAACCCCGCCTGATGACGGCTTTCTTCACTCAAGTCAGCCACGGCTTTGAGGTTAAGACCGGCAGTGGCCTCCGCGCCCAGCCCATGAAACCGGCCCATGGCCGGAGAATAACCCAGGATTCCGACGCCCAGATGGTGCCGTGGCGTTCGACGGGCGGAAAGGCTGATAATCATCCGGTAAAGGATTTGCTGCAGAATCGGGTGTTGCAGGTCCTGAAGGCTGGTGCAGGCTAACCTTCCAGCGCCGAATGTGCGGGAAACAAGGACCGGGGAATGACGATAATGCCAGTCGGCGGCCAGCAGAACCTGGGTGGCGTCATTCGTTATTTCCAAAGGATGATGGAAGCCGTTGAAATAGACCGTTTCAGGTAGACGTTCTCCAAGGGAATGATCTTTGGGGGTGAAATAGACGCGCAGTTCGGCCTTAGGACCAACTTTTCCAGGACGTACCCCAAAGCACTCCGGCAAGGCTGTTTCCGAGGTATTGAGCAGGGCCAGCCAGCCTCCTCCAGACTGAACGAATTGTTCCAGTCGCCTTTTCTCATTCCCTGATGATAATCGGCCGGTGGTGACAACAACGTTATAGGGGCTTAAATCATCAGGAGACTCTTCCCGGAGGGTGATCCTAATATGGGATAGAGTCTGAAGATAAGAAGTCAGGGGAGCAGGCAAGGAATCCCCGGGTGAGAAGAGGAAAAGCACATCAATACAGGGGTGGTCTATCATCCTGACAGTTTCCTTTGTTCGCTATTAATCTTTTGAGTTTGTCCCAAGGTTACGTGATTTTTAAGTACTCCATTCGTCGCGGGCTTCGGGGGTGATTTAATATTTTAAGAGACACCTCCTTCGGTTTGAGAATCAGGTAACTTTGGGACTATCCCAATCTTTTTGTTTCCGCCATTGAGGGCCGTCCTGGGTATCCTCCAGGATGATGCCGGCCTGTTGCAGGCAGGCCCGAAGGGCATCTGCTTCCTTCCAGAGATTTGCTCTCCGAAAGGACTCCCGGAGTTCTACCAAGGCCTCTATTAAGGGCTGGAGCGTTCCCTTTTCATCCGCCGGCGGGGATTCCAGATGGCTGCCCAGGAAGACGATTCGGTCTCGAAATACCTCCCGGGCCTGGATAATGAATTCCTCGCTTTCACCTTCCTGCAGGCCCTTCCAGATAAGGTGATCCAGATCCAGCAGGGCATTGATCATTTCCTTGGGTTGATGGTTGTTAAGACCTTCATCAAAGGCCGCTTCCAGGATGTGGATTCCTTCCCAGAATCCCTTCCCTGGCTCTTCCCTTCCCAGGGCCAGGGGCTGGGAGGCCGGAGGAGGCGGTTTTCCTCCCGGACTCCAGTCTTCCCAGGAAAGCACCTCCAGGGGCAGAGCTCCGCCCTTGGTCAGGAGCTTTTCCTTTCCCCTTTGCCGGAGGACCACCTGGCCGATCCCTTTGACGGTCACCGATTTTTTATCAAAATCGATCAGGCAGGCGGTGTGCTCATCCAGTCCCAGTATACTTATTCCCTCGGGGAGGAGGGCCTCCAGTTTCTTCAAGCGGGGTTCCCCGAGGTAACAGAACCGGGTGTCATGGGTGCCGCCCTCGGCGTTATTCCAATGGGGGATGACCACCAGTTTAAAACCGAAACGGCCGAGGATATCCAGGCCTTCGGCCCAGTAGAGATCCTGGCCCACTTTGTAGATTTCATAGACCGGCAGGGTAAATTTCCCCACGGTCAGCGCAGCGGCGCTGGCCGCCACCAGGCAGGCCCCTTGTTCGATCCTCCGGACAAACAAGTCGGGTATGGGGGTCCCCTGCCACTGGCGCAAGGCATAGGTGGGGCTTCCAGGGCCGATCAGGATGTAGTCCGCCTCTCTCAGGATATGAAAGGTCTGTTCGGCCTGAAGGGGAGAAACGTTTTCTTTGGATTTGAAAGAAGCAAGGCCTAAAGGATGAAGGATGCGTTGGCGGAAATAATCGGCCGCTTTTTCGGAAAGCTGGTCGGCATTGAGCTGGAATCCGGCGGGGGTATCCAGAAATACCGCCCGGGGGGGTTGGGGCAGCCCGGTCAGAAGGCCTTTGTGCACTTCCACCATGGAGGCCGTAAACTCCCCGGAACCCATCAGGGTAATGATCCCTTTTGTTGGAGGCATAGTCAAACTAAACGTTACTGAAAATAGTTATCTGAGATGTCCCCCCTTACTCAAAATTTATTTGGGATGTCACCCCCACCCCTCCACTCTTTTAAACCACCATTTTGGTGAATAGCCTTCTAAGGAAGCTGCAAAATAAACTCGTGATTTATCCCAGGCCGGTTTTCAACATATTCAAGGCTTTTTCCAGCAGATTGGATTCCGGCACCGTCCCGTCCGGTGTGAGCTTATCTATAAACTGGGGCAGCAGACCGGCCAATCCTCCGGAAACCTCTTGGCTCGAAGTCCCCAGCTTAGCGGCAAGTTGTTCGATCTGGCTGCTGCCAAGGACTTCCTGGATTTGCCGGCCGGAGATAGGGAGATTCTCCCCGGTGCCGACCCAGGAGGAAACGACGTCGCCCAGTCCTTTGTTGCTGAAGTTTTGAATTAAGCCGGAAAGCCCCCCGGTTTGGGGATTGGACAGGAGATTGCCGATCAGCCCCAGAAGGGGGTTGGCGCCTTCCTGGCCTAAAAATTTATCCGCTAGGCCCTTTAACATCCCATCGAGTAGTCCCATAAACACCTCCTCATCGATCCCGTTAATTAGTCACAGGGGCATTGGGTGAGAAGCGCAATACCGATCAGTTCCTTTTAAGGCTATTATTTTATAGGATTTGAACCTAAATAGCCAATAGATAAAAATAGGCCGGCAATGAATTGGACCGGGACAAGGACGATTAATAAAAGAAAGAGCTCGGAAACCGGGTTTCCGGCAATGGAAGGAAAAACTTGTGGAGGAGGGGAAGGAAAGCTATAGTGGAAAAAAGCTGCTCCATGTTTTGACTCGACGCTGGTAACGTTAGCGAACGATACTCAAAAATTATAAGGCAAGGTCTGAGAAGGGTATGAAGAACTGGTATCTTTTTTCCCTGGCCACCATGGTCTGCTGGGGAATGTGGGGGGTTTTCGGCAAGCTGGCTTCAGCCCAGATCAATTCCAGACTGCTGATCCTTATATCGACGTCGACGTCCTTTCTGCTGATCTGGATTGTTTTCCTGATTTACGGCTTTGAAATCGAAAAAAAAGGGCTGGGCATCGGATACGCCATGCTGGCAGGAATCGCCGGCTCGATTGGGGCGATTTTTTTCTACCTGGCCTTGAGAAACGGCAAGGCCTCGGTGGTCGTACCCTTGACCGCCCTGTATCCCCTGGTCACGGTGATTTTGATCTTCCTCCTGTTGAAGGAGAGCATTTCCGGTGTTAATTTTATCGGCATCCTTCTGGCCCTCATAGCCGGAATCCTTTTGTCTCTTTAACTTGAATTAATAATAAAGAATCATTAAAATAGGATAGTAAAAAAGCTCATTCCTCCGATTCGTTTCTGACCTTATTTTAAGGGGTGAGGATTCGATGCTTCAGAATGTGCGTTATAAAGGCCTTAATGGCGCCCGAGCAATTCGGCGCTGGGTTATTCCCTACCTGAACTCCCGGATTCGTCCTGAGGAATTTCGTCCTGTCCTCTGTTACCTCTATACCGATTGGAAATGCAATATCGACTGCCATTACTGCTTCCAATTCAACAATGATCAACCCGGCATGACTTTAGAGACCGCCTGTTCGGCAATCGATTGGCTCAAATCCATCGGCTGCCGGGTGATTCCTTTGATGGGCGGGGAGCCGCTGGTGCGAAAGGATTTTATCCTGGAGGTGATCCGCTACGGCAGCGAGCAGGGTTTTTTTGTCTATCTGCCCACCAACGGCACCCTGATGGACAGGCCATTTATCGATGAGATGGGAAGAGCCGGAGTGGCGGCCGTAAATCTGGCTGTGGATTGCATTGCCCCGCGGAAAGGACTTCCCAAGGCCCTGTTGAGCATTGAGCCCCAGTTCCGCTATTTGATCGAACAGCAGAAAAAGTATGGGTATCTCCTTTTTTTTAACATCAATATCTGCCGGACCAATATCAAAGATGTAAAAATGTTAACCGAGATAGCCCATGAGAATAAAATCGGCACCGACTACCACCTCAATGAGCCGCCCCACAGCTTCGTGAATGTTGATCACTATCAACACCGGGAGGAGGGACTCCAGATCACTCCGGATCAGTATCAGGAGGTGGATGAACTCTTGGGCTGGTTGATCCAAAGGCAGCTTCAGGGCTGGCCTATGGTGAACTCGATTGAACATCTCCGGGCCTTTAAAGGCCGGATGCGGGGTTGCCTCCTTCCCTGGGACTGTCGGGCCGGTATCAACGGCGCCTTAGTTCGCACCGACGGCACCTTGTCGCCCTGTTTTGACATGATTACCCATGATGTCGACTGGGGCAGGATATGGGATGAACGTTTTGACCGGCAGCGACTGGCCAGGTCCTGAAGGAAAAATGTCTGCCCCTCTGCTCTTCCACCTGCTTCCATACCATGGGGCATTATTATAAGATGGCCACCATCCCCCAATGGGTTGGAAAACATATCCGGGTAGGATGATCTTAGTGAGACACTTCCCGATTTTGGAAAGGATGTTTATAAAGTATTAATGATACTTCCATGTTCCAGCTATAATTTTTCAAACATAATCTGAAGTTCCTTAATCAAAGCTATCTCCATTTCGATGAAGCGGTCATCGGTGAGGATGAATTCTACCTCGTAATAAGTTTGGTATTCCACGGCACTGGAGGCATGCTCGGTGGCCTTAGTAATGGCAATGTCCTTGAGGCCTTCAAAGTCTTTAGTACTGGATATTGCCGTCTTGTGGAGAATGAGATGCATGGCTTTTTGAGCATCTTCGACGGTCTTAAGAATGATATCAATCCCCTCCAGTTTTTTAATAGCCTTGGTGATCTTCTCATCCTGTACTTTAATTCTCATGATTCCTCCACATCAAATAAAAAGCATTTCTTCCCCTGCGGGGTCCTTAGCTTCAATAGGAGTGTATTAAATATGGATTGGATTGTCAATAGATTTAAAGAGGGCCGCTTCTGAATTCCGATGCTAAATGCTGGGGTTATGTCAGGACACATAGGAAGCAACAGTATGTTTAAATTTGGGAAGCCTGCCCCTGCTTGTCCCCTTATCAATCAGTTAACAGTATAGTCAGCCCGTCACTGCCCCATTTCCATCAGAAGGCGCCTTCCGTCCCATAGACTTTCGCCCTGATATTCTCCTTGATCCAATTTTTTTCTTATTTTATACTCTTCTCATCAAAGAATAAATTCTATCAAAGATTGGCATGACGATCCAGGCGCTATTAACCCGATCGCTGATCGGTCAGGAACCTCAAAATAGCTATCGAAAGATTGAAAAAAGAAACGGAGGAACAAAATGATACCACAAATTAAAAAGATTCTTTATGCCACGGATCTTACAAAGAATTCAGCGTACGCGTTTTATTTTGCTTCGGGTCTGGCTCAAAAAAATGAGGCCCAGATTGTAATCCTCCACTGCATGGAGCCAATTCCAGCTCAGGTATACTTCGAAGCAGGTTTGCGTGGTGAGACGGTCATGAAAAGTGCAAGAGAACGGGAGAAGGAGGATGAGGTTGCCGAGATAAAGAAGCACTTAGAGGAATTCTGCCTGAAGGTCGAGTCTCAGACTGGTTTGCCGTGCGTGAGCCTCGTCATTGACGTCATCGTCAAAGAAGGCTATGCCGTGGAAGAAATCCTGAACACGGCAGATGAGAAGGGGTGTGACGTGATCGTCCTTGGGACCCACGGGAAGGGGTGGCTAAGCCGGGAGTTTCTTGGGAGCGTGGCCCGGTCAGTGATCGAGAGGACCCGAAAACCGACTTTTCTTATCCCGCTGCCCTCTGAAAAGGGCAGTATCGACTGGGGTGCGCTCTGAGCCGTTGGTGTGAGCCATGGCGGAATGAGGGATAGTTGAATTTGGGGGGAGAGGAATTTTAGAGTGATTTTCCAATCTCTTCCTTCGAGACAACATTTCAAGCAATAATTAGTAAAACAGGTCAATTGCCGAATGAATAGGCTGGCATTAAAATACGGTACTTTTATCCAAAAAATACGGTGTTCACCTTATTTACGCATGTCTATTCTTTGAATAAAATTACTATATACAAATTTATCGGATATGAAAGGAGACCACAATGCGAATGCTTCTACATGCGAGGATTCCTCACGAAAAGTTCAACGCTGCTGTTCGAGACGGTAGTGTAGGGAGGAAGATGAAAAAAATTCTCGATGAAACAAAGGCGGAAGCCGTTTATTTTACCGAGTATGACGGCCAGCGTGGGGCCATTATGATCATCAACATTGATGACCCATCGGAAGTGCCAAAGTTTGCGGAACCGTGGTTTCTATCGTTCAACGCCGACGTCCAATTTCATATTGCCATGACCCCGGAAGAATTAGGGCGGGCAGGCCTTGAAAAGCTCGGGAAAAAGTGGTCTTAGGATCGAGCTAACCGCTCACCCCTGCAGGAGTTTGCGTAAGTCGTCCTGTGTGTTAGAGCAGCGAAGCAGAATACGGGATGAGGACCAGAGGAATTTATCATATCGAATTACTCTACCCACTGTCTTCCGTTATGCTGGCCGTCTGCGGGTTCGTCGCCTAAGGATTGTGGGGCGGTGTATATGAGAACAGTCTAAATTCGGCTTAACATTGTCCTGCACTTGAGCCGCTCGTATCCCGCTCTGCTCAAGATAAAATCAAGTCAAGAAAGGAGAGAATCATGAAAAAGCTGGAAGTAAAAGGCTTCAGTAATCCGGATGAGGTAAGAACGTTTGACAAGGGAAAATTAGAACTGATCAAGGTCGGCGAAGCATTGATTGGCCGAGCCACACTCCAGCCCGGGTGGAAGTGGTCGGAATCGGTCAAGCCCATAGCAAAGACAGAGAGCTGTGAGGCTCCTCATTTTCAGTATCATGCCTCCGGTACTATTCGGATCAGGATGGATGATGGCACGGAGAGAGATGTAAAAGCTGGTGAGGTATCATTGGTTCCATCGGGACATGACGCCTGGGTGGTCGGGAATGAGCCGGTCGTCTTGATCGACTTCCAAGGTATGGCCGACTACGCTAAGGAAGGTGCAAAGAAATAAGAAGATCTTAGGCGAAGCAGCTTTATGGGTGTCTACTCTATGTGGGCCACCCTAGTAGATGACATCGTTAGATTTGGGGTGGAGGGGTAATTCTAACAGGTAAACCCCCGGCTTTGCCGGGGGACTCCGAAAGGTTTGACCGTGTGAGGCAATAGAATAGTAAAAACCACCAATATAAATTGCTGGATTTTCCACTCAGAGATTAAAGCAAAAATCTTTTAAGAGTTTAAATATTCTGGAAATGCCCATTGGTCAGGATTAAAAAATCTTTAAGAAATATACTCCTGAACAAACAAAGAAAGATGGGCGTCTCCACCTTCCCAAGTCCGAACATGAAGTATGTCCCCTTCAGGGGACTCATGAAACGGCCCCCTTGGGGGGCTAACAAAGATAAGCCCCCGGCTTTGCCGGGGGTCATTTAACTTTCGAGGAGACTTGAGGGCTCCTTCCCGAAGTCATCAATTCTCCATTTTTGAAAAACACACAATACTTCAAACAACAATAAACAAAAGGGACTCGAAATTTATTGACTTTTTGGTAATTATGGGATAGGAAATCCCTAATGAATTAAAGAAGTTTTCTCGTTGGCAATCCTCGCCTAAAGGAGTCCCAATGGAAGAATATTAGACCCTATTTCTCAAAAGAGAGGTGGGGTTTTTAGTTCAATTTTGCCGAGATCTTGCCCCGCACCCATACCAATAAAATTAAAAAAATAAGTTCAAAGAGATGATCACCGGTGAATTAAAAAGTTAGGTCCGGATGATAAGAACAAAAGAAGTGCTGATAAGTGAGTTGGCAAGAAAAAAATTGAAGATTTACGGAATCGGCAGGCTACGACCGGAGTCATAAAAACATTCAACAGCAACAAAGTGGCGGAGGGAGGAAAAAGCTAAATGCCGGTTGATAAGGAAATCAATTTAGATTCACTGCGCGCCGATCTTTCTGAGGTTATAGAGAGGCATTCTTTCGGCCTGGACGAGCGGCGCCCCGAAGCGGTGGCCCGGCGGCAACAGAAAAACCAGCGCACGGCTCGTGCAAACATAAAAGATCTCTGCGATGACGACCGTTTCATTGAATACGGAGCCCTGACGATCGCCGCACAACGCGAGCGGCGATCCCTGGACGATCTCATCAGCAGGACCCCGGCCGATGGCCTGATCGCGGGCATTGGAACGGTAAACAGCTCTCTGTTCGGAGACAATAAGGTCCCGCTGCATGGTCATGGCCTACGATTATACGGTTCTGGCCGGAACCCAGGGTTATTTTAATCACAAAAAGATGGACCGCATGCTGAAATTGGCACACGAGCAGCGCCTGCCTCTTGTTCTTTTCGCGGAAGGCGGCGGCGGAAGGCCTGGCGACATCGACGCTGCCGGGGTTATGGTAGCGGGTCTGGATTTATCCACCTTTGGCTCGTTCGCCAGGTTGAGCGGCCGGGTCCCGCTGGTAGGCATAGTATCGGGACCCTGTTTTGCAGGCAACGCAGCCTTGCTCGGCTGCTGTGATGTGATTATTGCCACCGAAAAGTCCAACATCGGGATGGGCGGTCCGGTAATGATTGAAGGCGGCGGACTCGGTGTTTTCAGACCGGAGGAAGTCGGCCCGATGGATGTGCAGACGAATAATGGCGTTGTCGACATCGCCGTGGCCGATGATCCGGAAGCGGTGGCTGTGGCCAAACAATACCTTTCCTATTTTCAGGGAACGACTTCTCAATGGGAGGCCGCCGACCAGCGGGTTCTTCGCGGTCTGATTCCGGAAAGCCGGCGGCGCGTTTATGACGTTCGGGCCGTAATCAGAACGCTGGCCGATACGGAGCTCATTTCTCGAACTGCGGCCCAAATTCGGCCCCGGGAATCATTACCGGATTAATACGCATCGAAGGCAGGCCTTTCGGCCTTATGGCCAATAACTGCATGCACATGGCCGGCGCCATTGAAGCTGAAGACGCGGACAAGGCCGCCCGTTTAATGCAGCTTTGCAATGCCCATGGTCTGCCGATACTGTCTCTGTGCGATACACCGGGATTCATGGTGGGACCGGAGATCGAGAAGCGCGCCCAGGTTCGCCATGTTTGTCGTATGTTTGTAATCGGCTCACATGTAACCGTACCTTATTTTACGGTTGTTTTGCGCAGGGGATACGGACTTGGAGCCATGGCCATGGCCAAGGGCGGCTTCCATGAATCTTTTTTTACGGCATCCTGGCCGACCGGGGAATTCGGCGGCATGGGGCTGGAAGGGGCGGTCAAGGCCGGTTTTAAGAAAGAGCTTGAGGCCATTGAAGACCCGCAGGAGCGCGAGGCCCTTTACGATAACCTGGTCGCCCAGATGTATGAAAGGGGGAAAGCCATCAACATGGCCTCTTACCTTGAAATCGATGCGGTCATTGATCCGGCCGATACACGAAAGTGGATCATGCAGGGTTTGAAGGCCGTTCCCCCTGAGGGCACCAAGGAGACTGGTCACGATTTTGTCGATCCGTGGTAATTCATCTGCTTCAGATCCTTTTTACGGTGCCGTCCTTCGGATGACTTTTTACGAATCGATCGAAGATAAACAATAAAAACTCCAAAAGAGGAAAAAAATGGATAAGATCGAAATCGCTCCGGAAAGAGCTTATTACCCCATGCCCTGCTCCCTCGTGGGCGCGAACGTGTCAGGCAGGCCGAACAATCTTACGGTGGCCTGGTTTACCATGGCCAACCCCAAACCCCCTTATCTTTTGGTGGCCATGAATAAGGCCCACTATACCAACGGCGGGGTTAAGGAGAATGGAACCTTCAGCCTGAATATTCCTTCGATGGAAATCGCCGACCGAACGGATTACTGCGGTTTGGTTTCGGGACACCGCTATGACAAGTCAGGGATATTCGAGACCTTTTACGGAAAGCTGAAAACAGCCCCGATGATCAAAGAGTGCGCTTGTAACATGGAGTGCCGGCTGGTACAATCTGTCGATCTCCCAATGGAGGAACTTTTTATCGGCGAAATCGTCTCCGTTTACAGCGAAGAGCGCTACCTGACCGACGGACTTCCTGACCTCAGGAAAATCAACCCCTTCATCCTCCTCCTGCCTCAAAAAATGTATGCGACTATCGGACCGGACCTTGGTCCGGCCTGGGGAATGGGAAATGCCTTAAAAAAGAAGGAATGAGACCAGGTTAATAACCGCCCTGAATTGAAGCTCCTTGGCTCACGATTGGGGAGCTTCAATTCAGAATCCCGGCATATCCGATCCTCAGAACTTCAGGGGATGGCCTTTCCTTTCTCCCTGGTCCCCGACGGTTGTTTCTATGGCCCGGTTGTGTTCCGCGTTATCCCAGCCGTTAAGCTTAAATATATGAAAGAGCTCTTTAATCAAAAAGTTTTTTTCAATTTGGGGTAGAGGGGCTATTTCTGGAGAAATGTGAGAACTCCTTCCTGTACTCCTCAAACCTCCATTTTTGAAAAAAGACAAGAGTTCAATTGATAATCGATATTAAGTCGACAGGAGATTTACACCATTGGCAACCCAACCAGAGACCCCCACCCAAACCCAAAGCCCTTGAATTCATATAGACTCAAAGGTTATCCGAAGGATAATTTATGAAGGAAAGCCTAGGCTAACCCTTGACATTTTTTTTAATCGGCTTATCCTAAATTTTCCACAAAAAATTAGGTTTCACTCTGTCTGTTTTTTCAAAAAAAATCGTCAACGAGAAGCTTTGCCATTACCGGGATTACTCTGGAGATCTTCAGTTTCGATTAGGGTAAGAAGTCCAAAGACCGGAGAATCCAAACCCCACAACCCAATTTTATTTAAAGGAGGAAACGAAATGAGGAATCTGAGAAAATTTTCACCCTGGTGTGTACTCTTGTTTTTCATGCTATGGACGTTTGTTTCCATCGATGGGGCCCTGGCCGCAGGGCCCAAGGTCCTTGACGCTAATTACGGAGTGGGCAGGGTGGTTAAGGATACCCTGTTCCCGGGCTGCAACGGGGCCACTATCGGCCTGGACGGCGCCCTTTACATGGTTCATACCGGAAACGGCCAGGTTACCCGGGTGGACCTGAAGACCATGAGGGCCAGCCGATTCTTGCCGCCCTATGCTGGGATCTTTATTACCGATGATATGACCTCCGATGACAAAGGGAATTTCTACGTTACCGGAACGACACCGATCGTGGGTGAGGTCTATCGCCTCGACAAGACTGGCATGAAGACGGTGATTGCCAAAGGGCTGACCGCCCCTAACGGGATTCAGTATAACAACCGCACCGGACGTCTTTTTACCAGTGAGTGCTTCCAGGCCAACCGCGTTTTTGAGCTCGACCCCTCCGGAATCAAGGAGCCCAAACTTCTGGTCAAAGAAAATACCATCGCTGTACCCGAAGGATTCAGCTTTGATCCCGATACCAATGATCTGATCATCCCCGATATGGGTACGGGCAAGATCCTGAGGGTCAACCCGGATACGGGCGACATTAAATTGATTGCCGACAAATTTGCCGCCCCCATTGCCTTGAAGGTCGGTCCTGACAAGATGGCCTACTTCCCTGAGCTCGGCGGAGCCGTCTTTCGGCTCAGCCTGGACGGGCAGAAAAGGGAAAAACTGGCCCAGCTTCCTCCCGGCCTTGACAATCTGGCCATCACCCCAGAAGGCCGCCTTTTTATAACCAGCTACTGGAACGCCACGGTCTACGAGGTTTCTACGGACGGCAGCGGCAAGTTCAAAACCCTCTTCCCCAACGGCCCCAATCAGATCAATGGGGTCCTTTTCAAAAACGATAAGGTGCTGGTCAGCGATGCCATTATGATCCGCACCGTGGAAAAGAATCAATACGCCCCGACCAAGCTCAATGCCTGGGCCGCCCATGGAATGCCCCTGCCCCTTGGCTTAGCCGATGGTCCGGGGGACCAGGTCTTTTGGCCCGATTGCGTCAATAACGCCGTGGCCATGGGCGACCCGGTCAAAGGTGAATTCAAGGCCATTGCCGGCGGACTCAACCGGCCCATGGCCGTTGTGATGAGCAAAAGAGAACCTAAAATCTATGTGGCCGAATACGCCGCCGACCAGATCACCGAAGTCAGCCTGAAAGACGGCGACAAGAAGGTTCTTACCGGCAAACTTGAAGGTCCTTTGGCCCTAGCCATTATTGATGACACCCTTTATGTGGCCGAGGGAAAGGCCGGCAGGATCAGCAAGGTGGATCTGGCCAGCGGCAAAGCGGAGGTTTTCCTTTCCGGTGTGGTCGGCAAGGTCGGGGCCCTGGCCAATGACGGGGCCGGGAATCTTCTGGCCTTAGACGGTGCCAGCGGAAGGCTTTTCCGGATCAATCCTAAAAACCTGGCCATTTCCGTCGTTGCCGAAAATCTCCCGGTGGGCTATACAGTGCTCGGCACCTATCCGGCTTTGGAATTTCCTTCGCCCATGACCGTCAGCCCCAAAGGAAACATCTATATCCCCACAGCTGACCGCGGGTTGCTCGTCCTGAAAAAGAAAAAGTAGTTTTTTAAATCTCTTGAAGTCCCCTCATGGTCCGGCTAAGGCAGAACCAGAGGGGGCTTTAAAAAGACCTCTTCCCCCGAAAGGCTTACTCTTTGAATTCAGTGGGGAGAGGCAATTGTCGAGGAAACTTGAGGGCTCCTTCCTGAAGTTCTCAAACTTCCCTTTTTGGAAAAAGAAAAGAGTTCAATCAGTAAGTGTGCCACGAAGCTGCACAAGAGATGAGGGGAGGTCCCTCGAAGCCGGCTTGCAGAAGTTGGCTTCAAACCACCTTAAGCTGCGATGGTTAAGAGCCATTGTGGTGAGCGTTAAGGAAAAGGCAGGGCAACGACCCTGTCAGGTAAGGATCAGGGAGGCGAGCGCAAGCGAACTACTTCTGAGGTGTCGAAATGAATTGGATGATGTCAAAACTGGGGGACTTACTGATCTCCAGGATAAGTTCAAGGGGAACCTGTTTACGGCTTGGGCGGCATCCGGCATAGAGGTAGCGCGAACCTGATTCAGGCTCTTGTATGGAATCCCGCCGGGGCGGGATCGTCCCGATGTTAAGGGAGAAATTCAAGTGGAGGACCCTACAAGAATGAGAGTACCGATGCGGGGCACGGGGGAGGACCAACTCGTAGTAGTGTGGAAGTTCCTGTAATGGGGATGGAGCGAAGGGGTTGGATCATCTGGTCTTATTGGTTGGTCAACCAGCGATGGGAGGAGCCAGGGAATAAGATAAAACCGTTGGGTTAGCCCGGCGGCTGGATGATAAGAGCCGGATGACGGGAGACCGTCACGTCCGGTTCTGTGGGAGCGTGGGGGTGAAATTCCCCCGCGCCACCCGACTCCTTATCAGGTCACCAGGAGATTTAAACCATTGGCAAAAAAACTATAGATCCTACCCCAAACCTTGTTCAGGCTACCTAATTATGAGCTAAAAAAGGGGATAAAATTGGGTGACACTTTTGGTTGATATGAACCTTGATAAACCCCTTAGATCGGAGCCAAGATTCCACCGCGATCCTCCAAGCTGAGTCTCTGACAGCCTGTCCGGATTGACTCATTGCTGATAAGATCCTCTCGACCCTTTCCAGCACCCAATCATAGATTTCCCTCCTTTTCCGTTTCGTAAAAGCCAGCCTATTGCCAGATTCAAAGAACGCCTGGCAGGATGTCTTTCCATTTAGACAAGGCCGGATCTGATGGTTCAGATCGTTGACCGCAGCCTCCGCATACGCAGTGATATGCCCCCCGGGATCGAGTAGGCCCTGCATCAGCTTCTTGCCTAAGCAACTCTTTACCTCTCGTTGCGACTCCTCGATCGCTCCATTGTACGGTGCATAATACTCGGGGTTGTTCAAAGGCAGAACAAAGGATTCAGCTAACACCTCGTTGATGGCCAGATGGTTCATGTTCCCTCCGTTATCTCGTTTCAACACCAGAGGGGCGCCATAGCGATCAAACTTCTACACGAGGTCCTCGACCTCCCTGAGTCTTAGTGCTTCTGCCCGCAATTACGGTGACGTATCGCCGGTCCCCCGGACCGACCCTCGGACGCCTAGCGCCTCGTCGATGCCGGCTCGCCCTTACCCCGGGTCGGTCCACTCAGAAGTGGACCTCCGTGCCGGGGACGGGCTCACCCGCGGGCGCGGCGTCTCGGGTCGGCCCGGGGGACCTGGTCTTAAGTAAGGCCAATGTATACGTCATCGAATATTTGTCCGCGTGTACTTAGGGCGCCATACAGAGGAGGCTCAGCGTGGTCCTGGTAGTGATGTGTCAAGAGGAAAGATCGACGACGGGGACGAGTTGCCGGGCGGACTGCGAAGCCATCGGCGGCTCCGGACCCGGCGGCGGCCGGGGCGCACAGGTGAGCGGTCAGGGGTGGAATAAGGTAAACAAATTGAGGGCGTCCCCCACTACGATCACCGGCAGAGTAGTCGCCGGCATCGTCAGCGGCCGTATCGACGACTACCACCAGTTCGAACTGGTCGCAGATCCGCAGTAGGGTTCGACCGACCGTCGGTCTCTCTCGGCCCTCCGTGCCTTTCTCAGCTCGCCGCCAAGACGCCCCCGAGGACGGTCACGTCGTCCAGTTCCTCGAGGGTGCTGACGGCGTCCGTCAGATCGCGAACGATCTCCGACCCGTAGCCCGGCTCGACCAGCGCCCGGAATTTGTCCCGGATTTCTCCCGCCGTCATCGGGTCCTCGGGCCAGCCTCGGGCGACGTCCCGCTCGGCCGTGAGGCACCGTCCGTCCGCGAGCACGACCTGGACGCGGGCCGGGCGGCGATCCTCGCGGGCCAGATGCCGGGCGTCCAGCTCCGCGTCCAGGAAGATCGTGGTGCGCGTGGCAAGTGCCCGCAGCGCCGGGTCGGTCAGTGCCTCCGGCGTGAAATCAGCGAGCAGGGCGTGTCCCCTGGAAGCCGCCAGGGCGGCGCAGAACGGCAGGCTGGACTTGGCCGCCGTGAGCGTCGCGGGGGAGCTGTCGTTGAGTTCCGCCGCAAAACGATGCGTGAACACCCCGATGCGCTGAATGCGCTCCGGTGCCAGGGGGCCGGCCGCAGTCAGGCCGAGAAGAGCGTCGATCATGGTGTGGGCGAAGCTGCATGCCGAGTGGCGCTTGATGTAGGCCGTGGGGAGGAGCCAGGCCTGGCCCAGGTCGGCCGTGATGCTCCCGAGGTCGTGGCGGTCCGCCACGGCGCGGGCCAGACCCAGCTTCCCTTCGAAGAGAAGTCGTGGGCCGCTGATGCCGGCCGCCGCGAGCTGTGCCGCCAGCGTCCCGACCATGGCGGGCCAGCCGCAGTACAGATCCTTGATGCCCGCACCCTCCGTGAAGGCCTGGAACGTCGCGGCGGGCGTGAGGCAGCAGTTGCCGATGGCGTGTGCGGCCCGCTCGGGGTCCAGCCGGAGCACGGCCGCGGCGGCGGCCGCGGCCCCGAAGGCCCCGAACAGACCCGGCCCGTGGAAGCCGCGGTCGTACATGGCGGAGGCCGCGATACCGCGGCCCACCCGGATCACGACCTCGTATCCCGCCACGATCGCCGTCAGGAGGTCCCGTCCGCTCGCCTTGCGCGCCTCGGCCAGGGCGAAGGCCGCGGGGATCACCGTCGCCCCGGGGTGGACATGGCCCAGGATGTGGCCATCGTCCAGTTCCAGGTGATGCCCCACCGAGCCGTTGGAGAGAGCGGCAAGGCCGGCCGGCGCGCGACAGCCGAAGCCCCAGACGGCCCCTTCGGAGACGCCCCCCTGCGCGCGCACGAACGCCCCCAGCGCGCGGGGGGGCGCCTCCTTCGCACCGGCGAGGGCCACGCCGACGAAATCCAGCAGGCAGAGCTTGGCGCGCTCCACGACGGCGGACGGCACCGCCTCGTACCGAAGCGAGACGGCGAATCGCGCCACGGCTTCGGCAATGGACTCGTGGGGGAGGCCGCCGGGAGATCCCATGTTCGTTTCCATGTCCGTGTCCCGGGTGGACGACCGGCGGCAACAGCCGCACGGTCTCAGGCTACCAGGGGCCGCATCCGGGCGTCAAGGGGCGATCGCGCACGCTTGACAGCCCTAACCCGCAATGTTAGGGTCCTCGGCACACCGGAGGGAGAATCGCAGATGGTCCATATTTTTCGACGCCAGAACGTCCTCGGCGGCCTGCTCCTCATCGCCTTCGGCATCTTCGGTCTCCTCCTCGGCACCTCACTCGACGTAGGAACCGCCCACCGCATGGGACCGGGGTTCTTTCCCAGGCTCCTGTCCTGGCTGCTGATCGCGATCGGCGGCGCGATCGCCGCCCAGGGCGCGATGGCGGTGGGCGGCGAGACCGTCACACGCGTCGCCTGGCGGCCCCTTGTCCTGGTCACCGTTGCCGTGTTGGCCTTCCAATTGCTGATCGACCGCGTCGGACTGATCGCCGCCACCGCGGCGGTGGTGGGCGTGGGCGCCGTCGCGGGGCGGGATGCGCGCCCGATCGAGGTCGCGATCGCTGGCCGCGATCATGGCGGGCGGCGTGGCAGTGCTGTTCGTCTACGCGCTGAACTTGCCCCTGCCGCTCTGGGGTCGGTGAGGGGCAGCCGCGATGGAACTCCTCGGCAATCTCGCCCTGGGCTTCGGCGTCGCCGTCAGTCCCGTGAACCTGCTCTTCTGCCTCGTCGGCGCGCTCCTGGGTACGCTCATCGGCGTGCTGCCCGGGATCGGACCGCTTGGCGCGATCTCGATGCTGCTCCCGATCACCTTCCAGTTCCAGCCGGTGACGGCGCTGATCATGCTGGCCGGCATCTACTATGGCGCCCAGTACGGCGGCTCCACCACGTCCATCCTGGTCAACTTGCCGGGAGAGACCTCGTCCATCGTGACCTGCCTCGACGGCCACCAGATGGCGAAGAACGGCCGCGCCGGCGCGGCGCTCGCCGTGGCGGCGCTGGGCAGCTTCTTCGCCGGCTGCGTGTCCACGCTCCTGATCGCGGTGGCCAGTCCGCCCCTCGCCCGCCTGGGCACGCTGTTCCAGGCGCCGGACTACTTCAGCTTGATGGTGCTGGGGCTGATCGGGGCGGTCGTGCTGGCCCACGGCAGCGTGGTGAAGGCGCTGGGCATGATTCTCCTGGGCCTGCTGCTGGGGCTGGTCGGCACCGATCTGACCACCGGCCGCCAGCGCTATACCTTCGGCATCGGCGAATTGTCCGACGGCATCGGATTCGTCACGCTGGCCATGGGCCTGTTCGGCGTCGCCGACATCCTGGTGAACCTGGAGCGGGGCGCCCTGCCGCGCCTGACCGCGATCGTGGGCCGACTCTGGCCCACGCGCGAGGAGTTGCGCCGCGCCGCACCCGCCGTCCTGCGCGGGACCGTCCTCGGGAGCCTGCTGGGCGTGTTGCCGGGCGGGGGGGCGATCCTCTCCTCGTTCACCGCCTATGCGCTGGAGAAGAAGATCTCGCGCCATCCGGAGCAGTTCGGCAAGGGGGCGATCGAAGGGGTGGCGGGTCCGGAGAGCGCCAACAATGCGGGGGCCCAGACCAGCTTCATTCCCATGCTGACGCTGGGCATCCCCTCCAACGCCTTGATGGCGCTCCTGGTCGGCGCGATGAGCATCTTCGGCGTGGTGCCCGGGCCGCGCATCGTCTCCGAGCAGCCGCAGCTGTTCTGGGGCCTGGTCGCCAGCATGTGGATCGGCAACGCGATGCTCCTGGTGATCAACCTGCCGCTGATCGGCCTCTGGGTGCAGATGCTGCGCATTCCCTATCGCCTACTGCATCCGATCATCCTGCTGCTGTGTTGCATCGGCGTCTACTCGCTGAACGGATCGGCGCTGGAGGTCGGCCTGATGGCGCTCTTCGGCCTCTTGGGCTATGCTCTCCTGAAGCTGGGATTCGAGCCCGCGCCGATGCTCCTGGGCTTCGTCCTCGGGCCGATGATGGAGGAGAATCTGCGCCGGGCGCTCGCCGTGTCGCGCGGAGATGCCTCGGTCTTCATCACGCGCCCGATATCGGCCGCGCTGCTGGCCGTATCGGCAATGCTGCTGATCGCCGCGCTCCTGCCGAAGGTGAGCCGGGTCCGGCAGGACGCCTTCCAGGAATGACGCACTCGGCATGCGATCCGGAACCCGCAATCCCATGGGAGGTGGAGGCAATGCGGATGACCCGACGTGTCCTTCTGGCGGCCGCACTCGTCCTGCTGGTCGCGCTGCCGGCGGCGGCGCAGGATAAGTGGCCCAGCCGCACGATCACCATCGTGGGCGGCTTTCCGACCGGGGCCGGCACCGATATCTACAGCCGCATGCTGGCCGAGCCCCTCTCCAAGGCCCTGGGCGTGTCCGTGATCGTGGACAACAAGTCCGGGGCCGGCGGCAACGTGGGCAGCGAATTCGTCGCCCGCGCCCGCCCGGACGGCTACACCCTCTACTTCGGAACGGCCGGCACCCACGCCATCAACGTCACCTTGTACGGGAAGCTCCCCTTCGACGTGATCAAGGATTTCTCGCACATCAGCATCCTGGGGGACGTGCCGAACATCATGATCGTCAACCCGAAGATCATGCCCAACGTGAATTCTTGCGCCGATGTGATGAAGCTGGCCAAGGAGAAGCCGGGGCAGTTGAATTACGCCTCGACCGGCAACGGCGCCTCCACGCACCTGGCCGGGGCGATCTTCACCAAGATGTCGGGGCTCCGGATCGAGCACATCCCGTATCGCGGCACACCCCCCGCCATGAACGCCATGATGTCGGGCGAGACGCAGGTCATGTGGCACCAGTCCCTGACGGTGATAGGCCCGATCAAGCAGGGGACCTTCAAACCCCTGGCTGTCACCACGCTGAAGCCGATCGCCGCCCTGCCCGACCTGCCAACGGTGGAGAAGGCGTGCTCCCTCCCCGGCTACGAGAGTACGACCTGGTACGGCCTGTTGGGGCCGGCCAACCTGCCCGACCCCATCCTGGCTCGCCTGAACCAAGAGGTGGTGAAGATCGTCTCGTCCCAGGAATTCCAGAAGCGGCTGACCGATCTGGGCATCACGCCCATGTGGTCGACGTCGGAAGAGTTCCGCAAGCGGAACGAGGCCGACATCGTGGTCTGGCGCAAGGCCGTCCAGGACGTCGGCGCGAAGCTGGACTAGCAGGCTGCTGAAAAAGGCCCTTCCTCCGCCTGAAGTACGGGGGCCGCTCTCGGGCGGCCCCCGTTTCGTTCGCGCGGCGACCATCGCCGCGGGGAGCGCCATGAGCACGCTGCTCTTGAGCCGGCAGGACATCGAGCGGGTGATTGCGATGAAGGATGTCGTGGAGGCCGTGGAGAACACCTTCCGCGGGATGGGCGAGGGCACGGTCGTGAATCCCACCAAGGCGGCGCTGGACCTGGGGGAGAGCGCCCCCTGGCCACCCTACAAAGGGTTCATGAACGCCATGCCCGCCTACGTCGGGTGGCTGGATACCGCCGGGCTGAAATGGGTGGGGGGCTTTCGCGACAACGCGGCCCTGGGTCTGCCGTTTATCACCGCCATGACCCTCGTGATCGACCCCAGGACCGGCCGCTTCCTGGCGGTGATGGACGGGGCGCTCATCACCAGCCTGCGAACGGGCGCCCAGGCCGCCGTCCCGCTCAAGTGGCTTCAGGCCGGACCGCGCATCCGGATCGGTCTCTATGGTGCGGGTGCGCAAGCGCGGACCGCGACGCGTGCCATCGCCGAATTGTTCGAGATTGCCCGCTTGACGGTCTACGATGTTCGCCGGGATGCCGCCCTCCAGTTTGCTCGCGAGCTGGCGTCGGTGGTGCAGGGACGGATCGTGGTCGCGGACTTGCCCGAGCAGGCGGCGGAGAGCGATGCTATCGTCTGCGTCACGACCTCGCGAGAGAAGTTTCTGAGGGAGGCCTGGATCCGGCCAGGGACCACGGTCCTGCCGTTGGGATCCTATCAGGAGTGCGAGGATGCATTTCTCCTCGCGACGGACAAGATCCTCGTGGACCACGTCGAGCAGTGCCTCCACCGGGGGGCGCTCCGCGACGTCCACGCGGCGGGGAAGATTACCGAGCGGCACATTCACGCCACCATCGGCGAGATGGTGGCAGGAAAGAAGCCGGGCCGCACCTCACCCACGGAGCGCATCCTCTGCGTTCCCCTCGGGACCGGCGCCATGGACATTGCCGTGGCGACCGTCGCCTATCGGCGGGCGCTGGAGCGGGGGCTCGGGCAGCCGTTCGCGTTCGCGTAGCCCCGATCCCGGCACGTAGGAGCGGACCTGACCCTATCGTGTGGACGAGCCGGACGACAGCGATGCCAGGACGGTCACCACGATGAGCAGGGCCCAGACGCCGGCGGCCGCCGCGACGTACATCCCGCCGAGAAGCATCGTGAATCCCAGCGCATGCATGAGGAGGCCGACGGTCGCTTCGGCCAGGATCAGGACACCTGCCCCCGTCGCGGCGCCGAGGATCGCGGCGCTGCGCGAGACGAAGGAGGTGGGGTAGGGCCGTCGCGACCGTTCAGTGCGCGAATGACAAGCTACGGAATCTGGGCTTCGTAGATGAACAGCGTCGACTTGTCGTCGTCGGGCATGAAATGGGCGCGCAGCCCGCTGTCCGTCGCTTCGACGAAGACCGGATTCTGCGTCATCGGCAGCCCGGACGGAGACCAGAGTTCGACCGGAACCTGCCAGACGGGCCGGTTGTCCTTGAGGTCGACGACCTCGAATCCGCCCAGGCGGAACGGCGTGGCCCCGGGCGCGGTTACGTAGTTGTTCAGCCCGAACACAGCATCCGCTCGCCGCCGATATAGTGGCAATCCTGGTAGTCGATATACTGCGCGGGGTTCATGACCCGTAACGCCTCCGGCTTCGCATCCGCATTCGTGATCCTGCCGTCCGCGCCGAGCGGCCACTTGTACAGCCGCCGCGACCCCCAGCTCACGCCGTGCAGCGACTTGCCATCCGTGTTGTGGACGATCCCGCCGATGTGATCCTTGAAGCGGAACACCTCGACCGCCTTCATCGTGGCCGGATCGACCTTGTAGATGATCGCCTGGCTGTTGGGCCGATATTCCGCGACCGGCACCCAGATGAACTGCCCGTCGAAATCGATGCCGCCGGGATGGTAGACCGTGCCTTCCCCCAGCTTCAGGTCGGCCAGAAGCTTGCCGTCGGCGCCGATCTTGAATAGATGCCCTTCGCCCTCGCCCGTATCGCGGTCATAGCCGTCTTGGGGCTGGCTGTAGCGCGTCGTCGGCTTGCGGATGTCCACGGACGACACGAAGAAGGCATCGCCGATCTTGATCATGCCCTGGGGGTGGAAGGTCGGGAAGGCGATGGGAATCGCGGCGACCTGCTTCCAGGCCGTGCCCCGCGTGAGCTTCACCGCCCGCTCGCCCACCCGCAGGTCGGCGGCCACGGCCGCCGAAGCGGCCAGCACCGAGGCAATCAACGAGGTCGCGAGAACGCTGGCAATCTTCATGGTGGTCCTCCCTCTGCAGGCCGCTTTTATGGTGCCGTGCCGCTGATCATATCATGACGGCCAGGCTGACCGGCGACTGGCGCAACAACCCGCCCCATGGGCTCACGGGCGATGGACACCCGGCGGTCGGCCGCCCCGCGAGTCCGTCGGAACCGCGCCGGCCCTCGCCTCCGCACGACCCGGACGGTGTCGCAAAGTCAAGGCGGAGTATCCGACGCACCGGACGGCGGTGTCAAGGGGAAGATCGACGACCCGTAGTACCGCACCAGATGCTCTCCCGCGTTTGGGATGTGTGCGGTGAGCGCCGCCAGCCAGTCGCACGCCGAGAAGACCTCGACGTTCCGCTTCAGCAGCGGGTGCATCTTCGACTGGTCGATGATCGTCCCGGACGTCGCCCGGTACCGCATCGTCTCCAGGGAGAAGGGCGAATGGAGGACGGATTCTGAAACCGCCCGGCGGCCCTCGCTGTCCTGGGCCCCAATCCGCACGGCGTTATGCAGACTGAAGCCCGAGTGGTGCCAGCCGACGAGCCTGCGAATCGCAGGTCCGTTGACCGAGAGGGCCGCTTGAGGGGGGGGCTTACGTGGGTAGCTTGCCGCAGGCTACACAAGGTCCTCCGGCCTGTACAACACAAGCGGGAGGTGTTTGGCGAACGATGCGAAGTCGCGGTCGGTCGTGTAGATGGCGAGGCCATGACGCACGGAGACCGCGCAGATGAGAAAATCCGTGTTTGAGCCCTGGAGCCCCTTCGACCGGCACAGATTATTGAACCTGGCAGCCGTGACGTAGTCGTCGGTGGCAAGCGGGATGTCTGAAAACGCTGCTAGGTGTTTGGCGAGCCTGTCGAACTGCCGTTCGTCCCGAATGCCGGACAGTAATTCCTGGCGGATGGGCCCGATCATCTGGATGCGATGGTCCGCAAGCAGGCTCCGCAGCGCTTGGGCGGGGACCGAGACGCCCTCGGCTGCGCCCCGCCGCAACGCCAGCGACCAGACACTCGTATCCACCAAGACTCTCACGAGTGTGCTCGCTGCTTCTTGTAGTCGTATGCTGGATCGTAGTCCACCGTTCCAAACAGCGACGTGACCTTCTGCTGCTGGAGATGGCGGACATACTCAAGCAGGGCATGGGTAACGGCGGCCTTCTTCGTCCTGTGGCCACCAAGCTTGGCGGCCTTCGCGATCAGGGTGTCGTCGATCTGGAGATTCGTTGCCATTGGCATCACCTCCACACATATAATGACACATTTAAATGTGTGATGTCGATCGGAATCTCGCCCCGGATCGAGGGAAAAAGTTGACATGATTTTGCTTTTCGGTGCCGCGGGACGATCGGAGCGGCGGCGGCCCCGCGGCCCCAGGGGACCACCGGCGCCACGCATCGCCCACCCCCCATGGGGTCGCCGTGGTCGGGGGGATTATCGGCACAGGGGACGTGGGCGTCAAGGAGAGATGGCGCGGCTCTTGCGGGTGGCCTAGCCCGGTCCCGGGTGGTCGCCGGGGCGGATCCCGCCCCCAGAGGGCGGCGTTTACCGCCAGCGGCCGATCCCATACCTGGAAGGGCGAAGAGAGTAGGCGGCGATAGATCCTATGGGTGGGCGCGGGCTTTCTCCTTGACACGCGCAGCGCGGCTCAGGCAAGCTGGCGCTCTTCTCTCCAAGGGAAACGGCCCACTGCCAGGAGAACGCACGTGACAGGTACATCTCCCTCAACTATCGCAGGCAAGATCGATCGCTACCGTCGGTTCTGGAACTGTTCGCCGGTTGACCGTCCCCTGATTGGATTCTCCGTGGGCGGGTGGTTTCCCCTGCAAAGCTACCGCGCCATGCAGAAGCTCCGTGGCAAGGCGGAACTCGCACCGGACGATCTCCACCCCGAGGAGTTCCTGGCCGATTACCAAGGCGTCGTCGGTTTGTGGGACGGCATCGAAGACGACATGATCCGGGGGCTGGCCCCGATCCCGCCTTTCCCGTGGCTGGAAGCGATGCTGGGGTGTCGCGTCCAGATCGGCGCGGAATCGATCTGGGCCGAAGAGGGAGGGTTCGAGTACGCGGATCTTCCCCGGATCGATCTTACCGACGGGAATCCCTGGCGGAGGAAATACCTGGAGTTCGTGGCGACGCTGAAGGGGCATTTCGGCGATCGGGTCCCCGTCGGCCAACCCATTCTGCGGGGTCCGTCCGACATGATCGCCGCGATGCGCGGCTCCTCGGAGATGATCTTTGACCTGTACGACCATCCGGACGGCTTCCGGAACCTGGCTGAGCGTTGCACGGACTTTGCGATCGGCCTGGTGCGTTCGCAGCACACCATCACCGGCCCTTTTGCCGGCGGATATCTGATCGAGCAGCTGGGCCTCTGGGCACCGGACCGCCTCGCCAGGCTACAGGAGGACTCGTCGGCCCTGTTCTCGCCCGACCTGTACACGGCCCTCTTGCAGCCGTGGGACCGGCGGATGGCCGAAGCGTTTCCCTGTTCCGCCATCCACCTCCACTCCTCGTCGCTGTTTCTTCTGGACCGTATCCTCGACGTCGAATCGCTCGGCTGCATCCAGATCAACAAGGACGTGGGCAACGCCGCCATCGCCGAGATGATGCCCTTCTTCCGAATGGTCCAGGCGCGGCGGCGGAGCCTGTTGATTCGCGGGAAGCTCGACATCGAGGACCTGACACTCCTTCGGACGCACCTTTCGCCGGACGGTCTGTACCTTCAGGTCGTGGTCGAAACCGCCGCCGAGACGCGGCGATTACGGGAGTTCTTCGCCCCCTGGGTATAGGCGGTGCCGCCCGGGAACCGCCGCTCGCCGCTTCCAGCAACAGCTCCTCTCCTGCCTCGACCAGGTGGTCACATTTCGCTTGACGCCTGCCGGACTGGTGTTGCATCTTGTCGGCGCTCCGTGCCACTCCCGCCAAGCCGGGAAGGCTCGGTGCGTCGCGCGCCGCGACCGCGCGGATCGGATTGCCTGTCACCCACACCCCGGCGAGGCCATGACCACAAAGATCGTACCCTTCACGAAAGCGCGGGCCGAGGAGATCGCGGCCGAGTTTCCAACCCCCTTCCACATATACGACGAGCGGGCCATGCGAGTGAATGCTCGCGAACTCACGCGGGCGTTCTCCGTCTTCGACGGCTTCATCAATTACTTCGCCGTCAAGGCCCTGCCGAACCCGTACATCCTCGCCATCCTGAAGGCCGAGGGGTTCGGCGCGGACTGCTCCAGCCTGTCCGAGCTCCTGCTGGCGGAACGGGTCGGCATCACGGGCGAAGCCATCATGTTCACCTCGAACGACACGCCCGCCGAGGAGTTTCGAGAGGCCCGGCGGCTCGGCGCCGTCATCAATCTCGACGACATCAGCCACATCGAGTCGCTGGAGCGAGCGTGCGGGATTCCCGAACTGGTCTCGTGTCGCTACAACCCGGGCCCCCTCAAGGAAGGCAACGCCATCATCGGAAAGCCGGAAGAGGCGAAATACGGCTTCACCCGCGACCAGCTCTTCGCCGGATATGCCCGGCTCAAGGCGAAGGGGGCCACCCGGTTCGGGCTGCACACGATGGTCGCCTCGAACGAGCTCGATCCGGCGTACTTCGTGGAGACGGCGCGGCTCCTCTTCGAGCTCGCGGTGGAGATCCGGCAACGCCTCGGGATCCGGATGGAGCTGGTCAATCTCGGCGGCGGCGTCGGTATCCCCTACCGGCCCGACCAGAAACCGGTACCCTACGATCGCGTCGCGGCGGGGATCCAGCAGGCGTACGACGACCTCATCGTGCGGAACGGGCTGCACCCGGTCAGGCTTGCCATGGAGTGCGGTCGAGTCGTCACGGGGCCCTACGGTTGGCTCGTGACGCGCGTGATTCACCTGAAGGAGACCTACCGACGCTATGTCGGCACCGACGCCAGCATGGCGAACCTGATGCGCCCCGGCATGTACGGGGCGTATCATCACATCACCGTGCTGGGCAAGGAGTCGGCGGCTGCCACCGCGACGTACGACGTGACTGGAAGCCTGTGCGAGAACAACGACAAGTTCGCGATCCAGCGGTCCTTGCCCGAGATCGCGGTCGGCGACCTCCTCGCCATCCACGATACCGGCGCGCACGGCTGGGCCATGGGCTTCAACTACAACGGCAAGCTCCGGTCCGCGGAACTCCTCCTGCGCGAGGACGGAAACGTGCGCCTGATCCGTCGCGCCGAGACCGTGGAAGACTACTTCCGAACGCTGGATTTCGCCGGCTTGGATTCCTTCCGGTAGGCCGCCGCATCGGAGTGATGGCCGCGACCCGCCTCGGGGGAGTCGGCGAGCCGGGCGATTCGCCTCGGGTGGCAGCCAAGACAAGAGGGGTGTGCGGGCTTATGTCTTGACCGATCCGCCCCACGCCTCGAGCTTCGTCGTGATGAACCGGACGATGGCCTCGTGCTCCTCCGCGCCCCGATCCTGGACCCGCATCGGCGCCCCAAACGCGAAGTGCACGGTCTTGGACGGATCGATCCTGCCGAACTCCTTCATCAGCGTCCCGTTGCCCCACGCATCCGTTTTGAGCGCCAGGGGGACCACCGGGACATTGGCCTTCTTCGCCAGCTTGACGCCGATGGTGTTGAATTCCTTCGGATCGAAGAGCGGCACGCGCGTCGTCTGGGGAAAGATGATCAGCGAGATCCCCTTGCCGAGCCGTTCCACGCCGCCCTCCAGCACCGCCTTCAGGTCTTCCCGCGGATTGATCCGCCCCACCGTGATGGGATCCCTGGACCGCATGACGTGCCCGAACACCGGGTACTCCACCAGGCTGCGCTTGACCACGAAGGTGACCCGCTTGAAGGGGAGCAAGACCACCGGAAGGACGAACGTCTCCAGCGTGCTCATATGGTTACCGATGAAGACGCAGGGCCCCTCCACCGCTGCCGGGTGTTCCAGGCCGGAGATGTCGATCGTGACACCCGCCGCCTCGAGCGCACGCACGGTCTCGAGGCTGCTCGCTTTCCACTCGCCATCATCGTACCGTCCCCGCTTGGCCTTGGCCCCGGCACGCAGGACGATGGAGACGATGCGCGAATAGAGAACTAGCCCGGGCGACAACCGCCCGAGGGCCGAGCGCCGAGTTTCGTCGGTCCGGTACGTGCCACGCACAAACGGTAATCCGCTCACCCCTGATCCTT
>CAVQFQ010000003.1:0-16907 GCA_963711835.1 uncultured delta proteobacterium | reverse complement strand
GCCCTATCATGTCAGAAACTTATGCTGAGTCAATTGGGGAGGCTGCATCGGACACCATCGTTTGCTCTCCCTATACAATGTCAATAAATACCCCAGAAAACAAAGGACTTCTTCAAAATATGAAGCGGAAATATCCCGAACAATACAAGGGAAGGCCAGGGCCGGTAATGGTCACGGCGCATGGGGAAGGGTGCTATACCACTGTATGGCTGTATAAGCTAGCAGTTGAGAAAGCCGGAAGCGTTGATAAAGACAAGGTTATTAAAGCGATTCCACAAGTCAAGTTTAATTCCCCTCAGGGGCCTGAGGTCATATATCCAAAGAATATGCATAGAGCTCATAATATGAGGATATTCAAGATGGTTGAAGACAGCAAGGCTGATTTTAAATACCGGGGAAATATTATCCAGGAATTCGGTCCAATTAATCCAATTGTCCCCATATGTGATTCATAACTAGATTGTTAATTAAAGCATGTCCGAAGACCGACAACATAAGGGAGGTGAACAATTCCCCCATATTTCGGCTAAAAGGCCGACGATTTATAGACATGATTTGAATTTATTTAATGATACAGCCTATTGGAGAATTGGCAATTGGATTAAATAAGTCTTCTCCACTAACTTGCCTTTAATCAACAAAAACCGTTTACAAAGGTTTTGGCTTAGCAGTTAGTTTTTGAATGGAAGATTACAGATAACTCAATTCCTCAAGAGAGACGATCCAAATAAAATTTTGAAAGAATTGGCCTGCTTAAATAGTTTGATTTTCAAATTATGGTTAGAGTTTTGATCAAAACTAACTTAAGTAAACTACCACCGACTTTGTCGGTGGCTTTTCTAAGGTAATGATCAAATTTAATGGAAAGGCTTACCCACATAGTGGGTTCGCTAAAGGAGTAGGGCCTTCGCCCCCACACCCCACCACCGACTCTGTCGGTGGTTTTGACCAATAAATAAAGCTATAAGGATAAGGAGAAAAAAATGCCAGATATGACTCAACTCGAAAAAAAAGTCCTTGATCTCATTGTTGAGAATGACCTTATCCAACTTGTCCAAAATATGGTTCGAATTCCAAGCATCAACCCTCATGAGAAAGACTATGTTGAATTCCTGGCCAAAAAGATGAAGGAGTTCGGCCTTAAGGTTCAAACCCATGAAGTCGAAAAGGATAGATCAAACGTAATCGGAACCATCGAAGGAATTGGTAATGGCCCAACCTTGTTAATTGAAGGTCATACGGATACGGTTGATCTTGGTGATAAAAGGAAATGGACCGTCGACCCGTTCGGAGGAAACCTTGACGGCAATCGGCTCTATGGGAGAGGTAGTATGGATATGAAAGGGGGCTTCGGGGCTGCATTAATGGCTTCAAAAGCTCTGATTGATGCCGGAGTCAGATTGAAAGGGAAATTGATGCTGGCCGGTTTCGTCGATGAAGAAGGTCTGATGAAAGGGATTAAGCACTTTGTAAGTTCCGGAATGGCTAAGAAAATTGATTCAGCCATATCGGCCGAGCCGACTTTCAGAATGGGAATTGGAACTTGTTTCGCTGGCCGGACCAGGGCTGAGATTTCTACCTTGGGTCGCCCATGCCATTCAGGGGTCAATCCTGAAAGCGGTTTAGGTCTGAATGCGATCCATAAGATGGGGAAGTTGATCCAAGCCATAAATCTGAATCCGCCAAGACACAAAGAACATTATCTTTATAAAAACTCTCATTGGCAGGTCGTGACGATCGAGGGGGGGTATTTGGGGGAGGCCACTGTCCCGGATTATTGTAAAATAGTGGTCGATGGGAGAAATGTCCCGGGTCATACAATAGATCAGGTTTGGTCATCCATGGACGAAATTATTGAAAATTTAAAAAACGAGGACAAAGATTTTCAAGCCAACCTCAAAATCATAGATGACTACTCGGCCCATTCCTGGGAAACCCCTATAACCGCACCGATCGTCCAGGCGGTCCACCAATCCTATCAAAAGGCATTGGGGTATGCTCCTCCACTGAATGTCGCCCCGGAGGTCCCCCCCGGGTATCCACTGAAAGTGGCAACCGACCTTCACTTTCTTGCACCGGAAGGTATCCCTTGTGTCTGCACCGGGCCTGGAGGATTAGGGGCCCACGGAGAAAACGAATATGTGTTTACCGACCATGTTACGGGTATTGCCAAAATCCTGGCCTTGTCGATTATCCAATTTTTGGGGGTCGAAGGCGAGTAATACCCCCTGTCGGGATTACTGGGTTGAGGAGATTTAACTTAATAGAACCAATCTAATCATAGGGAGCGATTCTATCTCGATTGAATCGTGAGTGATACCCCTAACCGGTCTCGAAGAGCCCTGGAGAAGTTTGGCTTTGCAGTCTAGAAGAATGGAAGTTTAAAAGTGATCCAAGAGTGGTGATATTGTTGCCAATGCCCGAACATCGCCCTTAGTTCATCTCCCATATAAAACAAGGAAAAACTAAGGGCATTCACGACTATTCGTTTAATAGCCGTTTGAACATTGGAGATGATTAAGGGGGGCCAAGTTTTAGATCGATTGAGAATTTTGACTCGTATCTGGGGAATAATGAATAAAATAGTTTTAGGTATATTTATTTCTGTGCTCATATCGATGGTAATTTATTTCATAATTGCCGTTGTATTAATCATAAATGGCAAACCCCAAAAGCCTACGCAAGAGCAAAACAGTCTGGACTTCAAGGAGTTGTTCGTCGATTACAAAAGCATCCCACGACTGATAACCTTTGTCGCGGGAGATGGCAAACAACTCGTCTATCGGCACTATCCAGCTCAATCCGATAAGGTTGTTATCCTATTGCACGGGTCGGGATGGCATAGCCAGTATTTCCTACCTTTAGCCAAGTTTATCAGCTCTAAAGGTTTGGCCCAGGTATACACTCCAGATTTACGGGGACATGGGCATAAGCCCGAAAGGCGAGGTGATGTGGATTATATAGGTCAATTGGAAGACGATTTGGCGGATTTTATTGCCATGATTCGAAGGGATAATCCCAAGGCAATGTTCATTGTAGGCGGCCACTCATCCGGAGGTGGATTGGCTATTCGCTTTGCTGGAAGCAAATACGGGTACCAAGCCAACGCCTACATGCTGCTGTCTCCCTACCTACAACATAATGCGCCCACTATTCGTCCCAACTCCGGAGGGTGGGCGCAGCCCCACACTGGGCGCATCATTGGGTTGACCTTGCTAAATGCTTTCGGAATTCGATGGTTTAATAATCTCACTGTTATTGATTTTAACATGCCTAAAGAATCTCGCGATGGGACTGAAACCCTTTCGTACACTTACCGGCTCAACACGTCCTACGCCCCTCGAAACTATAAAAAAGATCTCAGTGCCATAACACAACCCCTTTTATTTGTCGTGGGTTCAGGAGACGAGGCTTTTTATGCAGAACAATTTGAACCGGTGGTTTCTCAATTTACAAAGGGAAAGTTAAAATTGTTGAACGGTGTAACCCACATGGGCGTGGTTGTCGGCCCTAAAGTCCAACCTGTAATCAAAGAATGGTTAGAAGGTCTTGGCAAATCATAACCTTTTGCCACCGGTAAAAGTCCGCTAAAATCTCTTTTATATTTTAATTTTTACCGATTGCATCGAGACTATTCAACCCCACCCGATGGAGGTGGAATAATGGATTATAAAACGATTCATGAAGGAGGATAAAAAATGGCATTAAAATTTGGGAGAGAAAAAGTTGCCCTCTTAGTGATCGACATGCAGAATGCCTATTGCCACTCAGAGGGGTCCTTTGCCAAGCTCGGGATCGATACTTCTCCTCTTCGATCAATAATTCCAAACTGCCGAGAACTGATCGATGCGGCCCGTTTTGTAAAAGTACCAATCATCTATGCTAAATATATCTTACGACCAGATTATAAAAATGGGGGCGTTCTGACCCAAGAGATATGGCCGGCTCTTACAACCGTTAACTATGTCGCTGCTGGAAGTTGGGATTCTGAAATTGTTAACGAACTGACCCCAGATCCAAATGACTTTATTATTGAAAAATGTCGTTATAGTGCTTTCTATGGAACAGGCCTTGACCCTGTCCTTAGGAGTTTGGCAATTAATGATATAGTTATTTGTGGGGTTACAACACATTTTTGTGTGGAGAGTACTGCTCGGGATGCAAGTCAACGGGACTATAGGGTCTTTATAATTAGAGATGCTACGGCTGAAGTAAACCCAGCATGGCATGAAATGAGTTTAACAAGTTTTAGTCTCGGATGGGGTTGGGTAATTACAAAAGAGGAAGCGATTTTGGTATGGAATTGACTTGTCTTCATCTATATCACACTGATGAGTTTTTGTTCTATTAAGAACTTTAAATGATTGTTTGATAGATAGTGGACAGTCAGAAACTATGACGGAACATTGACTATCCGCTCTGTCCATAGGAAGGAGGTTTTTATGAATTTCGAACTACAATTTCTTTCCGCTACCCAATTGACCTGCGAATATCGAAAAAAGCGATTGTCTCCGGTAGAGGTGACGAAAGCGATATTGGATCAAATTACAGCGTACAATGGTCAACTTAATGCGTTTCGGATGGTTGACGAGGAAGGTGCCTTAGCTGAAGCAAGAAACTCGGAAATGCGCTGGATGAAAGGTGAGCCCAAAGGATTGGTCGAAGGTGTACCAGTCTCTATCAAAGATAACATTTGGGTAAAAGGCTGGCCCACCCTTTTTGGTTCCAAAACAGTTGATCCAATTCAGCCTTGGGATGAAGACGGTCCATCGGTTGCGAGGCTGCGAGAGCACGGTGCGATTATTCTAGGTAAAACATGTATTCCGGAATTTGCACATCAAATTGTCACAGTTAGCCCCTTGACCGGTATTACCCGTAACCCTTGGAACTTGCAGAAGTCACCGGGGGGTAGTAGTGGTGGTGCTGCTGCAGCTGTTGCCATGGGAATGGGCCCCCTTGCAATTGGAACAGATGGAGGAGGTTCTATTCGAATCCCATGCCACTGGTCAGGTGTATTCGGCCTGAAGCCGACCTTTGGTCGGGTGCCCCACTATCCGAGAGGCTGGTACCCCTCTCTTTCCCATGTTGGCCCTATTACTCGGACTGTCGAAGATGCAGCACTTATGATGACACTTATATCGCAGCCCGATCCCAGGGATTGGTATGCTCTACCTGCAGATGGAACTGACTACCGCGTGGGTTTGAACGATGGTGTAAAGAGACTTAAGATTGCCTATAGCCCTAATCTTGGTTATGCCAAGGTGGATAAGGAGGTGGCAGATATTGTTTCCAAGGCCGTCTCTGTCTTCTCTCATCTAGGTGCATTTGTAGACCAGGTCGATCCGCCAGGTTTAGAGGAGGGGTTAAAGATTTCGGGGATCCAGTGGGTTGTATTTACTGCAAAAGGGGTACGAGCGCTTACCTCTGAGCAGCGGTCAATGTTGGATCCTTCTATCATCCAACTTGCCGAGAGAGGAGAAAGGATTGATGTGATGGAATTTATCCAAGCATTGGCTGATCGTGAAGCGTTGGGCCACAAGATGAACCTTTTTCACGAAAATTATGATTTACTTGTTTCTCCGAGTTTCCATGTGACCGCGCCAGAGGCGGGGGGACTGCCGGGTGAATTAAAAGGACCTCCCCCTTTAACATGCCCATTTAATCAAACTGGGCAACCCGCAGCAAGTATCCCTTGCGGTATTACCAGTGAGGGCCTTCCTGTAGGGCTACAAATAGTAGGGCCACTTTACAGGGATGATATAGTTTTGCGGGCAAGCCGGGCGTATGAGTCAGCCCGAGGCGAGTTTCCATTGCCACCACTCGCAAATGTTTAATGGAAGTTGAAGTGAGGTGGTCCCCAATAATTGGACAATGTGATAAGCTCTGAGTTAGCCCAAAGGAAGGAGGCGGCTATGGCCAAAAAAGGAGAGATGACACCTCAAGTTCAAGGCCGGAGTAGTCCAACCATTCCTCCCAGATTTCCATCCGTAATCGTTAATTTTTAGGGCCAGCTTTTTTGAAGAGTAGTTGGTGAATTTATTGTCGAGACTCAGACTGAACTTTTCTATCAGATTAAATAGTGGTCAGGGCAAGGTAGCTGTTTTTTTGGTCTCGACAATGGCGATGGTGCAGCGGGCGATGGCGACCTTCTTGCCTTTTTCATCGAGGACCTCCACATCGCTGAAGGCGATATTCCCACCCTTCTTTTGAACCCGGCCTTCCGCAACCAGAAACTTTCCCTTGGCCGCCGACAGGTAGTGGATGTCCATTTGGACGGTGCGGCAGCGCTGCCCTTCGGGCAGCAGGGTCTGGAGGGCCCGCATGGCAGCCTGATCGGCCAGGGAAGCAATGGCCCCTCCGTGGACGATGTTCAGGATATTGTTATGATGGGGTTGGATCGTCATGGCAACTTTGGCGAAGCCATCCCCGGCCTCCAGGATATCCATATTCAGATGCTTGTAATAGGGCGATGCCTCACCGAGTTTTTTGAGAACCTTTAAGTCCATCAATTCTATCCCTTAATAGAAAAAGATTTTTTTGCCACAGACCCACACGGACAAGGGCGGACGATTATTTTTGCCTGTTCGACCCCGTATTAATACCTACGGGGCAGGCTATGAACAGGCAAGAAAGCCCATCGCTTCGCGAAGAAAAACTTTATATAAGCCGAAGGCGCTGATGGTTAGGGTGGCGGCAAGTCGCCGCCACCCTGTCATGTTTTTGTCGGTGGCAAAAAAATAAGCTCAAAAAGCACCGTCGGGAATTTCGATGACCTCCCGGCCTTCCCGAAGACAGGTATCGATACGGGCCATGGTTTCCGGCAGGGTTACCCCCGTCCAGTAGGTGGCCTGCATGACTTTGCCCCGAAGGAAATCATTTTGGGGGTCGTCTTCCAAACGGCGCTGGGCGACCCGAGCCAGGTCCAGCAGGCGCCAGGCCATGGTCACTTCGCTGAAGCAAAGGAGGGCCGGATAGGTGCTGGAGGCCCAGAGCAGGGGGTCGGATTTGGATATTCCCGAAAGCCTGATGGCCATCTCCGCCAGTTTTTGAGAGGTCTCAGAGAGGTTTTGGATTTCCCGGCCCAGGACCGGGTGATACCGGTTCCGCCGGATAAAGTTTTCCAGTTCGGAACGAAAGGCCTTAAAAGGGGCACCCTGGTTGATCCGCATCTTGCGGCCCATGAGGTCCATGGACTGGATCCCGTTGGTGCCCTCATAAAGGGACATGATCTTGGCATCCCTTAAGTACTGCTCCAAAGGGTATTCCTTACAAAATCCGTAACCGCCCAGGCATTGGATGGCTGTTTCACAGACCCGAAAGCCCAGGTCGGAACAATAGGCCTTGATGATCGGGGTAATGAAATCCAGCAGGGCCAGGTAATGTTGTTTCTCCTCCCCTTCGGGCAGTTCCAAGGCCAGATCCGACCAGAAGGCCCCGGTATAAACCAGGGAACGCATCCCATCCACCGCAGCCTTCATCCAGAGCAGCATCCTTCGAAGATCGGGGTGATCGATGATCGGCACAAAGCCGGGCTTGCGTCCGGCCAGGTCGGATCCCTGGATCCGATCCCTGGCATAGGCCAGGGCATTCAAATAAGCCGTGCCGGCCAGAGACATGCCGCTTACGCCGACATTGATTCGGGCCTGGTTCATCATCTGGAACATATGGGTCAGCCCCTGGTGGGCCTGGCCGCAGAGGTAACCGATACAGTCATGGTTGTCCCCGAAATTGAGCACACAGGTGGGAGAGGCGTGCAACCCCAGCTTTTTTTCCACACCGGCACAAAGGACATCGTTGGCTTTGCCCGGGGAACCGTCCGGGTTCACCCGGACTTTGGGCACGATAAAAAGAGAAATGCCTTTCAGCCCTTCAGGGGCCCCTTCAATCCGGGCCAGCAAGAGGTGGATAATATTATCGGTCAGATCATGCTCTCCCCAGGAGATGAAGATCTTGGTGCCCTTGATTTTATAATGGTCGCCTTCGGGATAGGCGGTAGTCCGTATGGCTGCCAGATTGGAACCGGCGTTGGGTTCGGTCAGGCACATGGTGCCGGACCATTGGCCGCCGAACATCTTGGGCACGAATCGTTCCTTGAGTTCCTCGACGGCGAAGCTCTCTATTAAATGGGCCGCACCGTGGGTCAGGCTGGGGGCCATATTAAAAGCCTGGGCCGCGCCGTACATGAAATCGTTGATGACGATCCGCATCATATTGGGGAAGCCCTGCCCGCCGTATTCGATATCCCGGGCCGCGGCGGTCCAGCCGTTTTCCCCATAGCGCTTAAAGGCCTCCCGGAATTCCGGGGCGCAGCGCACCCGGCCCTCCTCAAATTGAACCCCCCATTTTTCGCCGATCTCCTGAAGGGGTTCGACCACGCCCCGGGCGAATTTAAGGGCTTCGGCAACCAGCAGATCCAAGGTGTCTTCATCCAATTCCTTATAGCGTTCCAAACGGCACAGGCTGCCGTAGTTTAACTGATCTTTTAAAATAAAAAAAATGTCCTTCTCATTGATTTTCAAATGCCCCATCAGTCAACCTCGTTCTTTTAATCTGCAAATTTCGAAAAGGATTTTTGCCCCCGGCTGGCCAATTGTCTGTCTTGGTCTGTGTGGGTCTGTGGCTAATAAGTTAAATTGCCTTTCAATCTTCCGAAAAGGGTCCGGTATTTTCGGCACTGGTCGAACTTAAGATAAGGGAACACCTCAGCGGTCGCTTCATTGCTCAAAGGGAGAAATTTGCCCTTGGCCCGGAGGCAGACCGTTTCGCCGTGCCGAAGCTCCCCTGTGCCATAGACGATCCGGCCGGCGTCTTTAATCAGGCGCCCTCTGACTTCAATCTCCTCTTCGACAAAAACCGGGGAAAGATATTTAACGGTCAGTTCCCCGGTCACATAAAAAGGATGGCTTTGACTGAAGACCGTAGCCGCCCAGCCCATGGTTTCATCCAGGAGGCCGGCCAATACACCTCCATGGGCAACGTTTTTGTAGCCGTTAAGATGTCGGGGGAGGCTGAGCTTGGTTCGTACGGTATCGCCCTCAACGAAAAAACGGGTCCGCACCCCACAACCGTTTTCATCGCCGCACAAAAAACAACCGGAGGAATGAGGCAGGTATTCGCGCTCTGGCGCCATCGCTGAAATCCTTTCGTGCAGAACTGCGCTGATTATTCCAGATCCCGGAATTGACTCGGCAGGTGGTTTCTGGGCCGGTTGGCCTTCTTGAGGCCCAGGGCGTCATCGGCGATCAGAAGGCGCATGATATTGGCCGTTCCTTCCCCGACCTGATAGAGTTTGGAGTCGCGATAAAATCGTTCCACCGGCATCTCCAGGGAATAGCCCATACCGCCGTGGATCTCCATGGCCATACCGGCCGCCCGCACCACCGCCTCCCCGGCAAAATATTTGGCAATGGCGATTTCCCGGGTAAAGGGCCGGTCCTGATCGTTCAACCAGGCCGCCCGGCGTACCAGAAGGCGGGCGGCTTCAACTTGGGCCACCATATCAGCTATCAGCCCCTTGATCAACTGGAATTCCCGGATCAGTTTTCCGAATTGGACCCTCTGATTGGCGTAGGTGATGGAGGCGTCCAGGCAGGCCTGGGCCAGTCCGACGGCGCCGCTGCCGACGCTGATCCGGCCGCGGTCCAGGGCGGTCATGGCCACGACAAAGCCTTCTCCCCACTTGCCCAGGAGATTGTCCTTGGGGGCGCGCACCTGGTCCAAATGGATCTCGGCAATAGGGGAGGATTTGTCTCCCAATTTGGGGGTTTCCCTGGCCGTCCAGCCGGACTGATTGGTTTCGACTACGACGGCGCATAAGCCTTTGTGCTTCAGGCTGCGATCATGGCTGGCATAGACGACGGCCGTATCGGCCACCGTACCATTGGAAATCCAGGTCTTGGCGCCGTTGATTTCGAAATAATCGCCGCGGTCTTCGATCCGGGTTTCAATGGCGGCCAGGTCCGAACCGGCATTGGGTTCTGAAAAACAGGTGCAGCCGATTTTATTGCCCCTGACCAGATTTTGGACATACTTTTCTCGGGCTGCCTCGGTGCCCCATTCCATGATGGTATAGGGAACGGTCATGGCCTGGAGATTGAAAAGAGGGCGCAGCCCCGAATCGGCGCGGGAGATTTCCTCGCAGACCACGGAATGGGCCAGAAAGCCGAAATCGGTTCCACCATACCGGATCGGGAAGGCGCTCCCGAAAAGACCCAATTCTCCCATTTGAGAGACCAGATCCCTTTTAAAACAGTCTTCCTTGACCCGGGGCAGGACCTCCTTTTCGGCAAAACGACGGGCCATTTCTTGAACGGCTTTGACTTCCTCAGACAATTCAAAATCCATAGCAGGCTCCTTTTTTCCCTTGACAATTAAAGGGCGTTGGGGGGATCATAACTTCATAAGATATCTAATTAATAACTTAATCAAAAAGTCAAGTAAATACCGGTATTTTTTTAATAAAAAGCATGATAAATTTTCCGGAAAAAGGCAAGGAAAGGTCGGCCCATGGAGTATAAAACCCTTTTATGGGAAAAAAAAGAACCGATCGTCAAGCTATCCCTCAACCTTCCCAAAACCCGAAATGCCCTCAATTTGGAAATGCGGCTGGATCTTATTGATGCCTTTCAGAAGATCCGCGACGATGATTCCATAAAGGCCGTGATAGTGACCGGGACCGGCAAGGCCTTTTCTTCGGGGGGAGACATTCGGACGATGGAAGGCTTGACGGCCGTAGCCACCCGGAAGCGGTTAAAACAGGCTCAACAGGTTACCAGGGCCCTAGTGGAATTGGAGAAACCGATCATCGGGGCCATCAACGGTCATGCCGTCGGGGCCGGGGCCAGTATCGCCCTAGCCTGCGATATCTTGATTGCCTCCGAGGAGGCGAAATTCGCCGTTTCCTTTGTCAAGATAGGCGCGGTCCCGGATCTGGGGGCTTTTTATTTCTGGTCCCTTCGCCTGGGTCCGGCCCGGGCTAAGGAACTGATGTGGACTGGAGATCTGCTCGATGCCCGTGAAGCGGAGCGCCTGGGTCTGGTGAACCGGGTGGTGCCGGCGGAGAAGTTGGAAAAGGAAGCCGCCAATCTGGCCTATCGGCTAGCCCAGGGACCGACCCAGGCCTATGCCATGATCAAAGCGGCTTTAAACCGCTGGCCGTCAAATCTGGAAGATTTTCTGGAAATGGAATCCACCATGCAGGCCGTGGCTTTCAGCAGTTCGGATTTTGAGGAAGGACGCCGAGCCTTCCTGGAAAAGCGAAAGCCGGTATTCCGGGGCCGGTAATCCGAAAAAAGAGGAAGGTGTGATGGCTAGAGAAAAATTGAAGATGCCCTCTCCGGGACAAAAGCGCTCCAAACAAAAAGAGGCTCCAAGGGAGGAATCCCCGGTAGATCTGGCTTTTAAAAAAATCAAGGAGATGATGTTTCATCACGAAATCGTACCCGGCCAAAAGTTGCTCTACCAGGAACTGGCCAAAAAGCTGAATATGAGCATCACTCCCATCATCCAGGCCCTCAACCGGCTGCAGTTGCTTAATATCGTCTATTCGGAAAGAAATAAGGGCTATTATGTGGGGGAGGCCGATCCGGTAGAGGCGGAAGAGTTGTTCATAGCTCGGGAGGCCCTGGAAACCTTTCTGGTCCCCACGATTATCGAGAAACTGACCGATGAAAAACTGGAGGCCATTGACAGGGCCGCCAAGGAACATGTCAAAGCCGTTTCGGTTCCCGAATATCGGCGGTCGATGTTGATCATCGATACCAACTACCACCTCGAGATTATAAAGTGCGCCGAAAACAAGGTGATCACCAATATCTGCAGGCTGAACTTTGAGCAGATTTATTTGAAATACCGGCCCGAATATTTAAGGGAGAAACGGCTTAAAGAGGCCGCCATGGAGCACAAAGAAATTTTCGAAGCCCTAAGAAGCAGGGATGTCAAAAAAACCCGGCGTCTGATCAAACAACATATCCGGGCCGGACGGGAACATATTGTCGGCAGCCTCTGGCACGACAGACACTCGCCCCTTTAGGTTGGAAACCAAACCTCTCCTTCCCTTATACCTGGGGGCCCTTATCGGGCCGATGGGCGGGATCGGTATTGTCCCCCTGCTGCCGGTCCTGGCTCAGACCTGGGCCATACCCTTCAGTTCGGCCTCACTGGCCATCACCAGTTACATGATTCCCTTTATTATCATCCAGGTCTTTTCGGGTTCCCTGGCCCAGGTCTTTAATGTCAGGAAGACCCTTTACCTCGGCTTCACGCTCTATGCCCTGGGAGGGATTTTCTGCGGGCTCTCCCCGGGCCTCTGGTCCCTGTTGGGCAGCCGCGTCATTCAGGGGCTGGGGGCCGGTTTTTTAACCCCGGTTCTGATGGCCCAGATCGGAGAACTGGTTCCGGAAAAACACCTGGGAAAGGCCATCGGCTTCCTGGGGCTGTTCTATACCTTCGGGATTACCTTCGGGCCTATGATCTCGGGTTTGATGGAGGTCCACCTGGGCTGGCCCTGGTTTTTTTATTTTTTAGCGGCCCTGGCCGGGGTCACCGGCCTGCTGTACGGATGGTCAAGCCGGGGAGAGCTTCCGCCCTCGGCAGCACAGGACCGGGAGGGTTTTTGGGCCGTCCTGCCCATATTAAGACAGGCCCTGACCCAACCGGGGGTGCTCTTTCTAAGCGCCTCGGCCTTTTTTCTGTTTATGGCCTTCATCGGCATCATGACCTTCACTGCCCATCATTTAAAGAGCAGCCTTTTCCTGTCGTCCGACCGGATCGGCCTCCTCCTGTCAAGCACCGGATTTTCAGGCATCCTTGTTTCCCCGATCGCCGGTTATCTGGGGGATCGGCTTGGAAGGGTCAGGGTCTTCTGGGCCGGGACAGCCATCGCCTTTGGCTGTGTGGCCCTGATGGCCTGGTTTCCATATACCTACCGGACCTATCTGCTGCTTTTTCTGATCTTCGGGACCGGAACGGCCACGGCCTGGACGACCCTGAATACGATGGCCGTTCAACTTTCCCCCTCCTTGCGCAAACCGGTTACCTCGCTTTACAATGCCATCAAGTTTTCCGGTTATGCCCTGTCTCCGGTTGTTTTGGCCTTGGTTTATGGACCTTTCAAGCTTAGAGGGGTCCAACTGGGCTGCCTGGCAGCCCTCCTGGTCCCCGCCTATCTGGTTTCCAGATTGAAAAAATTGCCGGCCAATTGATTCTTAACAAGTAACCTCGTGCACCATCCCGTTACCGGGTTGCCTTGAAGGTTCTGCTCTGAACCGCTTCCTGCAAGCTGATTAAGATCTCATCGCATTGAGCAGTAACTTTTCGTTTTCGGCCGAGGGAAAGTTCAAATGATTTTATGTTGTCATTTTGGCGGGACAAGTCAATCACTTTTGAAGTCACGGCAGTCAATTGATCATAGGCTTTTTTTGCTTCCCGCAAGGCCGCCTGTTTTTCCTCAGGGGCCAGGGGGGTTAGTAGGGTCAACGATTTTTTTATTTCACCCTCGTACTGTCTGATGTCCGCTTCGATTTTGTCCATCTGATCATCATTGGCCGCCGCTATGTGAGGCGCATGAAGATAATGAATCTTGAGGCCGGCCGTAATGGCCGTGTAAGCAAGACCCATGAGGCGGGAATCCTTATCGGCCGAGGGATGGCTGGGAATCACATCCATCAGGGCTTTTTCCAAACGGGTTATGGCCTCATTGCCCTGACTAAAAGAAAGCTGGGCGGCTTTTATGTTTGAATTCCCGACGGCGAACTTGAGGAGCACCTGATCAATTTTCTGGAATTCCGTCCAGCAGGTATCAAATTCCCGGAGCAACTTCATTTCCTGGGCCGTGGAATCCTTTTCGACGAGCCGACCGAACACCTGACGGTCATGGTTCACGGCCTGGGCCGCCTGCAAAGACTGGTCGGCAAAATCCTGCGAGGCCTTGTCCGTCACGGCCATGACCGCCATTTTTTCAGCATCAACGGACTTGAGAAGGCTTATCCTCATTTGAGAAAGGGTTTCCATTTTTTTCACCAGGAGGCCGGGTACATCCTTAAGGTCAAGTTCGGGACCCCCGCATCGAAGGCCGAAAAGCATTGAACCCAGAAGGATACTGAGGCTAACCCAAAAAAGTGGCCGGCCTCCTGCTCTTCGAGGGCAAAGATAATCATGCTTTTTCATCGTCTTCCTTCCTTTAGGCCTGAGCCTATCCATAAAATGATAGAGGTTATTGAATTGGCGTTGAGAAGTTACCCTTGGCCTCTCTCTCCCCCGGTTAAACTACTTTTTAAAAAAGATGGCCGTTTGAAGTAACGGATATCGAATTCAAAATTAGGGAAAAGCCGTGGCAGCTTCATCAGATTAAAGACCATCACCCCAATGGACATCCGATCCAGCCAGGAAGACATGGGCCAGCCCAGATGAACCATTACCCGGCGATAGCCCAAATCATACTCCACCACCTTCAGGATGGCCACCAGGCGATGGTAAAGACCGATTTTGGTCAAAGGAAAATAAAAATGATTGGGCGCAGTTTTTATAGGGTGGCCTCCGACCCGGGGTGAATAAAAAGTAATGTAGGCCTCGTTTTTTTTAACGGATGCCTTTTCGGACTCCTCTGACCGCCTGAAGAAAAGATGGATTTCGGATTCTTCGGAACCCGCCAGGTAGAGGATTAAATCCATTTCGTTGTCCCCTTTTCCAATCTGTTTTAACTCCGGGGATCGCTTTTTGGCTACCAGGAATCCCATCAAAAGCATGACACCGGTAACTGTGGCCCAAAGCATCGTGGCCCGGGGCTTATCATAAGCCAGAAAAACAAAACAACTGACCAGAATGATCCAGAGGAAGAGTGTCCCGAGACGGCTGGTAGAATAGGTCATTCCTTCGGCCGTGCCCTTGAAATAGCGGTAGAGAATGAGGGAACCCATATTGATGCAAAAGGAGGCCAGAAGCCCCAGGGCATACATGTTGGCCAATTCCGCTTGACTGCCCATGGTAAGCAAAATAATGAGGGAGAAAAAGGTGGCGCTGGCCAGATGAATCCGGTAAAGCGATTGTCGTTGATTGGTGGCGATGAGCCAATGAAAGCCGTATCGGTGAGCCACTCGTTCCATAAGTTCGCTGGAGGCCACAAAGGCGGTATTGATGGCCATGGTCAGGGTAAAACTGGCCAAGGCCCCGACGGCCAACCCAAAGGGGATTCCGTTGAGCAAGGTGGCGTAATGGGTGATCAAGTCACCCTCATGGGCCTTGAAATCGATTCGGGTCGATAGAACCAGGGCGGCCACTAATGGGGTGACCAATCCTACGGTCAGGGCCAGGAACCAGTAGGCCTTACGGATTTCTTTCCAGCTCCGCACAAATCCCGCGGTCTGGAGGACCGATTCCACCCCGGAATAGGCCAGGATACAGAAGGCAATGCTCGAAATGAAATGACCGTAGTTTTCCAGGATCGAGCCGGTGGTGACCTGTTTCAGGGCCTGAGTCGTCGCCAGGCGCATATGGCTGAAAGATCCTTGATCCAAATTGAAAAGACCGGAGACGATCAAATTGAGCATGATAAAGGCTGCGCCGATAAAGATCATAAAAGTGAACCGGGCATTTTCCTTAATCCCCAGGATATTTAAGCCGGCAACGGCCCAGATGATGGCCAATACCAGAAACATCGCCGTCGACTGAGGCAACGGAAAGAAGGAAGTGGCGTTGGAGACCGCACTTACGGCTGAAATACAGGCCGTGAGGATGTAATCCACCATAATCGAAGCGACGGCTATAAAGGAGACCATAGGGCCTAAGACCAGGTAGGAAAAGGAATAGACCCCGCCACCGATCAACTTATGATGCTCCAGGATCTCGGCAATTTCAGTCAAGCGGGTGCTGATAAAACGGATCAGCAAGCTGGTGATGGCGATAAAGATAATGGCACTTAATCCGATAAATCGGTAGGCTTCGGCCGGGGCATAAAAAATAGAAGTAAACTCATCCATGAGGGTGATGACACCGATGGATAGAAAGGTGAGCCAGGTCCGGCCTCCCTGGTGATAAGAAAGGAGATTCCTTTGCCGAAACAAATAAACAAATAAACCAACGAGACTCAAATTGAGTAAGAAGAGTATAGCGATTTTCATTTAAGACCCATCCGAGATATCAAAGCGTTTAACTTAGGAGAGAAGATTTGGAAGGATAAGTCCCCACAAGTCGCAGGGGAGGATCGTGCAGGGGATGGGGGAACAGGCCGTTGGATCGGGAGTCGGGAGAAGTAAGGATTCGCGGGGAAGAAACAGGGGTCCATCTGACCGGATTCCTGTTTCCCGGGGAAAATTCTTAAACCATCTTCAACAGGCCCAAAGATGGTGCCCGCAGACGGCCTAAGGTACATGTCTGACATATCCCCCTCTTAGCTACGAGGTTAGCTGACGGGCTCGGGCAGGAGGTCTCTTACCCTACCGGTTTCACGGATTCGCCCCGAATGATCGGGTCCCCCGTTTCTTTGGTTTAGTACCAAAGAATTCGCTGGTCAGCCTTACATTTTACCGGCTGACTGGGGGTAATTTAGCCCTTTATTTAGGGATGTCAATAAAAAAATACCCGTTAACCAATCTCTTCCTTCCTGGCCTCAAAAAGCAGGCCTTCCCTCTCCTGACCGATCCTCTCCGCCGTCCAGGCTTCGGTCCTGGTCAGCGGCCATTTTGACAAACTCGGGCAACATCATGATTCGTACCGGCTTATCATTGCGCCGGTTGGCCTGGGCCTGTTGGTAGCAGCCGGTACAAATATGGACCATGGTCCCGGTCCTTATGTTTTCGATCATATGGGCCAAACCTGGGGGGGTGAAACAGCATTGAGGGGCGCTGATCCGGTTGACCCGGAGGCCCTCCATTTTGCTGAAGACGGAATCGGTGGAGGCCAGGTCCATGGGC
>CAVQFQ010000002.1:0-6649 GCA_963711835.1 uncultured delta proteobacterium | reverse complement strand
CGTCCCGCTGGCGGCGGACAGAATGCGGTAGCCCTCCCGGCTGAGGAGGATTTCCAGCATCTCCCGGATGCCGGGCTCGTCATCCACTATAAGTATGGAAGGGTTCATAAGTCCGAAACCGGTTGTAGTTGGTTGAAAACGACCCGGCCTTCCACCATAGTCAACAGGGCCTTGCCTTTCAGTTGCCAACCGTGGAAAGGAGAGTTTTTGCTTTTGGAACGAAAGGTCTGGACGTCCACCTGAAACGGTAGATCCGGATCAATAATCGTCACATTGGCGGTCCCTGAGACCTGCAGCTGTCCCAGGTCTTTTAGGCGGAGAATCCGGGCCGGTTCGGCGGTCAGTTTGGCGATGGCCTGGGGCAGGGTCAGGATACCCCGGTGCACCAGGGACAAGGTTAAAGGCAGCAAGGTTTCCAATCCGATGATGCCGTTGGCCGCCCGTTCGAATTCCAGCTCTTTTTCCAATGGACTCTGAGGGGCATGGTCTGAGGCGATGACATCCAGGGTGCCGTCTTTCAAGCCTTTTTGGATGGCCGTAAGGTCTTCCTTGGTCCGCAAAGGCGGATTCATTTTGGTATTGGTATCGAAGCCCAGGACGGCTTCCTCGGTCAGGGAAAAATAATGGGGGGCCGTTTCAGCCGAAATCGGGAGTCCCTTCCGCTTGGCCTCCCTGATCAGTTGAACCGATCCGGCAGTGCTGACATGGGCCAGATGCAGGGGATGCTGGGTCAGTTGACAGATCAGAATATCCCGTTGAATCATAATTTCTTCGGCAATGGCCGGAATGCCGTGCAGCCCCAGCCAGGTAGAGGTGACCCCTTCATTCATGACCCCAGGACGACTTAAGGCTAAATCTTCACAGTGGGCGATCAGGGGCAGGTCAAAGGCCCGGGCATATTCCATGGCCCGGCGCATCAGTTGGCTGTTGCTAACCGGGTTCCCGTCATCCGAAAGGGCCACCACCCCGGCCTCTTTCAACTCCCCATATTCAGCCAGGGCTTCTCCTTTAAGCCCCAGACTGATGGCCCCTACCGGAAATACCAGGGCCAGACGGGCCTCCCGGGCCTTGTTTCGAATCGTTTCCGTCACCGATTGATTGTCGTTTACCGGCTGGGTGTTGGGCATGCAGGCCAGGGCCGCAACTCCCCCGGCTACGGCTGCTTCGGTTCCGCTTAAAATAGTTTCTTTGTATTCATGGCCGGGCTCCCGTAAATGGGTGTGCATATCGATCAGGCCGGGGGTGACGACCAGGCCTTCGGCCGGGATGACCCGGAACTCGGGGGTGCTTCGGGAGGACCGTCTCGCCGGAGAAGGCTGAAGATCAACGATCTTTCCCTGATGGATGAAAATATCCACCTGGTCGTCCAGTTTATTTTTAGGATCAATAACCCTGCCCCCCCTAATCAGCCATTTCACCTTTTTTCCCTCCCAGCAATAAGTAAAGCAGGGCCATTCGGACCGCCACCCCATTGGTTACCTGATCCAGGATGACCGAAAAAGGCCCATCGGCCACTTCCGGATGAATCTCAACCCCCCTGTTAATGGGGCCGGGATGCATGATGATAACCTCCTTCTTGGCCTTTTTCATTTTTTCCGGACTGAGACCGAAAAAGCGGGAATACTCCCGAAGACTAGGGAAGAGCATCTGCTTTTGTCTTTCCAACTGGACCCGCAGCATCATGATCACATCGGCCCAGGGGATAATTTCTTCCAGACGATAGGTGAACTCCACCCCCAGCGACTCGATAAAAGGAGGGATCATAGTCGGCGGCCCGGCTACCCGGACCTTGGCCCCCAGGGTTTTCAGGCCGATGATATTGGATCGGGCGACCCGACTGTGGGCGATGTCCCCCACTATGGCCACCTGAAGTCCCTCAAAGGTACCCTTGTTTTCGCGAATAGTGAACAGGTCCAGCAGGGCTTGAGTAGGATGTTCGTGCATCCCGTCGCCGGCATTAATAATGGAAGGCTGAATCAGTCGCGACAGCAGGTGGGGAGCGCCGGCCATGGAATGGCGCAATACAATGACATCGGGCCTCATGGCCTCCAGGTTTTTGGCCGTGTCGATCAGAGTCTCCCCCTTGACGATGGAACTGGTGCCGGCTGAAAGGCTGACGGTATCGGCGCTGAGGCGTTTGGCGGCTATCTCAAAGGAGGTTTTGGTCCGGGTGCTGGGTTCGTGAAAGAAATGGACTACGGTCTTACCCCTCAGGGTGGGTACTTTTTTAATGTCTCGAAAGGATATTTCCTTTAAGGATTCGGCCGTAGCCAGAATGGTCTCAATCTCTTCCCGGATCAAGCCTTTCATGCCCAGGAGATGGTGGCGATCGAAATTCATAGATTTTCCTTATCCGGTACGGTTAAAAAAAACCCCCTCGGCCTGGGGCAGCGAGGGGGTTTGATCTGCGGCATATACGTCCAGAAACATGAACCTTCCTTAGGGAAAAGGAATTTTTTATTGAAGGCCTTGGCTAACAATAAGGGCCTTAGATCCGAAGGATACATTATCATCAGCGGGGAAAATGTCAAGCGCCAATTTAAGAAATCAGTTTGGCAATCCTTTTCCAGCGCACCCCGAATTGGGTCCGGTCCCAAGACCAATAGATGATCATGGCCTTGCCGATAAGCTGTCGGTCATCGACGAATCCCCAATAGCGGCTGTCATAACTTTCGTCCCGGTTATCCCCCATGACAAAGTATTTATTGGGGGGAACGATAAGAGGGCCGAGATTGTCCCGGGGTTGCTCAAAATAGGGCAGGATGTTTTGATCGCTATGGACGCCGAAGGGGTCCGTTAAGACTTGGCCGTTAATATGGACCTTCTTATCCTTAAGTTGGATCCGGTCTCCGGGCAGGCCGATTACCCGTTTGATAAAATCCTTTTTCGGATCAACCGGATAGATAAAGACCAGCACATCATTGCGCTTGGGACGGCTGATAGGAATCAGGGTATAGTTGATGGCCGTAAAGGGGACTTTCAGCTTGATGCCGTAAATAAATTTATTCACCAGGATATGGTCGCCGATCAGCAGGGTGGGCTTCATCGATCCGGAGGGAATTTTAAAGGCCTGAATCACAAAGGCCCTGATGATCAAGGCCAAGAGAACGGCGATCAGAATGGATTCGGTGTATTCTCGAACTACCGATTTTTTTCGTTTGGGTTTTTCTTTGTCAACCTGTTCTTTTTCCAAAAAAAACCTCCTAAAAAAATCCTTGGTTCCCGGTGTTTTCAGTGCCGGGGTCGCTCGGGGTTCCTGGTCTGCCGACCGGCCCATTCCTTTCGTTGACTCTTTATTAGCGGTATTATCGACAGGAATCAAGAAAAAAGTCTTTATTTTTTCAGAAAATGAAAATAGAATCCCGGACCATGAGTTCAACCCCTTCCATCGATCTGCCTGCCGGGCAGCAGCTTCACCCCCCTTTCGGCTTTTGCCCTTTATGCGCCGGAACCCTAAAAAAAAGACAGCTAAAGCCCTTGGAGCCGGAGAGGCTGGTCTGCAGCCGATGCGCTTTTGTCTATTACCTGGATCCGAAAGTGGCGGCCGGGACGGTAACCCTTTATCAGGGGAAAATCGTTTTGGTTAAAAGGAGCATTTCCCCCGGATACGGGAAATGGGTCATTCCCGGAGGCTTTGTGGATCGCGGCGAAACGGTGGAAGAGGCCGCCATCCGGGAAACCCTGGAGGAAACCGGCCTAAAGGTCAAACTGACTTCTTTATTAAACGTCTACTCCTATCCCGGCCGAACGGTCATTATCATAGCCTACCTGGCTGAACCCCTGGCCGGGGTTCCAACCGCCTGCGACGAAACCCTGGAGGTAGGTCTTTTTAACCTGGAGGAGATCCCCTGGGGCGAGCTGGCCTTTTCCAGCACCCGGGATGCCTTAAGAGATTACGGCCGGCGGCTCCAGGCCCCGAAGTCTTGATGTCCGCTAAGGCCTTGGGAAGGCCTGATCAAACCTGAAATGGGCTCAGCCCCAGAAAATACCGAGATAGAAAAAGCGAAAGGTTAGCGAAAATGATTCAACCAGAACAATTGTCCGAACTTTCTTCGGAGCGAAAGAATACCCTGCTTAAAAGGTCTATGGAAGATATCTCCGATATTTACGAACAGACCCGGGGTCTGGTTCAAGGGGTTCAAACCCAGGGAGACCAGGCCATTCTAAAACATTATAAAAAACACAAGGCCAATATTACCTTAAAAGACCTCCTGGTTCAACCGGAGGAAATAAAACTGGCCTATCAGGAAGTGGATAAAGAGGTCCAAAAGGCCTTGAAAGCGGCCTCGCGTAATATTGAGACCTTTCATCGGGCCCAATTGGAACGGGAGATGTGGGCCATTGAGGTCAGGGAAGGGGTTCTGGCCGGAAGGCTCAGAAGGCCCCTGGAGTCGATAGGCGCTTATGTCCCGGGGGGGCAGGCCAATTACCCCTCCAGCGTTTTGATGAACATCCTGCCGGCCAAGGTAGCCGGCGTTTCCACCATTGTGGCTTGTACTCCCCCTAAACCGGGGATGAAGGCCGATCCGGTGACTATTGTGGCGGCCGATTTAGCCGGAGCCGATTATCTCTTCAAAATCGGCGGGCCCTGGGCCGTGGCCGGGATGGCCTTCGGGACGGACTCTATCCCCAAGGTGGATAAGATCGTCGGACCCGGGAATAAATATGTCACGGCCGCCAAAATGGCGGTCTTTGGAACGGTGGATATCGACTCTCCGGCCGGTCCCAGCGAGGTCCTAATCGTGGCCGATGATTCGGCCCGGGCCGATTGGATGACCTGGGATTTTCTCTCTCAGATTGAGCATGACCCGGATGCCGCGGCCGTTTTAGTGACCCCTTCCAGAAGGCTGGCCCAGGAGGTCTGCGACCTGATAAACCGGGAACTGCCCGGCTTGGACCGAAAAGAGATTATCGAAAAGGCCCTGACCCGTCATTCCGCCGTCCTGACCACCTCAACCCTCAAAGAGGCGGTCGCTTTTGCCAATACCTATGCGGCCGAACATCTTCAAATCGTCACTGAGGATCCTTGGACCGTCCTGCCTTCAATCAAGCATGCCGGATCCATCTTTATGGGACCTTATGCCCCGGTTCCGGCCGGGGATTATGCCTCGGGCACCAATCATGTTCTGCCCACCGGAGGCTGCGCCCGTATGTTTTCCGGGCTCTCGGTAGACGACTTTATAAAAAAACCCACCTTTCAGTATCTGAGCAAGAAGGGTTTAGAGGGACTCAAAAAGACCATCACCCTCTTGGCAGAAAAAGAGGGCCTTCCCTTACATGCCCGAACGATTAATGAAAGGTTTAAGTAATCCGGTGAGTTTGACCAGGGTGCTTTAAGGCGGATAAGGAGAAAACCCCCTGGCTTGAAAAGGACGGAGGAGCGCCTTCCGGGCCGGGCTTTAAGGGGTGAGGTTAACATCTTTCGCTTTAAGCCTCCACCCTCAAGCCATAAAAGGGTTTTTAAGAGGCCTTACAGTTTCGCGGCTGCTTCAAAGCCGAGATCAAAGGCCTTCAGGTTGGTTTCGAGCAGTTTCTTTTTGATATTCATCCGGAGGGCCTCTTTCATCTGGGCCGCGGTCAGGGAAAGGGTTTGGCTTTGAGACAGGGCCCCCAACATAACGATATTGACCGCCATCGGTGAACCGGCCTGTTCCGCCAGGGCCGAGGCGTTCAAGGCAATGAGTCGCTTTACTTTTCCTTTAATCAGGCTTAACGACTCCTTGATATCCGGATAAACCCCTTTTCCGAGGGCCACAGTAAACGGCATCAGGGGTATGATATTGGTAATCACTGTGCTTTCCCGGGAACATTTGTTCAAGGCCCGCAGGGTCTCGGAAGGTTCAAAACCGATCAGGACATCGGCCTCCCCATCGGAGACGATCGAAGCTTAAGGCCCCACCCATGACCACAGCGGATTCGACTACCCCTCCACGCTGGGCCATGCCATGGACCTCACTGACATTGACCGGGATGCCGGCCAAAACGGCTGCCTCTCCTAAGATTCGGGAGGAGAGAAGATTGCCTTGTCCCCCCACTCCGACGAAAACAATTCGTTTGATCTCCATGGACTCTCCTATTTCCTGGGGATAATGGCCTTCTCGGGACAGACCTGGGCGCAAACGGCGCAGCCGATACAGAGGCTGGGATCAATCTGGACCCGATTTTCTTGGACATAAAAAGCCGGACAAGCAAACAGGTTTACGCAATCCCGGTGGTTCCGGCATTTGCTCTCGCTGACCATGAAAGTCCGCGTTTTTTCCGGAGGAGCCACCCGTTTGGCGTACAAGGGGCAGATCTCCTTGGAAATAATGACCGAGACCCCCTCAAATTCCAGGGCCTTTTTAACGGCAGCGCTGGTTTCCTTTATTTTCCGCGGGGATACCACGGAAATGTTTTTTACCCCGATACCCCGGACTACTTCCTCGATCGAGATCCGGGTGTTGGGCTGGCCTAAAAGGGCCATATCCACCCCCGGGTGGGGCTGATGGCCGGTCATGGCGGTGGTTTCATTATCCAGGATGACCAGGGTAAAGCGGTGATTATTGTGGACGGCATTGATCAGACCGGTGATGCCCGAATGAAAAAAAGTGGAATCGCCGATAAAGGCAATGACCGGCTGATGGGCTATGGCCCGGGAGAAACCGGCTGC
>CAVQFQ010000001.1:0-15925 GCA_963711835.1 uncultured delta proteobacterium | reverse complement strand
CGCGGACCTGAAGAAAGGCCGGGAAGAAATCGAGCGGACCACCGAAGAAATCCGAAAGAGCAACGACGAAATCAACCGGCGGCGGAATTATATGGAGATCGTCCTGACCAATATCGGCACCGGGGTCATTTCGGTCGATGCCCAGGGACGACTAAGCACCATCAACCACGCCGCCCAGGAAATGCTTCAGATCAAATCGGAAAAGGTGTTGGGCCGCCGCTATCAGGAAGTGCTCCTTCCCGAGCATAAACTCCTTCTCCAGGACCTCCTGGCCAACATGGACCTAATCAAAAAAGGGACCCTGGAGCGCTCCCTCCAGGTCCCCCTCCCGGATCGAACCCTGACCCTCCTCTTGAAGATGACCCAACTCCGGGATGAGGAGGGGAAAAATCTGGGGATGGTGCTGGTCTTCGACGATCTGACGGAGATAGAAAAAGTTCAAAAGGTGGCCGCCTGGAAAGAGGTGGCCCGCCGCCTAGCCCATGAAATTAAAAACCCGCTTACCCCCATCAAATTATCCGCCCAGCGCTTACGAATCAAATATTCGGATGCCCTGCCCGATAAAAAGGCCAAAGGGATCCTTGAAGAGTCCACCCAGACCATTATCAATCAGGTCGACGAACTGATCCGGCTGGTCAATGAATTTTCGGCCTTTGCCCGCCTGCCTTCGATCAGCCTATCGCTCAACGACCTTAACCTGATCCTCCAGGAGGTCCTGGTATTATACCAGGGAAGCCACAAGGAGATCGACTTTCCCCTTGAGTTGGATCGGGAACTACCTCCTTTTCCTCTGGATCGGGAGCAAATCAAAAGGGTCATGATCAATCTTTTGGACAATGCCGTAGCGGCCATTGAAAAAACCGGCACCATCGGGGTCGAGACCCGGTATTTCCCTTTACTGAGAATGGCCCGGATTCAGGTAGCCGATACCGGGACCGGGATTCCACCCAAAGACCGGGATCGGCTTTTTGAACCCTATTTTTCCACCAAAAAGGGCGGAACGGGTTTGGGTCTGACCATTGCCAGTTCCATCATTTCGGATCATCACGGGCATATCCGGGTCAAGAGCAACCACCCCCAGGGGACCATTTTTATCATTGAACTTCCTTTGGAGGCATGAGATAAAAAAGCCAGGCGGTTCTTAATTCCCGGGGGGTAGACCTGAAGGAATTCCATGGGAAAAACAATTCTAATCGTAGACGACGAACCGGAGATCTTGAAAACCGTCCATTCGATTTTGGCCGACGAGGGCTATGAGGTCGCCGAAGCCAGGGACGGTCAGGAAGCCCTGAAAGGGATCGAGGAGGACCTGCCCGATCTGGTGCTCCTGGATATCTGGCTTCCAGGAATAAACGGCATGGAGGTCCTGGGTCAGATTAAAAATAATCACCCGGATCTGCCGGTGATCATGATCTCCGGCCATGGCACCATCGAAACGGCCGTCAAGGCTACTAAACTGGGGGCTTTTGATTTTATTGAAAAACCCCTTTCATGGGAGCGCCTTACCGTGGCCGTTCAAAAGGCCATCGCCTATAGCCGGCTGGAAGAAGAGAATGTTTTTTTACGGCAAAAGGAAGAGTCCCGTTACCAACTAACCGGTCAGGGAGAAAGTATTTCCAACCTGCGACGGCAGATCGAGATCGTTGCCCCGACCAGTGCCTGGGTCCTGATCCGGGGAGAGAACGGCACCGGCAAAGAGCTGGTGGCTCATTCCATCCATCGCCTGAGTAAAAGGCGGACGAAGCCTTTCGTCGAAGTCAACTGCGCCGCCATTCCGGAAGAATTAATTGAAAGTGAACTCTTCGGTCATGAAAAAGGGGCCTTCACCGGGGCGACCACCCCCAAAAAAGGAAAATTTGATCTGGCCCATGAGGGGACCCTTTTCCTGGATGAAATAGGCGATATGAGCCTCAAAACCCAGGCCAAAATTTTGAGGATACTCCAGGAACAAAAATTCGAAAGGGTGGGAGGGACCAAGACGATCCAAGTCGACGTCCGGGTGGTGGCCGCCACCAACAAAGATCTGGAGCAGGAGATCACCCGCGGGACCTTTCGGGAGGACCTCTATTACCGTCTCAACGTCATTCCCCTGGAAGTCCCTCCTTTACGGGAACGCAAAGAGGATCTGCCGGATCTGGTTGAAGAATTTCTCAAGGAATACGCCCTAAAGACCAATACCGAGAAAAAAAACATAACCCCGGAGACTTATCCCTTTTTCATCGACTACGATTGGCCGGGCAATATCCGGGAACTGAAAAATTTAATTGAACGCCTGGTGATATTGACTCCCGGGCCTGAGATCAGGACGGCCGACCTCCCCTCCCCTCTCACCAAGAAGCCGGAAGAGACCCGACTCAGTGCCTATGACTTATCACTGCTTAAAGAGGCCAAGAACCGGTTTGAAAGGGATTTCATCGTCTGCAAACTCCAGGAAAACCAGGGCAATATCAGCCAGACGGCTGCGCTCCTGGGTATCGAACGCAGTCATCTTCATAAGAAGATCAAAGCCTACGGCTTAAAAGAGGATAACGGAGAGTAAGGTGAAAAAAATCCGATTGGTCGTTAAAAATAATCCCTATGCCTGCCAGGAAGCCCAAAAAATTAAAGCCTGGATCGAGGAAGAAAAGGGTCTCCAGGTTTTTTGGGATCAACAAGAAGAGGAGCCCCGGCGGATAGAAACCCCTGGGGGACCCTTGGATTTGGTGATCGTTTTAGGAGGGGATGGAACCCTCCTGAAGGCCGCCCGTTTTTACGGAGACCAGGGGGCTCCGGTTTTGGGGGTCAACTTAGGCGGTCTGGGGTTCCTGACCGAAATCGCCAGGGAAGAGTTCCCCCCCCTTTTTGAAAAAATCTTGGCCGGTGATTTTCAAACCGAACCCCGCATGATGTTGGCCGCCGAGATCATTCGAAAGGGCGAAGCCCGCCCTTCAACCCCCTTTCTGAATGATGTCGTTATCAACAAAGGGGCCTTGGCCCGCATCATCGATCTGGAGACCAGCATCAACACCCAATTCCTGACCTCCTACCGCGGCGATGGGCTCATTGTCGCCACACCAACCGGCTCGACGGCCTATAACCTGGCCGCCGGAGGACCTATCCTGCACCCGGCCCTGGAGACCATTATCATAACCCCCATCTGTCCTTTTGCCTTGACCAATCGACCGATCATCGTCCAGGATAACGTCGTCATCGATATCCGCCTCGGATCCAAGGCCCGGGATGTCTGGTTGACATTTGACGGGCAAGTCGGCTATCCTTTGGAGGGCGGGGATGTCATCCGGGTTAAAAAGACGGCCGACTCCCTCCGGTTGATCAAATCACCCTTTAAAAATTATTTTGAAATACTTCGAACCAAACTAAAATGGGGCTGACCATGAGACCTATCCGAAACCCAAAAGGACGCTTTCTCCTAACGGTTCTAGCCGTTAGTTTCGCTTTATTAGTCATGGCCATGGGCAAATTGGACCCCTCGGGAAACCCGGAGGAGATTCCCCTGCCGGACAAGGAGATTACCGTTATCCTGACCGACATCGAAGGGCTGAGTTTATCCCTGACCCAATTCAGTCTGGACGGCCGGACCTTTCTGTCCGGAAGATTGGGGGCCGGTAAAGTGGCCGTCCCTTTCAATCAGATTCGGGTGATCACCTTCTTCCAGGAAGGCAAAACATTAGGGGCCCGGGTTGATATGGCCGACCAGACCCAGATGAATATGCAGTTGGAAAGGGGAATTCTCTCTTATGGCCGGCTGCGGGCGGGGACCTATCAGATCCCCATCGAAAAAATCAAAAAGATTGAAATCCAAGCAGTGGCCGACAGAAAAAAATAGATCGGGTGCCGTTACCTTCTGCCGACCGGCTTAAAAAATCGCACCAGGATAAGGCCGGTCAAAAATCCCCCCACATGGGCATACCAGGCGATGGATCCCCCCTCCGTCCCGGCATTCAGGAGCTGGATTAGAAACCATAAACCCAGGATGAGGACCGCCGGGACCTTGATGACTTTGATAAAAATTATAAAAATAAACAAAGTGGAGACATTGGCCCTAGGGAAGAGCAAAATGTAAGCCCCTAAAACGCCTGCAATGGCCCCGCTGGCGCCGATCATGGGGATGGTGGAGTTCATATCCGAAAGGGTGTGTAAAAAAGCGGCAAAAAATCCGCATACCAGATAAAAAATGAGAAACCGGGAATGACCCAAGGTGTCTTCGATATTATTGCCGAATACCCAGAGATAGAGCATATTCCCGAGAAGATGCAGGAATCCGCCGTGCATGAACATGGCGCTGAAAATACGTCAAGGCGGCTGGAAGCGCCGGAGATTGAGCGTTTCATGGGAATCAAGGGATAAAGGGGCATCAAAAACGGGACCGCCCCATAACGAAACAGCAGAGCTTGACCGTCCTTCCGGTGATAGAGAAAGCTGGTAGAGAAAGATCAGGAGGTTGAGCGTAATAATCCCTATAGTCATCAAGGGAAAAATTTGGATGGGATTGTCGTCTTTAAGAGGGATCATTTTCCTGCCGATACCGTTCTGTTGAAGATCCCTGCCCGGTCCTCTGACTATCAGGAAATCCTCAAGGCAAATATGAGGGAAGGCCGGAACTCAACCTTTTTCATACCCTATTAGTCCTTCCGGATCAGAAGTCAAGCAAATTTTAGTTTTCCTTTTTCCACTTGAATTTTCAGGTGAAAGCAACTATCATCCCGATATACGCGGTCACAAAGGTTACGGGTTCAATCTTCTTAAGGGTCTCTTAATCGAAAACTATTCCGCACCCCTTACGTCTGAAAGGGTTCCCACGTAGCGTCAATGAAACAGGTCCATATCGCCACCTTCGGTTGCCAGATGAATGACCAGGATTCCCGGATGATGGCCCAGATCCTGGCCGGGTATGATTATGAATGGACCGATCAAATCGACCAGGCCGATTTGATCCTGGTTAATACCTGCAGCATCCGGCAAAAGGCCGAAGATAAAACCTATAGCCTGTTGGGCCGGTTAAAACGTTTAAAAACCAATAACCCCCGTCTGGTCATAGGAGTTGGAGGTTGTGTAGCCCAGCAAGAAGGGGAAAAGCTGTTGGAAAAGGTGCCCTATCTGGACCTGGTCTTCGGAACAAAACTTATTCCCAGCCTTCCGGAAATGATCCGGGGGGTGGAGCGGGACGGGATCCGTTTGGCCAGGACAGACCTCCTCCAGCCTTTAAACTATCCGGTGCTGCCGGATTCCCGGAAAGTCCCCTTTCCCCCGGTCAAGGCCTCCGTCACCATCATGCAGGGCTGCAATAACTATTGTACTTATTGTGTCGTGCCCTTTGTCAGAGGCCGGGAAGAAAGCCGTTCCAGCCGGGAAATCCTCTCAGAGGTAAAAACCCTGGTCAATCAAGGGATAAAAGAAATCTTGCTTTTAGGCCAAAATGTCAATTCCTATGGACAAAACAGGCCCGGAGAACTGACCTTCGCCCGCTTGCTGGCAACCCTGGAAGAAATTTCAGGCCTGGAACGTATCCGTTTTACCACCTCTCATCCCAAAGATCTTTCTCAGGAGTTGATGGCCTGCTTCGGGCAACTCTCCAAACTCTGCGAACATATCCATCTTCCGGTCCAGGCCGGATCCAATGCCATCCTGGGAAGAATGAACCGGCATTACACCCGGGAGATTTATCTGGAGAAGATCCAGGCCCTAAGGGAACACTGTCCGACTATAGCCGTCACCAGCGATGTGATCGTAGGCTTTCCCGGTGAAACCCGAAAGGATTTTGAACAGACCCTGGAACTCCTCCAAGCGGTTCGGTTTGACGACCTTTTTTCTTTTAACTATTCCGATCGTCCCCTGACTCGGGCCCGCTTATTCCCGGACCAGGTGGAAGCCGAGGAAAAGAGCCTTCGCTTAAAAAAATTGCAGGCCTTTCAAAAGGAGGTTACCCTGGCCCGGAATAAGGCCCTGGAAGGGACCATCCAATCCGTTCTGGTGGACGGCTTCAGCAAGAAATCCCCCTTCGAATGGACCGGAAGGACCCGGACCAATAAAGTCGTCAATTTTTCCGGCCCCCCGGAATTATTGGGCCGGACCCTGCCGGTTAAAATTGAAAAAGCCACCCTCCACTCATTAAAAGGCAGCACCCAGCTAAAGGACATGGAATTGGAGAAGGTTCATGGCAATTGAAATGAAAGTGGCCGGGTTAACCATAGACCCCTTAACCAATAGCCCGATTTTGATTCTCAAAAACGTCGCGGGCGACAAATCGGTCCCCATCTGGATTGGTCTCCTGGAGGCCACAGCCATCGCCAGCGAACTGGAAAACGTAAAATTTTCCAGACCCATGACCCACGACTTGATGAAAAATCTGATGGATCTCCTGGGTATTAAACTGGCCAAGATTGAAATTTGCGATCTAAAAGACAACACCTTCTTTGCTTTGCTGTATTTGGTCTTCCAAAACAAAGAGTTTTCCATGGATGCCCGCCCCAGCGATGCCATTGCCCTGGCCTTACGCAGTCAAGCCCCCATCTTTGTGGAGGAACAGGTGGTGCAGAAATCAAAGGCCGTAGATCTGGGCAACAAGGAGGAAATTCAATCCGAAGCCGGCAAGAAATGGACCGAACTTCTGGAATCCCTGAACCCGGATGATTTCGGAAAATACAAAATGTAGTCGCCTATGGCCCGGCCTTCCGAACTCCTATCCCTTTCAAATCCCTGGCGGCGATGGTGGCTTTTTCTTTTTCCCCTTCTGGGATACGGGGCCTTTATTTTTTATCTTTCGGCCCAACCCGACTGGCCGGTGCATCCCCCGGAATTTTTCTCCTCCGACAAGGTCTACCACCTTTTGGAATACGGGATTCTGGGCGTCTTGTTGAGCCGGGTTCTGGAAGAGTACCGCCTCTTTCCCCGCACCGATAAAAAAATAGGCTGGGTCCTTCTCCTGAGCCTGCTCTACGGCTTTAGTGATGAACTGCATCAGTGGTTTGTCCCGGGCCGTTTTGCCACCTGGGCTGATGTGCTGGCTGACGGGACAGGAGGCTGGTTGGGAGGAATGGCCTATTATAAATTCAGAGAAAAAAGGGCCACCCTGAAAAAATGATCGATCTGCACAGCCATTCCCTTTTTAGTGACGGAACACTGCTGCCCTCGGAACTGATCAGAAGAGCGGAAGTCCAGGGCTATCGCTATTGGGCCATTACGGATCACGTCGATATTTCCAATATCGACCTGGTGGTGCCCCGGCTGGTAGCCGTAGCCCGGGAATTAAACACCTATCGCAGCATTAAAATGCTACCGGGCATTGAGTTGACCCACGTCCCCCCGGAAACGATCGGCGCTCTTACGCAGCGGGCCAGGGAACTTGGAGCCCGATTGATCGTGGTCCATGGCGAAACCATCGCCGAACCGGTCCAGCCGGGAACCAACCGGGCCGCCATCGAAGCCGGGGTCCATGTCCTGGCCCATCCGGGCCTTATAACCCTGCCGGAGGTGCAGTTGGCCGCCAAAAAGGGGGTCCTGCTGGAAATCACCTCCCGCAAAGGCCACAGCCTGTCCAACGGACATGTGGCCCGCCTGGCCCGGCAGGCCGGGGCCTCCCTGGTCCTCAATTCGGACAGCCACTCTCCTGCGGATATCGTCTCCCTCCCCCAGAGGGAACGGGTGGTGGAAGGGGCCGGACTGGATCGGGAATCGTTAACGGTTATGGATCAGACCGCCATCCGTCTCTTCAACGAACTCCTATCCACCCTGTCCTAAAATTCATCCCACCGCTTTGGCCGGGCTTCCGGCTCGTTAACCCCATAGCCCCACCTTCAGACCCCTCGAAGCACTTGACTCCCCTAAGCTGATCGGTTATACATGGGCTAACGGAAGTGGAAAGCTCACTGGTGGGGCTCCCGGACTTCAAATCCGGTGTGCCGTCTGAGAGGGCGGCAGGTGGGTTCGATTCCCATGCACTTCCGCCAGTTTTTTTAACGGCAGGATTTGAAAGCGGAGGAATAGATATGGCCATTGAAGCGAGCGCACTGTTTTTTAACGTGCTGATAAAAAAAGAAGAAGACTGCTATCTGGCCCATTGCCTGGAATTGGACCTGGTAACCACTGCCCCCACGATCGAGCAGGTGCGGGAAGATATTGCCGATGTGATCGCCTGCCAAGTGGACTACGCTTTCGCTCACGACAACCTGGATTATCTCTATCACCCGGCCCCGCCGGCGGTGTGGGCGGAATTCTTTTCCTGCCGCGGTCAATCCGACGAAATCAGACGTCCTATCGAATCCTCCGGAGGGGCCGTCCCGCCCTGGATCATCGCCAAAACCTGCCAGGCCGCTGAATTGTACTATGTCTAAGCGGCCGTTGACGTTCCGGGAACTACTTCAGCGGTTAAAACCATACGGAGTCGAGGTCCTGACCGGAAGGGGGAAAGGATCTGAAACCTTGCTGTTAATGCCGGAAAAACCGGGCTCTGACAGAGGACCTATGTATTCAATTAAAAATCATGGTCCATCCACGGAAATCAGCGTCCCCGTTATCAATTCCCTCCTGTCCCGCTTCGGCATCGACAAAAATTCTTTCTGGAATCCCTCTGCCCAAACAAAGTAGGGTGGATCAAGCGAAGCGGATCCACCTTGGGGACTTCAAATCCGGTGTGCCGTCTGAGAGGGCGGCAGGTGGGTTCGATTCCCATGCACTTCCGCCAATAAGAAGTAACGTCTCAGAGCCGCTCTGATTCAGCCTTTTTTTGACGCCAGCGCTGGTATCGAAAAACCTGGGCATAGGTCCGCATGGCCCGCTCGGCCGAATCAAAAAAGGGAATTCCGGCCTGGCAAAATTGCCGGCTCAGGTTGAAATCACGACCGGGTATCCTGACCATCACCAGCGGCTTCCCGCATTCCTGCCGGACCCCGATCATGTATCGGACAAAGGTCTGATTATCCTCAGGGGTCAGACCGCCTCCGATAATCACCAGCCGCATCGACCCCGGGATCCCGGGCAACCGATTTCGGCGGCTCGTTTAAAAATGGTCAGATCAAAATGGCCGCTCAGACTCACATCAACGGGATTCTGCAGGCTGGTGCCGGTGGAGGGGACAAACTCGGCCAACCGGGATCTGGGTCGGTTCGGAAAGGGAGGCCAGACCGAGTCCTTCATTCCCGCAGGCCTCGGCGGCCGATACGGCCAGCCCGCCGGGGCCTGAAATAACCGCCATGATTCCGGCCGAGATTTTCCGGCAACAAGGAAAAACCCATCAAGGCATCGACCCAGGCCTCAAACCCGACTACGGGAATTGCCCCGGCCTGACGTTCCACCGCCTGCCAGACCTTTCGAGAACCGGCCAGGGCGCCGGTATGAGAGGCCGAGGCCCGGGAGCCCTCCGGCGTCAAACCCACCTTCCAGATAATCACCGGCTTTTTCAGAGAGGCCTGTTGCAGCGCCCTCAGAAAGGCCGGGCCGTTCTTGATCCCTTCAATATAAGCGCCGATAAGACCGGTCTCCGGATCGTGACCCAAATAGGTCAAAAAATCGGCGGCGGTCAGATCGCCGTCATTTCCCGAACTGATCACCTTGCTGAAACGAATCCCTTTCCCGGAGGCCAGCCTCCCCAGGATATTGGTCAGGGAGCCGCTGTGGGAAACGATTCCGACCGGCCCGGGTTCCTTGGAAACCCCGGGGAAAAATGAAAGACCTGTTTTCGGACAATAGAGGCCCATCCCGTTGGGGCCGATAAGCCGCATCCCGGCCCGGCGCGCCAGGCGCACCAGTTCCTCCTCCAGGGCTTTGCCTTCCGCGGTTCCGGTCTCGGTGTATCCGGCGGTGAAAAGGACCGCGCCCTTGACCCCCTTGGCGGCACATTCCCTGACGACCGCCAGGGAATTCCAGTGGGGCACGAGGACAATGGCCAAATCCACCGGGCCGGGAATATCGGCCACCTTGGGATAGGTCTTGAGCCCGTTGATTTCTTCGGCCTGGGGATTCACCGGGTAAATCGGCCCGGGAAATCCTTGCTCCAAAAGGGCGGTCAGAAAAACAGTCCCGGTTTTCATGCCTCGGGGGGCGCCTACGACCGCGACTGACCGGGGATGGAACAAGTTCATCGATCTGGGCGATCAGGTCCGGGTCGGATTTCATCTGGGGAAACAATCTCTCCTTCGGCTATTTAAACGCAAAATAATACCCTCCTCTTTCCGGATGGCCGGGATGCTTTTTCCGGTTTCATCGGCGGAAGGCTCCGCCACGGCGAATCTTTCCTTTATCCTGGCTTCGGCATTTCAAGCCAGGCTGCGATTATAGATCCATCATCTTAGCGATGACGCCTTTCATGATCTCGGTGGTCCCGGCATAGATGGTGGCGGCCCGGATGTCCCGGTACCACCGGCTGATTTCATATTCGTCCATGTAGCCATAACCGCCGTGCAACTGGACGCACTGGTAGGCCACCCGGTTGGCCATCTCGGCAATCCACCACTTGGCCATAGACACCTTCTTGACGATGTTCTTCCCCTCCAGGTGGTCGGCCAATAAATCGTCAACAAAGGTCCGGCCCAATTCGATCTCAGTGGCCATCTCCACGAGTTTGAATGTGTTATGCTGAAAGCGGCTGATGGGCCGGCCGAAGGCTTCCCGGCTCTTGCAATAGGCGATGGTCTGCTCCAGCATAATCTCCGCCGCCACCTGAGACCGCAAAACCACGATCAGCCGTTCCTGTTGCAGTTTTTCCATGAGATAGACAAATCCCCGGCCCTCCTCACCCAGGAGATTGGATCGGGGAACCCGGCAGTCCTCGAAAAAAAGCTCGGCTGTATCCTGAAACCCCAGCCCCATTTTTTTAAGTTTGCGCCCTTTGACAAAGCCAGGCGTCCCGGCCTCTACGACGATCAGGCTGATCCCCTTGTAAGCCGGTTTGGCCGTCGTATCGGTCTTGCAGGCCACAATAACCAGATCGCAACAATGGCCGTTGGTAATAAAGGTCTTCTGGCCGTTAAGGAGGTAATCATCCCCTGCTTTTACGGCCCGGGTTCGGATGGCCTGCAGGTCCGATCCGGCCCCCGGTTCGGTCATGGCCACGGCCGTAACAATCTCTCCCGTGGTGCAACCGGGCAGCCATTGATTCTTTTGATCCTCGGTCCCGTAGGCCTCAAGATAAGGGACGACAATGTCATTATGCAGGGAAACGGAGAAACCCATGGCCCGGACCCGGCTCATTTCTTCGTTGATAATTACCGAATAGCGGAAATCGGCGCCCGAACCTCCGTATTTTTCTTCCAGCCAGGGGCAGAGATAACCCTGCTCCCCCATTTTCCTCCAGGCGCTGCGGGGCACCTCGGCCTGAGCTTCCCATTCGTCCAGATGGGGAACGACTTCTTTTTCCAGATACTTGCGAAAAGCCGTGCGGAATATCTCATGGTCCTCGGTGAATATTTTTCGTGACATAAATCCCCTTTCGATCTCTTTTTGTTTTACTATTCAAATATTTTGGAATATATTTTTTGATTCGAAACCGCCGGGCGGGCTATTTTTTTATTGACAAGCCAGACCCATTGTACATAAATTTAATAAAAAATTTAACTAAATTCTTAGTAAGCCGAATTCGCTGTTTCTGTGCGGCAAACCAGAGAATCCCAATGTAAAAAAGACTCCCGGTATCTTTTCCCCCTACCCCGATGCAGCCCAAAAATCGGAAAACAGCTCCAGGGTGATTCCCTGACTGCGGGAATACCTGAGAATCAGACAGTCCGGCCCAGTCCGGTTATTTAAATGAAAGGAGGAACACATGCGAAACAAACATTTTTTGGCCGTTGCTTTGTTGCTGCTCGTTTCTTTGCTAACCTTTTTTCTGCTGGCCCCTTCTCAGGGCTCGGCCCAAACCAAGCCAATCATCCTGAAATACTCCGATCCTTCCAAGGAGGGTACGGCCCGGACCGATGCCACCAAGGAAACCATGCTGGAAATAGAGAAACGGACCGGGGGGCGGGTCAAGCATGAATTTTACTGGTCCGAATCCTTAGTCAAAGCCAAGGATTCTTTGGAGGCCATCAAAGCCGGCACCTGCGATCTCGGAGGGGCTCCGGATGTGGTCTACCATCCGGGCCGTTTCCCCATCTGGCAGTTTTCGCAACTGATGTTTCTCGGCGGTCCGGATTTGACCGGGGTGATGAAGGCCTGGAATGAGATGGCCCTGACCAATCCCCAGTTGAAAGCGGAGTTTGACAAGCAGGGGGTTAAATTCCTGAGCACCTTCGGTTATCCCACTACCCTGATCAGTAAAAAACCCCTGGACGACCTGGGCGATTTTAAAGGATTGAAATTCAGGGCCGTGGGCGCCACCGCCAAATGGATGGGTTCACTGGGCGCTACGGCGGTTCCTATGACCTTCTATGAGGTGACCGAGGGGCTGGCCCGCGGGGTCATCGATGGAACCGTGGGTTACCTCTATGTGCATGTCCCTTATAAATTTCATGACTTCTGTAAGTTCTTTACCCTGACTCCCCTGGCCAATACCCTGATTGTAAACACCTGGATGAACCTGGATGTCTGGAACAAATTTCCTCCGGATGTTCAGAAGATCTATGAAGAAACCTGGCGGGACTATTACCCCAAGGCCATCGCCAAGCATTGCGAGCAGGAAATTTCCAAACAATTGAAAGCCCTTCGGGATGGAGGGGTGAAAATTATCGAACTGCCCCCGGCCCAATACAATAAGTGGAAGGAATCGGCCAACTTCCTGGTAACTGATTATCTGGCCAAGATGAGCAAGATGGGGGTGGACGGCAAGAAAATAATCGAGGATTTCGAAAAGCTTTATAAGAAGTACGAGAAAAAATAACGGACTGCTTGAGGGGTCCGGGGTTCACGGATTTTTGGTCTTTTCGCTCGAACCCTTGACCCCTCGACCCCTTGAACCCTTCTTTTCTTACCATGTTCGCAACTTTTGAAAAATACCTGACCGCCATCGGCGGGGGCATCCTGATAGTGGCCATGATGCTGCTGGTGACGACCGACGTCCTGGGCCGGTTCTTCTTCAGTAAACCGGTCCAAGGCACTACGGAACTGACCGAGTTTATGATGGTGGCCCTATTATATCTGTCCCTGGCGCACACCCAGGCCCTCAAAGGGCATATCAATGTAGATATCTTCCTTTCCTATTTTAAGAAGCGAACCAAATTGGTTTTTGATTTGTTCACCTACCTGGTAGGATTCTTTCTTTTCGTTTTGATCACCTGGCAGGGAACCTTGGCCGCCATCAAGGCCTGGACATTCTGGGAAACCACCTTTGGGGTGATCCCCTTCCCTCTTTTTCCGGCCAAGGTCCTGGTTCCCCTGGGATCTTTTCTGGTTTGTCTTCGTTATTTGATCGATATTAAAAATGGGCTTAAGTCGTTAACCCTAAAGGAGTCTCCCCTTGCCCGCCCTTGACCCGACCTGGATCGGAATACTCGGATTCCTTGTCTTTGTTTTTATGATGGTCATCGGGGTGCCGATCGGGATCGGCATGGGCGTGGTCGGTTTTGCCGGCATCTGGGCCATCCGAGGCTGGCCGGTGGCCTTGAATGCCCTCTACCAGTTGCCCTACAGCGCCGTCTCGAACTGGCTCTTGTCCGTCATTCCCATGTTTATCTTCATGGGCTACATTGCCTTTCATGCCGGTTTTGCCCGGGATGCCTATGAAACGGCCTACCGATGGGTGGGCAAAATGCCCGGAGGGCTGGCTGTGGCCACCCTGATCGGCGGCGCCCTCTTCGGGGCCTGCAGCGGCTCCAGCGTGGCCGCCACGGCGGCGATAGGTAAATTGTGCCTGCCGGAGATGGAACGCCACGGCTATGACCGGAAGCTGGCCGCCGGTACGGCGGCCATGAGCGGCCCTCTAGATGCCCTGATCCCGCCCAGCATCCTGCTGGTGCTCTATGGGGTGATCACCGAGGAAAATGTAGCCAAGCTCCTGATTGCCGGCATCCTGCCGGGCATCCTCTCCATGCTGGCTTTTATTGTTCTGGTTATCGTTCGAGTGAAACTCAACCCCAGCCTGGCCCCAGCCGGAGAGAGCTTTTCCTGGAAAGAAAAATTGGTCAGTTTGAAAGGAACCATCGGGATCGGGATTGTTTTTACAACCATCATCGGCGGCCTCTATGCCGGGGTTTTCACCCCAACGGAGGCCGGGGCGGTCGGGGCCTGCGCCAGCCTGATTCTGGCCCTGATCATGAAAAGAGTCAACTGGAAGGCCTTTAGGGAAGTTACCTACGAATCCCTTAAGGTCTATTCCTCGATATTCATGATTATCCTCGGGGCCTATATCTTCGTCCGCTTTCTGGCCCTGACCCGTCTGCCCATAGCTTTTTCGGAATTCATTGTAGAACTTCCCATCCATCCCATGCTGATCTTTGCCGGCATCATCGGCGTCTATTTGATTCTGGGCTGCTTCATGGATGCCCTGGGCCTGCTTTTTCTGACCATTCCTTTTATCTTCGCTCCCATGGTCAAACTTGGCTTTGACCCCATCTGGTTCGGGATCATTGTGGTCAAGATGCTGGAAATAGGCCTGATCACCCCGCCGGTGGGCATACAGGCTTACGTTTTAAAAGGGGTGGCCCCTCATTTGAGCATGGATGATATCTTCAGGGGCTTTGTGCCCTTTTTCCTGGTCGACCTTTTCATCGTCGTCGGCCTCCTGACCCTGTTCCCCCAGATCGTCACCATCCTGCCTTCGATGATGAAATAAGCCGGCTCCGCCCAACCTCTTATCGGAGGAAAGATGCATATCCGAGAAATTAAAATACTAAGCAATTCTTTTCCCTCCCGGGACTGCTATCCTTTCGAGCTGGAGATTTTCAACCAGACGGAATCCTTGGTCTTCGACAAGCCCATTACCTTCTTTATCGGCGAGAATGGAACCGGCAAATCCACCCTGCTCAAGGCCATGGCCAAGAGGTGTTCCATCCATATCTGGCGGGATGAAGAAGGCTATCAGAGAAAGGTATTTTACAACAATCCCCAGGCCGAAGAGCTTTATAGATACCTGAAGGTGGAGTGGGTCCACGAAAGGGTTCCGGGATCTTACTTCGATTCCGAAATCTTCCGCTATTTTGCCGAGTGCCTGGACGAATGGGCCAAGCCCAGTCCGGCCCTCTTCAACTATTACGGGGGCGACTCCCTTATCGCCCGGTCCCATGGTCAAAGGCATATTCAATATTTTAACAGCACCTATCGGAAAAAAGGCATCTATTTCTTAGACGAGCCGGAAAATGCCCTTTCGCCGAAACGGCAGATCGAGCTCTTGAAAATTCTAAAGGAAACCAGCGCCGGCGGCCAGGTCCAATTTATTATTGTTACCCATTCCCCTATTCTGCTCTCCTATCCTGAGGCCACTATTTTCAGTTTCGATGCCATACCGATCCGGGAAATGAATTATGAAGATACCGACTACTTTAAAATCTACCGGGATTTTCTGAACAACCGGGACCGCTATTTAAAAAATCTCTAATCTCTCCCCGGCCCCAACCTATCTCCAGGAATTAGCAGGAATTCCGATAAGAAGGAACGGGTTCAAATCTTCTTTCCGCCAAAGAACAGGATTCCCCTTGACCCGGCCCGGCCCTTGCTATATAAAAAATAAAGGAATACTAATAACCTAACTAAAGATATTTGAAATTTTTTTAAAGTCCTGATGAAATGGTGTAGTGGGGTCCTATTTTTTATGTTGTCCACCCCCAAGCCATGAGCTTTCCGCCGCGGCGGACCGGGCCAAAATCAGATAGTGTTTTGGCAACAGGCCTACACCCGAGCTGGAAATGGGCTGGGGTGAATGCCCTGCTCTAAAATAAACTTAGTTATTCGGGCCGGATTAGGGGCTCTTAGTCACCCTTTGGACAACATAAAAAATAGGACCCCCCTACACCTAATTTTGGAAAGTTAGAGATAAATTCTCAGACTAAGAGATGTAACAATCTAA